>JAFRSD010000004.1 GCA_017427775.1 Lachnospiraceae bacterium | reverse complement strand
ACGTTATGGCCAAGTTTATTGATCTTTTCGGTCACCTGCGTGCCGCAGACCTTACACTTATGATATCTGGAGCCGTCGGCCTCACAGGTGGCTTCCTTCGTGGTAACCCACTTGTCCCAGTCATGGCCCTTGGCTGCGATTGTCGTTCTGCTGACTTCCTTGCCGCAGCGAGAACATACGATTGCCGTATATCCTTCCTTGGTACAGGTAGCATCTACGGTCTTCTTCTGGCCCTGCACGTTATGGCCAAGTTTATTGATCTTTTCGGTCACCTGCGTGCCGCAGACCTTACACTTATGATATCTGGAGCCGTCGGCTTCACAGGTGGCTTCCTTCGTGGTAACCCACTTGTCCCAGTCATGACCCTTTGCTGCGATAGTTGTTCTGCTGACTTCCTTACCACAGCGGGAGCAAACGATTGCCGTATATCCAACAGCAGTACATGTTGCATCTACGGTCTTCTTCTGGCCCTGAACATTATGGCCGAGCTTCGTGATTGTACCGGTTTCCTTTGCATTACATACGGTACAGTTACGATGTCTCGTTCCGTCTGCTTCACAGGTGGCTGCCTTATCGGTTACCCATGAACCCCAAGTATGACCCTTTGCTGCGATTGTCGTCTTGCTGACTTCCTTGCCGCAGCGGGAGCATACGATTGCTTCATAACCTGCTGCGGTACACGTAGCTGCTACGGTCTTCTTCTGGCCCTGTACGTTATGGCCGAGTTTCGTGATCGTTCCGGTATCTTTCGCATTACATACGGTACAGTTACGATGTCTCGTTCCGTCTGCTTCACAGGTTGCTGCCTTATCGGTTACCCAGTTGCCCCAAGTATGGCCCTTTGCTGCGATTTCAGTCTTGCTGACTTCAGCACCGCAGCGTGAGCATACGATTGCCGTATAACCCGCTGCAGTACATGTGGGATTGACGGTCTTCTTCTGCCCCTGGACATTGTGTCCAAGAGCTGCTATCGAGGCAGTTTCGATCTGCCCACACTTAGAGCATTTGCGTTGTTTTGATCCTGCCGCGGTACAGGTTGCATTCTTGGTAGTGCTCCAACTGCCCCAGGAATGTCCGGTGGAGGAAATTGTTTCAGATTCTGTTTTTCCGCAATTAGAACACTTCCGCTGCTTGGTTCCGCTTGCGGTACAAGTTGCATTCTTGGTTGTACTCCAACTGCTCCAGGAATGACCTGTAGCGGAAATTGTTGCGGAATCTGTAGCGCTGCATCTGGTACATTTCCGCGTTTTGGTTCCGCTTGCGGTACAGGTTGCACTTTTAGTTACACTCCAACCTCCCCAATTGTGCCCTAAAGCGGAAATTGTCGATCTGCTCACTTCAGCACCGCAAGTGTTACAAATAATTGCGGTATAACCCGAAGAAGTACATGTTGCGTTCACAGTCCTCTTCTGCCCCGAGACGCTGTGTCCCTTGGCCGGAATGGTTTCCGTCTTCACCAAATAGTTACAGTTTTTACAACGGTACTCTCTCGTTCCCGTCTTCGTACATGTTGCTTCTTTGGTGACCACAACTTTCTGCTTACTATGATCATAACATCTGCTTGCCGACGCCTCTTTTACCTGCAAAAGGCTCCCAAGCATGATGATACATAACAGTAAACTGAACATGCGTTTAAACCAACTGAAATGCATATCCTACTCCTTTCATATCTGCCCTTTTTACAATTTATACTTAGGCGTTAAGTCACGCCTTCAGTATCAGCTCATATCCCGCGTCCTCTCTACCTCGGGAAACAAAAAACGGCCGCAATAATACCAATTATTGCAACCGAACTATCATAGCGTCAGGAAATAACCGTACCGTATCCTGCCACGTTAGACTCCAAGTTTTGCGTCTCTGCATTTCTGCAGATTTGCCCCAGTGTAATCAATTTTCCCCAATGCCAAAAAGGCCTTCCCCAAATAAAAAAGGCCGCAATAATACCTATTATTGCAGCCGAACTATCATTGAAACAGGAATGTATAACACCCTATCCCGTTCTTTAGACTCCAAGCTTTGCGTCTCTGCATTTCTGCAGATTTGCCCCCAAGTATGAAATTCACCCCATAGATTTTTATGCAGAAATCTTTCCCTTAAAAGGAAAATAGCATACCGATACTAAGATTACAAGTAAATAATTATTGTATATTGTTAACAAACTTCGTTCACAATTTCACTATTTGAATCAGCGGCGCTGTAAACCCCATGCTTTTTCACATTTTACGCATTTTTCATCGGAAACTCAACAAAAATTGAGCCTGCCGTCAGAATTGACAGCAGGCTCTTCCATGTTGTCTCGGAATCTTTATTTACCGGTAAATATCATTGTGCTTTTAACTATACTCTTTTGCACGATATTTAATTATCAGACAATATTCGTCAGTCGCATTACCCCGCCGGAGCAGGTTATTTATTGATGTCAGCGTACTTAAAGCGGCACGTGTTCTCCGGCGTTACGATCTCCAGCTGGTTCATATAAAACAACGATTTCCGAAGTGACTCAAACTGCTCTTCCGTAACAGTCGAAGGGCCTCCCGACTTAACAACAATTTTGCAGTTGACCCATTGGGTTTTAAGCCATTTCTGTTCGTACTCTTTGTCAGGCTCTTCCGCGTTCGGATCGTATGTTCCGATCTTCTTGATCTCTTCGGGAGTGATCCATGCCGGAAGAAGGATATACGCCGACGCAAAGGATCCGTCGTGGGAATAACGGTTCCGAGCCAACCGCTCTGAATAGGATTCTATTTCCGTGATCTCGTAATCCGCATCCTCAAGAATCCCCGATTCATCAATTATCTTCTTGAGGTGCTCCGTTATCTCGCTTCGGAACAAATCTTCATAATAACTTGTATCAAATCTTTCGTCCCCACTCCACGTCTTAAATGCAAAAAACTCCTTTCGGCCGGCCCGAATCACGCATTTCATTTGATTGCCTTGCTCGTTCTGATCTGCCTCAATCACCTCATAATCATCTTGCGTAAGCCCGTAATGCTTTTCGAGAAACTCCGCCAGACGTTCGAGGTCATACTCCTTCTTGGCCTCTATATATCTTAAATAGGTACGATAGTTGCGATATTTTACGCCAAGAATCACAGCAATAATCACAGTCGGAATGGCCACTATAATAATAAGCCACTTCTTCTCACTCATATCCACGTCCTCCTTTTCTTCCACTATCCTTTCCGCTTATTATACCACACACGGATTTCGCCCGCAACCAAATTGACTTTTCGCCCGCCAAACTCTATAATCGAAAGAAGGAAAATGACACCAATCCGCGTAAGCGGATTCAATCTTACAACAACCACCTACGGAGGCGCCATGAAGATTACTTTAGAGCATCTGACCAAACGGTTTCCGAACCGGAACAAAAAGATCAAAGAGGATGTCATCGCGGCAAGCGACCTGACCTTTGAAATCCCCGACGGTAAGCTGATCGGGCTTCTCGGTCCGTCCGGATGCGGCAAGAGCACGACGCTCAACCTGATCAGCGGACTGGAGACTCCGACCGAGGGCCGTATCTATTTCGGAGACAACGACGTAACTGACGTTCCGCCCGAGAACCGCGGCGTCGGCCTCGTGTTCCAGAACTATGCCCTTTATCCGCACCTTACCGTAGAGGACAACATTGCTTTCCCTCTCGGAAACCTGCGCGGCAAAGATAAACTCACGAAGGAGCAGATGCACGAACGCGCCCTTGAAGCAGCCAAGCTTGTACAGATAGACACGCTCATGGAGCGGAAACCGAACGAGCTCTCCGGCGGCCAGCAGCAGCGTGTAGCGATTGCACGCGCCCTCGTAAAGATGCCGAGCGTTCTTCTTCTCGACGAGCCTCTTTCAAACCTTGATGCGAGACTCCGTCTGCAGACCAGAGAGGAGCTATCCCGCATCCAGCATGAGACCGGCATTACAACAATCTTCGTAACGCACGACCAGGAAGAGGCGATGAGCATCAGCGACATGATCGTCGTTATGAAGGAAGGCGTTATCCATCAGATTGGCAAGCCCCAGGAAGTATATGATCATCCCGGCAACCTCTTCGTCGCGAAATTCCTCGGCACGCCTCCGATCAACGTATTTGAAGGCGAGATCCGTGACGGCAAAGTATACATCGGCGACGAGGCTGTTCTCGACGCGCCCAATGGCTCCGCCAATGCAACTCCCGGCAACACAGACGGTGCTTCGGCAGATGCTGATTCCTACCGCAAGATCTATGTCGGCATCCGCCCCGAAGGTTTTATTCCGGATGAAAACGGTGCTCTCACCGTAAAACTCAACAAGATTGAGGTCATGGGCCGCGACACGAGCATTGTCGCGGAACATCCCGCATTTACCGGCACCACGATCCGCGCCATCGTTCCTTCGGAGGACGTGGAAGGCATCACGGGCGAAACCGTCCGCTTCAGCCTGAAACCGAAGAAGGTTCATCTTTTCGATCATGAAACAGAGGAGACCATATGAAACAGAAGAATTATAAGGGCTGGCTCTATCTTCTGCCGGCAATCGTCTTTCTCGGCGTGTTCATGGTCTACCCCCTGATTGACGTTATCATTTATTCCTTTGAGGAAGGCTACAGTTTCGTGACGCAGAAATCGACCGGCACGGGTCTGTACAACTTCCAGTATGTTCTGCATGACACTTACTTTGTGCAGGCGCTGCGGAACACCTTCATCATTGTTATCATTACGGTTCCGGTTTCGACGGGTCTCGCGCTTCTCATCAGTCTCGCGCTCAGCTCGGTGAAGCCTCTTCGGAACGCGTTTCAGACCATTTATTTCCTGCCGTACGTGACCAACACGCTCGCTGTCGGTCTCGTATTCATGGTGCTCTTCAAAAAGACCGAATACACGGACGGCATGGTGAACCTGCTGATTCATCTCTTCGGCGGCAAGACCGTCGACTTCATTGACGGTCCGTACTGGGCGAAAATGTTCGTCATGTGTCTTTATACCGTCTGGATCGTGCTTCCGTTCAAGATCCTGATCCTTACGAGTGCCCTTGCGTCCGTCAAAGAGGACTACTACAAGGCAGCCCGCGTGGACGGAACAAGACCTTCGCGTATCTTCTTTAAGATCACGCTTCCGATGATCTCCCCGATGATCTTCTATCTCGTCATCACCGGTTTCATCGGCGCGTTCAAAGCCTACAGCGACGAAGTTGCCCTGTTCGGCACGGACCTCAACTCCGCCGGCATGAACACGATGGTAGGCTACGTATACGACATGCTTTACGGCAACAGCGGCGGATACCCGTCCTTTGCTTCGGCGGCGGCGCTTATTCTGTTCGCGGTTGTATTCACGATCACCTGCATCAACCTGATGGTGAGCAGGAATAAAATCCATTATTAAGGGAGGGACGCGACATGACTGATACCAATAAAACAACCGCCCCTACCGCGCAGGACTACCGCCTCATCGAGGCCGCCGCAAGAAGACGCCGCATCATCAAGAACGTGCTTCTTTACACGTTCCTGACGCTTTGCGCGCTTGCCGTCCTGTTCCCGTTCTACTGGATGATCCTGACAAGCTTTAAGACGCAGGGCGCCTATAACTCCGAGGAGATTCCGAAGTTCTACACGCTTGCGCCGACACTGAAGAATTACAATGTGGCATTTACCGCCGTACCGCTTGCGAAATACTTCCTGAACACGCTGATCTTCACGGTCATCACGACCGCCGCGATGATGGTTGTGATCGTGCTTGCGGCGTTCGGATTTGCCCGGATGAACTTCCCCGGCAAGAACCTCGTATTTTCCCTCTTCTTAAGCCTTATGATGATCCCGAACGAGCTCGTTATCATCACGAACTACGTTACGATCACGTCGTGGAATATGCGCAATACCTTCCTCGGACTGATCCTGCCGTCCATCACGTCGGTATTCTATATCTACCTGCTGAAGGAGAACTTCGAGCAGATTCCCGAGGAACTTTATAAGGCCGCCAAAGTCGACGGCACGTCCGACTTCAAATACCTGCTGCGCGTTATGGTTCCGATCTCGAAGCCAACGCTTGTGACAATCACGATCCTCAAGGTCATCGAGTGCTGGAATTCCTACGTATGGCCGCGTCTCATTACGGACGACAAGAACTACTACCTTGTATCGAACGGTATCCAGGAGATCCGCCAGAACGGCTTCGGCCGCGACAACATTCCCGCCATGATGGCAGCCGTTGTCGTTATCTCCGTACCGCTCGTGATTCTGTTCCTCGTATTCCGGAATAAGATTATGGAAGGCGTTTCGAGAGGAGGTACGAAGGGATGAAGCATTTACGGAAAATGTTCGCTCTCCTGCTCCTTCTTTTGCTTGCCGTAACGCTTCTTACGGGCTGCCACGGCGGCAAGAACCGGGTTGCGTTCCGGGTGCCGATGGAATTTGACACGAACAAGCAGTATGAGATCTCCTTCTGGGCGAAAAATGACACGAACATCACCCAGGTTAACATCTATAAGCAGGCCATCGCGGATTTCGAGAAGATCTATCCGAACATTCACGTGAACCTGAAGACCTACACCGACTACGCGACGATCTACCAGGACGTCATCACGAACATTGCGACCGATACGACGCCAAATGTGTGCATCACCTACCCCGACCACATCGCGACCTACCAAAAGGGAAGCAACGTCGTCGTGCAGCTGGATGCGCTGATCGCCGACCGGAACTACGGTCTCGGCGGCAGCAAGCTTCTCTTCGACGGTCCGACCGAGGAAGAGATCGTTCCGAAATTTTACAATGAATGCATCATCGGAAACGGCTGCTACGCGCTTCCCTACATGCGTTCGACGGAGGCGCTCTACATCAATAAGGACCTCGTAACGAAGCTCGGCTATACGATTCCCGACGTTCCGACCTGGGACTATATCTGGGAAGTTTCGGAAGCCGCCATGAAGCAGGACGCGGAAGGCACATTCCTCGTGAACGGCCAGAAGACGCTCATCCCGTTCATCTATAAGTCGACCGACAATATGATGATCTCGATGTTAAAGCAGAAGGACGCGCCCTATTCCGACGAGGAAGGACACGTGCTCCTCTTCAACGATACGACCAAGGAAATCCTGATGTCACTCGTGCCGCACGCAAAGTCCCGCTCGTTCTCGACGTTCAAGATCTCGAGCTATCCCGGCAACTACCTGAACGCCGGCCAGTGCATCTTCGCGATCGACTCGACGGCTGGCGCCACATGGATGGGAAGCAATGCTCCCAACTCGGACATTCATTCCGAGAACATCGTACAGTTTGAGACGGTTGTCCGCCCGATCCCGCAGTACGATCCGTCGAACCCGTATATGATCTCGCAGGGTCCGTCGCTCTGCATCTTCACAAAGGAAGACGAAGGCGAAGTGCTTGCTTCGTGGCTCTTCATACAGTACATGCTCACGAACGACGTGCAGATTGCTTATTCGCAGACCGAAGGTTATATTCCGGTTACCACCAAGGCGCAGAACTCCGCCGAATACCAGGAATATCTCGCCGCGGAAGGCGTTGACAACGCCCTTCATTATGACGTCAAGATCAAGGCCGCGAAACTGTTCCTCGAGAACATCGACTGCACCTTCGTAACGCCCGTCTTCGCCGGTTCCGCTTCGGTCCGTGAGGCCGCAGGCGAGCTGGTGGAAAATGTGACGCGCTCCGTCCGCCGCAAAAAGACCGTCGACGACGCCTTCATCAAACAGCTGTATGAAGACACCGCTGCCCTCAAGCACCTCGACCAGATCACGGTTACGGACACCAAATCCTTCGGCCCCCTGCCGAAGACTTCGGCGGTGCTACTGACCTCCCTCGCGGTCATCTGGGCAGGCCTGATCGCCATATACATCATCCGGCGTTGGAAATCACAACAAAAAGGATAAGATTTTCCATGAAAAACCAGTAAAATATGCCTATTGCATTTTCCTTTGGTTTTTGTATAATATGGTACTTGTAAGTTCGGAATTTCGGTTCCGATGGTGCTCCGGACTGTGAAAAATGTACAAATTCAAGTCGGAGCAGAATTGAAAGGAGAAAGATAATGAAGAAGTTATTGCTTGTGGTAACTCTTATCCTTGCTTTCGCGCTTACCGCATGCGGCAAGAAGACTACCCCTACACCTACAGCGACTCCGACCGAAACGCCTACCACGACGCCGACCGACGAGCCGACCCCCACAGACTCTCCCGATGTTAAGGGCGAAGGCGTTATGACCCATGCCCAGTACGTTGCGGCACAGGATGATGACGAAGTAGTGATCGAGTGCTACGTTCAGGATCATCAGTCCTGGTGGGACAACAAGATTTCCGTATATGCAGCCGATAAGGACGGCGGTTACTTCCTTTACAACATGGCTTGCTCCGAGACCGATGCCGCTAAGCTCGTTCCCGGAACCAAGATCAAGGTAACCGGTTACCGTACTACCTGGGCAGGCGAGATTGAAGTGAACGAGGGTGCAACCTTCGAGTTCGAGGACGGCAGCTACATCGCTCCCGTTACTGACGTAACGAACCTTCTCGGAACCGACGGTCTTGCTGATAAGCAGAACCTTCCCGTAGCTTTCAAGGGCCTTACCGTAGTAAGCGCTGCTACCTACAAGTGGGACAACTCCGGTAACCCCGGCGATGACCTTTACTTCAAGGCTGCGCTTGGCGACAAGGTATACACATTTACCGTTGAGTCTTATCTCCGCGGCAAGGATACCGAAGTTTACAAGGCTGTTGAGGCTTTGAAGGCCGGCGATATCGTTGACCTGGAAGGTTTCCTTTACTGGTACAACGGTGCTAACCCGCACATCACGAAGGCAGTTGTTACCGGAAGCGCTAACGCTAAGAGCGAAGGCGTTATGACGCACGCACAGTACATTGCTGCTGAGAATGATTCCGAAGTTACGATCGAGTGCTACGTGCAGGATCATCAGTCCTGGTGGGACAACAAGATCACTGTTTACGCAGCTGATCCCGACGGTGCTTACTTCATCTACAACATGACCTGTTCCGAGGAAGATTCCAAGAAGCTTGTTCCCGGAACCAAGATCCGCGTAAAAGGTTACCGTACTACATGGTCCGGCGAGATTGAGATCGACGAGGGCGCATCATTCGAGATTCTGGAAGGAAGCTACATCGCTCCCGCTGTTGATCTTACACCTTTCTTCACCGGTGACACGATCCTCAGCCAGGTTCCCGAAGTTGCTGCTTTGATGAACCACCTTGTAACGGTTAAGGGTCTTAAGGTTACCGGCGATCCGATGTACAAGTACGACGGTTCCGGTTCCCGCGGAGACGATATCTACTTCCGCGTTTCCCTCAACGGCATGTCCTTCTCTCTCGTTGTTGAGTCTTATCTCCGCGGCGCAGACACGGATGTTTACAAGGCTGTTGAGAACCTCAAGCAGGGCGACGTTATCGATGTAGAAGCTTACCTCTACTGGTACAACGGTGCGCAGCCGCACGTGATCAACGTAACGGTTAAGTAATTGTAAAACCAATCTGAAAACGTTCAGGGGCCTCCCAACCGGGAAGCCCCTGTTTTATTGTGCCTGACATTTACATCCGGCGTGAAAAGAGGTATAATAAAGTGACTGCGAAAGAAGGAGGCATATCCATGATTACCATCGACATCAGCACCATTGACGAACTGTTGCAGTTTCTGAAAGCGCTGGCCGCGAGACATAAGCAGGGGCTTTGGTACCGCGGCGAGGAGAACTCTTCCTTAACGCTCGTTCCTTCGATCCAGAGAAGCGAGAAACGCCTGGAGATTGAACGCTTTATCACCAACGATTTCTATATCCGCGGCAAGCAGATTCTGAAGAATCCGCCCGAGAAGCACGACTACTCCGGATGGGTTGCCCTGATGCAGCACCACGGTCTTCCAACCCGTATGTTAGACTGGTCACGCTCTCCTTTGACCGCCGTGTTCTTCGCAACCGAAACCTTTCATAAGAATCCGGGCATGGACGCCTGCGTCTGGGTACTCGCACCGAACCTTCTGAACGAGAAGGAAGGCTTCGGCAACTGCATCTATCCGATTGATGCCGACACGGCCCAGGAGATGCTGCTTCCCGCGTTCAAGCACCTGCATCATAACCCTGTCCTCGAGGATAAGATCCTTGCGTGCTACTCAACCGACAGCCACCTGCGTCTCTATTCCCAGCAGGCCTGCTTTACTGTCCACAATTCCCTGCGGCGTCTGGAAGACATCTGCGACGAAAACATGCTCTATAAGATCATAATCCCGGCCGACCGGCGCGATTATTTCCTCGAAAGCCTCCGGGTGTTCGGCATTACCGAGGGTTCGCTCTATCCGGATCTCGACCACATCTGTCACGAGCTGCGGATGGCATACGACATCTGATCCTGCCTGCTGCTCCATCCTGCGCACCAATAATGACATAAAAAAGAGACGAAAGAATTCCTTCTCTCGTCTCTTTCTTTATTCTCGTTTTACGGCGCGATTTCCTTCATTCTTCGGTTGAACTCGTCAACCTCCTGCTGCCACTCGTCGGAATACGCGGCGAGAACCGCCTGCGGATTCTTTCCGTCACCGATCTTGTACGCCCAGCTATAATCCCAATCCATTATATAAGTATCCATATAAGGCATACAGTAATCCCACTTATTGATGAGCCAGTTACTCGTCTCGTTGATCGCTCTGTTGTCAAGTGAATCAAGGTACAGATTCTTCTTCCATCTGCGGTCATCATTTTCCATTCCGGCCGGTGAATCGGTATAAATGTCATAGACAAATACGATATCGTCCGCCACGCTGCGGATTGCTTCACAGTTAGGCAGTACCCAGACATTTTCCCTTAGGACGCCGTAGTAATCGTCCGCGGAAGGACCTTTCGGCATGGTAACGAATCCGAAGTCAAGGTCCGGGTTCCAGTTATGGTGAAAGTCCTCACACTGATACTGCTCTTCGACCAGCATGACAACCTCCCCGTAAGCGAAGCATTCTTTGAAGTAGTCCCAAGTTTCATCTTCCCGCTGGATACGGTAATACCCTTCCTGACATAAATCATGAAAGAAGGACAGTGCTTCCGTAACCCGCTTGTCATCGGCATTCAGCTTTAACCCGTTATCGCCGTCTTTCACAATAACAGATGTTCCGTTGGCCGCAAGAAATGCCTCAATCGCAATGCCGCTGTAAGCAGTAACCGCGTAAAGATCCGTAACGCCGTTATTATCCACATCCCGGGTCAGGTTCTTACAAAGTTCTTTAAAATGCGCAAAATCCCACTGTCCCGAAGCCTGAAGCTCGTACGGAAGATCCCGCGAGTACCCGCACGACTCGAGCATGCCTTTATTGAAAAATACGCCTGCCCTCGGCTCCATCCCGCTCGCAAATCCGTAGATTGCGCCGTTAAAGCTCATCATGTCGATAACAGCCTGATTATACTTCTCATCGTTCCAATCGGCGGAGGGAAGCTTCGAAACATCTAACAATGCGTTGGACTGCAGGAGCGGCGCCACAAAGTTGTTATAGAGGCATACGATTGAACCAATCGGATGGTTCTCGTTGACCCCCAGCAGGAAAGCTTCCGTGTATTCATAGCCCCAGTCATAGTGAGAATCATTCACAAGCGTGTAGTTATATTTCTTCATGGCCTCGTTCTGCATATCCCAGTAGGCCTGTTCATATTCGTCCTTCGGCTTGTTAAAATCCATATCCCACCAGTTCGTAACGGTCACCGTAAGACCGTTCAGATCACGCTCTCCCGATACCGGCGTCGGCGTCCGGGACAGGGTTACCGGCGTAGCGGAAACCGGCGTTCCGGTAGTCTGCTTTTCCTTCCGCATGCCTCCCCCGATCGTCTTCATCAGTACGAAAAGGCCGGCAAATACAACGACAAATATGACGATAATCTCGCCTACCAGCAACAAAACTTTGGATGTCTTTCCCATCTTCATCGAATTATTCCCTCTTATTCGGAACAACAAATACCCTATACTCCGAGACTTCCTGCTCGGCCGTTTTACCGTTACGATATTTTATATAGCGAACGATATTACCGTAATCATCCATTTTCAGGATAAAACCGTTGTATCCTTCTCCTCTGTCGTGAAATGTTCCGTCCGGATTATACACAAATTCACTCAAAAGGCCTGCCAAATGTCCGTTACTTTCGTAGTACTCCTTATCCATGACTGTCGTAACATTTCCGTCTGCGTCTTTTCCGGTAATCTTCGTGTACTTGCCGTACTTTAATCCGAGACCCTCGTACTCCATCTCGGCCCAGAATTTAATCTTTCCGTCCTCATCATAAGTTTGAAGCATCGTCTGGTTTCCGTATTCGTCATTCTTCATCTTCGAGTACAGGGTTCTTGTTCCGTCTTCAGAGATATTATATATCTCTGTCTTGAACCCGTTCACATAGATTACTTCCTGTGTCAGCCGTCCCTTCTCCCATTTCGAGGTCTTCTGAATCTTCCCGGTTTCATCGTATTCATAAACCGTTTTCTTTTCGATTTCCGATTCGGGGCTTTCGATTTCCTCTAAAAGAAGTCCGTCCTCAGAATAGTGGTTTTTCTGCGCATAGTATTCCCCGAATCTTTCATCCTTATAGCTTACTTTTTCAGAAAGAAGGTTTCCGTCTTCATTATAGGCGTAGTAATGAACGATAATATCCTGCATGTTCTTTGTCAGCAGCTTCCCGCTTGCATCATACTGCCGGTCTTCATCCAGCCGTCCGTCAAGATAATACTCTGTCTCCCGGATCCGGTTTCCGTCCTTATCGTATTCATAGAGCGTTTTCTTGCTGAAATCAATTACTGAAGCATCCAGATCCTCATAAATCATCTCCGTGCATCTGCCGTTCGCATCATAAGACATCGTGGTTCGGGATGTCAGCTTATTCTTTGCGTCATAACCTTTATTTGATATCCTGTTATTTCGGTCATCGTATTGATAAACCGTATAACCGTCTTTCTTCCCCTTTTCATCGTAATAGATTACTTTGGTGCAATTACCTTTCGCGT
This sequence comes from Lachnospiraceae bacterium, assembly GCA_017427775.1. Lineage (GTDB taxonomy): Bacteria > Bacillota > Clostridia > Lachnospirales > Lachnospiraceae > ISDg. The sequence goes on along the minus strand of JAFRSD010000004.1, from coordinate 15,878 downwards.
CATATTCATAGGATTCCGACAGGGTCACTTTGCCTTTCGCCGAGACGTTATAAACTGCTGCCAGTGAAAACTGCAGCTTATACCCCTCCGGAACCTCCGGAATATCATACTCCGGCATTCCGCCGTTCTTAACCCATTTCGGCACGGAATTCTTCCGGAACAGAACTAATACGCCACATATAATAAGAGCCGCTGCCGCAAGGGATCCGATCAGGATAAAGAGCTTTCTCTTAGACGGTTTGGACGCCTTGTGCTCCTGATTCTGCTCCTCCGGTGCCGCCTGAACCGCAACCTCAGGCACTTCCGTTACGTTCGTCTGACTCTGTTCTTCCATTGTTGTGTCCCCCCACATATAAGGTTTTCCCCTGTATTCTTTTATTCCGAATACCTTTTCTTTATTTCAATTTCTCATTAAAACGGTTGACCTGCGCTTCCCACTCGGAACAGTACGCTTCGAGTGTCTCCTTTGGATCTCTTCCCGCGCCGAGATCATACAACCAGTTAGGTGCGAAACCGGAGATGTATACATCGGGAGCCGGCATATACGGCTTCCAGTTATTAATCATCCAGCAAGACACCGATCAGCGGCGTCCCGATAACCAACAACAGTTTTCTGAAAGCTCCGTCCTGTTTCCTGACTTCATTATCACTCATTCTTCTGCGCCCCCTTTCCCGTCACCCTGCTTCACAAGGCTCCCCGCGAAACCAATTAAATCTTCTCCGAATACTTGTTGACCTTCTGCGTTTTATGCGAAAAGTTCTTTAATTTGTCAGTATATTCTACTATTCTACTTCTGTAGTAAGTTATCTGCTTCGGATTGAGCTTTCCGGCGCTCTGCAGTTCCTCATAGCGCTTCTCAAGCTCCGCGAGGTCCTCCTTGGTCGCGTCCCGGTAATTATTCGAGGCGTTCAGTTTAAGCCTCGTAACAATCTCCTCAAGCTGGCTGTGTGTCTCTTTTTGTAAGAAGGAAAACATTATCGCTTCGCCCCCTTGCTGCCTCCGAAGGAAGCCGTATTTAAAATATTCGTGTCAAAGGAAAATGTGATCGCCTGCTCCGTGCGTACCCGCTTCAGCGCAAGTTTGATCATCCTCGTCAGCAGTTCCTTATACGGTACGCCGATCGGCTCAAAGAGGTAAAATGCGAGCGAACCGGGGATTGTATTGATCTCGTTGAAATAGAGCTTGCCGTTATCGGAATCGATCATGAAGTCGATTCTGGCAACACCGTTACAGCCGAGCGCCTGGAACGATTTCACGGCAAGGCTGCGGATTTCCTCACGCATTTCCTTCGAAACTTCGGCAGGGATCTTCCGTGCGACGCTTGCCATGCCCTTCTGACCGCTTCCTTTGGCGTTGCTGACGTATTTGTCCTCGTAGCTGAGGATTTCCTCACTGTGCATCGGTTCTTCGATTTCCGAGGCTTCTGCGTCGTTCTCGTCGCCGAGTACCGCGCAGTTGATCTCCCTGAGATTCGTGATCGCGTGTTCGACAAGAACCTTGGTCGCGTAACGGAACGCGTCGTCCATTGCCTGCGTCAGTGCTTCACGGTCCTTCGCAACGCTGATGCCGACACTTGAACCGAGGTTGACCGGCTTTACGATCACCGGATAGCCGAAGGTCTTCTCAACCGAGTCAAGCATCGTGTCGAGTTTCGCGTAATCGGAGAGCTTGTAGATCTTGCCCGGAAGAAGCGGAATATCATACTCCTTCAGTACCGTCTTCATGACAAATTTGTCCATGCCGACAGCCGATGCGGTAACGTCACAGCCGACGAACGGAATGCCGATCGTCTTCAAATATCCCTGCAGTGTGCCGTCCTCTACGTTCGTACCGTGTACGGCCGGGAAGGCAACATCAATCTCAACTGCCTTCTTTCCGCCGAACATCTTCTGCGGGAACGGCTGCAACAGGAACCGGCCGTCCTCGTTTACGAGAATGACTCTCTGCGAGCGTTTCAAAAGGGAAGGAATGTCTTTATAGCATTCTATCTTGCCGATGTCCTCTCCGATGTACATCTCGTTCTTCTTCGTGAGGTATACGGGAATCACGTCGAACTGCTCCGTATCCATGCTGAGGAGCGCCTGAATTCCGGTAATAACCGAAACCTCATGCTCCACGCTCTTTCCTCCGAACATCATTGCTACTCTTGTTTTCATTGTTTCAAGTATGACCCGGTCACGTAAAATGGAACCGGATCGGTCCTTTCTCCCGAACCCTTCGGGGTATTTCCACTATTGTGTTTCTATCAGTTTGATCCGTTCAATCCTAGTAATTATCCGGCAGGTCGTTTTCGAGAAGGATGAACTTGTGTCCCTCTCCGCTTACCGAATAGGCGTAATCCAAGGCCTCCTGCAGCCGGTCGAAGATCTTAATCCTGTCCTCCGGGAAGCCTGCCTCCCGTGCGCCTGCCGCGATCGGCTCCGCACGCTTGCGTCCCACCAGGCAGATATGGTCGCAGATCTTCGCGGCATAGCCGCCGAATGCTTTGTTGTACTCTTCCTCCTTGTCCCCGAGTTCCACCATTCCGGGGGTAACAAGGATCTTGATGCCGTCGAACAGTCCGAGTGTTTCTACGGCTGCTTTGCTGCCGACCGGATTCGAGTTGTAGGCATCATCGATAATGGTTACCGCGCCGCGGCCGAGAAGCTGCATACGGTGCGGAACCGGCTCCAGTCTGCGGACCGGGATCTTCAGGTCGGAAAGGGCGATCCCGAGCTGATTGGCAACCGCAATGGCACCGATAATGTTGATAACGTTATGCCCGCCGACAAGGCGCGTGGAGAACGTCTCCTCGCTCCCGTCCGTCGCGTGTACGATGAATTCCGTTCCAAGGGAGGAAACCCTGACGTCCTTGGCATAATAACCGCTCAGGGAACCGACCGCTCCACTGCCCGCGTCGTTTCCGGACGTCCCGCCCGGTGCTGCGTCAGCCGACGCATGGTAAAGGATTGCTCCCGGATACTCTCCTGCCTTCTTAACGACTTCTTCGCTGTCGCCGTTCAGAAACAGCATACCACCCTTCGGCAGAGCGTCCGCAAGCTCGTATTTCGTATTGCGGATGTTGTCCATCGTGAAGAACGTCTCGAGGTGCTGCGGTCCGATGGATGTGATCACGCCATGTTTCGGGTGAACAATGTCGCAGATTTCCTTAATGTCTCCGACATGTCTCGCCCCCATCTCGCAGACGAATATCTCATGGGAGGGACGAAGCTGCTCGCGGATCGTGCGGACAACGCCCATGGGGGTATTGAAGCTCTCCGGCGTAACGAGTACGTCGTATTTGGCGGAAAGGAGCGTCTTTAAGTAGAACTTCACGCTTGTCTTTCCGTAGCTTCCGGTCACGCCGATGATCGTAAGACGGTCTCCCATCTCCCTAAGGCGTCTCTTTGCGTCGTTGATGTAATGCTGCCCGACCGCTTTCTCGGCCGGCTTCATTAAGAAGTTGGTCAGAACGAGCAGAATCCACTGAAGGCTTACGGTAAGCACCAGTCCGCCGCTCAGACGGTCAAGCCCGAGCACGATCCCTGCCACGGCGGGAAGGATTGCCGAAACGATCACGTGTGCCACAAGCATCCGCTTCACGCGCGCCGTGTAAACGAGTTTCTTCTTCGCTTTGGTGCGGCGCATCAGATTGTAGATCAGGATCAGAAGGAGCAGATAAACGGCGCAAACGATGTCAATCCATAAGCCGGTCCACACAAGCCGCAGCACGCCGGGAACAACACCGATCATTAAGATCCATTGCCGGTTCCATGTGCGGAGCGTCCGTTTCAGATGCTCGATGTTTTTATAGCCGTTCAGCTGAAGCATGTGCATGTTGTAGCGCATGGTCAGGAACCACGCAAGCACCGTAAGCACTGCCATCCCGATTGTTCTGTAAAGCATTCTTTATTCCGCCTTGTTTTATACTCCGGCCGACTCGCCGGGCTTCAGGTAAGACCGCATAACATTCCGGAATACTACCGGCTGGTCAAGGAAGCTGTAATGCCCCGCCGGGGACAATACGACGAGCCCGTTGTTCGGGATCATCGCCTCCATCTTCTTCGCGTCCGCAAGCGGCGTTGCCGTATCATTGTCACCCCAGATCAGAAGCACTTCCTGTTTGATACCGGGAAGGAGGTCCGTCAGGTCCTCGTTGATCGATTTCACCATGCATTCGCGCATCCGCGGCGTCGCGTTCCGGTAATCCGCGGAACCCTGCTTTGATTTCCAGTCGTCGATGAGTTCCGGGAACATCGCGTGGACCGGTTTCCAGAGAAGGATTTTCTTAAGGATCTTATACCGGCGCTGCTTCCGTTTCTGCTTTCCGCTAAGCTTCGCGCGGATTCCCGCCGCATCCACAAAGATGATATTCGTGATCGTAAACGGCAGGTTCTCCCGGTTGGCAAGCTTGATGATGATACGCCCGCCGAAGGAGTGTCCGAGAAGCGTTGCTTCTTTGATCTCCAGTGCCTTCATGAACTCCGTAAAGAAGTCGGCAAATTCATCCACGCCCCAGCTTTCCCGCGGCTCGTCGGACCCGCCGAAGCCCGGAAAATCAAACTGCACGACGCGCATTCCCTGATTGACTGCTGCCGCGATCGAATCGTATACCTCCAGTTTCGTGCCCCAGCCCTGCAGAATCACGAGTGTCCGCTCGCCCTCGCCGGTAATCTTATAGTTGATGTTGTAGCCTTGAATCGAAATCTTCATGTGTCCCCTTATTTCTTCGCGAACCAGTCAAATTTGAGCGCCAGGTCGTTCTTACGGATCCTCTCATTGACCCGCTCCTGCTTCTTCTGAAGTTCCTCCTTGCCGATCTGCACGCCGTTCGTGACAACACCGTTCTCCACATACACGGTTCCGTCATAGAACGAGGCGTCCGGGAAGAAGACTTCTCCTTCGTAGTCCGCTGACAGAATGTCGCAGCCGATGTAATTGCCCTTGATGTACGAAATCCCGAACAGGTTCAAAACCGTCGGAAGGATGTCGAGCTGCGAATTGGCCTTCGAGATTTCACACGGCGCTCTTCCCGTTCCCCAGATGAAAAGGGGCGTCCGGTTGATGCGGTTATCGTCCGTGTCGGCCTTGTTCCGTGCGAGGATGGATTTGTCCTCGATCGAATAGAGATAATGGTCGGCAAATGCGACGATCACCGTCTTCTCGTAAAGCCCGTTCTCCTTTAATCCGTCTATGAGCATGCCTACCATGCGGTCAGTCTCGCCGGCCATCAGCCTGACGCTATCCTCTTCCGAAAGCGCCCGCTCGCCGCCGTAGCGTTCCTTCACAAGGTACTTGCCGGCTTCATTTCCGACCGTGTCAAACGGTGTGTGCGGCGTGTAGGTGATCACATATGAAACGGTCAGCTGCTCCTTCGAGAAAAGTGCCTTCCGGAATGTTTCGTCCTCTAACATCGTGCGGTCCAAAAGCCGCAGTACCTGTCCTTCCGCGCTGTCATACCTGCCGCTGTCGCGGAGGCTCAGATACTCGTCAAAACCCCAGTTCTTATAGTTGATCCCGCGTGAGTAAAAGGCTTCCGTATTCATGTGAAAAGCCTTCACGCTGTATCCCTGCGCCGCGAACATGCGGGGCATCGAATACGGGAATGCGTTGCTGCTGAATGTATATGCGTTTTGTGAGAACGATACCGGCGTGATGAATCCCGTGTTCACGGCAAATTCGGAATTGAACGTCGATCCGCCGCCGTTATAAAACGCAAAATGGTCCGTGAAATTGATCGACTCCAGCATCAGGGCGTACAGGTTCGGCATCGTCTCCTCGGTGACAAGCCAGTTGTCGATTCCCTCGAGCTGCAGGAAGATCAGATTCTTCCCTTTGCAGATGCCGGTGTACGCGTTGGTGCCTGCCTCGCTCTGATCGGAGAACGCTTTCTCAAGGAACGCTTTCTCGTCATCGGTCATCTTCTCTTCGGGCTTCAGAAACGTGATATAGAAGTCACGCACCGTATACTCCACAAGGCCGCTGACCTTGAGGCTCTTATTCTTATCGTTATACGCCTGGTAGACGTTTCTCGGGTTGCGCCAGGCATCCCAGTGGAGCGCGTCATAAAGCGGCCCGTAGCAAAGCGGAAGCAGTGCGTGTACCACGAAAAGCACCGCCATCGTGATCGCGAAACCGCGAACGCTTAACCGTTCCTTCGGGAACTTGATGATCGCCCGGATCATCGCCCCGATCGTCGCGAGTATCACAACGAAAAGAAGGATTCCCATCGCAAGGATGATGTCCCAGAGATAACCTTTGCCCTCGTCCGCCATCTTCATCAGCGTGAAGCTGAAGCAGTAACCGGTATAGTTGAACGAGATGGCATTTGCCGTAAAGAACGTGAGCGTCGCGAGCGTCAGGACCGCGTACACGAACCGCCCGAGATTGCGCGGCAGGACAAGCGCGATCAGGCAGAACGCAAGCGCCCATATTACGGCAAATGCGATGCTCGGGAATACCATCTCCCCGCGGAAATACCGTACCGCGCGCAAGTCAAAGCGGAGGTACAGTTCCATGATCAGATACGGAAGGAGCATCCACGCGCCCGCGCCGTACCTTCTCCAAAAGCTTCCGCCCTTCGATTGTCCCTTACGTTTCTTCATCTATTGTCCATTCTCAATATCTTCAATCGTGATCGAGCTCGTATGCGGAATCTGTTTCCATGTAACCTTCGAGAACAGTGCGATATACATGGACCAGCGGTAAAACAGATCGAAGCTCGGCCAGGTCAGGACGAACCAGATCTTCTTGCCGAGGGACATCTTCTTGATGCGCTTACGGTCCGTGAAGAACAGGTAGATCCCCTGGAATATATTCGCAAGCTCAATCTGCACGCAGCCGAGCCAGAATACGAAGAACGAAAGTCCCGCGTTACCGAATACCGCGTGCATGCCCGGCTCAATCGTCACGGTGTGCTTGCTGCCCGTAAAGAACCGGACAACCGTCGAGATCCAGTCTCCGCCGCCGAACAGGGCGACCTCGGTGCCCTTATGGTAGCAGTAACAGGACATGAATAAAAACGTCACGATGAAGAATCCGATCGCGCGGATCAGCGCGCCGGGGATCAGCTGCGACAGCGTGTCGTACGCCGCGAATCGGTGCCGGATGCCTTCGACGATCCGCTTCCAAAGAGGCTCCTTCTTCGTCTCGTCCCGCTTGCGGTAGATGTTTCCGACGATGATGTTCAGCAAGAGATACCAGCCTGTTTCGACAAATGCCTGCAGATGTCCTTTTGACCAGCGGATACGCTGCCGGAAGGCGATCTTCAGTGATGTCGGCTGCTCGTCATAAAACACCGCCGCGTCGTTATAGGAAATCGCGTAACCGTGTGCCACGGCGTCCGCGGTAAATGCCCTGTCCTCGGTGAGGGAGACGTATTTCCAGCCCTTTTCCACGAGTTCGTTCGCGAACAGAAAGCCGGTTCCCTGAATGTTGGTCGCAAGCCTCAGAAGCGATCTTGCGCGGTGTCTCGTACGGCTCGAACGGATCCAGTGCAGCGCGTACGAAGCCGACATCCAGTTCTCGTCGAAATTCTTCGAATTCCGGTACGAGGTGATGATCTTCTCTCCGGCGTCGAAGGAATCGTTCATGCGGGAGATGTAATCGCGGTTCAAAAGGTTGTCCGCGTCGAAGATGAAATAACCTTCGAAGTTCTTGATCCCGTAGTCCTTTTCGATCTGCTCGAACAGATACTTAAGCGCATAGCCCTTGGTCCGTTCGTCCGGGTTCTGATGCTCGTAGCATACCGCGCCGTTCGCCCGCGCAATCTCGGCGGTGTTGTCGGTACAGTTGTCGGCAACCACGAAGACCGTCAGATACTCCTTCGGATAATCCTGCTTTTCGATGCTCTTGAGCAGATTCGCGATAACCGTCGCCTCGTTTCTTGCCGGGATCAGGATCGCGTATTTATGGTATTTCTGCGCCGGCGGAAACTTTCTCGTAAAGAAGAATCCGAGGACGAAGAATACGAGTCTGTGTACGTTAAAAAGCGAAAGGAACAGGACAATCCACTTGAACACGGTACTAAGCGGGATATAGCATTTGCCCAGATATTCCACAATTGTTGTTGCGATACTTCCCATGTTCAGAATCATATGTTACCGTTCCCGCCCGGCTCTGTCCGGGCCCTGCTTTCTTTCAAAATCGGACGATTAGAAATGCCGTCCTCCGCCGCCTCCGTGGCTTCGTCCGCTGCTGCTGTAATGGCTTCCGCCGCCACCGCCGCTTCGCCCGCTGCTCGAAGACTCGACGCGTCTCGTCTTCGTCACCTTCGAGTTGATGAAACGCTCCTGAATATTGAATACGCGGTACGAACCCGGAACGATGTATTCCGATGCGGTAACCGCTTTCGCAACCGACTTATTGGCAGCCTTCTTAATTGACGCGATAATCGATATCACGGCAAATACGATGAGGAACACAACGACCGTCATGCCGGTCGTCATCGGGTAATGTCCCCACTTCAGACGGAACTTCGTCTTGTCGACGAACTTCTGCGCCGCCTTGTCATAACGGTCGCTTCCGAGTGCGCTTCCGACCATGGATTTCAGCCGGTTCAGCGCGGACTCGTCGAACTTTTCGCTTGCGTTTCCGAACGTCACGATCTCATAACCGGCCTTCTCGGTATCCTCATCCACAAGGATCAGGCCGATACCGCTCTGCCGCGAACCCTCGCCGTAGCCGAGGAAGGTATAGTAGTTATACAGATAGTCCGAAGGATAATAATCCCCGGTGCCGCGTACCGCCAGCACGAGCACGTCGGTTCCGAACTCCTTACGGATGTTTTTAATGGTCTTCTCAAGATTCTTCTTCACGGAATTCTTGAGAATTTCGTCCGGATCGACCACGCGGTCGTCATCGGTACTCACCTTGATTTCGTTACGGCTGATCCCGAGGAACGATTCCGTGCGTTCCATGTGGTTGATCCGACGAACCGCATGGTTGACATATACGTTAATGCCTTCGTAATATTTGCCCGCCTTGAACGCGTCGAGCATGTCGTCGTAAATCGTCTCAACGATTGAGTTATAGGTGTTCTGCCCTCTCGTTCCGCAGGTGGTGATCGTATATCCGCGGTCGGCGGAATCCATGTCGACGAAAAGGATCATTCCGTCGTATTCGTCGCCGTAACCGAAGCCTACATAATCGTAGAAATCGTCCGCGAATTCCTCCCATGTCTTTCCGTCACTGTCGGGTGCGACCAGAACAACAATATCCATCTGATACTTCTCGCGGATCTCCGTCAGGCGGGTTTCCAACGCATCGAGCTCGCTCTGACCAAAAATACCGCAAAAGTCGAGCATGCGGGAAATCTTCTCGTTATGATACGGGTGGAAATTCGCCTCGTTCATCATATCGGTGCGGGCTGCCCGGACGGAATGACCTCTGTTCAGGTCGTTCCATACACGGTCGATCAGTCCGCGGCAGGCATCATAGGCATTGCCGCAGCGCATATAGTAATCGGCGTAGAATTTGCCCTTCATGAGCCCCCAGGTAGTAATCGATCCGGGACCGAATTTGAGCAGTTCGGACGTGCTCTTGTCCGTTTCGAAGACATAGAACAGCGCGGAACGATCCGCACCGTATCCCGCCGGATACTTCGGATCGTCATAATAGCGTTCCGCGAATTCATAAACATCAGCGCAGCCGAAACTCTCCACGGAAGGAATGATATAGATCTGCAGGTCAAGTTTTGCGTCCCGCAGGAAATCCATCAGCATCCCGCTGATCTCTTCGTGGTCCTCGTCATTGAGGTAATCGGCAAGATCAACCAGTCTGCTGAACTGATAGTACTGTCCGTCGGTCGAGACAGGCGCTGTCTCCGACCCTGTGGCGCTGACACCCGTGTCCTGCGCCGCCGCAACACCCGTCATCAGAAGAAGCATTACGGCAAGTAACATCATAAGAAAACGTTTTGCTCTCATATGCCCCTCCTAATTCAGGAAAAATCCGATCACGTATGCTGCCGCTGTGATCAGCGCGATACGGATCCATTTCCATTTGCGGTACATCGATTTGGAGAACGGCAGCTCACCGACGATCTTGCCGGTCTGGCCGTTCACGGCGTAGTCGTAACGCTTGCCCTGGTACTCAATGGCAAATACGTAGATCGGGAACAATGCGTAGCGCACGTCCCGCTCAAACTGCCGGAGCGAGGAGCCCTTGCGGGATACCGACGAATACCCCTGCACGCTTCCGCGGAACTGCGCTTCCGTGCTGTTCCACATACGGAGTTTCGTACGCTCGAGGTTGGCATCCGCGTCCACGTCGAAACGCTCCGCGAGATGTCCGGAAAGATATCCGGGCTCAAAGTCGATCATCTTGGAGTAATCAAACGGCTCCAGGGAATCCATCGTATTGTCGTCAAGACGCTTGCTTCCGTCGGCCGGTACGTTCTGATAATGCACCTCACCGGAAACGTCGACCTCGTAATATTTGGTCTCCGTATAGTTGTAGGAGGCGTCGCTCCACGAACGCGTCTTGGTCGCCGTGTAGCCGACCTGTCCGTCAACGCCCGAATCGTACAGCCAGAACGGTTCGTACACACCCTGTACTTCTTTGAGAACAGGGTTGTTCTTAAACTGCTTCGGCACGAAATTCTTCTTTTTGACAAATGCGTTGAACAGTGTCAGAAGCTTCTCGCGGTCGATCTCAAACGGAATGATCTTGTTCGGACGGAGCATGCCGGTCAGGCTCTCCGCGACAAGAAGCACGTTGCCGCAGTAAGGGCATTTGGTTGCCGACGTTACCGCGTCGGTGACGATCTCGGCACCGCAGAATTTGCAGACGTAGGATTTCGTTCCGGTCAGAATCTCCTCGTGGATCTCCTCCTTGTACTCGGACCAGTCATAGCCTTCCTGGCCGTCGGCTGCATCCTTGATCTCATCAAGCAGGAACGATCCGTCGCAGTACTCGCAGACGAAACGCTTCATCTCGTTGTCGAACTTTAACGGCATCGTACAGTTCGGACACTTATAGGACAGGTTCACAAGATTCCTGTCCACGTCCGCACCCGCCGCGGACGGCGCCGCCTGCGGTACGACAGTCTGCTGATAACCCGCATCCTGCTCTATGCCGTTGTTCTCTTCAAAAGGTCTTTCGGACATAACTTCTCTCCTTCCGTTACACGCCTTTATACGGCGGCCCGAAACCGCCATGACACCGCTTGCCGCGGTTACATATTACCCATTAAAACATCCTTCAGCACGCCGAAGAATTCCCGGAACAGATTGGTCGGAAGATATTCCTTCTTCGACGGAGCCACGATCCCGACCGCGCCCTCGATGCCCTGCTTCTTCGCAATGGCCGTCGCGCGGTAGATGTGGAAATTGTTCGTCAGGATTCCCACCCGCTTCGTGCCTTCGGGGATCAGCTTCTTACTGAACTGCATGTTCTGCGTCGTATTGCCGGACTTGTCCTCTTTAATGATCCGCGACGCATCAATCCCGTGCCCGGTCAGGTACCGGAACATTCCTTCCGCCTCGGTGAAAGGCTCGTTCTCGCCCTGCCCTCCCGAAACAATGCAGATGACGTCGGGATGCGCGTTCAGATATTCAATCGCTTTATCAAGCCGGTATCCGAGTACGAGGCTCGGCCGGTCCTCCTTGACCTGCGCCCCGAGGATGATCACCACGTCGACCTCCGGCTCCGCATCGTCAAAGTGTCGCAGGATCAGTACCTCAACGATTGTCATCAAAAGAAGCCCCAGAATTACCAGCACGGAAAATGTGACTCTGCACCATCCCGGCAGCCGGTTCCACACACCGAACGGAACACACGCCGCGAACACCAGCATGAGGATACCGCCGGCGATCCAGATCCGGTAGAAATCCGATCCCGTCGCCGCTCTCCTTACGAACAATCCGTAACTGATAAAAACGATTGCCAGAATACAATATACGATCAATCGGGCAATGCCGAAACCTGTCATACGCGCCATTCTCCGTTCCTCCCTTGCGACGCCCCGCGGAGCCTTTCGCGCGGCATCGTAGCCGGCGGTTTCTCCGCCTTTGCACACACAGAGCAATTATACCATAAATCCCTAAGGAAAACAAGTTTTCCTTAACTTCCGGCGGGGAAAGCGGCCTCCCCCGGTACGGGGCTCATCTGCCCACTTCTCCGCCACCTCACACAATATCATGTGATTGGAAAATATGACAGATACAATGTCATTTTCCGCCGTAAAAATACAAACTTTGCAGTTTGCGACCGTTCTGATGACGCCGTGGCGGAGGCGGGTTTCTTTACACGGGGGTACCGGTATGGTACATTGGATTCAGAGAAAAGAATACGACGGGAAAGGAGTATTTGCCATGAAAGCCATCACCCTTCGAAAACTGATCAGTCTGTTCCTCATTATCGCACTCGGTGTCTCTATGCTGACCGGCTGCGGAGACGATGACGACGATGACCGCGGAGCCCGCAGAACGCGCGACGGTATCGAGGATACCGATGACGACGATGATGACGACGATCCCTCCTCTCTCACCGGAAAGAATACCCCTTCCATTACCGGTAAGAAATATAACATCCGGAAGTCGGAAGCCGCTTCGGTAACCTACGTCAAATACGACAACTCCCTTTTCACCGCGGAGATCCCGAAGGGCTGGATTGTAAACGTTCTCGAAACGTCCGATTACATTCACTACACATTCCAGATCTACAACCCGGATAATCCGTCCGTGCGGCTCTTCTTCAACATGAAGACCGAAGGCTATTTTGCAAGCGTGAAGGACCGGAATTACTACAATTCCATCTATCCGAACTCGTACTTTTCCGATATGCCCGCGGTAGAACCCAATACGACCGAAGCATTTTACAAAGTGTTCAGCCAGACGATGCAGGCGAACAACACGAATAACTTCAAGTTCATGCTGATCAATAACCTGAAGCAGGTTGCCTCCCTCGGCAAGGATGCTCTCGGAGCGGAAACGATCCGCGCCACATTTACCGACGGAAACGGCAAGAAGATGGAAGGCGTCTTCTATTGTGCGATCATGCCGGTATGGCTCTATTACATCACGCTGCTGAACGTTTACCAGTCTGTTTACATGACGGCTCCCGAAGGCGAGCTGACGAACTGGATCGGCGTGCTCGACCATATTCTCGGAAGCATTCAGTTCACGCAGACCTTCGTTAAGAATTACAACGACGAAGAGGCATTCCAGGGTCGTGCCAGCGCCCAGATCGCATCGATCTGTTCCCAGATGAACGATATCGTGATGTCGGGCTGGAACAACCGGCAGGCTTCCTACGACCGCATCTCCCAGAAGCAGAGTGACGCAACTCTCGGCTACGAGCGGATTTACGATACGGAGACCAAAGAGATCTACGAGGCTCCGCTCGACTTCTTCGATTACTACAGCGGCGACCGCTATAAAACCGTAACCGACGACATGTACCTGCTGCCGATCGACGGATATATCGACTGGAAATAACTTCGATTGTGACCCCCGGTCCGGGCCTTCACCTCCTTATATCTCCTTGTGTTGTTTATGCCCGGACCGGATTTTTAAAAACCCTTTAACGTTGGATATATTTCGTACCCCCAAGTACGAAATCTCCTCATATCCCCTTTCCCAAAAGAGGCGGGACTGCAGCGCAGCCCCGCCTCGAATTTTAATCGTCTCGGTTTCTCATCGCGTGCCTTTCCAAGCGGCCGCGCGTCTTTATTTCTTCTTACTCTTCTTTCCACCGGGTGCCTTACAGAGATCCGCTAAGAAACACTCCTCGCAGTGCGGATTCCGCGCCGGGCAGATGCTCCTTCCGTGCGCAATGATTTGGATATTCCAGAGGATCCACTGCTCTTTCGGGAGGCATTTCATCAGGTCCTTCTCGATCTGTACCGGGTCTTCGGACTTTGTCAGTCCGAGCTTCCTCGATATGCGTTTCACATGTGTGTCAACCACAATGCTCGGCTCGAGGAAAATGTTACCGCGTATCACATTTGCCGTCTTACGGCCGACACCCGGAAGCGTCGTCAGTGTCTCGATGTCTGACGGAACAACGCCGCCGAAACGCTCCGCGATCTCCTTCGAACAGGCGATGATGTTCTTCGCCTTGTTATGATAGAAACCGGTCGAGCGGATGCACTCCTCCACGTCGGAGAGTTTCGCGTTTCCAAGCGCCTGCGGAGTCGGATACAGCCGGAACAGGTCCTTCGTCACGATATTGACGCGGGCGTCGGTGCACTGGGCACTGAGAATCGTCGCGATCAGCAGCTGCCACGGATCCTCGTGGTGCAGATAGCACGTCAGATCAGTCGAATAATAGCTGTTCAGCCTGTCGCAGATCGTGCGGATACGCTCTTTAGTTGTTAAGTCTCTGGTGTGCTCCATAACTCGTCTCATCAAGCGGAAGGAACGTATAGCCGTTCGCCAGTCCCCATTTGATGATATCCTCCACGGCGTTTACACTGAAATTCTTAATATCGTGCTGCAGAACGACTGCCGGCTTTCCCTTTAACGCGGTAATGCCGTTGATGACGTTCTTATAAACCTGCTCGGTAGAAATCGGCTGTGCCTCGGAATCTCCGCTCAGAACGTTCCAGTCGAAGAAATAGATGCCTTTCTCGGTAACATCTTTCGTAAGCTCGGTCATAATGCCTTTGCAGTAATTGCGGCTTACGGCGTTAGAGCTGCCGCCCGGGAAACGAAGCAGATTCGTGCGGATGCCGGTCAGTTCGAAGATTCTGTCCTGCATCTTATAAAAGCTGTCATAAAAGCCTTCCTTCGTCGTGTAAAGTTTCTTATAGTCGTGTGTCCAGCCGTGCACGCCGATCGTGTGCCCGCGCTTTGCCTCCTCCACGATCATCGAGTCGAGACCGTTGTTGCAGACGAAGAACGTAACCTTTACGTTGTATTTGTCCAGAACGTCGAGAAGTTTCTGCGTATAGCCGCTCGGGCCGTCGTCAAATGTGAGGTAGATAACCTTGCCTTTGGCTTCCTCTTCCTCGCCGATCGGCTTCGTGCGCTCGATGATATGAATGATCCGGTTCGCGGTTCCGATGTTGCCGGACGAGTCCGCAACGGAATAGGAAATCGTGTAGTCGCCGATTGTCGTCACGTCGACTTCGCCTTCGGTCACGATCCTGTCGGTCAGGTCGCCGTCGTAGTTATCGAAAGCGGTTGCGCCGGCATCATGATAAGGGTACTTCCGCTCCTGCGTTACTTCCCGCTCTCCCATCATCGTGATCACGGGAGCGACCGGATCGGAATAAACAATCTCTCTTGTAACTTCGGTCTTATTGCCGGACGAATCCGTAACCGTATAGGTAACCTTGTCCGCCGTTTCGGTGCGGACAACCTTGTCGGTCAGGTCGCCGTCATAGTTGTCGGAGGCGGTGAAGCCCTCTTCCTCGTATTGCAGTCCGGGAAGCGTATAATGGCCTTCCTTCGTCTGCAGCGTAATCTGCGGAGCAATATCATCAAAGACCTTGATCGTGTAGGTCTCCGTCTTCTCCGCGCGCTTATACGAACCCTTTACGGTAATAGAATATTCGCCAATTCTACTATTGTCGTATAAACCGTCGATATCCGGCTTCAGTTCGTGCGTCTTTCCGTTGTAGCGTCCGACCGCCTTAGCCGTGATCTCTGCATCCTCCCCGACCCGCAGTCCGGTCTTCGAAACGGATATTTCAATGTCATAGATGCCGTTCCGGTAGATAAGAATGCCGGAAATCACAAGGATCACTACGGTCAGCGCCGCGGCAATTCCCAACAGCCACTTGTTCATATTATCCTCCTCCTGATCCAATAATCAGTACCACCAGCTGAGCTGGTGGTTTGCTCTGCGGCTATAAGCCGCTGTTCCCTGCTTGCCTCTAAAGAGGCTCTGAAGAATCGCCAACCGCACTGCGGTCACGGGCCGGCTCTAAAGAGCCTTTTTATGTGCCTTT
>JAFRSD010000003.1 GCA_017427775.1 Lachnospiraceae bacterium | reverse complement strand
GAAGTCAGCTTCCGTGTACAGCGGTGTGCTGAATGCCACGTCATAGCCGTTCACGCTGTGCTCTGCGCTGTCGTAGTCCTTCGTGTCGTTGTGGCCGGTGATCGTTACCGTCGCGTTGATCGGGTTGATCGTCTGGTAGCCGTCCGTCACGTTGAAGGTAACGGTTGCGAAGTTGTCGTTCTTGTTCTCGAACTGTCCGGCCGCCAGGCCCATGTTCGTGGTGCCCGCGTTCGTCCTCGCCGCCGCGGCAGTGCCGCTGAAGGTGAAGTCGTTCACAGTGTACAGCGGGTTGCTGATTTCTACGTCGTAGTCAGCCACGCTGTGCTCCTTGCCGTCGTAGTCCGTCGTGTTGTTGTGTCCTGTAATGGTCACAACCACTTCGTCCACCGGCGTGATGGCCTGGTAGCCGTCTTCCTCCACTTTGAAGGTCACTGTCGCGAAGTTCGCGTTCGTGTTCGTGAACTGGTTTGCCGCCAGGTTCATCATCGTCGTGCCGACAAATGTCCGCTTCGCTGTAGCATTACCGCTGAAGGTGAAGTCGTTCTCCACGTCATACAGCGCGGTGTTCGCCGTCGCGGTGTAGCCGCTGATGCTGTGCTCATCGCTGTCGTACGTCGCGGTGTTGTTCTTGCCGACAATCGTCACTGTCACGTCGATCGGGTCGATCGTCAGCGTTCCGGCTACCGGCGTGATAGCATAGTTCGCTGTCACGTCATTTTCTTCAGCATCCGTGATCGTGTAGCCTTCATCGATCGGGTTGTTGTTCGCGGCATTGTTCGCCACGGTCCTTACCACGCCCGTCGCGCTGGCATTCAGCGTATGACCGTTGACCAGGCCATTGGTGTTCGCGGTCACTGTAGCGTTGCTGTGATCGTTTCCGTCATAGTCGAAGCTCTCGCTCGCAGCAGTGATCGTTACAGCCTTCTGCTCGATCTGGTAGGTCTTTACAACACTGCCCTTGAAGTTGCCGGTACCGGTTATGGTTACCGTTACTGTGCCAACATTCGTCGTGTCAGGGCTGTAGCTCACTGTATAGTCAGTGCCAGCTGTCAGCGTGGTTCCGCCGAATGTTACTGCCGGCGGTACTTCCTGGGAATCGCCATTGTAAGTTACGGGTTTCATGTCAGCTACGCTGAATTCAACCGCATTGATCGTCAGCGTTCCGGCTACCGGCTTGATGTCGTAGTTCGCCGTTACATCTTTGCCTTCGCCGTCCGTGATCGTGTAGCCTCCGGCGATCGGGTTGTTGTTCTCGCGGTTGTCCGCCACGTTCTTAACTGCGCCCGTCGCGCTGGCATTCAGCGTATGACCGTTGACCAGGCCATTGGTGTTCGCGGTCACTGTAGCGTTGCTGTGATCGTTTCCGTCATAGTCGAAGCTCTCGCTCGCTGCAGTGATCGTGATCCCGCGCTTGGTGATTTCGTAGGATTTCTGCACCGTTCCGGTGTAGTTTCCTTTACCGGTAATGGTTACGGTCACTCTGCCCACATTGATCAGATCTTTACTGTACTGGATTTCATAATCCTGACCTTCAACCAGTACCGTCTCTCCGCGGGTAACTGTTACAGGCTGCTTATGCTCATTGCCATCGTATTCAGCATTCTCGGGATTGCTGACAGTGAAGTCGCTGCCATTAATCGGAGCGGGATCAATGATGAGCGCGCCTGCGGTCGTATTCGTGAGATCATAGTTCGGGGTTACGTTAATGCCGTTCGCATCCACGATTTCCAGCGAGCTTCTTCTGCTGTTCAGTCCGCTGATTCCCGTTCCGCCTGCAGCGAAGCGGTTCAGTCCGCTCGTCTCGAGCGTCGTTCCGAACTCACCGCCGTCATACCGTCCGACTTCAGTGCCGGATGCCGGGATGTACCGGATCGAAGCTTTCTGTCCGTTTACGACGCGGTCAAACTTGACATTATCGTATCCGTACTGCACTTCGCCATTGTAAATTACATGTTTGTCCTCAACGCTGGCCGTGATCTTCCGCGGTGTCACCTTCAGGGTACCAAGGCTTGGCGTAATGGAATAGTTGCCTTCCTTCGCTGTCGCATTCGTCCAGTCGATGCTGTAGGTGTTTGTTGTTTCACCCACATCGGTCAGGCTGCCGGTTACGGTGAATTGGGCTGTTTCATTGGCGACAAATCCTTCAATCGATCCGTCCATCGTCAGCGGTGTTCCGTCGTACTCTTTCTCCTTGGACTGAGTCGTTACGGTCAGTTCCGCGGGATTGATCTTGATGGTATTTGTCTCATAGTTGATTTTCAGCTGGCTGGTAACGTCTACGCCTTCCGCGTTGCGGATGATAACCTGGTCAACATGGGCCGTTACGCCATCCTCAGCAGTAACATCCGTTGCTTTAGCTTCGGACTTAGCCACTTCAAGCGTATATCCCTTCGGCAGCTTGGAGACATCCACCAGTGTGGTCAGTGGCTGGCCGTTATAGGTGATTTCTCTCTCCTGCGGCTTCACAGTGATTTCGCCGGAATACTCGTTAACAGTCAGCGTTCCGATGCTCTCACTGATGGTGTAGTTGCTTTCCGCTGCGGTGCCGTTCCAGGTCAGGCTGTAGGTGTTATTAGAGGAACCTACCTCCTTCTGCTGTCCGGTAGTCTTGAAGGTCGCCGTCTCTTCCTTGACAAATCCGGCAATTGTTCCTTCGGCCGTCAGCGTCTCGCTGTTATAGGTCATTTCGGCACTCGGTGTGACGATGGTCAGGGTAGCCGGTGTCACGGAAATTGTTCCGTCTACCTTCTTGATATTCAGCTTATCCGTTACATCATCGCCTGCGGCGTTCCGGATCACC
Organism: Lachnospiraceae bacterium; assembly: GCA_017427775.1. Lineage (GTDB taxonomy): Bacteria > Bacillota > Clostridia > Lachnospirales > Lachnospiraceae > ISDg. Next base: position 4,999 of record JAFRSD010000003.1, on the reverse strand, counting down.
AGTGTGTCCGCTGTAGCGGTCACTGTTCCGTCGTTGACGTCCTTCACCCGTGCGGAGGATTCAGCCTTCTCCAGCGTATAGCCGGTCGGCAGGGTGCTTACCGTCACGGTCGCGCCATGCGCTTCACCGTCGTATACGAAGCTCTTGCCCGTTGTGGTTACGACAATTTCATCGCTGTACTGCGTAACCGTCAGGCTGCCGATGGTTTCAGAAATCTGGTAGTTGCTTTCCTCTGCGGTGCCTTCGCTCCAGTCAATGGTATAGCCATTCACCGAAGTTCCGACTGCAGTCTGGGTTCCGGTTACCGTGAAGAGTGCCGTTTCTTCTCCGATGAATCCATCGATGGATCCTTCACCCTTCAGCGCGGTTCCGTCGTATACCTTGTTCGCTGTTTCCGTCTTAACAGTCAGGATAGCGGGCTTGATCGCGATTTTACCGTCCACTCTCTTGATGTTCAGCTTGCTGGTAACGTCTTCGCCTGCGGCGTTCCGGATAACCAGCGTGTCAATCTTCGCTTCAACTGTTCCCTCACTGACATTCGTTACCCTTGCGGAGGATGCGATCTTGTCCAGGGTATAGCCATTCGGCAGCTTGCTGATTTCCACAGCAGCACCCTGGGGCTGTCCGTTGTAAGTGAAGTCGGCGCTCTTCGCTGTCACGGTGATCTCATCGGTATTCTCGCTGACGATCAGCTTTCCGATGGTCGCATCGATCGTGTAATTGCGTTCGTCTGCCGTGCCGTTCCAGGTCAGGCTGTAGGTGTTTTCGCTCTTGCCGACCTCGGTCTGCGTACCGGTAATCGCGAATGTTGCCGTCTCATTATTGACGAATCCTCCGATCGTTCCATCCGCGGTCAGCGCATGGCCGTCATAGACCTTCTCGTCGCTCTGCGTGTTGATCGTCAGTTGCGCGGGTGTGATGCTGATATTAGCCTTTACATAGGTAATGTTCAGCTCTTCGGTCACATCTTTGCCTTCCGCGTTCAGAATCACAAGATCATCGGCGTAGGCTTCCACAGTGCCGTCAAACACGTTGGTTACAGTCGCGGTGGATGCTGCGCGTTCAACGCGGTATCCGTCGGTAAGCCCGGTCACTGTGACCGTCGCGCCGTGAGCCTTTCCGTCATAGGAGAAGGTTCCGCCCGTCGTGGTCGCTGTAATCTCGCCCTTATATTCTGTAACTGCAAGCGTGCCTAAGGTTTCTTTAACCGTATAGTTCTTCTCGTTGGCTGTCTGGTTGAACACCAGGCTGTAGCCGTTGGTGGAATGGCCAACCTCGGTCTGGCTGCCGGTCGTTGTGAAGCTGGCAGTCTCCCCGTTCACAAATCCGGTCACAGTGCCTGCCGCTGTCAGCGGTTTACCGTTATAGACCTTTTCCGCGTTCGGGGTCGTAACCTGCAGTTCGGCAGGCGTAATCCGAATGAAACCGTCAACTTTCCTAATCGTCAGCTTGGACGTTACGTCTTCTCCGGCTGCGTTGATGATAACCAGGGTATCCACTGTCGCCGTTACATCAGCCTCAGTAACATTCTTAGCTGTCGCCGTGGAAGAAGCTTCCTTCAGGGTATAGCCATCCGGCAGCTCGCTTACTTCAACCTTCGCGCCATGATCCTGTCCGTCATAGGTAAAGATTCCGCCCGTCGTGGTTACGACGATTTCTTCAGCGAACTCTGTCACGGTCAGTATACCGGTTGTAGCGCTGATCGTGTAGTTGGCCGATTTCGCGGTGCCGTCCCAGATCAGGCTGTAGGTATTTTCGGAGTGTCCGACTTCCGTCTGGGTACCGGTTGTGGTAAACGTCGCTGTCTCATTGTTGACAAAGCCCTCAATGGTACCCGCGGCTGTCAGCGCGCTTCCGTTGTATACCTTGCTCTTGTTCGGGGTGTTGATTGTCAGCACCGTCGGGGTAATTGTCAGCGTTCCGTTGGTTGTTCCGGTAATGACGTAGTTGCCGGTCTTATCTCTGGTCTCGTTGATTGTTACTCCGGAGAACGTAGCCGTGTAGGTTTCAACGTCTTTTCCGGCCGCGCCGGCGGTCACGCCTTCAAATGTAAGTCCCTCAATGCTGGGTGTGAAGCCGCTTACGCTCTGTTCTGTTCCTTTGTAAACCAGCTTATCGCTGTTTGCCGTCAGCGTAACGCTGGCCGGTGTAATGGTCTGGTAACCGTCTGTTACGATGAAGGTCACCTTGCCGAAGTTGGTATTGGTATTGGTGAACTGTTCTCCAGCCAGGCCCATCCAGGTAGTGCCGGCATTGGTTCTTGCCGCGGTCTCATTCCCGCTGAACGTGAAGTCATTGTCGACATCGTACAGCTGGTTATCAACCGTTGCGGTGTATCCCGTCACCTTGTATTCGGTTCCGTCATACACTTTAGAATCAGATTCGCCGGTGATGGTTACCGTTGCATTGATCGGGGTCACCGTCAGCTTGCCGGACTTAGCCTTGATCGCGTAGTTATCCGTGACATCAGCTTCGCCCTTCAGCACCTTGTAGTCTTCCGCGATCGGGTTGTTGTCATCCTCGCTGTCGAGCACGTTCTTCACGCTGCCCGTCGCCTTCGCTACCAGCGTTTCTCCCGTTACCAGGCTGCCGTCTGTTACATTCACTGTATTGTTGCTGTGATCCTGTCCGTTATATTCGAACGTTTCACTTGCAGCCGTGATTGTAATCGGGCGTCTCGTGATTTCGAAGCTGCCGTCCGTCTTGGTTACGGTGTAGTTCGGGTTCTCGCCCAGTGTGATCGTGATGTCATATGTATTGGCATCTTCGCCCTCGGCACGCTCAACGGTGTAGTTCAGCTCATCGCTGCCCACCAGGCCTTCGGCCGTCACCGCATACGTATCCGGATTTGCCTCGCCGTAGACCTTCTTCTGTCCCTCGTTAACCTTCAGCGTTGCTGCCTTCGGTTTGATTGTCAGATCTCCAGGTACATAGCTGATGCTGTAGTTGCCGGTCGCTTCGCCAACTTCCGCAACGCTCGCAACGATCTTACCTTCGTATACTTTCGCGTTGGTCTCCTGGCCGTCCAGCGTGATGCTCGTCAGAGCGTCATTGCCCTGCAGGCCATTCGGTATAACCTTCGCAAGAATGTTCTCAGTGTAGATCGCGTTATTCTCACCCTGGAGTCCAGCGTTGTAGGTGTATTCCTGCGCCTTCGCTGTGATCGTCAGAGGAGCCTGCTTGATCGTCAGATCTCCAGGTACATAGCTGATGCTGTAGTTGCCGGTCGCTTCGCCAACTTCCGCAGCGCTCGCAACGATCTTTCCTTCGTATACTTTCGCGTTGGTTTCCTGGCCGTTCAGCGTGATGCTCGTCAGAGCGTCATTGCCCTGCAGGCCTACAACTGTTACCTTTTCATCGAGTTTTTCTGTGTAGGTCGCGTTGCTCTCGCCCTGCGCTTCAGCGTTGTAGGTGTATTCCTGAGCCTTCGCTGTAATCGTCAGAGCTGCCTGCTTGATCGTCAGTGCACCGTTAACGATCTCGCCAACTACATATTCATTATTGGCATCAACCGTATGGCCAATTGTTGCACCGCTGATAACATTGTCATATGTTCCGGCGTTGATTCCGGCTGCTCCGGAAGCAGTGACTCCATTGAATGTCACCTGATCCGTAATGTCCTCTTCGCCCAGGAATACCTTGTATCCGGAAATCTCATGCCGGTCTCCGTCGTACGGAATCGCTTCAGTGTTGCTGTTTGCTACCAGTGTAACAACCTGATGCTTCATCTTATACAGTTTTGCATCATAGTTGCGGTGGTAGGAAGGAAGATCATTGCTGGTGACAGTCTTTCCATTCCATGCCCACTGTTCCAGAGAAGAACCATCAAGCCACCCGTCATCATTCTTAAGCCAATCACTGTTCAATACCGTACCATGAATATATCTCTTGGTCTCAGTATTCAGGTAATTAACCTTGTAGTAAGGCTCAAAGATCAGACTGTCTGGTTTATAGTCATTTTTCTGGTACTTGTAAGTCAGCCCGTCATTATAAGGAATTTTAACATTTGTGAAATCGTATTCCGCAGGATCGAAGACGATGCCGAGCTTCTTCAGGTCATTCACATTGGTCCACTTCTTGTAGCCAATATCCGTCTGAAGCGGACCTGTTACGGTTGTTCTCTTCAGCCGATAGTAGTCCCTATCGACCACTGTCTGTCCATCAGGAGTTACGCGGACAAAGTTATACAGGGGCTGTTCTTCATTCACATAATAGAGCGTGATTGAGTATTCACGGTGGAAACTGTTCTTGTTCTCCGGATCAACCTTCTCCTGAGCTGGGACATTTACAATCCAAGTTTTGGAACCACTGATCCTGTTTTTGTGTGCAGTAACCGGAACATCCAGTGTTTCAACAGTATAATACCTTGTGACATTTGTATCTTCCGATGTAAGGCCTTCCGGTCTGTACACAAATGTCTTGCCGTTCACCGTGATTGTTCCGAAGTTGTACGGATCAATAGGATCATACTCGTCAGGAGAAACTGTATTCTTGATGCCTTCGACATCCGGCATGTAATGCTCTACAGGCTGCTTTGCATGAATTGTGGTCCTGGCCAGCCGATAGAACGAACCATCAATGTTTGCAATGTTGTATACAATCTGGTCCTTGATCACAGGCGTGAAGGTCGCTGTATACGTAGCATTTTCGCTTACAGGTGTGATTTCAGGAGTCCATCCGGCGAAATCGTACGTATAATATTCGTCTTCATCCTTTTCCGGATCCGCATGTGTCGGCATCTGGCCATAGGCTACAGTTGTGGTATCAATCTCTTCGCCATTTTCGTCCAGCCAGGTAATCGTATAGTCGTTGATCGTCCAATAGCCTGTCACGTTTACGTCGTTCGCAGGCATGACCCCAACTTCGCCTGTCCAGCCATGGAAGGTGTGACCGGTCGCTTCGGGCGCAGTAGCCGGCTCAATCGTAGCACCGTACTTGTAGCTCTTCGCTTCGGGCACATCCGGCTCATTCTCCGGATGCACTTCGCCGGTGTAGCTGT
>JAFRSD010000049.1 GCA_017427775.1 Lachnospiraceae bacterium | reverse complement strand
TACCCCTCGGATTTGATACTTCCATTATACCACAAAAAGTGCCGAAAAGCCAGTAAATATAAGGCTTTTCGGCACTTTTTAACCAACAAAAAAAGATAAGTCCGAGGCGGTCTGTGCCTCGGACTTTGTCTTCAGTCTGAGCAGAAGCGAACGGCTTCTGCTTTTTGCGTTTTCGAAATGCGGAGCACTACCGGATACGGCTCCGGCGGTGATAGTAGATCTTATACTCGGAAGGGGTGCAGTTCTTCGCCTGGCGGAATACGCGGTTGAACGTCGCGATCGAGGTGAACCCGGACTGCATGGCCACATCGGTGACGGACAGATGCGGATTCAGAAGAAGCGACTCGGCAGCCTTCACGCGGCGCTGGTTTAAGTAGTTGTAGAACGACTGCCCCGTAAACTGCTTAAAGAGCCGCGAAAAATGGAATTTCGAAAAGCCTGCGAGCGAAGCGGCCTTCTCAAGCGAGATCTCCTCTGCAAAATTCGAATTAATATAGGAAACGACGTTATTCAGCTTCTCAACGTATTCCATCTGCTTGCCGAGGCGGACCTCCGGGAAGATGACATCGGCGCGGATATGCTGTCGGCCAAGGTGAACGAAGAAGCGGAGCAGATAGGAATAGATCATCGTGATCCGCATCGGTTCGGCACGGTGCTGGTATTCCTCGATCACGCTCTTCAACAGACCGACTTCGGTGTCGTGGATCTCGGAATTGGAATCCTGCGTGATCAGAATCGGCTGGGACAGAATGGGCGTCAGAGTGGAAAAGTCTTCGAACGCGCTCAGCACGGACAGGTCGAACATCAGAATAAGACGCTGCCCTGTCGGAGGGGCGTTCAGCGTATGCAGCTCCCCGGGCGGGATGAACAGGATATCCCACGGTCCGAGCGTGTACTGGCGCTCGTTGGTCGTAACCTGATAATCATTCTCAAGCGGCATAATGATCTCTGCGGCGGTATGCCAGTGCGTGTCATAGTTCACATTCTGCCGGTTGAGATATAACAGGACTGATCGGTTGTCTTCATAGGCGACTTTTTCACGGGTGCCTTCCAGTTCGCGTTCCATAGTATTGCCTCATGTTTCATATATTGCCATTGCAAAACGGCAAAAAACAAATGTTGCTAGCGGGAAAATCGATAAAATGCACAAAAACAAGGGGTGTTTTTAGGGGATTTTGTGTACAGAAAGGGGAAATGAAGAGGGTAAATGCCATTTATCATCTCGATTTTTTGCACAAAATCCGCTCAAAAACACGAAAAAAAACCGTCGAAAAAAATGTTTTAGCAAGATTTGACTATAATATAGCAAAAAATGAAGTGCATTTGCAATACTTTTTTTATATAATATTTGCACATCATGGTGATTTCTGGGGTGTTTTGCGCGCTGAAATACCGAAACGGCGTGTGTAACACCGGCAGAACGGAGGTTCCAATGTTAAAACTATTAAAGAAAAAGAGTGTATACTGGTCGGCTTTGATCATAGCTGTCATCGTATTCCTTCTGATCTGGAACGGATTAACGAAGAAGACAGACTATTCCGACAAGTACAAGGGCTTTGACTTCTCCAAGGTGGAAGCCGAAGGTCGTAGTGACTCGTATGCTGCTTTTCTTCAGCGTTACAAGGATGCCGCATGTCCGACCGAAGACATTACGGTTGACCTGAAGGAAGACCTGTACAAAGGAGAAGGCTACGAGTATGCTGATGTCGCTTCGAAGAAGGGCGTTTTGAAGTCCTACGAAGACGGCTTTGTTGAGTTTGCGGTTACCGTTCCGGAGGCCGGATTGTATAACATGCTGCTCACTTACTATCCTGATACCGACAAGAAGACATCCCGCGGCGTTGAGATTCAGAGAGAGCTCCTGATCAACGGCAAAGCGCAGTACAACGGCGCTACCCAGATCGCTTTTCCGAGAATGTACACGGATGACGGCATGATTACGGAAGACAACCAGGGCAACCAGCTTCGTCCGAATCAGAAGGAAGCTCCCCGCTGGGAAACCGTCTACATCCGTGATGACCAGGGCTACATTACCGAGCCTTACCGTCTCTATTTTGATAAGGGCATCAACTACATCCGCTTTAACGCGACGCAGGAGACCCTTATTCTGAGCGACCTTACGCTGAAGGCCGTTAAGGAGAGAGACAACTATAAGACGTATCTCAGCAAGATGGAAAGCGAACACGGCTCCAGTACGGCTTCGAACAAGACCGCCGTACGTCTTGAGGGCGAAAAGGCTACGCTCCGTTCCGAGCAGTCTTTGTTTGCTACTTATGACAGATCCTCCGCAGTCACCTATCCTTACAGTGTAACGAAGCAGGTCTTCAACATGACCGGCGGCGAGAACTGGAAGAGAGCCGGTCAGTGGATCGAGTGGGAGTGCGAGGTTCCTGCTGACGGCTACTATGAGATTACCATTAAGGCAAGACAGAACTACAACCGTGGTTTCGTGTCGTGTCGTTCTTTGTATATCAACGGCGAGATCCCGTTCGACGAAGTTTCCGCTATTCAGTTTGCTTTCAGCAGCGACTGGAAGATGGTGAAGCTTGCGGACGAGAAGGGCAAAGCATACAAGTTCTTCCTTCATAAGGGTGTTAACTACATCCGTCTTGAGGTTACCCTCGGACAGATGGGCGACCTTCTGAACCGCATGAACGACAGCGTGTTCCGTATGAACAGCATGTATCGTCAGATCCTCGTTCTTACCGGAACAACGCCCGATGAAAACCGTGACTATAACATCGGCCAGAAGTATCCGGGCGTTATCGCCGCCATGAATGATGAATACAAGGTTCTCTACAAACTGATCGATGACCTTGTAGCATATACCGGTGAGAAAGGCTCTCAGGTTACCGCATGTCTTACCCTTGCGGACCAGCTTGAGAAATTTGCCGCCGATGACGCGAAGATCCCGAAGAACCTCGTTGCCTTCAAGGGTAACGTAAGTTCCCTCGGTTCCGCAATCCTTACCCTGAGTGATTCCCAGCTCGATATCGACTACATCGTCGTATCCGGCGCGGATTACAAGGTTAAGAACGATACCGCGAACTGGTTCCAGAAAGCATTCCATGAGATTAAGGCATTCGTTGCTTCCTTCACGGTTGACTACAATGCCATCGGTAACGTTTACGGTGATGAGATGGAAACCATAACGGTTTGGATCTTCAGCGGCCGTGACCAGAGTACCATTCTGAAGCGTCTGATCGACTCCGATTTCGTACCGAAGTACAACATCGGTGTTAACCTTGACCTGATCACAGCAGACGTATTGCTTCCGGCAACGGTAGCCGGAACCGGTCCCGACGTTGCACTCGGTGTAGCCGGCGGTGAGCCTGTCAACTACGCTTTGCGAGGAGCCGCCTGCGACCTGACGCAGTTCAAGCATAACGATGAAACCGGCGTGCTCGGATTTGACGAAGTAATTGCCGAATTCACGGAATCTTCGTGGGTTCCTTATAAATACGGTAAAGGCGTTTACGCAATTCCCGAAACACAGTACTTCAATGTAATGTTCTATCGTACCGATATCTTCGAAGAATTGAACCTTGAAGTTCCGCAGACATGGGATGACCTGATCACGATTCTTTCCGAATTGCAGAAGTCTCACATGGATGTCGGTATTCCTTCCACCGAACGTAAGATCAACAACGTGGCGAACCCGGATATGAACGGTTTCTACGCACAGCTTTATCAGCGCGGCGCATCCCTTTATACGGATGACCTCTCCAGAGTAAACCTGGATTCGGATGTCGCGATTGAAGCGTTCGAAGCTTATACCAAGTTCTTCACACATTACAATACTCCTCGTGACTATGCATTTGTAGACCGTTTCCGTACCGGTGAAATGCCGATCGGTTTCGTAGACTACAACACATTCAATACCCTTTGCGTATCCGCTCCCGAGCTTCGCGGTTTGTGGGATATGGCCCTCATCCCCGGAACTTATGTAACGGACGAGGACGGCAACAAGGTTGACCGTGACGGCGACGGTGAATACGATATCGACCGAAGCGTACAGTGCTGGGGCGTTTGCTCGATGCTTCTCGAGAAATCCAAGAAGCACGAAGAGGCTTGGACCTTCCTTCAGTGGTGGGCAAGTGCAGACATCCAGGCTCAGTACGGTATGGAACTTGAGGCGGTTATGGGTGAGTCCGCAAGATATGCTCCGGCTAACATGAAGGCATTTGACCAGCTTGCTTGGAGCTCCAAGCAGCGTGAAGTTCTTCTTGCACAGAGAGAATGGATCGTAGGTACCCCTGAGGTTCCCGGCGGATACTACACGTCAAGACATATCGTTAACGCAGTACGTAAGGTTATCAACGCGAACCAGGATGCTCGTGAGACGCTCCTTGACTACACGCGCGATATCAACGAAGAGATTAAGAAGAAGAGAATCGAATTCGGTCTCGAAAAAGAATAGGGAGGAGGGAAAAGTATGAGTTATGCTAACTGGCGCAGACGCAAACAGCTTCAGCGCAAATTTATGTGGAGAGACATCAGAACATACAGAACATGCTACGCTTTTCTTGCTCCTTATGCGATCATCTTCACCTTGTTCTATGTAGTACCGGTACTTGTTTCCATCTGGTACGGATTTACTTATTACAATGTTCTGCAGCCCGCACGTTTCATCGGAATGCGGAACTACATCAACCTGATCCTTGTAGATGATATCTTCCTTACCGCGGTTAAGAACACATTCCTGATCGCGGCGATCACCGGACCGGTCGGCTATATCGCGGCATTCCTGTTCGCATGGCTGATTCACGAGCTGCCGAAGCGGATCCGTGCGATTGCGGTATTGATCTTCTACGCACCTACGATTTCCGGTCAGGTTTACCTGATCTGGACATTCATCTTCTCCGGCGACTCCTACGGATACGCTAACGCAATCGGAACCGCGTTAGGTTTGTTGGAGAAACCGCGAATGTGGCTGACCGACCCCACATACATGATGACGATCGTTATCATCGTAATCCTGTGGGCGTCCCTCGGTACCGGATTCCTTTCCTTCATTGCAGGTCTTAACACCATTCCGGATGACCAGTATGAAGCAGGATATGTAGACGGTGTTAAAAACCGTTGGCAGGAGCTTTGGTACATTACCCTTCCGAACATGAAGTCCATGCTTATGTTCGGTGCCGTAATGTCCATTACGACCGCATTCAACACTGCGGATGTTACGATGGCTCTTTGCGGATTCCCGAGTACCGACTATGCCGCACGTACCGTTGTTACCCACCTGATTGACTATGGTCAGCAGCGTTTCGAAATGGGATATGCTTCCGCAATTGCAACAGTGCTCTTCCTCTGCATGTACTTGTGTAACAAGTTCATCCAGAAGGCACTCAGCAGACTTGGAACCTGATAGGAGGGAATGACGATGAAAAAGATTAAAGCTGGAAGACAGCCTAACCGATCCCTCGCGGGTGATATCGGTGTAGGAATTGTCCTCGTATTGTTCGGATGCTTTTTCGCATTCCCGCTCGTATACGTTATCAACTCCGCGTTTAAACCGCTTGATGAGTTGTTCGTATATCCGCCGAAGTTGTTCGTTCGTAACCCTACGACGAAGAACATCAGCGATATGTTCCTCTTGATGAACAAGCAGGGCGTTATCACATTTACCCGTTACGCGTTCAACTCTCTGTTCATTACGGCTGTCGGAACCGCAGGCCACATCCTGATTGCTTCCATGGCGGCATACGTATTGGCAAAGTACCGCTTCCCGGGTTCCCTCACATTCTTCAAGATGGTAACCGTGGCACTTATGTTCACCGGTTATGTACTTGCCATTCCGAACTACCTGATTATGGCAAGACTCGGTTGGGTTGACACTTATCTTGCACTGATCATCCCGGCATTTGCTTCCCCGATGGGACTCTTCCTAATGAAACAGTTCATGGAATCCAGTATTCCGGATGTTCTCGTCGAAGCGGCCAAGATTGACGGAGCACGAGAAGGACGTATCTTCTTTACGATCGTTATGCCGCTTGTAAAGCCGGCCATCCTGACCTTGATGATCTTCTCCATTCAGGGATTGTGGAACAACGTAGGTACGACATACATATATACCGAGTCCATGAAGACACTTCCGTTTGCCCTTCGTACCCTGGCAGCGGGCGGTGTTGCCAGAACCGGTGTATCCTCGGCTTCCACATTGTTCATGATGATCCTGCCTATCGTATGTTTCGTACTTGCGCAGAGCAACATCGTAGAAACAATGGCAAGTTCCGGTATCAAAGAGTGAGGAGGCAGATTATATGAAGAAAAGAATTATTACACTTCTCATGTTGCTGTGCCTTGTCATTACCGGAATTCCTTCTGCGAAAGCGGATGATGATTGGTACACTTACACGTACAATTTCTGGGGCGATGAAACCGCATCCCCCGATGCTTATTCCGTAACGAACGTTTTCTACGGACGTAACTTCGGTGAAGAAGTAGGAACATTCAATGATCCGGAAGGCATGTTTGTAATCGATGACCTGGTATATATTGCCGATACGGCAAATAACCGTATTGTCGAGTTACAGTATATTAACGGTTCGTTTGAACTTGTGCGTATCATTTATACTCTTCAGGTCAGTGTGAAGAATCAGGAAATGATGCGTGTATATGAGCAGGTGGCAGATCCGATTGAAGGTAACGAGAATCACAAGAAATGGGTTCCCGGCGAGATTACACTCACACTGAAATCTCCCTATGACATTCATGTCGTAAAGATGGATGAGAAAAAGCGTGAGAAGATGTACGGCACGAGCCATATCGGTGAGCTGTACGTTCCCCCGGTTCCCGAACCCGATGAGAAGGAAGACGGCACCGATAAAACCGACGATACGGATAAAACCGAGGATGCCGATAAGAGTGCCACCACATCGGATTCCGAAGATGCTTCCGACGGCGACGCGGCAACGGAAGAGCCCGGTGAAACCAATGAAGGCGAGGGCAAAGACGAACCCGCAAAGGAGCCGGAGAAGAAACTTGAGAATGTCGTTAAGAAGGAACTCGATCGTGACTATGACATTTTCATCGCGGACTTTGACAACTATCGTATCATTCACTGCGATTACAACCTGAACGTTATCGGAGTTGTACAGCAGCCGAAAGATGAGACTCTTGACGACCAGTACGTATTCTTCCCTTCCAAGTTCGTCGTTGACGACGTAGGCCGTTATTACGTGCAGGCGAAGAACATCAACTCCGGTCTGATGGAATTTAACAAAGCCGGTGAGTTCACGACTTATGTCGGAGCAAGCCCGGTAACGCTTTCCATCGTTCAGAGACTCTGGAGAAGAATTCAGACAAAGGAACAGCGAAAACGTACCAAGCAGTATGTGCCGACAGAGTACAATAACGTAGCTTTGGATCCGGACGGATTCCTGTATGTTACGACAGCTACTCTGAAAGAAGATGAATACATCGCTAAGACCGCGAAGCCGGTCAGAAAACTGAACGCGATGGGTCAGGACATCCTGATCCGTAACGGCAACCAGTCGCCGATCGGAGATCTGGCGCCCGGAACGGCCGAGAACATCAAGGGTTATTCCGCATTTGTCGATGTTGTTATCTTTGAAAACGAGACATACTGCTGCCTTGACAGAACGCGTGGTAAGGTTTTCTGCTATGACTTCCAGGGCAATATGCTTTACGCATTCGGTAATTACGGAATGAATGCAGGTTCGTTCGCATATCCTTCCGCAATCGACAAGCTTGATGAGCAGACGTTTATCGTTCTCGACCGTAAGTGCGGAACGCTTACGATCTTCGAGATGTCCGACTTCGGCAAACTCATTAAAGAGGCGCTTGACCTGTATCGTGTCGGACAGTATGATAAGTCGGCGGATGTATGGACCGAAGTATTGAAGTATAACGGAAACTATGATCTGGCTTATGTCGGCGTAGGACGCGCTTTGCTTCGTCAGGAAAAGTACAAAGATGCAATGGATAAGTTTGAGGTTGTCAGAGACGGCGTAAACTATTCCAAAGCGTTTAAGCATTACCGTGAGGAGCAGGTAGAAGAGCATATCGTTCTCTTCCTCGGAATCCTCATCGCGTTAATCGTAATTCCGAAGTTGATTCGGAAAGTAATCAGACTGAGAAAGGAGATTAAAGAGGCATGAGTAACTTTATCTCCGGCATCATAGGATTTTTCACAGGCCCCAAGTTTAAGAATTATCTGAAGACTTTGAAATACAGCCTGTACATGATTCTCCATCCGTTCGACGGTTCCTGGGATCTGATCCATGAGAAACGCGGTTCCATGGCAGCTGCACATACCATCGTCATCCTTGCTTTGATGACCCGGTTGTGGGATATGCGATTTTCCAACTTCATGGTAAACCATACGAGATGGAGTGAGGTAAATATCATCAAGGAACTTGCCAGCGTGCTGGTTCCCCTGTTCATCTGGGTATTGGCCAACTGGTGTCTGACCACTCTTATGGATGGTAAAGGACATTTCAAGGATATTTACATGGCAACGGCATACAGCTTTACGCCGTATGTTCTCATCGGCATTCCGATGATCTTCGTAAGTAATGTCGTAACGCAGGAAGAAGGCGTTTTCTACACTTACTTTAATGTATTCGCATTAATCTGGTGCGTATTCCTGATTCTCTGTGCAATGATGATGATTCACGATTACGGTCTTCTCAAAGGTCTCGGATCATCCGTCCTGTCCGTTGCGGGTATGGCGATCATCATCTTCGTCGTATTGCTGTTCTTCAGCTTGATCAGTGATGCGGTGGCATACTTCGTTTCACTTTATAAAGAGATAACACTCAGAGCCAGTTAACTAGGAGGGTATGAACAATATGAAAAGATTCATTATAAGAGCGTCAATCCTCTTGGTTATCATGGGCGTATTCCTTCTTATCGTAATCAAGTTCGGCGGCGGTGATGACGCAGAGGTTGAGCCGATTACCGCATACCGTTTTGATTCCGATCTCGATACGGAACCCCAGACGATTCAGTCGGGCAAGGTTAAACTCGTATTTGACCCGACTAAGGCAACATTCGTATTTACCGACAAGTACGGTAATGAATGGCTGTCGAACCCGGAGGGTGCCGAGGACGTTGTAAACGACGCTTCGAAATCAATTCTGCTTGTTCAGTATAAGAACAATGCAGGTGCAAAGAACGACCTGAGCAGCCGTGAGCACAGCGTTAACAAAGGCAACTATACCTATGAAAAAGTTGATGAAAGCACAATCCGTATAGACTTTACAATCGGTTTGATTTCGAAGACTTATTTCATCCCGACTGTAATGTCGGAGGAGAGATTCCTGGAACTGAGCGAAATGGTTTCCAAAGAAACCAAGAACATGCTTCGTGACTGGTATCGTAAGTATGATCCCGAAACTCTTGATGAAAAGTTCCCCGATAAGGCGGCTAAACTGAGAGAGACCTATCCGGATCTGAATGAGGGAAAGAAGGTTTACGAGTTATACGATAATACTCAGGACTATCAGAAAGAGGATCTTGAGGCCGGCTTGATCGCAGACATCAATTATTCTCATGAAGACTGGGAGAAGGACAATGAGTACGGACAGGTGGAAGGTTCCAAAGATATTCTTCCGACCGTTAACGTTTCGATGTTCCTGAAACTTGAGAATGATGAGCTCGTTGTGGAAATTCCTTACAACAGCATCGTATACTATGACAAGTATCCGATCACCGAGTTCCGTGTTCTTCCGTTCTTCTGTGCAGCGAATAAGTCTCAGAACGGTTATTTATTCGTTCCGGACGGCTCCGGCGCAATCATCAATTTCAATAACGGTAAGATTACACAGAACAACTATTCCGCGAGAATGTACGGATGGGATTACGGTGCACCGAGAGACATTGTTGTTTCCGATCCTATTGCCAGATTCCCGGTATACGGAGCTTCCTTTACCGATTCCGATGCGTCTCTGCTCTGTGTCATTGAAGAAGGTGATGCATACGCGACGGTCGAAGCCGATGTGGCCGGCCGTACATACGATTTCAACTATGTAACCAATGTATTTTCCGTTGTTCATAACCAGTTGGCTGACGTAGGATCCCGTTCCATTCACGGTTATACCGTTTATGAAGCTTCCATCCCGAAGGACGAGAAGATTTCCCTCCGCTATATCGGTGTAGATTCTTCCGACTACGTGGATATGGCAAAGGAATACCGTTCTTATCTGTTGAACCGTTATCCGGAACTGAAGGAGTCTTCCAATGAGAATCTTCCCGTGGCAGTCGAACTGCTCGGAGCGGTTGCCAAGATGCAGCACGTTCTCGGATTCCCGAAGGAATTGCCGTATGCGTTGACGACCTACAATGAGATGGACACGATTCTCAAGGACCTGAAGGCCAACGGATGGGAGAACATCAATGTAATCCTGAACGGATGGTTCAATAAGGGTATCGATCACAAGTGGGCCGATGATATCAGCCTGATCGGTAAACTCGGAAAGAAGAAAAATTTCAAAGACCTCTTGAGTAATGCGAAGGGAATGGGGTATAATGTATCTTTGAAGGCAGACTTTATGTTTGAAAGAAAAGATACACTGATGGATTCCTATCATATCAAGAGAGATTCCGCGAGATTCCTCTCGAGAGAGGTTGCGGAATTCAAACCGATCAGTGATATCTGGTACGGTGAGCTTGAAGACGGTGAGAGTTATTATCTGGCAAAGCCTTCCGTGACGTTGAAGACGATTGATAAGTTCCTTAAGGATGCTTCGTCTCTCGGCAGTTCAAGCGTTGCATTTGCCTCGATCGGTAATAAGCTCGGTGCGGATTACTACAGAAAGAATCCCGTAAGCCGTCAGAAAGCCATGAATCAGCAGGTTGAAAAACTTGCAGCCCTGAAGGGTAACAACAATATTATCTACAAGGGCAACGCTTATGCGCTTCCTTATGCGGATATCGTTGTCGACTTCCCGGTTCAGGCTTCCAAGGCCAGCATCGAAGACGGTTCCATTCCGTTCTTCCCGATTGCGCTTCACGGATATGTCCGCTACACCGGCGATTCGATCAATATTACTAACGACTACATTACAAACCTTCTGCGGTCCGCAGAGACCGGTGCAGGCCTTTACTTCATCTTCATGGATGCAGAGACGGAAGAACTGCAGGAATCGGCACACACCGAGTACTTCGGTGCAAACTACAAAGCGTGGAAGCAGCAGGCCAACGAACTGTATAAGCGTTATACGAATGATTTCGGTAATCTGACGAAGAAGACCATCGAAGGTCACAGAATGATCAACGATAACGTTTATGTAACCAAGTATTCCGACGGAACTGAAGTTTATGTGAACTACAGAACGACGGATTACAGTATCGGAAGCTTTACCATTCCGGCGCAGGATTGGGTAGTCGTGAAAGGAGGAAACTAGCAGATGGCGAAAGCAAAACGTAGAGACCTGGCGAGAGGTAATGCGATTGCGGGATATTTGTTCATCCTTCCTTTCATCATCGGTTTCGTTCTCTTCCTTCTGATTCCGCTTGCAAGCTCGTTGTACATGTCCTTCACGGAAGTAGACGCGCTTGGTAAGAAAGGTTTCAGTTATACCTGGATCGGATTAAAGAACTACAATGAAGTTTTCTTCGTTAATTCCCAGTATGTTCCGAACCTGTTAACACAGTTGAAGGACATGGCACTGTTCGTTCCCGGTATTTTGGTATTCAGTTTCTTCATGGCGGTTCTTTTGAACCAGGATTTCCATGGAAGAACATTTGTCAGAGCGGTATATTTCCTTCCGGTTATTCTTTCTTCCGGTATCATGGTTGGATTGGAAACGAACAACTCCCTCCTCGCCGGTATGAAAGATCTGATTCAGAAGGATACATCCTCTGTAAGTATTACACAAACTTTGGAAAGCATATTGCTGACCGGTCAGACAGCAAATAAGTTCTTCCAATATGTCATCGATCTGGTTAATAAGGTTTATGATATCGCGATTGCTTCCGGTATTCAGATCATCATCTTCCTTTCCGGATTGCAGACGATTTCCCCGTCCATGTATGAAGCGGCTAAGATTGAGGGCTGTACCGCATGGGAGAGTTTCTGGAAGATTACTTTCCCCATGATCAGTTCCATCATTCTTGTAAACCTGATTTATACGATCGTGGATTTCTGTACGAAATCGAACAGCGATCTGATGACCTTGATCACCAACACTTTGTACCTCAACTTCGACTACGGCTTAACGGCCGCGATGTCGTGGGTATACTTTGTAATCATAATGGGAATACTCGGCATTCTCTCATTCATTATAACAAGGTGGGTATACTATTATGACTAAACAGGAAAATATCACATTTTGGGAGAGAAACCGTAAGTCCGGAGGATACCTTTTACGGAAGAGAATCGGTGAGTTCATCTTTCGTTTTTGCCGAGCGGTATTGTTAGTCGGACTGTGTTTCCTTATCCTGCAGCCGTTGCTTCATAAGTTCTCCATCTCCATGATGGCAGAAGGAGATCTGTACGATAAGACGGTAATTAATGTACCCAGACACTTTTCGACGGAGCCGATTAAAAGCTCATGGAAATGGCTCGGTAGTTTTAAGCCGTTCTTCACTTCCATCCGTATCGGTATCGTTGTAGCACTTTTGCAGGTTCTTTCCTGTACGCTTGTAGGTTATGGTTTTGCGAGATATAAGTTCCCGCTTAAGAATTTCTGGTTCGCATGTGTAATTCTTTTGATTGTAGTTCCTGCGCAGACCCTGATGACACCTCTGCAGCTGCTTCTTGCAGACTGGGATTTCCCGGGCATCAAAGGTATAGGTATTCTGCATTTGATCACAGGCAAAGGTCTCAGACTTACCGGTAAAGAAATCGCATACTACATAGTATGTGCAGGTTGTGCGGGTTATAAAGGCGGTCTTTATATCTACATGATGCGCCAGCATTTCCGTAACGAGCCGAAGGAACTGGAAGAAGCCGCATATGTTGACGGATGTAACAGATGGACAACCTTCTGGAAGATCCTTCTTCCCGGCGCCAGACCGATGATGGTTTCCTGCTTCCTGTTCTCCTTCGTATGGTGGTGGACTGACGGTGTTTATTCCCGTGTATTCTTCTCAAAGGGTAATAACTGGGCAACCATCGCTAACGCACTCAATGGTCTCGTTGAGAACATGAACCATGATATGGAAAAGATTTACGGAAAAGGTTACATCGTTCCGACGGCCCGTTCCGAACAGATTCTTTCAACGGCAACATTGCTGACATTGATCCCGTTGGTACTGATCTACATTCTCGCACAGAAGAGTTTCGTGGAAAGTATCAGCCAAAGCGGTATCAAAGGGTGACGACCGAAGCGTGAAGCTTCTCTTATTTCGAATTAAAGTCGTGACGACGGCTTTAAGATAAACAGCTCCGGGACGCGGGGGCGCCCTTCATTCTTGAAAGGTAATTCTTTCAAGGTGGTTCCGGCAGTTGAATAATTTTTTAAAGGAGGATCCTTAAATGAAAAACGCAAAGAAACTCGTTCTTGCAGCTACGCTTGTAGGAAGCATGCTTCTTGCAGTTGCTTGCGGCAAGGAGAAGACGACCCCTACGGCTACCGCAGCTCCTACGGCTGAGCCTACTTCTACAGTAGTAACGCCTACTGAGCCGCCGAGAGATCTGAAGGGTCTTGAAGTTACTCTTGTTGACTGGTGGTCCGGTGATGACTGGAATAAGGCTAACAACACCTACCAGGAAGCATACTGGGATATGCAGAACAAGGCCATGAAGGACCATAACTACACCTTCAAGCGTGTAAAGAACGGTGACTGGAGAAACGAGTGGTCTGAGGAATTCCTTCTCGGAACGAACGAGAACAATCCTATGGGTTCCATCGTTACTTTCGATACCCGTTGGGTTCCGTCCCTTCTTTCGACGGGTGCTTTCCTTGATGTTTCCAAGCTTTCCTCCATCAACTGGAGCGATGCTAAGTTCAATCAGGCTGTTATCAACGTTATGAGCTACAGCGGCGGTATCTATGGTTTCGCAGCTGGTCTCGAGCCCAGAACCGGTGTGTTCTTCAACAAGGCTCTCCTTAAGGCTGCTAACGTTCCCGAAGATACTCCTTATGATCTTCAGGCTTCCGGCGATTGGACCTTCGCAAACTTCAAGGATCTCTGCAAGAAGCTCACAAGAGATACCGACAGTGACGGTATTCCGAACGTTTACGGTGTAACCGGTCAGAACGTTGTATTCTTCCAGGGTCTGTTGATCGCTAACGATACCTTCATTATCACTCTCGAGAATGGCAAGCTTGTTATGAACGCTAATGATAAGAAGGTTACCGAGGCTCTTACTTTTGGTAACGAAATCATCAAAGAAGGTTACTTCCAGCCGCAGCCTGAGGGCGCTAACTGGGATTACTTCAAGGCTGGTTTCTATGAAGGTAAGGCAGCTATGTTCGTAGAAGAGCAGTATGCTTGCGATAACATCAAAAAGCAGGCTCCTGATATGATCTTCGGTTTTGTTAACCTTCCTAAGGGACCGTCTGCTAAGGATTACATCGCTGTATGTCGTGAGAACATCCTTGTTATGGCTAACTGCGACAAGATCAAGAATGTTGCTGATGATATTGCTTACGTTTACAATATCTACACCGACGTTCCTGAAGAGTACAAGGACGATGACGCTAGATGGAAGGGCAACCTTGAGACCCGTTTCGTAGATAAGAGATCCGTTACCGAGACCTGTAACTGGATGATCAACAAGTGGGATATGTATATGGCAGCTCCCGATGTTTACATCTCCGGTTTCGCTCCTAACTGGTTGTACGAACTCGGTGGTGGCGCTACTGCAGCTGAGACCATCGAAGCTCATGCTACTGAGTGGCAGACTCAGGTTGACGAGTTCAACGCTAAGTTGAAATAATCAACACCAATAAGTTTTGACTCTTTTCCCTTTGGGAGGGGAATTTCCTCGGAAATTCCCCTCTTATCTCAGAAGGCAGAACCTGCCTTCTGAGATAAGAGACAACCGAGGGAATTTTTTTATATCCAAAAGCGTACATATACCGGGGTAAACGCCGGATTTTAAGGAGGAACTTATGGGAAAAGTTTACGCGGACGAGTCGAAATCCTTCAAAGAAAGAGCAGCAGCGCTTGTGTCGGAAATGACACTTGAGGAAAAGGTATTTCAGACACTGTTCAACGCTCCCGAGATCGAACGTCTCGGCGTAAAGGCGTATAACTATTGGAATGAAGCTCTTCACGGTGTGGCAAGGGCCGGAGTAGCTACGGTATTTCCGCAGGCGATCGGTATGGCGGCCGCATTTGACGAAGATATGATGGAAGAGGTTGCGGATACCATTTCCACGGAGGCCCGAGCCAAATTCAACATGCAGGCCAAATACGGTGACCGTGATATATATAAAGGTCTCACTTTCTGGTCGCCGAACGTAAACATATTCCGTGATCCCCGGTGGGGACGGGGCCATGAGACATACGGAGAGGATCCTTATCTGAGCAGCCGTCTCGGCGTTCGTTTCATCGAGGGACTTCAGGGACATGATCCGAAATATATGAAGGTCGCCGCGTGCGCAAAGCATTTTGCGGTGCACAGCGGTCCGGAGGACCTTCGTCATCAGTTTAACGCGGAAGTGTCGAAGCAGGATCTGTACGAGACGTATCTGCCGGCATTTGAAGCATGTGTTAAAGAAGGAAAAGTAGAAGCCGTCATGGGGGCATATAACCGTACGAACGGGGAACCCTGCTGCGGCAGCAAGACGCTTCTTACGGATATTCTGCGCGGCGACTGGGGATTTGACGGTCATGTTACGTCGGACTGCTGGGCGCTGAAGGATTTCCATGAATTTCATATGGTAACCGCCAATGAAGAGGAGACGGTTGCCCTCGCCATGAATAACGGCTGCGACCTGAACTGCGGAAATATGTATGTCCATCTTCTGCAGGCGGTTCGCGACGGTCTTGTGGAAGAGAATACGATTGACCGTGCACTTACGAGACTGTTTACCACGCGGATGAAACTCGGTCTTTTCGATAAGCCCGAAGAGGTTCCGTTCAGCAAGATCGGTTATGATCAGGTAGATACTGCGGCAAGCCGTGAATTGAACCGCAAGGTTTCGGAGAAGACCATTGTTCTTCTGAAGAATGCGGACAAGCTGCTTCCGCTGAATCTGGATTCCATCAATACAATCGGTATCGTCGGACCGAACGCAGACAACCGGAAGGCTCTTGTCGGAAACTATGAAGGTACTTCTTCGGAGTATGTGACCATCCTCGAGGGCATTCGTGAATATGTAGGGGACCGCGCACGGATCATGTATTCGGAAGGATGCCATCTGTTCAAGGACCGTGTGCAGGGACTCGGGCAGGCAAATGACCGTACGGCCGAGGTGAAGGCTGTGGCAGACATGAGCGACGTCGTACTGGCTGTCATGGGACTTGATCCGGGCTTAGAGGGAGAAGAAGGCGACCAGGGCAATGAGTTCGCTTCCGGAGATAAGCCGAACCTGAAACTTCCGGGCATTCAGGAAGAGATTCTTAAAGTACTCGCCGAGAGCGGGAAGCCTATTGTTCTGATCTTATTGTCAGGCAGCGCGCTGGCGATTCCGTGGGCGGACGAGCATATTCCCGCTATCGTGCAGGGATGGTATCCCGGTGCGCAGGGCGGACGAGCCGTTGCACGCATGCTGTTCGGCGAATGCAGCCCCGAAGGGAAGCTTCCGGTAACATTCTACCGGACAAGCGAAGAATTGCCCGCATTTACCGATTACGCAATGAAGGGACGTACCTATCGCTATATGACCGGTGAGGCGCTGTATCCGTTCGGATTCGGGCTTTCCTACACGGACTTTGCATTTACCGATGCAGAGATCACGGGAACGGTTAAGGACGGTGCAAGCGTATCGGTTACTGTGACCAATAATGGTGCGATGACCGGTGCTGAGACGGTTCAGGTGTATGTGAAATCGCCGCTTGCGGGTGCACCTAACGCGCAGCTGAAAGGTCTTCGCAAGATTACGTTGAAACCCGGACAGTCCGAGCGCGTGACGATCGCTTTGCCGCCGAAGGCGTTCGGTGTATTTAATGAGGAGGCCGAGCGCGTGATCGTGCCCGGACAGTACCTTGTTTATATCGGCGCGTCGGCACCGGACAAGAGAAGCGTGGCACTTATGAAGAAGGCCCCTGCATGCCTGAAGCTTTCCTATGAAGGGACCACACTGGTAATAAAATAGTTTGAATTATGCCCGGACGGGTACTCCCGTCCGAAGCATGTTTCAGGGGGAAATCATGACGAACGATTATCAGGAGCGGGAAGACAATCTTCCCGAAGAAGCGGCTGAAACTGCAGTGACCGAAACTGCGGAGATTGCTGCAGATGCCATTCAAAAGGCAGAGGGTGAAGCTGCTGACACAGAAACTGTTCAGACGGAAGGCACAGAGGGTGACGCAGACGCTGATCAGGCAGCTGCGGAACCGGCACCGGCAGAACTTCCCGACGCAGATTGGGATGCATCTGAGGAAGAGTCCGAACAGCCGGACGAAGAGACAAAAGAGGAAAGATGGCGCCGCAGACGCAAGGAACTGATCGGCGACGTCGTATTTTTCATCATCAGCTTTATCGTTATCTTTACTGTCTTTAAACTGTTCCCGCCTTACCGTGTCAGCGGAGACTCGATGAATATGACGTTGAAGGACAAGGCATTTGGCTTCGGAACGATCTTTTTTACGCCGGACTACGGCGACATCGTTGTGCTCCACGGTGACGAAGGCAAGACAAATGAGAGCGACTTCATCAAGCGTGTCATCGGAAAGCCGGGAGACGTCCTGGATATCACGGACGGCGTCGTTGTGAGAAACGGCGAGGAGCTCAAAGAGGACTACGTATACTTCGATCCGGATTACAACTACCGCACCGGAATGACGCAGCATATCGAGCTCGGCGAGGGCGAGTATCTGGTGCTCGGAGACAACCGCTACCACTCGATGGACGGCCGCTATTTCGGCGCGATCAAGAAGTCGGAGATGAGGTGCAAGATGCTCTTCTTCCTTTGGGGAAAGAAGCGCTGAGCGGTGAACGGCGGTCACATTTTCCGTATTGCAATGGATGCGTGTTTCTGCTATAATATTTTCGGTTATGCGAAAGCATAAATGAACAGTATATTTTTTAGAAAGGAAGATATATTATGGCATTAGTTACTACCAAAGAAATGTTTGCCAAGGCATATGACGGCGGTTACGCTATCGGTGCTTTCAACGTAAACAACATGGAAATCGTTCAGGGTATCACCGAAGCAGCGGGCGAGCTGAACAGCCCCGTTATCCTTCAGGTATCCAAGGGTGCACGCGCGTATGCAAACCACACCTATCTTGTAAAACTCGTTGAGGCTGCCGTTATCGAGAATCCTCAGATTCCGATCGCTCTTCACCTTGACCATGGTGACAGCTTTGAACTTTGTAAGTCCTGCATCGACGGCGGTTTCACTTCCGTTATGATTGATGCTTCCAGCAAGCCCTTCGATGAGAACGTTGCTCTTACCAAGCAGGTTGTTGAGTATGCACATGCTCACGGCGTTGTAGTTGAGGCTGAGCTCGGTACCCTCGCAGGTATTGAGGATGAGGTTCAGGTTGAGCACGGTAAGGAAAGCTACACCCGTCCGGAAGAGGTTGAGGAATTTGTTGCAAGAACCGGATGTGACTCCCTTGCAATCGCTATCGGAACCTCTCACGGCGCATATAAGTTCACTGCTGCACAGTGCACGAGAAATGCTGACGGCATCCTTGTTCCCCCGCCGCTCCGTTTCGACGTACTCGAGGAGTGCATCAAGAGACTGCCCGGTTTCCCGATCGTTCTTCACGGTTCCAGCTCCGTTCCGCAGGAATTCGTTAAGATGGTTAACCAGTACGGCGGCAACATGCCTGACGCTGTAGGTATTCCGGAAGAGCAGCTTCGTAAGGCTGCACAGCTTGCTGTATGTAAAATCAATATCGACTCCGATATCCGTCTTGCTATGACCGGTAACATCCGTAAGTACTTCGCTGAGCATCCGGATCATTTCGATCCCCGTCAGTACCTGAAGCCCGCTCGTCAGGCTGTTAAGGACATGGTAGCTCACAAGATTAAGTACGTACTTGGATCGGATAACAAGATATGATAGATAAGCGAGTGCCCTTGCACCCGCCCGAAGGGCAATGATTGAAACAAAAAGGCTCCTGAAAACCGAAAGGTTTTCAAGGAGCCTTTCTTGGTTCGATCATTAAGCAGACGGAGTCTGCGTGCAAGGGCCGAGCGAACGAACACCGAGCGGGCTTTGCACGCGAGGGGGGCTTGCCGGAGAACTTTGCAGACGGAGTCTGCGTGCAAGGGCCGAGCGAACGAACACCGAGCGGGCTTTGCACGCGAGGGGAGCTTGCAGACGTCGCTCACTTGTCTATCCTTCACAGTCTCACCCCTCCGTTTTTGGGGAAAATGCGCATTGAATCGCCTTTTTTGATATGATATGGTTAATCTATCGGAGGAAGACGCAGCTTCCTCCCAGTCCTGCGGCATGCCCGGAGCAATCGATTCCGCGCTGTCCGCTTTCTTTTGCGGCCGTTTCGGCCGACCATTTACCCACACGCATCGCACCTTGAAAACCGATTATCTATTATTCTGTAATTCTATTTTTCTATTTATCTGAAAGGAATCACCAGCATGAAATACAGACATAAACCGGCAACGGCGGCGATGCTGATCCTCTGCCTTTTGCTTTCCGCTTTCAGCGGCGGAGCGGCAATGGCGGGGACGGGGACGATAACTGCGGGTACGGAGAAGACACCGGTGTATTTTCTCTTAAAGGAAGAACCGGCGGGAAGATGGCTTGAAACCTATAATTACATACACACGATTACGATCAACGGGACGGTCTATCCGGCGTATTGCGTGGAGTCGAGCAAGCGGAGTCCGAACGGGACGGCTTATTTTGCCATAGATAAAGCGAAGATGCAGTACAGCGCGACGATGATGTCGGGACTGCAGGAGATTCTTCGAAACGGCTACCCGTACACGACCTGCATCTGCGGAATCGATTTCGGAACGGACACCGTGAAAGCACAGGCAGCAACCCAGGTTGCGGCGCGAATGTGGGCCTCCTACCGGAAGGAACAGGAAGGTGCCAATTACAATGTGTTCCTGTTCTGGAACCCCGAGCCGAAGAAAGGCAACGCGCTTGTAAAGGTCGGAACGGCGCCCGGAGCGCAGGAAGTGTATGACGCCGCAATCGCACTGTTCCGGCTTGCAAAAAGCGGGCAGCAGTCGGTTATCGAGGCTGCGGTTGACTATCATATCGTCGAACTCCCGAAGAAGCATAAGGGTGGAGACTATCTGATCGATTTTCAGGTGAGCATGACGAACTGCAGCTATGCAACGCTTTCGTTCGGGCTTTCAGGCGCGGAGATCGTAGAAGTGTCGAACGGTACGCCTGAGTGTATCGCTAACGGCGCGACAGTGAAGGTACGCGTGCCCGGATCGGCCGCGGGAACGACCATGACGGTTGCGGCACACGGATATAGCACGAAGACGGAGCAGTCTTTGCAGTTTTATGCGGAACAGTCCGGACATCAGCAGAGACTTTTCGTCGGCAGAACGGATGTCTTCGGGGTTACCGTCAGGGAGACAAATGTGACGCTTCCCGAGCCGCCGACCGGACCTGTTGAAATCTCCAAGACTTCTTTTGCCGGAACTTCGTCCGGGTCAAAGGACAAGGAGAAAGAGCAGGAAGAACTGAAAGGGGCACATCTGCAGATTCTGGACGCAGAGGGAAATGTCATCTTCGAATGGGTGACCGACGGCAAGCCGAAGGAACTGAACGCCGTGCTGGAAGCAGGCGTGACGTATACGCTTCACGAGGTGTCGGCGCCGGAAGGATACACCATCGCGGCGGACCAGACATTTACCGTCAATGCGGACGGAACACTCAGCAAGGTTGTCATGGAAGACCGCCCGACACATGTGGAGATCAGTAAGAAATCCGCTTTGGACGGTTCCATGCTTAAGGGCGCGAAGATGCAGATCCTCGACGGCAAGAAGGTCGTTTACGAATGGGTGACGGACGGAAAGGTTCGAAGCCTTGTCGGAAAACTGACCGCGGGCAAGACATATACGCTGCATGAGGCGGAAGCACCGAAGGGATACCTGAAGGCGGATGATGTGACATTTACCGTCAGCAAGAACGGTGCAGTTGATAAGGTTGAAATGACCGACAATTACACGAGGGTTTTGATCAGTAAGATCAGTCTTGTGGACGGTAAGGAGCTTGCCGGCGCGGAGCTGACGCTTGAGGACAGCAAAGGACAGGTTGTCGCGGAGTGGGTGACTGACGGAACGGAGAAGCGCATCGAGGCGGAACTGGTTCCGGGCGAAAAGTATACGCTTCGTGAGACGGCGTCGCCGGACGGATATCTGATCGCAGAGGCAGTCAGCTTTCATTACGGCGTCGATGAACCAAAAGTTGTAATGAAGGATGCCCCGACCGTGCTGCGGACGTCCAAGGCGGACAAAGACACGGGGCTTCCCCTTCCGGGTGCGCAGATGCAAATCTTGGACGGAAGCGGAAACGTGGTGGAAGAGTGGGTCAGCAACGGAACGATCCATAATACGGTGGCCAAGCTCACGGCAGGAGAACGTTATATCCTGCATGAAGTGAAGGCACCGGAAGGATATGTGAGAAGCGAGGATGTCGAATTTGTCGTACCGGAGACCGAAGAGGGTGAGGAAGTCATCTTTTATAACGCGAAGATGGATTCCGGAATCCCGGGAACGGGAGACGGGATGGGACGTTATGTCCTGTACGGCATATTTGCCTTCCTGGCAGCAGTCAACACCGGATATCTCAGGCACAGGAGCCGAAAAGGTAAAGAATAGACGGCTTCGGAAAGGAGAAGTATGAGGCGCAAATCGTTTTTGGCAGACAGGATCACGGAACTTCGTATGCAGAAGGGCGTAACGGAGAGCCGTATGAGCAGGGACCTCGGAAGAGGAACCGGTTATGTTAACCGGATCACGACCGGACGGGGATATCCCGGGTATGAGGAACTGATGCATATCTGCAATTATCTCGGCGTGACGCCTGCGCATTTCTTCTGTGCCGCGGAGGACGGGTGTCCGAAGCGCGGACTGCCCGAGAAGATGAACCGGCTTTCCGCGGAGGAGCTTCGGATTATTGAGAACATTGTGGACAGCATTCTGAAGAATCATCAGAAAGATTGAATGAGCCCGGCCCGAAATGCCGGAAAGAGCGCAAAGGAGAATACCATAGAGAAAGCATAAAAGAAAGCCGTCCCGGATTGATTGGGACGGCTTTCGAATCGTTGATTGAAAACTGTGCGGCAGTTAGCCGTTCTACACCAGTAGAATCATTAAAACACCAACACTTCTTATTTGAAGTAACGCTCCAGAAGACCCTTCAGAGCCTTGCCGTGGCGGGCCTCGTCTCTTGCCATTTCATGAACGGTATCATGAATTGCATCCAGACCGAGCTCCTTCGCGCGCTTCGCAAGGTCGGTCTTGCCGGCGGTAGCGCCGTACTCTGCATCCACACGGAGCTCGAGATTCTTCTTCGTGGAATCGGTAACTACCTCACCGAGAAGCTCTGCAAACTTCGCTGCATGCTCCGCCTCTTCATAAGCGGCCTTTTCCCAATAAAGACCGATCTCGGGATAACCCTCGCGGTGCGCAACTCTTGCCATTGCAAGATACATACCTACTTCACGGCACTCGCCCTCGTAGTTGGCGCGGAGATCCTTCAGAATATCCTCGCGAACGCCTGCCGCAATGCCTACAACATGCTCGGCAGCCCAAGTCATCTCGCCTTCCTGCTTCTTAAACTTTACACCGGGAACGCCGCAAACGGGGCACTTTTCCGGGGGCTCATCGCCTTCGTGAACATAACCGCAAACTGGACATACATATTTAGCCATAACTGTTCTCCTTTCAAGACTTTATGTCTGTTTTCATTATCGCATATTTGCGCATTCCAGTCAATCAGTGTTGAAAAGTTCACATTTTCCCTATATAATCAGAGAGGATGAAAATGGTTCGCACAGGACCCGCCGGCCGCGGTGCAGACACGCCGCCGGTGAGTACGGAGTCTGCGAAAGGTTCGACATGAAGAAACGGCTTTGGTTGCTGGCGTGTCTTGCCCTGATGGTTGTGTTCACTGCCTGCGGCAAGGACAAGATGACAGTTGAAGGGGAGAATGACAAGGGACTCGGCTTTTATAATTCCGGCGATTACCAGACTGCGCGGGAGTATTTCGAGCGTGCGCTGAAACTGGACTCGAATAATAGGGAAGTCAAGAACAACTACGGTATGGCGCTGATCCAGCTGAAAGAGAACGATCTGGCGCTGCTGCAGTTCTCCGACGTGATCAATGAGGGCGCGTCTTCGCAGAAGGCGCAGCGTCTGAACAAGTTCGCGTACCGCGGACAGGGCATTGCCTATATGCAGAAACTCGAATTCGAGAAGGCTCTCGAGAGTTTTAACAACGCGCTTGCGATCGGAACGGACACGGGCTGGAACGTGGACATTACGTATTATAAGGCAAATGCACTCGAATGCCTCGGACAGACCGACACGGCGATCGAAACGTATTCGGCCGTTCTTGAGATGGACAAGGACAACATTTCAGCGCTTTGTTCCCGCGCCAACCTGTACCGAGAGACCGGCGAGATCGACAAGGCCATTCGCGATTACGACCACGTGATGTCGGTGGAAAAGGATGAGTATAAGGCATACATCGGACTCTATTCCTGCTACCGCGACAAAGGCGATGCGGATAACGCCGCGAAGATCTTAGAGCGTGCAAGCCGCCTGAAGATCAGCGATAACGAGGACAAGTACCTCCTCGGCCAGGTACACTTCTACCAGAAGAATTACACCTCCGCGAAGATCGAGATGGAGAATGCAACGGCGAACGGATTCACCGAAGCATATTACTTCCTCGGCGAGATTGCAATGGAGGAAAAGGATTTCGAAAAAGCGGTCGAATATTTTGAACTGTACCGCGCGAGCATTATTACAACTTCCCCGACGGTATGCAATCAGGAAGCCGTGTGCTACCTGGAACTGTTCGATTACGACAAGGCGCAGGAGATGATCACCCTCGGGCTTTCGTTCGGAAACTCGGGCGCGACACAGCAGCTCAAGCGAAACCAGATTGCGGTATACGAAGGGCGGTATGATTTTGTCTCGGCATATATGGCGTTCCAGACATACATCGTGGAATACCCGAATGACAGCGAGGCAATCGAAGAATATAAGTTTGTAAAGAAAAGGCTCGGTTACGAATAAACGTACCGGGCTTTCTTTCGGAATAGGAGAAGGAAAATGATAGAAAACCGTGAAGAACAGGAGAGAGTCATTCTTGTCGCAGTGGCGGGGACCGATGCGGACAATGATATTGACACCGTCAGGGATTCGCTCTCGGAACTGGCGGAACTTGTGAAGACTGCCGGCGCCGAGACCGTCGGCACCATCATCCAGAACCGCGAGTCGGTACACCCGGGCACCTATATCGGCAAAGGTAAGATCGAGGAGCTTTCGGCGATGCTTGCGGAGACCGGGGCGGACGGAATTGTAACCGATGACGAACTGAGCCCCGCACAGATGAAGAATCTTGAGGATGCGCTCGGATGCAAGGTTATGGACCGCACCATGCTGATCCTCGACATATTCGCGAAGCATGCGACCACGAGCGAGGGAACCATCCAGGTCGAACTTGCCCAGCTGAAATACCGTTCCACGAGACTGATCGGTGCCGGCACGGCAATGTCCAGGCTCGGCGGCGGAATCGGTACGAGAGGTCCCGGTGAGAAGAAACTCGAAACGGACCGCCGATTGATCCGTAACCGTATCGCGCAGCTGAACCGCGAACTCGAAGAGGTCCGCAAAACGCGTGAGACGAAGCGGGCGAAGCGGGAGCAGTCGTCCGTTCCGACCGTGGCAATTGTCGGCTACACGAATGCCGGCAAATCCACGTTGTTAAATAAACTGACAGGCTCCGAAGTGCTGTCGCAGGATATGCTGTTCGCGACGCTTGACCCGACGACGAGACTTTGCCGCACGGAGGACGGCCGTGAGATCCTGTTCACGGATACGGTCGGATTTATCCGCAAGCTGCCCCATCATCTTGTGGATGCGTTCCGCTCCACGCTTGAAGAGGCCAAATACGCCGATCTGATCCTCCACGTGGTCGATGCCGCAGGGCAGGAACCGGACACCCAGATGGCGGTCGTATATGATACGCTTCGCACGCTCGGCATCTCGGACAAGCCGATCGTGACCGCTCTCAACAAGCAGGATCTGCTTCCCAAAATGACGATCAAAGACCTTCATGCCGACCGCGTCGTGAAGATTTCCGCGAAGTCAGGAGAAGGTACCGCGGACCTCATCGAAGCCATTCTTTCGGTCCTCCGCGAGCAGAAGGTATACATCGAAAAGGTCATTCCCTACGCGCAGGCGGGCAAGGTCGCCGAGATCCGCCGATTCGGAGAACTGATCAGCGAGGAATACGTAGCCGAGGGTATTCTTGTGAAAGCATACTTACCGAGGGATTACCCGCAGATATAGGAAAATAAAGGCTTTTGAACGGTTTTCGGCGTTCCGGCCGAAAATGTGATTTACCCATTTGAACCACAATATATGGTATTTTCCTTGAAAAAACCTAATAGATTTAGTTGACATCCCATTTCCGCTGTGCTATCATGAGATTAATCGCTTCCGATGTGGAAGCATGCTGAAAACAAGTATTAGCGGAAGGAGAAAAGGGAATGATTCAAGTAGCAAAACGGGACGGGGAATTACGTGATTTTGACCTGCAGAAGATCTGCGGGGCAATTGAGAAGGCATTTAAAGCAACGCAGAAGGAGTACACGGATGACATCATCAATCTGCTTGCTCTCCGGGTTACCTCTGAATTCCAAAGCAAAGTAAAAGACGGCGTCGTAGAGGTTGAGGACATCCAGGACTGCGTAGAGCACGTTCTCGAGTCGACCGGTTATACCGACGTTGCTAAGGCATACATCCTGTATCGTAAGAATCGTGAGAAGATGCGTAACATGAAGTCCACGATTCTTGACTATAAGGAAATCGTTAACAGTTACGTTCACGAGGAGGACTGGCGTGTTAAGGAGAACGCGACGGTTACCTATTCCGTGGGCGGTCTGATCCTTCATAACTCCGGTGCCATCACCGCCAACTACTGGCTGAGTGAGGTTTACGATCCGGAGATCGCCAACGCGCATAAGAATGCGGACATCCATATCCATGACCTTTCCATGCTGACCGGTTATTGCGCAGGCTGGTCCCTGAAGCAGCTGATCAAGGAAGGTCTCGGCGGAATCCGCGGCAAGATGACCTCTTCTCCCGCAAGACATCTGTCGACGCTTGTTAACCAGATGGTTAACTTCCTCGGCATCATGCAGAACGAGTGGGCAGGCGCGCAGGCATTTTCCTCTTTCGATACCTATCTTGCTCCTTTCGTAAAGGTTGATAATCTTTCCTACAAAGAAGTGAAACAGTGCATCCAGAGCTTCGTATACGGCGTGAATACCCCGAGCCGTTGGGGTACACAGGCTCCGTTCAGCAACATTACGCTTGACTGGACCGTACCGGCCGACATGGCGGAACTTCCGTGCCTGATCGGCGGCGAAGAGATGGATTTCTGCTACAAGGATTGTAAGAAAGAAATGGATATGGTCAACAAGGCCTTCATTGAGATCATGATCGAGGGCGATGCGAACGGCCGCGGTTTCCAGTATCCGATCCCGACTTACTCCATTACGAGAGACTTTGACTGGTCCGATAACGAGAACAACCGTCTGCTGTTCGAGATGACCGCGAAGTACGGCACGCCTTACTTCAGCAACTACATCAACAGCGACATGCAGCCGAGCGACGTACGTTCGATGTGCTGCCGTCTCCGTCTTGATCTTAGAGAGCTTCGTAAGAAGACCGGCGGTTTCTTCGGTTCCGGCGAGAGCACCGGAAGTATCGGCGTTGTAACGATCAATATGCCCCGTCTTGCTTATCTGGCGAACGACGAGGATGATTTCTACAAGCGCCTTGATCATATGATGGATATCGCGGCTCGTTCCCTGAAGGTGAAGAGAACCGTTATCACCCGTCTTATGAATGAGGGTCTGTATCCGTACACGAAGCGTTACCTCGGCACGTTCGAGAACCATTTCTCGACCATCGGCCTTCTCGGCATGAACGAGGCAGGTCTTAACGCCAAATGGATCGGCAAGGACATGACCACGCAGGAATGCCAGGATTTCTCCGTACGCGTTCTGAATCACATGAGAGAGCGTCTCTCCGATTATCAGGAGCAGTACGGCGACCTTTACAACCTTGAGGCTACGCCCGCAGAGTCCACCAGCTACCGTCTTGCAAAGCATGACAAGAAGCATTATCCGGACATCATCACCGCAGGCAAGGACGGAGAGACTCCTTACTACACGAACAGCTCTCATCTGCCGGTAGGTTACACTGCAGACGTATTTGACGCTCTCGATATCCAGGATCGTCTCCAGACGCTTTATACGAGCGGTACCGTATTCCACTGCTTCCTCGGTGAGAAACTCCCGGATTGGCAGGCTGCAGCGAAGCTCGTTCGTACGATTGCCGAGAACTACCAGCTTCCTTACTATACGATGTCCCCGACCTACTCGATCTGTCAGACACACGGTTACATTACCGGTGAAGTTGACAAGTGTCCCGAGTGCGGCGCACCGACCGAGATTTACAGCCGTATCACCGGTTATTACCGTGCGGTACAGAACTGGAACCCGGGCAAGCAGCAGGAGTTCAAGGAGCGTCTTGAGTATGTGATCGACGACGGCCGTCTGAACCACGGTATTGAGTCCGTAGAGGAACCCGCGGTTGCGCGCACCATGCCCGAGCCTGAGCCGGCACCCGAGATCCCGGTAGTCAACGAGAACGGCGAGCTTCTTCTCTTCACGACGAAGACCTGCCCGAACTGCAAGCTTGCGAAGGAATTCCTTTCCGGCATGGACTACAAGGTTATCGATGCCGAGGAGAATGCGAAACTTACCATGAAGTACGGTGTAATGCAGGCGCCCACGCTGGTTGTCCTGAAGGGTGAGAATGTCGAGAAATATACGAATGCTTCCAACATCCGCCGTTTTGTGAACGAGAACCAATAAGGTGTATGAACCGTGAGGAGTCATTCGAAAGAGTGGCTCCTCATTTTCCTTTTACGGGAAGGAACGGCTGAAGAGCCGAGAAATGAACAAAGGGGTTAACAGTTATGAGTTATGCAGATGATGTTTTTATCCGGATGTGTAAAGACGTTTTAGAGAACGGAACGAGCACGGAAGGTGAGGCGGTGCGTCCGCATTGGGAGGACGGCGCGTCGGCTTATACGATCAAGCGTTTCGGCGTTGTGAACCGGTACGATTTAAGCAAGGAGTTTCCGGCGCAGACGCTTCGCAAGACGCCGATCAAGTCCGCGACGGACGAGCTTTTGTGGATCTGGCAGAAGAAGAGCAACAACGTGCACGATTTCGGCCAGCATATATGGGATTCCTGGGCCGACGAGACCGGCTCCATCGGTAAGGCATACGGCTACCAGATGAGTGTAAAGCATCAGTACAAGGAAGGCATGTTCGACCAGGTTGACCGCGTACTGTATGACCTGCAGCACACCCCGTACAGCCGCCGCATTCTGACCAATATATACGTGCATCAGGATCTGCATGAGATGAACCTGTATCCGTGCGCTTACAGTATGACCTTCAACGTTACGAAGCCGAAGGACGGCGGAAAGCTTGTCCTGAACACGATCTTAAACCAGCGCTCGCAGGATATCCTTGCGGCAAATGCGTGGAACGTTGCCCAGTATGCGGTTCTCACGCACATGTTCGCACAGGTTTGCGATATGCAGGTCGGCGAGTTCGTGCATGTCATTGCCGACGCGCACATCTATGACCGTCATATTCCGATTGTTGAGGAACTGATCAAGCGTCCGACCTTCCCGGCACCGAAGTTCAAACTGAATCCCGAGATCAAGAATTTCTATGATTTCACGAAGGATGACGTGGAACTGACTGACTATCAATACGGCGAGCCGATCGGAAAGATTCCGGTGGCAATCTAGGCCATACAATCGAATCATTACAAACAAAAGGCCGGAACTCCGAGAAGTTCCGGTCTTTTTATGCAGTGCGTATGGATTCGTGTGTACGGTTTACTTGCCGAGTGCCTGTTTCATCTCCGCATAGAGTTCTTCGCCGAGTTCTACGGACCGTTTGGCTTTGGCGTCTTCTGCGGAAACAACATCGATGATGCGGAGTGTCACGCGGGTCTTCCTAGGGAACCGGTCGCGGACGAGCTCGGTGCCTTCGATCGTGGAAACAACAATCGGCACATTGGCCTTCTGTGCGATCTTCAAAACGCCGGCGTGGAACGGAAGCAGTTCGTTGGTGAAACTCCGCTTTCCCTCGGGATACACGCCGACCGAGCACACATCGTTTTTGATGAGCTTGGCGGAATGATTGATGATTGTCAATGCGTCACGCGGGTCATCGCGCTCAAGGGGCATGTAACAGGCTCTTCGAACGATGCGGCCGAAGACGGGCATTGTCAGATTCTCCTTTTTGGAGATGAAGGAGAGATTGTACTTCTTCATCGCGACGGCTGTGACAAGCGGATCAAAATTGGACCGGTGATTACCGATCAGAAGGAAGCGTCCGGAAGGTACCTTCTCGTCGCCTTCGTATTGGATCTTCACCCGTGAGAAGAATAAGCCAATCCGAAGAAGCGCATTGAGAAGGCCGCGGAAGAAAGGACTGTCGGTCTCATACAGCTTGTTCGGATTGACAAACCGTCCCGCAACGAACGGAATGAAAATGTACAGCGCAAACAGCGCAACCGGGATCAGAATGATGATCCCGATGATCAACAACGGATTCATGGAGTCTCCTTTTCCTGCCGCTTTACGGGCAGTATTACGCGGAAAATGGAACCTTTATCCGGCCGGTTCTCTGCCGTGACCGTTCCGCTGCTCAATGTGACAATCTTACGGACGAGCGACAGCCCGAGCCCGTTCCCTTCGGTTTTATGGGAACTGTCGGCCTGGTAGAAACGGTCGAATATATGGGAGAGGGACGCCTCGTCGATGCCGGGGCCTTCGTCCTCTATCGTAAAGTAAACCTGTGTGTCGTCGGCAGTCAGGCGGAGCGTGATCGTGCCGCCGTCGGGACTGAACTTGATCGCATTGCTGATCAGATTGCTCCACACATGGGTGAGAAGATTCTCATAGCCGTAGTATTCGATCTCGTCGAGGTCGACGTCGAGATCGATATTCCGAACGGTCCATTTGTCTTCTAATAGAACGAGAGAGAGGCGGATCTGCTCGTCCAGGTGGAACTGTGTCGCAGCCCGCTCTAACGTAGAGTTATCAAGCTTCGAAAGAAGCAGGATATTGCCGACAAGATCGGACAAACGGCCGGTGTTCAGAAGGATCCGGCGGATACATTCCTGTTCGGCTTCTTCGCCCTGCTCGCCCTGCAGAAGTGTGGCATAACCCTCGATCGCGTTGATCGGCGTTTTGAATTCGTGGGAGACATTGGAGACAAAGTCAGACTGGATAATTTCGGTCGCACCGAGTTCCGATGCCAGGTTGTTGAAATCGTTATATAACTTCTGCATCTCACGGATATGGCTTTCCTCGGGATCAAGACGAACCGAGAAATCCCCTTTGGCGACTTTCCGCATGGCGGTTCCGAGACGCGTGATCGGACGGAAGAAGGCGCGGCTCACGAAAATGTTAATGCTGTAGCCGATGAGGAAACTGAAGAACACCATTGTCAGAATGACAATGTAGTCAAAAGTGAATTCGAAACTTCGACCGAGCAGCCATGTAATGCCGGCGGTCACTAAAAGCATGGTGAGAACTTCCGCCAGTACAATGACCGTGAAATAGATTCGGAGATTTAAATGAGCTTTCTTACGTTCCGGCTTCATGGACTATTTCTTCACCACCTTGTAGCCGACGCCGCGGATCGTCACGATCGAGAAGTCCGCATTGTCCCGGAAGCGGTCGCGGAGCCTTCCGATATGCACTTCCACGGTATGGGTATCGGCAAATCCGTCATAGCCCCATACTTCGTCCATCAGCTGCTTTCGCGTGAAAATCTTGCCGGTATAAGAGGCCATTTTATAGAGCAGCATGAATTCCTTCTGCGGAAGAACGGTGGTCGTGTCGCCGACGGTTACCGTCAGCGTGTCGCACTCGAGCGTGGTGCTGCCGATCACGAGCCTGCGCTCGTTCTGGATACGGGCGCGGCGCAGAAGAGCGTTAACGCGGAGTACCATTTCATTGATGTTGACAGGCTTAACCATATAGTCGTCGACACCGGAGCGAAAACCTTCCTCCATATCGTCGAAACCGCCCTTGGCCGTGATCATCAGAACGGGGATGTTCTGCTCGGCCGCACGAAGAGAGTGGACGAGTTCATAGCCGTTCATGACCGGCATCATAATGTCGGCGATCAGCAGGTCGTAATATTCCCTGTGAAGCGCGTCAAGAGCCTCTTCCCCGTTCTGCACAGCCGTTACGGAGTAGCCGTTACCGGTCAGGACATAGGAGAAGAGCCGGGAGAGTTCCGTGTCGTCTTCGGCGATAAGAATCTTTTGCATGAATTAAATGCCTTCCTTCCTCTGTACGCGCTCGATTTCCTCGTCGCGGCGCCATATGAAGCTGAAATGCGCCTCGGTGCCTTCCGCGATACGGCGGAAGTTTTGAATGTGTTTACTGAACATGATCAGCCCGACGACAGTAAATATCACCTGCCCGATATAGTCTCTCGTGAACAGTCCGTACAGGATCGGCGCGTATATGGAAACCGAAGCCGGAACAAAACAGATATAATCCGTGATCAGTGCAAGGATCAGGCTGATCAGGAGAAGAATGCAGAACAGACGGGCACTGTACGCAAGAATCGTTCCGCCCGTGCAGGCGAGTCCTTTGCCGCCGCGGAAGCCCATAAATACAGGGAAAATGTGGCCCAAGATACAGGCGGATCCGGCGCAGACTTTGGAAAGCGGAACGCTCGGGAACAGAACTCCGGCGAGCCGGACAACCAGATAAGCTTTCAGAATGTCCAGAATGGCACAGATTGCCCCTGCCTTCTTGCCATAGTGAATTAAGGCATTCGAA
This sequence comes from Lachnospiraceae bacterium, assembly GCA_017427775.1. Taxonomy (GTDB): domain Bacteria; phylum Bacillota; class Clostridia; order Lachnospirales; family Lachnospiraceae; genus ISDg. Next base: position 74,113 of record JAFRSD010000049.1, on the reverse strand, counting down.
GCGCCCGCATTATGCGAACCGGACTTCCGGATGTCTTCGCCCTTAATAAGTCCGAGCAAATAAGCGGGATTGAATGAACCGATTAAGTAACTGCCGATGGTGGATAAAATAATCGCTTCCATAGTAAAAAACCCCCTTCAGTATATATTATATACTGAAAAGGGGGCTTTGCCAATAAATAATTGTTGAAATTTGTTCCCGCTCCTACTGCTCGGAACCTTCCGTAGAGGGGGTATCTTTGCGCACATATTTTGTAAAACGGAACACGATATCGTAGTAGGTCTGCTCCTCGCCCTCTTCGATGCATTCCCATTCGGGATCCGCGTCGAGGTTCGGAAAATGAGTATCCGCGTCGTAGCAGTAGTCGGTACGCGTTACATAAGCGGTATCACAATACGGCAGGAACTGGCGGTAGACACTGGCACCGCCGATAACGAAAACATCCTCGGAGGCATACTCGGAAGCAAGTTCGATCGCCTCCTCCACGCTGTGTGCCACAAGCGCGTCCGGAACGGAATAGTTCGGATTTCTGGAAATAACGATGTTAAGGCGGTTCTTTAAAGGCATGCCGCCGGGAAATGTCTCAAGGGTGCTCCGTCCGAAGATCACGACTTTGCCTTTGGTCTTCGACTGGAAGAAGCGGAGATCGGCAGGAATGCTGACAAGCAGTTTGTTCTTAAGGCCGATGCCCCAGTTATTGTCTACGTTTACGATACAGTTCATATGCTTATTCCTTTCAAAAAGCGGCCGACAGCCTCTTACATTACGGGTACAGTATAAAGGATTGGAGCATTTTCCGCAATGGGAAAAGCCGCTTTAAGTAACAAAAAGGGGCCGTCCGCAGACAGCCCTTTTTGAAAATCAATTATTTAATCTCTACTACCCAGCCTTCGGGAGCTTCAATCTCACCCATCTGGATACCGGTGAGGGTCTCACGAAGCTTCGTGCAGACAGGACCCATCTCGGTCATGCCGCTCGGCAGGAAAATCTCGTCGCCGTGGTTGTCGATGCAGCCAACCGGGGAGATAACGGCTGCGGTACCGCAAAGGCCGCACTCTGCGAAATCCTTGAGTTCGTCTACGAATACCTCGCGCTCCTCAACCTGCATGCCGAGATAATGCTCTGCAACGTAGCAGAGAGAACGGCGGGTGATGGACGGAAGGATCGTAGAGGACTTCGGAGTAACCAGCTTGTTGTCCTTCGTGATGAAGATGAAGTTGGCGCCGCCGGTCTCCTCAACCTTGGTACGGGTTGCAGCGTCAAGATACATATTCTCAGCATAGCCGAGGTCATGTGCCTCAACGATTGCGTACAGGCTCATTGCGTAGTTAAGACCTGCCTTGATGTGGCCGGTTCCGTGAGGAGCCGCACGGTCGTAATCACATACGCGGATGCGAATCGGCTTTACGCCGCCCTTGAAGTAAGGGCCAACCGGGGTAACCAGGATACGGAACTGATACTCGTCCGCGGGCTTAACACCGATAACCGGGTTCGTACCCATCATGTAAGGACGGATATAAAGGGTAGCGCCGCTTCCGAACGGCGGAACATAATCGATATTTGCTTTTACGACTGCCTTTACAGCTTCGATAAACTTCTTCTCGTCATAGGGCGGGATACGGAGTCTTCTTGCGGAATCCGCAAGACGGGAAGCATTCAGGTCGGGACGGAACGTTACGACGCGGCCGTCCTTTGTATGATATGCCTTCAGACCTTCGAAAACGGTCTGTGCATACTGAAATACGCCGGCGCACTCATTCAAAACAACATTGGGGTCGGTAACCAGCTTGCCTTCCTCCCATGCACCGTTCTTGTAGTTGGCAACGTAGCGGTAATCGGTTTCCATATAACCGAAGCCGAGCGATGACCAGTCAATGTTCTTACTCATAAGCTTCACCTCTCAGTCAGTCTTTCGACGGAATATTTGTCCTAAATGATACCGCAAACGGCGGCATTATGCAAGAGCTTTTCTGTATTTTCCGCGGGCTTTACGGGGATGCTCGGCAGGGAAAATGCGACCCGGGAAAGGTAAAGCATCCGGCACTCTTGACAGATGTCCTTCCGGGCGAGTACAATCATGCTCAGTGATAAGGAACGGTTATTACGAGGAGGATTTCTCTATGAATATGAATCAGATCAAATACGTGATCGCGGTGGCGGGCTCGAATTCCATGCGGGAAGCGGCAGGAAAACTCTATGTGTCCCAGCCGGCCCTTTCCGTAAGCATCCGGGAACTCGAAGAGGAACTCGGAATCGTCATTTTCGACCGTAACAGCAAGGGAATCAAACTGACGGACGACGGGCGGGAGTTTCTTACCTATGCGAAAAAGGCCGTCGGACAGTATGCGGTTTTAGAGGACCGCTATCTTTCGAAAGACAGGAGCCGGGAACGGTTCTCGGTTTCGGCACAGCATTATAACATTGCCGTGCGGGCATTTGCCGAAACGATTCGCCGCTGTAAGCCTGAGCGTTACCTGTTTGAACTTCACGAGACGAAGACGAAAGAGGTACTAAGGGATGTCGGAAGCATGCGGAGTGAAATCGGGATTCTTGCTTATTCCGCATCCGGCGAGGCGGTTATGAAGAAACTGCTCCGCGAGTACCAGCTTACGTTTAACCCGTTGATGAAACGCGATACTTATGCATATGTATGGCATGATCATCCGCTGGCAAAAAGGAAGGAGGTCTCGCTTGCCGAGCTGTCGGAGTATCCGTGCGTTTCCTTTGACCAGAGCGACGATGCCGAATATTACCTGACCGAGGAGGCCATGGCGGATTACGAGTTCGAGAAAATGATCCGTTCCGATGACCGGGCAACGACGATGGAACTGATTGCAGGTCTTAAGGGATATTCCGTCGGATCCGGCATGCTTTCCGGCGATGATGCGGTACTAAAAGGAATGACGGCCATCAAGCTTAAGGAAGAGGATCCGCTCGTCATCGGCTATATTACAAGAAACGGAAGCACGCTTTCCGAATACGGAAATGTTTATGTCGAGGAGTTGCTAAAATTCCGGGAAGACATCTGAACAGCGAAACGGGAGAGCCGGGCAGTTTGTCTGCCCGGTTTTTTGATGGCAAATGTGATAACCGGAACTTATCACACGCAATCAATTCCCCGTAATTTTCAAATCGGGACTTCCGTGTTATGATTGCCCCATCGAACAACAAAGCGTTCGACGAAATCAACGAAACAGACGGGACCGATATAAAACGGCCTGCAGAAAGGAGGAACAACATGAAAAAGCTTTTGAATCTCGGTATGTGTATGTACATGATGCGAATGTTGTACTCCCGGGCGAGCCAATCGGTACGGTGTATGACTTAATTGTCGTGCGCTCATTCCGCTGTAACGAAGCGTAATATGTTGCAGATTTGCCCGGGAGTCACCTGACCTCCGGGCTTTTTTCATGGGGAGAAAGCAAGGAGTGAAGAACTTCCCCGAAAACAAACATTATCATACATTATAGGAGATCAATAACATGAGTGAACTTAATAAAATACAGAGCGCCTGCAGCATTCAGGCTCATAACGAGAAGGCAAATGAAAAGGAAGGCCCCTGGCCGGCACCGAGAATTGATGAAGAGACTGCCGACCGCCTCGCCAAGGAACGCGGGGTAAGAGAAAGACCGAACGAGACCATCAATGAAATTGACGAGCGCGGCGTATTTGTCCGCCAGCCCAACGCATTCATCACTCCTTTCGGTGAGAAGGATGGCGAGCTGAAGGCCGAAGCAAACCGCTTCAAGATCTTCTGGGCACACGGATGCCACTGGTCAAACCGTCCGGTTATCGTTCGCGACATCCTCGGACTTGAGGACGTCATCGACGATCTGGCAACTTCCGGCATCGGCAAATACGGCCACGGCTTCACCGATCAGCCGAATTACGAAGATCCGAGCACCGGAGCCGTATTCCTTTCGGAATTCTACGAGAACGCAAGACCGGGTTTCAACGGCCGCGCAACGACGCCGACACTGGTTGACGTAAAAGAGAAGAAGGCAGTCAACAACGATTATCACCGCCTTACCAACTACATTGAAGTACAGTTCAGAAAGTTCCAGAAGACGGATATCGACCTTTATCCGAAGGCTTACCGCAAGGAAATCGACGAGTTCAACGACTGGCTTTTCCCGACCATCAACAACGGGCACTACCGGATGCACTTCTGCCTCTCCTGGGTTGCTTATGACGAAGCTTATCAGGATTTCAACGAAGCACTCGAGAAGATTGACAAGAGACTCGAAACCAACCGCTTCCTGTTCGGCGATTACATCACCGATTCCGATGTCCGCCTTTATGTAACGCTTGTACGCTGGGAGACCTATTATTACCATAACGTAGGTCCTCTTAAGAAGAGAATCGCCGAGTTCCCGAACATCTGGGGCTATGTAAAGGATCTCTTCTCCATCCCGCAGTTTAAGAAGTACACCTTCTTCGAATTCCCGAAGAACCGCTTCAAAGGAAACCGCGGCTGGAACGGTTCCTTCCTCGAGAGAATCGCTTCGCAGGTACCGTGGGAAGAGCTTTGGAAGGCAGACGGCAGCAGAGCAAAGCTTTCCGAAGATCCGGAAAATGTATACCTTCACACCGACATTTCCCCCGAAGAGTACCAGAGCGAAATCTCTGTTTCGAAGTGGAACAATCCTTCCTGGGAAGACCGTCAGCCGAGAAACGTAAGCATTTCCGTAGATCCTTCGATCAACCCGTTGAAGGGACTGCTTCATAACAAATAAAACGGTTTCAAAACAAGATCGTTTCCAAAACAAGGAAAACAGGAAACACGGCCGGATTGTGATTGATTCACACCGGCCGGATATTATAAAACGATATTCAATTATAAAGGAGTTAAACCAATGAAAACGAAATATACCAGATTGATTCTTACAGTACTTTTGATCCTTACCGCTTCGGCTCTCGTGGGCTGCGGAAAGAAGGCAGACGGAAGCGGAAAGAAAGTAATCAAGATTGAGACGAACGGCCGTCCGGCGCCGTTTATCGAGACAGTGGAAAATGAGGCCGATGCCCTCTACAAAACCAAAGACGGCGTATATCTTACCGGATATGACATTGCCGTACTTGTTGAACTTTTCAAATTGCCCGAGTTCGCTGACTATGAGCTGGATCTTGCAGTAAGCTCCAACTCCCTGGTAGACACGCAGCAGGGAGTAATCGACGCAACGGTTAACAACTGGAGCTACAACAAGGAGCGTGCGGAGTCCTTCCTGTTCTCCTTCCCTTACACCAAGTCCAGATACACGATCACTTCCGCAAAGGGAACTTCCATCAGCTCGTTTGAGGAACTTGCCGAGTCGGGACTTAAGATTTACGGCGGTGCCGGCGGCAACACGACCAATGCGATCGAGCGTTGGAACGACGCCCGCAAGGCAGGAGAGAAGAAGATCGTTCTTGAGTACACGAGCGCAGATATTACCGTACAGCTGCAGGAAGCAATTGAAGGTAAGGTAGCTCTGATCCATGACCAGCCGGTTATTCTGAAGTACAAGCAGGCTTATCCGGCACAGTTTGAGAACCTCAACATCACCGTTCTTTCCGACGAGGAAACTGCAACCAATATTACCGCAAACAACACGTCCCACATCCTTTTCGGCAAGACCGGTTCTCACGCAAAGGAATATCAGAAACTGATTTCCGAGGGTATCAAGACACTCTATGAGAACGGCAAACTTGAAGAACTCGGAAAGATCTGGATTGCAGACAAGCTCGGAGACGAATCCGTTAACGTATTGCCTCTTGCGTCGGATCTGATCTATCTCAATTAAGACGGATAACGGAGGAAATGCCGTATGGACACGAAATTTTCCGACTATTTCAGCGTAAAGCTCATGTGGTCGAGAATCCCGCATCTGATTAAAAAGATTCCGATCACCTTAGAGCTCGCGGGGCTGGCGTTTCTGGTCTCTATTGTTGTGGGACTTCTGATCGCAGTGATCCGTTATAAAAAAGTGAAGATTCTGAGCCCGATTGCAACGGCATTTCTCTCCCTGATGCGCGGCACCCCGATGCTGATCCAGCTGTATGTCGCATACTACGGCATTCCGGCAATCCTCCGCATCTTCAATTCCTGGGGAGCCGACATTGACGTAAACCTGATCCCGAAGATGGTATATGCGTTCTTCGCACTCGGATTGTATCAGGCGGCGTTCACGAGCGAAACGTTCCGTGCGGCGCTTGAGTCGGTCGACAAAGGAGAGATTGAAGCTGCGACTGCAATGGGTATGACCTATGGACAGATTCTTCGAAGAATCATCGTGCCGGAGGCACTGGAAAATGCGCTTCCCGGCATATGCAACTCGGTCATCGGATTGGTGAAGGGTACGTCGCTTGCATCGACCTGCGGCATCATTGAGATCACGTACCAGAACCAGATCCTGGCCGGCCGTGACTATCGTTATCTTGAGGGATATGTAGCCCTCGCCATTATTTACTGGGTGATCACGATTGTATTGGAAAAGATTTTCAAACTGATCGAAAAGCGGTTCCGGATTCCGGAGCAGCCGAAGGCAGTAGTGGAAACGCAAAATGCTTAAGGAGGTGTGACGAATGGCGATTCTTACGCTTAAAGATATTCATAAAAGCTTTCGCGACAATGTCGTTCTGAACGGAATCGACCTTTCCGTCAACAAGGGCGACATCATCGGCATCGTCGGACCTTCCGGCACCGGCAAATCCACACTGCTTCGATCCATCAATCTTTTGGAGAAACCGGAGCAGGGCGAGATCACATTTGAGGACATTAACCTGCCGCTGCCTCTTCAGGCGAAGAACCGAAAGAAGGTTACCGAGCTTCGGAAGCGCATCGGCATGGTTTTCCAGAGATTTTATCTGTTCGAGCACAAGACCGCATTGCAAAACGTAATGGAAGGTCTGATCACCGTCCAGAAGAAATCAAAAAAAGAAGCCGAAAAGCTTGCTCTCGAGGCACTCGAGAATGTCGGGCTGAAGGCCTGGAGAAACCATTATCCGAAGCATCTTTCCGGCGGACAGCAGCAGCGCGTGGCGATTGCAAGAACGCTTGCAATGAAGCCGGATATCATTTTACTGGATGAGCCGACTTCCGCGCTCGATCCGGAGCTGGTAACGGAAGTACTGACAACCATCAAGGGAATTGCCGAGCAGGGCTATACGATGCTTCTTGTTTCGCACGAGATGGACTTTGTCAACAAAATCTCCAGCCGGGTAATCTTCCTTGACGGCGGAAGAATCATTGAGGACGGTACGCCCGCAGAAGTGTTCCGTCACCCGAAGACCGACCGCGCAAGAGAGTTTTTCGATAAGATGAACAAGCTGAAGGAACCGGAGTTCTTCATCTGAAGGAGCGGATATGGAAATTCGATATACAACCGAACTTTTCCCGTGCGACAGCGACCGGATCAATGCCTTATATGGCAGGGAAGACGCTTACGGGCTTTTTGCCGGAAGCTTCGCCCATGTGCTTGCATATGACGGGGATTTCCTGGTGGGAGCGGTCCGCGCGATCAGCGAAGGCGTCGAAACGGTTTTGATCGTTGACCTTAGGGCGGCTGGTCCGTATGCAGACGCGGAAAGTACCGATTATACGGACAAGGCGGTTAGCCCTGCGGAAGCAGAAGATTATACGGAAAATGTGATAACCGGGCTTCTTCGGGAACTGGAAGCCGGATTAACCGGACGCAGAGTAATGCTTTACGGAAACCGTGAGCAGCTGGCGGTTCTTGAATCGGCAGGCTACGGGCGGTGCAAGAATGCCTGGACGTTGTGGCGGGAAGGATTTAAGGAAGCGGATTTCCTGCCGGCCGGATACCGGTTTGAGAGTGAATTTTATACCGGTCACGAAGCCGGGACGCCGGCGGCGCTTAAGACCCGGATCATCTATCCGGGAGGGCGCAGCAGTGCAACCGACACAGAAATTAATGAACTGCTCACAAAGGCATTCTTCGGAAGACCGCATGATGTAACAAAGACAGCGAAGGCATTTGCCGGGAGTCAGTACATCGGAACGGCGTATGACGGAGGAAAGCTCGTCGGCGTGGCAAGAGCCGTTGCGGACGGGAGCCGTTTTGCGACGATTCTGAATGTGGCCGTCGATCCGGAATACCAGGGTTTATCCATCGGAAAGACACTCCTTTTAGAGCTGGCAGGGAGGATTCACGAAGAGACCGTCGTGCTGAATACACATCCCGGCGCGGTCGGATTTTACAATAAGCTGAAGGAATTCCGCCGCAACCGGTATGTTTTTGAAAAACATATCGCGGACGGGACGGAGCCGAAACGCCCGGACAATCCGGAGTTCCGCTCCCGGATGTTTACGCCGGCCGGATACCGCTTCCCGGACGAGTAGAAAGAGGAAAGGAGGGGTGCGCATGAAGTACCCGGTTAATCGTGAACGGCTCATTCGCAGGTTCGCGGATTATGTCTCATATGACAGCGAAACCTATCATGAGAAGGCACTCGGCGAGCGGGTCGTCAGGGATCTTAAATCCCTCGGGCTTACCGTTCGAACCGACGGTGATGACCCCGCTTTTCTTACGGCGCATCCCGAAAGCCATCCGAACATTTACGGATTCCTTCCGGGTAATGCAGAGGGTGGCCCGGTGCTTCTTTCGGCACATCTCGATACCGTAAGTCCCGGAACCGGCAAAAAAGCCTTCCTTCATGAGGATGGCACGGTGACGGCGGACGGGACAACGGTTCTCGGTGCGGACGATGTTTCCGGACTTACGGCAATTTTGGAGGCGCTTTCCGTCATACGGGAGGAGCAGCTTACGCATCCGGATATCGAGGTGTTGATAACAACGGCCGAAGAGGCCTTCTGCGATGGATCAAAATGCTTTGATTTCGGGCTCCTCCGCTCGAAAAATGCTTATGTTTTAGACTTAAACGGACCGGTCGGAACAGCGGCAGTTGCAGCTCCGACCATTCTTTCTTTCGCGGTCACCGTTACGGGACGGTCCGCGCACGCCGGATTTCACCCGGAGCGCGGAATCAATGCGATACGGATCGCGGCCACGGCGCTTACGAGACTTCCGTCAGGCCGGATCGATCCGGAGAGCACGGTCAATTTCGGAACGATACACGGCGGAACGCTTGATAACATCGTGCCGGATCAGGTTACCGTCACCGGGGAAGTGAGAAGCCTATCCCACGAAAAAGCGGAGAAGTTGCTTTCGGAGATCAGCGAAGTCTTTCGTACCGCTGCGGCGGAAGCGGACGGAAGCGCGGCCGTAACCATATCGGAACGTGTGCACGCATACCATGTAGAGGCGGAAAGCAACACCGTAAGGCATTTTATGAGGGCAGCGACGGCGGCCGGGCTTAGCAAGACAGATCTGATTACAACATGCGGCGGAAGTGACGCGAACCGTCTGAATGAGCACGGAATCGAGGCGATTGTCGTTTCCTGTGCGATGGAGGATGTCCATACAACGCATGAGCACAGCGATGTTTCGGAACTTGTGCGGGCGGCGGGGCTGGCAACGTCGTTACTAACGACGCGGAACTAAATGATAGCGGTGCTACATAGGAGAAAAAATCATTGCGGCGCTTTATGACGCAGAAAGAAAGATTAACGAGGATTCAATCATGTATTCGATAGATACCCGATGTATTCACGGAGAAGCTCACAGCCTTTCGGACGCAAACTGTTCGGTCAGCTTCCCCATTTATCAAACGGCCTGTTTCAGCCACCTTACGCCCGGCCATAACCCGACAGGCTTTGATTATTCAAGAGAGTCGAATCCGACCAGAAAATACCTGGAGGAAACCGTCAGTTCCCTTGAGGGAGCGGCCGACTGTGTCGCATTTGCCTCGGGTATGGCGGCAATTTCTGCATTTTTCGAGTTGTTCCGGCCGGGGGACCATATTCTGTGTGGCGAGGATCTGTACGGTGGTGTGGTGCGGCTCATTCAGCAGATATCGCTGAAGAACGATTATCGGATTGAGTATGTCGACACAACCGACCCGGAAAAGGTCGCGGCGGCAATCCGCCCGGACACGAAGGCGGTGTATCTCGAAACGCCGAGCAATCCGATGATGCGGGTGAGCGATATTGCAGCGATTGCTGAAATAGCCCACGGGAGCGGAGCGGTGCTTGCGGTTGACAATACCTTTATGACGCCGCTTCTGCAGCATCCGATCGCGGAAGGAGCGGACTACGTGATCCACTCGGGAACCAAATACCTGAGCGGTCACAACGATACGGTATGCGGCTTCTTATGTACCGCAAATGAAGCAGCAGCGGATCGTGTAAGACTGATCAGCAAGACGACCGGCGCAACACTCGGTCCGTTTGAATGCTGGCTTTGCCTTCGCGGCATGAAGACGCTGGCGCTCCGGATGGAGCGGCACGTGAAGAATGCGGAGGCGGTACGTGACTGGCTTCGGGGGCGTGCGGAGGTGAAGGAGATTTATTATGCGGGAAGCGGCATGATTTCTTTCTCGGTAAAGTCTGCGGAGTTTGCTCTGGCGGTGCTTAAGAATGTAAAGCTGATCACATTTTCCGAAAGCCTGGGCGGAACGGAGAGCCTGATTACCTATCCGATCATCCAGACGCACCCGGATGTGCCGGAGGAACAGCGACAACGGCTCGGTATTACGGACCGGTTACTCCGGATGTCCGTCGGCATCGAAAATGCGTCGGATATTCTCGGAGACCTGGAGCAGGCCTTTCACAAAGGGGCAAATGTGTGATTCCGGGTTTGATAGAGGAATTGGGAGGCAACTATGACGGAAAGAAATCTTGACTTTGATACGGTTATCGACCGCAGGAACACGAAGTGCCTGAAGTATGATTTCGCGAAGAAACGGGGTTATCCGGAGGATGTTCTGCCTTTGTGGGTTGCGGACATGGATTTCCGGACGAGTTCTTATGCGGAAGATGCGCTTTCGGAACTGGCGGCCCGCAACCTTTACGGATATACGAATACGCAGCCGGGAGACGGCTTTTTCGAGGCAGTAGCGGGGTGGATGAGCAGGCGCCATAATTTTCTTGTGAAACCGGAATGGCATATAAAAACACCGGGTGTGTGCTTTGCCATTGCGCAGGCGGTTCGGGCGCTGACGCAGCCGGGAGATGCCGTGATCATCGAGCAGCCGGTATATTACCCGTTTGAAAGTATCGTCCGGAAGAATAACCGGCGGCTTGTGGTTTCGGAACTTCGCCATAGTCCGGAGGGACGGTACGAAATGGATTTTGACGATTTCGAACGGAAACTGAAGACGGAAAAGGTAAAGCTTTTCATCCTTTGTAACCCGCATAATCCCGTGGGAAGAGCGTGGAGCGGGGAGGAACTGAGTACTATCGGGGAGCTTTGCGAACGGTATGGCGTGATCGTCTTTAGCGATGAGATTCATTCCGATTTCGTCTGGAACGGTGCGCACAGGGTGTTTCAGGAGGTGAAAGAAGAATTCCGGGAATTCACGATTACCGCTACCGCCCCGAGCAAGACCTTTAATCTCGCGGGACTTCAGCAGTCCAACATCTTCATTCCTAACGAGAGAATCCGTTCTAAATTCATCCGTGCAATAGACCAGACCGGTTATGACGAGCCGAATGCGGCAGGCATCGCAGCCGCACAGGCAGTTTATACATACGGTGACACATGGTACGAGGCGGCGCGGCGTTACATACGGGACAATCTTGATTATCTGCGGGATTTCGTCAGGGACAGGATTCCCGGCGTTTCCGTCACAGAGACGGAGGCCACATATCTTGCATGGCTTGATTTCCGCGGGACGGGGCTTGGCGAAGCGGAACTGGAATCGCGTATCGTAAACCGGGCGAAGCTCTGGCTCGACCGCGGCAGCATGTTCGGACAGGGAGGCGCCGGCTTTGAACGGATCAATGCCGCCTGCCCGAAGAGCGTCCTTGTGGAGGCACTTACAAGGCTTTCTTACATTTGTCCGTAATTACGGAGCGGATTCAGCGGAATCCGCTTTTTTGCGCTTTTTAGGGGTAGAAGATTCAGATTCTGAAACGTCGGAACAGCAACTGATTCATCCGTAAAAAAACTGTTACTGAAAATATTAAAAATAGGTCTTGAAAACTACGAAAAGGGATGATATAATACCCGAAAAAGTAAATGACATTTAACATGAAACGGTACTTATAAAAGAAAGATCAACAAGGTGGAGGACAATGACGAATCAGATCAAATGCCCCGGATGCGGATGGACATTGGAATATGATCCTGCTCTTAAGAAGTTCTGCTGTATCTTCTGCTGCTCGGCGTATACCGTTGACGAACTGCGGAATATGCGTGGTGAAGAGCCTGTGAATGCGGCTCCTTTAGGAGCACCGGCAGGGGAAACCGCCGGTCAGGCCCGGACTGATAGTCCCGCAGCCGCTGCTGCGGGGGCATTGCCCGTCGGAAATACAAACAGAGACCGTCTTGCCATGCCCGAGGAAGGAATCAGAAAGGTTCGCGGAACGATCCCGATGAACGTTCTGACCTGCCGTTCCTGCGGTGCGGAGCTGATGATGAATCATGTAGAGGCGTCCTCATTTTGCGCCTATTGCGGACAGGCGACGATCGCTTCGGAGCGGATTGAGGACTGGCTTGAGCCGGATACCATTATTCCGTTTGAAGTAAGCAGGGAAGAGGCGGAACGCATTATCCGTGAGCGTCTGTATGCAGGAGACTTCATTCCGGAAGGAATCAAGAATTTCCAGACGGACCGCCTTCGCGGCATCTATATTCCGTACTGGCTGTTTGACATCTATTGCGCGGACACGCAGGGATGGTATTACAAGTCCGGCAAATACAGCTATTACGCTTACCGCGCCGCGGACTGCAAACTGCAGAACTTTACAACGGAAGCTTCGGCACGGTTCAATGACGAGTACTCGGTTAAACTCGAGCCCTTTGATACTTCGAAAAAGGTTCCGTTCCACGAAGCATACCTTTCGGGATTCTATTCGGACCGGTTCGATGTGAACGATGAAGAGGCGGAAAACCTTGCCCGTCTGAGAGCCGTAAAGCTGTTCGACGATGAAGTCAAGGCGACGGTTCCCGGGTCGAACAAGAAACTGGAATATACCGAACTGAAGCCCGAGATCCTTCATGAGGAATACTCGATGCTTCCGGTATGGTTTATGACCTTCCGTTACGAAGACAATCCGTATACGATTCTCGTAAACGGTCAGACACGGAAAATGGTAGGAGCCGTTCCGTATGTGAAGCGTAAGGCGATTGCTACGTTTGTCGCTTTGGCGGCAATCTTCAGCCCGATATTGGCGGTTGCATTTTCCTACGCAAACTATTTTATGATTCAGATACTTCTCCATGGCGGAGAGGATTCCGGCAAACCGCTTGGATACTATATCGCGTTTATCGTGGTCCTGTTCAGCTGGACATGGGTGGCCGCAATCCGGAAGTACAGACATATGAAACAGTGCATCGGGCTCACTTGTTCTACTTCAACCAATCGTTTTGTGAAAGAAAGGACGGATCGATAATGGGAGCGTTTTACTGGATTACAGGCATCCTTCTCGGGATTGCGATCGGCGCCGGGCTGGCGCTCCGGATCGTCGTTGCACTCATTATGTCATCGAATGACATCGGAGACTCCTCCGGAACGACTAAGGATTTCGGTCACGGCGTAACAATCTGTGAGAAGAAGAACGGCTTGAGCCGCAAAAAACTTGAAAAACGGCTCTACTCCGGCCGCGCGTTCATTAAATCCCGGCGCGAAGCGGAAGTGTATCTGAAGCAGCGGCAGGATCGGCAAATGTAAAAAAATATATCGTTTACGGGCTGCGAAGATGGACAAAGTCTTCGCAGCTGTTTTTTTGCTGCCTTTTCTGATATACAGGTTAAAATAAATTCCAAGTATTAAGAAATCCGTCTTTCAAAACGGTACTATGTTTGTGAAAGCGATTGAAATACTGTTTGAAAGGCCCAAGCCGTATATCTTGCCGGATTGCACCGGTATTTCTGCCGAAAGGAGGTCGCGTCCGTGGAGGATGTTTTAACTGACAATCAGATTGTGGAACTGTTTCAGAGAGGTTCAGACAGCGCGCTTAATGAACTGCGTAAGAAGTACGGTGCACAGATGCAGAGAATTGCCGAAAGCATTCTTGCGGACAAGAGAGATGCGGAAGAGTGTCTGAACGATGCCTATCTTGGCGCGTGGAAGAATATCTCTGCCGCCGCCCCGGACAATCTGAAGGCATATCTGTTTCGCATGACCCGGTATTGTGCCTTTAAGCGTTTACGGACCAATCTGGCGCAAAAACGCGGAGGGCATGTTCTGACGACGTCATACGAGGAACTGTCCGAGTGCATTCCGGAATATCGTATGAACGAGACAGAACAGGATTCAAAACTGAAAGAACAGATTGAGGAGTATCTACGGGATCTGTCGAAAGAAAAACGTGCTATCTTCCTCGGAAGGTTCTGGTTCATGTACTCTGTTGCGGAGATTGCGGAGCGATTGGGCAGAGATGAAAAGTATGTCAGCAACCAGTTGTATAACCTGAAAAAACAATTCAAGAAGCATCTTGGAAGAAAGGAAGGATAAAATGAAAGGATTGGATTTACATAATGCGATGACCGAAATTGATGAGTCTTTCATCAAAGAGGCCGATCAGATTCTTACGAATTCCCGCGTATGTGAGATGACAAATGCAACGCAGAAATTCGGAGGCAGAAAAAACCGCAGGAAATCATTCCGCATCGCGTTGATTGCGGCATGTCTCACAGCGCTGTTGGCAGGCACGGTTGTGGCGGGAGCCAAGGCACTGAAGGAAAGCCGATTCCTGGAACTGTTCGGGACCAAAGAACACGCGCGGGAACTGGAAGAGGCTGTAATAACGAAAGATCTTATCGCAAAACTCGGGAATGTGACGATTGCTGTGGAAGACATCGTAGTCGACAAACATATCATTTATGCGGAGATCAGTACAGACTATGCGCTGGACGAACCTGACGGATGGCTTCATGAAGCCTGTGAATATTCTCTGGAAATTACCGGCGAGGCGGTGTTTGCCGTTGATGAGAAATATGCATGTTTCAGAGGTGCTTCACCGTTCTGCAGAGATGGAAAACTGTGGTATTTATATGTAATCGAGTATGTGGATGGAATCGACCTGGGACATGAAAAAATGCAGCTTACCGTCGAGGATGCCGAGAATCACAAGGCCAAATTTGAGTGGGTCAACAATTACACGGCCAAGAGCGAAGTGATCACGGTCAACCACGAGGTGGACGGGATCACCGTGACTGACATTCGGTTCTCGCTGACGGAGATGGTGATTTATGCGAAGGCGGAGCAGGAGTTTACACTGCGTCTTGATTACATCAGGCTGGACGATGGAACGGTTCTGTATTACGATGAAAACAATGGTATGCTGAGCAGAATGGGAGGCTCCGCTAAAGGCAGTGGCGTAGGCGAAGGAATGGAAGCAAGAAAATTCTTTACACTGCTTTCCGGATTCGCTGAAAAGGACAGCAAAGAATGGCAGTTTGTGCCTTATGAACGGATTCGGAGCATTTGTATCAACGGTGAGGAAATCCGGATTCGATAAAACTTAATGACAGGATGGGGTATCCCCGGCAGTACAGACGACTGCCGGGGATATTTTATGTTGTAGAAAAACGGAATTAGTGTTATAATCTTATTTTTAGAATGGGTGCTTGTGTGAAATGGGATTTTTCGCACGGAAAAGCCCGTGAAAATGGGAAAAAAGAGGGTTTACGCCATGAAAAAGAAGATTGAAGATTATGTACGGACCATTCCGGATTTTCCGGAGCCGGGAATCATGTTTCGTGATGTAACGAGCGTCATCCAGGATCCCGACGGACTGAAGCTTGCTATCGACAGCATGCAGAAGCTTCTGAAGGACACGGAGTTTGATGTTGCGGTAGGCGCAGAGTCCCGCGGCTTCATCTTCGGTGCGCCGATCGCCTACAACATGCACAAGTCCTTTGTGCTTGCCCGTAAGAAAGGCAAACTTCCCTGCGAAACCATCGAGCAGTCCTACGAGCTTGAGTACGGCACCGCGACCGTAGAGATGCATAAGGACGCCATTAAGCCCGGCGACAAGGTTGTCATTGTTGACGACCTCATCGCAACCGGCGGCACGATCGAAGCCATCATCAAAATGGTAGAGCGCCTCGGCGGTACCGTCGTAAAGGTCATCTTCCTGATGGAACTCGAAGGACTTGAAGGCCGTAAGCGCCTGAAGAACTACGACGTTGAGTCGGTAATCAAATACCCCGGGAAGTAATTTATCACCGTTCGTGTCGTCACTCATACCGGCGATTGCGGACGAAGATGCGGCTGTCACGGACAGCCCTCATAGAACAGAGATTGCAGCTGCCGAGCAGCCTGCGTCCCGGAAAGGAGGATTCAGTATGAGTGACGATACGAAAGACACCGGACGTGTCGGTATGACCAGTGATTTTACCGATCCGGAAGTTCTCCACCAGAAATTGTTAGATACCATTCGGAAGTACCGTCCCAATACGGACCTTTCTTCCATTGAAAAAGCTTATCAGCTTGCCAAAGAGGCGCACGGAGACCAGCGCCGTAAGAGCGGTGAGCCTTACATCATTCATCCGATTTCGGTTGCGATTATCCTCGCAGAACTTGAGATGGATAAGGAAACGATCATCGCGGGGATCCTTCACGATGTTGTTGAGGATACGGCGATAACCGACGAGCAGATCGAAGCGGAATTCGGCAAGGATGTGGCGTCCCTGGTGGACGGCGTTACCAAGCTGACGCAGCTCAATTATTCGCAGGATAAGATTGAGGTTCAGGCCGAGAATCTCCGTAAGATGTTCATTGCGATGTCAAAGGATATCCGTGTCATCGTTATTAAACTTGCCGACCGTCTGCATAACCAGCGAACCATGCAGTATCAGACGCCGGAAAAGCAGATCGAGAAATCCCGTGAGACGCTGGATATTTATTCGCCTCTCGCGCAGCGTCTCGGTATCAGTAAGATTAAAACCGAACTGGACGACCTTGCCCTTAAGTATCTCGAACCGCAGGTTTATAAGGAACTTTCCGAAGGCATTAAGGCAACACGGGCGGAGCGGGAAGCATTTATCAAAGGGATTATTTCCGAGGTGGAAGTGCAGTTGAAGGAAGCCGGCATCGAAGCGGAGATCAGCGGACGGGCGAAGCATTTCTTCAGCATTTACCGGAAAATGGTGAACCAGAACAAGACGCTCGACCAGATCTATGACCTTTTCGCCATCCGCATCATCGTGGATTCCGTAAAGGACTGCTATGCCGCGCTCGGCGTTATCCATGAGATTTACAAGCCCATCCCCGGGCGTTTTAAAGACTATATCGCGATGCCGAAGCCCAATATGTACCAGTCGCTTCATACATCGCTGATCGCTCCGAACGGAACACCGTTCGAGATCCAGATCCGTACGAAGGAAATGCACCGTATCGCCGAATACGGTATTGCGGCGCATTGGAAATACAAAGAGGCGCAGGAAGGCCGCACCAGCAAGGAAAGCGAAGCCGAGAAGATGAACTGGCTCCGCGAAGTACTCGAGTGGCAGCGCGACATGTCGGACAACAAGGAGTTCCTCGACTCTTTGAAGAACGATTTCGACCTCTTTAACGAAAGCGTATACTGCTTTACGCCTACCGGCGACGTGAAGACGCTTCCGGTCGGCAGCAACCCGGTCGACTTTGCCTACAGTATCCACAGTGCGGTCGGCAACAAGATGATCGGCGCCAAGGTTAACGGCAAATTAGTCACAATCGATTATGAGATCCAGAACGGCGACCAGATCGAGATTCTTACTTCCGCGAACTCCCGCGGTCCGAGCCTTGACTGGCTTAAGATCGTTAAGAGTTCGCAGGCGAAGAACAAGATCAGCCAGTGGTTCAAGGCGGAATTGAAAGAGGACAACATCCAGCACGGACGTAACCTCGTTACCGAATACGCGAAGAACAAAGGCTACAAGCTTTCCGACCTGTTAAAGCCGGAATACCAGGAAGTGTGTCTCCGCAAATACGGCTTCCGCGACTGGGACTCGCTGCTTGCGGCAATCGGTCACGGCAGTCTTAAGGAAGGCCAGATCGTTAACCGTCTGCAGGAGGAATGGAAGAAGGCGCAGGGTCGTCTCCTTACAGAAGACCAGGTGCTTGCGAACGTTTCCGACCATGTCGGAGAGCGTACGCGTTCCGTTCATCATAAGGGGAGTATCATCGTACAGGGAATGGACGATGTGGCGGTGCATTTTTCCAAGTGCTGCGCGCCGGTTCCCGGTGACGAAATCATCGGTTATGTGACAAGAGGCCGCGGTGTGACAATCCACCGGACCGACTGTGTGAATATGATCCATCTGCCGGAGTCCGACAAAGTCCGTCTGATCGATGCGGAGTGGAATGCGGATGCAAGCGAGAAGGAAGACCGCATTTACAATGCGGAAATCCGTATCTTTGCGCGCAATAATCCCGGTGTACTGCTCGGCGTCATGAAGATTCTGAGCGAAGACAAAGTGAATATCAACTCCATCTCGGCGAGACCCGGCAAGAACGACGTCAGCACGATCAACGTCTCATTTGCCATCCACGGGAAGGAACAGTTAAAGGCAATCATCAACCGGATTGCAGCGGAGCCCAATGTAATCGACATTGAGCGTACCACCGGGTGAAAGGGCACAGAATGCATAGAGTTAAGACTGTTGCGGTAGGACCGCTTATGACGAACTGCTATCTGATCGGCAATCCGGAGACGGACGAGCTTCTGATTTTCGATCCGGGCGCCGATGCGCAGGCGATCAAGGATGCCGTTCGGGATATGGGAATGAAGCCGGTGGCGATTTTATTGACGCACGGGCACTTTGATCATGTCGGAGCCGTTCGGAATCTGAAGGCGGAATACGGAATCCCTGTGATCGCCGGCGAAGAGGAGAAGCAGATTCTTTCCGATATCGATGCGGTGCTTCCGGTCATATTCCGGGAGAGTTATCCGGATTTGGACGTGTTCCGGATTGAACCGGAACGGTTCGTGCAGAACGGTGATCTGATTGAGATCGCCGGCATGTATGTTACCTGTCTTCATACGCCGGGACATACGGCGGGGAGTTACAGTTACTTCTTCCCGGCTGAGGGCCTTGTTGTATCAGGCGATACGCTTTTCATGGAGAGCGTCGGGCGGACGGATTTTCCGACCGGCAGCAATGAGGAACTGTTGAAGGCAATCACGGAAGTGCTTTACGAACTTCCGGAGGAGACCGTTGTGCTTCCGGGCCACGGTCCCGCGACCAACATCGGTTACGAGAAGCGCTACAATCTTTATACTTGGAAGAAGAAATAAGGACGTTATGAATACATTGGTGGAACTCAATCTATTCGGCAGGGACTATGAGCAGGAAATGCGCCCGCTGATCCGCGCTTTCCTTCCGGGAGCTGATTTTGAGGTCAACCATTACGAGGCGGAAGATGAGCCGATGCGGCTCGTGTTCGAGAAGGAAAAGGACCCGCTGATCCTTTCCTGTAACGCCGCCAACGATTATTCGTTCTGTATGCTTTTGATGGAAGACTGGTTCCGTATCCGCATTTATAAAAGCGGGGAGCTGATCGGACGCGCTGACGCGGACCATGTCGACCCGGAGAGAAAAGCATTTCGGAACAGTGTTGCCAGAGAAGTGTATAAGGTGCTCGCAAAGGAAACCGGGCACGGGCTCCCATGGGGAATCCTGACCGGTGTAAGACCGACCAAGCTTGTCTATGAGGCAATCACGGACGGGCAGAGTGAAGACGCGATCAGAGCGCATCTGCGCGAGGAATACTGCTGCAGCGAAGAGAAGATCGAGACGAGCATTACGATCGCAAAACGCGAGCATGAAATCCTTTCGGGGATGGATTACCAAAACGGCTACAGCATCTACATCGGCATTCCGTTCTGTCCGACGACCTGCGCATACTGCTCGTTTACGTCGTATCCGCTTTCCAAATTCGGGAAGCTGGCGGACGACTATCTGGATGTGCTCGAGAAAGAGATTCAATTCCTCGGTACCTGCAGACCGAAGCAGAGACTCAGTACCGTTTATATCGGCGGAGGCACCCCGACGGCGCTTAACGAAGCGCAGCTGGAGAGACTGCTTTGTATGGTGAAAAAGTACCTGCCGATGGACGAAGTGCTCGAATATACGGTGGAGGCGGGACGCCCTGACAGCGTGACCGAGGGAAAGATGCGAATTCTAAAGGAATACGGCGTGAGCCGCATCAGCATCAACCCGCAGTCGATGCGCCAGAAGACGCTCGACGTGATCGGCCGGCGCCACACGGCGGAACAGATCAAAGACGCATTTGCCATGGCACGCGCATGCGGCCACGACAACATCAATATGGACATCATCATCGGACTGACCGGGGAGAACCCGGACGATGTGAGTTATACACTTTCCGAGATTGAAAAACTTGACCCGGAGAACCTGACGGTTCACACGCTTGCGTTGAAGCGCGCGGCACGGCTTACGACCGAGAAGGACCGCTACGAGGGCATGGAGGCAACCGGTGTTTCGGAGATGCTCGAGCGGACTATCCGTTATGCAGCGGAGCACGGATACAAGCCGTACTACCTCTACCGCCAGAAGAACATGGCGGAGAACCTCGAGAACGT
The DNA here is from genome assembly GCA_017427775.1 of Lachnospiraceae bacterium. Lineage (GTDB taxonomy): Bacteria > Bacillota > Clostridia > Lachnospirales > Lachnospiraceae > ISDg. The sequence goes on along the minus strand of JAFRSD010000049.1, from coordinate 53,514 downwards.
CGGGTATGCGCGCCCCGGCAGGGAAGGCATTTACAACATCCTCATCATGGAGGAGAAACAGACTATCCTGGCAGCAGGCGCAGGTGCGATGAGCAAATTCGTATTTTACGGCGAGGATCGCATCGAGCGGGTGGAAAATGTGAAGAGCCTTACCGATTATATCGCTCGTATCGATGAAATGATCGAACGGAAGCGCGAGTTTATGGCAAATAATACACTATAGCCGGACGCGTGCCGGCAGACCGGCCGGAACAGGAGTTTCGGTATATATCACGGAATCCGAATGTTCGGAGAAGAATATGGAATTTTCGAGAGAAATCGAACTGATCAGAAGAGTTGCGAATGACATCCCCCGCGAGAGCGATATGCAGGGGTTCCTTTCGCATGCCCGCGTAGTCAGCATGCTTTCCGGACTGGTTGCGGAGGAACTCGGACTTTCCGAAGAGGAATGCAATGACATCCGTATCGCCGGAATGCTGCATGATGTCGGCAAGCTGACACTCGCTGAGCAGCTGTACGCGCATGATGAAAACATGCTCGGCGTTGAGCATACGAAATATGTGCGGATGCATCCGGCCATGGGCAACGAACTGCTCCGGAAAGAGCAGGTGTATTCCGAGAAGATCATATCCTATATCGCGTGCCACCACGAGAACTATGACGGTTCGGGTTATCCGAACCATCTGGAGGGCGAAGAAATTCCCTTCGGCGCGCGGATTCTCCGCGTTTGCGATGTTTTCTCCGCCCTTGTCAGCAACCGGACTTACCGGGCGGCGTTCTCGGTGGATGCCGCAATTGAAATGATGATAGAAGATGTACGGGAGTATGATATGAGGGTTTTCCTCGCATTTCTCTCGGTCGTTCATAAGCCCGAGTTTGAGCAGGTTAAGGTGCTCATCGATATGGAGCAGCAACTCGGACTTTACAATCAGGAAAAGTTAAGGAGGAAGGCCAATGAACAATAAAGTACAGCCGAGAATTCTGCCCGGCTTTATGGAACTCCTGCCGGAGGACCAGATTGCATTTAACCGCATGTATGATACCATCCGCGGCGTATACGAGCGCTACGGCTTCCTGCCGCTTGACACCCCGACGATCGAGCTTTCGGAGGTGCTTCTCGCAAAGGCAGGCGGCGAGACCGAGAAACAGATCTACCGCTTCGACAAAGGAGACACCGACCTCGCGCTCCGCTTTGATCTGACCGTGCCGCTTGCACGGTATGTGGCGCAGCACCAGCAGGATCTCGTGTTCCCGTTCAAGCGTTACCAGATGAGCAAGGTATTCCGCGGTGAGCGTCCGCAGAAGGGCCGTTTCCGTGAGTTTTATCAGTGCGATATCGACGTGATCGGACTTGATTCGCTCGATATCGTGTATGACGCCGAGATGCCGGCGATCATCTGCCAGGTATTTAAAGAACTGGATTTCGGTTCCTTTACGATCCGCCTCAATAACCGTAAGGTTTTGAACGGATTCTTCAGCGAGCTCGGCTATGCCGATAAGATCGGAGACATCCTTCGGACCATCGACAAGCTCGAGAAGATGGGCAAGGATGCAGTCAACGAAGAATTGAAGGAATTCGGCGTGGCAGCAGGCGACATCGAAAGAATCCTTGCATTTATCGCGATCAAGGGCAGCAACGATGAGGTACTTGCGGCACTGAAGGCGCAGAACATCGCCGATGAGCGCTACCAGGCAGGCGTTGCCGAACTGGAGGCAGTTATCGGATACCTTCGCCGCTTCGGCATCGCGGAGGAGAACTTCCGCATCGACCTGACGATCGCAAGAGGACTTGATTACTACACCGGCACGGTTTTCGAAACAATGCTCAATGATTATCCGAGCATGGGAAGTATCTGCTCGGGCGGCCGTTACGATAACCTTGCGGATTACTATACCGACCAGAAGCTTCCGGGCATCGGTATCAGCATCGGTCTGACCCGTCTGTTCTATCAGCTGAAAGAGAACGGACTTGTAAAGAGTAATGCGGGGAGCCTTGCGAAGGTTATCGTGATCCCGATGGGCGAGGACGACATGAACGAGGCGATTGCGGTTGCCGCAAAGGTACGAGGCGAAGGCATTCCGGCCGATGTTTACTATCAGCAGAAGGGCATGAAGCAGAAGATGAAATACGCTGCCCGCCTCGGCATCCCGTACGCCGCCATCATCGGCGAATCGGAGCGTGCCGCTTCGAGCGTCATGCTTAAGAATATGGCAACCGGCGAGCAGGAATCGGTTCCGGTAAGCAAGCTTGCAGAGCGTATCCGCTAAAAACGGGCATGGAAAATGGTAAGAAGGCGGTTGGACCTTCGTTACATCGTGAAAAGGCAGCGGCACAGACAGACTGCGCGGCTGTTAACATAAGGAGATAGGAAAATGGACAGAATTCAGATCAAAGACGTAAAGAATTATGCCGGTCAGGAAGTCCTGGTAAAAGGATTTGCCGAGAACTGGCGTGACGGAAAGTCAATGGCGTTCCTCGTATTGAAGGACATCACCGGCAAAGTACAGGTGACGATCGAGAAGGAACTGCATCCCGACTGGGCGGACGAATTAGCGAAGATCACGCTTGACTCGGTCGTATTTGTCACCGGTACCGTGCAGTTAAGCGATTTCGTAAAGCTGAACGGCGTGGAGATCATCCCGACCTCGATCAAGGTAGATTCGATCGCGGCTCCGCTTCCGATCGCGAGAGAGTACATTCCCGCGACCAAGAAGAAGGCTGCCGTTGAGAAGTCTTCGATCGACCAGCGTATCGACTACCGCTGGATCGACCTTCGTACCGATGCCAACCAGCTGATGTTCAAGGCGCAGACCGCGCTTGTAAGAGCACTCCGTGATTTTGCGCTTGACCGCGACTTCATCGAAGTACACACCCCGAAGCTGATCGGTGCCGCTTCCGAGTCCGGCGCGGACGTATTCCGTCTGGATTATTTCCCGAGCTACAATCTTCCGAATGCCTATCTTGCGCAGAGCCCGCAGTTCTATAAGCAGATGGCGATGGCAAGCGGCTTTGAGCGTTATTTCGAAGTAGGACCGGTATTCCGTGCGGAGAAATCCTTCACGAGCAAGCATGCAACCGAGTTCACCTGCTTCGATATCGAGTTCAGCTACATTGAGTCCTTTGAGGATGTTATGAAATTTGAGGAAGAGCTTCTGACGAGCGCCCTTAAGAAGGTAAAGGAACAGTACGGCGAGCAGATCAAAGAGACGTTCTCCACCGAGGATTTCGACGCGGAGATCATCGTTCCGACGACGCCTTTCCCGAGAGTAAAGCTTGCGGATCTTTATGACGCCCTTGAGAAGGAGTACGGCTACACCGTCCCCGAAGAGGAGAAGGGCGACCTGACGACCGAGGCGGAGCACCTCAGTTACGAGTGGGTTAAGAAGCATTACAATCACGAATTCCTGTTCATTACCGATTACAGCGCGGAGAAGAGAGCATTCTATCATATGCGCGACGAGAACGGCGTTCCGCAGGGCTACGACCTCATATGGCGCGGCGTTGAGATCACCACCGGCGCACAGCGTGAGCACCGTTATGAGGTCCTTAAGAAACAGGCTGAGGAAAAGGGACTCGCGAACGACGTTAAGTTCTATCTTGAGTTCTTCAAGTACGGCTGCCCTCCGCACGGCGGCTTCGGTATCGGCGTAGACCGTCTTACGATGCTGCTTCTCGGACTTCCGATCAAGGAAGCCATGTTCCTGTTCCGCGGACCGGCAAGACTGACGCCTTAATAAAATCGCGACGATTACAAAGCCCGGAGGACGCCATGACATTGATCGCAATCATGTTCTTCCTGATTCTGTTTCTTCTTGACTGCAACGCCTTCTTTCAATACGGCGAGGACAAGAAGAAGGCCGTTCACGGCGAACGGAGAACACCGGAATCGCAGCTTCTTCTGTGGTCCGTTCTGGGAGCGTTCGGAGCCTTGTCGGGAATGCTCTTCTTCCGGCACAAGACGAAGAAGCAGCTCTTCCGCGTATGGACCGGCGTGTTCGTTTTCTTAAGGCTTTTATTGATTGCGTTTAGTATCATTTTCCTGTATTATTGGTACAAAGGGGACTGGGCGGCAGAACTGGTTGCCCCGTTAGTTAAAGATTTACAGGCATTCAAATCATAGTCCGGCGCAGCCGGAGAAAGGGGTTTCATTATGAGTATTGTGAAGCAGAGCTTCGGAAAGACCAAGGAGGGACAGAAGGCCACTCTTTACACCATCGAGAACAAGAACGGCATGAAGGTTTCCTTCTGTGACTACGGCGCATTGATCGTCGGTATTTATGTGCCTGACCGCAACGGTAAGATCGAGGATATTGCTCTCGGATATGACGATGTAAGCGGTTATGAGGACAACGGTTGCGGTTTCGGTTCCTTTATCGGCCGTCACGCGAACCGTATCGGCGGCGCCAAGTTCGAAATCGACGGCAAGACCTATGAACTTGCGAAAAATGACAACGGTATCAACAACCTGCACAGCGGCCCCGTAGGTTACAATCATATGATGTATGACGTGGAAGTATTTACCGATGAGGACAGCACGAGCATCGCATTTTCGAGAATGAGTCCCGACGGCGAGCAGGGTTTCCCGGGAGACCTCGACGTGACCGTAACCTATACCGTAACCGATGACAACGAGCTTGCAATCGAGTACTTTGCGGTAAGCGATAAGAAGACCGTCATCAACCTGACGAACCACACCTACTTCAACCTTGCAGGACAGGCAAGCGGAGATATCCTTGACCAGGAAGTATGGGTTAAGAGCGACAAGATCACGCCTACCGACCGTTTCCTGATCCCGACCGGCGAGTTTATGGATGTTACCGGAACCCCTATGGATTTCCGTACGCCTAAGAAGGTCGGCAAGGACATCAATGCTGATTTCGAGCCTTTGAAACTGGCAGGCGGATACGACCACAACTATGTACTGAACCTCGATATCGAAGAGGATGAGATGGATCTTGTTGCAAGCCTTTACGATGAGAAGAGCGGCCGCTTCATGGAAGTTTACACCGATCTTCCCGGTATGCAGCTTTATTCCGGTAACTTCATGAGAAAGGAAACCGGCAAGGACGGCGCGCAGTATGACCGCCGTCACGGTATCTGCTTTGAGACGCAGTTCTTCCCGAATGCATGCAATACGCCTGCATTTGAGTCGAGCATTTTCGATGCGGATGTTCCGTTTGACTATTGCACGGTTTACGCTTTTTCGGTAAAATAGTATAAAGTATTTGCAGGGGAACCTGCTTGAAACGGAGGAAACCATGCCGGAGAGTCTGATGAACGAAGAGTTGTTTCAGTCTTTTTGCGGCATGGTTTCGTTTTTTCAGGGAATCCGGCAGGCTGATCTGAAGCATAAGAAGGAAGAGGGAGAAGGATGATGGGGGCTCTTGCCGAAAATGAGCTGGTTCGCGCTTATATCGGAACCATTTCCTATAATCTTCTTGCAACGCTTGCGATCGAGATTCCGCTTGCTTTGGCCCTTGGGGTACGGGGAAGGAAGAATGTCCGGACGGTTTTTGAGGTAAACTGCCTGACCAATCCGATTGTTGTGACAATCTTGTTCTGGCTGGTGAGGACGTCGCTTTGTGTGCCTCTCGTTCGGGGAATTCTTTTTTTGATGGAATGTATTGTTGTTTGGACGGAGGGGATACTCTATAAAAAAAAGCTGACGGATGCGCCGATGAATCCTTTTAAGATGTCTCTTATCCTGAATGCGGTTTCTTACGGAACCGGGGTGGTTTTGGAACTGATATCGGCACTTTAATGGTTTTATGATTGGGAGGATTGAGATGAAAACAAGAAGAGGTTATATGGTCATAGCCGTTTTTATGGGGCTTCTTACGGTCATGACCGGCGTCTGCTTTGCGGACGTGGCGAATCCGGGAGGACTGCTGTTTCTCTTACCGTTTATGCTGGCGCTATATATTTATGTAATCACTTCGGTTGTGACATTCATAGTATTGCTGGTCGGGCTTTGTCTCCTTTTATGGAGACTGATTCATCCGAAAGCCCAGCGTACGCACAAGTTTTCGGAACATGTAGACGTTATCATTTCCTTACTTGGCGGGCTGATCTTGAGCGGTATCATTGTGGGACTGGTGACCTATGTGAAAGCGCTGAAGAAGGGCGCACAGATTTTCCTCGATGATGTAAGAGGCAAAGACGTCGAAAGCCCGAAGTGGGGTGAATTCGTGTGTGTCGTATTTTGGATTGTTGCTTCCGTAGCGGTATGGATTCCCATACGGGGGAGTTTTGAAGACGGCAATCTGTTCACGCACTTGTTCGGCTGGGACCTCGCAGGTATCCTTAGGAACACGGGCTGCCGGACTCCTGACTGGACGTTATATCTGGCGTGCATCACCATTCTGGCGTGGGTTGTGATGCTGATCGGAGACCATATCATATTTCGTAAAGAGCCGGAACGATTGAAGAAACGGATGCCGGATGAACTGACGGTTCTCGGTCTGCTGCTTTTAGGATATTGGTGGTATCTCTGCGGAGCGCTCTTTTATTACATGGCTTTGCTTATCGCGAATGGTACCCTTTGGGGACAGCCGGTACAGATAGAAGAAAAAGCAGAGACCAGCTCACCCGAGACAGAGGCAGCCCTTCGGAAAATGCGATTGCTTGACGGAGAAATAAAGAAGGACGGACTGTCGGAGGATGAATAAGAAGATTACGATCACCGGCGTATACAGTCTGCTTCATGCACTGGTCGATATGTCCTGCGCGGTGTTGTTTACAGGCGTCCTGATGAACTCCGGTTACCCTGCGCGGTATGGAGCGCTTGCGGTGCTTGCGTACGATTTCTTCGCATTTGTCCTGCAGTTTCCGTTCGGAATGATCGCGGACAAGTTGAACCGTAACGCGCTTGTTTCAGCTCTCGGATGCGTGCTGGTCGGCGTGGCATTTGCCTTCCGTATGTGCGCTTTCCCGGCGTGCATTGTTGCGGGGGTCGGAAATGCGCTGTTCCATGTCGGCGGAGGAGTCGACGTGCTGAACGTATCGGAAGGCAAAGCATCCCTTTCGGGCATTTACGTTTCCACCGGCGCGATGGGACTGTATCTCGGAATTCAGTGGTATCATAAAGGGTATCTGATCCCGTGCCTTGCGGGGGCGCTCGCGGCCGGAACACTTCTTCTGATATGGCTTTTTCGGAAGATCCGGCGCGATTACAAGGTCGATAATGCCGAATGTGAGCATATCTTCGGGCTGCCGGAGCTCACGAGCGAGCAGCATCTGATCGTAGTATGCCTGCTGCTTACGGTGTGCGTGCGAAGCTGCCTCGGGATGGTGATGAATTTTACCTGGAAGAGCGGCTTTTATACCGGGCTTGCGGCGGTGGCAGCAGTCGTGCTCGGAAAGGCGTGCGGCGGTATCATCGGGGACCGGCTCGGCTGGAAGAGGACCTCGGTCACGTCGCTTGTAATCGCCGCGGTGCTTTTCTATCCGGCTTTTGACAGTATGATCTGCGGGCTTCTCGCGTTATTCTTCTTTAATATGACAATGCCGATCACGCTGACGGCGATGGCCAATCTGTTTCCGAAACGGATGGGTGCGGCTTTCGGAGTGACGAGTGCGGCGCTTTTCTTCGGTGCGGCGCCGGTATTCATCGGATACAGCGGGGCCCTGTTTCAAAGACCGGTACTGGTCGGAGCAACGTTTGCGTCGGCAGTGGTACTGTTCTGCGGATTATGGTATTACGGGAGACTCAAAAAAGCATCCGAATAGGATAAGATCCGGGGCTGCAAATTTTGCGGCCCCTTTTTTCAAAGTGACATACGGAGTACACATCCGCATGCTATTTTAACATCACAAAGGAACGAAACAACCCGGAAAGGAGACGCCGATGTGCAGAATTCTGCTGGCTGAGGACAATGACAATTTGCGTGAGGTCATGACCGATTACCTTGAGGACAACGGATTTCAGGTCACGGCAGTCCCGAACGGAGCGGAGGCGTGGGACGCATTTTGCGAACAGGACTTCCGGCTTGTGCTTCTCGATGTGATGATGCCGAGGATGAACGGCTTTGAAGTGTGCCGCCGTATCCGGGCAAAGGAGGATGTACCGATCTTATTCCTGACGGCACGTGCCCAGGAAGAGGACCAGCTTCGGGGCTACGCGCTCGGTGCTGACGAGTATATCGTGAAACCGTTCTCCCTGCCGGTGCTGGTGGCCAAATGCAAGGCCATCCTTGAACGTGCAGGCGGACGTGCCATGACGGATGCGGTCATAGCGGCGCCGGGTCTCAGTGTCAACACGCTGACCGGAAAGGTTATGGCGGACGGCGAAGAGATAGAGCTGCCGGCGCTTGATCTGAAACTGCTTCGCTATTTTATGGCGAATCAAGGACGGATCCTTACGAGAGAGCAGATTCTCGACCGGATCTGGGGCATGGATTATGACGGCAGCGACCGCGTTGTCGATACGCACATCAAGAAGCTCAGAAAAGCGCTTGGAAAGCAGGGCTCCCACATCGAGACCGTTATCAAGGAAGGGTATCGTTTCGTTCCGTAAATCGCAGTGAGAGTGGGGATTTTTATGAAGCGAAAGAGAAGAAGACGTGATGTTTTAAAAACCTGTATCATCATCGAACTGATCGCGGTTCTGACAATTGCGGCGGTATGCTTTTTTCTGTACCGAAGCAAGCAGGCAGCGGTCCGGGCGGAGGTTGAGAAGTATAAAACGGAACTGATGCTCAATGTGAGACCTATAGAAGGGGAATCTCCGTTATTATGCGGACTTCCGGCTTATGTGGAAGAAATTGACAGTTGGCGTAAACGGGTCTTGGATGATCCGGATTATGCGGATGAATTTGCCGTAGCGGTATTCGGCATGGACGGAGATTCCTGCATGTTTCTGAAAGGAGATGTCGTTCTTCTTTACAACGAAAAATGTACGGATATTTCCAAGAAGGAATATCGGGAGACAGTCTGGAATCTTACGGAATACATGACGGAGGACAGTATCCGGGTTTTTCTTGACTATATGGAAAAGGACCGGGATCTGCCGATTCGTATCCTCCCGACCGTCAGCAGCTTCCGCGGTCGGAAAGCCGAAGACGGAACGATTGCGCTGACACAGGTAACCCTGTTTTGCGGCGACTGGGCGTTCTCTGACAGCCGGGGAGACCGTGAATTCGACAAGAAGACCTTTGTTTTACAGGCGGCAGATTACAGAGAAGAGGATGACTACACATGGACACTGCCGACGACAGCACGATCGGACGAGTTTAAAGACGTAAATGCGAACGGGGACCCAATCGAGTGGGTTGACGATGAGACGCATTTCGTCGCATTCCGTCAGAGCCCGAGACTCAGCGGGTTAATGGAGTACTGGACGGATATTGAACGGCAATCCCGTTATGAAGCATATATCGTAAGTTTCGGCACTGATGAAGTGTTGCCGGCAACTCTGGGTTATGGGTTTGACGGAGCGAAAACCATGTCCGCGGTCAGATCGCTTTCCCTGGGAAGCACGGGAGGAGCCGAAGGAGCGATGTTCCTTCTGTTCGATATCAAACGGATCGCATGGAACAAGGCAAAGCAGGTGATTCTCGTGCTCATTGCCTTCGGGCAGGCATTTGCCTTCGCGGCTATGATCCTTTGGTTTGAAGCAAAACGGAGACGCTCGCAGAACAAACGGCTTCGAAACACGTTCATCAATGCCATGGCGCATGAACTGAAGACGCCGGTGGCAGTTGTAAACAACACGGCGGAATATCTGGCGACAGGCTGCAAGCCGGAGAAGCAGGAGCATTATCTCGGCGTGCTGACGCGCGAGAGTGCGTCCATGAACGAACTGTTGAACCGGATGCTCACGTACACGCGCGTAATAGATGATAAGGTAACACTTACCAAGAGCGAGGTCGATCTGACCGCGCTTACCGAGAAGGTCTGCGCATCTTATTCGGACATGATGGCGGCAAAGGGGATGAACGTCCTCTTTAAAAACAAGACTCCGCTTGTCGTGAATTGCGATGCCGCGCTGATGGAGATGGTTCTTGACAATCTTGTGTCGAACGCCGTCCGTCACGGAGATCCGGACAGTACGATCGTGATTGAAAAGGAAGAGATGCGATTTTCCATCTGGAACAAGACCGAACCGCTCAATAACACGGAACTGGCGGAAATCTGGACGCCGATGTTCCAGACCGACCGCAAAGCCGCGCAGTCGGAAACGGGCGGAATGGGACTTGCGCTGTGCGCCGGCATTCTGAACACGCACGGTGTCATGTACGGTGCGTACAACGAGAAGAAGATGATCGAACGGGACGGCGTATCCCGCGAGGAAGACGGCCTTGAATTCTTCTTCGACTTTGCCCGCGTGCCGGAGATTGAAAGAGGACGCAGACTGGCGTTTATCAATCTCATTACTGTTGGAATTGCCACGACCAATGCTTTGATCTGGTCCTTCCAGTATATCAACGCTCCTTCCGGGAAGTGGGTACGCTACGCAACGGTAGTCCTCTGGCTGATCTGTGCCTTACTGAATCTGATGGCGTATGTGAGCTCTAAAAGAGGCCCCAGGGCGTCCCGAAAAAAGAAGAAAGTGAAACCGATCGGAGGCGTATAAGGAGAATATCCTGGGGTACCCCCTGCAAATAGCGGTAATAAATGACTTTGTTAACGAAAATGTGAACGAGAAAAATAATCGTTCACATTTTTCTTTTTGAAAAAAGTGAAAAATCCCCCAATATTCACATTTTATTTACAAAGCCGAAATACTATCCTAAAATATGTCCGCTATAATAAGGCTCAGAAAGAAACAAACGAAACATTCCTCAATAAGACATTTCCAAATGATTTTTTCATATAATATTAGCCCGGCGGTCAACGCTCGGGCTACTCCTCTTTCTAGGAGAGTTTTTTCGTTTATGTGGTACTCCTCGATTTCGGGGAGTTTTTTTTACGTGCTGCTCCCTGATTCCGGGGAGTTTTTTATTTCCGGACAGATCCGCTTTTCTCGGAAGCTTTTCCGGGAAGAAATGTTGCGAACAGGGGCGTATGGCTTTGACATTTTCCTGCGCAGAGAGTATACTGTTCCATAGTGACATTGATCACGCGATTGGAGGACAGGTATATGGGTAAAGTAGTTATTATGGACCATCCGCTTCTGCAGCATAAGATCGGAATCATGCGTATGAAGGAAACTTCGACCAAGGATTTCCGCGATCTTGTTAACGAAGTTGCGATGTTGATTTATTATGAGGCGAGCCGGGATCTGCCGCTTGCGGACAAGGTAATTGAAACGCCTATCTGCAAGACGACGGTTAAGGAAATCGCAGGCAAGAAGCTTTGTGTTGTTCCGATCCTTCGTGCCGGTATCGGTCTTTGCGACGGTATCCTCCGGATGAATCCGAATGCGAAAGTCGGACATATCGGAATGTACCGCGACGAGAAGACGCTTGAGCCGCACGAGTATTTCTGCAAGATGCCTGCAGACGCCGCAGAGCGTGACATCTTTGTGGTTGACCCGATGCTTGCAACCGGCGGTTCCGCGATCGCCGCAATTGACATGTTGAATAAACGCGGCATTAAGAGAATCCGTTTCCTGTGCCTGATCGCCGCTCCGGAAGGACTGAAGGCGCTTCAGGAGGCTCATCCCGAGGTTGACGTTTACATCGGCGCGATGGATGATCATCTCAACGAGAACGGCTACATTGTACCCGGTCTCGGCGACGCCGGCGACAGAATCTTCGGAACGAAATAACTATCTTTCGTGAGTGAAATAGTAACCCCGGAAACATCACGTTTCCGGGGTTTTTGTATGCCTTGATTTCATATGAAGCGTTTTTTATTACTCGGTTGAAATGAAAAGGCCGGCACATTGTGCCGGCCTCAAGAAATCACTTGTTTACTTTACTGCTGCTGGTTTCCGTTGTTGTTACTGTTTCCGCCGTTCTGAGCGCCGAGCCAGGTAACGATACCGAGAATGATACCGATTAACGCCCAAAGGTCTACCAACGAACCGATCAGCCAGGAAATAACCGGAATTCCTAAGATTCCCATTACAAGGCTGACAACAAAAGCAACGACAATGTATGCGATAATGCAGGTGATCAAACCGTTATTATCCGTTGCCTTATCAACAAGAGGAAAGTACTTCTTAATCTTCTGAATATCAAAATTCTCCATGGTGATACCTCCGTGAGATTTGTTCGATACAAAAAGTATAGCATACCAAATAGAAAAATCAATAGTTCGTGAAGCATTCCGGGGAAATTTTGTGCACTATTTCGGAGAGAATCTGATTTAATTCTTGTCCAATCAATAATTCATCTTACTCATTCACCAGTGCTTCGGCCATATCAAGAATCTTCTCGAACTTCTTCATCGCCATGCGTACCGGCTCGGGGGTGGAAAGGTCCACGCCGCCGTGTTTCAGGGCGTCAAGACAGTATACGGAGTTACCGAGAGACAGGAACTCGAGGTAACGCTTCACCGCGGGAGCACCTTCATGAAGGATTGCCTCGGAGAGAGCCACAGCGGACGAATAACCGGTCGCGTACTGGTATACGTAGAAGCTGCGGTAGAAGTGCGGGATACGGCTCCACTCATAAGCTACCTCGTCATCGATCACAAGGTCCGGACCGAAGTACTGCTTGATCAGATTACGGTAAATGTCATTCAGGGCGGTCGAAGAGAGTGCCTCGCCTGCGTCGATGCGATCGTGACAGATCTTCTCGAATTCCGCGAACATCGTCTGACGGAAGATCGTTCCCTTGAAGCCTTCCATATACTCGTTCAGCAGGAACAGTTTCATGTCGCGGTCCTCGGTCTTCTTGAGGAGTGCTTCGATGAGAAGATTCTCATTGACCGTCGAAGCAACTTCCGCGATGAAGAGTGCGTAATCATCGTACTGTACCGGCTGCTTCTGATGTGTCAGGTAGGTGTGCATCGAGTGACCCATCTCATGGCAGAGCGTCGAAACATCGTCGAGCGTGCCGTTAAAGTTCATCAGAATGTTCGGATGATCTTTGCGGGTTCCGATGGAGTAAGCACCGCCGGATTTGCCGACATTCGGATACACGTCAACCCAGCGGTCCATAAGACCTTTCTTTACGATGTTCACGTAATCCTCGCCGAGAGGAGCAACCGCTTCAAGAAGCAGCGCCTTAGCCTCCTCGTAGGTATAGCTCTTGTTAACGTCCTTAACAAGAGGAGCATACACATCGTAGTAATGCAGCTCGTCAAGACCGAGCATCTTCTTGCGGAGTGCAACATAACGGTACATCAAAGGCATGAACTCGTGGATGGTCTCCACAAGGCTGTCATATACGCTGACCGGAATGTTGTTAGCGGAAAGTGACCAGGCAACCGAGGAAGGATACTTGCGGAGCTTGGCGTGTACCGCATCCGATTTCACCTGCGTCGAATACATCGTCGCAAATGTGTTGTTGTGTCCTTTGTAGGTCTTGTAGTAGCTGCGGAAAGCCGCTTCACGGATGGCACGGTTCTGGTTGCGCTGCAGCAGAATATAATTGCTCTCCGTGAGCTCAATCGTTTCCCCTTCCTTTTCGGGATTCGGGATTGCGTCAAATGTGAAGTCTGCGTCGGTCAGCATCTCCGCGATGTCACCGAACGAACCGGTAACTTCCGAAAATGAAGCGATGATGGCTTCCTCAGGAGCGGTCATAGTGTGCTTGCGGGTACGGATCGTGTTCTCAAGAACATGACGGTAGGGCTGCAGGCAATCCGCCGCAAGGTACTTGTCAAGTACGTCCTCGGGAAGCGCGAGAATCTCGGGATCCAGGAAAGAAACGGCACTTGCCAGCTGTACATAACGTGTAACGGAGCGGGAATACATGCTCTGAGCCGCATCCTGGCGGTTGTCCTCGGATTTGCGCTGAAAAGCGTATCCGTTAAGTTTCTCAATCGTTTCAAATGCACTGTAAAGAAGGTCATAAAACTCTCTGAGCCGTTCCGGCGACTGGCCGAGTGTTCCCGGATAAGCCGCGAACTGTTCGGCAAGCGTCTCGGTCTTTGCAAATTCCTCCTCCCATACTTCATCCGACGCGTAGATCGGCGTCAGGTCCCACAGATCCTGCGGGTTAATATCTTTTCGTTCTTTTAAAGTTTCAGGCATTCCGGAAACCTCCCATACATATTGTTTCGCAGTGATTGACGCGAACAATCACACATCTGATATGATAGCGCATTTTCCGAAAAGTTTCAAGGAAGGAACGCCGTTTTCGGACGGAAAAGGAGACGCCTTCCGAGTGACCGCTTGGAAACGGCAGTACCGCAAAATTCTATTGAATCCCCCCTTCACATCAGATATAATTAGGGGAGCAGGAAGAACTATTCAAATCGGAGATAAAACATGTACGATAAACTTACAAAAAGCGACATTGAAAAGATAGAAAAGGAAATCGAGCACCGGAAGCTTGTGGTACGCCCAGAGGCAATTCAGGCCGTGAAGGAGGCCCGCGCGCAGGGCGACCTTTCCGAGAATTTCGAGTACTATGCGGCAAAGCGTGAGAAGAACATGAATGAGAGCCGCATCCGTTATCTTGAGAACATGATTAAGACCGCCAATATCGTCGATTACAGCGCGGCCGATGATGAAGTCGGCATGAACAATACGGTTACGCTTTATAATGAGCGCACGGAAAAGGATATGGTCGTACGGATTGTTACGACGATCCGCGCGAAGCCGTTTAAGGGGCTGATCAGTATCGAATCGCCGCTTGGGAAGGCGCTTTTGCACCATAAAGTCGGTGAGCGTCTTCCGGTAACGCTTGATAACGGCGAGAGTTATTATGTTGTCATCCGCTCCATTGAGAAGACGGACGATGATTCCGAGGACGAGATCAGCAGTTATTAAACCTTCCGGAGATGAGGATCCATGGATACTTTTCTGTTCAGTCTGAATGCGACACTTCCGGTATTTATCACGATCATGATCGGATACATACTGAAGCGTTTCGGATTCTTTGACGAGAAATTTACCGAAGCGGCCGACCGGTTCACGTTCCGCGTGACTTTGCCCGTGCTGTTGTTCACGGACATCGCCACATCGAACCTCGGAAGCAGCTACGACATCAAGTTCATGCTTTTCTGCATGGGCGTTTCGTGTGCCGCGTTCTTCCTGATCTGGGGCGGCGCGGTACTGTTTCTCAAAAACCGCGAACAGATCGGCGCGTTTACGATGGCATCGTTCCGCGGAAGCGCGGCAGTTCTCGGCATCGCGCTTGTTACGAATATCTACGGAAGCACCGGACTGGCGCCTTTGATGGTGGTCTCGGTCGTACCGTTCTACAACGCATTTTCCGTAATCGTTCTGACAATCTATGCGAAGCGCCCCGAAGGAGAGGAGAGCAAGATCCCCTTCGGGAAGATTCTGTTCCAGGTCATAACCAATCCGTTGATCATTGCGGTGGCTCTGGCGCTTCCTTTTGCGCTGCTGCGCATCCAAATTCCGGCGATCCCGACGAAAGTGCTGAACAATTTCGCCTCAATTGCTACCCCGTTTGCATTGATCATCCTCGGCGCCGGTTTCGAGTTCCGTTCGAGCCGCCAGAAGCTCGGGCTCACGCTTACTGCATCTTTCATCAAAGTTCTGCTCCTGCCGCTTCTGTTCGTACCGGCGGCCGTCTGGTTCGGCTTCCGCGATGAGGCACTTGTGGCAATCGCCGTTATGCTTGCCTCACCGTCCACCGTGGCCTGCTACATCATGGCACGCAATATGCGGAATGACGCGCAGCTCGTCTCGGGAATCGTCATGATAACGACGCTTATGTCGTCAGTAACGATCACGGCGCTCGTATTTGTCTTAAGAAGTCTCGGACTCATATAGAATAATCTAATAATTCTGATAATATAATGCATTGACTTTTCGGACAAATGCCATTGTATAATGACAGTATCAACGAAGCAGGAAAGGAATGCGGCTACGCCGCACGGAATGACTATGGAAGAGATCAGACAGCAATTGTTTACGGGCGAGAGAGCCCTTTTCGGAAGTAACAATCTGAAGGTGACGGACTGCGTTTTCGACCACGGCGAGTCGCCTCTTAAGGAGAGCAGCAATATCGAACTGAAGGGGTCGCTGTTCCGTTATAAATACCCGCTTTGGTATTGTAACGGCGTAAAGGCGGAGGACTGCACCTGGTTTGATATGGCGCGTGCGGGCGTGTGGTACACGAGAGATATCGAAGTGACCAACGCGGTCATTCAGGCGCCGAAGAATTTTCGCAGAAGCACGAATATCATACTGAAGAATGTCGCGTTCACGAATGCCCTTGAGACCGTATGGAGCTGCAGCAACGTGAAGATGAATAATGTTTCGGTGGCAAAGGGCGACTATTTCGCGATGAACTGTTCCGATCTGGAGATCGACGGACTTACGCTTGACGGAAACTATTCCTTCGACGGCGTGAAGCGTGCGGTGATCCGTAACTCGCGGCTTTTAACGAAGGATGCGTTCTGGAACAGTGAAGATATCACCGTTTACGATTCCTTCATTTCAGGTGAGTATCTCGGCTGGAATTCGAAGAATCTGACGCTTGTGAACTGCACGATCGAGAGTCTGCAGGGCATGTGTTATATCGATAATCTCGTGATGAAGAACTGCAAGCTCATCAATACGACGCTTGCGTTTGAATATTCGAATGTGAACGCCGAGATCACGTCGAAGATCGACAGTGTATTCAATCCCGGTTCTGGCACGATCCGTGCGGAGCAGATCGGCGAGCTGATCATCGAAAAGGATAAGATTGATCCTTCCAGAACGAAGATCATCTGCAATGATATTAAAGAACAATCCGATCGTCCGGAATGGTTACGGAACTGACAGAGACCGCGGTCGAAGCAGGCATGAGAGTGCAATGCTTTACCGCGGTTTACAATAATTCAGGGGGTACTTTATGAACGGCAAATACGATTTCGACACTCTCATTGACCGGCGGGGCACGGATGCCGTCAAATGGGACGTTCCCGAGGACCGGCTTCCGATGTGGATCGCGGATATGGATTTTCAGACCGCTCCGGAAATCCGTGAGGCCATGGCGGAAAGACTGGCACACGGCGTGTTCGGCTACGGCAATGTGCCGAAACGGTGGAACGAGGCTTACCGGAAATGGTGGCAGGAGCGGCACGGACTCACGATGGACGAGAATGCACTTGTGTTCTGTACGGGAGTCATTCCTGCGATTTCCTCAGCGGTTCGGAAGTTCACAACGCCCAATGAGAATGTTCTTATAGAGACGCCCGTATATAATACCTTTTACAACAGTATCATCAATAACGGGTGCCGGGTGCTCGAGAGCCCGCTCCGCTATGAAAACGGCTGCTATTCGATGGATTACGAGGATCTGGAGAGTAAATTAAGCGACCCGCAGACAACGCTTATGATCCTCTGCAACCCGCAAAACCCGGTCGGAAAGATCTGGTCGCGCGAAGAACTCGCGAAGGTCGGCGAACTTGCGAAGAAGCATCATGTAATCGTAATCTCGGATGAGATCCATTGCGACATTACGGCTCCCGGAAAAGGATACGTTCCATTTGCCTCTGTATCGGATGCCTGCAGAGAAGTGAGTATAACCTGTATCGCACCGACTAAGACGTTTAATCTCGCGGGGCTGCAGACGGCGGCGGTATATGCTCCGGATCCGGTGCTCCGGCATAAGATTTGGCGCGCGCTCAACACCGACGAGGTGGCGGAACCCAACAGCTTCGCGGTACCGGCGGCGATCGCGGCATTCGAACGCGGCGGAGACTGGCTGGACGCGATGCGGGAATATGTATTTGAAAACCGGAAGTATGTTGCCGAAACATTGGCAGCAGCCGTTCCGGATGTGTTCGTTGTTCCGGGAGAGGCAACCTATCTTTTATGGATCGATGTGAACGCTTTGCCGGGAGACAGCTCGGCAATAGCCGCCTTTCTTCGTGAGAAGGCAGGATTGGAAGTGACGGAAGGCGTGATCTACGGCGCGGCCGGAGCGCATCATCTGAGAATGAACGTGGCGTGTCCGAGAAGCCTTTGCGAGGAGGGGACGAAGCGCCTGATCGAGGGACTCAGAAAGTACCGTGAGACGGTTTAGGGATACCTTGAAAATTCCTAATACCACTTGTTTTTTGCAAAGGGTATCTATATAATGATGGTAGAGTCGTCACGAAGGACGGCCGGAGGAGGTAGAAAGATATGCCTGAGGAAGAAATTCTCTGGAAAGACCGAAAGCATCATATGTGGTTCCCTTTTTCCTTTACCAAGTACTCGGTGTCTAAAACCTCGCTGTATGTTCAGCAGGGCTTTTTCAGAACGAGTTACGATGAGACGTTGCTGTATCGTATCGTCGACCTTCGGTTGAGCCGTACTCTTCTGCAGAAGTTCTTCGGAACCGGAACGGTTGAAGTGTTCACCCGCGTGGATACGCAGCATGTCATTCAGCTTAAGAACGTGAAGCATTCCCGTGACGTGTGGAGGCTTCTCTCGACGCTGATCGAGCAGGTTCGTAACGAGAAGAACGTTGTCGGCAAGGAATTCTACGGAATGATGGGCGGCGCGCATCATATGGGCGACGATTGCCCCGGCAATGATGATGCGGTTGACATGGACGGCGACGGTGTTCCGGACGCAATTCAGTAACCGGTTTTCGGGGTGCAATCCCGCCACGAAAAATGCTATTGACAAACGTTATTGCTTGGAATATGATTCGTTGTGGGTACAGTAAATTGCCCGGTAAGAAGGAGTATTTTGTATGTTTGAAAAGATATTGCAGATTATGGAAGAGCAGCTTGGAATTGACACTGCAGGTGTGACGGAGGAGACCACATTCCGCGAGGATTTGCGGATTGATTCTTTGGATCTCTATGAGTTGGTTACTGCACTCGAGGATGAGTACAGCATTGAGATTCAGCCGGAAGAGCTGGATGAGATCAAGAGCATCGGAGATGTTGTTGAATTTCTTGCAGCAAAGGGAATTGAATAATCAAAGAAACGAGAAGCCGGTCCGGGATTTCGGACCGGCTTCCTTGCGTAAATGAGACCGGTACCCGGACGGGCGGAGGGCTTTCCTCCGCCCGTCCTTTGTCAAAAAGGCAAATTCACAGCATCTTCACATTATTATGTTATGATAACTATATATCTGCCGCGAAAAGGCGTTGTGGAATTCTCTTAGCGGGCGGTGAAACGGTCACATTTTCCGGTGGATAAAACGGCTGATTATCAGATAGAAACTGTTTATAAATGCCAATATTTGACAATTCTTTTAAAAAACGCTATAATAAATATCCAAACTTAAAATGCCGTAATATCCGCAAACGGAGAGAGTATGAAGTTTACGAAAATGCACGGATGTGCGAACGATTATATATATGTGGATTGCACGAAGGAGTATCTGAAGGATGCTCCTGCGCTTGCCGTTAAATTGAGTGACCGTCATACCGGAATCGGCGGCGACGGACTGATCTTAATTCGTCTGAGTGACCGCGCAGATTTCTTCATGGAAATGTACAATGCGGACGGAAGCCTCGGCAAGATGTGCGGTAACGGAATCCGCTGCGTAGGCAAATACGTCTACGACCACCGCCTTACGGACAAGACCGAACTCGTGGTGGACACACCCGCGGGACTCCGGTACTTATCCCTTCATGTAAAGAATAATCTGGTGGAGAGCGTAACGGTCAACATGGGACATCCCGATACGAGACCGGAAAGCCTTCCTCTTATCGTTAAAGAAAAGGCTGACACCTATAAAGTTACGTCCGATGGGCGCGAGTGGGAATTCACCCCGGTATCGATGGGCAATCCCCATGCGGTGATCATGGTCGATGAGACCAGTGATTTCCCGGTTCAGAGGGTCGGCGAGCCGATCGAGAAGAGCCCGATGTTCCCGGAAGGTGTCAACGTCGAATTTGTCAAGAAAATCAGCGACCGCGAAGTGTCCATGCGCGTATGGGAGCGAGGCTCCGGCGAGACATGGGCGTGCGGAACGGGGGCGTGCGCGACTGCATTTGCCTGTTATCGGAACGGGCTTACCGGCCCGGAAGTAACGGTGCATCTGCTCGGCGGCGACCTGCAGATCCGCTACGATCAGGCGGACGATATCATTTACATGACCGGCCCTGCCGTTACGGTGTTTGAGGGAACGGTCGACACGGACAACGATTAATCATGCAGCTTACAGGTTTTGTCAGGAAAGGAGGCAATCACATGGGACTTAAGGGACGACGTTTTTTAGCCGTTCTCATGATCATGGTTCTGTTTGCGCTTATACCGGGTACGGCGTTTGTTAACCGCGCGCAAGCTTCGGAGGCCAGTGAGCAGACGTATTCGAAGTCCAAGCAGGGTAAGATCAACGTACCGGCCAATATAGCCACTGCGCTGAATGCACGTGCGGACGCAAGTTCTAACTCGGCGCTGGTTGCCGCGATTCCGAACGGAACGATCGTAGAGCTGCTTGGCACGAAGAAGTACGCAGACGGTAAGCTTTGGTACAGAATCCGTTTCGATAACAACGGAACGCAGACGGAAGCTTACGGTTTTGCGGAATACATCGATATCTATACCCCGAAGCCGGCCAATGAGACATATGCCTCCCCGAAGCTTGCTTATGTGGATTATTCTCCGGTTATCAATGTGCGCTCCGGCCCCGGCCAGAACTATGCAATGGTAAAGGACAAGAAAGGCCAGAACGCAACGCTGATCAACGGCACCCGCGTGGAAGCCCTTGCTTATCAGAACGGCTACTACAAATGCAATATTACGATTGACGGTGAGCAGAAAGTCGGCTGGCTTTATGCTGATTTCGTGCGCTTATATACAACTCCTGAAGGCGATGAGGAATTTGTCGCGCAGATGAAGGCGCAGGGATTCCCGGATTCTTATATCGAGTCTCTCCGGATCCTGCATTCCCAGCATCCGACATGGGTATTTACCGCTGACAAGACCGGTCTTGACTGGAATACTGCGGTTAACGAGGAGAGCGCTTTCCAGCGTGCCCTTGTAAACTATACGAGCCCGACTTCCTGGAAGCGTATCGATGACCTTGCTTATACATGGAAGACCGCAGACAATAAGGACGGCGGATTCAAGAAACTCGACGGCTTCCATTGGGAAGCAGCGAACAGAATTGCTACAGCATACTTTATGGATCCGAGAAACTTCCTGACCGAGTCGGAAGTGTTCCAGTTTGAGAGTCAGAGCTACAATGAAGAGATTCATACCCTGGAGCGTGTTCAGGCGCTGCTTGAGGGTACCTTTATGAGCGGCAATATCCCGGGCGAGTATCTGTGGACCTCGCAGACGGTTAACCGCAATGAAAAGGGCGTTATCACCAGTGTTGATACCGTAGAAGCCACCAGCGGAACACCGCTTACCTATGCATATGTATTCCTGGAATCCGCCAAGATTTCCGGTGTAAGCCCGGATATGCTTGTTGCGCGTGTTATCCAGGAGATGGGAACCAAGGGAACAAGCCAGATCGTCTCCGGCGTATCCAAGACGGCTCCCGGTCATTATAACTATTACGATTTCGGCACCTACGCAACGGCTACCGCTGACGCGATCACGAATGGACTGATTTATGCAAAGCAGAAGGATGCAACCACCTGTCGTCCTTGGAATACCCGCTGGAAGTCTCTGTACGGCGGCGCAATCATGATCGGCCGTGACTATATCGCTAAGGGACAGGATACCCTTTACTATCAGAAGTTCAACGTATCCGGCGCGGTTGCGGCAAGCAAGAAGTATACGCATCAGTACATGACCAACATCCAGGCTCCCGCTAACGAGGCGAGAACCATGTGGCAGGCATGTCCTGATCTTGATACGGTTATCGAGTTCAAGATTCCCGTTTACGAGAATATGCCGGAAGAGAACGCTCCTTATCCGGAGGGAAGCTCCACGGCGAACCCGAACCCTTATCTCGCAAGTCTTGAGGTGGAAGGCTATGACCTTACGCCTGCATTTGACTATATGACATTCTCTTACGACATCGTTGTAAGCGCAGAAACCGAATCCGTTACGGTTAAGGCAGTTCCGCTTGCTACAACGACCAAGGTCGGCAGCGGTTCCGTTCCGCTCCAGGTCGGGGCAAATGAGATCAACGTTGTTTCTACGGCAGCGTACGGCAACAGCCAGACGTATGTCATAAACGTATACCGTGAGGAACCGGTGGTTCCGCCGGATACACAGGCAACGATTCCGAATGAGGACCCGAATGCGGGAACGACTGATCCCAATGCGGGTACAACCGACCCGAATGCGGGAACAACCGATCCTAATGCAGGAACGACCGACCCGAACGCGGGAACAACAGATCCTAATGCGGGAACAACCGATCCGAATGCGGGAACGACCGATCCTAATGCGGGCACGACTGATCCGAACGCGGGAACGACCGACCCTAATGCGGGAACGACTGATCCGAACGCAAATCAGGAGCCTGTGGTACTGGAGCCGGTTGTAGTGAAGGAAAGCATTAAAACCGCATATGTGATTGACGGTGGCTTCCTCTACGGTGTAAATCCTGAGACCGCAATTGCTGATTTCCGTAGCAAGTTTGTACTTCTTGAAGGCGGCGATGTGGTTATAATGAACGCCAATAATGAAGTCGTTTCAGATGGCTATATTGGAACCGGATACAAGATTAAAACGCCTAATCAGGAATTTACCGTGATAATCATTGGGGATGCAGATAAAGACGGAGAAATCTCAATTTTTGATATCATTCTGATTAAGAGATTCCTTTTGGAACTCAGTCAGCTCGATAGTCTTGCGCAAACAGTGGCTGATGTGAATTCAGATAAGGAAATAGATGTGTTCGATATCATTTTCATTAAGCGGCATCTGTTGGGACTCTCAGTTATTACACAACCTTCGGGAGAAGAGAAGGTTTATGAGAAAGTGATCGGATGATTATAAATCTGCTTTGCGAAGGCAAAGCAGGTTTATTTTGGGGAGAAATACCATGCAGAGATTATAATGTCTCTGTAGTTTGAAAGGACTGTTAAGAGACAATGCATTATTTGAGAACAGTATATCGAAAATTCGCGGTTTTTCTTGTGCTTGTACTGCTGATAATTCC
Source organism: Lachnospiraceae bacterium (assembly GCA_017427775.1). Taxonomy (GTDB): domain Bacteria; phylum Bacillota; class Clostridia; order Lachnospirales; family Lachnospiraceae; genus ISDg. The sequence goes on along the minus strand of JAFRSD010000049.1, from coordinate 30,483 downwards.
CTTTGAGACGCAGCAGTCAGTGGCAGGACTGTCCGGCTCCATCTCCGTTTCCGGCGGGACGGTTATAGTAGGAAATAACGTAACGGTGAGTGTTAAGGTGAGTGGCTCCGTAGAACTTGGCGCTATTGATTTCACTATAAAGTTTGATAACAGCAAGTTGGGATATGTTTCAGGACCTACACAAGACTGTACGGTTAAAGAAAACCAGATTCGTTTGATTGATGATTCTTTCATGAATAAGACAGTGAAGTCGGGGTCTTATACATTTGTTTTTAGCACTAAGAGTGTTGCTAGTGAAGGAACATGGATTGAAGTTATCAGCGTAAAAGTCGGTTCGAAGAACGGGGAAAATATACCGGCTTCCGTTTCCAATGGAAAAATCGTTATCAATCCTGTTCCGGAAGCATCCCATAATGCAAACCTGAAGACGCTCTCCATCGGGGGAACGAATCTTTCTCCGGGGTTCAACAAGGACACATTGAACTACACGGCATCCGTTGCAGGTACCGTTACGAAGGCTACGGTTTCGGCGACTGCTGAGGACGGAAATGCAAAGGTGGCAATCTCCGGCAACAACAGCCTTAAGGAAGGCGATAATACCGTTACCGTTAAGGTTACCGCCGAGGACGGCACCACGACCAAGACCTATACCATCATCGTGAACCGCGGAAAGGCACCGACGCCGAAGCCTGCGACACCCACGCCGACCCCGACGCCGCCCGTTAAGGCGAAGGTAGGCGATACGGAGCTGGAAGTTAACGGCAAGCCCGATGTCAAGTATCTCGAACAGACGGATATCTGGCAGTCTACAACGGTAGAATATAAGAAATGCAAGATTGATGCACTTAAGAATCTGGTTACCGGAGACACGGTCGTCGAATTTTCCGACGGTAATCTCTACATTCTGGATACGGAAAAGGGAACCGCTTACCGCTATATGGTAGTCGATAACCCGAAGCAGAGTCTTGTACTTGTTGAGGCCAATGACGAAGTAACGATCCCGATGGGCTATCAGAAGACCACACGGAGTCTGAACGGTACGGATGTAACGGCATTCACTACGTCCGAAACGAGTGAATACGCAATTATATACGCGAAGGACGAGAAGGGATTTGTCGGCTGGTTCCAGTGGGATCTCACCAACGGAACATTCCAGCGGTTCAATACCGAGGATGTCGCTCTGAATCCGACGCCCACTCCGACGCCTACACCGACCCCGACGGAGGCCCCGAGTGAGACGCCTACGCCGACCGAAGTTGTAGAGGCGCGGACCAATGTACCGAGCACCGACTCCGGCGAGACGAAGACCGAAAAGGGAAGCAGTTTCATGGATAAGCTGATGATCGGAACGATCGCGGTTCTGTTCGTGCTGATGGTTCTGTTCCTGATTCTGTATGTGGTTCAAAAAGCCCGCTACGAGCGCCGGTTCCTTCCGGATGACGAGTTCTTCAGCGATGAAAATGATTACGAGTAAATGACGAATGAGAGCAGCTGTAACCGGCTGCTCTTTTTGTGTGTCCGAAAGGGGAGGATGCCGCCTGTTTTAAGGAAGGCGACACGCTGAATCAAGAGGAATACGCCCCCTTCCGCACTTGATAAATAGGCGCAAATATGGGATAATAAAAAGAGTAGTATTTTGGAGGATTCAGATTGATGAGAGACATGGGGACACTGCAGCACGTTGCGTATGAGAGGCTGTACGGCGAGAGGCTTACTGAGTTCCGCAGCGACGCGCTGGTCCTGAGACATAAGAAGAGCGGCGCGAGAATCTGTCTCGTTGCAAACGACGACGAGAACAAGACATTTGCCATCGGATTTCGGACTCCGCCGAAGGACAGTACCGGCGTGGCCCATATTATTGAGCATTCGGTTCTGTGCGGATCGCAGAAGTATCCGCTCAAGGATCCTTTTGTGGAACTTTCAAAAGGTTCGCTGAATACATATCTGAACGCGCTGACGTTCCCCGATAAGACGGTTTATCCGGTAGCGAGTTGTAACGATAAGGATTTTCGCAACCTTGTGGATGTTTACATGGATGCGGTGCTTCACCCGAATATTTATCAAAATGAGCTGGCGTTCCGGCAGGAAGGCTGGCGTTACCATCTTGAGAAAGAGGACGATCCGATCACGCTGAACGGCGTTGTGTACAGTGAGATGAAGGGTGCCTTTTCGGATCCGGACGATGTGTTCTTCACGAATCACGATTGCGGACTGCTTCCGGACACACCTTACGGATTTGTTTCGGGAGGAGATCCGGATTGCATTCCGGAGCTTTCCTATGAAGCGTTTTTAGACTTCCACAGGAAGTATTATCATCCGAGCAACAGTTTTATCTATCTGTACGGAAATGCAGATATGTATGACTATCTCGACTATCTCGATAAGGAGTACCTGAGCGCCTACGATTATCTGGCGGTGGATTCGGAAATCCCCGACCAGAAGCCCCTCGGTATCTTCGAAAAGCAGGCGGAGTATGCGCTTGGAGAGGACGAAGAGGAAGCGGAAAATGATTACATCGGTCTCGGTATAGTCGCCGATGCGGTTGATCCGGTCAGGACCATGGGAACCAGAGCGGTTTTGTATGCGCTGCTTAATATGATCGGAGCTCCTGTAAAGCAGGCGCTGATTGATTCCGGAATCGCCAAGGATGTATACGTTTCTTTAGATTTGTTGAAGCAGGAAACAATCTGCATATGCGCGAAAGGAGCGGACGTCAGCAGGAAGGATGAATTCTATGAGATTCTGTTCCGTGAGATGGAGAGGATTGCTTCGGAAGGAATCAGCCGCACAGCGCTAATGGGCTTCCTCAAAGATAAGGAATTCACCATGCGGGAAAGTGCCGTGGAAGGGGAACGGCGAGGACTGAGTCTTGGTATGTTCATCATGGACGGCTGGCTCCATGACGAGAGTGCGGCGTTCCGTTACTGCCCGAAGCTTACCATGTTTAAGAAACTCCGGGCGTTTCTCGATACGGACTTTTATGAGCAGATCATCCGCGAGAAGTTATTAAGTCATAAGCACGAGCTGCGCATTACCGTTACGGGACGGAAAGGCCTTGCCGAGGAGCAGGAGAGAAAGCTTGCAGAGAAGCTTCAGGCATATAAGGAATCGCTCTCAAAGGAGGAGATTGCAAAGCTGATTGCCGACACGGAAAGACTCCGTGTTTATCAGGAGACACCCGATACACCGGAGACACTTGCGAAGATTCCGCTGCTGCAGATTTCCGATATCCGTAAGGACGCAAAATCTTATCCGGTTACCGAAAGTGAAGTGAACGGCGTGCCGGTTCTTCACTATAACACCGATACCAACGGTATCGTCTACATGAGCCTTATTATCGATACGACCGACCTTCCCGCGGAGGAATTGCCGTATCTCGGACTTTACAGTTCCGCGCTTCTTCGGATGGATACGAAAAGGCATGACTATGCGACGCTCAATGAGGAAATCCCGCTTCACGTCGGAGACCTCTGCTCATCCATAGATACTTACAGTGACGGGAACGATTACCGCAAATTCATGGGCTACGAAGCCCATCACGTCAAGATGCTTTATGAGGAAATCCCGGCGGCGCTCGGATACCTCGAGGAGATGATCCGTGAGACGGATTTCTCGGACAAGAAGAGACTTCGTGAAGTGATTCAGGAAGATGTGAGCGGCATGCGTTCAGGGATGATTTCCAGCGGTAATAAGCTCGCGAAAAGCTGCTGTCTGGCGTCGTTCCAGCCGCAGGAGTATTACGCGCAGCAGACAAACGGACTCGGCCAGTATGAATTCTTATATGATGTTTTGAACCACTTCGAGGAAAAGGCGGACGAAGTGATCCGTCATATGAACGGCGTGATGGCATTTGTCCTTGAGAAGAAGCGGATGAAGATAGCGGTGACAGTCGACGACGAAGGCTTTGCGAAGTTATGTGAATACCTGCCCGGATTTCTTGAAAAGCTTGTGCCGGATCAGGAGGCGTGCGCTCCGGAGCCGGCGAAGGTGCTTCCGTGGGACGGAGGTTATCCGCTCAGCGGAAAGAACGAGGCAATTTCCTTCAGCGGCAGGGTAAACTATGTGGCGCAGGCCGGAAACTATAAGGCGCACGGATTTGAGCCGAGCGGCGTTCTGCCTGTACTGGCCCGGATTATCAGCCGGGAATATCTCCATCAGAATATCCGTGTGAAAGGCGGTGCGTACGGTGCCTCGGGCGCGTTCACGAGTTTCAACGGAATCTTCCAGGTGAACACCTATCGCGACCCGAACCTCGGACGCTCTTACGAAGTGTTCAAGGGTATCCCGGAATTTGTCCGAAACCTCGATCTCAGCGAACGGGAACTGACAAAGTTCGTGATCGGAACGGTCAGCGTATTGGACCGGCCGCATTCGGCAAAGGAAGCCGGGGCAGCTGCGTTTAACCATTATTTCCTCGGGATCACGCCGGAATACCTGCAGAAGAAGTGGGATGAGATGCTCGGCGTCACGGTTGAGAAACTGCGCGCGCAGGCTGATCTTATCGAGGCGGCGTTAAGCGAAGGGCACATCGCGTGCCTCGGGTCCGAGAGCAGCATAAAGAAAGAAACCGCACTATTTGATTCTGTTAAGACGTTGCGGTAAAGGAGATAGAATATGGAGAAGAAGGACTTTAAGTCCGGATTTGTCGCATTGGTCGGACGGCCGAATGTCGGCAAATCGACATTGATGAACCGTTTGATCGGGCAGAAGATCGCAATCACGTCTTCGAAGCCGCAGACGACGAGAAACCGTATCCAGACGGTATATACGGACGAGCGCGGACAGGTGATATTCCTTGATACGCCCGGTATTCATAAGTCGAAGAACAAGCTCGGAAAGTTCATGGTGGAGACGGCCGAGAGCACATTTTCCGACGCGGACGTGATCCTTTGGCTTGTCGAGCCGACCAATTACATCGGCGCGGGCGAGCAGTATATCATTGAGAAACTGAAGGCATGCGGAACCCCGGTCATCCTTGTCATCAACAAGATTGACACGGTCAAGAAGGAAGAGATTCTGGAGTTCATCGCAACGTATTCCAAGCAGATGGATTTCGCCGAGGTGATCCCGGTTTCGGCACTCCGCGGCGAGAACACATCGCACCTGATGGATGTGCTTTTCTCTTACCTCGAGGAGGGCCCGATGTACTTTGACGAGGACACCGTGACCGACCAGCCGGAACGGCAGATTGCCGCCGAGATGATCCGCGAAAAGGCACTTCGGAATCTTTCCGATGAAGTGCCGCACGGCATCGCCGTAACGATTGAGAAAATGCATGAGCGGCCCGGCGGACACCTGATTGATATCGAGGCAACCATTATATGCGAGCGCGATTCTCACAAGGGGATTATCATCGGCAAGCAGGGCGCGATGCTCAAGAAGATCGGACAGGACGCCCGTAAGGAAATCGAGATGATGGTCGGCTGCAAGGTAAATCTGCAGCTGTGGGTAAAGGTGAAGAAGGACTGGCGCGACAGCGATGTCATGCTTAAGAATTACGGCTACGTGAACCACGACGAGGACGAATAACGAAAATGCGGGCTGCGTGAACGCGGCGTGAGGCACGCGGAGCGGTGATAGTATTCGGAAAGGAGGACCTGACGGATTGGACCAGATAATCTTAACGGGAATGGTTTTGGAAACCTCGCCGTCAGGGGACTATGACCGGAGACTGGTGATACTTTCGAAGGAGCGCGGGAAGATCGTCGCATTTGCCCGCGGAGCGCGCAGGCAGGGGAGTACATTACTTGCCTGCACACAGCCGTTCACGTTTGCAAAATTTCGCATGGTGGAAGGGCGTTCGGCGTACAATGTGACCGGACTTGAGGGAGTAAAGTTCTTTCCGGAGCTGACGCAGGATGTGGAACTTACCTGTTACGGCAGCTACATGCTGGAATTCGCGGAATATATGACGGAGGAGGGCAATGACGAGTCGGAAGTTCTGAAGCTTTTATATCAGTCGCTTCGGGCGTTGACGAATCAAAGCATCGGACCGAAGCTAGCAAAGATCGTATATGAACTGAAGATGCTTTATCTGAACGGCGAGGGGCCGGAGACGGAGCAGTGCGTACGGTGCCGGAGTACCATGCCGGAATATGTGTTCAGCGTGCGGTCCGGCGGAAGAGTGTGTAAGAAATGCGCGGGCAGCGATTATTCCGCTAAGGAGAGACGGGATAAGGAACTGCGGCTTGGCATTGCGGACAATGATTTTATGAACCTGAGTGAGGCGGCCTGGTATACGATCCGGTTTATTGCCGCGACGCCGCCCGAGAAGCTGTACCGGTTTACTTTGAGCGAGGAGATCTTTACGGAACTTTCGAACGCAGTCGGTGCGTTCCTTCGGGAAAGAGTGCACCATACGTTTCGAAGTCTCGCGTTTTTGGAGACGCTTTAAAATATATAGGGACGGTCGGAAGGACACGTCAGAGGGAGGGGAAAATGGTAGTAGACAAGAAGTTTTATGAAAGACTGAAGCTGTTCTGGTGGGTGTTTCTCGGGATGTATGTTTACAATTTTCTCGAGAGCTTTCTTGTTAAGATTGCCTATAAGGTACTGAATGATTATCAGGAAAGAGGAATTGAACCGAGTGAATCCAAGGTCAGATTTGTCGCATTTCTGGCTGAGAATAACGGAATCCTCGCATACATAGGATTGGCCGTTTATCTCATTTATTTTGTTACGATGCTGCGGCTTCGGAAGTATTCGGATGGATTGCTGATCACGGCTTTTCTCGGTATCTTCGTGACGGTGCTGAGTTTTATTCACATATTTTTCTTTTGGAATACGAATGCAAATGACCCTAAGGTCCTGATTCTTACGTATGCGGCCATTCTGGGCTCATTGGCATTGTCAGTCCTTTTTGCTGTCAGCATGTTGAAACTGGTAAAGCCTCATTCCGAGGATATCACGATGTTATGGAAGATATATCTGTGGGTTGTGATTGCCGATTACGTGCTCCGGATCATTCATGCTGTTCTGATATCCATTGCAGCCCCCCGCGGGGAGGGTATGGAAAAGGTTCTGACTGCCGTTAACGTGATTCAGACGATTTACGGATATATTATCATTCCGTTTGAGATTCTGTGTATGGCATTAACGGTATTGATGTTCAAAAAGAAAATGCAGGATGAAAATAATATAGAGACAGGAGATTTAAAATGGCAGAATTAAAAAGCAGGAACCCGATTATCACGTCCATTTACACGGCGGATCCCGCGCCGATGGTGTACGGAGACACTTTGTATCTTTACACGACGCATGACGAGGATCAGCTGATCAACAATTTCTACACGATGTTCGACTGGAGATGTTACTCCACAAAGGACATGGTGAACTGGACGGACCACGGTAAGATTTTCAGTCTCGATGATATCGAATGGGCGGACGACCGCGCGTGGGCACCGCAGTGTATTGCGCGGAACGGCAAATTCTACCTCTACTGTCCGGTGCACAAGATTAACGGCGGCATGGCGATTGCCGTAGGCGTTTCGGACAGCCCGACGGGACCGTTCAAGGATCTCGGGTATCCGCTTGTTGATGAAGGCGACTGGAACGATATCGACCCGACCGTATTTATCGACGATGACGGGCAGGCGTATCTCTATTTCGGAAACCCCGAGCTTCGGTACGTGCTTCTTAACGAGGACATGATCTCCATCGACGAGAAGGTCGGCGTACAGAAGATTCCGATGACCGTCGAGTCTTTCGGAAAGGGCAGCCACATGACCGGAACGACATACGGTGAGGGGCCGTGGTTTTATAAGAGAAACGGTCTGTATTACATGGTATTTGCCGGCTTCGCGGAAGGCGAGAAGCGGAATGAGCATTTCGGCTACGCGACGGCGGAAGGACCGACCGGCCCGTGGAAGTATCAGGGCGTTTTGATGGAAGAGGGTCCGTGCTTTACGAACCATCCAGGGCTCTGCGACTTCAAAGGGCACTCCTACCTGTTCTACCACACCGACGAACTGCCGGGCGGCAGCCTGTTCCACCGTTCCGTATGCGTTGCGGAATTCAGGTATAACGAGGACGGAACAATCGACACCATCGAAAAATGCGACGGGGTGGAGGGAATACGGGAATAAAAAAGAATTGCCATGCCCGCTTTCGTTTGGTACAATGGTAGACAGTTAAGGCGTCACATTTTCCGCCATTGAGTTGTTTTGGGGCGCGGGAGAAGGGGCTTTATCAAATAAACGGAAGGGTGGATACAGAATGAAGATCGGATGTGTGAAAGAAATCAAGAACAACGAGTTCCGGGTGGGGCTTACGCCGGACAACGTGAAGGCCTACGTGGCAGCAGGACACCACGTGTACATGGAGAAGGGTGCGGGCGTCGGCTCGGGATTCTCCGATAATGAATATGTGGACGCCGGCGCTTCGCTGATCGACAATGCGGCCGAGGTCTGGAACCTTGTGGATATGATGGTTAAGGTTAAGGAACCACTCGAGGAAGAGTACCCGCTGTTCCACGACGGTCTGATCCTTTATACATATCTCCATCTCGCGGCAGACAAGCAGCAGATGGATGCGCTCCTTGACGGCAAAGTGAAAGCCGTTGCTTATGAAACCCTGCAGGAAACCGACCGCTCGCTTCCGCTTCTTGCGCCGATGTCGCAGATTGCCGGACGTCTTTCGATTCAGGAAGGCGCGAAGTACCTTGAGAAGCGCTTCGGCGGCGAGGGCATCCTTCTTGCCGGTGTGCCCGGTACCCCGAAGGCGAACGTAGTGATCCTCGGCGGCGGCACCGTAGGCATGAACGCCTGCAAGATTGCAGTCGGCATGGGGGCAAATGTAACGATCCTCGACGTCAATCTGAAGCGTCTTGAGCAGCTTGACAACATGTTCGGCGCACACATTCAGACGCTTGTTTCGACCGACAGCAACATCGAGCGCGTGGTTAGGGACGCGGACCTTGTAATCGGTTCCGTTTTGATCCCCGGTGCTTCGACACCGAAGCTTTTCAAGAAGAAGTATTTGCCGGAGATGAAGAACGGTGCGGTATTCGTAGACGTTGCGATCGACCAGGGCGGATGCGGCGAGAGCAGCCGCGTAACGACGCACGACGACCCCGTATACATCGAGGAAGGCGTTGTTCACTATTGTGTAGGAAACATGCCCGGTGCGGTTCCGAGAACGAGTACGATCGCGCTTACCAATGCAACGCTTCGTTACGGTCTTCAGATCGCGAAGGACGGCCTCGAGGAAGCCTGCAAAAAGAACCCGGTTATCGCGACCGGCGTAAACTGCTATTGCGGAAAGCTTACGAACAAGAATGTTGCCGAGGCACACGGATACGAGTACACCGAGCTTACGAGTCTGATCGGCTGAGCGGCTTCTTTCGGAAAGCAGGTTCCTGAGCGGCGGGATATCATTTGACATCACATTTGACGAAGATGCAGGCAGACAATCTGTCTGCATCGTTTTTTTACCGGGGCCTCGGGCATTGACCGTAAGTTTTCGGAAACGGCAAAAAAGGATTTGACATTGCCGCTTTTCAAGGCTAATATAGGAAAGTAACACAGAAGAAAGAGGTGCGACATTATGGAAAAGACAATGGACAAAATCGTAGCACTCGCCAAGGCGAGAGGCTTTGTATATCCGGGCTCCGAAATCTACGGCGGCCTGGCGAATACCTGGGATTACGGTAACCTCGGAGTAGAACTTAAGAACAACGTTAAGAAGGCATGGTGGAAGAAATTCATTCAGGAGAATCCTTACAACGTCGGCGTTGACTGCGCTATCCTGATGAATCCTCAGACTTGGGTAGCTTCCGGCCATCTCGGCGGATTCTCCGATCCTCTGATGGATTGTAAGGAATGTCATGAGCGTTTCCGCGCGGATAAGCTGATCGAGGACTTCGCGGCTGAGAAAGGCATCACGCTGCCGAAGCCGATCGACGCATTTTCCCAGGAAGAGATGAAGGCATTCATCGAGGACAACAACGTTCCGTGCCCGACCTGCGGCAAGCATAATTTCACTGACATCCGTCAGTTCAACCTGATGTTCAAGACATTCCAGGGCGTTACCGAGGATGCGAAGAACACTGTATATCTCCGTCCGGAGACTGCACAGGGCATCTTTGTAAACTTCAAGAACGTACAGCGTACAAGCCGTAAGAAGATTCCGTTCGGTATCGGCCAGATCGGTAAGAGCTTCCGTAACGAGATCACGCCCGGTAACTTTACATTCCGTACCCGTGAGTTCGAGCAGATGGAGCTTGAGTTCTTCTGCGAGCCCGGCACCGACCTTGAATGGTTCCAGTACTGGAGAGCGTTCTGCCGCGACTGGCTCCTGTCCCTCGGTATCAAGGAGGACGAGATGCGTCTTCGTGACCATGCTCCCGAGGAGCTTTGCTTCTATTCGAAGGGCACGACCGATATCGAGTTCCTGTTCCCGTTCGGCTGGGGCGAGCTTTGGGGTATTGCGGACCGTACCGACTATGACCTGACACAGCACATCAATACATCCGGCGAGGACCTTACCTACTTCGACGACGAGAAGCAGCAGAGATATACGCCTTATGTTGTTGAGCCGTCACTCGGAGCAGACCGTGTCGTTCTTGCGTTCCTGTGCGCTGCATACGACGAGGAAGAGCTTGCTGAAGGCGATGTTCGTACCGTGCTTCATTTCCATCCGGCTCTTGCACCGGTTAAGATCGGTGTGCTTCCGCTTTCGAAGAAGCTTGCCGAGGGTGCTGACAAGATTTATGCAGAACTCAGCAAATACTATAACTGCGAGTACGACGACCGCGGAAACATCGGTAAGCGTTATCGCCGTCAGGACGAGATCGGTACTCCGTTCTGCGTAACTTACGATTTCGATTCCGAGACTGACGGCTGCGTAACCGTCCGCGACCGTGACACGATGGAGCAGGAGAGAGTAAAGATTGAGGATCTGAAGAGTTATTTTGAGGATAAGTTTGCGTGGTAAACGAGAGCAATGATTCCGGCGTGAGCCGGTAATAAAACGAGAGCCCTAAGGCTCGGTGAAAGCGAAGCTTTCATCCGACCGAAGGGCTCTCGTTTTATTATAAGCGGCCGCAGGCTGCGGATCATTGCCGAGTGCGCGTACAGCCCGGGACCGACGGATTCAGGGCTGAGAAAAAACTCCCCGATTATTGACGCCGTTCCCCTGTCATGATATGCTATTTTTTGATACAATTTTCAAGAACAGGGGGACGATTTCAGCAAGTGTGTGGAAAGATGCCAACCGGGGTCACGTAACCGCAAAGAATAGCTGTAAAGCCTTATTTTATGCTAATTGCAACCGCCGGTTGACAAATTGAAAAGCCGGGTTTATAGACTGCAACCGACTGTTTTGCTACGATGAACTTGCTTAAGCGAGACAACAACACAGGCAAGCGATGAAGAACGCGGCGAGCAGTTCGAACCACCCGATCACAAACAAAAACGGAAAAGAACGCGACCGCACCCATCGTACTTGCAGAAAGGAAATAATATGATTTTAGCAGATAAGATAATTAACGAAAGAAAGAGAAACGGCTGGTCGCAGGAAGACCTTGCGGAGCAGCTGAATGTTTCAAGACAGTCCATTTCCAAGTGGGAAAGCGCGCAGGCAATCCCCGATATTCAGAAGATCATTAAAATGGCTGACCTTTTCGGTGTCAGTACCGATTATCTTTTAAAAGATGAGATGGAACCGGCCGATCTGGCGGGCGGTATGATCTCTTACGATGACAGTACGACAGGCTGCCGTCAGGTATCGATGGAAGAGGCCAATGAATTCCTGATGCTTGAAGAAAAACTCAGCCCGCGTACGGCCAACATGGTCAGTCTGATCATCCTCGGTCCTGCGGTGCTGATCGCGCTCCTCGCGATTTCCCAGATCCCGGGTGTCATGATCACGGAGGGATTTATGACAGCCATGGGTGTTGCGGTACTCCTTGTGATGGTTGCCACGGCGGTATTTGTCCTTGTCATTGACGGGCTTAAGAGAAAGCCGTTCCAGTACCTTGAAACCGAACCGATCGAGACAATGTATGGTGTGTCCGGCATGGTTAATGAGCGGAAGAACATGCTGAAAGAGAAGCACGGCCACATGATCGCCGTCGGCGTATTCCTCTGCATCCTGAGCGTGATTCCGCTGGTGGTTGTATCCTGCACCGTTCCGAAGGAATGGCTTGTCCTTCTCATGGTTGTGCTGCTGCTTGCTTCCGTATCCGTCGCGGTGAACCTATTCGTCCGCGCGGGTTCCATGATGGGCGCATTTGATAAACTTCTCCAGGAAGGCGGTTACTCAATCGCCGAGAAGAAGAGCAGCCCGGTTGTCGGCGCATTTGCCGGCGCGTACTGGCTGATCGCGACCGCAATCTTCCTCGGCTGGGGATTTATCGGTAACGGCTGGGATAAGAGCTGGATCATCTGGCCGATCGCCGGCGTTCTTTTCGCCGCGCTGATCACCATTGTTAAGTCGATCGCAGGTAAGAATAATCAGTAAAAAAGACTTATAAGACGTCGTAAAATACGGTGCTCGTGCCTGCAAAGGCCGGGCACCGTTTTCGTGCGATATGCACATCTTCGTGTATAAAAAATTCCTCTTTCCTTATCTGCTCCGCTGTGCTATTATGATAGCAAATGAGGGGCAGTATTCAGGACGGTGCGTATTATGATGAGTTTAAAGCGAATCAGGCATGGTCACAGAGGCTGTGCACAATTCTTTAAGAAACAGGGTAGACACAAGAGTGGCGCATACTTGCGAAGTATGGCAGTTTTCTTGTGTTTTGTCATTTTTATGAGCCTGCTCATTCCGGGAACGGGAATTGCGTCTGCGGAAACAGGCGAAGGGCTGGATGTCAGCCTGATTCTGACAGACGATGAGAAAATCGATTCGGCAAATACGAGCGTTACCATGATCCCCGAGATGGAAACTGCTACCGAAGATTTTGACCCGACACGCGACGGCGAAGGCTTTTCCGCAGTGCTTTACGACAACTCGAACGGCCTTCCGACTTCGGAAGCCAATGCCGTAGCCGAGACAGCAGACGGTTTCCTCTGGTTCGGCTGCTACAGCGGTCTGGTCCGGTATGACGGCAACACATTTGTCCGTATGGATTCCACGTCCGGTATCGCCAGCGTAGTGTGCCTTTACGTAGACAGCAAGCAGCGGCTCTGGGTCGGAACCAATGATTCAGGACTTGCGGTAATCGAAAAAGGCGAGACCAGATTCTTCCGCATGAAGAACGGCCTTACATCGGATTCCATCCGTGAGATCACGGAGGCTCCGGACGGCAGCATCTATGTCGCGATGACAAAGGGTGTGGCACGCATCAATTCCGATATGGATATCCAGATCATCGATCACTATGTCATCGAAGGACAGTATATCCGCGGCATCTGCACCGGTGCGGACGGAGTGATATACGGACTTACCCAGAACGGTAAGGTTTTCTCCATCGTGGACAGGGGAAAGTCGAGTGAATATCACGGCGCTAACAAGATGGAGATCAATTACCAATACGCAAGCAGGATCGGAATCGATTCCCTCGCCAGTATACTGCCGGATCCGGCTGACCCGGAATATATTTATCTCGGTACGGAAGGGTCGAAGGTCTACCGCGTGAAGATCAACGGCGGGCGAGGAGATATTGAAGAATATAATGTTGCGCCGCTGACACATATCAACTGCATGCGAAAGTACGGAGACGCGCTTTGGATCTGTGCCGACTCGGGCGGTGTCGGAGTGCTCGAAAACGGGCATCTGCGCCGGCTGTACGGTATTCCGATGGACAATTCCATAGACAATGTACATCGCGATTACGCCGGAAACTACTGGTTTACGTCATCACGTCAGGGCGTCATGAAGATTGTTCCGAACCGGTTTACCGACGTTCTCAAGTATTACAGCGAAGAACTGAGCCAGATCGGAATTGATGACGATAAGCTTGTCGTTAATACGACCTGCCTCTACGGAAGCAAGGTACTTCTCGGAACGGACAGCGGTCTGTTGGTTCTGAATGACAGCGGATATCTCGGAAAGCTTTTTGTGGAGGATGCGCATGACGCTTCCGGAAATGAATATGATCCGATCGAGATGACCGAACTGTTGAACAATGTGCGTATCCGGTCCATTATCCGCGACAGCAAAAACCGTCTCTGGTTCTCAACTTACAGCGATTACGGTCTGATCCGTTATGAACGGGGACATGTCATGTTCTTCCGGAAGAAGGACGGAATGCCGTCCACACGTATGCGAGCCGTGTGTGAGGCTTCGGACGGATCAATTCTTGTGGCCTGTACCGGCGGCGCCGTGAGGATTGTCGGCGATGAGATCAAAACGACCTATAATCAAACCTTCGGGGTTTTAAATACCGAGGTACTGACCGTTGCGGAAGGTATGAACGGCGATGTGCTGATCGGAACGGACGGTGACGGAATATACATTGTCAGGACGGACGGAAACACCCTTCATTACACTGTTGATGAGGGACTCAGTTCAGGCGTTGTCATGCGGATTAAGAAGGATCCGAAAAGGGATGTGTTCTGGATCGTAACGAGTAACTCAATCGCATTTGCCGATGCAAACCGGACAATTCATACCGTTAAGAATTTTCCTTACTCGAACAACTTTGACATCTATATAAACAACAAAGACAAAGCATGGGTTCTGAGCAGTAACGGCATCTATCTCGTGGATGAGGATGAGCTCATAAGGAACCGTGATATCAACCCGGTATTTTACAGCCGCGACAATGGTCTGCAGCACGTTTCAACGGCCAATTCCTACAGTGACATTTCGGACGACGGCGACCTGTACATCGCCTGCAGTACCGGCGTTGTTAAGGTGAATATCGACAGCGCAACCGAGAATATTCAGGTTCCGAAGGCGGCAATACCGTACATCGAAGGCGACGGTGTACGTTACTATCCGTTGGAGGACGGTTCGTTCCGTATCCCGGCCTCGGTCAGGAAGGTGACCGTGCATTGCCACGTATTCAACTATACGCTGATCAACCCCGACGTTTCCTTCCGTCTCGAGGGATACGAGGACAGTTTCCGGACGATGAAGCGTGACGAGATGGGACCGGTTGATTATACGAACCTGAAGGGCGGTGTTTACCGGTACCAGCTGTACATGAAGGACTTGTTCGGACACAGCGATTTCGTGCTCGATGTTACCATCCGGAAGACGGGCGCATTTTACGAAACCATCTGGTTTAATTCACTGGCATTGCTGTTCTTGCTCGGCTTTATCGCATATATCGTATATCTCTATGTGGATGCGAAACTGCGTAAGCTTATGGAACGTGAGCGCCAGCAGGAAATCTTTATCGACGAGATGACCGAAGCGTTTGCGAAGACGATCGATATGAAG
Organism: Lachnospiraceae bacterium; assembly: GCA_017427775.1. Classification (GTDB taxonomy): domain Bacteria; phylum Bacillota; class Clostridia; order Lachnospirales; family Lachnospiraceae; genus ISDg. Next base: position 15,150 of record JAFRSD010000049.1, on the reverse strand, counting down.
GACCGTTACACAAACGGTCACTCGTTCCGCGTGGCGAAGTACACGACCATGCTTGCAAAGGAACTCGGCTACAGCGACGACGATATCAAGAAATACCACCGTATCGCGCTCCTGCACGATATCGGTAAGATCGGCGTACCCGGCGCGGTACTCAATAAACAGGGCAAGCTGACCGATGAGGAATTTGCGATCATCAAATCCCACGCAGCCCGCGGACACAGAGTACTGAAGGATATATCCATCATGCCCGAGTTGGCGATCGGTGCCGCGGAGCACCATGAGCGTCCGGACGGCAAAGGATATCCGAAGGGACTGAAAGGCGAGGAGATTGCGCGCGTCGCACAGATCATCGCCGTTGCGGACACATTTGACGCCATGTATTCCGATCGTCCGTATCGTAAACGCATGAACTTCGAGAAGGCCGTTTCCATCATCAAGGAAGGCTCCGGAACGCAGCTGACTGCCGATGTTGTCGACGCATTCCTGCGGCTTGTTGACCGGGGCGAATTCCGTGCGCCGGACGATGTCGGCGGCGGAACGACCGAGGATATCAACAACATCTATAAGGACCAGCAGAAGGCTGCCGAGGCAGCGGAAGCGAAGCCCGAGGAGACCACGGAGACGAAGCCTGCTGAAACAGCGGAAAATGCGGAAGCAAAGCCGGACGAGGCGAAACCCGACAGTCCGGATTCATCCGAAACGAAAGAAGGATAATCTGTGATGAAAATGTGGATTTCCACCGGATTATCCACTTTATCAACAATTTGATTCCATGCGTGTAGTCTAAACCCGTCGCAAAGAACATGCGGCGGGTTTTTCATTGTGGATAAAACCGTCATCACAAGCCGTGGAAAGCTTGAAAAAACACGGCCGGCGGAAACCTTCGTCAACCCCGTGCCGATGAAATAAATCAGTTGCCTTATAGTGCACAAAGTGGTATAATAACACAGAATATGGGTTCGTATGGTCTGCCGCCTGCGGCACAGCGGACACATGCAGTAATTCTGCGGGAAGGATGAAATAGAGAATGGGACTTATTACGAAGATTTTCGGTACACACAGCGATCATGAGCTGAAGCGCATTAATCCGATTGTGGACCGGATTGAAAACCTTGAACCGGAGTATGAGCAGCTCAGCGCTGAGCTGCTTGCACATAAAACAGTGGAATTCCGGGAGCGGCTTGCGAACGGCGAGACGCTCGACGATATTCTGCCGGAGGCATTTGCCGCGGTAAGAGAAGCGGGAAAGAGAACGCTCGGACAGCGCGCGTTCCGCGTACAGCTGATTGGCGGTATCGTACTGCACCAGGGCCGTATCGCCGAGATGAAGACCGGTGAAGGTAAGACGCTCGTGCTGACTTTTCCGTCATATCTGAACGCGCTTACCGGCAGAGGCGTACACGTTGTAACCGTCAACGATTACCTGGCGAAGCGTGACTCCGAGTGGATGGGCCAGATCCATCGTTACCTCGGTCTCACCGTCGGCTGTATCCTGAACCACATGGACAACGACGAGCGCCGTGCGCAGTACGCATGCGACATTACCTACGGAACGAACAACGAATTCGGTTTCGACTATCTGCGTGACAACATGGTTGTTTACAAGGAGCGTCTCGTTATGAGAGACCTTGCTTACGCCATCATCGATGAGGTCGACTCCGTATTGATCGATGAAGCGAGAACGCCGCTTATCATTTCCGGTCAGAGCGGCAAGTCAACGAAGCTTTACGAGGTGTGCGACATTCTCGCAAGACAGCTTACCAAAGGTACCGAGACCGAGCTCAGCAAGATGGATATCATCATGGGCGAGCAGGCTGAGGAAACCGGCGACTATGTTGTTAACGAGAAGGAGCGTACCGTTAACCTGACCGAGCAGGGCGTTCATAAGGTTGAGCAGTTCTTCCGCATCGAGAATCTTGCCGATGCCGAGAACCTTGAGATCCAGCATAACGTTAACCTCGCGCTGAAGGCACATAACCTGTTCCAGAAGGATCACGATTATGTGGTTAAGGACGATGAGGTATTGATCGTAGATGACTTTACCGGACGTATTCTTCCGGGCCGCCGTTACAGCGACGGACTGCATCAGGCCATCGAAGCAAAAGAGCATGTTAAGGTTAAGCGCGAGAGCAAAACGCTTGCGACCATTACCTTCCAGAACTTCTTCAACAAATACGAAAAGAAGTGCGGCGCGACCGGTACGGCGCAGACCGAGGAACGCGAATTCCGTGAGATCTACGGCATGGACGTTGTCTGCATTCCGACCAACAAGCCCGTAGCAAGAATCGACCACGAAGACGCGGTATACCGCACCAAGCGTGAGAAGTTAAATGCCATCGTTGACGCGGTTGTGGAATCCCACAACGCAGGTCAGCCGGTACTCGTCGGTACCATTACGATCGAGGCTTCCGAGACCATCAGCGATGCGCTCCGTAAGAGAAATATCCCGCATAAAGTGCTGAACGCGAAGTTCCACGAGATCGAGGCTGAGATCATTGCCGAAGCCGGTAAGAAGGGTGCGGTTACGATCGCAACCAACATGGCCGGCCGTGGTACCGATATCCGTCTCGGCGGCACACTGGTAATCCCCGAGGATGCCTCTCCCGAGAAGATTGCAGAGCTTACCGCCGAATCCGAGAAGCGTGCCGACGAGGTGCGTGCACTCGGCGGTCTGAAGATCATCGGTACGGAGCGTCACGAATCGAGACGTATCGATAACCAGCTGCGCGGACGTTCCGGACGTCAGGGCGACCCCGGTGAATCCCGCTTCTATATTTCCCTCGAAGACGATCTGATGCGTCTGTTCGGTTCCGAGCGTATGATGGGTATCTTTAAGACGCTCGGTCTTGATGACGGCCAGGAGATCCACCACAAGATGCTCTCGAACGTTATCGAGCGTGCGCAGAAGAGAATTGAGGATAACAACTTCGGTATTCGTAAAAACGTATTGGAATATGACCGCGTGAACAACGAGCAGCGTGAGATCATCTACGGCGAGCGCCGTAAAGTTCTCGACGGCGAGAACATGCGGGAAAATATCATGAAGATGGCCGACCGCACGATGGAACGCCTGGTAAGCACCTACATCAACGACGATGTGGTGGCGGAAGAGTGGGATTTGCCGGCATTCAACAAGGAAGTGGAGAACATCTTCGACATTCCCATGGACGAATTCACCCCTACCAAGCTTGCAGAGTCCCGTAACAAGGATGTCCTTGCGAAGCTTGAGGAGGCTGTGCATAAGCGTTACGCGGAGCAGGAAGCACTGTTCCCGCCGGAACAGTTCCGCGAGATCGAGCGTGTATTCCTTCTTCGTTCCATCGACCGCAAGTGGATGAACCATATCGACGACATGGAGCAGTTGAAACAGGGTATCGGCCTGCAGTCCTTCGGCCAGAGAGATCCTGTTCAGGAATACAAATTCCAGGGCTATGACATGTTCAACGAGATGACCGACGCCATCGCTGAGGATACGATCCGCGCTCTCATGCACATCCGCGTGCAGGAGAAGGCAGAGCGTGAAGAGGTTGCGAAGGTTACCGGTACGAACAAGGACGAAAGCGCAGCCCGCGAGCCCGTACGCCGCGCTACGAAGAAGATCATGCCGAACGATCCCTGTCCGTGCGGCAGCGGCAAGAAGTACAAGTTCTGCTGCATGAAGAAGGATGCGCTTAAGTGACGGTTTTCTGTTCAAGAGGTTCAGAGGCAGCCCGGATTGCAGACCGGGCGATGAACGAAAGGTATTCGGCGGATGGCTGTTGAAGGCGGCCGAATAACAGAACGAGACAGAAAACGGAGTAATAAAGACATGATTGAATTAGATCAGATGAAAGCAACGCTTGGGGCTTACAAGCAGCCGCTCAAGGAAGTGGGCGACTCGCTCGAGCTCGAGGCGAAGACAAGAAAGATTGAAGAACTTTCGGGGCTTCTTGAGTCCCCGGGATTCTGGGACAATGTGGAGCGGGCGCAGAAGAGTTCCCGCGAGCTGAATGAGCTCAAGCAGACGGTGGAAGGCTATCAGAAGCTGCAGCGCCAGTATGAAGATATCGAGGCACTCATCGAGATGGGTTACGAAGAGAACGACCCCGAGATGATCCCCGAGATCCAGGCGGAGCTTGACGAATTCACGACGACGCTTGACGACCTGCGTCTTGAGACGCTTCTTTCCGGCCCCTACGACAAGGAAAATGCGATCGTTACCCTTCACGCCGGTGCCGGCGGTACCGAGAGCTGCGACTGGGCGAGCATGCTTTACCGCATGTACCAGAAGTACGCGCAGAAGAAGGGCTACACGGTTGAAACGCTCGACTACCAGGACGGCGACGAAGCCGGTATCAAGGCGGTTACGTTCCAGGTTAACGGCACGAACGCATACGGACATCTGAAGAGCGAGCACGGCGTACACCGGCTTGTCAGACTGAGCCCGTTTAACGCGAACAACAAGAGACAGACCTCATTTGTCTCCTGTGATGTAATGCCGGACATTGAGGACGATCTCGATGTTGAGATCAATGAGAAGGACCTGAGGATCGACACGTACCATTCAAGCGGTGCGGGCGGTCAGCACATCAATAAGACGTCGTCGGCTATCCGAATCACACACCTGCCGACCGGCATCGTGGTACAGTGTCAGAACGAGCGAAGCCAGTTCCAGAACAAGGACAAGGCGATGCAGATGCTGAAAGCAAAGCTGTATCTCTTGAAGCAGCAGGAGGCGGAGGACAAGACGAGCGGCATCCGCGGCGAGGTTCGCGGAATCGACTTCGGAAGCCAGATCCGTTCCTACGTCCTGCAGCCGTACACAATGGTTAAGGACACCCGTACGGCGGTCGAAGTCGGTAACGCGCAGAGCGTGCTTGACGGAAACCTTGACCCGTTCATCAACGGCTACCTGAAGTGGCTGGCAACGGGCGGCACCGCCAAAGGAGAAGAAATGTGAGGATAGAACATGGGCGAGTTTCATTTGCATGCGCCGTTTGAACCGACCGGCGACCAGCCGGAGGCAATCGCAAAGCTTGTCGAAGGGTTTCGCGAAGGAAACCAGTTTGAGACACTGCTCGGCGTTACCGGTTCCGGTAAGACGTTCACGATGGCTAATATCATTCGGGCCCTGCAGCGCCCGACTCTGATCATTTCCCATAACAAGACACTCGCCGCGCAGCTGTACGGCGAGATGAAGGAATTCTTCCCGGACAACGCGGTGGAATACTTCGTCAGCTACTATGATTACTACCAGCCCGAGGCGTACATTCCGTCCTCGGACACCTATATTGAGAAGGACGCGGACGTCAATCTGGAGATTGACCGGCTGCGCCATTCTGCGACGGCGTCTCTTACGGAGCGCCGGGATGTCATCGTTGTGGCTTCGGTTTCGTGTATCTACGGACTCGGCAGCCCCATCGATTACCAGAACATGACACTGTCGATCCGGCCGGGGCAGAAGCGTGACCGAGATGACGTGCTGCGCCGTCTGATCGAGATGCAGTACACGAGGAGCGACCTGGATTTCCGCCGCGGAACGTTCCGTGTGCGCGGTGATGTCGTCGAGATCTATCCGATTGCCGGCGGCGAAGGCGAAGCATACCGTGTCGAGTTCTTCGGCGATGAGATCGACCGCATCCAGCTGATTGACGCTCTCAAGGGCAGCGCTAAAGCGGACCTCGAGCATATGGTCGTATTTCCCGCTTCGCACTATGTCGTTGATGCCGAGCGGCGCGAGGAAGCGCTTCACAATATCGAGGCGGAGCTCGCGGAGCGCGTGGACTATTTTACCCGCGAGGAGAAATACATCGAAGCGCAGCGTATCAACGAGCGCACGCGCTACGATCTGGAGATGCTTAGGGAGACCGGATTCTGTTCGGGAATCGAGAACTATTCGATGCATCTGTCCGGACATACGCCCAAGGATTCTCCGAGCACGCTGATGGATTATTTTCCGGATGACTATCTGATCATTGTCGACGAGTCGCACATCACGATTCCGCAGGTCAGGGGCATGTATAATGGTGACCAGGCACGCAAGTCTACACTTGTAGAATTTGGATTTCGCCTGCCTTCCGCCAAATGCAACCGTCCTCTTTCCTTTGACGAATTCGAGGGCAAGATCAACCAGATGCTCTTCGTGTCGGCTACGCCCGACGAGTATGAGGCTGAGCATGAACTGCTTCGCGCGGAGCAGATCATCCGCCCGACGGGTCTTCTTGATCCGGAGGTTGACGTGCGTCCGGTCGCGAACCAGGTGGACGACCTCGTGAGCGAGATCCGTAAGGAAACCGCGCGCGGCAACAAGGTGCTTGTGACAACGCTTACCAAGCGTATGGCAGAGGAACTGACCGATTATCTTCGTGACATCGGCATCCGCGTCAAGTATCTGCATTCGGACATTGACACACTGGAGCGCGGCGAGATCATCCGCGATATGCGTCTGGACCTCTTCGACGTTCTGGTCGGAATCAACCTTTTGCGGGAAGGACTTGACATCCCCGAGATCGGACTTGTAGCGATCCTTGACGCCGACAAGGAAGGATTCCTCCGTTCGAAGACTTCGCTTGTGCAGACCATCGGCCGTGCGGCGAGAAATGCGGACGGCCATGTCATCATGTATGCGGACACGATGACCGATTCGATGCGCTACGCGATCGACGAGACGAACCGACGCCGTAAGGTTCAGCAGGCATACAATGAGGAGCACGGCATCACGCCGCAGTCCATCCGTAAGGAAGTACGTGATCTGATTCGGATTACAAAGAAGGCCGATAAGATTACGAACGGTCTTGAAAAAGACTATGAATCGATGAGCGCGAAGGAACTCGAAGAGCTTGTTTCGAAGCTCACAAAGAAGATGCACACGGCTGCCGCCGAACTCGATTTTGAGCGTGCCGCGGAGCTGCGTGACGAGATCATGAAGATCAAGAAGCAGATGTACGAGTAACAGGATAAAAGAAGCAGAAATACGAGCAGTAACAAGATAGATGCAGATGAGTAATAAGAAATATATCCGCGTTCGCGGCGCGAACGAGAACAATCTGAAGGGTCTTTGCGTGGACATTCCCCGTGACGAGCTGGTCGTACTGACCGGACTGTCCGGATCGGGCAAGAGCTCCCTCGCATTTGACACCATTTATGCGGAAGGACAACGGCGGTACATGGAGTCGCTCAGCAGCTATGCGCGCCAGTTCCTCGGGCAGATGGAAAAGCCCGACGTAGAGAGCATTGAAGGCCTTCCTCCCGCAATTTCCATTGATCAGAAATCGACGAACCGTAATCCCCGGTCGACCGTCGGAACCGTGACGGAGATCTACGATTACTTTCGTCTTCTGTATGCCAGAATAGGCACCCCGCACTGCCCGAACTGTGGCACATTGATCGCAAGGCAGACGGTTGACCAGATGGCCGACACCGTGACAGCCCTTCCCGAGGGAACCAAGTTCATGGTGCTCGCGCCGGTTGTCCGCGGCAGGAAGGGTGAGCACGCCAAAGTTCTGGAGGCTGCCCGTAAGAGCGGCTATGTGCGTGCCAGTGTCGACGGCAATATGTACGAGCTGTCCGAGGAGATCAAACTCGACAAGAACCAGAAGCATAACATCGAGATCGTTGTTGACCGCCTTGTTGTGCGGGAAGGCATTGTCCAGCGTCTGACGGACTCGTTGGAGAGTGCCCTGCGGCTTGCAGAAGGACTTGTGTATGTGGACATCGTGGACGGCGAGAGACTCCGCTTTTCGGAGAACTTCGCCTGCCCCGAGTGCGGTACGACGATAGACGAGCTGGAGCCGAGAACATTCTCCTTCAACAATCCTTTCGGTGCGTGTCCGGCGTGTCACGGTCTCGGTATGACGATGGAATTTACCGAAGCGGGCATCATTCCGGACGAGTCGCTGAGCATTCTGGACGGAGCCATTGCGGCGCCGGGCTGGAACTCGGTTGTTGATCCGGGAAGCTTTTCTCGGTGCATTCTCGATGCACTTGCGAAGGAGTACGCATTCTCCTTGAAGACACCGTTCCGGGATTATCCGGACAATGTGCGAAACATCCTTCTCTACGGAACGGACGGTAAGAAGGTCGATGTGCATTACCGCAGCCAGCGCGGACAGGGCGTGTACGATATCGCTTTCGAGGGCATTATCGAGTACACGAGACGCCGCTACCGTGAGACGACTTCCGAGACGATGCGGCGGGAGTACGAGGAGTGCATGGAGATTAAACCGTGTACGGAATGCGGCGGCAAGAGACTTCGCAAGGAAGCGCTCGCGGTTACGATCGGCGAGCGGAACATTGACGAAGTGTGCGGCATGCCGGTGAGAGATCTGAAGGATTTTCTTTCGAATCTCGAATTGAGCCCCGTGAAGAGACAGATCGGAGAGATGATCCTTCGGGAGATCCGGGCAAGAGTCGGATTTCTCTCGGATGTGGGACTCGATTATCTGACGCTTTCGAGGGCAACGGCTTCTCTTTCGGGAGGAGAGGCACAGCGGATCCGCCTTGCGACGCAGATCGGTTCGGGACTGGTCGGGGTGGCATACATCCTCGACGAGCCGAGCATCGGACTGCATCAGCGGGACAACGACAAGCTGTTGCGGTCATTGATGGGGCTTCGCGACCTCGGCAACTCGCTCCTTGTTGTGGAGCATGACGAGGACACGATGCTTGCGGCAGACTGGATCGTGGACATCGGGCCCGGCGCGGGACAGAACGGCGGGCGGCTGGTGGCACAGGGCAAGGCGGCCGACATCATGGCATGCAAGGATTCGCTGACCGGTGATTATCTGGCGGGACGGCGCTTCATTCCGATTCCTTCGGAGCGCAGAAAGCCGACCGGATGGCTCACCGTAAAGGGCGCAAGAGAGCATAACCTGAAGAATATCGACGTGGATATCCCGCTCGGTGTCTTCACGTGCGTGACGGGTGTTTCGGGCTCGGGCAAGAGCTCGCTCGTCAACGAAATCCTCTACAAAACGCTCGCTAAAGAACTGAACCGCGCGCGTATTATCTCCCCCGGAGAGCATGACGCGATACTCGGCACGGAACAGCTCGACAAGGTCATCAACATTGACCAGTCGCCGATCGGCAAGACGCCGAGAAGCAACCCCGCAACCTACACGGGCGTATTTGACATGATCCGGGATCTGTTCGCTAATACGACCGAAGCAAAGGTGCGCGGATTCAACAAGGGAAGGTTCAGCTTTAACGTCAAAGGCGGCCGCTGCGAAGCCTGTAAGGGCGACGGCATCGTCAAGATCGAGATGAACTTCCTGCCCGATGTGTACGTGCCCTGCGAAGTGTGCGGCGGCAAGCGGTACAACCGGGAGACGCTCGAAGCCACCTACAAGGGCAAGAGCATTTATGACGTGCTGGAGATGACGGTGGAGGAGGCGGTTCCCTTCTTCGCAAACATTCCGTCAATCCGCAGCAAGATTGAGACTCTGAATGAAGTGGGATTGTCCTATCTGAAGCTCGGGCATCCCTCGACCTCTCTGTCCGGAGGCGAAGCGCAGCGCGTAAAGCTCGCTACGGAGCTTAGCAAACGAAGCACCGGTAAGACGGTGTATATTCTGGATGAGCCGACGACGGGACTGCATTTTGCGGACGTCGAGAAGCTAATCCGGATCTTACAAAGATTCGCGGAGAACGGCAACACGGTCATTGTCATCGAGCACAACCTCGATGTTATCAAGACGGCCGACTACATCATCGACCTCGGTCCCGAGGGCGGTGACGGCGGCGGAACCGTGCTATGTGCCGGCACTCCCGAGGAAGTTATGAAATGCAGGGAATCCTATACCGGTCAATACCTGATCAAACAGTTTGAGCGGCAGCAGGAGAGACTGAGAAACGGAAACGGGTGAACCTGATGGGCAGTCACTTTTTTGCGATGGTATCGCGTATGAAATATATTGAGCGCTGGGCATTGATGCGCAATTCCTTAACGGAAAATATAAGCGAACACTCTCTTGAGGTCGCTATGATCGCGCATGCCCTCGCGGTGCTCGGCAACCGCCGGCTCGGTAAGACGTATAACGCCGACCGTGCCGCGCTGATCGGCATCTACCACGACGCGAACGAGATCATCACCGGCGACATGCCCACCCCGATCAAGTACTCGAGCAAAGAGATGCAGACGCTTTTCCACGGCATCGAGGACCGCGCGGCCGAGTCGCTTCTTAAGAAGCTTCCGGACGACATCCGCGGTGACTACGAGGAGATCTTCTTCCCGAAGGGCGAGGACGAGCCGCTTAAGAAACTCGTAAAAGCGGCCGACAAGATCTCGGCCCTCATCAAATGCATCGAAGAGAGCAAGGCAGGCAACCGCGAGTTCGATCACGCCCGGAAGACGATCGAGGACGCCATAAAGAATATGGGCGTGCCCGAAGCGGACGTGTTCCTTACGGAGTTCCTTCCGTCTTATGAGAAGACGCTCGACGAGATAAGCCGTTAAGGCAGTCACACATTTCATGCTTCCGAACAATCAGGAGATTTGGAGGAAACGTGACACAAGCATGAAAAGAATTCTATATGTTGATTTTGAAAATGTCAGCTCGGCAGGTTTGAACGGCATCCTGAAGCTGACGAAGAACGACGAGGTGAAGATCTTCCTCGGCCCGAAATGTTCCAAAATGTCGCTCATCGAGGCAGAGTCGGTTCTGCATTGCGACGCGACGGTGGAACTCATCAAGAACGATCAGATCGGAAAGAATGCCCTTGATTTCATCATCATGGTGCATCTCGGATACGACATCGCGAAGGGCACGGGCGATTTCTTCTTCATCATCTCGAACGACAAAGGATACGAGCCCGCCATCCATGAGATGCAGAGCATGACGGGCGACGTGATCGAGCGGTATCCCGACATCGAGCACGTCATCGCGAGAAAAGACGAAAAGCCGGGCTTCTTCGCAAAGCTGTTCGGCAAGAAGACGCAGGTTGTGGACAACACGACCGAGCACGAAGTGCTCAATAAAAAAGGCCGCACCGGAACCCGGAGCGGAAACGGCGGAAGCCACGCGAACGGACACACCGGAACCCGCACGGACGGCAACCACGGCCGCACATATACGCCCGACAACCGCTATGTAAACCGCAACCGCGGCAACAACCGAAACGGCGCGCCGCGCACGGGAACTACAGCAGCACCCCAACAGACGCAGCAGAGAAAGAACACTGCCCCTCAGCAGGCAGCGCAGAAGAAGCAGGACAACCGTCCCGCAGTAAAGGATACAACTGCGACCGCTGCAAACGGGAAGGATACGGCAGCGGAAGTTAAGAAACCTGTGACCGTTAAGGCAGCTGCCGAGCCGAAGCAGACGGTGGTAACAACGAATCAGACGCCGGTTGCAACGCGGCAGACGCCGGCAGAGACGAAACAAGCGAACATTGCAGTAAAGCAGCCGCAGGCAGTTCCGAAGGCTGCAAACAAAACGCCTAACTCTGTTACGGAACAGAAGCAGACCGCTGTGAAAACGGTATCGCCCATCGCGGTATCGGATGACAGCTATCTCGATGATCTCAGCATCGCGGACCTTCGCGCACAGCTTAATGTGAAGAAGGAAGCAAGCGCGGGGCAGGGTGCTAAGGTAGCCAGTGCTTCGACACAGACTGCGAAGGCATCGACGAAACCCGCTGAACAGCCCGCCAGAGCGCAGTCTAAACCTGCTCCCAAAGTTGAGATGACCGACGCGGAGCGCGACCTCGTGAACCGCGCCCTCGCCGAAACCGACAACCTCGGCGACTTCCACAACTACATCCTTAAGGAACTTCGTGACAACGACCGTGCCACCGAGATCTACAAGGCGGAGAAGCATAAGGTGGGGAAGAAGAGCGAGTGATAGTGAAGTCTAACTGACAAAAGAAAAGATAAGATGACAAAGAGCCCTATGACCGCGGGAAATCTCACGGTTGTAGGGCTCTTACTGTATGTATGATTTGACATAAGTTGGATTGGTGTGATAATATAATGGCAGAATATAACGGCATACCGTTATAGGCTTATCACATAACGGCATACCGTAGCAAAGGGGCGACTGTCATGCTTTGTCAAATCATGAAAGAGAAAAATCTTACTGTCTATCGCCTGGCGAAAGAAAGCTCTGTCCCGTATGCCACAGTAAACGATCTTTGTAAGAAGAAAACTCGAATTGAGAAGAGTAGCGCGGAGACTGTGTACCGTCTGGCGAAGGCTTTGGGCGTGTCCATGGAGGAACTCGTTGCGCCTGCAATGGCAGATGAAGAACGCCCTTCTTTTGAGCTTTTCCGAAGTCATATCTGCCATATGGTAAAGGAACAGACGGACATCCTTTTCTTGATAGAGGTCTTGCAAAAGGACACTGTGCGTGAATTGGCGGATAAAAAGTGGTATCCGGAGGCGCTATATCTGCTCGCTATGATTGACTATCTCAGCCGCATTAATAGTGTTCCTATCTGTAATCGGTATAATGATTTACGTGCATCCAAACTGCAGGAACCTTTGTTCCCTCAGAGTCTTGTTCTTGCAGCCAAAATCACGAACGACCAATCACTTCTTTCGAAAGCCGTGGAGGAAGCAATCCCGGAATTTTCCCGCTTTAACATTATAGAAAGTGAGGTTCGAGATGTCTGCTGACGGATTAACAAACGAATTCACTTTTACGAATGAAAATCTCGGTTTTTATCTGAATGAGTTGGCGAAGGAGTATAAGAAACTCGTGGGGAAGAATATGCCCGCTGAAATCATCCTGATTGGCGGGGCCGCAATTGTGTCTTGCTATGACTTTCGTTCTATGACTACCGATATCGATGCTGTCATTCTCGCTGCTTCGGCGGTTCGAGACGCTATAGGACGCGTTGGAGATCGATATAATCTGCCGGGCGGATGGATTAACACTGACTTCGAAAAAACGACATCCTACAGTCAAAACTTGATGCAGCATTCCACTTATTATCGAACCTTTGCACAGGTACTGAGTGTCCGTGTGGTAAAGGCGGAATATCTTGTTGCAATGAAACTCAAATCCTACCGCTATTATAAAAATGACATTTCGGACATTGTCGGAATACTTGCTGCACATGAAAGTGCCGGGGATCGGATTACAATGGAACGGATTAACAAGGCGGTAATAGACCTCTATGGCTCTTGGGATGAGTTTTCTCCTGCTTCAAGACAATTCATTGAGAATGCTATCGGTCGCTCGGATTATAAAGAATTGCTTGAAGAAACCAGACAGGGCGAGTGGGACGCAAGGGAAAAACTTCTTGACTTCGAGGTAAAATACCCGAACGCACTTTCCGAGGATAATGTTGACTTCGTGCTTCTGCAGTTGAAAAAGAAAGCAATGCGAAGCGGAGACAATCTGGGACAACAGTGATTCGGAATAATTGAAGTGGCACGAAATGATGGCTTTTTGTGCTGTAGTCACAAAATATGTGACAAAAAAGACTTGTTTTATCGCAAAAAATGTGATATTCTAGTGCAAAGGAGAGCTTTGACATGAAAAACTATGTGATTAACAAGTCAATTAACGGCAAGGATGTGAAGAGAATGCGGACGCTTCTCGGGATGACACAGAAGGAGTTTGCCGAATTCGTGTGCGCTTCTAAACGGACGGTAGAGACCTGGGAGAATAGCAAAGGAGAGATTACCGGGCCGATTGTGACTCTGTCGGAGATTCTCTTGCGCTATCCGCAGATGGTTCAGAAGCTTGAGGTTCCGCCGAAAGGCCGTGGATTACGGCTTTGGTATATGTATGAGAACACTGTCTGCAGCGTTATCGATGTGGATGAGCTTGCCAGACAGGTAAAGGTATATAATTACATCGACAATCCGTTATGGCGGGCATTTGGCGTAAATACGGAACCGACTTATGAGGACTACGAGGAGTTTCTGGAGTCCAGGTGCTTTCCGAGGTCAAGGGATAAGATTAAGTTGGAATTGAAGAAGCTCGGAATTCCGTTCTATGATCCGATTATGATTATTGAGAAGACGGAAGGAAGAATGGCGGACGATCCCTGCCACATCAGGATCGAGAGGTGAGTGGGATGATAGAATTGTATGATGGGGAACTCCGTGAAAACAGCAGACGTTCTTCAAAAGGAAACCAATTGAAGTTTGAACGTGATGGGGTCTGGTATAAGGCAGACTATCTCGGATATGAAGGACTTGCAGAGTATACGGTTTCCAAGCTCCTTCGGTACTCTACGCTTAAAGAGGACGAGTATGTCGATTATAGTCTTGAACAGATTTCCTATAACGGTAACACATATAATGCTTGTAAAAGCCGTGACTTTTCCGACGGATGGACGCTGATTACGCTTGAGAGACTATTTAAAAGTACCTATGGAACCGGATTGAATCATATCATTTACGGAATAGAAGACCACACTGAGCGGCTCCGCATTCTCACGGAACAGGTGGAAAGGCTGACGGGGCTTCGTGATTTCGGACAATTCATGTGCAAGTTGCTTACGGTAGACAGCTTTTTTCTCAACGAAGACCGTCATACCCATAATATTGCAGTACTGACCAATGAAAGAAAAGAATTCCGTCTTGCACCGATTTTTGATAACGGTGCAGCACTTCTGGCAGACACAGCTTTGGATTATCCGTTGAATCAGAATACGATAGAATTGATGAAAAGGGCAAGGCCGAAGACCTTTTGCGATGATTTTGCTGAGCAGATAATGATTGCAGAGCAACTGTACGGCAGGCAGATTCGTTTCCGTTTCACCCGCAAGGAAGTGGTTGAAATCTTAGATGAGGCGCAGATTTATGAGAAAAGCGTTCGCGACAGGGTCACGGAGATTGTTATGCAGATGCGACGCAAGTATTCCTATCTGTTTTGAAATCATCTGTTTAGAATGTCGGGCGTTCAAGAGAAGTAAGCCCGTGCCTCATATTCTTTCTTCAATACCATAAAAAAGTATAAAAAAACATGCAAAAGCCGGTATTATTTCGGACTATCGCCGAAAATACCGGCTTTTCGGATATTTTGGGTGTGAAAAGTTGCATTTGATGGCGTTTTAGTGTATACTTTTTTACAAGGTATGCGCATGTATAAAGAAGTGTAAAAAGCTGAGAACGGAGCTTATAAGATTATGGGTAAGCAGGATCGTAAATCGAATGGAAGAAAGCCCGGGCAGAGACTGATTTCAAGGTCTTTGGTTGTCGTGGCGCTTGATATATTG
>JAFRSD010000048.1 GCA_017427775.1 Lachnospiraceae bacterium | reverse complement strand
TTCTCGGGATCCTTAATCCCTTCCGGCGTCTCAAGCCACTGACCTTGACGATACAACTCAACACATTTTCTTTTAAACTCGTAGCTATAACGCATGAAAATACCCTCCTTACTGGTTGTCCAGTAAAGAGGGTACATATCAAATCGGGGTGTTTTTTAGTAAAATTGCTGATTTTTTAATGATTCTCCTGCCTTTTTCCACCGGGGCAGCCGGCTTCGTTTATCAGCCGGTCACGATGTTCCGCTTCTCGCCGCGGAAATAGGCTTTCATGTTCTCATATACTTCATCGGCGCAGCGCTGCCTTGCTTCTATGGTCGCCCAGGCGATATGCGGCGTGATCAGAAGCTTCGTCGAGTCCTTGATCGGAAGCAGCGGATTGTCCTTTGCCATCGGCTCCACACAGAGAACGTCAAGTCCCGCGGCTGCAATCGTTCCGTTCTGCAGTGCTTCCGCAAGATCATCCTCCTTTATGATCGGTCCCCGGCCGAGATTCAGCAGGATGGCGTCCTTCTTCATCAGGGCAAAGCGCTCTTTATTCATCAATTGGAAGGTATTCGAATTTAACGGCGCATGAATCGAGACAATATCCGATTCCTTAAGCAGATCTTCGAGGCTCTTTCTTTCGTAGGTATCGCAGTCGTGCTTTCCGCTCGTACTGTAATAGATTACCTTGCATCCGAAAGCCTTCGCTGTTTCCGCTACGCGCATGCCGATCGTACCGAGTCCGATAATGCCCCAGTTCTTGCCCGCAAGTTCCCGGAACGGAACCGTAAAATGGCTGAACACGTCATTTCGGACATATTCCTCCGATTTGACGAAATTATCATAATAGGCGAGCTTCTCATACAGATAGAAAAGCATCGCAAACGTATGCTGCACAACGCTTTCCGTCGAGTAGCCCTTTACATTGGCAACGGCAATTCCGCTTCTGTTCGTATATGCAAAATCGACATTGTTCGTTCCGGTCGCGGTAAGGCACACAAGCTTTACATTAGGAGCATCCTTAAGAAGCGATTCGTTGACCGGAATCTTGTTTACGACAACGATATCGGCATCCTTGATACGGTTCGCATTTTCCGCCGGATCCGAAAGCGGATACGTGACCACGTCGCCGAGTTCGCGGAACTTCTCAAGCGTTACGTCTTTACCGAGCGTATTGACTTCCAAAAAAACGATTTTCATGGCGGATTCCTCTCTTTTTCTTTATCAACACTTATTATACAACACTTCGGGCGGAAAAGGGAACCGTCATGATGTATTATTTGTCATTCGTGAAAACTCTATGAAAACGACCGAAACATACAAGTTTTTGTTTGAAATAATCCTTCTTTGGGACTATAATAGATATATTAAAGAATTCATTTTAGGAGGTCTTCCTATGAAACTCATAGAAAGTTTTAAAGTTGATCACACCCGCCTTCTGCCGGGTATTTACGTTTCCAGAAAGGACGATGTTAACGGCAACGTTGTTACCACATTTGACATCCGTGTAACCCGTCCGAATTACGAGCCTGCCATGAATACCGCTGAGATTCACGCAATCGAGCATCTCGGCGCCACCTTCGTTCGGAATGATCCCGAATGGCAGTCCAAAGTCATCTATTTCGGACCGATGGGATGCCGCACCGGCTTCTATCTCATCCTGACGGGTGACCTCAAGTCTACGGATATCTATGATCTTATCAAGAATATGTTCACGTTTATCCGCAACTACGACTCCGATATCCCGGGTGCTACCCCTGATTGCTGCGGTAACTACCTCGACTTCAACCTGCCGATGGCAAGTTATTTTGCGGAGAAGTTCACACGTGAGGTGCTGGATAACTTCACACCCGAACATTACACCTATCCGGCTTAATCCGGTTGGGGGGGCTCTCCGCCGCGGACACGCCCGCGGCGGAGAGCCCCCCTATTTTTTTGTTTAAAAGGATGGTTAATCTGTCAGAAAGATAGAGTAAGTTAGAGTCTCCCTAATCCGTGTGTTTGGACGAACGCTTTGCCTGGGCTATGATCCCGAACGAATTGTAACTGAATACAATTCTTATCGGGATCATGCCCGCGGAAGAGAAAAAAAGGACACCCCGAAGGATGTCCTTTTCAATTAATTACTTTACTACGATATTGAAGATCTTGCCCTTTACGTAGATCTTCTTCACTACGTTGAAGCCGTCAATGAAGCGGTTTGCGTCGGAGTCGAGAATCTTCGCCCATACGGCGTCTTCGTCCTCTTCAAGGGTTACATTAACCTTTGCACGGACTTTGCCGTTTACCTGAACGGCGATCTCAATCGTATCTTCCTTGGTCTTGGCTTCGTCGTATGCGGGCCATGCCTCGTAAGCAATGGTGCCCTCGTGACCGAGGATGCTCCAGATTTCCTCACAGATATGCGGGCTGATGCAGGAAAGCATCTTGATGAAGCCTTCTGCATATTCCTTCGGGCAGCTTCCGGTCTTGTAACAGGCGTTTACGAAGATCATCATCTGACTGATCGCGGTATTAAACGCGATCTTTTCAAAGTCGTTCGTAACCTTCTTAATGGTCTGATGGTAAACCTTTTCAAGGTCCTTAGCGGCGTCATCTTTGATATTTGCCGGCTCCGTGAAGAACGTCCATACACGGTTCAGAAACTTCTTGGCTCCCTCTACACCGGTGTTGCTCCACGGCTTGCTGACCTCGAGCGGTCCCATGAACATCAGATACAGACGAAGCGTGTCGGCGCCGAAATCACGAACGATATCGCTCGGGTTTACTACATACTCAGGGAAACGCTTGCCCATCTTGATGCCGTTCGAACCGAGGATCATACCCTGGTGGATCAGCTTCTTGAACGGTTCCTTGGTCGGCGCGATGCCTTTGTCATACAGAAAACGGTTCCAGATACGGCTGTACATCAGATGTCCTACCGCATGCTCCGGTCCGCCTATGTAAAGGTCAACCGGCATCCAGTGCTTCAAAAGCTCGGGATCCGCAAGCTGCTTATCGTTGTGCGGATCGATATAACGAAGGAAATACCAGGAAGAACCTGCGGAACCGGGCATCGTAGAAGTCTCGCGGGTACCCTTGATTCCGTTATGGTCGTATTTCTTCCATTCGGTCGCATTTTCAAGCGGAGCCTTGCCGTTGTGGCCCTTGTAGTCGTCAAGTTCCGGAAGTATAAGCGGAAGCTCGTCATCGTCAAGTACATGGATGCCGCCGTCCTCGGTATGTACAACCGGTACGGGCTCGCCCCAGTAACGCTGACGGGCGAAAATCCACTCACGGAAGTGATAATTAACGGTACGCTTTGCTACGCCCATCTTCTCAAGCTTTGAGGTGATGGCTTCCTTAGCCTCTTCAACGGTAAGGCCGGTGAACTCCTCGGAATTGATCAGGCGGTAGCCTTTTCCGAGATAATCGCCTTTTTCGAACGCCTGGCCGCTTACGTCAACATGGCCGAGTTTCTCATCGCCGTCGATTACCTGAAGCATATCGATATTGTGCGCGATTGCGTACTCAAAGTCTCTCTGGTCGTGGGAAGGAACCGCCATAACGGCACCGGTTCCGTAATTGGCAAGTACGAAATCGCCGATGAACATACGAACTTCGCGGCCGTTTACGGGGTTGATACAAGTAACGCCCTTCAGCTCGCAGCCGGACTTCGTCTTATTAAGTTCGGTACGGTCCATGTCGTTCTTCTTAAGCGTTTCCGCAATATAAGCGTCAACCTCCGCGCGGTTCTGTACGCGGTCAAGAAGCGTCTTTACAATCTCTCCGTCGGGAGCAAGTACCATAAAGGTAATACCGTAAATCGTCTCGATACAGGTCGTGAAGATAGAGAACTCCCCGCCTCCGACGATCTGGAATTTCACTTCAACACCGGTGGATTTGCCGATCCAGTTCTGCTGCATGAGCTTCGTGGATTCGGGCCAGTCAATCTCCTCAAGTCCCTGAAGAAGCTGCTCGGCAAATGCGGGCTGGTCAATAACCCACTGCTTCATGTTCTTACGAACTACAGGATAGCCGCCGCGCTCACTCTTACCGTCGATAACCTCGTCATTGCTAAGAACGGTTCCGAGCTCTTCACACCAGTTAACCGGCATGTCAATATACTTTGCGTAGCCGGCAAGATACAGCTGCTTAAAGATCCACTGCGTCCACTTATAGTACTCCGGATCCGAGGTCGCGATCATCTTCGACCAGTCATAGTCAAATCCGAGTTCACGAAGCTGCTTTCCGAATGTTTTGATATTCTCCTGCGTAAAGCCGTTCGGATGATGTCCGGTCGTTACGGCATACTGCTCCGCCGGAAGACCGAAGGAGTCATATCCCATCGGATGAAGGACATTATAGCCCTGCATTCTCTTCATACGGGACATGATATCCGTTGCGGTATAACCTTCGGGATGACCTGCATGAAGGCCTACGCCCGACGGATACGGAAACATATCGAGCACATAGTATTTCGGTTTTGAGAAGTCCCACACGTCCGTCTTAAACGTCTCGTGCTCCTCCCAGTACTTCTGCCATTTCTTTTCGATGGCGGAATAATCATAAGCAGCCATAACTCGTAACTCCTTTAGAACCACACGAAATTTGTATCAAAATATATAACAATCTTACGGAAAATGCAACACCAATCGGCTTCTATCGACCGAAAACGGCTCCGTTGATGTCGTTCTTCATATCGATCACGGCCTGTCTTGCGGCATCCGCAAAGCCCTTCTCACCGAAACGGCTCAAATAAGGCTCTTTCTTGTATGCGGCAATGATACCGCGCGACGAATTGACGATCGCGCCGAGACCGTCCTCGTTGAAGTAAGGCTTCAGTCCATCCGCGGTACCGCCCTGCGCGCCGTAACCGGGCACAAGGATGTATGCCTTCGGCATCACTTCACGGAGCACGCGTCCCATCTCGGGATAGGTTGCACCGACTACGCAGCCGACGTTACTGTAGTCGCCGTCCATGCTGAGACTGCCCCACTCACAGACCTTCTCGGCTACTCTCTCGTAAAGCGGGCATCCGTCAATCAGGCGGTCCTGGAACTCGCCGCTACTGGGATTGGACGTCTTAACGAGAAGGAATATGCCGCGGTCATTAGCATTACAGACATCGATGAACGGCTTCACGCCGTCGGAACCGAGGTAAGGGTTAACCGTCGCGAAATCCTCGTCAAAGGGGGCAAATGTGTTCGCGCCGACGGTGATGGTTCCGAGATGCGCCGTTGCGTAGGCAGCGGAAGTCGAACCGATGTCGCCGCGCTTTACGTCGCCGATCACGACGAGACCTTTCTTCTTACAATAATCTACCGTATTCTTGTAAACAAGCAAACCGGGGATGCCGAACTGCTCATACATCGCGATCTGCGGCTTTACGCACGGAATCAGGTCATATACGGCATCCACAATTGCCTTATTGTACTCCCATACCGCTGCGGCAGCGCCCTCGAGCGTCTCGCCGTACTTTGCGAACGCGTCCGCCTTAACGAAATCAGGGATATACGAAAGCATCGGGTCAAGTCCGACAACGATCGGTGCATCCTTCTTAACAATCTCATTGATCAGTTTCGAAATCATAGGTATGAATCCTTTCGGGAATTTTTAAAACAGCATGTCGCAGTCCGGGTTCTGGTAAACCATATGTCCCTTGACAAATGTGCGGAGCACTCTTCCGAACACTTTCTTTCCGTGGAACGGCGTATTCTTGCCTTTCGAGATGAAAGCGTTCTTATCCACCTTCCACTCTTCAAGCGAGCAGATCGTAAGATCGGCGGGCTTTCCTACAGCGATCCGTCCGCCCTGGTAACCGATCAGCTTCGCGGGATTGGTGCTCATGAGACGGATCAGGTCGATCAGCTTCATGCCGCTTTCCAGAACAAGCGTCGTATAGCTTAAGGCAAATGCGGTCTCCAGTCCGGTAATTCCGAACGGAGCCTTGAAGAAGCCCTCTGCCTTCTCTTCCTCGGCATGCGGCGCGTGATCGGTCGAAATGCAGTCGATGATACCCTTCTTCAAGCCCTCGCGAACCGCATACATATCGGCTTTACTGCGAAGCGGCGGGTTCATCTTGTAATTTGCGTCATCACACGGAATATCCTCGTCGCAGAGCGCAAAATGATGCGGACAGGCTTCGGCCGTTACATGATAGCCGAGCTTCTTCGCGAGCATGACGAGAGCAATGCTCTCCTTGGTCGAGCAATGGCACAGATGCAGCTTCGCGCCGGTCTCTCCCGCAAGGAAGATGTCTCTTGCGGTAATGATATTCTCAACGGCGTTGCTGATTCCGGGAAGTCCGAGCGACTCCGCCTTCTCGCCTGCGTTAATGACGCCGCCTGCCACAAGGTTCTTTTCTTCGCAATGGGCAAATACCGGAATATGCTCCTTCGCGGCAATCTTCATTGCTTTCTCGTAAAGTTTGATGTCCATGACGGATTTGCCGTCTTCGGAGATGGCTACCGCGCCGGCAAGCTTCACGGCAGGAATGTTTACGAGCTCCTGCCCCGCCTGGTCTTTGGTAATCGCGGAAATCGGGAATACGTTAACCGCGGCCTCCTCCGTGCAGCGCTTCATGAGTGTCGAGATCTTCTCGATATTGTCGGTGGCGGGAAGCGTGTTGGGCATCGGGCATACCGCGGTATAACCGCCTGCCGCAGCTGCCTTCGTTCCGGTCATCAGCGTTTCTTTATAGGTCTGGCCGGGATCCCGGAAATGCACATGCAGATCCACGAAACCCGGGAAAATGTAATGCCCATCACATTGAATGACCTTATCCTCGGGATGAGGTGTGATATCTTTCGCGATATCTAAGACGATTCCGTCATCCATGCGGATATCCCGCACTTCATCGAGTCCGGTTTCCGGATCGACCACATGACCGCCTTTTAATACGATACGTCCTTCGAATAACATAACCATACTCCTTTCCGATTCTTCCTAAAGGTCACAAATATCTTACCACACGGCAGGTTATCCCGCAACAACGGGTTAACGGGAAATGCCCGGAAACTGATAATGCTCAACCGTCAGCTCAATCTCTCCGCTGTAGGAACTCTTCTGCGCGGAGTAAAGAATGTGCATCGGAACTCGTCCGCGCCCCGCATACGCTTCGTCAACCGCGTCCTTGCCGTTCTGTTCTTTCATTTCCCTGACGAATTCATCCGACGAGCCGAAATACACGGCCGAAATTCCCGAACCCATGTCATCCTCAAGCAAAAGCCTCGTATACCGTATGGAACGGCCGAAATGGCTGATCCTTCTTACGATCACATTCCGCGACGCAAGCACCGGGCGGGCGTTTCCTTTACCGAAAGGCTCCATTCGTCCCATTTCCGTGATAAACTGCTCGCTGAGATCCGAAAAATGCATCACAAGATCGATCACGAGTTTCTCGGTACCGCCTTCCCCTACGGAGCGGAAATGCTTTATAAATGCCTCACGGAAAGCGTCAACGGATTCCGCGGGAAGCGTCAGTCCGCAAGCCTGCGCATGACCGCCGTACTTGGTCAGATACTGCGAGCAGGACTGCAGTCCTTCGAAAATGTTATACTCTTCTATGCTTCGGCCGGACCCCTTCAGGTATTCCGGACTGTCTTCACTCTTACAAAGAACAATCGCGGGCACATAATAACGTTCTCGCAGCTTTCCGGCAACGATTCCGGCTATGCTCTCATGGCAGTCCACCGACACATATACAATCGGCAGGGCTTCCTCCTCGCCGCGCGCATCTATCTCACGGCAGGCATCTTCGATTGCCTTTGCCGTCATCTCTTTTCGAACCGAATTGGCCGCAACAAGCGATTCCGCAAGCTTCATGGCTTCGGTTTCGTCCTGCTCCGCAAGAAGCGCCACTCCGGGATCGGCCTTTTTCAACCTTCCGAGCGCGTTGATGCACGGCGCTAAGACAAATCCGAGCGAATACGCCTTCGGTTCGGTCTTCAGTCCGTTTGCTGCCGCAAGCGCCCGAAGGCCCGGGTTCCAGCGGTCCATCGGCTTCGCAAGTCCGGTTTTAACGATCACACGGTTCTCGCCGGTAAGTTCCATCACATCGGCGACTGTGGAAAGCGCAAGGATCTCCATATGCTCATACAGGAAGCCTTCCTGACCGCATTTTCCCAAAAGACAGTCCATCAGCTTGGCTGCCACAACGGCACCTGAAACGGGCGTCCCGGGATAATCGGGATTAACCTTGAAATCCACTACCGCGTCTGCGGCGGGTAGTTCCTCCTGCGGTTCATGATGATCCGTAATGAGAACGATAAGTCCTTTCTCCTTCGCGTAACGGACCTGCTCGACCGCGGCTATGCCGTTATCCACAGTAATAATGACGCCGATGCCGTCCGATACGGCTTCCTCGACCATCCCGATACTGATGCCGTAACCGTCCGATACGCGGTCCGGGATACGGTAATCAGCCTCTATGCCGAACCTTCTAAGGCCTTCCGTCATCAGGAATGTCGCCGTTACGCCGTCGGCATCATAATCGCCGATCACGCGGACCTTCTGCCCGCGTTCTTTCGCCTGAAACAAAAAAGCGCAAAACCTGTCTGCGTCCGGCAAAGCCTCCGCAGTTTTCAGTTCCGCGCCGTCCGGGTACAGAAAGGCGGCTGCCTTCTCCGCGGAATCATAACCTCTTCCGCAGAGAATTCTGGCAAATGCCGGCGTGATGCCGAGCCGCGAGACCATGTCTTCCATGGCCCCGCCCCGTCTTTTGATAACCCATTTTTCTTTCTTGATTTTCATTCCTTATTCCGAATCGCGATCCGCGGATCACGCCTTCTTCTTATTTGCTACCTTCGTCTTAAAGAAATACCAGAGGGAACCGGTAATGCAAATGGATGAATACGTACCGCAAACAAGACCTACCGCAAGCGGGATCGCAAAGATTCTGATCGACTCAACGCCGAGGATGATCAGAACAACAACCGTAATGAGCGTTGTAAAGGAAGTATTGATACTTCTCGTAAACGTTTCGGAAATACTGCGGTTTACAACATCCTTCAGGGAATCCTTCTTGCCCATCGTGCCGAGGTTCTCACGGATACGGTCGAAAATAACGATCGTCGCGTTGATACTGTAACCCACAAGGGTAAGCATACAAGCGATGAACGAGGTATCCACGGTAATACGGAACAGCGCATATACGCCGAGCACGACGAGAACGTCATGTACCAGGGCAAGTACCGCACTGGAGGCAAATGCAAGGTTCCGGAAACGGATCCAGATATAAAGCAACATGCAGATGGTGGCGATCACAACGGCCTTCACCGCATCGCTCTTCATCTCGTCGGAAATGCTTCCGCTGATGGTCTCGGTCGTGATATCGTTCTCGGATACGCCGTATTTGTCTACGAACGCCTTCTTCAGGTCATTCAGCTTTCCTTCGTCCTCAAGGAATGCCTTCGTCTTAATGATGATGGCATTCTCGCCCTTTACTTCGGAAACGGAACAGGTCTCGCTGATGGTCGTCTGTACGAGCATCTCCACTTCGCTGCGCTCCGGTACGGAGTTCTCGAAGGTTACCTGAACCGAGGAACCGCCGACGAAATCAAGACCGTAATTTAAGATGTTGCCGAGCTTGTCCTTGTTTACGAAAAGCATTACGAAGCAAACGATGATCATTGCGCCGGAAAGAACACAGTACTTAACCCAGTTCTCCACAACACGAAGCGTGCGCGTCTTCTTTGCAACACCGTAAAGACCAACATTCGTTGCGCCGAGGTTATAATAGCAGTTCAGGATAAGACGGGTAACAACCAGTCCGCTGAACATGGATACGACAATACCGATACCAAGCGTGATGGCAAAGCCCTTGATCACGCCGGAACCGAGGAAGTAAAGCACCAGAGCCGCGATAAGGGTCGTAACGTTACCGTCGACGATCGCGGATGTAGCCTTACTGAAACCGAGCTGGATCGAAGAACGAACGGTCTTTCCGGTGGCAAGCTCTTCACGGATACGCGTGAAGATGATGACGTTCGCGTCTACCGCCATACCGACGGAAAGGATGATACCTGCGATACCGGGCAGGGTCAGCGTTACGTCAAATGCAAGCAGCAGAACGATCATGATGCCGAGATAGAAAATCAGGCTGAGCGTTGCCGCAAAACCGGGAAGACGATAAATGATGATCATGAACAGGCAAACCAGAGCAAATCCGATCAGGCCTGCGAACAAGCTGGTCTCAAGTGCTCTGCTGCCGAGCGTTGCGCCTACGATATTGGAACGGATAGGCGTCATCTCAACGGGAAGCGCACCGATACGGATAAAGGTTGCAAGTCTCTGTGCTTCCTCAAGGTTATCCATACCTTCGATCTGTGCCTTACCTGCGGTGATCGCGGAACGAACCATCGGGCAGCTAACGATCGCATTGTCATAAACAATCGCGAGGCAGTTCGCCATACCGCTCTGCGTAGCGCACCAAGCGGTTGCATCGGCAAATGCGCCTGCACCGGTCGTGTTAAACTCAAGCGATACGATGTTACTGAGGCTTCCGCTCTCGGTCTTGATCGTTTCGCCAACCGCACGGGCAACCATGCTTCCGTCAACCGGGGCATCGCCGTCCGCGATGATGTCTTTCAGATCTCTGGCAAGAACATAATGACCTTCACTGTCGGTGGTCACGTTGGTCGTGCCTTTCTTATCAACCGCATAGATGAAATAGATTGTTCCTGCGGAACCGAGCGACTCAAGAACTTCCTGTGCGTTCTTGGCTCCGGGGATATCTACGTTAATACGGTAGTTACCTTCCAAATAAACGTTACTCTCCGTAGAGAACGCTTCCGCTCTCTGCTGGAATTTCGAAAGAGCGTCTTTCATCTGCTGTTCCGTGGTATCCGTCTTGTCCACGGCTTCATAAGTGATGCTGACGCCTCCGCTTAAATCGAGACCTCTCTTGATGTTTCTCGGACTGAAACCAATCTCGTAATTTAAGCTGAAGTACATCCAGACGCCAAGGCCGGCAAGCAGCAAAACAATTGCCGCGAGGCCGAGGAATCCGTGCTTTTTCGAACTACTTGCTTTCATGTTCACATCCCTCTCTTAACATGTGCATCTCATGACAGTCATAAAAATGCACTGACTGACAAGCATTATATCACAGAAAGCCCTATGTGAAAAGAATTATTTTCGGAAAATGCAAGGAAATCCATAGATAACGGTTAAAATGAAAATACTTCTTGAAGAATTAGTTATCATATGCTATTATGTATACGGTTTTGAAAACCACATGCAAAGTTATTGCAAGTCTATCTTTGAAGTTTATTATTTCTTCTTTTGGAGGTTTTCATGTCTGATTACGTCATTTCAACCGAATCCACAAGCGACCTTCCTGCCGAATACACCGCCAACCATGACGTGGAAGTCATCCCATTGACATTCACATTTGACGGCGTGACGATCCTCGGTGAAAAGGAAGCGGTCGATTTAAAAGAATTTTATGACCGGATGCGCGCGAACGCCCTTCCGAAGACGATGGCCAGCAACCTGGACACGTTGCTTTCCAAGTTCCGCAGCATACTCGATCAGGGAAAGGACTTACTGCACATCGCATTTTCCTCCGGCCTCAGCAGTTCATGCAATAACGCGCAGATCGCCGCCGGAATGCTGAAGGACGAATATCCGGACCGTAAGATCGCGGTTGTCGATTCGCTCTGCGCTTCCCTCGGTCAGGGCTTCTTCGTTGACGCGGCTGTCCGTAAGCGCGATGAAGGCGTCGGATTTGACGAACTCGTAACCTGGCTTGAAGAGAATAAGCTTCATATCTGCCATATTTTTACGGTAGACGATCTGAAATATCTGAAAAACGGCGGACGTATCAGCCGTACGACTGCTATTGTAGGTACACTTCTGAATGTAAAGCCGGTGCTTCATACCGACGACGAAGGACATCTCGTTTCTCTGTACAACGTCCGCGGCCGTAAGAAGGCGCTCACCGGACTTGTTGACAAGATGGAGGAGAATGTCGGCAGCTACAAGAACGACCACGTATTCATCTCTCATGCGGACAGCATTGAGGACGCGAAATTCGTCGGCGATCTCGTAACGAAGCGCTTCGGCATCAGCGATATCATGTACGGCGACATCGGTCCGGTCATCGGTTCCCATGCAGGTCCCGGAACCATCGCGCTTTTCTTCTTCGGTGAAAAACGATAATATCCTTTCTGTTACATATGTACAGTCTCCCGCTCCGCAACACAAGCCTGCGCAACCGGGAGGCTGTATTGTTTTGTATACGGATCCGTATTTCTTGAAAGAAACAGCGCCCTCATGTCTTCGTAACGGAGCTTTTCCTCGTTCTTCTTCGTTCTCATTACGGAAAATGCAAGGTATCCGATCTGTTGCAGCAGCTTACGGCTGCTTTCTTTCTGACTGTCCTGCTCCGCATAAAAGAAATCCGAAATACGGCCGATCCGGACCGCTTCCTTCAGTTCGTCCGTGATCGGGATATAAAACATCCGGTCCCGGTATTTGTAATGCTTCTTTTTCATGCGCCTGAGAAATCCGGAGTCCGGATCCCCATAGAATACGAGTATAGATTTGGATAACAGCGAAGAATATCGCTCTAAAAGAGTATTGAAAAACCACTCGTCGGCGGGAAGACATACGACAACAAGATCACAGACCGAAAGAATCGTCTTCGTACTCAGATTGCCCTGACTGGCCGTGTTCAGAAACAGAAAATCAAAATGCGCGCTGCAGTATTCCGCGATATCCGCGAATTCGCGCTCGAAGCTGTATTCGTAAATGTCGCTTCGAAGACATTGGTTAAGCGGAAGGTAATACAGATGGTCCTCCACGATCTCAAGCGATCGGTTCAGGTAAATCGTCATCCCCGTCTGATTCCGCAGGTATTTTAAAAACGTATCGCCCCGCTCGTAATACCCGGAACGGTACCTGTCATGTTCGCGCCGCATCCGGCTGTAGGCATTCCCGAACAGACAGTGCCCGATATTATCCAGCCCTATGTAATTCTCTGCCATGACCACTTTACAGAGAAAGTTCTTACACCCCGTCATCGCAGTCAATACCCCGAGACTGCTGATGTATTCATTCCTTACGGGTGACCAAAATGCTGTTATCATTTCCCCAACTCACCTCCAAAGGTTAATAGGTACCCATAGTAACAGACCTCCATATAAACAGTAAAGCGCCGTCTGTGACATGCTTTGTCACAAACGACGCATTTTATTCTTTCTGCGGAAAATGTGAAGATAATAACCGCATGAAACAGTAATTTGACTATTCAATAGCAGTTCCGCTTTTACTCTCTATTAAGCTTAACTACACGATCGCCTTCTTCTATCAACCGCGTATCATGAGTTACAACCAAAACCGTACGCCCCTCTTTACAAATATCCCGCAATATAGACATGACTTTTTTCGCATTTGCCTCATCAAGATTTCCGGTTGGTTCATCTGCCAATATAAGCTTGCATTTCTTAACCATCAGTCTGCATAATGCCACGCGTTGTTGCTCACCGCCTGAAAGTCGATAGACCTTACTGTCGCGCAAAGCGGCAATTCCTGTTTTCTCCATTGCTGCATCTATGCTGATATCACTTCTATAACGTTTCGGAACCATTGCAAGGTTTTTATATACCGTCTCCTCTTCCAAAAGGCCGAAGCTTTGAAATAAAAAGCCTATTGTCTTACCGTAGAGAATCTTATCATTTCGCTTCCCGGTTATTTCCACATCATCAAATCTGATGGTTCCGGAAGTGACCTCCTCCAATCCTCCGATCATATTCAGCAAGGTTGTTTTCCCGGCACCGCTTGTTCCGAGAATGATTACGAATTCTCCATCGCCGATCGTTAGATTATAATCTTCAAAAAGCACCCGTTCTCCGAAGCTTTTATTCAAATTTTTTATCTCAAGCATAGACGCCTCCGACTATTGAACTTTTAATGCCTTTCTTTTCCATATATCGCATGCGGAACAAATACAGCATAATATCAACCGCATATAAAGCCACACCGAACAGAATCAACAATCCGATAAGCGAAAACCGAAGTTTCACACTCAGAATAATCGTTACTGCCAGGCTTAAAGCCATTGTAACAGAATAGCGAATAATCGTCTTCCGGTATCGTTCTGCCACAGTCAGGCCGAGAATAAAGCCGATGGCATTTTTCCTTTTGTTCACCAAATAATCCACTTGAGTCAATTGGCAAGACAGTAGCACATTATATAACAGAATCAAAGCACACAGAATACCCTCCGACATCACGAGCGTATCCTGCTTGCGCTTTTGTTCTTTCATAAGGTCAATCACTTTCCCCATAGTTATATTATATGTTTTATTGCTGTAGGCTTGTAATTCCGAAATATCCTGCTCCGACTCCAAATGAACCATTACCTTCATTGCGCTCACAGAGAAGTCTGCCATCACTCTTGCAACAGACTCCCCGGTTTCCTTATGATTTCGAAGCAATACAATAGGATTCTCACATATTGTCAGATTAAGCCTTCCTTCTCCCCCTGTAGTGCATACGATCTCATGGTTACCCGAATATCTCAGAATAACTCTTGATTCATTGCCACATGCGGACTTTAACGAATCATCATCCTGCAAACTATCTTCATCCCATTCGGCTCCGTCCGGAATCAATACT
The DNA here is from genome assembly GCA_017427775.1 of Lachnospiraceae bacterium. GTDB lineage: Bacteria > Bacillota > Clostridia > Lachnospirales > Lachnospiraceae > ISDg. Next base: position 46,219 of record JAFRSD010000048.1, on the reverse strand, counting down.
ATATAAGCCGCTTCATAATCCTCTTCCCTATATCCGGATGTAAGTTCCAACATATCACGGGCATGGTAACTCACTTCAACAACCTGTGAATCACCTGTTCCGATACTTCCATATCCTCGTTCAGAAATATACAACGGCCGGTATTTATCCACCTTCTGTTCAAAAAGAGTTGCTGTATATTGCAAATACTCCTCTTCATCTTCTTCCGAATCTCCGATACAACTGACGAAATAATAATCGTCAAGTTTCTCAAGCGAGGTAAATGTCTTCCTCACATTTGCCGTTTTATGGATTTCGTTCAGTAAAATGGCAATAACAAACAAACTGCACACTGTTATCACTATCTTGACAATGGAAAGCACCACCAACGTGTTTTTATCGATTTGGACTTGCCGAAGAGCTTTCTTTACATCACACTTTCCAAATACAAACCGTAAAAAGTTACATAATATCAGCAATGCGACAAGAAAGCAATAATGAATCCCATTATTGTACAAAATATAAAAGTGTCCTACTAAAAGCCTGGCGACAAGAAATGAACACACAGCGCCTAAAACATCTACCGCTGCACCGTTCAGGAAATGGCGATAACGCCCGCCGCCTATAACTGCTCTGATCAATCCCCTCTTTCGGGAGATTACAACATCAATTAATGTCAGAAATAAGAATACCAATCCGACAACGATCCACAAGAAAACAATAATATCCGTTTCAACAGGAAAAGACCCCATTCCGACATCAGACGCATTATACTCATCAACAATTCTTGCCCTGATAATTCTTGCTGTTTCAATCTCTCCTACAATATAAATTCGATCCGGCATTTCTGTTTTGCCTTTATTAAATGCAGAGAAATCATGAATAATGACTCTTACGGGATCGGAAAGAATTGAATTCCATTTGCCCTCTCTATACAGTTTTTTATGCTTCAGTTCATCTGTTAAAAACGAGTTGAAATAAACATGCAATTCAATCAGACCATCATCTCCGGTGATCTCCGTTTCCGCGAATAGTCCGACATTGTATTCCTTTGCCATATCCATCAGTTGCTGAGAAAACCCGTCACTATACATTTCCCTGTTTTTCGAATCAACTAAGAAAAACGGATTCTCTTCTAAGAATCCGTAGGCATAGTAATGGCTTTCCTCGCCACAAAAGATAAAAATGATACATATTCCCAAAAATAGAATAACAAATCTGGCCGCCTTCAAGAAATCATCCTCCGATAGCTTTGTATTTCCGGATTAACGCTAATACATCCTGCTTATTTTCCTCAAGAAAAGATTTAACGAATGTTTCCTCTTCAATCGAAAGAATACCCTCGGAAATATACTCTCCCTCTTCAGAAAGCCTTATCAAATAAGCAACTATTCCCTGTCCTTCCGGAACAGTTGTAATCATCAACCCATAATCCGTGGAAGACATAAACCTCCAGGCAAACAAGCAACATGTAGGTTTCTGATCCGTTCCAAGAACGACCCTGTTGCTGCCTGTTTTTTCGACATGTACCTCCCCATAAAAGCGGAACAGCTTAAACCGTTTAGCTGTAATCGTATAGCCATCCTCTTCGGTCACAAACCATTTGCCCTTCTTTTCTCCTCGCAAAAAAGGCCCCATTGTAGTTTCAGAACAAATAAAATGTACAATAACATAAATAACGAAAACTGCACAAAGAATTAACGCAACATATGTTGCTATCCGAAACCACTTCTTTCTCTTCATTTTTCCGCTCATTGTTGTCTCCAAAAAATTTCTAATTTATTACCAATGCAAACTTCCCGATTTCCTCTAAAAGCGCTGCAATCTCGTCTTCGTCCATCTCTAAAAGATGGGTATTCCGGAACCGGCGGTCGTTCGATACGTCCTTAGAGAACCAGGTCGGAATCGGAAGCTTCAGGGCATCCTCGGCGTCGGTATACTCAATCTCTGCAAAGATCAATCCCTCCAGGTCTTCATGGAACTCGTCCACTTCGATCGTATGGCCGAGGTAAGGGATCAACGTACGTGTTTTACTGATAAATCCGCCTTTCACGAGCTGTCTCAGAGCCTCGTAGGACGCCCGCGGAATCTCGGTCTCAAACTCTTCGTTAATGATGATCCCGGCGACCGCCTGCGAAGGGTCTTTCTGCTTTAAGGTAAGGTAACAGCTGTCATTGGCACGGCGTATGCGAAGCGTACAGCCGTGGGTGATCAGGTAGCCCTGCTCCATCTCCAGTTTTTCATAACGGTCATAATACTCCGGAAGCCCTGACAGCAGGAATTTCTTCTCAATTTCCATATAAATCCTTCCTTAGCAGCCGTTGCTCCTTGTCCGATCACGGAAAATGTGCTACGCTATTGTGCGGTAACGGTCCCCTCAGGAGGTTTTAGCATGCTGCATTTTTATTATTCATTTATCGATCCGCAAAACGAAGATATTGAAATGTTTCTCGAAAACGCTGCGGACGGCGAGATTTTAATGTATCCTTATGACGCTTCGAAGAAGCCTCAGAAAGATGAGATCCTGATTTCAGACGATACGGAACTGCTATACCGCTGGAAAGCAGACGGCGGACTTACGATCGGTTACGAGCATGACGGGATCCGTCCCGGCACGGAGGAATGCATCTCCGACCTTGCGGACGTCTATGCGGAAGATCTCGAGGAGATTGCCGATTATCTGACGGAGCAGAGGCATCTTGCCTTCTTCTCGGGTGATTTCGATTATTATATTCCGGGCTATCAGGACTTTGCGCACCTTTATGAAGTCATGAAGAAAGAACCTCATCTTCTCCCGGAACGGCTTAAGAATCTTAGTGAAGAGGACCTCCATGCGGATTACCGTCATGAGATTCTTTCACAGCGTCTGAACGCGAACCTGTCACTCGTTGCATTTACCGCAAAGGATTCGGACGAGGTCCTGGGACGCATCGCCGTTGAACCGTCCGAACTGACGGACCGGGCGCTCAATCTCTCCTACTATATTCTTCCCGAACAGCGCGGCAAAGGAACCGGCACGGCAGCCGTAAAGGCCTTCCTTGCAAGAATGCTTCCGCGGATCGGCGATGTTCCGCTTCTTGCGGTCATCCACCGCTCCAACACGGCCTCAGTTGCCCTCGCCAAAGCCTGCGGGTTCACCGTACTTCCCGCAAACAGCAAGATACCGGAAAAGCGACCGGAAGGCTTCTTCACGATGATTTACGATAATTCCGCGGATGCCTAAGCTTTCCGCCGCTTCGATATTGTCGTTCCGGTCATCCAAAAATACACATTCCCAAGCATTAAGACCGTATCTCGTGAGGAGGATCCGATACATCTCCTCGTCGGGTTTAGCGGTCTTTTCGTATGCCGAGATCACCGCGCCGTTCACATCCTTCAAAAAAGCGAACGAATCCCGATGCATCTCATAAAGCTCATCGGGATAATTCGACAGAATGTAAACCTCATAGCCTGCATTCCGCAGCTCTTTTACAAGTCCCTCCGAGTCCTCAAACGGCTTGATGATTCCCTCGATCTTCTCAAAGAACAGACGGATTGAACCCGCGTAATCCGGATAGTCGGAAACCATTCTTTCACAGGCCTCGCCCATCGTGATCACGCCACGGTCCATCTGTTGCCAGAGCTTCGAAAGAATGATATTTGCCCGGAAGAACTGCGCTGTCTCCTCATCAAATCCGATTTCTTTCATATACGCGTCATAACGGAAATCGACAAGAACGTTTCCGAGGTCAAATACGACCGCGCGCACATTTTTCTTCGCATGTCTCTTTAGTAAACCGGCAGCAAACATCGCCATGTCTTCCCTCACTTCTCTCGGCTCGATCAGCTTAACGTCCTCGCCGAGTCCGGCGATCCAGCCGAAAAATACGTCGGTCACCGCAACATGAAACCGCAGGCGGTAACGCTCTCCGGTACGCCGGATTGAAATGTCCTCGCCGAACCGGTCAATAAACGGACCGAGATTTTTATGTCCGCATTCCGCGACAACAACGCTTTTCTCGCCTGCAAACATCGAAAAACGCTGCTCCACATAGGTTTCCGCTTCGGATTCCTCGAATACCGGGCGGCCTTCCCTGGATTCCTCAAGGACACAGATGCTCCGCATCTTATCGACGCGGTAATGCCGTAAACCGTTCCGCTCAGGGTCAAATGCGACCAGATAATAAAACTCATTGTCCCAGACGAGCGCCCAGGGGCTGATCCGCTCCTTCTTTCCGTCCTTTCGTAAGACGAGCCTGCGGTTCATATCCCACTCGAGATATTCAAAAGAAATCGCACGATCCGACGCGATTGCCGAATAGATGACGTCGATATTGATGAAAATGTTCTCGTTCATCATCTTCACGCGTCCTGCGACCTGCACCTGCCGTTTTAAAAGCGACGCTTCGTGACGGCTCAGTAGTTTCTCGAGCTTTCCGGACAGTTCTTCGGACCTTTTCTTCGTTAAAAATCGGGAAGACTGTACCGCATCTACAAGCAGTTTCAGCTCCCCGACCGAAAAGTCGCGATTACTGAGGGAATAACCGGTGGTGCGTCCGTCCCGCTCCTTGCAGATGTCGTATCCGAACTCTTCTAACATGGCGAGATCATCATAGATGCTCTTCCGTTCGGCTTCAATCCCGAACGCCCCGAGTTTCCGGATGATCTCCTCCATCGACAGGCTGTGACTGTCGTCGGTTTCCTCCCAGAGAATCTTTAACAGGTATAATATTTTCAGTTTCTGATAGATAGACTTAGCCATACTCCGCCGTTATGCATTCACATATCCGTAGTAAACGAAATAGATGGAAATGAGGCAGCATATGCCGTTGATGATGGCAATCTCGCGTGCGCCCTTCTGATAAGCGCGGTAAGCGGTATAAGCCGCAACAACCATACCGATAACCTGGAATACCAGGTACTGCGAGAAGAACACGCCGAGTGTGGAGAAAAGAAGTGCCAGCACGGTCATGATCGGAACCGAATCAAAGCTGCTCTTCTCATGCGGGATCATCGAGATGTCGGCAACTCTGACGAGGTCGTTCGCATAGTCCTCCTTCGTCTTCTGAATGGCCGGCTTATCCATGATAACGGTCTCCATCCATTCAACAAGATCACCCTTCAGGATCTTACGAAGCGTCGTCTCCTCCTGGGCATCCATATTCTCAACATTCTTAACCATAAGGATTAAGCGGATACCGGTATCAGCGGGGGAATCCTCCTCCGTCCACTGCTCGATTCCGCCATAGGAAATATAAATATCATGGTTTCCGGTGTGGATCCAGCGGACCTGCGACTCCATAACGTTAGACAGCCGTTCCGTCAGCTCATCGATATACTTCCGGATCGTGATATCGTAAAGATTCGAATTAAGATCCTTAAAAGTTACCACTTCGCCGTCCTTCAGAGCGGCAACATGAAACTGAACGGCTCCGTTCTTCTTCGAAGCAGGTGAAACAACAATCTGGTAGGTAGAGGTACCGATCACCACATTCTCACTCTTCCACATCTTGGCAAGGTACATATCCTTAGGCATTACACAATGCTTTACAACCGAGTTCACGCTCATGGCAAACCCTCCCGAATCATATACTGTCTCCTCTTCGGCAAGCCCCTGTCCGCCCATTTCGGACCGGCGGCGGAAAATACCATATTTTGTAGTATTTTGCCGATAAATAGACTATATCATACTTTCCGTGCTTTGTCATTTGGTTTTTATCGAAAAATGAAAAACTGTGCATTTTAACCAAAAATGAAGTCACATTTTCCGTCGAAAATCCCCACCCGCCGGGGTGCTTTTCAGTTGACAGAAACGGCGGTATTTTCTATAATAAACTCTGTATGCAAACAGAAGCCATTTCACAAGGAGGACTCCCCATGATTACAGTACGCGACAACGGCGTGTTCCTGAAAAACGGCGTTCCGGTTTCCGACTGTTCCCTCGACCGCGAGGAAGGTCGTAAGAAAACGATCGCCTATTCCATTTTACAAAAGCATAATACTTCCGGCAATCCCGCGAAGTTAAAGATTCGTTTTGATGCCATGGTAAGCCATGACATCACCTATGTCGGCATCATCCAGACCGCGCGTGCCAGCGGACTTACCGAGTTCCCGCTTCCTTACGCGATGACCAACTGCCACAACTCTCTTTGCGCAGTCGGCGGAACGATCAACGAGGATGACCATGTATTCGGCCTTTCCGCAGCGAAGAAATTCGGCGGTATCTATGTTCCCGCGAACCAGAGCGTTATTCACTCTTATGCACGGGAAGAGCTTGCGGCATGCGGCAATATGATCCTCGGCTCCGATTCCCATACCCGTTACGGTGCCCTCGGCACGATGGGTGTCGGCGAAGGCGGTCCTGAGCTTGTAAAACAGCTTCTTAAGAACACCTGGGATCTCGATATGCCCGAGGTCGTTCTCGTATATGTAACCGGTAAGCCGAAGCGCGGCATCGGTCCTCACGACATTGCTCTCGCACTCGTGAAGGCAACGTTCGCGAACGGCTTCGTAAAGAACCGCGTGCTCGAATTTGCCGGCCCCGGCATCAAGAATCTTCCGATTGATTTCCGTAACGGCATCGACGTTATGACGACCGAGACAACCTGTCTCAGCTCTATCTGGGAAACCGATGAGATCACGGAAGGCTTCTACAAGACGCACGAGCGCGGCGAGTGCTACAAGAAGCTTGCTCCCGAAAACGGTGCTTACTATGACCGCCTGATCACGATCGACCTTTCGAAGGCCGAGTCCATGATCGCGCTTCCGTTCCATCCGAGCAATGCTTACACGATTCATGAGTTTACGGCCAATGCGAAAGAGATTCTTGCTTCCGTTGAGAAGGAAGCCGCTGCGAAGTTCAAGGGCGTTTCCTATCATCTGACCGATAAGGTTAAGGACGGCAAAGTTTACGCGGACCAGGGTGTTATCGCGGGCTGCGCAGGCGGTCTGTTCGATAACATCGACGAGGCTGCGGCAATCCTGAAGGGCAAGAGCTGCGGCAACGGCTATTTCTCGCTGAACGTATATCCGACCAGCGTTCCGGTAAGCCTGGAACTCACCAAAGTCGGCGCAACGAGCGAACTCTTAAAGGCCGGCGCCGTAATTAAGCCCAGCTTCTGCGGCCCCTGCTTCGGCGCAGGCGATGTTCCCGCGAACGACGGTCTCTCGCTTCGTCATACAACCCGTAACTTCCCGAACCGTGAAGGCAGCAAGCCCGGCGACGGACAGCTCTGCGGCGTAGCATTGATGGATGCAAGAAGCATTGCCGCAACCGCTGCGAACGGCGGCATCATTACCGCTGCAACCGATATCGATTACGAAGTACCCGCTCACGAGTACCATTTTGATAAGACCGTATACAGAAACCGTCTCTACTACGGTTTCGGCAAAGCCGATCCGAACGCGGAGCTCATTCTCGGACCGAACATCACCGACTGGCCCAAGATGGAAGCCCTCACCGATAATATGCTTGTAAAGCTTGCGGCCGTGATCCGCGATCCGGTTACGACGACCGATGAGCTGATTCCTTCCGGTGAAACGAGTTCTTATCGTTCGAATCCGCTCCGTCTTTCCGAATTTGCCCTTTCCCGCCGCGTTCCCGAGTATGTGGGACGCAGCAAGGCGATTCATAAGCTTGACCTCGAAAGACGCGACGGCGGCGCTCCCGAAGAGCTAGTAAACGTACTCTCCCGCTTCGGCGATGCTTCTGCACTGCTTAAGACGACGCAGTACGGCTCGTGCGTATTTGCCAACAAGCCCGGCGACGGTTCCGCCCGTGAACAGGCTGCATCCTGCCAGAAGGTGCTCGGCGGCTACGCAAACATTTGTTATGAGTACGCTACCAAGCGTTACCGCAGCAACTGCATCAACTGGGGTATCCTTCCGTTCACGCTTCCCGAAGGCGCTGACTTCCCTTACGAGGAAGGCGACTACGTATTCATTCCGAATGTTCGCGAGGGAATCAAGAACGGAAACGAGACATTTGCCGCAAAAGTACTTAAGAAAGACGGTTCGATCGACGACATCACGCTTAACATCAAGGGCCTTACCCCCGATGAGAAGACGATCATCCTCGACGGCTGCCTGATCAACTACTACGCAGAACAGAATAAGTAAGAGAAATCACGTCAGCCGTCCGGAATCCGGGCGGCTTGACGAAGAATAAAGGAGTTCACCTATGGCTAAGATTCAGATGACCACTCCCCTCGTGGAGATGGACGGCGACGAAATGACCCGCATCCTTTGGAAGATGATTAAAGACGAACTGATCCTTCCTTTCGTAGACCTCAAGGCGGAATATTACGACCTCGGCCTTCCGGAGCGTGAGCGCACGAAGGACCAGGTTACGCTTGACGCAAGCTACGCTGCCAAGAAGTACGGCGTTGCCGTCAAATGTGCTACGATCACCCCGAACGCACAGCGTGTTACCGAATATAACCTCAGTGAGATGTGGAAGAGCCCGAACGGCACGATCCGTTCCATTCTCGACGGTACCGTATTCCGTGCCCCGATCATGATAGATTCCATCAAACCCAACGTTCGCACCTGGGAGAAGCCGATCACGATCGCCCGTCACGCTTACGGTGACGTATATAAGAATACCGAGTTCCGTATTCCCTGCCCCGGTAAGGCTGAGCTTCTCTTCACCGGCGAGGACGGAACCGAGCTTCGCGAGACCGTTTACGATTTCGAGTGCCCCGGCGTTCTGCAGGGTATGTACAACAAGGACACTTCCATTGATTCCTTTGCGAAAAGCTGCTTTGAGTATGCTCTCTCCGTAAAGCAGGATCTCTGGTTCTCCACGAAGGACACGATCAGCAAGAAGTATGATCACCGCTTCAAGGATATCTTCCAGGAGATTTACGATAACGAGTATAAGGATCGTTTCGAGGCTGCAGGCATCACCTACTTCTACACTTTGATCGATGACGCCGTTGCCCGCGTGATCCGTTCTAAGGGCGGTTTTATCTGGGCCTGCAAGAACTACGACGGCGACGTTATGAGCGACATGGTTTCGACCGCATTCGGTTCTCTTGCCATGATGACCAGCGTTCTCGTAAGCCCCGACGGAAACTACGAGTACGAGGCCGCACACGGCACCGTAACCCGTCACTACTACCGCTACCTGAAGGGTGAGGAAACCTCCACGAACCCGGTTGCAACGATCTTCGCATGGTCCGGTGCTCTTCGTAAGCGTGGCGAGAAGGACGGCCTTGACGACCTTGTGGCATTTGCCGACAAGCTCGAAGCAGCCGTGATCAAGACGCTCGACGACGGCATCATGACAAAGGACCTCTCCGGCCTTGTAAGCGAAGGCTACAAGAGTACGCCGGTGAACTCGCTTGATTTCATCAAGGCGATTCGGGAGAGACTCGAGAACATGTAATTTATTATCCGGCGTATCGGATAAACTTAGAAAGCGGCCGAGCCACGTGCAGGCACGAGAGGGATTTCGTTCCCGTTTCGTGCCTATACGCGGGCAAGCCGCTTTGTTATTGACTGTTATTATTCCGGTACGCCGGATTCGGAAATCATTTATTCTCCATGCGCTTTGATAAACTGCATCTGCGGGCTCTTCTCGTCAAGCTGCATCAGTTCGATCTTGATGCCGTCGGGGTCGTGCGTCCAGCACTGCCAGTTGAAATCGGCGCCCTGCTTCGGCGCATCATCCTGCGGCGCGCCGGTCTTTACGATCCGGTCCCAGATTTCATGGATATCGTCCACCGCTATGCAGATGTGGAAGAATCCGATATTTTCATCCTTATACGGGTTGTCCTTGGTCGCGCCGTAGAACAGTTCGATAAACTGTCCACCGCCGCCGTACAAATAGACGATCCAGGGCTCTCCGTTCTCCGGTCTCGGAATATCGAAAGCCTTCTTAAAACCGAGCGTATTCTCATAGAACGCAACGGTCGTATCCATATCTTTTACGTTAAATGCCGCATGGGCAATTCCTTTAACCATCTCAAAGTCCTCCTCATATATTTATAGCCGCAAACCGGATTGTCTCCGGTTCTCGTAACTATCAGAACGGCATCTTATCCGGGTCGCCGGACAGTCCGCCACATCGCCGTCCGGCGTCTGCCAGGTTCCGAATCCGATGCAAGGAATCTCCACGCCGTTCAAAAGCCGGTAAGTATCTTTTTCATTCTTCATATGCTGTCCCCGTCCTTTCTCCGAAATACAATGTAAACCCATTCGGTTATCTCGATTCTAACATAAAAATACCGCCCGAAAAATGTGATATGTCATTCTTCGGGCGGAAAATCTCATCTATTTCTTACATATCTCCGGCGCACATCGACCGCATTTCGCATCACCCTTTACCGGGTACTTCCCAGTCCGTGATCGGTTTGCTTTCGTGCGTCATACGCCAGTTAATGCTACGCTGCAGGTAATCGACATATTCCGGATTCTTGCAAAGGCCTTTGCCCTCGGAATCGGATATCTTGGCGACATCGTTACCATTGCAGGCGGTTGTTTTCATAACGATATTGAGCGGCGGAACCTCGGTATCATTGGCAATATAGGTACCGATACCGAACGCAACTTTTGCCTTGCCGTTAAAGTAGCGGAACAGCTTGTCCGCACGTGCGAAATCCAGGCTGTCGCTGAAGAGAAGCGTCTTCTGGGAACCGTCGATGCCGAGTTTCGCGTAATGCTCAAGCATCTTGTCGCCCCACTCGAACGGATCTCCGCTGTCATGACGCACGCCGCTGAAAAGCGTTGCATAAGTAAGGTCGAAGTCGCGAAGGAAGCAGTCGGTCGTGATCGCATCCGTCAAAGCGGATCCGTTCAATACGCCGTATTCCTTTACCCACGCGTCAAGCGCATAATAATTGGAGTATGCGGGATTATGGCGATGCGTGCCTTGTCCGACGCACATGATCCACTCATGTGCCATCGTACCGACGGGCATCAAGCCGTATTTTTTCGCAAGATATACGTTGGAAGTTCCGACAAAATGGGACTTCGCGGCCTTCACCTCTGCAAGACGCTTAACGGCAGCTTCCTGCGCTTCTGCGGAGAGTCTTCTTCGAAGGCCGAACTCGGAATAATTGCCGAGGATAAATGTGCCGTCCTCAACGGCCTTTGCCTTTGCCTCAAGCCGCTCGTTGAAGCTCTTCATCAGCTTCGGATAATCATACTGCATCCGGAAGTATACTTCATTCACGATGGCAAGCGTCGGGATCTCATACATGGACGTATTGAGCCATGTGCCGCGCGTTTCGATGGAAAGACCGCATTCCGCATCGGTCGTGATGTCGAAATCAAGAAATCTGGGCTTCCACAGTCTTAAAAAATCCACATAGGAGCCTTTCAGCCAGCGGATATTATGCAGGTACTCAAGTTCCTCCTCGTTAAACCGAAGGTCGCAGTAAGCAAGGATCTGTTCCTTGATCTCCTGAACCATCTCGGGCGAAAAATGCACATCCGTATTCCGGCATTTGAAAGACCAGGTCGTCTTATAGTCGCTGAACTGATGGTAGATCGCCTGTCCCATGGAAAACTTGTAAAGGTCGGTCTCCAAAAGGGAATTGATAATTCTGTCGAGTTTCATCGTGAAATCCTCCTAAATGATATTTTCCGGCAAATACTTATAGAACGTCCACCTGGAACGTTTTCATCGCATCTAACGCAATCCGGTGCGTTTCAGGGGTAATGCAGGCGCACAGGTCCTTCATTACTTTCACATTGGTCTCGGGATTGGCGGCCCGGACGATCGCAGCGTTGCTGATCACGCAGATCCCGGTGCAGACGCCGATCAGCGTCACGTCATCATAGCCGTCCTCGCGGATCCGCTCGCCGAGCTCCCACGAACCGAACACCGGCTTGTCGATGACATCCTTCACAAAAGGCTTCAGTTCATCGATGATCTCCCAGCCGGGCGTACCCTTTACGCAGTGGATAACCGGCAGCTTCTTTCCTTCCAAAGTATCCATATACGCTTCGGTATGCGTATCTCTTGTAAAAAGCACGTCGTCTTTCCAGTTTTTAACGAATTCCGTGACTGCGGGAACGATCGCCTGTGCGTTCGGATTGGCAAGCGCGCCGTCCACGAAGTCCTTCTGCATATCTACTACGATCAACAGTTTCTTCATCGTCATATCCTCCCTGATTGATTCAGCGGTCTACTGCTCTTTATACTTATACACATTGGCGACACGATTTCCGGAAATCGGCTTTGCCACATAGTGTAACGCTTCTACTTTGCTGGCCATCTTGTCCCGGAAGTTGGCCTTATAAAGGTCCGTTCCGAGAATGATCTCATATACCTTCTGCAGATCCGGCAGTGTGAATTCCTTCGGCACAAGGTTGAACGCGCAATCGGAAAGAAGTACTTTGTTCCGAAGTTTCATAAGTCCCTCGAGCACGATCTCGGAGTGGTCAAATGCGAGCCGCTCCTCACTGACGGAATCCGGCACGTAGTTTCTCACTACGATAATGCCGTTCCGGAATACCTTCTCGGTCAGTGCGTATTCGATCCGCACATTCTTCTCCTCACTGGATAGGCTGATCTTCTCCTTCGTAAAGGAGATGTCGAACCATCCCGCGTCCTCCGCGTCATCGCCGGCCTCCGCTTCCTTCTGCTCGTCATACGGAATAAGTCCCGTGTAAGCCACATCCACGACGCGCATCCGCGGATCCCGGTCCGGCTGATTCATCGTGTACAGCTGTTCCAGGTAAATCCCGTCAATACCGGTTTCCTCTTTCAGTTCCCTGCACGCCGACTCATAAGCCGATTCATTCATCTCAAGGAACCCTCCGGGCAGCGCCCAGCAGCCGATAAACGGATGATTCTTCCTCCGGATGAGCAGTGTCTGCAGACAGGACAGATTCTTCTTCATGCGAAGCAGCAGAACATCTACTGTCACGGACGGCCGGTCAAAATCTCCGGGGCGGTAAGCCTTTAAGAATTCCTCCTCGGTCAGGCCGTCTGCATTTCTCTTCTGTGCCATCTGTCTTTCTCCCGTGTTTTATAGTAGTAATTTACTACTGTCACAACTATACTACCGGAAAACTCTTTTGTCAACAGGAAAATACGACATTCGTGAAAAAAGGCGTCCCGACGGAACGGAACGCCTTTTCAGCATTTCAAAAAACGGTTTAAATGTCGTATTTGGCCATGATCTCGGCAGGCGTTCTCTTCAGTACGCCTCTTACGGAAAGGGTTCCGCTGAAGAGACAGATCACATAGATCAACACAAGAACGATGATTGCGAGCCACCAGGGATAGTACAGGAATTCCACTGCTTTCGCGGAAACGCCCTTAATGTACCAGCAGAACGCCGAGGAAAGCAGGTATCCGATAAATGCGGACAGCGTCGTTACCACGCCGGTTTCGACAAGCGAACGGTACATCATATTCTTCTTCGAAACACCGATCGCGCGGTAGATACCGATTTCCTTCATGCGGTTCATGTAAATGGAACGCATGATCAGGTACATGCAGACACTCAAAAGACCGATCAAAACCGCCATCGTGGAAAGGGTGCTGTACATATTGACCTTGGCTTCATTGATATCACGCTCCATCACTTCCTTTGAGGAGCTTATAAGATGGCCGTCATCCTTCAGCCGCTTTGTCAACTTGTCGACATCGGTTGTGTAGATCATCGCCTGATAATAGTCTTCCGCGAACTCCGAATCAGGCAACGTAAGGGATATGATCGAATTCACGAAAAGATCATCATTCACGTAAACCACCAGTTCGTCGGAATCTACGACTCCAACAATTCGGAGCATATACAGTTCATATTTGGCTGTATCCCTTTCCTCCTCGGCATAGTTATCGCGGCCGTCATCGTAATACTCATCCTCATAGTATTCGTCGTCGGGATTGTATTCGTCATTCGGCGTCACATTATAATTCTGTTCCTCTTCCTTTTCCTTCTCCCTGTTTTTCTTCTTCTGCTCATACAGACGCTGGGAAAGGCCGAGCGTAGAAGTACAGTACATTCCCATCAGGTCATCATAGGAACGGATGAAGGGAAATGTCTTGCTCTTCAGGATCTTGTCAGCAATATTTCTGGTGACCACGATATCCTTCATCTCAACAACCTTATCGCTTCCTGCGATCACACGCATGTTCTTCATGTCGGAACGCGGAAGGATCGGACTTTCAAAATCATCGTCGGAAGACGAGAACATGTCAAGAAGGCTCCCGCTATAAGTCTCAAACGCGCCGAGGCCGTATGTGAAGGTTACGAATCCGCCGTCCTGGAATAATCCCCATCCGTCAAAGATTACTTCATCAATCCCATATTGGGAATCGTTCTTCAACGACAGCAGGTAATTCTGGAATACGACGGGATCCGTATTTTGAGACCCTCTGTTCATGCTCACGCGAAGTGCTTTCGGGTTGGCGTTGGCTTTGGCATCCTTATACTGACGGATTCCGACACCGAAACGGGCAACCACGAACACAAGCACGATGGCGAAGAACGTCATGACCTTACGAAGTCTCTTTGAGCTCTTCTTGCTGCCTGCTTTATTGAATACCATGGAGAAACCGGATTTGACCCCGTCCATGAAGGAGAACAGGTGTCCGAGCCGTTTCATTTTAAAGTCCTCAAGTCCTGCGAGATTGAGGGCGTTTTCATCGGAAAACTCCTTCTTCTCCGTCTCAAACTTGCCTTCCTCAAGACGGATCTCACTCGATTCGTCCAGAACGCGGACGCTCGGCGTATCCACTTTAACGAACAACACGCCGTTACGGTTGATCAGGCGAACCTTAACCGGTGTCTCGGGAAGATCTCCGTAGTACTCCGTCGTAACCGCATCGTTCGAAAGCGTCGTCTTCTCGAAATCGCCGAGATAGATCACGTTCTTGCTCTTTGCCACATAACCGCTGGCGTCATCGTTGTTACGCACGTTGACAACCCGGCCGTCGGACAGTTCGATGACCGAATCACAATAGTAATCTACAAGCTTTTCTTCATGCGTTACGAGAAGAACAAGGTGTGTCTTCGAAATCTGCTTCAGAATATCCATGATGACGAGCGTATTCTCTTCATCAAGGTTTCCGGTAGGCTCATCGGCAAGGATCACCGGCGCGTTCTTTACAATGGCGCGAGCTATGGCGATACGCTGCTGCTGGCCGCCGGAGAGCGAATTCGGCGTACGCTTATAGAACGTATCCATGCCGACCGCAGCAAGGGCCGTATGCACGCGCTTCGAAATCTCTTCCTCGTCGTCCATGCCGCACAGTCGGAGTGCCGTCGCAACATTGTCGAAACAGCTTTCATTTCCGTTCAGGCAGTAATTCTGGAAAATATAACCGATATAGCGGTTCCGCAGCTCATCTTTGGAGGCACTCATCTCCTGTCCTTCGATGAAGACGGAACCCTTCTGCACCTTATCGAGGCCGCCGATGACATTTAAGAGTGTCGTCTTACCGCAGCCGCTCCGGCCGAATATGGCAACCATGCCGTGTTCCGGAAAATCAAACGAAATATCGTTAATTACGTGAATCTCGTTGGATTTGCCTTTGTTAAAAAACTTATGAAGTCCTTCCAGCTTGATCATGCTTCGGCACCTCCCTTCAGAGTCTTCTTGACACTTTCCTCGAAGAGACGGTGGATCTGCTTTCTCGTTACCCATGTCGTAATGATCAGAATACCGATGATCACGAACAGGTACTCATACCAATGCAGATAGCGGATCATATTATTGTAATCGGGCAAATGATAGATCACGAACATCCCGATCAGCGTGATGAGCATACCCGGGATGATCGAAATGTACATCCTGAAGAACATGCTCAGCTTGATGACGCGGACCGAGATACCCATGGAACGGAATATCGTCAGGTCACTCTTGATCACATCGAGGGAACGGTGCGTACACAGGTTAACGAAAAACACGAGGAACGCAATCGCGCCGATCCACAGCAGGAAGCTCAGTCCACCGACCATGACACGCTCGACAACGGACAGAATATCGGGATTATAGGTCTGCTTTGAGTAGCATGCCAGATAGCCGTCCTCACGGATGGTCTTGGCCGCCTTCCTGGCGGCCCTGTCATTCTTAAAGAACAGGGAAGCCTGGTTGTAGATCTTATCGTTTCCGTGAAGGATGCTGTCGATCATGGACGTGGAAGAATAGAAAATGCTCGTATTTTCCTTCAGATCCTTAAAGGTGTTCCAGTTTGCGGAAACATAAGCGGAAAGCTTTCGGTAAGCCTTATCCGTCATGACGATCTGCGCCTGCTTCGTGTTGTCGATATAGTATTTGACGCCGACAACATCATAAACAGCCGTTCCGATCTTGATGATGCGGTCCTGCATCTCAAGTTTGCTCACGCTTCCGTCGAGATAACCGTCGAAATACCCTTTATAGCACAGCGGCACATAAAGGAGCACTTCATCGTCGTCCGATTCGGGATAACGGCCGGCATCCGGCTTTCCGAAATGCTTCGTCGTGGCACCGAAATAAACATTTTCATACACTCTTTCGGTATCGCCGATGCGCTTACGGTCAAATTCAACGGACTTGCTGAGAACAGCGGGCGCATCTAAGATCGCGTCATTCTGGAAATACGACTCCGCGCCGTACTTCTTCATAAGTTCACTGAGTTCGCTCTCGGTGAAATCCGCAGTCTCATATTTGGAAATAATGACACGTCCTTTGGACGGCGTGAACATATAGAACCTTCCGAACAGGGCAAATGCGTCGTCAAGCGCTCCGGTGATGTATGTCGATCCGATAATGCCGAGAAACAGGATAAAGCAGATGAAGAACGTCAGCTTCGGCTTCGCAAGATACGATGCCCAGCCGAGACGGAGTCCGTTGCGGATGTCATACACGTGGTCTCTGCTCTTCTTTCCGGTATCCTCCACGGGAACATCCATAACCGGCTGCGCGGTCTCGGAAATCTTCTGATCGGACTCCACGGCGCCGTCAAAGACACGGATATGTCTCGTCGCGTGCGCTTCCACTTCGTCGAAATCATGCGTTACGACGATCAGAAGCTTGTCCTTTGATACTTCTCTCAAAAGTTCGACGATTTCCTTAGAGGACTGTGCATCGAGGTTACCGGTCGGCTCATCGGCAAGAATGATCGGGCTGTCCTTTGCAAGCGCACGGGCGATAACGCAGCGCTGCTTCTGTCCGCCGGAAAGACGGCTGCCCTTCTGCTTCAAATGGCTCTTCAGGCCGACTCTTTCAAGCAGTTCGATCGCGCGGCGACGGCGCTCGATCGGATTGCGGATATTCATCAGAGCAAGTTCCACGTTCTGTAATACCGTAAAACTCTCGATGATGTTGTAATCCTGGAAAATAAACGAAATATACTTCTCGCGGTATTCCTCCCAGTCAGACTGGATATAATGTGAGGTAGGCTTGCCCTCTACGAGCATTTCGCCTTCCTCATAAGTGTCCATACCGCTGATGACGTTTAGGAGTGTCGATTTACCGGAACCGGAAGCACCGGTAATGGCGACAAACTCTCCTCTTTCAAAGGACAGATTCACGCCGCGGATACCGACTGCAACGGTACCCTCGGAAACATAAATCTTTCCGATGTTTTTCAGTTCTAAGAAAGCCATTGGTTCAAATCTCCCCTCGATTTATTGTGCCCGCCGTGATCGGTACCCAGGGCATTTCAATGTCACCGCCTTCCGGATCTTCCGTAGGTGTTACGGTAGGCTTATCGGTCGGTGCCGTCGTAGGCTGCTTTGTCGGTTCCTTTGAAGGTTCCTTCGCAGGCTCTTCGGTCGGCGTTACGGTCGGTTCGTCAGTCGGCGTAACGCTCGGCTCCCCGGTAGGTGTAACGGTCGGTTCCTCAGTAGGCTCTTCGGTCGGTGTTACGGTCGGTTCCTCCGACGGTTCGGGCGTAACGCTCACTTCTCCGGTCGGCGTAAGCGCGGGATCCGGCGAAGGCGAAACCTCTTTCGAAGGCGTTACGTCAATGATCTCGGGATCCGACACTTCCTTGGTCGGAACCGGCGTGGGCGTCGGCGTCGGAATCGGCGATGCCTCTTCGGAAGGCGTAATGATCGGCGTCTCCGTCTCCGCTTCCCCTGTCGGATTGCTGCTACCCTTCTTTCGATGCTGACATGCCGTTGCGACACAGAATATCAGCGCGAGCGCAAAGAGCAGACATACAATCCTGACGGTCTTTCTGTCATGTCTTTTCTTCATAAAATCTCCTTTTCTCCCCATTTATTGAAACGCACGGCTGCCCGTGACATTTTCATTCCTTTTCTTTCCGAAGAATCCCCGCAAGAACTTCGGCCGCACGCTTATGGCACGGCTTTCCGGGATGCCATCTCGAGCCGAACGAATCGCCCGAAGCCTCCGGAAGGTCAACGTAAAACGGCATCTCATCACCGGTGCAGTCCGCATAAAGCCTTAACGCGGTCAGAATTGCCGGCTTCATGTAATAGCCGAGCATGCCGTAGCACCATATGATCTTCGCTTTCGGATACGTGCAGCGGATGTCCGAGAGAAACGTGACTGCCTTCTCCGCGAAGACTGCCGTGCTTTCCTTCGAAAGCTGTCCGTCCGCATCCTTTGTCATGGCAAATGCGACGCCCGTTTCCGGATCGGTGAACGGCGGCATGCCGACCCCGTTTCCGTCGTTGGTCGCCAGATTGATGATAACGGCTTCGGGTTCAAACGAACGGAATTCATATTCCTCTTCCGCTCCGCGAACCGGTCTTTCCGGACCATCACCGTGCGCGATCGCGCACACCTTATGCCATGCCTTCGGCATATTGTGCCGCACATCGTTATCATAACCGCATACGACGCCCCAGCCGCTCTGGCTCAACACCTGGTAATCGGCGTCAAGCGCGTCGCAAAGCATATAGGCGTAGTTGTCCACTGCCGAAAACACGGCGGGAACCCAGTCTGCTTCTCCCTGTGCTCCGGATCCGCCTTCGCCGCTCGTGATCGAGTCGCCGACGAATAAAAGTTTGCGGCTTCTCTCCGCTACGGGATAAAGCGCTCCGTCCGAAAGGATATCGGTCAGTTCAATATAGTGATCCCCGTCACCCGGCATGACCGGCGTATCCTTCACGATACGGATATGATGCAGTGTCTCGGGGTTGCGGTTTCTTAAGATCGGGATCACATTGTCCCCTTTTTGCAGGGGCATCCGGATCATCGGCGCGCCGTCACAGAGAACAACGATCCACTGTTCATGGAATTCGTAGGATGCCTTGATGACAACGCTCAGATTGGCCGCTTTGACATCCATTTCATAACGGCTTCCGGTCCAAAAAAGCACATACGGAGCCTCTTTCGAGGTACGGCCGAGCACTTTGACAAGCGGCATTGCCGCGGATTTGATACTGTTCATCAGATTCCTCTTTATGGTGGCGTAAGTCCCCGCTTTATACGGGATAACGGCTGCAGGAATACCCTGCATTTACCTGTTACGTGAAATAAACGGTCTTCTCTTCGGGTTCCTGCGCGGGCTCGAACCTGGTCGCGTACAGGACCGGTCCCATGCCTTTATATTCCCTCTGGTATTCGATCTTGATCTCTGCGGTAACAAAGACCCACGCGCGGTTCTTAAGAAGCGAGGCGTCAACCACCGCGGGTACCTTGCAAAGCATGCCGATAAATGCGATATCGGCAGCGCAGCATGTCATCGCCATACGCCCCGGCACGCAGTAGCCTTTCGGGAATTTCGGCGAGAAATACAGCATTCCGAGAAAATGCACGGTCTTGCCGCGATACTCCTTCGGGCGGTCCATGCAGTCCATATACCAGATGCCGTAATCGTCATCGGTGATGTCGAGATAATCCGCGTTCAGATCGTACGGAACCTCAATCTCATCGGGATCGGATTCCTTGCCGTCCGCGCGGTCATAGATGATCTGTGCTTTTCGGTTGACGGGCTTGATGCTTCTGCGGATCAGCGTTCTGTTCGTGTTATCGTCACAGCGGTTGATGATAATGATATCCGAGTAACGGACAAGATCCAAAATCATCTTCTTCATGTTGTTCAGATAGTTCTCGACAGTCGTTCCGTCAATCAGGGAAATAACCTGCGAAGGGACCCAGCTTTCCGGATAATCAAGTTCCATCATCTCATCCATGTTCCACATGCCGTTCATCTCGATGAGGATCATGTTCGGATTGTAATAAAGCTCGAGACCGTTTAAGAATTCTCCCGTCAGTTGTGACTGTTCTTCGACGGTAATGATCGAAACGCCCTTTGCGGAAAGAGCCACTTCATCGAGTTCTTCTTCGCCCTCTTCGCAAAGGATGATCAGTAATTTGCCGCCCGAAAGGAACTGCGGGTCGGCAAGCGTTTCTTTGATAAACGTTGTCTTACCGCTGTCCAAAAAACCGTTTACGATAAATACCGGCTTCTCCATATCATACCTCAAATAATTTCGCGATATCGTCCTCTTTCAGCTTGCTGCCGATGACGCACAGACGTCCCGTAATATCCGACGCGCCCTCGCGGATCTCATACTCGCCGGGAGTCAGGTCGAAGTGATACCATTTGCCGTCCGTACCGGGAACGATGCCCTTGGCACGAAGGATGATACCGTAATCCTCGGACTCAGAAAGCTTTTCAAGAATATCCTGAAGTACGTCGTGATCGAACTTCTTGGGTGTCTCACGACCCCAGCTCGTGAATACTTCATCCGCGTGATGATGGTAATGATGTCCTTCATGATCATGATGATGGTCATGGCAGTGGCATTCCTCGCCGTCCTCATGATGGTGATGATGATGATGCTCATGCTCGTCATCGTCGTCATCATCGTCGTGATGGTGGTGGCAGCACTCGTGATCACCGTCGTCATCGTCATCATGATGGTGGTGATGGTGCTCATGCTCGTCATCGTCATCATGATGGTGGTGATGATGCTCATGGTCGCACTCCTCGCCCTCCTCATGGTGATGGCCGCAGCAAGGACAGATATCCTCTTCCTCAAGCAGTTCCTTCGCCAGGTCCTTCTTGGTTGCCATTGCTTCGAGGATCTGTGCTCCGGTCAGCTGGTCCCAAGGCGTCGTAACGATAACCGCATCGGCGTTCTTCTCACGAAGCATCGCAACGCAC
Source organism: Lachnospiraceae bacterium (assembly GCA_017427775.1). GTDB lineage: Bacteria > Bacillota > Clostridia > Lachnospirales > Lachnospiraceae > ISDg. The sequence continues at coordinate 25,230 of JAFRSD010000048.1, read as the reverse complement.
GCCTGCAGCTTCTCTTCGCTCACGTTCTGGGAACGGCTCAGAAGGATTGTATGCGCATATTCAACCTGATTGTTAAAAAACTCGCCGAAGTTCTTCATGTAGATCCGGCATTTGCCTGCATCCACTACCGTGATCAGGCCGGTTACAACGAAATCGGGGTCATTAATGTCGAGTACCGCCTTCTCCACGTCGGAAAGCTTGCCGACGCCGGAGGGCTCGATAATGATGCGGTCCGGATGGAACTGCTCCTTTACCTTGACAAGCGCTTCACCGAAGTCGCCGACAAGTGAACAGCAGATACATCCGGAGTTCATCTCGGTGATCTCAATGCCGGCTTCCTTCAGAAAGCCGCCGTCGATACCGATCTCGCCGAACTCGTTCTCAATCAGAACAACCTTCTCGCCCTTATAACCGTCGGCAAGAAGCTTTTTAATGAGGGTCGTCTTTCCGGCTCCCAAAAAGCCGGAGAAAATATCAATCTTAATCATAACATATCCTTTTCGCAGGCTGGTTCATACCGGAAACGCGCCTGTAACGCCTCCGGCCGGTCTGAGCTTACAGGCCGAACCTTTTATACGATGTGCCTTTCGGCAGAATCTGCAGTTTACTGCACGCCGGTCGTTCCGAATCCGCCGCGGTCCTTACCGGTCAGATGCTCAACTTCTTCGAAGCAGAGTGCGGGCTGGTTCTCCATGATACGGAACTGGCATATCCGGTCATTGACCGAAATATGCGTGTCCCTGACGGCGTATACCGGATACATCCATTCATCCGAATCGCCGCAATAACTGTGATCCACAACGCCCATATGGTTGGTCTGGATGATTCCGAAATTCCGGAAGGTCGAACTTCTCGGCACGATGTGCGCCTCATATCCGACGGGCAGTTCCACCGCGATGCCGAGGCGGACCAGCCGGCTCTCTCCGGCTTTCAGATCAACGTCTTCGGCGCTTCTGAGGTCAACCCAGTCCGATTTGCCGTCGATATAGCGGAGTTTCTCGATTTTATCACTGATATAACGAATTCTTAGCGTTACCATAATAACGGCTCCTTACATCTCGCGTAAAAATGCCATATATCCTTTCAAAGCCTCAAACAGATCGGCCTTGCTGATAACTTCCCAGGGCGCATGCATATTCTGAACGGCTACGCCGCTGTCGATCACGTTCATGCCGTAGTTGGCCATAATATAGGCGATCGTTCCGCCGCCGCCCGCGTCTACCTTGCCGAGTTCGGCCGTCTGATACGAAACGCCGGCATCGTCGAATACCTTGCGGATCTTCGCGAAGAACTCCGGAGAAGAATCGTTGGAGTCGTATTTGCCGCGGGAACCGGTGTATTTATTGAATACCACGCCGCGTCCGAGGAATGCGGTATTCCTTGTCTGGCTAACGTCCGGATAGATCGGATCGAATGCCGCGCTGACATCCGACGAAAGCATCACGGAATTCTGCAGGGCACGGCGGACGTTCAGATCGCTGTAATTGCCCATGCGCTCCAGGATCTCCGCAACGGTGTTTTCAAAGAAACGGGATTGCATGCCGGTTGCTCCGACGCTGCCGATCTCCTCCTTGTCGACCAAAAGGCATACCGCCGTGCGGTCGGTCTTCGTAAGGCTGAACAAAGCTTCCGCGGAAGGGAATGCACAGACGCGGTCATCGTGTCCGTAGCCCATGATCATCGAGGAATCGATTCCCATGTTTCTTGCTTCCCCGGCAGGAACGATCTCAATCTCCGCGGAAATGAAGTCTTCCTCTTCCACCTTGTATTTCTTCGAGAGAAGCTTCAGCGCGTTGGCTTTAACGGATTCTTTCTTCTCGCCGGTAATCGGCATGGAGGCAAATGTCACATCCAGGTTCTCGCCTTCCACGATCTTGGCACCGGTCTTCGTCATCTGCTCGGCGGCCAGATGCGGGAGCAGGTCGCTGATGCCGAATACGGGATTGCCCGGCTCGTCACCGACGGAAACCTTCACAACCGTTCCGTCCTTCTTGCAGATCACGCCGTGCATTGCCATCGGAAGCGTTACCCACTGATACTTCTTAATGCCGCCGTAATAATGGGTATCGAGATACGCAATATCCGCGTCGCGGCCCGCGTTGTCCTTGCCCTCGTAAAGCGGCTGCTGCTTTAAATCAAGTCTCGGGGAATCAATATGCGCTCCGAGAATCTTCATGCCTTTCTCAAGCGGCTCGGTTCCTACCAGGAACAAGGCCACGGTCTTGCCCATCAGCGAGGCATACAAACGGTCGCCGGCCTTGACCTTCTTCACGCCTGCGACATCCTTAAAGCCGAGTGCCTTTGCCTTCTTGATGATGCTCTCGGCACATTCCCGCTCCGTCTTGTTCGCGGAAATAAACTGCCGGTACTCTTCGGCAAATGCCATTACTTCGTTTTGTGTCTTGCGGTCATATTTCAGCCACGCATTGGCACTGTTATCGGTTGCGACTGCCATAAAAACCTCCATCCGCCGGCTTCCTTCCGCCGGCCTTTTCTATTACGCGTTACCGTCCCGCATCTCGCGCAGGTCCTCCGCGGAAAATGTGTATTTCTTTCCGCAGAAACGGCATACGACTTCAATATCCTCTTCGCCCTGAATCAACGAATCCAGGTCTTTCTTTCCAAGACTCATGAGTCCTTTCGCATAACGCTCTCTCGAGCAGTTGCAAAGGTATTTCGGGCTGAGCGTATCGGTTATCTCCGGATTAAGCCCCGTAAGCGTCCGGGATAAAATATCCTGCGGGCTCATCCCGCCGGCAAGCATTTCGGTTACGCTCGGAATGCTTTTGATATTCTCTTCCAGTGTCGAAATGACGTCCTCCGGGCAGTCCGGCATGAGCTGGATGATAAATCCGCCCGCCTGTGCCACGGTGTTATCCTTATTCATCAGAACGCCGAGTCCGACAACCGAAGGCGTCTGTTCGGAAGAAGCGAAATAATAGGTCAGGTCCTCGGCAATCTCTCCGGTCTGCAGTTCCACTTCGCCGACATACGGCTCTTTGAGCCCGAGGTCGCGAATCACGGAAAGGATTCCGTTTCCGAGCGCGCCGCCCACGTCAAAATGATGGTTTTCCTTCGCGGGAAGCATCACGAGAGGCTCGTTTACATAGCCTTTGACGTTTCCCCGCGAATCGGCGGTCACGCAAAGTCCGCCGATCGGGCCGTCACATCTTACAAGAAGCGTCAGCACGTCGGCCTGTCCCTTCATCATCGACCCCATCATGGCTCCCGCCGAAAGAAGTCTTCCGAGGGCCGCCGTACAGACGGGGCTTGTTCCGTGCGCCTCTTTCGCGAAAGCAACGATTTCCTTTGCCGATACGGCAAATGCCCGGACAAATCCGTCCGCCGCATAAGCCCTGACTAATGTATCACTCATATGGTTCTCTCTTCTTTCACGCGCCTGCTTCTTCGGGCGCGTCGTAGCATTTGCCCGCCTGGAATCCTTCCTTCGCAAGGAAAAGGATCCGTTCGGACGATTCGTCAGCCGGTTTCAGGGTCTCTGCGTCAAGCGCGTCGAGAAATACCATTCCGGCTTCCGCCAGCAGTTCCTTCACCGCAGCAACGGAATAGGCCTGCTGCACGTGAACCTCCTGCAATTTCTCATACAGGCTGCCGTGATCCTTCAAAAACATCGTGATCCGGTAACAGTTCTGTTTCTTACGTTTCCGATAAGCGTTCTCCCAGATGACCGTCGCGTCGCGAAACTGCTCCACCCGTGTCTCGTCGCCGAGTGCCGCAAAGCAGGCCTGTGTCTTCATGTCGAACAGGAACAGCCCGTTCCGGTCGAGATAGTTGTTCACGAGACGGAATACGGTCAGAAGGTCATCCTTCGTCAGCAGATAATTCATGCTGTCGCATACGCTGACAAATGCCGCCACGGTCCCGTAAAGCTCCAATTCGCGCATATCCTGCTGCAGATAGAGAATCCCGGGCTCGCCGGTTTCCGTGCGCGCATAGAGCTTCTCACGCGCTTCCATGAGCATATCCTCGGACGAATCGATGCCGATCATGTCATACCCGAACCCCGACAGGCGTTCCGTCATCTCGCCGGTGCCGCATCCGAGCTCACAGACAATCCCGTCGCTGATCCCGTGCTGCAGCAAAATCCGGTGCAGATTGGCCGCCCATTCGTCATAGGGAATGTTGTCCATGCATCGGTCGTAGATTTCGGCAAATCCGGTATAGGCTTCCAAAAAATCCGTCCTTTCTATCGTTCCATAAAACGCCAGAAAGCGAACCCCGAAAACGGGGTTCGCCGTAATACAGTCTTATTTGTTCAGTTCGGCCATAGCCTTGAACGAAGGTACAAGTGCCGGGTAGAGTCCGCGGAAAATCTGATACCGCTTCTCATACTCCGCAACAATCGCGGGATCCTGGTCGATCGTATCAACCACACGGATCAGCTTGCCTGCAGCCTCCTCAACGGAAGCATATTCGCCGCAGCCTACAGCCGCAAGGATTGCCGCGCCGTATCCGGGACCTTCTTCGCAGTTGATCTTGTCAACCTTCACGTTCATGATGTTGGCAAGAACCTTGCACCAGAGCGGGCTCTTCGCGCCGCCGCCGATCGCACGGATTCGCTCGATCTTTACGCCGAAGGAACGGGCGATCTCAAGGGCGTCGCGGAGTGCGTAGGTAACGCCTTCCATAACCGCAAGCGTCATGTCCTCGCGCTTCGTGTCCATCGAAAGACCGATGAAGCAGCCTCTTGCATCGGGGTTGTTGTGCGGGGTACGCTCGCCCATCAGGTAAGGCAGGTAGTAAACGTTGTTCTTGCCGATCTCCTTGATGTTCTTCTGCTCTGCCGCGTAATCCTTCGTTCCGATGATGTCATCCATCCACCATTTGTTGGAGGAAGCTGCGGAAAGCATGCAGCCGAGGAAATGATAGCGTCCGTTCGCATGCGCGAAGGAATGCATTGCGTTCTTGTCGTCAACCGCGAACTCGTCGGTCGCGATAAATACGGTACCGCTCGTTCCGAGGGATACGCTGCACATGCCGTGCTCAAGCGTTCCGGTTCCGACAGCGCCTGCAGCATTGTCGCCTGCGCCTGCGATGATCTTAACGGTCTTCGGAAGTCCGAGTTCCTCAGCTACGGAAGGAAGGATCGTTCCGACTACTTCGTAGCTCTCGAAGATCTTGGCGAGCTGGCTTTCCTTTACGCCGACGATCTCGCACATCTCCTTCGACCAGCATTTGTTCTTAACATCAAAGAGAAGCATTCCGGAAGCATCCGATACGTCGGTGCAGTGCACGCCCGAAAGCAGGTATGCAATGTAGTCTTTCGGAAGCATGATCTTCTCGATCTTTGCGAAGATTTCGGGCTCGTGCTTCTTCACCCACAGAAGCTTCGGAGCGGTAAATCCGGTCAAAGCCATATTGGCCGTATAGGAAGATACTTTCTCGCGTCCGATCACGTTGTTAAGGTAATCGCACTCTTCCTGCGTACGTCCGTCATTCCACAGGATCGCGGGACGAAGTACGTTATCGTCTTTATCAAGAATTACAAGGCCGTGCATCTGTCCGCCGAAGCTGATGCCGGCAACCTTGCTCGCGTCAAATCCGCTGACCAGTTCCTTCACGCCGGCCTTCATCTGCGTCCACCAGTCCTCCGGCTTCTGCTCTGACCATCCGGTCTTCGGAAAATACAAAGGATACTCCTTTGAAACGATATTTTTGATCTCACCCTTCTCGTCCATCATCAAGAGCTTTACGGACGATGTCCCCAGATCTACACCGATGTAATACATAGGTAACCTCCATGCGTAATATATTTATCAAAACGTCCGGGAAAACCCAGCCTCTATGATAACAATTTCATGCCCTTTCGTCAAGGGCGCGCCCCCTTTGAAACGCTTATTCGTAGCCTTCCCAAAGCCCTATCAGCGACTTCGGCGTCATGATGTCGATTGCACGGTAACGGATGCTGATCTCAGCCACCTTGTAATCGCCTCCGAACTCTCCGTCGAGCGTGTACGGGATCTCGGTATCGGACTCAAAACGCACATGCTTAACGCGGGCATAAATGAGGTTCGGATTCGAATAATCCGAATGCATCAGGCAGTTTACGATATCCGGAAGCTCATACGGCTTAAAGTCCTTCACGAGAAGCATCTCGTAATAGCCGTCGTTCAGAAGAACGTTCTTACCGGTAATGCCGCGGAATCCGCCGATTGAAACCGAATTCACGACCATTCCGTAAACGAAACGGCCTTCCGTATAACGGTCGTCGTAGGAAACCTTCAGGTTATATTTCTTGATATTGGTTAACGACGCCGCACCTTTCAGAATGTAAGCGAGATGTCCGAGCACGTTCTTCATGCTCTGCTTGGTCGAATAGGAAACTTCGGTAAACAGACCGAATGCAGCGGTATAAACAAAATATTCCGAGTTGAAAACCGCCATATCGCACGGGAAGCGCATGCCCTCCTTACCGAGACGGGCGCCTTCAACCATGTCCTTCGGCAGATTCAGGGAATTTCCGAAATCGTTCGTGCTGCCGGCAGGAATATAAACAAGAGGGACCCTCGGTCCGTCCGTCGACTCCGCACTGAGCATGCCGTTTACGACTTCATGAAGCGTGCCGTCACCGCCGGAGCAGATGATCTTTCTGCACACACCTTCCCGGAGATACGACATTACCGTATCCTTCGCGTCGCCGTGCTTCTTCGTCGGACTGAGTACAAGGTCACAGTCCTCTTCGACCAGTTCCTTCACAACATCGTTCAGTTTGATCCGTATCTTCTTCTTGCCGGCATTTGGGTTGTAAACAAATAAAACCTTTTCCCGCATTTCGTCCTCCACACGGAATCCCCTTCCGGGGACTCAAAAGCCATACAGAATTATTATACTACAAACGGATTGTTTTTTGAAGAGCAAAACTGTAAATACATGATTCTTTCACATTCTTTCCGGTTCCGCGCGCGATTGCCTCGGCATAATACCTGAGCTGCGTCGTGTAACGGGCTTTCAGCAGTTCCTCGCCGTCCTCCTGTCCGACACGGTCGGTCTTATAATCAAGCAGCACGATGCCGTCCTCTTCTTCAAACATGGCATCGATGATTCCCTGCAGCAGAACGCTTTCCTGAGCACTGTATTCCCTGCTGACCGAATCGGCGGGCACACTCATGACAAATGCCTGCTCGCGTTTCAGCTTTCCGGCCGCAGACGCCTTCTTCATGCGGCACCCAATCTCCGAGCTGACAAATGCGGAAACCTTCGCAAAGGAAACGGCTTCCAAAAGCTCTTTCGGTATATACCCCTCAGCCGCGAGTTTCTCCGCTTCGGCGCGAAGCTCCTCCTCGCTGTCCCCAAGTGCATAATCATGCAACTCTAAAAAGCGGTGATAATAGGTTCCGCGCATGGCTCCGGGATTGACGCCGCCGTCCTGCGCTTTCGAAGCAAACTTCGGGACGGGAATCTCCTCCTGCGTCTCGTCCCAGGAAACGATCACACGGTTCGCGTTGGTCTGGTATTCCTCCATGGCACTCTTTTTAAGGTCCGAAACCGAAACCTTCACGGGCGGTGTAACGGTCCTATACGGATACCGGAACGCAAAGAATTCGCGAAGTTCCGAAATCATTTCCGCAGGAACCGGTTCTTTCGGCTTTTCCGCGCCTTCCTGCGCGCTTTCACCGACGGTCTCCTCTCCGATCAGACGGACCGTCCACTCCTTTGCCCTGATCTCATGGGGAACGAATAAAGCCTCGCTTCCATCCGAATTCTGTGCTCCTGTTTTACCGTCCGTGGTCTGCGCCCCGACCTCTCCGTCACCGCTCTGCAGTGCGTTTCCGTCTCCGTCAGGATCCTCTGAAGGAGTCTCCGTGCACTGCTTCATCAGATCACACTTCTTGATACTTGCGGGGTCGTCCGCCTCTGCCAGAATCGCAGGCAGAAGCAGTTTCTGATAAGATGCCGCGCCCTTGATCCGGCCGAATGAAAGCGGTTCTCCCGCCTTCGGGATTGCATCCGTGAGCTTATCCCAGTCTTTTTCAAGGAACCCGCCGAGAAGGATCAGCTTCTCCTTAGCTCTCGTCATCGCAACGTATAAAAGCCTTAATGCTTCGCCCTGTTCGTCAATCTTATTGCGGTTAACAACCGCCTCGAACGGAAAACTCTTCGTCCGGTACCGGTACTGCGGGTAGATCGCCATCGGTCCGATTCCCAGCTCCGCATGGAGTTTTAGCGGCGCGTTATCCTGCCGTCCCGCGAGATCCTTTTCCATATCGATGACAAATACGATCGGATACTCGAGTCCCTTGCTCTTATGGATCGTCATGAAACGGATCGCGTTGCCGGCGTCGCTCGTCGTGCCGTCCGCTTTGACGTCGTATTTTTTCATGTCATCGATGTAGCGGACGAAGTCGTTCAGTTCGGTATAGATACCCGCGGAAAATGCCTTGGCTTTCTCCACAAGCACGTTGAGATTTCGTTCCCTGATGGAACCGGCGGGCATCATCGAAACATAGGAAAGGTACCCGCTTTCACGGTACAGTTCGGTCAGCAGCTCCGGCACCGACAGATAGGCGCACTTCTCCTTCAGCGAATCGTACAGCATGAGGAATGCTTCTCCTTTGTCGCGGACCGGTTTCATCGCCTCCGTGACAAATTCCTGCCCGCACAGCTTACGAAGGAGCGTCATCGCATACTCGGTGTGCCCGCCCTTTGCCTGCTCCTTCGCGTAAATCGAAAGAAGCGCCAGCTCTTCGTAAGTAAAACCGCCCATCGGGCTCTTCAATACCGCGTGGAACGGGATATCCGAATACGGATTATCTAAAATCTTCAGGAAATTCAATACGTTACGGACTTCCGTACAGTCGAAGTACCCCTTCATATCCGCCGCATACGCGGGGATTCCGGCAGCAAGAAGCGCCTCGATCGAAGGCTGCATCAATCCGGTAGACTTCTTAAAGAGGACCGCGATGTCACGGTATCCCGCAATATGAAAACCGTTATCGTCCTGCACCTGAAAGCCGCAGATCGGGTCGGTCAGTTCCTTCACGCGTTTCACAAGGGCGCCCGTCATCGCTGCCTGTTCATCGTTAACGGCGTTCCGGTCGACAAGAATATACTCGTTCGCAGCCGACTCGTCGCTCAACTTGATCTTATAGTCCGCTCCGGTCTTCAGTTCGGCCTGTTCATCATAAACGACGCCGCCGACCGGCTTCTGCATGATCTTTTTAAAAATGCGGTTAACGCCGTTCAGGATTGTCTCGCGGCTTCGGAAGTTTTTATTTAAGATGATCAGCCGGTTAAGACTGTCGGGATCGGCCGAATAGGTGTCGTATTTTTCCATGAAAAGTTCGGGCTTCGCCATACGGAACTTGTAAATGCTCTGCTTGATGTCGCCGACCATGAAAATGTTCGGCTGCCCTTCGTCTTCCCGGGAGATTGCCTTTAAAAACATCTCCTGCACAAGGTTCGAATCCTGGTATTCGTCGACCATGATCTCGCGGAAGGACCGGCGGTACTGTCTCGCCGCATCCGTGTAAACGATGTTACCGTCCTCTTTTTTGAGGAGAACCGCAAGCGTCATATGGGCGATCTCCTGAAAATCATACGCATTCTGATCGTCCATCAGCGCACGGTATGTTTTGCGGCAGGCAATCGTCAGCTCGCATAATTCGCGGAGCTGGTCGGCGCACTGACGCACATTTGCCGTCATCTTCGAAACATAATTCTCGTCGGCATAGCATTTGACGGTGTCGTCAAATGCATGTTTGATCCGGTCACGGACGCCTTTTACATAATCTTTCAGTTCCGGATATACCTCGGGGCCCTTTCTCGGGCGGCCGATCCCCGTATTGCCCGCATAATAATCCTGCGCGTAAAGAATCATCTCGCGAAGACTTTTTGCGTGAGAAACGGATTCGCAAAACGCCGTATCCCTTACAATCGCGTCTTTATAGTAAAACGGCCCTCCGGGACGATCGCATTCTTCTAAAAGGGCGCTTGAAGACGCATAAAGCGACTCATAAAGCGTCTTTAAGATTGCATATTCCGACTGCGCGAAATCCGAGATAAGAAGGTCCTCTTCCGTCTTGATCTTCTCAATCTTCGCTACCGAGTCACGGATCCATTCTTCCGGAAAAGGATGGCTTTGCGCGAAATCATCGACCTTTGCGATCAGCTCTATGATGCGTGCGTCGTCCTTGCTGCCCGAATAGGCATCTAACATTTGGAAGAACGCCGCATCTCCGTCTTCATGCTTTGCTTCGATCGTTTCGGTGATCGCGCGGTTCAGTAAGAGATTCTTATCGGTATCATCGAGGATTCCGAATCCGGGATCGATATCGAGCTGATGAAAATACCGCTTTACGACATGCTGGCAGAAACTGTCCAATGTCATGATATTTGCGAAGCTCAGCCGGTCGCTCTCCCGTTGCAGCCGCTTGTTGTAAGGGTCCTTCAAAAGCCGGTCGTCAATCGCGCGGCGGATACGGTCGCGCATCTGCGCCGCTGCATCGTTCGTAAAGGTAACGATCAGAATCTCGTCGATATCCACCGGGTCAGACTCGGACAGTATCTTCTTTAAGATCCGCTCGACCAGTACCGCCGTCTTGCCGGAACCTGCAGCAGCCGAAACCAGTATGTTTGAAGTTTTTGCGTCAACGACGCTTCTTTGTTCATCCGTCAGCTTTAACATTTTCCGTTCCCTTTATCTTCTTCCAGCTTGAGAAAGAAATCCGCCTTGGACATTTTGGGAATGGCGCGGAAATTCTTCTCTTCCCTGATCTTCTTCGTGCAGAAATCCGAATACGAGCAGTAGAAACATTCGGGATTCTGACCGCCCCTCACCGGATTCTGAATGATGTTACCTGAAAGGATCTCCTTTGCTTCCTTCGTAAGAAGCTGCTCCGCGTAATCGGAAAGCGCGTTCATTTCGTCGACGGAAAGCATCTTGTCGTCCGAAAGGATCACGACGTCGGATTTTTCTTTCGCTTCTCCGGTCAGCGTGTTGTCAATCGCCTGCAGCACCTTCGTATCGGAAAGGATCACGCCCTTCGGACGGATGGCATCCTTTCGTGCCGCTTCAGCCTTTTCTTCGTCATCGGCGTTCACGTACGGATCGTCGAGACAGGCGTAAAGCATTGCCGCGGGAACATTCTCCGTGGGATTCTCGCGAAGCACCGCCTTCATGTAAACCGGCAGCTGCGCCTTCGTTCCGGCATAAACCTCTCCGTAATCAAGATCCTTCACGGACGATTTGTAATCGGAAACCTTGATCAGCTTACGGCCGTCCTCGGTGCAGGTGTCCACACGGTCGATGCTTCCGTAAAGGTCCATGTATTCCGAGCTGAACGAATACTTCTTCTCGAATTCCTCGGGTTCGAAACGGCCCGCCTTCAGCTGCTCGCGGATCATCTTCGTCATATGCAGAAGAAGTTCGCGGATCCGGTAGGCCGTATAGGCATTCCGGTTGTCGGACTGAAAGATTTCGTTCTTCTCTTCGGCTAACAGGCTGTCAACCGTACGCTCCATCAGCTTTGCCGCGTCCTCTTCCGAAATGAGGCGGAATGTCGTCCCGCTCGCCTTAACCTCTTCGCTGTACCGGCGCAGAGCCTCGTGCATAAAGCTTCCGATATCGGCGGCATCGGCCTCATATACCTGACGGTCTTCGAGTCCGAGTCCGCGCTCTAAGAAGGTCCGGAACGCGCAACCTGCGTACCGTTCCATCATCGTAACGCCGCCCGAAAGACGGCTTCCGTACAGTTGGCGCGCAAGCTCCGCAGGGATCTCACGAGGAGACGGTTCGCCTGCCTTGGCCTTTTCCATCTCTTCCTTTTCCTCGGGCGCGTATGGCTCTCCTTCCGCAGACGCAAACCATTCCTTTAACGCCTCATCGAACAGGGTATGCTCTCCCTCGTCCGAGCAGGCGTTACGATATGCTTTGCCGGCATGATCCGCCGCGATCTGCCCGAACAGCGAGCGGTCGGTATGCTCATTGCAGATTTCCAGCTTCGGAAGCAGCCCCATTAGACGGTAAATGACATACGACGGCTTACTTTCCCTGCCTGAATCCCCGGTTCTGTGATAGCTTACATAAAGCCTCTCGGCCGGTTTCGCGCTTGCCAGATAGATATAAAACTCCTCGGTTGGAAGGCTTTCCTTCGGAAGTTCGCCGAGTTCCACTTTCTTCGCGGCAAGCAGTTCCCGTTCCTTGTCCGAAAGGATTCCGGAGCCCTGCGAACAGCCCGGAAGGGAACCTTCGTTCACGCCGAGCAGAAACAGGCAACGAACACCGTCAAGACGCGAACGCTTGACATCGCCGACGGTAACCGAATCCTGGTCGGGCGGAATGCGTCCGAGCTTAAGTTCGGCAAAGCCTGCCTCCATCACTTCCGCAAGCTCCCACATCGACAGTTTCATATCTCCCATCAGATCATTCATCTGATCGAGGAATGTAAGAACGGTCTCATAGATCTTACGGTACTCGTAGCTTCTTGCTTCTGCCTTGCGGCCCGGGATGGTCTCAAGTTCATCGGCCAGCGCGTTCAGTTTCTCGGCGCAGCCGTGGCGCAGCAGAAATTCATATAATACACGGACGGATGCGGATACATCGTCCGCGCTCTTCAGTTCCGTAAGAAGCGGGATCAAATCGGCGGCAATCTGCTCCCGCACGCGGTTTGCGGCCTCGAGCGGATTCTGATGCCGCGTCTTATAGGTGTAGCGGAACGGCTTCTTATAGGCGGACGCGCCGCGGATCCCTTTCGCGATCAGATAGTTCTCCATGAGGCACGCATCCTCGAACTGATATCCTGAAAGCACGTTTTTCATATAGTGCGTAACCGCATCGGCACGAAAATCGGTCTCAAAAACGCGAAAGATACTCCGTAACAGGTCCACAAGCGGATCGTTCATCAGATCGGACTTATAATCAATAAAGCACGGGATACCGCTCGTCTCGGCGGCCTCTTCAATCTCCTGCGCGTACGCCTGCACGTCACCGCAGATCACGGCAATCTCACGGTAGCGGTATCCTTCAAAGCGGACAAGCCGCTCGATCTCAGTTAACAGGAAGCGAATCTCATCGGCTCTTGCGGGAAGGGAATGAACGGATACGCCGGATACATTACCGTCGAAATGCTTTCCGTTTCTTCGAAACAGATTATTCTTAAGAAATGTCAAAGCGTCTGCTGATTCCTCGTTATCAAAGATGACAGGCGGAAGCTCCGGGATGCGTTCCTCGTCCGCAACCTTCCGTACGGCGTCGATCGTCTTCTCCGTCATCCGGAATATGGAATCATAAACGTTCCGGTCTCCGATCATGTTCCGGTCCATACTGAGCGCGATCGTCATCGAGCCACTCACCCGCATCAGACTGCGAAGAAGCAGGAACTGGGAAGGCGTAAACCCGGTGAAACCGTATAAAAACAGGTCTGCCCCGCGGAGTTTTACCGAACGCTCGACAGGAACGCACATGGCGGAATAGACGTCCTCCTCAGTCAGGTAACGGTCCCCGAGGAGCGCGCGGAAATCCGAAAGCACGACCGAAAGATCCGAAAGCTTGTCCCGTAAGATCGGGTCCTCTTCCGAATCGCTCAGTTCCTTTAACCGTCCCGCATCGACAAGATACCGCCGGAGTTCCGAGATCATCGATTTCAGTTCCCCCAAAAAGCCTGTTTTCTTATGCTTTCCGCGGTAAATCTGAAGTTTCCCGTCAGCGGAAACAAGCACTTTTTTAAGGAGCATGTTCTTGCCGATATCATCAAGCACCGGCGGGAAGCAGTCTCCGAGTTCCTCGGCGAGCCGGTATTTCAAACGCCCGAAACTCAAAATATCGATGTTCATGACGCAGCCGTTCTTCTGCTTTGCGACAAGATCCTTCTGCGCCTGCAAAGTCGCCTGATCGGGAACAATGCAGTATACGGAACGCCCCGGTTCCTCGCTGAGGCGCAGCATCTCCTGATGCATCCACTCCGTCTTGCCGCTTCCTACGCTGCCGATTACAAACCGTATCGCCATGGTTTCCTTTCCTGCCTGACGGCTTCTCACCGCCGACAAATGTAATACAAAAAGGACTTCGCAGTTCATGCGAAGTCCATCGAATCCAACTTATTCCCGGAATGCCGTTTCCTGCTTCTTGACTCCTAGCACAAGCTAGGTGGGTGACCGCAACTGAGCTTGCTGCCTTCCACTCGAAGGAGGCCTGACATCCACTCAGCGATATAGGAATCCCTTTTTAAAGTTGTAGGTTCAAAAACACAGGAGTTGTCGTACACCCCAGGAATGATTCCTGTCATTATTATACCCTAAAACGAGCCCTTCTGCAACGAAAACCTTATCGCATTTTCCTTTAAAGGAAAATGACGGAATACACGGAATTTCCTTACGGCATAAAAAAGAGACTTCCGAAGAAGTCTCCTTCATGTTCTTACATAATGGTTGCTTTCTCAACCTCGGTGATCGCTGCTTTCTTCATCGGGATACGGCAGTTCTTATTGTTGCCGAACTCAACGACTACGATGTTCTGCTCGTCGATCATGTCGATCAAAACGCCGTAGAAACCGGCCGTCGTAACAACGCTGTCGCCTACCGCGATCGTTTCAAGAAGGGCTTTACGCTTCTTCTCTTCGTTCTTCTGCGGACGGATCACCATAAAATAGAAAACAAGGATCAGTACTGCGAAAAATACCACATAGATCAATGTTCCGAGCCAGCTGCCGTTATTGTTCGCAGCAGCCTCTCCGAAAATAAACGGGTTCATAGGTTAAACTCCTTTCAATCCCCTGCCTGTGCTTCGCCTGCCGCGAAACCTGCAAGTCTCATCTTTTTATATTCCTGGTAGCGGTCCTGTTCGATCGCCTCCCGAATTTCCTCCATCATTCTATTATAAAACCTTAAATTATGCAATACCATTAATCGAAGGCCGAGCATTTCCCCGGAAACAAGAAGATGACGGATGTACGCTCTCGAATGGTTTCTGCAGGCCGGACAGTCACAACCCGGTTCGATCGGCCGGTCGTCGGTTTTATATTTCTCATTCCGAAGGTTGATCTTTCCGAAATTTGTATAGGCATGTCCGTGGCGGCCGTTTCTCGAGGGATATACGCAGTCGAAGAAATCCACGCCGCGGTCTACGGCTTCGAGAATGTTCGCGGGCGTTCCGACGCCCATCAGGTATACCGGCTTATCGTCCGGAAGGAGGGGCACCGTACAGTCGAGGATGCGGTACATTTCCTCATGCGTCTCCCCGACGGCAAGTCCGCCGATCGCGTACCCGTCAAGGTCCATCTCACGGATTACTTTGGCGTGCTCCATACGGATATCGTCGAAAACGCCGCCCTGGTTGATACCGAACAGCATCTGCTGCTTATTGATCGTCTCCGTCAGCGAATTAAGCCGCTTCATCTCCGTTTTACACCGTTCGAGCCATCTCGTGGTCCTGTCTACGGACTGCTGTATATAGGCTCTCTCCGCAACACTCGACGGACATTCGTCAAATGCCATTGCGATCGTCGAAGCAAGGTGCGACTGGATCTGCATGCTCTGCTCCGGTCCCATGAAGATGAGCCTTCCGTCCACATGCGAATGGAACGTTACGCCCTCTTCTTTGATCTTACGAAGCTTCGCAAGAGAGAATACCTGGAATCCGCCCGAATCGGTAAGCGTCGGGCCGTTCCAGCCCATGAACGGGTTTAAACCGCCCATCTGCGCAACGATCTCATCGCCGGGACGTACATGCAGATGATAGGTATTGCACAGCTCGATCTGCGTTCCGATACCTGCAAGATCGATCGAGGATACGGCTCCTTTAATTGCAGCTACGGTTCCGACATTCATAAAAACGGGCGTCTGAACGGTTCCGTGAACCGTGGTCAGCTCGCCGCGTTTTGCTTTGCCGTCCTTCTTAATCAGCCGATACATTACTCATCCTCCATCATCACGCGGTATGCCTGCATAAGCCGGTTACGGATGATCGTCTCCCGCTGGTGACGATCGTTGAACTGTCTTAAGAACTCCGGATACACGATGCCGCCGGCCATCGTAGCGTGACCGCCGCCGTTTCCGATATCTTTTAAGGCATTGTGGAGCAGCCTTCCCGCATTGATGCGGCTGCTCTCGGAACGCACGGAGAACTTAAGCCCGCCGCTCCGGTTCGCATATACGATTGATACGCGTACGGAAGCAAGCGAAAGTATAAACTCCGATACCGCGGCGATCAGACCGTCCGGGCATTCGAACGGAATGTTGGCAAATCCGACCGAATCGTAAATTGCTATATTCTCGATCGCTGCGCCGTAAGCGCGCAGATCGGAAAGATCGAGGGAGGAGTTCTCAAGCCGGTGGATCTGGCTCATGTCAGCCTTCTCGATCAAAAAATCAAATGCCTTGATATCGCAATGGGTAACACCCGCGCTGAAGTTACGGGTATCCATCTTGATCCCGTATAAAAGAAGCGTCGCGAGTTCCGTCGAAACGGGCATCTCATTTTCCATGATCCATTCCGTGATCAGGGACGCGCACGCACCGACAATGCGGTGTTTCAGGAAATTGTACCGGTACGTCGTCACATACGGATGATGATCGATACAGGCCACTTCCGTTCCCTTCAGATCGGTAAAATTGGAATTGTCCTTCTGGCCGTCGACGGTAATAACGTAATCGTCCGCCGTAACATCCGTCAGCTCATCCGCATTGTAGATCGGAATGTCCAGGATTCCGGCCGCCATCTTCGTATTGGTCTTCTCAATCCGTCCGTAATAACAGATCTGCGAATCAATGCCGCGCCACTTTAACAGCTCATGAAGTCCGCATGCGGTCGCAATGGCATCCGGATCGGGGAAATCATGCGTCTGAATGATCACGCGGTGTCCTTTTACCAGTTCCGTCAAAGAGTCAAAACGATCGTCCAAATCACACCTCAATCTTTCTTGATATGCGTCGAAAGGAATTCAAGCAATACGCCGAAGCCGGCGAAAAGAACGCCGCCGATGAATAACCCGGCCTTCTCCTTTGAGAATGTTGCAAGCAGGATCATGACGAGACCTGCAACAATCAGTCCGCCGATCAGGATCAGCCGGAATATGCCGTCGCCTTTTTTGATATCATCCTGGGAAAAATGGGATGCCTCATCAACATCCGATGCGGCGGTTTCACGGAGAATCCGAACGGATTCATCAACTACTTCCTCTTTCTTCTCTTCGACGTCAAGCGCGTCCTTCATTTCTTCTCTCATGCTGCAGCCCTCCTTTGTCATGACATTACTGTTTCTGTGATAGTTTCCTGTAACGATTCGCAATTCCCGTTACTCTTCGATCTTGACCGTGCCCTTGTCCTGCTCGCGGACAACGCAGATCCAGGTCTTTCCGCTGTTCAGAACGATCTCTTCTCCGTTCTCGTAATAGTATTTGGTCGGCTGATAATCGCCGCTCTTGCTCCAGGTGATCTTAACGGCCTTTCCGTTCGTAATATAGTAGCCGCCGCGTCCTTTGTCGTTGGTCGTAAACGCCTTGTAACCGTTCTGGTCAAGGGTTTCGGACTTTGCGAACTGGATGATGATGTTCTTTACTGCAAGCTGTTCGCCGGTCATATCGTCGATCTGCTTCTTGCCGTACTGGAAGCGGTAATAAAGTCCGTCCGTCTCGTTATACTCGAACCATGGCTTCTCTTCCTCATAGCCGGGGCGGACCGTATTGGCCGTCATTCCGTCAAGGAGTTTATTCTCAACGCCGTCTGTTGCAAAACGGAAATGCTGCTTTACATAACGGTCGGTATGCTCTCTGCTGTAGCCCTTATATTCAAGTCCTGCTATAACGCCGGATCCGGAACCGTATGCATTATGCGGTGCCACGCGGTCCTTTGAACGGTAGAAAACCTTTCCCTCAAGGAACTGGCCGTCGAGATTGTTTACATCCTTACGGGCCAATGTCTCATTTACGTAAATGACGGGACCGCCGTAGTGAAGCAGGATCGCATCCCACTCGAGAGCCCAGAATACATAGTATTTGCGGACGCTTCGTACGGAACCGATCTTGTCAAGTCCCTCCCAGTCCTCGATCACGGCAAGAAGACGGGTAATGTTACCCTCAACCTTGCACTCATAGATAACGCCTGCCTTACTGATCGAAGTCTGCGGCGTACCCTGCAGAATATTGTTCATCATAACGGCGATCGGACGCTGAGCCGCGATCTCGTTCGGGATCCACTCGTTGGTAAGCGGGCTTCTCGTCATTCCCGCATGCGGATCGGGTGTCGGCGTCGGCGTGTTGGTCGGTGTCGGCTCCTCGGTCGGCGTAGGGGTCTCGGTCGGTTCCTGCGTCGGTGTAGGCGTATCGGTTGCCTTGGTCTCTGCAGGCGTCTGCGTCGGATCGGCTCCGATCGGGCGCTGCGCTTCCTTTCCGCAGGAAGCGGTCAGGACAGCCATCATTATGATCAGCAAAATTGCCGTGAAACGTGTTAAAAGCTTACGGTGCATTTTATGTTCCTCCTTTGATACGCCGGCATCTCCCCGGGACATCCGGCGTAACAGCCGTTTCTTCTTCAGCGGCTGCTTTCTCTCTTTCAAAATCTGTTTAATTATATCACTTATCAGGGGAAAATACAACGATAACCGCTTCTGTTCACTTTCTTTTCATAAGATATGTCGAAGTGGTTTTAACGGAATACGCCATGTGCTTACGGGCATGAAAAAAGCGACCACATAAAGTGATCGCTCTTACAGGGGCAGTAGGATTCGAACCCACGACCTGCGGTTTTGGAGACCGTTATTCTACCAGCTGAACTATACCCCTATCGGTGCGGTTTTCACAACCGCTTTCACATCTTACAACAGATACTTTAAATTGTCAACAGTAAAATACCATAAAGGCTGATGCGCGCGTCTCCGGCAATTTGCAGGCTGCCTCGGCGGGAGACAGCCTCAGGAGGCTCATCCTTCGCATGTCTCCCACCGGGCGTGCCTGCTGTCTGCAACTGAAACTGCGCGCATCAATCTTTTCAGAAAGTTCTATGCTGTTTCGATCTTATTTGCTTTATGAAGGTCGTGGCGCTCCACGGCTTCCTCACGCATCTTGTACTTTAAAATCTTTCCGGCCGCGTTCATCGGGAACTCCGTCACGAAATCCACGTAGCGCGGTACCTTGTGCTTCGCCATATGGGTGCGCACATAATCCTTGATTTCATCCTCGGTAGTGGTCTCGCCGTCATTCAGGATGATGCAGGCCATAATCTCCTCACCGTAATCCGCATCCGGTACGCCGATAACCTGTACGTCGCGGATCTTCGGATAGGTGTAGAGGAAGTCCTCGATCTCCTTCGGGTAGATATTCTCACCGCCGCGGATGATCATATCCTTGATTCGGCCGGTAATCTTGTAGTAGTGGTCCTCTGGGCGGCGCAGAGCAAGGTCTCCCGAATGGAGCCAGCCGTCCTCATCGATGGCCGCTGCCGTCGCCTCAGGCATCTTGTAGTAACCCTTCATGATGTTGTAACCGCGGGCACAGAACTCGCCCGGTACACCGTCCGGAAGCTCCTCGCCGGTCTCAGGATCGACAATTTTGGTCTCAACGCCATAGATGGCGGGGCCAACAGTATTAACACGCTGCTCAATGGTATCGCTTGTTTTGCTCATGGTAGTTGCAGGAGACGCCTCAGTCTGACCGTAGGTGATAACGATCTCAGGCATATGCATCTTCTCGATGACTTCTTCCATCGTTTTGATCGGACAGGGGGATCCTGCCATGATACCGGTTCTCATATGCGAGAAGTCCGTCTTCGGGAAATTCTCGTGTCCGAGCATCGCGATAAACATCGTCGGTACGCCATGGAAGCACGTGATCTTCTCCTGGTTGATACAGTGCAGACCCTTTCTCGGGGAAAATGCGGTGATCGGGCTCATGGTAACGCCGTGCGTCATGGATGCGGTCATTGCGAGAACCATGCCGAAGCAATGGAACATCGGAACCTGAATCATCATGCGGTCCGCGGTCGACAGATCCATGCAGTCACCGATTGCCTTACCGTTGTTAACGACATTGTAATGGGTAAGCATAACGCCCTTCGGGAAACCGGTCGTGCCTGACGTATACTGCATATTGCAGACGTCGTCCTTATCGATCATCTTACGGCGGTTCTCCACCTCGGTATACGGAACATCCGCGCCGAGTTCCAGTGCCTCATCCCAGGTAAAGCAGCCGTTCTGCTTACTCTCGACCGTAATGATATTCTTCAGGCAGGGGAGGCGTTTCGACTGCAGTGTGCCGGGAACGCTCGTCTCAAGCTCAGGACAGAGTTCCTTCATGATCTCCACGTAATCACTGTCCTTGTAGCGGTCAATCATGACAAGCGTATGCGTGTCGGACTGACGGAGCAGGTACTCGATCTCGTGGATCTTATATGCGGTATTGACCGTAACAAGTACGGCACCGATCTTGGTCGTTGCCCAGAAAGTGATATACCAGGCGGGCACATTTGTCGCCCAGATGGCAACATGGTCGCCCTTCTTAACGCCCATAGCGATCAAAGAACGGGCGAAATTGTCCACATCATCGCGGAATTCCGGATAAGTTCTCGTATAGTCGAGCTCGGTATAGCGGAACGCATACTGCGTCGGGAATACTTCACAGATACGGTCCAGAATGTCCGGGAACGTATAAGGGATCAGATGGTTCTTCGGCCAGATATAGTAGCCGGTTCCGCGGTTATCGGTCTGCAGCGGGTTCTTATGAACGGTCTTGTAGGGCTCCATGAAATGCGCGAACTGCGGGAATACAACCCAAGCGTCCGCCAGTTCCTTACTCCATCTCTTCACCCACTCAAGCGAAACATAACCGGTATAATGCATGCTCGAAAGCGCGTCAAATGCCTCCCTGATCGGCATGTCACCCTGTCCCATCATACGGTAGGAAACAACGCCGTTAACCTCAACGGAATCCTTCACATGAACATACTTGATGTATTCGCCGAGATTCGAAACCGTCTGTTCGGGAGTCTCACCGCAGTTACGGTACGGATGATGAATATCCCACAAAGCGGCTATTTTTCTGCTTCCGACAGCATCCAATACTTTGCGAAGTCTGGCCGTATCGGAATAGACGCCGTTCGTTTCCACGCACATCGTTACGTTGTACTGCTCGGCAATCGGCTCGAGGCGCTTCAATGCCTCGATGATCGCGTTGTCATCCACATCACCTTCGGGCTTCGGATTCTCATCGGCCAGGACACGGATATACGCCGTTCCGAACTGATTGGCAAGCTTTGCGTACGCCGTAAGTTCTTCAATGGATTTATCCAGGCGGTCCTGATACTTAAGCGGGCAGCCCGAAGAGAAACAGGAAATCTCAAGACCGATGTCCTGCAATTTCTTCGCGGTAGCGGCCGCATTGGCCTCAGAGAAAGGCTTTGCCTTATAGGCGCTGATGTGCTCTCCGAGTCCCCGGATCTCAATGCCGTGATATCCGAGGTCCTTCGCCATGGTATAAATGTCGGACCAGGAATAATCAGGACAGCCGATGGTGGAAAAACTGATTTTCATTACTTAACCTCCGTTAATCAATCGATGGAAACAAAAAAGCCTCTATCCCTTGTCAGGATAGAGGCGCTAATCGCGTGGTACCACTCTATTTCATGATAAACATGCACTCAGTAAGCACGGACAAAGTCGATGCTCTTCCCCTGTAACGGTGGGATTCCGGCGGTATCTACGCAACCCGAAGGCCTTCAACCCGCTGCTCCAAGGCGAGTTCCCGAACACTCCTCGACTGCCTCGCATCAACCGGCAGCTTTCTGAATCCGAAATGATTCGGTACTATTCCTCTTCAACGCATATATGAAATTGACTGAAACACATACTACAACAGAATGCGTTTTATGTCAACGGAAATTTTTTACTCCATTCCTTTTGCCATTTTCCGTAAACCATTGTTTTACAGCCGGAAAATGTGAAATATCTTACCACTCTATCGTTTCTACCAGCAGTTCCGCCCACGAATCGCGGATGGCGTTCCAGATCGCGCTGAATTCACTTAAGAAAAGCGGTGCGGAACCGTTTCCGAGATGCACCGTAAGCGCCGGAATCATTGCCACGTCATTGCAGTAACCGGCCAGTGTTCCGTAGCCGTCTTCCACGAGTTTCTTGTCCGCAAGTTCGTAGGTCATCTTCTTCGCAAGCGCCGCGCCGTAATCGCGTGCCTTTGCGAGAACCTCCTCGCGCTGCCCGTACTGATAGAAAATCTTACTGCCGGTCGTATGATAAGCGATCACAAGAGCCGGCTTTGTCTGAAGAACCGCGTTCAGAATGGATTTGACTTCCGCGCTGCTGCCTTCCGAACTGCCGCGGTAGCCGGACGAACCGGGTTCCGCAGACGAAGCCACCAGATCCCACTGATACGGGAAGTTCTTCCGAAGGTCGGTGCCTTCCGCATTGGCATAAAATGTCTGCAGATAGGTCTCCAGATTCTGGTTAATGCCGAGCGAAGCCTGGTCTCGGTCGAACCACTCGCGAAGCTGCTTCTTCATCGCATCCTGCGATACGCCCTGCAGATACAGTTGGCTGATCTGCGCGCTGTCCGGATTCAACATCGGAACGATATGCAGCCGCACATTGTCGAACAGGTCGGAAAACGCGTAGCCGTCATAGTATCCGGCGTCATAATAATGCAGGTAATACTCCACCTGCTTCATGATCACCAGCGACGTCATGTATTCGGAGCCGCAGATTCCCGCAACAAGGTAGATGTCCTTTCGCGCGTGATCCGTTCCGATCACAACCTCGAAGATACAGCGGTTATCCGACGAGAAACCGATGCTTCGAAGCTTCATCTTGTCGCCGTAGGTCTTACGGAGTTCCTCAAGGTCCAGACACAAGTCATCATATGTGTATTGCTGACGTTTCGTCTCCACGATCTTCAAAGCCGCGGAGGAAAATTCGAAAGATTTCGTGCTTTGGATCGGCACGACCGTTACGAGCGAATGGTTCACATAGCATATATCGCCTTCATATTCCACCCTGTCCCAGCCGTCCTGTCCGATGCCTGTCCGCTGCAGGCCCGTTCCGTAAGGAGCGATCGTCACAAGCTTTGATTCGGTGTTGGGCGCGAGACGGATATTCAGGGAATCGGTGTTCACATACACGTTGTCCTTCACCACGTAAAACCCGTCCACGTCAAGCACAGCATTGTCCGCGATGGAACCGCTGCTCGGATCGATGGATACGATATGCTCGCAGAGCGCGTAATCGGCACGCGCGTCTTCTTTCTTCTTTTTTGAGGACGTACAGCCGGTGAGCAGGACCGCTATCAGGGCCATTGCCACCGCCTTACGAAATCTCAATACATTCATACAACCCTTCCTCCCTTTAGGATTGGCCGTTTCCGGACAGATATTTCTTCAACTCCCTTACATTTGCCACGCCGATCACCTGCACGCCGTCCGGGGTCTGTCCCTTCATCCGGTCTGCGTCGGTCTTCGGTACAAAGCAACGCTTATAACCGAGCTTTGCCGCCTCACGGACACGTGCGGCAGCCTGTGAAACCGAACGGATCTCGCCGATCAGACCGATCTCTCCGAATGCAGCCGTTCCTTCGGGAAGCGGCGAATTCGTATATCCGGAAAGGACCGAGATCGCGATTCCGAGGTCAAGTGCAGGCTCGGTAACCCGCATGCCGCCGGCGATATTCAGATATACATCGCAGCCCGAAAGCCCGATGCCGAGGCGTTTCTCAAGTACCGCTAAGATCAGGTTCAGCCGGTTAAAGTCGGTACCGGTTGCCGACCGTCTCGGAAGGTTGAAGTTCGTTCTGCAGACAAGCGCCTGCACTTCCACAAGGATCGGTCTCGTTCCCTCCATCGTTACGGTCACGATCGAACCCGGCTCGTCAAGCGGCATGCCGGCAAGCATGTGCTCCGAAGGATTCAGTACCTCGATGAGGCCGTTCCGTTCCATGGAAAATACGCCGATCTCGTTGGTTGAACCGAAACGGTTCTTCACGGCACGGAGTATCCGGTAAGGCGTCGTCGTATCGCCCTCGAAATACAGCACGGTATCCACCATATGCTCTAACATACGGGGACCTGCAACCGAACCTTCCTTGGTCACATGACCGACAACAAATATGCTGATCTCCTCTTCTTTGGCCGTGCGAAGAAGAAAAGACGTAATTTCTTTGATCTGCGTTACGCTCCCCGCAGGTGAATCAAGCTGCGGCAGTACCATTGTCTGGATTGAGTCGACAACGACTACCGAAGGCTTAACCTCCATCATGCTCTCCCGTACCGTATCCATGTTGTTCTCGGCAAGGAAAAGCATATTGTCATTGAATTCTCCGATCCGGTTGGCGCGAAGCTTTACCTGGCGGAGGGATTCCTCTCCCGAAACATAAAGCACGCGCACGCCGTCGTTACTGAGATTGCGGCACATCTGCAGTAATAGCGTTGACTTGCCGATACCGGGGTCACCTGACGCGAGAACGAGGGAACCTGCGACAATGCCTCCCCCGAGTACGCGGTCGAGTTCCTTCATGCCGGAACCGGTGCGCTTCTCATCCTCCGCGGTAACCGTTCCGAGGGGAACCGGCGCGTTGCGGCGGAACGAAGAAACTGCGCTCGCGGGCCGTTTCCGGTCCTTCGGCGCCTCCACAAGCGAGTCCCAGGCCTTGCAGGCCGGACACTGCCCGAACCATTTGGCGGTCTCGTTGCCGCATTCTTTACAAAAGAAAACTGTTTTCTCTTTAGCCATAGGTATATCCTTTGTCGTTATACGAAACCGTTACCTTCTGCCCCTGACGGATCTTACCCGAGAGGATGGCGTCTGCAAGCATGTCCTCAAGGTCCTCCTGGATGGCACGCTTGATCGGGCGGGCTCCGTACTTCGGATCATGTCCGCGGACGGCGATATGCGCGAGCACGGACTCATCAAGCGTCAGCGTGATCTGATACTGCTCCTTGCAGCGTTTCACGAGAATGCCCGAAAGCAGGTTCACGATCTGGCGCAGCTCGGCGTCGCTCAGCGTATGGAATACGACGATCTCGTCGATACGGTTCAGAAATTCCGGACGGAATACGCGCTTTACCTCTTCCATTACGAGGTCCTTCATGCGCCTGTAATCCGCATTCGGATTGTCCTCCGCGCCGAAACCGAGCTTCTTCGGTTCGATAATGGACTGCGCGCCCGCGTTACTTGTCATGATGATGACGGTATTCTTAAAGTTCACAACGCGACCCGTGGAATCGGTAATACGGCCGTCATCCAGTACCTGCAGAAGAATGTTGAACACGTCCGGGTGCGCCTTC
>JAFRSD010000047.1 GCA_017427775.1 Lachnospiraceae bacterium | reverse complement strand
ACAGAGGGTATATACGGCCAATCCGGGAGGGCTTCCTCCCATGGTATACAGACAGCTGCTGGAGGCTCAGCCTCTGGCGGCATAACCGTCAAAGAAATTTTGTGAGTTTATACGACTGCACTTTTCTTGACATTTCCAAAAAACCGGTGAAGTATGGATACAAAACTCCACACTTCACCGGATCTTTTTTACTCTTTCAAGCAAACCAATCTCCAGTTGTGCATTCTCTGTTAATTATTTACACATACAAAAACGTTTCTTGCAACCAAATTTCCTATCGATGTCATCTTGGCTCTTTCTCGCTGTTCTTTTGGTCTAAAATTGGTCTAAATTCGATTTCAAGATTATCGCTATGCCTAGATAATCCTTGGCTTTTCAGAATACGGTTTATATATTGCCGTGACAACCGGCACGGAAGATTAATTGATTCCTTCCAGTTTCCGGATTGCAACGTCGCATGCTTTGGCCGATATATCGCATCCGACGAATCTTCTGCCAGTCTTCTTTGCTACAACTGCCGTTGTTCCTCCGCCGAGGAAGAAATCCGCAACCAGATCTCCGGGATCGGATGCAACCCGGATAATCCGGTCAAGAACCGCTTCCGGCTTCGGAGTATCGTATGCGTCCGCAACATCCGTCCTTGTATAAGTGTCTAACATCTCCGGCTCATTCCAGAGATTCCCAACGGGAATCACATCGGAGAACCGGTACGGAAGCCCGTTGATCACCTGCACCTCTCCTGCTTTCTTCATGTCGTTAAACTGCGCGACACTCACAAGCCAATGCTTATGAAGGGACTTCAGATCAATCGTCTCGCCTGCCGCGCTACGGACGTCATCCCTTCCTTCCAGGATGCCGTTCTCAAAAAGCGGGACGATCCGTTTCGTCTCCCCGCGCAGCTCGTGAAATACAAAATGACGGGGGTTCTTCACATAATAGAGAATAATATCCATCTGCGAGTCAAAGTTGGCATAGAAGCCTCTTTCCCTGCTGTGCTGACGGTAAATACGGTTTCGGAAGCAGTTCGTCCCGAATATTTCATCCATCAGAATTCGCATATAGGAATCCATCCGCCAGTTACAGTGGATAAAGATGCTGCCGTTTTCGGAAAGAACGCGTTTCATCTCAAGAATACGCGGACGGTACCATTCCGTTGCTTCATCGGGAGCTCCGAGGTCATCGGAATAATCATCGAACACCTTTCCCGTGTTGTACAGAATATCACAGTAGATCAGATTCACCGAACCTTCCGGCAATTCGCGAAGCAACTTAAGATTATCGCTATGGTAGATCCGTATATCTCCTTTTTCGTAATAGGGTTCCATCACATGCTCCTTCCTTCTATTATGACGAGCGATTCCCGGACTCATAACAGCTGTAATAAAGCTGCCGATATCGCATCCGCTTTCCTGTATACTTCTCGGCAAATATCCGTACGCCAGAAAGCGAAATCCAGCAAAGCTTCCCTGTTCTCTGTTTTGTCGATCAGGTATTCCTCATACCCATAGGCACTGCGCGACAGTTGAAACAGATAAACATACGGCATGGCTTCCAAATCTCTTTTGGTAAGCGGCGCATATTTCATGTATTCCTTTACGTACTGCGCGAAATCCGCAATATCAAAAGCCTCTCCCGCGCGGCAGGCTCCGGCTTGTATATAAGACCGCATGATCTCCCAGATGGCCGGCAGCTTTGCCGCTGAGGCAAAGTCTATTACTGCCTTAACGTGACCTTCATCGCACAACAGCTGGCACGACGTATAATCCCCGTGACTCGGTGTATATGTGATACCCTTAAAGTATCCTTTCATTTCCTCAATATGACCGAAAAGTTCTTTCTTGAACAGAAAATCTTCCTTAATCCTGCTGTAATTGGGATCCCGGTTTTCTCTTTCCAAAGCCTCTAACAACCTGTCATATTTCTTATTTACCGCTTCGACGGAAATACTCTCGGCCCATTTTTCGTCAAGCTTTGATTCCATAGGGTAATCTTTGAGTACGGAATGCAATAACCCCAGATATCTCGCGCTGTCTTTTAAAAGTTCATGCGGCAGGTCATTCAGATAGGAGGTCCCTTCCAGATATTCCTGCAGACTGATCACATGCCCTTCGAACTGCGTACAGCTGTCGCCGCTTATCGTCTTGATGAACTTTGCCACGGGAAAATCTTTCGACGACAGATAAGCAACCAGCTCGGTCTCCCTCTTAACATCCTGAACGGTAAACTCTTTCTGATACTCTTTGAAAAAATATGTGCCTTCCGTACAGTTGACCTTATAGCAATTGGCCGTCCCTAAGGGAAGACGGCGGCTCTCAGACAAATGAAAACCGTATTCCTGCAGTAAGAACGCCTGCATCTTATCCCGGTCAAAAACACTTTTCTCAATTGCCATTCAAACACACCTCCCGTAATGTAAGAAAGAGGCTGTAAACTCAGATATATTCTAAGCTTACAGCCATACCAATTACTGCCGGCGGCCGGGGTCGAACCGGTACAAGTATCACTACTCGCAGGATTTTAAGTCCTGTGCGTCTGCCAATTCCGCCACGCCGGCAAATGTCATGAGGTGGCAGTTGCGTAAGCAACTGACGGAGTCCTGATGACCCATGTCATGAGGTGGACCCACGAAGTCCTTCCCCTATAGAAAAGAAAATGGGGCCTATAGGGCTCGAACCTATGACCCTCTGCTTGTAAGGCAGATGCTCTCCCAGCTGAGCTAAGACCCCTTGATCATAAATATATGATTTGCAAGATTCATTGTACCACAAACTCGTGAAGAGTCAAGTACTAATCCGAAACAGCACGCTGTTTCGTGACGACCCGAATGGGGCTCGAACCCATGACCTCCGCCGTGACAGGGCGGCGCTCTAACCAACTGAGCCACCGGGCCATATAAAAATGTAATATTCCTCGAACGAGAATGGACCCTCGGGGACTCGAACCCAGGACCGACCGGTTATGAGCCGGTTGCTCTAACCGACTGAGCTAAGGGTCCAAATAGCCGATGATCGGACTCGAACCGATAACCTGCTGATTACAAGTCAGCTGCTCTGCCAATTGAGCCACATCGGCAAATGTCATGAGGTGGCAGTTGCGCAAGCAACTGACGGAGTCCTGATGACCCATGTCATGAGGGGAGACCCACGCAGTGGGAGGAGTCCTTATGACCTACGCACCGCGCATCGGCGGAGCCGATTTCTCATGCGCGAGTGCTCCTTGTCATGAGGTGGCACCCACGCAGTGGGGAAAACCCTTTTGACCTTATCCGATGACTCCAAGGGGATTTGAACCCCTGTTACCGCCGTGAAAGGGCGATGTCTTAACCGCTTGACCATGGAGCCGAACATGATTGATTATAAATGGAAAATGTGTAAAAGTCAATAGAAAGTTTCGCATTTTCCGAAAATGAAAAACCGCTGTATTACAGTCCGAAAAGGGCGTTTACATACCATCGGTACTCCTGCCAGACGGGGTACCCGGAAAGCTCGTTCAAGGCTTTCAGAATCTCGGAATAGTACCAGCCGTGAAGCGATTTATCCTTCATATTGAACTGGTTCCACACCTCGTCGCCGATGACCATGTAGTTCTGGTAAGTGGCACGCAGATTCGACAGTTTATCGGCGAGAGTGATCATTTTGACCGCGATGTCGGTCGTTGCCCGAAGATGCTCGATCGTCTCCTCTTTCCGGATCTTCCAGGTCTCCGACTTCGGAAGGTCCGGCCGCTTATCCTCCGATTCGCTCGCAACCAGCTCCGCGACACGCGGACCGAAGAAGTTCCGTATCGTTTCAATGGAAACGCCGGCATCCTCCACCACATCATGAAGCGCCGCTGCTGCCAGCACGTCATCGTCCAAAGTCATAGTCGACACGATCGCCGCAACTTCCATCGGATGCACGATATACGGCGACCCGCTCCCTTTTCTCGTGTATCCGCTGTGGGCATCTACTGCAAATTCAATGGCATGATTGAAGTTACTCATCGGCACTCTCCCGTTGTTACCGGGGCATCACTGCCCCGGCATGTCATCGGTATTCTCGTTCTCTTCGGATTTCTTACGAGGACCCTGCTGACACAGGGCTCCGTCCGGTCTTCTAGAACAGTTTCTTGAGGGAACCAAGTGCGCCTGCAGCGCTGTCAATCTTAATCTTAGCCTTTACGCCGTCAACGATCTTGTCGATTGCTTCTGCGGGAACTTTGTCTCCGGCAACCTTCTTTACGGTATCAACGGGATCCTTCTGAAAAGCCTTCGTAAGGTCTCCGTCCTTTGTGATCTTCTCAACCGCGTCTTTAACCATTGCTGTAATATCCATCGTAACATCCTCCTTTACGGTTCCTCTCTTCGGAACCTATTGTGCATTTGATTATAACATAGATTTCCGTAAAGTGAAACGAAAAAGGCGCATAATATGAAAAAATCTCCCGCCTGCTGACGGGAGATCATCTTTTCTTGACTGTATGTGCTTATTTAACCGACAGAGAGTTGAGAATCGTCTTAGCCTCTTCACTGTCAAACTTGTAGCCGCACGAAGAAACACGGACGGGCTTCTCGTTCACAACGGCATACAGCTCAAAACCGTAGCCGCCCCAGCCGTTGCTGTACTGGAACCCGGTCCAATCGATGCCGCCGTAAGTTCCGGACACATCAACCTGCTCATTGGTATACGTGTTCTTGTTGTAATCGTAATGCTGCTTTGCAAGCTCTTCGCTCTCACGCTTGAAGTCGAAAAATACGAAATCAGACTTCTTTACGGAGCAGTAACGGGTATCTTCCTCATCCAGAGCATCGCCCTTGCGGAACGTCCAATTCTCAGGAACGCCTACCGTGAAGTCGCCCCATGTCTCTGTAGATGCGATCGTGAGGCCCTTTGCCTCTTCGGTGGGTTCCTCGGTCGGCTCTTCCGTCACTTCCGTTTTCGCAGGCTTCTTCTTGCTGCTGTTGTCGTCATCGTCATCATCACCGCAGGCGGTCAGGCACATACATACGCTGAGCGCAAGCAGGAGAAGCATTAACATTTTCTTCATTGTCATCCTCCTTGATAAACCGCTTCATAACGAAAGCAATTATATTCCGGAAAATGCAAATGTCAAGAGCCTGTTACGGAAAGAACAGTTTTCTGAGAAAAGCACGATACTCCGGATTATCCGAAGTGTGTTCGGGATTAATATAACTCGAAATCGGATTACTAAACGGTTCAACGGCAATCATGTCCTCAGGCAGATTATACGACGCCAGAATCTTCTTCATTGTCTCCACTGTCGTTCCCTGGCGAAGTCCCATCTGAAGCAAATCCTCATACTTCATCGCATTCCTGTCGGTTCCCGGCATCACCCCGCAGCAATACGCATTTGCTCCCATCTCCCAGACGAAAACCGTGAGCCCGTTCTCCGCGGGAAAATTGTAATAATCGGCTTCAGTCAAACGCACCGGGTTCATGATCTCCAGCTGCTTCTCCGGTTCATTTGTTTTGGTTTTCATGACATGTTTTACTCCGATAAAAAGTGTTAACCCCAATAGTAGTATTCCCAACATGGCGATAAGTATTTTCTTGGGTTTTCGATATTCATCCTTTCTCATTATGTTCTTCACCCGTCCTTTAATCGAGCCATTGGTAAACCTATTTATAAGCATTTCTTTGGAGAGTCTCCTGTCCGCGATTGTCACAAGCGCCTCGGCATAGTCTTTTCTTTCGTTCCAATCATAATTTGCCGTCACTTCATCATCGCAACTCATTTCAATGTCCCGTAGGAACAAGAAAAATGCCATCCAGATCAGAGGATGTATCCAATATATTGTAACCAGTATTGTAGCCAATGCCATCCAAAAAGTATCCCCATGCCGTATATGGCACTTCTCATGAGTAATGACTTTTGTTTTTAGCGGTTTCTCTAAGAAAGACGGTATGAAAACCTTCGGCTTAAGGAGCCCTAACACAAACGGAACACCAATGGCGTCACACAGATAATAATCTTCCTCTTCAAGACATATTTTCAATCTTCGTCTTAAAAGAATCGCTGACAAAAGGTGAAAGCCAAGGAGGCATATCGTTCCGATTACCCAAATATACGGAATAACTGCATTTAGTACTCCCGAGATATTCTGAAACCTTGCCCCATCGAAATACGCTGTTTTCGTTTCCGTTGATTTCTTTTCAAAATCTATCGTCGCAATCGGATCACTCTCTTTCAGTTTTTCAACCGAGCCGACGCTTTCCACATATGAGACTTCGTTGTCCCTATAATCCGGAACAAGAATCGTCTTTCCGATTGAATATGGAATGATAAGACGAATTGCCACGCATCCCCATATTAAACACATAATACGGTTGCATCTTTTCCTTGAAACCGCACGAATCAACATAACAACAACAGCTAAGACAGATGCAAAAATCCCATTGTAAAAGATAACCGTAAAGATATCTTTCAGCATATCCATCTTCCTCCGCACTAAAGACACAATTACCGATCTTCGATAATTCTCTTAATCTCAGCAATCTCCTTCTCGGATAGTTTATGCTGCTTAACAAATCCGGAAATAAACATGGGAAGCGATCCGCCGTATGCGTTATTAATCAACTGATCCGCTCTCCGCATATTGTACTCTTCCTTAGACACCAAAACCGTAATTATACCATTTTCGTCTCGTGCGAACAGTTTTTTGTCACACAATTTGCTGATTACCGTGTGGGTGGTCGTTCTTTTCCAATTTAGTCTTTCAAGGGCAAGCTTAACTAAATCAGAACTGGAAACAGGCGCATGCTCCCATATAATTTCCGCAAAACGACCTTCAACCACCCCAAGTTCCATCCCATTATTCAAAACTATTCCTCCCGACTTCCAAGTACTGTGCAATTCCCTCCGAACACTTTTTCTACTCAGGTATCACAAGGCAACAAAGGATTCTCTTATACGTTATCACCATAACAAGTCCTCCTTATTCTGTATTATCAGACTATTATTACTAGTCTATCTTGAGACTATCACAAATAGTCTTTCATGTCAACAACTATTTCCTCCTATACAGCTTCGCCGGGCGGTGTCCCGCGCCCTGGGTGTACTCGTCGGTTTCGACAACGTAATCACTGACCTTCCGCCGGAAGTTGGCGGGCAGAATCTGGATGTTCATGATGGTTTCCTGCACTTTCTGAAGCGCGGTCAGTGTGAACCGCTCCGGCAGAAAATCAAACAGTGTCTCGTAGTTCCGAGCGCCCTCTCTGAGTGCCGTAAGCGCCGTGGCAATGATTCCGGCGTGGTCAAATGCAAGCCCTCCGCTTTCCTCAATGAGAAAGCTCGTCCGGCCGAACCGGCTCGATTCCTCCCGCAGCACCGCCTGCAACTTCGTCTCCCCGTATTCCAGTACAAGGATACTCTTCCCGTCCGCGTCACGCTCAAAGCTTATGTCGAACCACTGTGCATCCGACGCGTCGTCACCGCCGACCAGCCGCACCGCGTCTTCACTGATAATGGAGGCAAATGCCTGCGAGATCACCCATCCTCTGGGATCCCGCCCGGGATCACTGAACACACCGACAGGCATAAGCGAGACCGGGGTGACGCCGGCCTCCTCTGTGATCTCTCTGAAGGCACAATCTTCAACCGTTTCATCGGGTTTCAAAAAACCGCCGGGAAGCGCCCAGCAATCCTTAAACGGATGCACTGCGCGCTTCACAAGAAGGATGGACAGTTTGTTAGCAGAGTCCATCTTGTAGTTCTCATTTTCCTCCGAACGGATCATAAATGCAACGATGTCGGTCGTCACGGACGGACGCGGATATTTTCCGATATCATATTGCGAGAGATAATCTTTCTCTGTCTGCTTCTTCATAGTATTTCCTTTTCCGTTTCCGAAACCGGCGTGCTTCCTTCCGGCCGCACTGCTCATTCCGGGTCCTGTTCTTCTCCGATCAGTTTCTTTACTTCCGCTACCGTTTTCTCGTAACGTTCCTTATAATCGCCGCTGATACAGGTAAACGCCCTGCCGTGCGAACGGAACAGATCCTTGATCCGATTGCTGTATTTCTCGCGGTTATCGCGGATTTCCACGCTCCGCCCGCCATCCAGGTAAAACTCGACATCGGGCTCCAAATAGAGGATCAGATCATAGCGGTTCAAGGCGTCTATCGCGTCGGCGAGCACACGGTTCTTTTCGATCCGCGGGTCCTCCCCATCAAGAAAATCCATGAAAAACCGTGTGATCAATGCATCCGTATCGATGAATAAGAGCCTGTTCCCGCGCTCTAAGGCTTTCATCTCGTTTAGCTTGTGCTGCAGAAGGATTTCCGTGTAATCCTCGGGAAGCATCATCGTATCCGTGCCGCTCCGCTCGGACAGTTCGCGCCCGGCCTCATCGATGTATTCCGCATTGAATCGGTGCGCGAGGTGAATCGTCAGCGTGCTCTTGCCGGTACTCTCGATGCCTACGATCAGCACCTTCTTCGTATAGTACGGACGTGCCACCTGCGGGATCCAGTCCCAATGCGCGAAAGGATTCTTCCGGATCTCCGTGGAACTGATGCCGTTCCGCGGGAAGATATACAGTTCGCTTTCCGGATAGCACACGTTCCAGAAGCTGCTCTCGTCGTAATCGCTGCCGCAAAATACGATGTCGATCTTCTTTCCGATCTGCGCTTTGACATCGGCGGCGTCCTTCATCCAGTGTTCCTTCTCATAGCCTGCCTTCGTCTGCGCGTCGTCGGTGATGGTAATGATCTTCACGTTCCCGATATGCTTCGTCAGCTGATAAAGCCAGCGGTAACGGATCCTTTCGTCAACTTCATCGCGCTTATAACCGATGCTTAACACGATGTACAGCTCTTTGCACATTCCTGCTGCTTTCAGGATGCAGTCCACATGCCCTATATGAAGCGGATTGAAGGATCCGCCGTACATTCCGACATTATACATTTTGCTCCTCCTTCTCATTCCGCTTAGCCTCACGGTACCATCGTGCAAACATAATGAACGCATTGATGAGGTAGATGGACCACATCGCAAGCGTCGCGATCGTCTCTCCTCCTTTGGCGAAATCCACCGCCCACATAACGACGGTCACGATGTCGACGACGATCCAGAGCACCCACTGCTCCATCAGCCGCCAGATGGAAAGAATCTGTGCCACAACTGATACGACCGTGCTCATGCTGTCTACGTACGGAAGGCTCCCGCCGAGTGCAGCAAGCACCATGCCGTACAAAACGATCGTCAGTCCGGTCGTCGCGTAGATCAGAAGCCCCTTCTTCCAATTGAGCCGCTTCTTTACTACCTCGCCGGTATTGTCATCCATATGCTTCTTCCATGCAAACCATCCGACAAATCCCATCGGGACGTAGTAAAGCGCGTTCAGCATAACCTCGCCATAGTATTTTGCGCCAAATGCCACGAAAGCATACAGCGCGGCATTCACGATTCCGAACAGGAACGAAGAACGCTTTCCTTTGCCGGTCAGGATCACGCACCACACGCCGGTGAGCGCCATGATCAGACCAATCGCATTCTCGCCCCAGTAGATGGAAAGCCCGAGGATTACGCCGGTTGCAAGAAGCAGCCAGCACACTTCCCACGGTTTCCAGCCCGTCAGTTCACTCTTTACAAATTTCCTGAATTCCTCCATACGTCCGATCCTTTCTCCCCAAACCGACTGCCAACCAATACATTACACAATGATTCCTGCCTGATCCGCGTCCGATACATTACACAATAATCTCCCCGCCGAACCCGTTGCGCAGATGATTGTCCGAATCGTACACAAGACCTCTTGAATATCCGTAATCCACCATTTTCGTACTACGGCCGTAGAATTGAATAATTCTGCCGTCTTCCGATGCATAGATCCCATCGCTGCAATGGCAGAAGTCATAATCGTAAAACCCTCTCGTGAAGAGCATGGACGGGTCATCTTCACGGATTACCGACTCGTATGGGATCGTCTGTTCCGCCGCAAACGGTGTTGCCGGCGAGCAAACCATAAACCCGACCTTCGGAACTCCTACCTCAATCGAATAATCTAAAAAACGGTGTGCCTCTTCGGGCGAGTTGATCGTATCCTTAAGAAGCATCGTATTGAACACCCACAGATCTTTATAAGAAACGGAGTTCACGATCTCCTTCAGTTCTTCGGTCCCCGGAATGTTATCATTTCCAAACAGTCTGCGGTTGACCGCATCGTCGTAATGATGCCGGCTTATGTGGATCGTCTCGAGATGTACCAGATTCTTGATCTCATGCACCCGTTGTAATCCTATGCCGTTTGTGGAAATCGCCAGTTCCAGGCCAAATCCGAAGATTTCAAACAGAATGCTGACGACCTCGTTCAGAAGTCCCACGTCCGTGAACGGCTCGCCTCCGGTGATCTTTACGCCGCGCACATGGTCCTCTTCCTTCAGCCTTCGCACGACTTCGGCGAAACGCTTCGTGTCAATCCTCTGCAGCGTCTTCGTTCCCGTTGCGCAGCAGAACGCGCAGTCAGCGGGACAATAGGACACGGGACACACCGAAAGCTGAAGCTGCACATTTTCCGGCTTAGGGCGGTAATTGACGCCGTCTGTCGAGCAGATATAATTCTTGACGCGGACCGGCTTCCCGAGAATGTCGATCACCTTCGTTCTGTCTTCACACGATACGCATTGTTCTGCTTTTCCTGAACACATCCTGCGTTCCCCCTTTGACCATCTGCTCTTCCTGCCGTATAAGGCCGTCACTCCGGCATTATCCCTTCTCGATATAATGCCCGTTCGCATCGCAGTATCCTACTCCGAAGCAGATATAATCCAGATCTCTCGCTTTCCACATTTTGCCCGAACCGAGCAGGCACCGTCTGTACTGATATAACATTTTCCCATTTGCGTATTTCGGCACAAGCGACTGCCAGATATGGTAACCGATGCTGTGCTCCCCGAAGACATAATATCTGCCGTTCTTGTACGTTGTGTTCTTGTCATCGAAGAAGAATACACGGTTTCTTTCCACCGCTATGTCCTTTCTCACATAATAAGAAGTTTTTCGCGCTTCTTCATTTCCCCGCTCCGTCACCGGATCCGGCTTCGGAAAGCCTTCCTTTAAGAGCATTTCGACAGCCTGTCTCTCATCATTGACGGGCTCGGAACCGGCTGGATAAAAGATATTTTTGAAATTCGGGATTTCGCCCATCTTGTAGTGAAACGATGTCGGCCAGTTCCGAGTCTCCCGTCTCGAAACATAAAGCCGTGAGATGCCTTCCGGCAGCTTGTGTATTTTTCCCATATAGAGAGCCTCTTCGGACAGAACAAGGTTATCCCCGATCTTCGGCAGTTCACGTGCCATATAGCGGGTGCCGCCGTCACATACGCATTCTGCTTTCAGCCGCGCATACTCGCTCTCCGTGAAACTCATGATCTGGAAAATGCCTTCCAGTTTTTCATCAAAACTGAACGCGTTCTCGTCCACTTCCCGAACAGACGGAAATAATGTCACATATCGCAGATTCTCGCAATGAGAGAAAGCATTACATCGGATTCTGCGAATCCCTTCCGAGACGACAACTCCCTTCAATTCTGTGGAATCAAATGCGCCTTGCCCGATCGTATGGATTGGCATCCCGTCAACAACGCTCGGAATTACCACACACTCTTCATCACTTCTGTAATGCAGCAGATAGCCGTCCAGGACAACCATTTTATCATCAATATACTCTGCCATTTTCCGTAACATCCTTTCTTAACATCTGCCTGCCCGTTCCGCAAGCTGCTTCCGATATTCCCGGTCCGCTGCGCGCAGATCGCTTTCCGTCAGTTTATGCTTCTCCTGATAGGTCTTGTGAACGAAATAGTACGCGTTATCCATGATTTCAACCAGATCCACATATTCCTGGGGCGCATTCTGCTCCTTCAAGATTTCCGCGAGCTGCCTGAATACCAATACGCTGGATTCTCTTCTTTCTGTAAGAATGTTGATAAAACGCATCAATTGTTCCTTGTCCATTTTTCTTCTCCTTTACGCACTTTCTAGCATCTGCCCCCTACCTTCCTATAAAGAATCCTCTGCATTGGAATACATTACAACGTATCGGGGTATTCTTTTTCTTCGGGTTCCGTTGCAGTTCGCACAATGCTTTATACTCGTCCTCGATCAAATGCTCCATCAGGAAAGGCATCATTTTCTCCTTAACGGAATTCGCGATTTCCATGTCGCAAAGAATTGTCGCATACTCACTTTCCGCAATCCTGTCGTAAATGTCCCGACCGATTTCATCAAGCAGCTCCGGCGGAGTCGGATATTTGTAATACCCGATCATGGACGTCTTCCAAAAGCCAAATGTCGCGCGGTCCCTGATGTCTGTCCGTTTGCGGAATTTCACCTGAACCTTCGGGATCCACTTGCGGACATCCTCTACTATGGAGTATTTGTATTCGGCCATATATTGGTCATACCCGGTGCGTTCCCAGCCCTCGGCAATAAGCTTCTGATCATTCTCTTCAAAGGATCTTTTTGTTATTGTAACGAACGGATACTGATTGTCCTCGGCTACCCTTGCGAGGACAACATCGCATTCAACGGAAATGGAAAGGATCTTCAGCTTTTCATCGGAATGTTCCCAGTCATAAAGCTTTTTATAGGAAATCAGCCTTTCAAACATTATATCCCAGACCTGCATCGGGATGCGACATCTGGTACTGCCGACATACAGCCCGTCCGCATAAACAGGCTTCGAAGGATCCTTCTCAAACGCATACCACTCGTCCGGGATTCCATTCTTCCGGCATGTTTCGATAAACATTTCCTTTGATTTGATCGTGCAACGATTTTCAAATTCTTTACGCTCTTCGTCCGTCATATTGCTACCCCCGGAAAATCTAATTGCGTTTTATATATTCATCCATCAGCGCTAAAATCATACCTCTTGTCTGCGAATCGACCGGCTTCCAGTCTTCCGTCATCCATTCACTGCGCCACAGACACTTGTGTATTTCCTTCAATTCTCGGTCCGTGCATTTGCGGAATTCTGTCTTGAATTCCCGCCGCCGGCCGCCTTCGTTCTTATCATCCTCCGTATAGTATCCCCGCCAAAGCGTCGTATTTTCAACATCGTACGGATTTACATATACCGTATAGTTCGTTCCGTTAAGTACAATATCGGATTGAATCACCGGAAGCTTCACTGCCTTCTTCTCAGCCTCGCGTTTTACTTCTTCACGCTTTTCCTGCACGCTTTCGGAGAATGCTTTGAGTGCTCCGAGAGCGGCCACTGCTCCCGCCGCCAACGTCGCGACGGTCAACAAAGCCTTCTCATCATCTTCTCTCATAATCTTTGCTCCCCTTTCTTACGTGATTCTTATTTCTGTTTTGATATTATCATTTTGATATTAAGATGTCAATAGATATTTTTGTATTCCGGAAAATGTGCTTTTTGATTTTCAAAAACACAAAAAAAGAACGGGAGTCAACCGTTCTTCATTTATTTCTCGTTTATTGGTCATCAGGACTCTTCCCGCTTCGCGGGCCCCTCCTGAAAAGGAGCACACGCGCATTATAAATCAGCTTCGCCGATGCGCGGTGCGTAGGTCGTAAGGAATCCTCCCACTTCGTGGGTCCCTCCTTTCGACAAATACTCCCCCTGTTGGACTCGAA
This sequence comes from Lachnospiraceae bacterium, assembly GCA_017427775.1. Lineage (GTDB taxonomy): Bacteria > Bacillota > Clostridia > Lachnospirales > Lachnospiraceae > ISDg. The sequence continues at coordinate 105 of JAFRSD010000047.1, read as the reverse complement.
CCAACGACACTGCGGTTAACAGCCGCATGCTCTACCGACTGAGCTAAGGAGGAAAACTGAAAGCCTTCCCTATGTAGCAAAAGAAAGGACTCGCGTCCTTTGTTT
>JAFRSD010000046.1 GCA_017427775.1 Lachnospiraceae bacterium | reverse complement strand
GTCAAGAAAAACACTGTTCGGCAACTCCTTTTTCAGCTGCTGACTTACCGTCGTTTTACCGACGCCCATTGTACCGCCGATCAGATATATTGTTTTCATATCTGTTCCTCACAAATCCCGATTTCTCAAGCTCATTCGCCGGACTTGTGTCCGCCGACCTGTTTGTTGCGCTCTATGGTCGTAGCGCCTTCCTGAAGGTTCATTCCCTTGAGGATGGCGTTCTTACCGAATTTTCTTTTAATCTCGATCGACGCCTTCTGAAGACGCCGTTCTTTTTCGCTTGCCGCCTTTTCAGCGGACCGTTTTCTTTCCATCTCCTCCGGATCGTCAAAGAGAGTCATCTGCATGACTTCCGGTTCTGAACGGATCTCCGATTCAGGCTTTACGTGATTGGCCACAACGTACATTCTCCGGACGGTCAGTTTTCTGTCCACGATCCGTTTGTACAGTTCCGTGACCTTTTCCATTATCAGCCTTGTGGAGGATGTATACCTGCCGAGATTGATCGATCCGTGAGCCATTTTCGGCGCCTGCCGTCCGTATCTGTCAATCTCGACAGTTCCTTTGTAGCCGCCTCCGGAACTGAGGTTTTCTATATCGTACCCGACCGTCAGAACCATCTGATCGGTGACGACGCCTTTTTCGACAAGGCTCAGCACAAGCAGATCCGTCATCTCCTGTACGATGAGCAGACCCTTCTCGAAGTCGTAGGGCTGCGAAAGGACCTGCCCGGAGCTGAGACTGTTGTTTTCCGGCTTATATGCTTTGACGTCGGCAATTGTTGTCGGTTCCCAGCCCCACGCCTGGTTTATGATGAATTCCGCGTTGACGCCGAACTCTTTATAGAGAATTTCCTCGTTTTCTTCCGAGCAGAGGGCGATGTCGCCGAGCGTATATATGCCCAGCCTTTCAAGCCGTCTTGCGATACCGCCGCCGATGCGCCAGATATCCGTGATCGGCTTATGATCCCACAGCTGGTTGCGGAAGCTCATTGTGTCAAGTTCGGCAATGCGGACGCCGTTCTCGTCAGCCGGGATGTGCTTGGCCGTTACGTCCATTGCAACTTTGGCAAGGAACATATTCGGACCGATGCCGGCCGTCGCGGTGATTCCCGTTTCGGCAAGCACGTTCTTGATAAGCCGCATGGTGAATTCACGTCCCGTTAGGCCGTACATCTTCAGATAGTGCGTCGCTTCGATGAACACCTCGTCAACGGAATAGGCGAATATGTCCTCGGGAGCGACGTCGCGAAGATAAATGGAGTAGATCTGCCCGCTGACCTTCATGTACTCCGCCATCCTCGGCGGCGCCTTGATGAAGTCGATCTCAAGCGCCGGATCGGCTCTCAGTGCGTTATAATCGTCGGATTTGCCGGAGAACGGTTTACCCTTAAGGTTGATCTTTCTCTGCCTGTTTACTTCGTTTACTCTCTGAATCGCCTCGAACAGTCTCGCTCTGCCTGAGATCCCATAGGATTTCAGAGAAGGAGAAACGGCAAGGCAGATGGTTTTTTCTGTGCGTGTTTCATCTGCAACAACAAGATTCGTTGTCAGCGGATCGCGGCCGCGTGCAACGCATTCGACGGAGGCGTAGAACGACTTCAGGTCGATTGCAATATATGTTTTGTTGCCGTCGTCGATCATGAGCTCACCGTCCTTTCCATTGTTTTTATAGAGTCTATCCGGTTCCCGGTCTTAGAAAATTCCCGGAATCACATGTGCGATGCACAATCCCGCGCCGAACGACACGGCGTTTGCGACTAACGCGTAAACGATATATACCCATACCGACTTTGCTTTTTCTGAGGTTTTTCTCAGGAAAACCGCGTACATTACCGCTTCAACGGCAAATACTGCGATTTCAAGCATAATATAACCGGTTGCGAATGCAGCCTGTCCGGATCTGAAATTTATGATATTGAGCAGAACATTCAGGATGATTTGGGTTACAGCGTTTACAATCGCAAGGAATAGCAATTCTCTCCGGCTTCTGAAACCGAACAGAAGAGCTATGAGCAGCTCTATCGCCATGGTTATCAGAATTCTGACAACAAGAGAAATGATCTCCGGCTGCCAGTTATATGATTTGTGTACGGATATGATTCCAAGACTGTTTTCCGACATATCCGCAGTGAAATAGGAATCGAAAGCATATCTTTCGCAGACGCCGCTCACCAGGAAACTGCCCGTATCCGGGTAGAACAGAAGGATCTTGAATTCTTTCGGGGGATAGTAACCCCACGTAAGACATTTGCTCTCGCTCACTTTCCAGACGGCTCTCTGAAGAAAATGATATCCGTCTGAATCTTTGTAATCAACGAATGCCCGCCAGATGTCCTCGGTAATATCAGAAGTAATCTCAATGTGTTCCTCGTCTCCGTCCCAGACTGAAAACGGTCCGGTCGAGGCAGTCTCGGAAAGCAGCGTCGCATAACATAACTCACTTCCCATGTTTTCAAAGGAAACATGAACAGACGGCTTCGGACCCGTATCCGCATGCACAACCACCGGCATAAGAGCCGAAATTAGCATGAAGACTGCGATCAGTATGAATATTTTTTGCTTTTTCATAATTCATATCTCCTGACGGCCTGTAATATCAATCATAAAAGAACTCATACTCCGGGAAAGCGGCCCACTCCGGAAGGGATGTGAGCAACTCCACGATTTTGTTTATTGAATATAGAAACTCTCTTGCTTCATTGCAGTAGCAGTCGTCGAGTGACCCGAACGGTATCGACTCGCAGGACACCGTTTTCGTCCTGCCGTCTGCGGTGACTGAAAGAATGATAGACTGATTCGGACTCGACATCAGCTTGTTTTCAGCATCAGGCGCGTTGAACGGATCGTACAAGTCCGGATAACTGAAAATGTTTATGTCCGTCAGAAGGTGATAAACTTCAATCAGCTGATCGTCAGTCAGTCTGACTATACACGTATATTTGCTGACGTCGGTCGCGTCCTTTGTCTTGACAAGCCTGCCTGTTTTGCTGTCATAGGAGCTGATGCCGTAACACCCCCAGACAATTGAGAAGGAAAAATCCTCCGGCAGTTTCTCGGGCGAATCCGGAACGTCGTCGAACAGCATGTGACGGATATTGTCAATGTATTCCTGTCGGCGTTTTTCAACAGACTCCTCGCTTTCGTCCTTCTGTCTGACCCAGTACTCTCCGATATAACTTGAGATCGGATTCTGCCACGGAATAATGTAAACGTCGTCGCTGCCGATCGGATAAGACGACAAAACCGTTCTCATTGTGTCCGCATTTACGCCTTTGAGTTTAATGAGATCATCGACGAGCCAGTCACGCTGCTTTTCGGAATGCTCTAAAAGTCCGAAGGAATACAGGTTCGGCGCCATCTGCCATACGATGACGTCAAGTCCGCCTGAAGCGTCAAGACCGTAATAATCTGCTTTTTGTTCTTTCGGAGCAGACAACCCGGGTTCCGTATTATCCATCTCCGCACCGCTCCTTTCTATTTTCCAGAGTTTGTCTATACTCTTGTAATTGTCCGGGAACCAGAAGACAGACGTTTTATGATACGTTTGAGTCTCGCCGGCTGAACCGTCCGGATTCGCTTCAGCGATAAGCTTGTTCCAGACCACTATTCTGTATGTCAGGGCTGCGTAATCCCTTGTTCCGCCGTCTAATAACGTTCCTTTGGGAATCGGCACAAAAAGGATCAGGAGGACAGCAACAACGGCAACTATTGTAACAACAGTTTTCTTCATTCATCCGTCCTCCCGTTCATCGTTCGGTATCTTCTGTCACTTCCGATATTTTATCTCCGCGAAGAGCCGTAAACCGGTTGTCCATCTCTTTCATAAGATCATAGTCGCGTCCCGAATACCGTTTGTATTCCGTAATACTGCAGTAACGATTTTCAGTCCTGCCGAAAGACGTCGCGGAATATTCAATACAGTAACTCCACGGGCTGTAGTCAGTTGCGAACATGTCGCTTTTCGGACGGTTCTCAAGGGAAATGACCTTTTTCTTTTCAATGAATTCCTCAAACGACCGTACCGTTTCGTCAGAAACTGCGTACGTTGTAATAATTCTTGGTGCACGGTGGTGTTCCCGGTCGCGGGATATAACGCTCCAACTTCCGTCGCTGTTCTGTTTCAAGGTTGCGCTATGGCTTTCGCCGAGCATATCGCCGTAGCCCGGACTGTATTCAAATCTGATAAGTTTGAAATCCTTCATGTCTTTTTCCTCCGTCTCTGCTTCCGTACCGCATTGTTCATAGCTTCGTTGGCTTCCTCGTCCCATACAACTCTCTCGGGGCCGAGTGTGCCGTACATAGTATTCTCAAACGAATACGTCATCTTTGCGGTCTTTATCAGTTCCTCGTTTTCGTAGTCAACGGCAAATGTCCCGAGCCTTGCATATATATCCTGCGTGATCTCGTAGTCGTACTGCTCGCGTCCTTCGCGACTGGTATAAATTATCTCGGCGAAGTAACGGTTTGTGTCGGGATCATAATACGCCGTCCAGTTGTTTCCTTTTTTCTCGGTTTTCATATCTTGAATTCCTTTTTCGGTTCGTCCGGGCGTTAATCCGGCTGCCTCTCCAGATCGGAGAGCATATCATACGCCGCGTCGTACCCTGCATTCGAAGAACGTTTCAGCCATTCTATGGCGTCAGCTTTGTTCTTCTCAAAATCTTTCGTGAGAAGAATCTTAGCCACATTGTACATTGCTTCCGGAATATCCTGATTCGCTGCGAGAAGAAACAGATCATAT
>JAFRSD010000045.1 GCA_017427775.1 Lachnospiraceae bacterium | reverse complement strand
TTTACTCCGATTTCGTCGGAGAGTTTTACGGCTTCTTCTTTAAAAGTTCTGTCGTACTGCATGTTTCTCACCTTCCTTGTGCTTGTAGTATAGCATCATTTGGTGAGTTTTACGACTCTACTTTAACGATAACACTTCATCGGAAGAATTTATTGAAGAGAAGTTTTCAGTGGATATAAGATATGATGTTGATGTTGATTGTAATGTCACGCAGGCCGGTTGGCGACCGTTCTTGTTAAGAAAATTTCTTGCTGAAGGTTCAACTCATTTAAGGAAGAATAAAAAACTAGATTTCTTTATAGAAGATACGGATTGCCCAAAACCTTATGATGTATATTGGAAAGTCAGAAATGTCGGCGCGGAAGCAATTAAACGTGACATGGTAAGGGGAAATATCGTTAAGGAAATCGGATCACATCATATAGAAAATACAGAATTTGAGGGAGAGCACTATGTGGAGTGTTTTTTGGTGAAAAACAATGTTTGTGTCGCAAGAGATAGAATTGAAGTGCCGATAGGCGCTATTTAATCCTTCGTAAATAGATTCCCGGTTTACTGTTTATTCTAATGCTAACGGTTAGTAATAACTTCCCAAATTCTGCTCTGATCTGTCAGAGCTCGTCATAGCAGAGCATTTAGCGATAAACACCCCCCGCAAAAAGAATAGGTGTTTCGAGACAAACAGGAATAAATCAAAACTATGATGAAAGCCTCATTTGATTGCCATGGCAAGATATGGAGCTAGACACCATATTTTAGGCATTTTTGAGAGAACAAAGGTATTATTTATGCCGATTTTGCATTTCTCAAATGTGAACACTCGGGGGCGAAAGATACCATTTGTAGAAGAAAATGGTGAAGAAACTATATGGAGAGGCATCTGTGTTATAAAGACATAGACGCCTCTTCTAATAAGCAGTTATTTGAAACCTAGAAAAGAACCTCGCTTCTTACTCTTTTTGATAACTCTCGCGCTTTGATGCTTTCGAGAATTGATTCTTTTACCATTGAAGCAATATAATCAATTTTGGAAGTTTTTTTTGATATAGGAATTATTAGATCCTTTAATCTATCGCCGAGAGAGTTGATAATGTCTTGCGAATATGTGTTAGCGAGAATCTGTTGACGGACATAATTCGAAGAAAGCGCAGCCAATAGGTAGTAGTTATTCAAACCATATGAATTATCTTGAGTAACACGTATCTTATATAAGTGACTCTGATAAACAATTTTGGTGTCATATTCGGTAATCATTGCACATGTTCCTATGAGATAGGATCCGTCTTTAACCATCAAAATATCGCCAGATCGTACATCTTGTTTGGCTGCTAAATCGTTATAGATTACTTCGCTTACAAGGTGTTTGGGATCAGATTTGATTTCCCAGTTTGAGATATCAGAAGTTCTCACAAATGGTATAGACCCCGTTCCATATGCGAGTTTTCCCACCTCATTTCCCGTTGAAACGCTGAGTACGCCTTCGTCAATAAGTTGTCCTATCGTTACAAGAGTATGTGAATCCTCTAATCTATGTTCTGTTCCGGTAACGGTGTGTACATAGGCTCTTGGAGCTAACACGCTATTTTGTATATCATTTCTCTTAAAAACAAATCCGAGGTTTGAAGGAACCAAATCTCGATTATTAATGTATTTGTTGTAGTTTTCGATGATAGTTGGAATATCATCTTTGGGAATGGAGCGACCACGTGAATCATGTCCACACCATTTCGCTTCGGCAAAAAAGATACTATAATTGGAATTCTCTGGTTTTTCTTTTTTCATTAAAACTAACAGGCATGTTTTCGTATGCGTTCCGCCTTTTCCAGAAGTTTTAAATAACTCGTCAGGCATTCCAATAACGGCTTTTATTTCGCAGGTTTCAAACAAATAGTCTACAACATAGGAATATTTTTTGTTTGAAATCATGCTTTCTGGAACAACAATTCCGATATATCCGTTCTTTTTTACAAGGGAGACGCACTGTTCAATGAAAACAACTTGAGGTGGAACTGATTCATTAAGTTTTTCTGTGATTTCCAGTTTTCCGGATTTGCCTTTTTTATACTTATAAGCGAGCTTGAATCGTTCAAGAGTTTTGTTTGTTCCAGCTTGAATGTTTACACCAAACGGCGGATTTGTTAATATGATGTCGTAAGCTTCATCTCTTCTTCCAAGTAGATTTTCGTCCCACACCAAACTATCTGCACAACGAATGTTTTTTGAATCATAATTCATACAAGTAAGATGGATTTTAGCTAACCTGGTGAGATAATTATCTTTATCAACACCATAAAGAAGTCCGGCGTTATCAATGGAATTTCTTGACCAGTAATTAGCTGTAGCAACTAAGAAACCACCAGCCCCACAAGTCAAATCTAGGACTTTGCAGTCTCCTTGTGGCTGAATCATTTCCACAAGTGCCTCGGCAGCATTTTGGGGAGTAAAAAACTGCCCTGATTGCCCTTTTATTGCATCACCAATGAAAATTTCGTATGCATCACCTATAATATCTCTTCCTAAGTTATTAAGATCGATACTATTTAATTTGTCATCGACAAATTTTATGCTAACTGGATCAAGTTCAATCTCACAATTATCACCCTCATATATGTCGCTATGGGTAAGAAGAACACTTTTAAATGTTTTTCTATACAAGCTTGAAAGCGAAATTTCGCTCAGTTGAGATGTGTTTTCGCCATTGAGAGAGTATTTACAAAAAACTAATTTAATGATTTCTTCGAGAAAAAACTCATCTCTAGTGGCTCCCATAAATCTTCCAGCCAAAAAATTTCTAATTTCGTCAAAAGCATTTTTTGCAGAAAGTGTTTCCATATATACCTCCAAACAATTTATGAAAATGATTATATCACAAAACACGAAGTGTTTCAATAAAACATGTCTTAAAAATGCAATATGTACATTTTGATTTTTGCATGATACAATATGTACATACTTAGTGAAGGGAGGAATCGTATGACATATAAAGAGACTCTGGAAGCTGCTGTCGGTGCTAACACATTTCGGCTTGATCCTTGTTTGAGTATTGAGGGGAAAGCGACAGAAGGGATTTCTTTAGCATTTGCTGAGCTTAGAAGGAAATTGCCGGCAAGCTTATATAAATCTTTTAAATCATCTATCATTCGTTCGTCGTTTCTTATCGAACTGACGAATCCGACAGCTGCCACAGATTCAACAAAGTATCAAGTTCGTTGGGTAGAGATCTTAAAAACTGAAAACGATGTACGATATGCTACATACGAGCAGTGTCTTGCAATTTGTGAGAAAATTGTAACAAGAATTAATGGCCTAGATGAGAGCAATTTACAGATCTTAGAAGATTATTGTAATAATAGTATTTTCAATTTTGAACTTCCTATTGACTATATTAGAAGGGATGCCAATCCGTTTCATGTGGCTGAAAATATGGATGTGTTTATTACTCCGGCCATTGTCAGATGCACTAAGGTTAGACGACTGATTAAAGATCCGAAATATAATCCGAAAGCAGATATTTTCAAGATAATTATTTCTAAAAAAATTAAAGTAAAAGCATATCAAACTGATCGCGCGCAGACAGGTAATCATCAAACGAATAGAGAAAAAAGATGGGAAAGTCATCCAGAGAATTTTCAATTTGCTTTCAGAAGGGATTGTAATGATGTTGAGGCTTCATTGATTCTTCAGGTATGCATGTTTGAGGGCGTTGATCATGATTTGGTAAGTATGCTACAAAAAAATGGATTGCTATCTGATCCATACAACAAGTACAAATGCCCTATAACTGGTGATGTTTTGAATTATTCAGAATTTGAAAATGAAATACTTCATCCTGATCATGGACGTTCAAGCTTTCAAGTGGGACATTTAGAACCGCTTAAAGCAACGGGTGGACATGAAGCTTCAAACATCGGTTGGATTTCCGATGATGGGAATAGAATTCAAGGAAGCCTATCAATGGATGAAGTAAAGGATTTATTGATGAGGATATATCGAAATCGTCCGGAATTGCGATTGGACTATACAATGAAGGCTGAAGACAATGATAATTGCGTAGAAGTATTCAAAGTAAGGGGAGATTAATGCCCTGCTTTGTATAAATGAAATGGCTTAAAGCTGTATCAGAGATAAAGCTGATGCAGCTTTTGGCTATTGCGGTTAACAATATGGTCATTTAGATTATAAAGTTACCATTTGTATACCGTTTGATTACCATGTATGTATTTTGTTTTCGATTTTGTTGTGGTATTATTATAAGGCGGCAAGCAAAGATTTGCAGAATTTGATACAATGGACGGCCGATGTCACAGAATGTCACACATCGTACGTGAAATGTCACAGAATGTCACGGATCGTCTATTTTCTTTTCTGCGGCGGTATGATATGATTAGGATAGGAAATAACAAATTTTTACTTTTTCATATGGCGAAGTCAGGAATGAATCCTAAAACCTTGCAGTATCTTATGGGATATGCAGAGATTGGAACTACGATGAATGTGTACACGCATGTCAATTTTGATGATGAAAAGGATGAGATTCGGAAGCTCAGTATTGTGTAAAATAGCAAGGTGTACAAGAAAAATATTTACACCTTAGTTTACACCTTTTGCCGACAGAACTATGCCAAAATATGCATATGTTATGCCGAAACACAAGAATTTCAAAAGGTGTAGACGCCTTGAAAAATAAGGAAATATGGAGAGAATCAAGGTTTTATTCATCTGCCACGGCAATATCTGCAGAAGCCCCATGTCGGAATTTATCTTAAGAGATATGGTCACGAAGCGGCATATCGCGGGCGACTTTGTGATCGAGTCGGCGGCGACAAGCACGGAGGAGATCGGGAACCCGGTCTATCCGCCGGCGAAGGCCGAGCTTAAAAAGCACGGAATCGGGACTGCGGACAATGAGCTGGGACTGTCCCTTAAGAGGGCTCGGCAGCTTCGGCGGGACGATTATCAAAAGTGGGATTACATTATCGGGATGGAGCGTCTCAACATGAGTTATATGCTTCGGATACTCGGCGGTGATCCGGACGGAAAAGTAAAGCTCTTGATGGACTTTACCGGAAGGGCGGAGGACATTGACGACCCGTGGTACACGGGCGATTTCGGAGGCGTATACCGGCAGATTGTTCGCGGATGCGAGGCGCTTCTTACGGAGCTCGGGTATTGAACGCCGGAGCGTTGTGCACGGGGGTACGGAAACCGGGGACCGCAACGATACGGAAAAGGATGGTATTTGTCATCAAAATCCATTGACGGGAGTAAGATTTTCCGATAGTATAGAAGGCGGATGGCACGATGTGTCGTCCGCTTTTCAAATATCGGATTGACAGGCCGGGCGAACCGGTCCGGGGACGACACCCATTACAAAAAACAGAGGTCATGACTGCGTACACGTAACGGCAAGGGGGATGATACCCATAGAAAAAAACATTATTGTGACGGACGTAGACGGCAGACGAATCGGCACCACTTACCCGAAACGGGCAAAGGGGCTTCTTAAGAACGGTCGGGCAGAGTATGTCAGTGACCGCGAAATACGTCTCAAAAATACTCATGCATCGGCCGTATATAATACTACGGAGGATGAAAATATGAGTAAAGTTATTGATTTCAACACGAGAGACTTTGTATTCGATACCAACTGCGAGAGCAATGTAGGATTCCGCGGATTTGTTACGACGCCGAACGGCAACGAGGAAATCTGGGAGATCGGCAACTGGAACTGGAACTGGACACAGATCATCACGGTGCTTAGCGGTCTGGAGCCGAACACGGATTATGTATTTCGGTTTGCGATGACCTTAGGACATAATGATGACAACAAGGAAGAGTCGCTGGTAAACATATTCCGGGCTTTTCCGGACGCAGACCCCGAAGACTCGCGCGCGGAGAATGATCCGCAGCGGATCCGCGAGGAGAGAACCCGGCGGAAGGCATGGGATGAAAGGTATACGTACTGCATCCGACAGAGCCGTTTTCAGCCGGTCATCAGTAAGCGTGATCCCGAGCAGGACACGATGGTCCGTGTTTTCGAGCTTCCGTTTCATACCGACAGCTGGACGGATTGGAAGATTATGATCGTCTCGCAGCATGCAGTGGCAAGATTCTTCCGCGCGAAGGATAACGAAGCGTACGCCGGGCTCGAGGATCTTTCCTATGAGCAGTGGCGGGAAGCCAGAACGAAGACGCTGGAGGCGGAGAGAGAAGCAAAATTCGAGGATGGTTTTAAGGGACTTCCCGAAGGGCTTCTTAAGGCCATGTCCATTCCGAACGGCATTCCGGATGTTCCCGAGGCCGTGAAGAATGCAATATCCTACCGAAACGGCATTCCGGTGGTTCCCGGAGCAAAAGGCGGATCGAAAGGATCACTCAATCTTTCGGGCGCACATCTCACAAGCAGCAGCCAGTTAGACAAATTGGTTAAGCTGGCCGAAGAGGGGATGAACATCGACCTGTCAGGAGCGTTCTTGGATTTCGAAGACGAAGATGAGGACGAAGAGGCGGAGCAGAATTCCGCTGCGGACAACGCCGAAGCAGACAGCCGGCCGGCAGATGCCGTTAATGCAGACGAATCGGTCGAAGTGTGATTTACTCATGAACAAACCAAGTGGCGGTGCCGTAACTGGCACCGCCGTTTTTCGTTCGGGATGAGGAATCCGCTTTTTTGTGTGGCGGATTCCGGGCGGCTGTGGTACAATTATTAGGAATTGGTTCAGCAAACCGACGAGATTTCAGAAGAGGAGGACGGGAATGGGCAGATCCATACAATATATGTTTCGTGTCATTGACCGGAAGGACCGCAGAAGGTATGTGCTGCAGACCGTGCTCGGACTTCTCGGACCGGTTATCGATGTGTTCAGTATCTCGATGCTGTTACCGATCCTGTCGGGGATGGCGGAAGGGAAGGAAGACAGTAACCTTTTATTGAAAGTGGTCGGGATCGGCGTGCTGCTTCTTGTGAAAACAGGCTTTGACCTGCTTCTGGCGAGTGCGGAAAACGCTTTCCGCTTTGATTCCGGAAGGAATCTTTCGCGGAAAATGTATGAGCTTCAATTACGCGAGGAACTTCCGGAGCACCGCAAGCTTACCCAGGGACAGAACATCGCCCGTATACGGCGTGACGTTTCGACATCGATTGGGGTTTTACTATATGCGAAAGCACTTCTTTTGAACTTTGCGACGATGGCAGGCTATGCAGCCGTGCTGATCCTTTCGTCGGGCTTCGCCGGTGTGGTGAGTCTTTTGTGCATCGGTGCCTTTCTGGTAATTCTCTATCTCGTGAACCGTGTTCGTGTCGGCAGTTACAGCGAACGCGTGCGGGAGCTGGAGATCCGGACCAACGAGACGGTATATAACACCTTCGGTTCCTATAAAGAAGTCAAGGTCAGCGGCGGCCAGAAGGAACTCCTGCGCCGGTTTGATGAAGTAACCGGCGACCTTGCAAAAGAATCGAGAAAGTTCGCAATGTTCTCGCAGATCGTTTCCGTGATCACGGCAGATATTCTGCAGGCAGTCGTATTCTTCCTGCTGGCGCTTCTGATCGCGTTAAAGATTGATATCAGCGGACATCTGTCGGCATGCATCGTATTTGTCACGGTACTTGTAAAGATGCTGCCGCTTTGCAGCGGAATCTTAAAAGGACTGATCGGCATCGGATTTGCCGAAGCCGGATTCGAACGGTTTCGGGAATCAATGGAGAAATACCGTAATCTGCCGGTCAATGGAGTACAGACGGATCGAGGGCAGATCACGTTTGACCGGGAGATCCGTGTGAGCGGCCTCACATTTGGCTACGAAGACGGGAACACGGACGTGTTCAGCAATGCGGACATTGTGATTCCGAAGGGCAGAACGGTGGCGATCACCGGTTCCTCGGGCATCGGAAAGACGACGTTTCTCGACCTTTTGATCGGACTTTTAAAGCCTCAGGCGGGAAGCATCAGCTATGACGGCAGGGATATCTGTAAGGACGGCGCTTCCATCGGACATCTGGTCAGCTATATTCCGCAGGAAGTTTATCTCGGCGGGTTTACGATCCGGGAAAATGTGACATTCATGACCGACCCCGATCAGGTCGATGAGGCACGCGTGATTGAGTGCCTGAAGTGCGCGAGACTGTATGACGACGTAATGACCATGCCGGACGGACTCGACACGATGGTCGGGAGCAACGGCATGAGGCTTTCGGGCGGTCAGCGGCAGAGACTGGCACTGGCGAGGGCTCTTTACAAGGATTTCGAACTGCTTGTTTTAGACGAGGCCACGGCTTCGCTTGATATGGAAACCGAGGAGGCGATTCTTGAGTCGCTTCGGGAACTGCGTGGCGGAAAGACGGTTCTGATGGTAACGCATCACGCAAGTCTTGCGGAGGCGTGCGATATCATTTACAAACTGGAGGACCGGAAGTTCGTGCGGGTAAGGTAGCAGGACGGCAGCTTATTCCGTGTAAGAAGGATTGTTGCCGGCGGAACTCTACAGACCGAATAAACGGGAAAGCACAAAACATTTGACAAAACCGCTGAGTTGCAATATGATATGCGTGTTAGGCGTTGAACGTACGTGAGTACGGAAGAGGTAGTTGCAAAGAGACAGAGTGTCACCGGCTGAAAGCACTCTGCGCGAACCTTTCGGAATGTTCAGTACGGGAGTCTTCCGGCGAAAAGCGCAGGCGTTAAGCCGGATGTTCGTGTAGCAAACGGATTACACATAAGAGAGCGGAACGAAATGTTCCGAAATAGGGTGGTACCGCGGTTAATAATCGTCCCTTGCTGCAAAACAGCAAGGGACTTTTTGCGTGATAAGCGAACAGTCCATCAAGCGAACGAATTTCGCGAGAGGATTCAGAAAGGAGTTATCATGAAAGATAAGATCGAAAGCATTTTATCGCAAGCCAAAGAAAGAATTGCGGAAGCGGCAGATGAGAATGTGCTGCAGAAAGTAAGAAGCGACATTGTCGGTAAGCAGGGTTCCCTGACCCTTCTTTTAAAGGAACTTCCGACGGTTGATGTTTCGTTAAGACCGGAGATGGGTAAACTTCTCAACCAGGCGAAGAACCAGATTTCCGATTTGATCGATGAGAAGCGTACGGAGCTCAAGTTAAAGGCATCCGAGGTTTCCCCCGATTTCGACTGCAGCGTTCCGGGCATTATGCCGATGAACGGAGGTCTTCATCCGATCACGCAGATGTGCTACGACCTGAATGATGCATTCCGTTCCATGGGATTTGAGGTATTCCAGGAGGACGACATTACCAGCGAGCTGTATGCATTTGACAAGCTGAATTTCCCGCAGAACCATCCTGCCCGTGAGAGCATGGATACGTATTGGCTTGCAGGACATGACTCCGGAAGCACCAACGAGAAATTATGTCTCCGTCCGCATCTGACCGGCGGCAGTGTCCGTTACATGCAGACACATAAGCCTCCGTACCGTTTCGTATATCCGGGCCGTGTATACCGAAACGAGACGACCGACGCCCATCACGAGAGAGCTTTCTTCCAGTATGAGGCGCTGATCGTAGACAAGGACATCACATTTACCTCCGGTAAGGTTCTGATCAAGAGCATTCTGAGTAAGGTATTCGGAACGGATGTGCCGGTTCGTATGCGTTCCGGCTTCTTCCCGTTCGTTGAACCCGGTTTTGAGATTGACATGCAGTGCCAGGTATGCGGCGGTAAAGGCTGCAGCGTCTGCAAGCATGTCGGCTGGATCGAAGTTATGCCGGGCGGTTCGCCGCATCCGAACGTACTTCGCGCGGCCGGACTTGATCCCGACGAGTATACCGGTTTCTATGTCAACATCGGTCTTGACCGTCTCGTTATGATGCGTTACGGCGTGGATGACGTCCGTCTGTTCCACAGCGCGGATCTGAGATTCCTCAGACAGTTCAGATAAGGAGGCGTAAAATAAAATGAAACTTTCATTATCCTGGATTAAAGATTATGTTAGTCTTCCCGATGACGCGGATCTTACGAAGCTTGCGTACGACCTGACCATGGACACCGTCGAGGTGGAAGATGTTGAATATCTCGCAAAGCGTTTCGAGAACATTCTTGTCGGCGTGATCGAGGCGGTCAATCCGCATCCGAACGCAGACAAATTAAGAGTCTGCACGGTTGATATCGGCGACGGCGAGGCAAAGCAGATCGTCTGCGGCGGAATCAATCTCGAGGCAGGCATGCGTGTTGCGGTTGCCGTACCCGGCGCGGTTGTAAGATGGCACGGCGAAGGCGAGCCGGTTGAAATCAAGAAGAGCAAATTAAGAGGTGTTGAGTCTTACGGCATGATCTGCGCATCCGACGAGATCGGTCTCGGAGACCTTCTTCCTTCCACGCAGGAAGCGGAAATTCTCGACCTGTCCGCATGGGATGTTCCTGCAGGAACAAAGATTGCGGATGCCCTTGATCTGAACGATGTTATTCTTGAAATCGACAACAAATCGATGACCAACCGTCCTGACCTGTGGGGTCATTACGGAATTGCCCGTGAGATTGCGGCACTTTATAAGCTTCCCATGAAGAAGATCGAGCCCGTCAGTTACGACTGCAAATCCGACTTCAAGGTTGCCATTGACGACACCGAGCGCTGCCCGCGTTATATCGGCGTAGAGATGAACGGCGTTGAGGTTAAGCCGTCACCCTTTAAGATGCAGAGTCGGATCTGGCGTGTCGGCATGCGCCCGATCAATGCACTTGTGGATATCACAAACTATGTTATGCTGGCGACCGGAAACCCGACGCACGCATTTGACGCAGACAATATTGAAGACCATATTACGGTAAGACGCGCGAAGGAAGGCGAGAAGCTCCTGCTCTTAAACGGCAAGGAACTGGCGCTTTGCACGGATGACCTTGTGATTGCAGACGGCGAAGGTGCCGTTGCCCTTGCAGGTGTTATGGGCGGCGCAAAGGATTCCATCCTGCCGAAGACCAAGCGTGTCATCCTCGAGGTTGCCAACTTCGAGTCCACCGGTATCCGCCGTACCGCGCTTCGCTACGACAACCGTACCGAGGCTTCGTCCCGTTACGAGAAGGCAGTTGATCCGGAGCGCTGTGATCAGGCACTGGCGCTTTCGATGCAGTACTTTAAGGAACTGTATCCGAAACTTCAGGTAACCGGGTTCTGTGACCGTTACGAAAAGAAGTTGAAGAGAGCCGAGATTGACGTCAGTCTTACCTGGCTTGCAAAGCGTCTCGGAAAACATCTGACCAATGACGACATCCGCGCAAAGCTTGAGATCCTCGGCTTTGACGTAGCTATCGACGGCGACAATATGCATGTTGTTGCACCGACCTGGCGTTCCACCGGCGACATCTCCATCAAGGACGACGTGATGGAAGAAGTTGCCAGAATGTACGGTTACGACAACTTTGACGCTACGCCTTTTACGACGAGCTTCACCGGCGCCATCAACCAGAAGGACATTTCCCTTGTCCGCAACATCAAGGAATATCTGGCAATCCGCTGCGGCATGCAGGAGATTTACACCTATCCGTGGATGAACGACACATTTGTCAACGCCGTAATGCAGGATACGACCGGCATGCTTAAACTGTCGACGCCGCCGGCTCCGGACCTCAGCTACATCAGAAGCTCGCTTCTGCCGAACATGTGCGAAGCGGTTATGAAGAACGAGCGTTACTTTGATGATTTCGCGATATTTGAAGAGGCGCAGGTATTTACCGACAGTGATTACACGTCTCCCTATGACGCTACCGAGTCGCTTCCGAAGCAGCGCAGAAATATCGCGGGCGCTCTCGCAAGCGGAACGAAGAGCGTGAACGAGATGTTCCGTGAAGTCAAAGGCTACCTCGCTTACATGCCCCGTTATACGCATATGGAAGGTTTCACCTTCAAGAAGGACGTAAAGCCCGTCTGGGCCGATTCGGTTGTATGGCAGAACATTTACGTCGGCGATACGAAGGTCGGCGATCTCGGACTTGTCGCCAAGAAAGTCACGATGGAATGCGGCATCAAGAATCTTGCCGTTCTCGTATTCGAGATGGATACGACGCTTCTTAAGCCGCTCATCTCGAGAACCAACAAGTTCACGCATCTTGCCGAGTATCCGGTAACGGATTACGACATCTCGATGCTGTTCGATTCGGCAACGACCTGGGAAGAAATCGACGCCGTTATCGCGAAGAAGGAAGCGGGTCCCGTGAAGGCAGCCGGCTTCGTGGATGAGTACCGCGGCAAGCAGATTCCTGCCGGCAAGAAGTCGGTTACCATCCGTCTGACCATCGGATCCAATGAGAAGACCCTCACTTCCGACGAAATCGAGTCTGCTGCAAACAGCGTGATGAAACAGCTGGGCAAGAGACTTGGCGCAGAGCTGAGGACACAGTAAAATAACAATTCTACCGATGTAGAATATGGTTTTTTCAAAGAAAAAGCCGTTTTTGATGAAGTGTAACGGATCGTGGCTCCCGTTTTGGGGTCACGGTCCGTTTTGTTTCGATGGTCTTTGTGGGAGTTTATACCGGCTTTTCGTTTCTAAAAGGACAAAATGCCGTTTTTTTCGGATTGTATATGACATTGTAACCTGCATTTTCCTGGTCTAATATTAGTCTGACTTTCAGAAAGGCTGATATATGGATAATACTGTTAACAAACGAAGCAATATCGTAAACATGACGGAAGGAAATCCTGCGAAGCTGATCCTCGCATTTGCCCTGCCGATGTTACTCGGAAACCTGTTCCAGCAGATGTACAATATGGTGGACTGCATTATTGTGGGCAAATGTGTCGGTGACGACGCATTGGCAGCAGTCGGTGCGACCGGTTCGGTGAACTTCTTCTTTTTCTCCATCAGTAACGGAATCGGTACCGGTGTCGGGATCGTTGCCGCACAGTTCTTCGGTGCAAACGACCATAAAAGAGTGCGCCGTTCGGTTTCCAACAGCCTGTATGTTGTCGGCGCGGTCGGCATTCTCATGAGTCTGATCGGATTTTCCGTAGCATATCCGCTTTTGCATCTTCTTGACACGCCTGCGGAATGCGTCGATATGTCCGTAACTTATATGCAGATTACCTGCGGCGGAAGCCTCGCGGTGGTCGGATACAATACCGTGTCTTCGCTGCTTCGGGCACTCGGCGACTCGAAGACGCCGTTAAAGTTCCTGATCGTATCCTGCGTCCTGAACATCGGGCTGGACCTTGCATTTGTCCAAGGCTTCGGATGGGGCGTCGCCGGTGTGGCGTGGGCAACGGTTATCTCGCAGCTGTTTTCGACGCTCAGCTGTGTTTTGTATGCCCGTATGCGGAATCCGTACTTTAAGATTACGAGGGAAGACCGGGAGCCCGATACGGATATTATTAAGAAGTCATTCGCCATCGGCGTTCCGATCGCCTTTATGATGTCCACGATTTCCGTATCCTGCATCGCCCTGCAGTGGGTTGTAAACGGATTCGGACCGGTTGTCGGCGCGGCCAATACGGCGATTACCAAGATTGAGCAGATCATCCAGCAGCCCTACGGTTCCCTTGGCGCGGCGCTCTCGTCGTACGCAGGACAGAATCTCGGCGCTGGCAGGACGGACCGCATTAAGAAGGGATTCCGTGTCGGGGTTCGTTTCGTACTCATCTTCTCGGCCGTAATGTTTTTGATCCCGAAGCTGTTCGGACGGCAGATCATCGGTATCTTTATCAACGATCCCGAAGCGATTTCCATCGGTGCGAAGGGTCTGATGATCAGCAGCTCGTTCTATGCGCTTCTCGGAATGATCTATATCTGCCGCGGTACCTTAAACGGTATCGGTGACAGCCGCTACGCGATGCTGAACGGATTTACCGAGCTCGGCTGCCGCTGCTGTCTGCCGAAGCCCATCACCTCCGTTCCGCAGATCGGCAAATGGGGCATCTGGCTGACGACAGGCCTGACCTGGTCGATCACCGGCATCATGAGCCTGTTCCGTTTCCGCAGCAAAATGAAAAGTATTGCGCCGGCGGAGCCGCTTGACGATACACCTTTGGATGAGACCGCCGGAAGCTGCTGCCACGCTTGACGAAGAGAATAAGACCGCTTTGCTGACTCGGAGCGGCGGGGCATTTGCCGTGATAAATAAAGTAGTTCCGGTGCCGGTCCGTACCATTCGGGCCGGCTGTTTTATTTCCGCAGATTTATTCTTGACATAATCCCCATGCATGGTCTATATTATCATCCATAGAGAAAGACGAAGACGGAGACAGTATCCTGAGAAGAGATCCGAAGCGAGCCGGGGGCGGTGAAAGCCCGGTGTGAACTTGTCAGGGGAACATCACTCCCGAGTCGTGTGAGCGAAAGCAGATGTTTCGGCGACCTTTTGGCAGCAGAAACGAAGAGCGAGTAGTCCGCACCGGACCGTCCGCCGTTACCCGGACAACGTATTTCTGCAAGGCAGCGTACGCAAAAAGGTGGTTATGAGAAACTATGTCCCTCATCCTTTTTGGATGGGGGCTTTTGTTTTTTTTCGAAGAGAGCCGATTTGCCGGAAAGCTTTTCCTGCGACAGGCGAGCCGCACCGCTCCGTAACTGCCCCGCATACCTGTCGAAGCAATGTACCAAGGAGGACATCAGTATGTACAAGAAAGTTGACGCCAATATGGATTTCGTCGGCCGTGAGAAGGAGACGCTGAAATTCTGGCAGGATAATGACATTTTCCGTAAGAGCATGGAGTCAAGAAAGGAAGGACCG
Source organism: Lachnospiraceae bacterium (assembly GCA_017427775.1). Classification (GTDB taxonomy): domain Bacteria; phylum Bacillota; class Clostridia; order Lachnospirales; family Lachnospiraceae; genus ISDg. The sequence goes on along the minus strand of JAFRSD010000045.1, from coordinate 24,063 downwards.
ACATACACGTTTTATGACGGACCGCCGACCGCGAACGGCAAGCCGCACATCGGTCATGTTCTGACCCGTGTTATCAAAGATATGATCCCCAGATACCGCACCATGAAGGGCTTCATGGTACCGCGTAAGGCGGGCTGGGACACGCACGGACTTCCGGTTGAAATCGAGGTCGAGAAGCTTCTCGGCATCAACGGAAAGGATCAGATCGAGGCATACGGCCTTGAGCCTTTCATCGACAAATGCAAGGAATCCGTTTGGAAATACAAGGGCATGTGGGAGGATTTCTCCGGTACGGTCGGCTTCTGGGCTGACATGGACAACCCTTATGTAACTTATCATGACGACTATATCGAGTCCGAGTGGTGGGCTCTTAAGCAGATCTGGGACAAGGGCCTTCTTTATAAGGGCTTTAAGATTGTTCCGTACTGCCCGCGCTGCGGAACGCCGCTTTCCTCGGCTGAGGTTTCCCAGGGTTACAAGACCGTTAAGGAACGCTCGGCTGTTGTCCGCTTCAAGGCAGTCGGCGAGGACGCTTACTTCCTTGCCTGGACGACCACGCCTTGGACGCTTCCTTCGAACGTTGCGCTTTGCGTGAACCCTTCCGATACGTATGTGAAGGTAAAGGCCGCAGACGGCTATACCTATTATCTTGCACAGGCTCTTGCCGATACGGTGCTTGCGCCTCTTAGTAAGGACGGCGCTCCGGCTTATGAAGTGCTCGAGACCTTCAAGGGTACCGACCTTGAGCGCCGCGAGTATGAGCCTTTGTATCAGTGCGCTGCCGATGAGGCTAAGAAACAGGGCAAGAAGGCATTTTATGTAACCTGTGATGATTACGTAACAATGTCCGACGGTACCGGTATCGTTCATATCGCACCGGCATTCGGTGAAGACGACGCCAACGTAGGACGTAATTATGACCTTCCTCTTGTGCAGATGGTTAACGAGAAGGGTGTCATGCTTGATGTAACGCCGTTCGCGGGAATGCGCTGCAAGCCTACCGCTGCCGAGATCGAGAAGGGTGCTGTCAGTGCCGATCCCGAGGTTATTAAGGATCTTTCCGCACGCAAGCTTCTGTTCGACGCACCGAAGTTTGAGCATGAATATCCGCATTGCTGGCGTTGTGATACCCCTCTGATCTACTATGCGCGTGAGTCCTGGTATATCCGTGAGACCGCTGTTCGTGATGACCTTGTGCGCAATAACAATACCGTAAACTGGATTCCCGAGTCCATCGGTAAAGGACGTTTCGGCAACTGGCTTGAGAACATTCAGGACTGGGCGCTCAGCCGTAACCGTTACTGGGGCACACCTCTTAACATCTGGGAGTGCGAGTGCGGTCACCGTGAGTGTATCGGAAGCCGTGCGGAACTCGCAGAGCGTTCGGGCAATCCTGCCGACGCGAAGGTGGAACTGCATCGTCCGTACATCGACAGTGTCACATTTGCCTGCCCGAAATGCGGAAAGACGATGCACCGCGTCCCCGAGGTAATCGACTGCTGGTTCGACAGTGGCGCGATGCCTTTTGCACAGCATCATTATCCGTTTGAGAATAAGGAGCTCTTTGAGCAGCAGTTCCCGGCACAGTTCATCAGTGAGGCCGTTGACCAGACGCGTGGATGGTTCCACTCCCTGATGGCGGAGTCGACGCTTCTGTTCAATAAGGCACCGTACGAGAATGTTATCGTCCTCGGTCATGTGCAGGATGAGAACGGCCAGAAGATGAGTAAGTCTAAGGGCAACGCGGTAGATCCGTTCGAAGCCCTTGAGAAGTTCGGCGCGGACGCAATCCGCTGGTATTTCTATATCAACAGCGCGCCGTGGCTGCCGAACCGTTTCCACGACAAAGCCGTTGTCGAAGGGCAGCGGAAGTTCATGGGCACGCTTTGGAATACGTACGCATTCTTCGTGCTGTATGCGAATATCGATAACTTCGATGCGACCAAATACACGCTTGATTACGATAAGCTTCCGGTCATGGACCGCTGGCTGCTTAGCCGCCTGATGACTACGGTCAAGAGCGTGGATGACAACCTTTGGAATTACCGTATCCCCGAGGCGGCGCGTGCACTCGATTCGTTCGTTGACGAAATGAGTAACTGGTATGTGCGCCGCGGCCGTGAGCGTTTCTGGGCTAAAGGCATGGAGCAGGACAAGATCAATGCTTACATGACGCTTTATACCGCGCTCGTTACGATCGCAAAGGCTTCGGCTCCGATGATCCCGTTCATGAGCGAGGCAATCTATCGCAACCTTGTATGCTCGATCGACGCTTCCGCTCCGGAAAGCGTACATCTTTGCGATTATCCGGTTGTTCATGAGAACTGGATTGATGCGGAACTTGAGAAGAACATGGAAGAGGTTCTCGATATCGTTGTACTCGGCCGCGCATGCCGTAACGCTTCAAACATCAAGCAGCGCCAGCCGATGGCAGATATGTATGTAAAGAACGATGTGACTTTGAACGACTTCTACAAGGAGATCATCGAGGATGAGCTGAACGTGAAGAACGTTGAGTTCCGTGACGATGTCAGCGAGTTCACCGGCTACACCTTTAAGCCGCAGCTCCGTACGCTCGGAAAGCGTTTCGGTAAGCAGATCAACGCGGTGAAGGAAGCCCTTCTTAACCTTGATTCCGCCAAGGCTATGGCAGAACTTAACGAGACCGGGTCCGTTACCGTTAACGTTGACGGAGTCGACGAGCAGATTGCAAAGGATGACCTGTTGATTGAAGCCAAGAAGGTTGACGGATACGTATCCGACTCCGACGGCAAGGTTACGGTTGTCATGAACACAACCCTTACCCCCGAGTTGATTGAAGAAGGCTATGTGCGTGAGGTCATCAGCAAAGTTCAGACGATGCGTAAGGACGCAGACTTCGAGGTTATGGATCACATCACGCTTGCCCTCTGCGGCAACGACAAGATTGCCGAAATCTGCAAGCACAACGAAGCCTTCATCAAGAAGACCGTTTTGGCCGATGAGGTAGTTTACGAGCCTTTGGCTGATGCCGCAGCAGTCAGCGCCGACGGTGTTTCCTTTGCGGGTGGTGCCGGTCAGACGAAAGACTGGAACCTGAACGGCGAGGATGTAACCATCACGGTTGTGAGAAAGTAAGAGCCGTATCGGTGAGGGATTGCGAGAGTTATACTGTGGCAAGAAAGCTTTGTGCCGGCTGTTGGAAGAAACACGCTGTTGCTTTTGCACAGTTTATCGCTTGATTTTTGTGAAAACGGCAGGCTTGTCGGCCGCCGGTATATGATGTATTCTAAACCCACGAGGGGCGACGCCCCTCGTGGGTTTCTTTTTAATCTTGAGTGCTTTACGTAAATCGCACATCACGCTTTCTTCCTATCTGGTTTTTTTGCAAATCATCCAATCTTTGCAAATCCATTACAATTTTATTGAATTATTCGGTCGTTCAATCTGATTTGTAATGGTAAACTACATTCTTTCCAGAATCCCATTACAAATTCTTGTCTTTAATTCGGAAGCTTTCAAGACGGGAAGGCAAGATTGTAATGGATTCCTTCTCACTTTCCTGATTCCAATGCAAATACAAGCACAATACCAAAGTCCCGATTCAAATCAAAGAAGATGTTTGTATTAGAGAATTGTATAATTGACCAGAATCCAATCAAATCAAGCGGGAGACACTTGACTTCGCAGGCCGAACTCTCAAATATAATGGTTGGTAAAACGGCAGAATAATGTTTGGGGAAATTGACAGATCGGTTTTGACCCGGCACTTAAATCATGTGCTTGGACTTTTCATTTCTGACGGGATTTGGTATAATGAACGACATGGTGCATACCACAAACTTAAAGTACGAACCGACCTCGTTCGGCGTACGGAAAATGTGTGAGGAATGAGAGACTTGAGATCAATAAGGAAGAACGAAAAGCGCACTGGCAGTATTCGTATTATAGCATTGGTTATTACGGTGATGCTTGTAGGCGTTGCTATGGTCGCTTGCGGGAAGACGACCCAGAAAGATATCGATGATCGAAAAGCAAATCCGACGCAAACGCCGACGGATACACCAACCGCCATCCCGACACCGACCGAAGAACCGACTGTGGCCCCGACGGAGAAATCCACTGTGGCCCCGACCGAGAAACCCACCGTGACCCCGACAACGGCACCTACACCAACGACTGCCACGACGACAATACCTGACCCCACGGTAACCCCGACAACGGCACCGGAGCCCACGGGCGGTCAGGCACAGACCGGCAAACTGGTAGTCATCGATGCAGGGCATCAGCGCAAAGGGAATAATGAAAAAGAGCCTGACGGTCCCGGTTCTTCGACGATGAAAGCCAAGGTGAGTTCCGGCACGACCGGGCACTTCACGGGAATTCCGGAATACGAATTGAATCTGATCGTGTCGCAGAAACTTGAGGCAATCCTTCTCGAGCGTGGATACCGTGTTATCATGATCCGGGAAACACACGATGTAAACATCAGTAACAGCGAAAGGGCCGAGATTGCGAACAAAGCAGGGGCGGACGTTTTCGTCAGGATTCATGCCAATGCGCACGATAACAGTGATGTAAACGGTTGCGAAACACTTTGCCAGACGAAGAACAACCCGTACAATGGAGCGCTGTACGCTAAGAGCCGAAAACTGTCGGAGACGATTCTCAACGCGATTTGTGACGAATGCGGCTGTAAGAAGCGCAGCGTTGTCGAAACAGACACGATGAGCGGAATCAACTGGTGCAAGGTGCCCGTGACGATAGTCGAGATGGGCTTTATGACGAACGAAAAGGAAGACCGTCTGATGGCGACCGACGAGTATCGGAACAAACTCGCGAAAGCAATCGCCGACGGCATCGATGCTTATTTCGCGTCGCAGCAGTAATCCCCGGGAAAATATCCCGCAGCAGTAACGCGCACGAAGCCATCGATTCACAACGGAAACAGGACCGCAACCATGCGGTGGGGCGCCGGCCGAAGGGCCGTAGCTTTACCGCCTGATACAACGGTAACAGAGCAGTAACCATCGCGGTGGGGCGCCGGCCGAAGGACCGAGGCTTTACCGCCTGAGGAAGGAAAATGGGAGAATACATTAAAGAAATCCGCGCGCTTGTCGGACATAGACCGATCGTTTATTGCGCCGGAAGCATAATCATTGAAAACGAAAAAGGACAGATCCTTCTCGGAAAGAGGACGGACAATCACCTTTGGGGATATTCCGGCGGAGGGATTGAGATCGGTGAGACGGTCGAAGAGTGCGCCCGCAGGGAACTTCGTGAAGAGATGGGACTGGAAGCGGACGAACTCGAGCTGTTCCGAATCCATTCCGGCGAGGAAGCGCACATGGTTTATCCGAACACGGATGAGGTTTACTATGTGGAGATCGTGTACCTTTGCCGTCGGTACCACGGGCAGATCCGAAGGCAGGAAGAGGAACTGGAGGAGATCCGGTTCTTTGAACCAACCGAAATCACGCTTGATATGATCTCGCCCGCAATCCGTAAAGTAATCGGAGACTATATAAACGAGCGCGCCGCAAAGGCATGAACGGAGGAAGTTCGGGAATGAAAGAATTGTTTACCATCGACACGCATGATTACAATCCGGACGGACGCGTACATGTCCGGCCGTCCGCGCGGGCAATCATCGAAAAGAACGGCCGCTTTCTTGTGATGCATTCGCGCAAATACGACTACTATAAATTCCCGGGTGGCGGGATTGAGGCCGGCGAAACTCCCGAGCAGGCTCTGATTCGGGAAGTACGCGAGGAAAGCGGATATTTCGTGAAACCCGAAACGATTGAGGAGTTCGGAAGAGTACTTCGAAGGAACCGCGATGCGAAAGATCCGGATGCGATTTTCGAACAGCAGAATTATTACTATTTTTGCGAGATCGGTGATGAACGCGTCCCGATCACGCAGGAAGATTACGAGATTGAAGAAGGATTTGAGGCGGTTTGGGTGGAATGTCTGTTTGCGCTTGTAAGAGCTAACAGGCACGCCCTTCGAAGCGGCGGCGATCCGGCACTGATCGAGCGCGAGATGCGCATGTTTGATCTGGCGGACGAGGCGGCGCGGAAAAGGAATTTCGAGCGTGAGGAAACACAGGCAATCAAGGCGCTCAGCGAGAGAAAAAAGGATGATACCGACGGGATCGTTCCGGACTACGCCGACATGCTTGCATTTGTCGGAGAGACGCTTGAACCCGTACAGACGGAGGGCGAGGGCGGTGTCGGAGCGCATAAACTCGAATTCGGCTACAGCCGCTTTGAACATACGAAACGGGTTCTCGGCTGGGCACGAAGGCTCTATGACAGGACGCCCGACAAGACAGGGCTTCGCTATGAGGACTTGATGATTGCGACGATTTTCCACGATGTCGGCCGTGCGGTGTCCGCGGTTTCAGGCGGCGACCATGCGGCAGAGGGCGCACCGATCACGCGAAAGTACCTGCTTTCGCACGGGTATCCCGAGGATCGGACGGAATACATCTGCGGGCTCGTTGCGGACCACTCGTGCAAATGGCGCATGACCGATCCGGACATCGACCGTACGCTTCTGATGCTGATGGAGGCGGACCTCTTAGACGACATGGGCGTGCTCGGCCTCGTCATGGACAGCATGATCGTTCGCGGGCGGAAGAAAAATGCGACGTTCTACGACTGCTACAACCATTACTGCCGCTACACGCTCCCGATGCAGAAGCACTCGCCGATGGTAACGCCGGAAGGCAGATTCTTCTGGGATGAGAAGACGGAAATCGTCGAGCGCTTTGTGGAACTCCTGCACCGTGACATCACGATCTGAGACCTGCGGCGGTGCCGATGAACGCTGAAGGCGCGTGACGAATATGAGGCGCCCGTCGGAAACGAAATCTAAACGGACAGACGGTGGAACATCGGAACGGGTTTCCCGACGATAAAACTGTGGCAATCATCCGCGACTTGTTATATAATGAGTAGTGCGTGAAAGATAAGCCGCTGATGTGCCGGCGTGTGCACGGAAATAAATAAAAAAGGAAGGTACAAGGGGATGGATAACAGAACAATTCTTGCAGAGGGCAAAGCAATCCTCGGAATCGAGTTCGGCTCGACGAGAATCAAGGCAGTTGTAATCGACGAGAAGGGAGACGTTCTTGCACAGGGCGGCCACGGTTGGGAGAACCGTTATGAGAACGGCGTCTGGACATACAGCGAGGAGGATATCCGGAACGGACTCCGGAGCTGCTATTCCGACCTGCGCAACAATATTAAGAAAGAGTATGGCATAGACGTTACGTCCTTTGCCGGAATCGGTATTTCGGCCATGATGCACGGTTATCTTGCATTTGACGCGGCGGGAAAGCTTCTGGTGCCGTTCCGTACCTGGAGAAATACGATTACGGAAGATGCGGCCGGCGTCCTGACGAAGGCTTTCGACTTCAATATTCCGCAGAGATGGAGCATCGCGCATCTGTATCAGGCAATGCGCAACGGCGAGAGCCATGTGAATTCCATCGCGCATTTTACGACACTTGCGGGCTGGGTGCATGAGCAGCTGACCGGCGAGAAGGTACTCGGCGTCGGAGACGCTTCGGGAATGTTCCCGATCGATTCGGCAACCGGCGATTATGACGCGAAGATGCTCGACATTTTCGATACGCTTCCGGAAGCGAAGAATGTTCCTTGGAAACTTCGCGACATTCTTCCGAAGGTTCTTTCCGCCGGCGAGAGCGCAGGCGTTCTGAGTGCGGAAGGCGCAGCTTTCCTCGATGAATCCGGCATGCTTCAGGCAGGTATCCCGGTATGTCCTCCCGAAGGCGACGCCGGAACCGGTATGGTTGCGACCAACAGCGTCGGACTTCGCACCGGTAACATTTCCGCCGGAACGAGCGTATTTGCCATGGTTGTTCTTGAAAAGCCCCTCAGCAAGGTTTATCCCGAGATCGATCTCGTAACGACGCCCGACGGCGCCGCGGTTGCGATGGTTCACTGCAACAACTGTACTTCCGATATCAACGCCTGGGTGAACCTGTTCGGCGAATTCGGCAAGCTGATGGGGTATGACATCCCGGCCGGCGACCTGTTTACGAAGCTTTATTCCGTGGCGCTTTCAGGAGAAGCTGACTGCGGCGGGCTGATTTCTTATAACTTCCTTTCCGGCGAGCCGGTTGTAGGCGTTGCGGACAGCAAACTTGCGGTTCTTCGTACGGCCGAAAGCCGCTTCACGCTTGCTAACTTCATGCGCATGCATATGTATTCCGCACTCGGTGCGCTGAAGGTCGGCCTTGACCTGCTTCTTAAGAAGGAAGGCGTAAAGGTTGACAAGATGCTCGGACACGGCGGATACTTCAAGACTCCGGTTGTCGGACAGAAATTTGCCGCTGCGGCAGTCGGCGCACCCGTATCCGTTATGGAAACCGCCGGCGAAGGCGGCGCATGGGGCATCGGCCTTCTGGCTGCATACATGCTCGCGAAGAAAGCGGGCAATGCGGGAACGCTTCAGGAATATCTGGATGCAGTCGTATTTGCCGACCGTAAAGCGGTTGCGATCGATCCGGACGCAAAGGACGTTGCCGGCTTCGAAGCGTTCATGGACAGCTTCCGCGCAGGTCTCGGCCTGTAATAAGCGATAACCGGAAAGAAGCGGTAACGACGGGCTCTTCTTCGGCTGTTCCGGCCCGCATAACGGAGCCTCGCTTGTAAGCGCATGTTACATCCCCTTACGGCAAATGTAATCCCGCTTTACCTTTGACGGATTTCAAGTCGCAAAAGATGAAAAAGTGACAGAAGGACATTTCGGCCCGAATCAATCGGGTTGAAATGTCCTTTTTCGTCTGCCATAATGATAATAGGTTAATCTTGCGAAATGGGGTGAATCGCAAATGGATACGAAAGTGATCCTGCTCGAGGAATACTGCGAGCGTAAGAAGGCGGCTGCTCCGTTGTATGATGAAGCGGAGGCGAGGGCCGCGGAACAGGCAATGGAAGAATTTGACCGCGTGGATGCATGTCTGGACGAAGAGAAGATGGAAGAGTATCTTCTCGGAACGCTGGACATTAAGTACATCGTGTAAAACAAACGGCTGCTGATCGGATTGCGGCGGGGATGCCGTAAGCTGAAAAGGACGATTGTGAACGGCGGAAATAACCTTTTCGAAATTGCTGAAAACACGAATAAGGTATATTTGCACAACGGAAACCGGAGTCGGTTTCCGTTTTCTTTTTGCAATTTGTGTATTTTCACTAAAAACGAACTTTTGACGAAAAATATATGTACAAAATGTCAAAATCATGCTTGAAAAAGTAAAGGATTTACATTTACTTAGTACAAAATAATACTATAATCAACTTAAAGACATTGTGGGGAAGAAAGCAGAAAGGGTTCGTTTTATCCTTATTTGAACCGCATTTTGGCGGTTTTGCATGAAGCGGAGAGGCAGTTATATCTATGAAAGTAAAGAAAATGCTTGCCCTTTTCCTCATTCTGGCGGCATGCGCCATGGCATTTGCCGGGTGCGGAAAGTCTAAGAAGAAGGCAAAGGAAGAGTGGGCATATCCTCACGATACGAAGGTTCCGGTACTTTCCTTCTATGAGGACGGCACGGCAAGGTTTAAAAAGAAAGATTATAAACGGTACGAGATCGGCGATAATGTAATTAGGCTCTTCGATGAGAACGACGCAGTTCTCGAGATGGTCTTTGTGGACAAGGAAGAAACCCGCTATCTGCTTGAGAAGACCGTTTATCATTATAATAAGCAGTTCGGCGAGGACAACACGAAACTGCAGGGTGTTTGGGAAAGCGACGATAACTATTCGTTCGAGTTCACTGAGAAAGGAACGTTCTTAGAGGACGGCGTACTTCCCGGATACTATTACGCAGATGAAGAAAAGGGAACCATCCGGCTCGTGTATAATGATCCGGTGGATGACGCGGTTCTCTACTACTCCCTGGAGAACGGGGATCTGATCATCGAGTACCCCTGGCCGTTGGTCAAGGCGGAGAAGTAACATTGGTCGCAAGCGGAAACGCTTTCGATAGATCAGCGAAAGCTGAAAAACTATTTTTTCATTTCTTTAAAGGAGGAAATCATGAAAAAAATTCTTGCAGTACTGCTGGTTGTTGTAACCGCAATTTCTCTTTGTGCTTGCGGTACCGGCTCCAAAGACAAGATCACTCTTACCATGTGGTGTATCGCTACGAAGAGTGACTCCAACCGTGCTTCCTATGAAGCAGCTATCAAGGATATGGAGAAGAAGTACCCCGACATTAAGTTGGATTGGTCCGCAACTGAGAATGAAGCTTACAAGACCAAGATTAAGACGGCTGTAGCTGGTAACAGCATGCCTGATATCTTCTTCACATGGTCCTGCGCATTCCTTGGCGATTTCGTAAAGGCTGATAAGGTTTACTGCCTTGACGAAGCTTACAAGAAGTTTGCAAGTTCTCTTGATGAGAAGATGTGCAAGAACACGACTTACAACGGCAAGAAGTACGGTGTTCCGTTGACCATGAACATCGTTGGTCTCTTCGCTAACATGGACATCCTTAAGGAAGTTGGTTACACCGATGTTCCCGGCACCTATGAAGATCTCATTAAGTGCTGTGATGCTCTCGTTGCTGCCGGCAAGATTCCTTTTGGTTGTGCTGGTAAAGAGACTTGGTGCGTAACTGAGTACCTTGAGTCCATCATCGAGAAGAGCTGCGGCGCTAAGACGCTTGACGACATCTTCGTAAATGGTGCTACTTGGGATAACGCAGACGTAACTAAGGCCGTTAATATCTTCCAGGAGATGATCACCAAGAAGTACTTTGACCCCAATGGTGTTGCCCTCTCTAACGATGAGATTAAGGCTAACTTCATGAACGGTAAGTATGCTTTCTACATGAACGGTACTTGGAACTGTGCTGATTTCGCTAAGAAGGAAGGCTTCAACGTTAAGGTTGCTGAATTCCCTGTAATCGATTCCAGCAAGTCTCAGCTTGGCCAGCTCATCGGCGGACCGTCCGATACGCTCGCTGTTGCTAAGTCCTCCAAGAACGCTGCGAAGGCTGCTGAGTACACCTTCGAACTTGGTAAGCTCATCTGCATGTATGGATATCTTGATGGTTGTGGTCTTCCGGCATGGAAGGTTGACTACGATGAGTCCAAGGTTAACGCTCTGACTCAGTCCGTAGCAAAGATCGTTGCAGCATCTGATTACATGGTTCTCTTCGGCGACACCGCTATGCCGTCCGAGGAAGCACAGAAGTATCTTGAATTCGTTGCTAAGGTTTACACCAGTGAAGTAAACGGCAAGCAGTTCACCGACGGCCTCAAGGCTGCCATCAGATAATTTTGGGCACGGTAATTAGCTAGTAAACTTATGTGGCCTTTCCAATGATCCGGAGAGGCCACATTTTTTAGGAAGGCAGTGCGTATCATGGCGAAAAGAAAATTTGACGGAATCACAATATTCCTTTTCTTACTTCCGGCGTTGATCCTGTTCGTCGGGATTCTGGTAGCTCCGCTTCTTGCGTCGGGTTACTACAGCTTTTTCGAATGGAAAGGCTTCGGAGATTCGAAATTTATCGGATTAGACAATTACAAAACTTTGTTTAAAACGTTCACCTATAAAAACAATGAGGTTCCCTTCCTGTGGTCGGCACGTAACGCGCTGATTCTTGCGTTGTGTTCCGTATTTATCCAGCTGCCGCTCTCTCTCGGACTGGCGCTGCTTCTCGGTAAGGGAATCAAGAGCGAGAGATTCTTCCTCTCCATCAACTTCCTTCCGGTACTGATCTCCACCGTAGTTATCGGTGAACTTTGGAGAAAGATCTATTACCCGGACGGCGGTCTTTTGAATTCTCTCTTGAGAAAATTCGGCGTTCTGAAAAAAGGAGCGCAGGATATTACATGGCTTGCCGAAAAGAGAATGGACGGCAGCAACAGCACGCTTCTGCAGTGCGTAATCGTACCGATGCTGTGGCAGTATGTAGGTTATCACATGCTCCTCATGTATGCGGGCGTAAAGAGTGTTCCTCCGGAACTTCGCGAAGCCGCTAAGATTGACGGCGCTACGGACTGGCAGGTTGACCGTTATATCGTAATTCCTTCCATGAAGCAGATCATTAAGGTAAGCGTTATCTTCGCTGTAACCGGTTCTTTGAAGAGTTACGATATCGTATCCGTTCTTGCTACGGATAAGACGCGTATCGCCGCTTTCCCGAGTACCCTCTTAAAAGACCAGATGGGTGCCTGGGGCCGTTACGGAATGGGCAGTGCCATTGCAGTATGTCTGATTGTCCTTTGTTTCTTCTTCGCGGTTGTGATCGGAGAAATCTTCAAGGACAGAGAGAAGGTGTGATATGGGAAAGAAAGCATATTCCGGAAATGACCTTTCTCAATATGAGGTTGGAAAGTCCAGTAAAGTTGCAAAAGTTTTTATCTGGATCTTCATGATCATCTGGGCAGTCATTAACTTGTACCCTTTGTACTTCCTGTTCACATTTGCCCTGAAGGATAACGATCAGATTCAGGTTACGAACCAGTTCGGTCTTCCGAAGCCCGCTCATTGGGACAACTACAAGGTCGCTCTTAAGTCCGGTCCGATCGTTCGTTACTTCTTAAACAGCGTATTTGTTACTGTTCTTACCATTGTGATCACTTTGATCGCGGCATTGATGGCGACCTACGCCATTACGCGTATTGAGTGGAAGATGAGCAAGACGATTGAGAAGATTTTCATGCTCGGAATCACGATTCCGGTTCAGGCTTCCCTGATTCCGGTATTCATCATCCTGAGCCGTCTCGAGATGCTCGATTCCTTCCAGGCTTTGATCATCCCTTACGCGGCATTTGCGTTGGCCATGGCGATACTGATATGTACCGGATTCATGACCGAGATTCCGATCTCGCTCGACGAGGCAGCTTATATTGACGGATGCGGCCGTGCTGGCGTATTCTTCCGTATCATCCTGCCGCTTATGAAGCCGGCAATGGCTACCGCCAGCATCTACACATTCCTGCAGTGCTGGAACGAGCTTATCTTCGCACAGACCTTTAACAGCAAAGATGATTATATGACGCTTCCTGCAGGTATCCGTCAGATGGTCGGAACCCATACGACTGAATGGGGCCCGGTAGGTGCGGCGCTTGCGCTTGCAACATTCCCGATGCTGATTGTCTACATTCTTTTGAGCAGAAAGATTCAGGACAGCTTCATCGCCGGCGCTGTAAAGGGTTAATGTACAGTATATGATTTCAGAACGGAGCAGCCTTCGGGCGGCTCCGTTTTCTTGTTGTCAACCCCGGTTATCCGTGCTAAAATAATAGAATACTAAGCCTGTCTGCGGAAAAGGAGCGTCTTTTGAAGAAAAACAGGGCAAAACAGAAAGCGAAAGAAACGCTGTTAACGATCACCGGAATCGATAAAGAGAAGGAATCTCTTTCAGTCGGTCTGTACCGTGTGCTTCGTCTCGGTCTTTTGATCCTGACGATTGCTTTTCTGTGCGCATTTTTCATTATCACCATGAAAGAGCGCCGGGATCACGAACTGAAAGAGGCCGAGACTTATCTGAACAGTGTGGAAAGCAGCGTCCTCGCGGCAATGGACAACTATGTCGAGATCTCGCACCTGATCCTGATGAATGAAGATGTGCAGACCTTTCTCAGTGCGGAAAAGGTGGACAAGGGCCTCATCAATGACACGAAGTACAGCGTTCTGAGAATTCTCGCGGTCTGCAACAACATCGATTCGGTACACATTTTCCGTAATGACATGGATTACATGAAGACGTCAAAGTCGGAATACCGGGTCGATTTCGACCGGATGAAGCAGCCGGAATGGGAGAACCTGATCAACGATAAGAAGGGCGGCTCCGTAGTCCGGATCAACGGTTTTGACGCGCTTTTCAGCTTCGACGGAAAGACGCTTATGACGATCTGCCGAGTGATTAATGACTTTAACACGCAGGAGAAGGTCGGAGTCCTTCTGATGAGTATCGACGACAGCCTTCTCAATATGATCCTTCATGCGCAGAAGAATGAGAATATCTGCATCCTGACCGACCGCGGGCAGTTCCTGGCGGGCGATGAAGACCTGATGGAGCACTACGACAAGGGCTTCCGGTCCGAGCAGGAGAAGTCGAAGACGGTCTGGGACGGTCTTCGCAGAGGAACGATTGTAGGACATAAGGTGGAAGATCTGCCGATCATCGTGCTCTGCTACTCGACGTCAAGCCTGAAGGCGATTTCCTGGGAAAGCATCGTGTGCCTTGTTCTGCTTGCGATGGCATTCGGTACTGCGATGTTCCTTGCCGGAACCTATATTACGAGACGTATCACAAGACCGCTTGCCGACCTGACAGCGGAGATTGACCGGACGAAAGGCGCGGGCAGCCTTGAGAATCTTACTGTTAAGCTGCCGGAAAATGAGATCGGTGAACTCGCAGATAACTACAACGATATGATCGAGCACATTCGTGAACTGATCAGCAGCCTCCTTGAGAAGGAGAAGACGATCCAGCGGGCGGAGGTGTGGGCACTGCATGAGCAGATCAAGCCGCATTTTCTGTATAATTCTCTTGAAACAATCAGCGCCATGGCAATCGACGCGGGTGCGGACGATGTACACTCGGCTCTTGAGACGCTCGGAAGCTTCTTCCGGAACTTCTTAAGTAAGGGTGACCGCGAGATTCCGCTTGAGCGGGAAGTGCATATCATTCAGGATTATCTGAAACTGCTGAAGCTTCGTTACGGTGACATTATCAATGACGAATACGATATCAGCGAAGAAGCGAAAGCATGCGTAATCCCGAAACTGATCCTGCAGCCGTTGGTTGAGAACGGTATCTATCACGGTATCCGCATGAAGGGCGAACCCGGTCTTGTAAAGATCAAGGCGTATCTGCAGGACGAAAACCTGCATATCCTCGTACGCGACAGCGGTGTCGGCATGCCGCAGGAAGAGATCGAGAAGATCCTCAGGCAGAAGCGGACAGCGAAGAACGAGGACGATCTGAACCAGTTCGGTTTCGGCCTCTGGGGAACCATTGAACGAGTCAAGTATTTCTGCGACAAGGAAGATGTCGTCCGCATCGAAAGCGAGATCGGAGACCATACCGAGATCGAATTTATCATTCCGAAGGATAAGACGATCCGTAAGACCGAAGAAACCATATACCCCTGACAACTATTCCGTCATTTTTACCATCCCCGTTTTGACCGAAAACGGGGGTGGTTTTTTGTGATTTTTGTATGGTTTACACACTTGTATTGTGATATAATGACAAAGACTTTACGCAAAAATACGGAACCAACCGTTTTAGAAAAGAGGCACTTGGGATGGTTATTAACAAGAAGGACTTTAAAAAGAGCGTACAGGACTATTTAAAAACGTTCTACCGCAGAACCGTAGAGGATGCGTCGCAGCAGCAGATATTCTCCGCCGTGGCATTTGCCGTGAAGGATTATATCGTGGACCGCTGGGCAGCAAGCCAGAAGGAATTCGAGAAGCAGGATGCGAAAACCGTATACTATCTTTCCATGGAATTTCTGATGGGCCGCGCGCTCGGCAATATCATCATCAATCTGAAAGCGAACAAGGAAATCCGTAAGGCTCTTGAGGAGCTCGGACTTGACCTTGACACGATAGAAGACCAGGAGCCCGATGCAGCGCTCGGAAACGGCGGTCTCGGCCGTCTTGCCGCCTGCTTCCTTGACTCTCTGGCAACGCTCGGTTATCCGGCTTACGGCTGCGGTATCCGCTATAAGTACGGAATGTTCAAGCAGGAGATCAAGGACGGTTTCCAGGTGGAGCGTCCGGATGACTGGCTTGCAGACGGCAACCCGTTTGAGATCAAGAGACCGGAATACGCCTGCGAAGTGAAGTTCGGCGGTTATGTTCGCTACTCGAGAGACGAGAACGGCCGCGAGCATTTTACGCAGGAAGGCGCACAGTCCGTACGTGCCATTCCTTACGACCTGCCGATCGTAGGTTACGGCAACAACGTTGTAAACACGCTCCGTATCTGGGATGCGGAAGCAATCGACAACTTCAACCTTGAGAGTTTCGACCGCGGCGATTATCATAAGGCTGTAGAACAGCAGAACTTAGCACGTCTGATCTGCGAAGTGCTCTATCCGAATGACAATCACTACGCCGGCAAGGAGCTCCGCTTAAAGCAGCAGTATTTCTTCGTATCCGCCAGCATCCAGCGCGCGGTTGCGAAATACATGGAGCATCATGACGACATTCACGGGCTTCCCGAGAAGGTTGTATTCCAGCTGAACGATACGCATCCGACCGTAACGGTTCCGGAGCTTATGCGTATCCTGATGGACGAGTACTACCTCAGCTGGGATGAGGCTTGGAACATCACAAACCGCTGCTGCGCATACACGAACCACACGATCATGTCCGAGGCACTGGAGAAATGGCCGATCGAGCTTTTCTCGAGACTTCTTCCCCGTGTATACCAGATTGTCGAGGAGATCAACCGTCGGTTCGTTGAGCAGATCAAGGAACGCTATCCGAACAACTACGAGAAGATCCAGAAGACGGCGATTCTGATGGACGGCCAGGTACGCATGGCCAATATGGCGATCATCGCAGGCTTCTCCGTAAACGGCGTAGCGAGACTTCATACCGAGATCCTTAAGAAGGAGCAGCTTCGCGACTTCTATGAGATTTATCCGGAGAAATTCAACAATAAGACGAACGGTATCACACAGCGTCGTTTCCTGCTGCACGGCAACCCGCTTCTTGCAGGCTGGGTAACCGGCAAGATCGGCGACGAGTGGATCACCAATCTGCCGCATATCAACGAGCTTTCAATCTATGCTTCCGACCGCAAGAGCCAGAAGGAGTTCATGAACATCAAGTATCAGAACAAGCTTCGCCTTTGCGCATACATCAAGGAGCATAACGGAATTGAGGTTGATCCGAGATCGATCTTCGACGTGCAGGTTAAGCGTCTGCATGAGTACAAGCGCCAGCTTCTGAACATCATGCACGTGATGTACCTTTACAATAAGCTCCGTGAGAATCCGGAGATGGATTTCTATCCGAGGACGTTTATCTTCGGCGCCAAGGCAAGCGCAGGCTACCGTCGGGCAAAGGCGATCATCAAGCTCATCAACAGCGTTGCGGATGTTGTGAACAACGATAAGAGCATCAAAGGAAAGCTCAAAGTCGTATTTATCGAGAACTACCGTGTAAGTAACGCAGAGTGGATCTTCGCAGCCGCCGACGTATCCGAGCAGATCTCGACGGCCAGTAAGGAGGCATCCGGTACCGGAAACATGAAGTTCATGCTGAACGGTGCGGTAACCATCGGTACGATGGACGGCGCAAATGTGGAGATCGTGGAAGAAGTCGGCGCGGACAACGCATTTATCTTCGGCCTTTCCTCCGACGAGGTTATCAACTACGAGAACAACGGCGGATACGAGCCCCGCGAAATCTACAACACCGATCAGGATATCCGTGCGGTGATGACGCAGATGGTGAATGGCTTCTACAGCCCCGAGGACCCGGACCGTTTCCGCGAGCTTTACAACTCGCTTCTTGAGAGAAACGGCGGAGAGCGTGCGGACCAGTACTTCATCCTGAAGGATTTCCGTTCTTACGCTGCAGCGCAGGAGCGTGTCGAGGCAGCTTACCGCGATGAAGCCCGCTGGGCGGAGATGGCAATTCTGAACGTTGCGAAGTCCGGCAAATTCAGTTCGGACCGTACGATCGAGGAGTATGTGGCTGACATCTGGCACCTTGACAAGGTGACCGTTGAATTGTAGAATTTATAAAGAACCGGGGATGCCTGTTCATCCCCGGATTTTTTATTTTCGGAGGAGCGGCATGACATTTTCCATTATCCTGCCGGACAATGTGAAACGGATCATTAAGACACTCGAAGCGGCCGGTTTTGAAGCCTACGCCGTAGGCGGGTGTGTTCGCGATGCGCTCCTGAAGAGAGTTCCGCAGGACTGGGACATCACGACTTCGGCGCTGCCCGAAGAGGTGAAAAGACTTTTTCCGCGGACGGTCGATACCGGCATTGAGCACGGCACGGTGACGGTCATGCGCGGGCAGGAAGGCTTTGAGGTAACGACTTACCGGATTGACGGGCGGTATGAGGACTGCCGCCATCCGGATTCGGTAACCTTTACGAGAAACCTGCGCGAAGACCTGTTACGCCGCGATTTTACGATCAACGCGATGGCCTATAACGAAAGTACCGGCCTGGTCGATCTGTTCGGCGGGACGGAGGACCTTCAGGCAGGCATTATCCGTGCGGTCGGCAATCCCACGGAACGTTTTTCGGAGGATGCTCTCCGGATTCTCCGGGCGGTTCGGTTTGCCGCCCAGCTTGGTTTTACGATCGAGCCCGAAACGAAGGAAGCGATGAAGGCTTTGTCCGGCAATCTCAGGGTGGTAAGCGCCGAGCGGATCCGTGAGGAACTGACCAAGCTTCTCGGCTCACAGCACCCGGAGGAACTGTTCGAGGCACGCAATCTCGGAATTACGGCGTACTGGCTGCCGGAGTGGGATCTCATGTGCGACACGCCGCAGGAAAATGTGCACCATATCTACGATGTTGCCGGGCACACGGTGGAAACCATTCACGGGCTTCACAAGACGGAGGAGTATCGGAAGGCTTCCTCCAAAGAGCAGGCAATGCTCAACTATACGATGCTGCTGCATGACAGCGCAAAACCGCAGTGCAAAACGTACGACGGGGACGGGCAGGCGCACTTCAAGGGACATGCGAAACCCGGTGCCGCGACGGCAAAGGAGGTTTTGCGGCGTCTGAAGTTTGATAACGAGACGGTTGATTCCTGCACGAAGCTTATCTGTTACCATGACACGCTGTATCGCAGACACGGCGAGACGCCCGAGGTGACGGTACGCTTTCTGATGAACCGGATCGGGACGGAGAGAATGGCGTTTCTGTTTGCGGTTTTCACGGCCGATGCCGGCGCGAAGGCACCGCAGTATCTTGACGGATGTCTCCGCCGCATCGAAATGCTGCGCGAGGCCTATAAGAAGGTTGTTTCGGAAGGGCAATGCGTGAATCTTAAGATGCTTGCCGTAAACGGTGCGGACCTGATGGCGCTCGGGTACCCGGCAGGACCGAAGCTCGGAGAAGTCCTGAACGAACTGCTTGAGGACGTGTTGCTGAATCCGGAGCACAACACCAAGGAATACCTGCTCGCTGTGGCGCGTGCGGGAAAGGAATGACGTTCCGGATATGACGCCTTTTGAGGGGCGGAACATACAACATAGACGGGTAAGAAAAAGCTTTTTGGATGCAAACAAAAAGCTTTTTTTCGTGACATATCGGGGAAAATGTGCTATAATACTACCGATTGTGGGCTTTAGGAGGCTTTTATGTTAGAATTTCTCGGTATCTTTGAAACCGACCGTGATATTCTTCTCTATGTACAGGACAATATCCGAAGCGGTTTTCTGGATAAGATTTTCCCGAATATCACGCACCTGGGGGATGCGGGTATCTTCTGGATTCTGCTGACGGTCGCGCTTCTCTGCTTTAAGAAGACGAGAAGAGCGGGTCTTTTCTCCGCGGCGGCGCTTGCGGGTTCCGTCCTCGTAAACAATATGATCCTCAAGAATGTGATCGGCCGTACGAGACCGTATGAACTGATCAAAGAACTGGTACTGATCGGAAAGAAGGCCGGTGACGCTTCCTTCCCGTCGGGACACACGGCAGCGAGTTTCGCTTCGTGCGTGGCAATCCTGCCGAACGTGAAGAAACGCTGGTGGGCACCGCTCATTCTGATGGCGGTCCTGATCTCTCTTTCGAGAGTCTATATCGGAATCCATTATCCTTCCGATATCCTCGGCGGCTTTTTGAGCGGCGTGGTGATCGGAATCCTGGCAAATGTGATTGGCAGCATCGTTCTTAAGAAATGGTTCCCGGAAATCGCCGACAAGTGGTTCCCGAAGAATGCGGAAATCGTTCCCGCCGACGCGACTTTGTCTGACGTTTCCCTGATTGCGGAGTCCGCCGCTAAGGATCCCGTTCCGTCAGATGTTTCGCAGGAAGGAAAGTGAGCACAGTATGAAAGTTACGGTTATCGTTCCGTCCCTGAATCCGGACGAGAAGATGGTGAATACCGTGAAAAACATAATCGCCGACGGCTTTGACGATATTGTCGTGGTCAATGACGGAAGCGCTCCGGAATATCTGTCCTACTTTGACGAAGTGGCGAAGCTCCCGGAGGTCACCGTTCTGACGCATGAAGTGAACCGCGGCAAGGGCCGGGCCATGAAGACGGCATTTGAGTATGTTCTGGCCAACCGGAAGGACATTCTCGGCGTGATTACCGTCGACGCTGACGGGCAGCATCTGCCCAAGGACATGCGTGCCTGCGTGGACGCGATGGCGGCACAGCCCGACAAGGTGATCCTCGGAGTCCGCGATTTCTCGCAGCCCCAGGTACCGTTCAAGTCAAGAGCCGGCAACAATATTACGAAAGCGGTATTCCGTTTTGCATGCGGCATCAAGATCAGTGATACGCAGACCGGACTTCGTGCCATTCCGTTCAAACATCTTCCGGTCATGGTTGAGATTGACGGCGACCGGTACGAGTACGAGACGAACCAGCTTCTTGTCATGAAGAAGAAGGGCATCGCATTTGACGAAGTCGTGATCGATACGGTATATATCGATGACAACGCGTCGTCGCATTTTCATCCGTTCCGGGATTCGATGCGCATCTACATGATCATTCTGAAATTCATCGGAAGTTCGATCGCGTCCTTCCTTGTGGATTTCCTGATCTTCACCATCCTCAATCTGTGCATCGGCGACAGTCTGGAAAGCTCGGCGAGAATTGCCGTTGCCACGGTCGGAGCTCGTGTGGTGAGCGCAATCTTCAACTACACGGTGAACCGGAATATCGTGTTCCGGTCCGACTCGGATGTGAAGAAATCGCTTCTCCGTTATTTCATCCTTGCCGTATGCCAGGTAACGGTATCGTTCCTGCTGGTGGATCTGATCGCGGAGAGATGGCTTGACCTCGGTGCAAGTTTCTTAGAGTCGATCATCAAGATGATCGTGGATCTGGTGCTTTTCATGATCAGTTACCAGATTCAGCAGCGGTGGGTATTCCGCTGATTAGGTGTTGTATAGTATTTGTCTGCGGAGGCGGCGCGGTTTCCGCAGGTCATAAAGGAGAGCAGTAATGAACGCGAAAAGAGTTTTAAAGTATGTGGGGAGATTCTTTCTGGTAGTCTTCGTTACGCTTGTTCTGCTTGTCGGAACTCTGTATCTTGTTTTAAACAAGATCTGTCACGGACCTTCCGAGGCGGCGCGTGATGAGCTCGGATCCTCTCTTCTTGAGAGCGGCCAGCTGAAGTTCGTTGCGGGACTGGTTCTTTCCAAAGCGGAGATCGAAGAGATTCAGAACAAGAACAGCCGTAAGGCCATGGATACGGAGTCGCTTAACAAGGACCTGATCCATATTGAGAACAATGCAGCAGGTCCGGATGATTCCGAGCCCAAGAAGACGGAAACGACGGAAGTATTTGATGAGAACGGTGTCCGGATCGAGAAGATCGCCGGAAGCTCGTTCCTTGCAACGATGATGATCATCAAGGATCCTTCGCAGGTCTGCGTCGGAACGACGTATCCCTGGGGTGAGTACGGCAAGGAACTCGAGTGGGTTGTAAAGGGTGCCGGTGCCATCGGAGGCGTGAACGGCGGACTGTATGAATCCACCGGAAACAAAGGCGGACATCCGCTCGGCGTAGTCGTTCAGGACGGAAAGATTACCTGTAACCGCCCCGGTTCCAACAAGGGGCTTTACATGATCGCCATGAACGAGGACAATCTTCTGATCATCAAGGACATCAACGGATGGAGCACATCCAATGTCGAGAAATACGTGAAGGAAGAACGCATCCGTGATGCGGTATGCTTCCAGGAAGAAGCATCCGATAAGAACAACCATTTTGTTCCGCTCGTTATCAACGGCGTCGGCCGTGAACTGAACGGAGCCGGGTCCGGGGCCAACCCGAGAACCGCTATCGGACAGCGTGCGGACGGAGCAATCCTTCTTCTTGTTACCGACGGACGAGGCGCAAGCGGCCATCTCGGCGCGACGGCGAGCGACCTGATCGGACTGATGTTGAAGTTCGGAGCAGTCAATGCGGCCAATCTGGACGGCGGCAGTTCCTCGAGCATGTATTATGACGGCAAATATTTAATGACGAGTACGACGTTCTATTATCAGAATTCGTCATGGAGACTGCCTACGGCTTATGTCGTAAGGCCGAAGCAGTAGGAGGGGAAGATGGCAGACTTAGAGAAAGACGATTTTTCCCCGTCTTCGGTCGGGAAATTCCGTGATGAAAGCGAACGCAAACTGTATGAAGCACTCCGCCGCAATCCGAAGCTGGATTACGATCCCGATGAGGATGAGGTGACGGAAGAGCAGTACAGAGCGATGGTGGAACGCAGACGCCGCATCGCGGAGCGCAGAGAAGCGGGCCGCGCAAAACGTCTTGAAGAAGCGCACCGCATTTCGGAAGCACAGCGCAGTACGCGAGGATCCGAAATGCAGCGCGGTACACGGGGCACCGAAGAACAGCGTACCGGCCGCAAGGTTCCTGCGGCGACGAAACCCGTGCAGAGAAGCGGTGAGACGGTTTCGAGAGCGGGCGCCGCGTCAGCGAAGAAGCCCGTAACGCGCCGGGCTGCAAAGGAAGAGGCGGCAGCGCGCGCGGCGAAGACCGGACGCAAAGTGTTTTACATTTGTCTCGGCGCATATGCGCTCGTACTGATCATTCTCGGGTTCATATTCTTACGTTATACCGATAAATGTCTCCGCCGTTATGAGGCATCCCGTTACGAGAACGTTATCGACAGTAAGATGGACCAATTCGTAAAGAGCGTAAAGGACGGAACGGTTCTTGACATGGTAACGCTTCCGGAGCACGCCTGCGTATTTGAAGACGAGAATCTGTACCGGTCGACTTACCTCAACAATCTTCGCGCGAGCGGTACGTTCACTTACGAGAAGGACAAGAACAGCTACGACACGACCCATCCGGTTTTCGATATCTATTCGGCTTCCGGGGATATGGTTGCAGTGATGCAGCTGAAGCAGGTCAATCCGAAAACCATCTTCGCAATTCTTACGATCAGCGACTGGGAGATTGATTCGATCACACCGGTGTTCAGCATGACAACCAATTCCTACCGGATCTCAGTCCCGGACAACTATAGGGTGACGGTAAATGATATCGCCGTAACCGATGATTTCCGAAAGGGCGAGCCGAAGAAGGTTGAGACCGATCTCAGCGAGAACATCCTGAAGTATGTTCAGGTTCCCTCCATCGTAACTTATGAGATTACGGGGCTTGCCGAGAAGCCGGAGATCAAGATATACGACTCTCTCGGCGTAGAGACCGAGTTTACCCCTGATGCGAACGGAAACATCAAGATTGACGCGATGGTCGGAACGCATCCCGACGAAATGTCACAGGAGCGTTATGATTACGCGCTTGAAACCGTACAGATGTGGGGCGATTTCGCGACGAGAGACCTGAGCGGAGCACAGTACGGACTCAGCAAGATGCGCAAGCGTCTCGCGAAAGACTCGTTCCTTTATCAGGAAGCGGCCCGTTACGCGACGAGTGAGGATATCACATTTATCAGTGACCACCATTTCGACTCTCCGAAGTACACGGATCTTGCGGTAACGGACTACACGGAATACAGCGATGTATGCTATTCCGTCCACATTAAGTTTACGAGAAACATGATCCTCAATAAGACCGGCGGCAAGGTGACCGACGGTATCAACAGTATCTTCTTCTTCGTATTTATCGACGATACGGACAACGACGTGATCGATCCGCACTGGGTGATCGCGGAGGAGAAGGGTTACATCGAAGAGAGCAACTAAACGGTAGGCTGAAAGGCATAATAAAAGCAGAAGCGAACGGCTTCTGCTCAGACTGAAGACAAACGCGGTTTTGGAAAACATCCAAAACCGCGTATCTTTTTATGCCATAAGAGTTTTTTGCTGTCTTTTCAGCTTAAAAGGTCCATCCGGGCCATCCAACAGTCCCATTCTATCCAGCATCTTTGCC
>JAFRSD010000044.1 GCA_017427775.1 Lachnospiraceae bacterium | reverse complement strand
TACCCCTCGGATTTGATACTTCCATTATACCACAAAAAGTGCCGAAAAGCCAGTAAATATAAGGCTTTTCGGCACTTTTTAACCAACAAAAAAAGATAAGTCCGAGGCGGTCTGTGCCTCGGACTTTGTCTTCAGTCTGAGGAAGCCGTTGCAGCTGCAACGGCTTCTTTTTTTGTGCTTTGGATTGCTACTCGCTCTTCTCTTCGCGGTTTCCTTTGCTGCGGTCGAGGTTCACGAATCTTGTCAGATTTGCCTCCCAGCCGAGTTCCACGGTACCGATCGGGCCTTGTCTCTGCTTTCCGATGATAACCTCGGTGATGCCGGGCTTCTTCGAATCCTTGTGGTAGTATTCGTCGCGGTACAGGAACATAACGACGTCGGCATCCTGCTCGATCGCGCCGGAATCACGCAGGTCGGAAAGGATCGGACGCTTGTCGTCACGCTTCTCCACCTCACGGGACAGCTGCGAAAGAGCGATGACCGGACAGTTAATCTCACGGGCCAGCGCCTTTAAGGAACGGCTGATTTCGGAAACCTCCTGCTGACGGGATTCCGATCTCTTTCCGCCGCTCATCAGCTGCAGGTAGTCGATGATAACCAGTTTCAGATCGCTCTCCAGTTTCATCTTCCGGCACTTCGAACGGAGTTCCTGAACGGAAATACCGGGCGTATCGTCAATCATCAGCTTTGCCTGTCCGAGGACACGCGCGCTCGTTACGATTTCATTCCAGTCGTTGTCCTCAAGGTTACCGGTACGGATCTTCTGGGCATCAACCCGCGAATGCATCGCAAGAAGACGGTTTACCAGAGACACCGCATTCATTTCCAGACTGAAGATCGCGGTCGGCACCTGATGCTTTACGGCAATATAGTCCGCAAGGTTTAAGACAAATGCCGTCTTACCCATGGACGGTCTCGCCGCGATCAGTACCAGATCGGAAGGCTGCAGGCCGGCCGTCTTATAGTCGAGATCCAGGAACCCGGTTGCGATACCGGTAACGGTACCCTTGTTGCGGTATGCCGCCTCGATGTTCTGGATCGCGTGTACGACCACCTCGCCGATCGGGGTGATATCATTATGCTTCTGTTCCTGAAAGATCGAAAAAAGCTCCTTCTCGGCGTTCTGGAACAGGTCGTCTGCATCTTCTTTATTCAGATACGCGCTCTGCGTGATCTCCTCGGAAACCTTGATAAACCGGCGCAATCTCGCTTTCTCGCGCACGATCCGCGCATACGAGCGGACATTGGCCGAGGAGGGAACCGAATCGAGAAGGTTACTGAGGTACTCGAGGGAACACATCTCCTCCGGCAGCTGCTTTAAGCGGAGACGGTTCTGCACGGTAACAAGATCGGCCTCCACGCCCTCCGAATACAGTTCGGTTAGCGCCGTGAAATACACGCCCATCGTCTTATCGTAAAAGTCTTCCGCCTTTACAATCTCCGTAGCCTGCTCGATCGCCTCACGGTCCATCATCATGGACCCGATAACAGAATGCTCCGCCTCCAAGCTGTGCGGGGGCACCCGTTTGATTACATTTTCATCCATCGTCAGATTCCTTCCACCTTGACGGTAAGTTCAGAGGTGACCTGCGGGTGAAGTTTCACGGCCGCGGAAAATGTGCCTTCATTTCGGATCGGATTCGCTATCGAAATCTTCTTCTTGTCGACATCCAGCCCGAGCTGCTCCTTCATCGCCTCCGCGATCTCCTTTACGGAAACGGAGCCGAATACCTTGCCGTTCTCGCCGGTCTTAATGCGGACTACGACCGAGCTTCCCTCGATCTTCGCGCCAAGCGCCTGTGCCGCCTCCAACTGCTCCTTCTCAAGCTTCGCCTGTGCCGCCTTCTGCAACTTCAGATCATTCAGATTCTTGGCATTGGCCTCTAAACCAAGCTTCTTCGGAAGGATAAAGTTCCGCGCGTAGCCGTCGCTTACTTTAACCACTTCGCCCTTCTTGCCGAGCGATTTCACGTCCTGCAGCAAAATAACTTCCATTTTACAATTCTCCTCCTCGTTTCATCGACTGAAGGACCGCCTTAACCGCACGCACCGCCTCTTCGGGCGTCGTATCGGTAAACTGCGCGCCGGCCACCGTCATATGGCCGCCTCCGCCGAGTTTCTCCATAATTACCTGCACATTGACTTCATCCACCGAACGCGCGCTGACGTAAATCTTCTCTTTATACGGTGTGAAGACAAATGAGGCACTGATTCCTTTAATCTCCATCAGGTCATTCGCAACCTGCGCGCCGAGTACGGTAGGCGACTCTACTTCCTGCGCCTCGCAGATCGCAAGAGCGAACGAATCCAGGAATATCTCGGTTCCGGCAATCGCCTTTGCCTTCTCGAGGTACTCGTTCATATCGGTCCGGAAAGCCTTCCGGATACGGGTAATGTCGGCGCCGTTTCTTCGAAGGAATGCCGCAGCTTCAAACGTACGGACACCGGTCTTCGTTAAGAAATTGTTCGTGTCGATCATGATACCGGCATACATTGCCTCGGCTTCAAGCGGCTTGATCTTGAGACCGTCGCCGATATACTGCAGGATCTCCGCAACAAGCTCACACGCCGAGGACGCATATGGCTCGATGTAGGAAAGCTGTGCCTTCTCGATCGAGTCTGTCGTCAGACGGTGGTGGTCGAGTACGATGATATCGTTCATCTGGTCAACCAGTTCCGGACACTCGGTAATGATCGGACGGTTTACGTCCACGATGACCAGCAGGTCTTCCTGGCGGGCAATCTCGAGTGCCTTCAGGTTGCTGATGAACATATCGTCTTCATAGTCACTGTTATTGAAGAACTGCGAGATCATCGGACGCACCGCGCTTCCGACCTCGTTGATAACGATATGCGCTTTCTTGCCGAGATGCTTCGCGATCCGATATACGCCGATGGCGGAACCGAAAGAATCCACGTCAATATTCGTATGTCCCATGATGAAGATAACGTCGCGCGTCTCCATCAGTTCACGGAGCGCGTGCGCTTTTACTCTCGCTTTAACACGGGTGCTCTTCTCGACGGATTCACTCTTGCCGCCGTAATAGGTAATGCTGTCGCCGTCCTTGATCACGGCCTGGTCGCCGCCACGTCCGAGCGCCAGATCGATCGCCGCACGCGCGTTCTCATATCCCGCCGCGTAAGTCGGCGCGTTGACGCCGAGACCGATACTGACGGTGATCATCGACTCCGCCGTACCGAGGTTAACGGAACGCACTTCCTCGAGAATGGAGAACTTCTTCTCGGTCATCTCCGGCAGATACCGGTTCTGGAATACGAAGAAATATTTATCCTTCTCAATCTTCTTGATCAGCGCCTTGATGCCGGTCATGTACTTGTTGATCTTCTGGTCGACAAGCGCGGTCAGAAGGGACCGTTTCACTTCATCAACGGCCTCGAGTACTTCGTCATAGTTATCAATATAAAGAAGTCCGCAGATCAGACGGTTATCATAGTTCTCCTGCTTTAAGAGCCGGATCTCGGTCTCATCGAACAGGAATACCGCGATCATCGAATCGACCTTCGTCCCCTCGGGATTCATGATCTTCTTCGACTCCAGATCCTCACGGAGATTCTGGGAATCCATCATCTTCATCCGGACGAGGTAACTCCGGTCACCGATGACCGTACGGTAGGAACGGTCGTCTCCGGTCTGCTTCGGAAGGGAAAATGCCTTCACATCAGGCATCAGTTCGCGGAGGCTGTAGCCGCGGTGACGGTGGCTGATCTCGTAAAACCGGTCGTTGCTCCAGATTACGGAGCCCTCGGAGTTTAGGATCGCATAGGGTGTCTCCAGCTCCTCGAGCAGCTTGTGCTGCACCTTGTAATAATCCAGCGCGAAATCGGTATAATCCCGCAACAGGTTCGACTTATGATGAAGGAACAGAAAGATTGCCGCCGCGTAATAGATCGCCGTCGTCAGAAACAGCATCGTGCCGGCCTGACGGCTCACAAAAAAGGCTGCCACCGAAACAACCACGAAGAGCGCTCCAAGAAGGAACGGCCACAACAGATAGACTGCCAGTCTTTCTTTCCCGAATTTCATAGACTCATCCTTTCCGCGGGATGCAGATGTCATCCCGCTCTATTCACTTTATCATATTCTGACGGAAAAGGAAAGAGAAAGAGTGAAAAAACGGCAGTCCCCATGGCTGCCGCTTTGCTTTCATTTCCTTTCGCGCGGCCGGACCGCGCGGTTTATCATTTGCCGTAAAGAATATGCTCCGCATTCGTATGCGTCATCAAAATGATCTCCTCTTCGGTAAGTCCGAGGCTGTGGAGCCTCTCCAGTTCGGAGCCCGGATTCCACATCGGATAATCGGATCCGAACAGAAAACGCTCCGCGCCGTACATGCGGATCAGTTCCTTCGAACGCTTTGCGCCGAGGTACATCATCGAACTGCTGCAGTCCAGATAGCAGCCGGTATCAAGAAGGTATTCGGCAGCCAGATCCTGCACGCTCCATCCGCCGAAATGCGCCGCGATAAAGGTGAGCTTCGGGAAATTGTCAAGCACGTTTCTCACACGCCACGGCGAATCGTAATCATAGCGGTAATCACCGCAGTGTACAAGGATCGGCAGGCGTCCCTGAATGCTGTCATACACCTCGAACATGCGCGGATCGTCCACGTTAAAATGCTGCGAATCGGGGTGGATCTTCACGCCCGAAAGGCCGAGGGAGATCATGCGCTCGATCTCATCGCATTTGCCTTCGAAATCCGCGTGGATCGTACCGAAGCCGACGAAGCGGTCCGGGTGCTCCTTCACGGTTTCGGAAATGAAATCGTTCACGCTCTGCACCTGTCTCGCGCCGGTCGCAACGGAATGCACGATGAAGCGGTCGATGCCGGCCTCGTCGCCGAGTTCGAGAAGACGGTTCACCGTACCGTTCTCGTTCATCTTGATGTTGTAGAAATTGCCTACGCCCTCAACAGCTTTCTGCGCAATCTTTTCGGGATAGATATGCGCGTGAAAATCATAGATCTTCATAGTCGTCCTTTCGCAGAAAAAGAGCCGCCTGTCCGGCAGCTCCGGTAATCTATTGTCCGCTCGCGGCGGAGCCCTGGTACATCGATTCCATCATCTTGTTATACTCCGCAAGCAGCGCGGGATTCGACTGCACGTACAGGTAGAACAGATACATGGCGATGACTGCAACCACAAGGAAAATGAGAAACGCTTTCGCGAATGACCGGCGCTCCTCGGTGGCATTTGCCCCGAACGCGCTGATTGCGGCGATCACGAGAAATGCGATCCATCCGTACAGCGGGATCAGCAGAAGCATGAACATGCCGAACCACTGCATCGTCGAGAACGGGCGCTTTACCTGCGTCACATCGGTCTCCTCAGACGGCACGGTTACCGCGGCTGCTTTGGCTGTCTCGGGTTCCGGGCTTCCGTCTTCCCGAAACGACGCGCCGCAATAATAACAGAAATTGGCTTCTTCGAGCGGGTTTTTATGTCCGCACACTTTGCAAACGTCCATGCGATCCTCCGTTTTTCACATATACTTCACGCATTATAGCATATCTGCCGGGAAAAATGAAGTATATTCTTTTTCCTTGTTTTTCCTACACGCAGGTAGTATAATTATATGCAGAATTTTCCCGGAAGGAACGGATTATGAGTAAGCAGAATGCACGAAAAGACGGCTTAAGCATCATCATCGTCGGCGGCGGCAAGATCGGCAGCACGCTGATCGAGCAGCTGTACAAAGAAGGTCATGACATTACCGTTATTGACACAAGCGCGTCTACAATCCAGTCGCTGACCGATTCCTATGACGTTATGGGAATCGTCGGAAACGGTGCGAGCTACACCGTGCAGATGGAAGCCGGCGTGGAGAGCGCCGACCTGATCATTGCGGTTACCGATTCCGATGAGCTGAACCTGCTGTGTTGCACCGTGGCGAAGATGGTCGGCCACTGCTCTGCCATCGCGCGTGTCCGCACGCCCGATTACAGCCGAGAGGTTCCGTACCTCCGCGAGAAACTCGGTCTTGCCATGGTCATCAATCCGGAGTTTGAGACCGCGAAGGAAATCTCGCGTATCCTCTCCCTTCCGTCCGCGCTCGAAGTCAACTCCTTTGCGCACGGCCAGGCCGAAATGATCAAGTTCAAAATACCCGAAGGCAATATGATCGACGGGCGTTCCATCGCCGACCTCGGTAAGTCCATTATCGCAAGCATGGTTGTCTGCGTCGTGGAACGTGGCGGCGAAGTATATATCCCTTCCGGTAACTTTGTCGTAAAAAGCGGTGACACGCTTTCCTTTATCGCGTCCCGGAAGGACGTTATCTCCTTCCTGCAGGAGATTGGCATTCCCACGAAACATGTCCGCGATACGATGATCATCGGCGGCGGCAAAGCGGCCTACTATCTCGCTTCTTCGCTCTTACACCAGGGCATCCGCGTCAAGATCATCGAGCAGAACCGCGCGCGCAGCGAAGAACTGAGCATCCTTCTGCCGAAGGCGACCGTGATCTGCGGAGACGGTACCGAAGAGGATCTGCTGATCGAAGAAGGCATCCGTTCGACCGACTCCTTCATTCCGCTTACCGGAAGCGACGAGGAGAACATTCTTCTGACGCTGAACGCGAAGAAGATCTCCGATGCGAAGGTCATCACCAAGATCAATCACCTGAATTTCAAAAGCGTTGTGGCAAGTCTCGAGCTCGGCAGCGTGATCTATCCGCGCTACCTTTGTTCCGAGGCCATTGTCGCATACGTCCGCGCGAAGAACGAGTCCCGCAACAGTAACATTGAAACGCTGTATCACCTTGCCGACCACCGCGTGGAAGCCCTTGAATTCGAGGTTTCCGAAGAATCGTCGGTTACCGGAACTCCTCTGTACCGCCTGAATAAGAAAGACAACCTGCTGATCGCCTGCATCAACCGTGACGGACGCATCATCATCCCTTCCGGTCAGGATACGATTGAAGTCGGCGACGAAGTTACCGTCGTTACAACGCATTCCGGCTTCCGGGATCTGCAGGATATTCTCGCTTAATAACGCCGCTCCGCTTAGGGAGCATGATACGAACAGCCCGTCAACCGGGTCTGTCGGGAGGTTGCTTAATGAATCGCGCGATGATTCGAAACATACTCGGATCGGTTCTTGAGATTGAAGCCGTTCTTCTTCTGATCCCCGTTCTGACTGCATTATGGTACCGGGAACAGGTCGGCTGGTTCTATCTCGGAACCGCCCTTTTATGTTTTCTGACCGGATATCTGTTCCGTTTCAGAAAGGCAAAGGATAATGTCTTCTACCTTAAGGAAGGCTGTGTCATCACCGGATTGAGCTGGCTCCTGATGTCCGCCTTCGGCTGTCTTCCGCTTTTTGCGAGCAGGGAGATCCCGCGGTTTGAAGACGCTCTTTTCGAAACCGTATCCGGCTTTACGACTACCGGGGCATCGATCGTACCCGCTGTCGAAAAACTCTCTCACGCGGCGCTTATGTGGCGAAGCCTGACACACTGGATCGGCGGCATGGGCGTTCTCGTGTTCCTGCTTGCCATCATGCCTTCAAGCGGCAGCTCCCATATGAACATCATGCGTGCGGAAAGCCCCGGTCCTTCGGTCGGAAAGCTTGTTCCGAAAGTCCGCGCAACCGCGAAGATCCTTTACATCATCTATTTCGGAATGACCGTTCTCGAGATTGTCTTCCTGCTGTTCGGCGGCATGACGTTTTTCGAGTCGGTCAATACGTCTCTCGCAACGGCCGGAACCGGCGGATTCGGCATTAAGAACGACAGTCTTCTCAGTTACTCTCCGTATATACAATGGGTCGTAGCCGTCTTTATGATCCTCTTCGGAATTAACTTTAACGTTTTCTATCTGCTCCTGTTCGGGCAGATCAGGAAGGCGCTCAAATGCGAAGAACTCCGCGCTTATCTCGGCATCATCATTGCTGCCGTTGTGATCGTATTCGGCAGTATCGTGCACTCGATCGGCAACACTGCGGATGCGCTCCGTCATTCCGTCTTCACAGTCGGCTCGCTGATCTCTTCGACCGGGTTTGCGACGCTTGATTTCAATACGTGGCCGGCAGCCGCAAGAACCGTTCTCATTACCTGTATGTTTGTCGGCGCCTGCGCCGGCAGCACGGGCGGCGGTATCAAGGTATCACGTCTTGTCATCGCCTTAAAGACCGTTTTCAAGGAACTGAATTCCTATCTTCACCCGAAATCGGTCCGTAAGATCCGTTTTGAGAATAAACCCGTGGAACACGAAGTCGTTCGGGCGGTAAATGTGTACTTCATCACATTTTTCGTCCTGTTCGCATTTTCCATCCTTATCGTTTCTTTGGAAGGGAAGGATCTCGTGACCAACTTCACGGCCGTTATCGCAACATTCAACAATATCGGCCCCGGACTGGAACTGGTCGGCCCGACTTCCAACTATTCTCATTTCGGCATTGTTTCCAAGATCGTGCTGATGTTTGATATGCTTGCCGGACGTCTGGAACTGTTCCCGATGCTTCTTCTGTTCCATCCCGGCATCATAAAAGATTTCTTCCGAAAAAGCACTGTAAAGAATTGATATGGAAAGCGGCGGGAAGGATTCCGCCGCTTTTTTGATAAAACCGCTTTCCCGCGGAAAGGAGGTCTTATGGATCGTTTGATTTTTCATGTCGATGTGAACAGCGCCTTTCTGTCCTGGACCTCCGTCAAGAGGCTTCAGAACGGCTTATCCGACCTGCGCCTCGTTCCTTCCTGCATCGGCGGCGAAACGGGGACGCGCAGCGGTATCGTTCTCGCCAAATCCATTCCCGCAAAACAGTTCAAAATCGAAACCGCGGAGCCGGTATCGCTTGCCCTCCGCAAATGCCCGACTCTAATCGTCGAGCCGCCTGATTTTCCCTGGTATAAGCAGTGCTCGAAGGCTTTCAAGGACATATGCCGAAGCTACGCCCCCGCGGTCGAGGAATACTCGATCGACGAAGTATTTCTCGATATGACAGGAACGAGCCGGATCTATCCCGACCCGGTGAAGACAGCATATGAGATCAAAGACCGCATCAAAAACGAGCTCGGCTTTACCGTCAATATCGGCATCGGGCCGAACAAACTGCTCGCGAAGATGGCGGGCGATTTCGAAAAGCCCGACAAAGTTCATACCCTTTTCCGTGAAGAAATCCCGACGAAGATGTGGCCGCTTCCCGTCCGCGACCTTTTATACTGCGGCAAAGCGACCGCCGAGCGTCTCAACAACGGCGGCATCTATACGATCGGCGAACTGGCCAACGCGAACCTTGATGACCTCAAAAAACTGATGGGCGAAAAGGGAGGCGAATTTCTGCACCGCTCCGCCAACGGCGAGGACACCAGCGAAGTGACCGAGGAATACGGCGACGCGAAGAGCTACAGCATCGTCACGACCGAGGAAGAGGATATCTCCGACTACGAGCGTGCGGACCGGATCCTTCTCGGCCTGACCGACCGCGTGTCGAAACGGCTTCGTCGTGACGGCATGCGGACAACCTGCATCTCCGTGACCGTCCGATATCTGGATTTTAGGACACGCTCGCACCAGAAGAAACTGGACGAGCCCACCGACATCTCCGTCGAGATCTTCGAGACCGGCAAGCAGCTGCTTCGTGGTCTGTGGAACGGAAAGACACCGCTCCGCCTCATCGGCATCGCGTTGAATGACGTAACTAAAGATACCGTCACCCAGCTTTCCCTCTTTCCTGAGGATAATGTTCTGCGTGAAAAACGTCAGAAGATGGACCGCACAATGGACGACATCCTGGACCGCTTCGGCAAAGGTAGCTTAAAACGCGGCTCAGGTATCGAAAAGAAGGGATAGGCTGAAGCTCTGCATGGGAATCGGACGAAAGCCCAAGACACGGGACACAAAAAGAATAGTCACAGAAAAGCCCTCCGCCGGGTTCCGGCAGAGGGCGTATTTTTCATTCAAACATATTAAACCATCGAGAATACATGAAGCATGATTCCGATCTCCACAAGCATCAACACGAAGAAGATCAAGAAGAAAGTCTTTGCCCCGCTTGAATTCAGTTCCATATCAAGTGCTCCGGACCGGTACAGGACGACGCACACGATACCCATGACAAAGGGAAGCAGCCCCAGGACCGCCATGAGAATTCCGTTCAGCATTCCGTCCGCGTCAAGGAAGTATTCCTTCTCGAAGCGTACCGAAAGGTTCATCTTGCCGACAACAACCACCGGGTCTCCCGACAGTTTGCGAACATAACCGTTAAGCGAAAGCACGCCGTTCTTCGCGTTCCCTTCCGCATCAAAGTTCTTCTCCAACCACTTCTTTCCGGCACGGACAATGATCACGACATTGTCCTCGGTCAACGCCATGTAATAGTATTCCGTTCCGGTCGGAATAATATAACTGAATGTGTGCTTGATCACGCAGATCGGCTCCATGTAGGCCGACACGATCTTCGTTGAAACCCATTCCGACTTAAACTCCGAAAGCCTGTCCGATTTGCCGTAGGCATGCGGATTCTTGTGAAGGTACACCGACCTCACGCCAACAAACGCGGCAACCCCCAGCAGTGCAAGAATGAGCACAATCGCTATAATCGGTCCTGCCTTTTTCATTCCCTCAGTCTCCTCTCATAATACGCGTAGTATTTGTCCCGACAAATGACATAGTAACCGAATCTTCAGGGATTGTCAAACGCAAACGAAGGGCCTGCCGCCTAAGCGACAGGCCCTTCCGTTTTATTTGGGGGTAAAGTTAATGGGGGGGTGTCAATCATCAATGGAGATGTACTTCTTCTCTTCGATCTCCGGTTTAGCTTCCTTCTTCGGGACTGTAATCCTCAGAATGCCGTTATCAAATTTCGCTTTGATATCATTCTCGGTAACGTCTTTACCGACATAGAAGCTTCGGCTGCAGGAACCGTAATACCGCTCTCTGCGGATGTACTTGCCCTGTTTATCCTTCTCATCCTCTTTCTCTTCCTTGGAAGCGTGGATGATCAGGTAGCCGTTCTTGAGTTCGGCCTTAACTTCGTTCTTGCCGTATCCCGGAAGATCCATGGCAAGTTCATAAGCTCCGTCGGTTTCCTTAACATCGGTTTTCATCAAACCGTTCATCGGGAATCCGATGCGTTCCATCGGCCTCAACTGCCGAGGCGCTCTCTCTTCAGGTCCGAACATATTATCAAAAAGATCATCAAACAAAGTATCATTGAAAACACCGGGTAACAACATAGGTCATTCCTCCTTTTATCGGTTTAAAACCGTTACATGTGATTTTGGGGATCTCCGGAAGATTTCTATTCTCTTCCTTCGTTCTGTCTATGTTATACCACTTGTTAGCACTCATGTCAAGCGAGTGCTAACAGTTTTCACACTTTCTTCACACTTTTTCTTTTCGGTCCCTGAAGAAGCTTTACAAGCACGTCGTAGGCACGCTCGCGGATCAATGCGGAATCGCCTGCGATCCGCTCCGCATACGTGTCGGCCTCTTTCGGACTCTTTCCGAGGATTCCCGCTAACATCGTAAGGAAAAGCCTTTGCGAGCCGGCGTTTCCGTCCTCCCCTTCCTTTTCAAAGAAAGCAGGCACCGCCCTGAGCGCCGCACGGAT
This sequence comes from Lachnospiraceae bacterium, assembly GCA_017427775.1. GTDB lineage: Bacteria > Bacillota > Clostridia > Lachnospirales > Lachnospiraceae > ISDg. The sequence continues at coordinate 8,835 of JAFRSD010000044.1, read as the reverse complement.
CCGAAGATGCAGTTCCTCATACTCTCCGGCAGGCGGCTCCTCTCCCTTCTGAGCGCCAACCGCCTCCGAGGCGTCTTCAGCCGCCTTCCCGAGCATCTCGAAAAGGATCTGTTCCGCAACATTCCGTCCGGAAGGTTCGCTTAATCCTTCGCGGTAGATCTCGCGCAGGTTCGGGTAGCTCTCCGCACCCTGATAAAGAAGCGCGAGAAAAGCAGCCGCGCCGTAGAACGTGTCTTTCCTGCGGGCGGCGAGTCGCTCCGCCGCATCCTTATTTCCGCGGAACAGCGCTGTCATAAGGTCGGTAAGGATCTCTTCCTTACCGGAATAGTAGCAATAGAATTTGCCTGTCGTGCAGCCCGCTTCGGCAGCGAGCGCCTTCATGCCGGTCACCGCGTAGCCGTCTCTTAAAAAAGCCCGCGCCGCGACCTGGAACAGTGCGTTCTTCGTCTTCTTCTGTTGTTCGGGATTCACGGTTCTCGCCATCGTCCGTCCCTCCTTCGGTTAAAATATCCCGTCTCCGTATCGCCTGAACAGCCTCCCGGGATGTGTTTTTTCGGAAAATGCGAAAAATAATACTTTCATTTTCCGTGAAGTATAGTAAAATGAATTCGGACATTACTGTAAGGAGTCTGCGCCCTGCCATGTATTACGTTATCGCAACCATAATCGGCTATCTCATCGGATGCTTCAGCACGGCCGATACCGTTTCGCGTTTCAAACACGTCAACATACACCGCGAAGGAACCGGAAACCCCGGCGCTTCGAATGTAACCTTCATTCTCGGCTGGAAGATGGGTATTCTCGTCGGCGGCACGGATATTCTGAAAGGAATCCTCGCGACGCTTTTAACTACCGTGATCACCGGCAGCCAGTCGCTCGGGATATTCGCCGGCTGTGGCTGCATCCTCGGCCACATGTTTCCGTTTTATCTGAAATTCCACGGCGGCAAAGGATTTGCCACGCTGATCGGCGTCCTCTTCGGGTTCGATCAGAAATTCTGCCTGCTCGCCGTATTATTCATCTTTCTGATCACCTGGATTACCGATTACATCGTGCTAGCGACTCTGAACACGGCAATCCTGTTCCCTGTCCGGGCATTTGACGTTAATGCGGCGACACCGGCTTTGATCTTCATTCTGGCCGTGGTTGCCGTCATGTTCCTGAAGCATTGGAAGAACCTGAACCGGATCTTCATCGCGAAGTCCGGTGAAAAAGGCTTCTCCCTTCTGTTCAAAAAGAAAGCGACCTGATTCCGACGGAAAACGGCGTCCCGACTCACGGGGCGCCGCTCTTTTATTGTCTGTGTCTTTTTACCTCGTACATAAGTACGGCTGCTGCCACGGCCGCGTTCAGCGACTCGGCTTCTCCCTCCATCGGGATGCGCACACGCTTGTCCGCGATCGCCGTCACCTCGTCCGACAACCCGTTCCCCTCGTTACCGATCATGATCCCGACCGGACCGGTGTAATCGGGTTCGTCATAAGGAACCGATCCCTGCAGATGCGCCGCATACAGCGTATAACCGCGTTCTTTGAGTTTTTCAAGCGTCTCGGGAAAATGTTCCGCATACGCGAACGGAACGCGGAATATTGCCCCCATCGTCGCTCTAACGACCTTCGGCGCGTAGGTGTCCGCCGAATCCGCGGACAGAATGACGCCGAACCCGGCTGCCTCCGCCGTACGGAGGATCGTTCCGAGATTCCCGGGGTCCTGCAGCGTCTCAAGAAGAAGCAGCCTCCTGCCGCCCTCCGCAATCTGCTCGGGCGTCTGTCCGCGCATCTTCACAAGGGCGATAACACCCTGCGGCGTAACCGTTTCGGCCACGGAATCGAACACGTCGTCCGCGACTTCCTCGTGCGGACATGCTTCCGCCGCCGCGCGTTCCTCCGCAGAAAGCGCCGCGAGAGCGGACTGCGCCCAGTACGCCTTCGTAAGAAGCTCCGGAGCCTGCGAAAGTACCTCGAAGAACATCTTCCGCCCTTCGATAACGAAAAGTCCCTCTTCCGCCCGGTCACTCCGCTTCTTTAACAATCGGACAATCTGTTTCAGTTGGCTGTTCACTCTGGATGTAATCATCATTTTCTCCGTATTCGGTCATTTCCCCGCACGGGATTAGTTACCGCATCGCAAAAGGAATGACTCGAGTACCATTCTTCACGTCTCCTCGTTCGCGAGTTTCGCCGCCTGGTCGGCCGCGATCAAGGCATCAAGGATCTCCTGCAGATCCCCGTTCATGATCTTATCAATCTTATAAAGCGTCAGTCCGATCCGGTGATCGGTCACACGGCTCTGCGGAAAATTATAGGTACGGATCTTCTCGGAGCGGTCTCCGGTTCCGATCTGGCTCCGTCTTGCAGCAGCTTCCGCTTCATGGGCCTTCTGCAGCTCGAGATCGAGCAGTTTCGAACGGAGTAAGGCAAATGCCTTGTCCTTGTTCTGTAACTGCGATTTCTCGGTCTGGGAATACACGACGATACCCGTCGGATAGTGTGTCAGACGTACGGCGGAGTCGGTCGTGTTTACGCACTGGCCGCCGTTACCGGACGCACGCATGACGTCGATACGGATATCCTTTTCATCAATCTGAATGTCCACTTCCTCAGCCTCAGGCATAACAGCAACCGAAGCTGTCGAGGTATGGATACGTCCGCCGGACTCGGTCTCGGGAACACGCTGTACGCGGTGCACGCCGCTCTCGTATTTCAGAACGGAATACGCGCCCTGTCCGTGTACCATGAACTGTACTTCCTTCATGCCGCCGATACCGGTCTCGTCAATGTTCACGAGTTCGGTCTTCCAATGCTTCGACTCAATATAGTGGATATACATGCGGTAAAGTTCGGCCGCGAACAGCGCAGCCTCGTCACCGCCGGCACCCGCACGGATCTCGACAACAACGTCCTTCTCATCAAGCGGGTCCTTCGGCAGAAGGAGGATCTTCATCTCCTTCTCCAGTTTCTCGACGTCGTCCTTTGCGGCGGAAAGCTCTTCCTTGAGCATCTCGCGCATGTCCTCGTCGCTTTCCACAGCGAGCATGTCCTCGCTGTCGGCAATCGTTTCCTTTGCCTTCTTATAAGCGGTATATGCCTCCACAAGCGGCAGCATATCGCTCTGTTCCTTCATCAGTTTACGGAAGCGGTTCTGGTCGCTCGTTACCATCGGATCGGCAAGTTCGAGCTGCATTTCCTCATACCGCTTCAGCAGGTCTTCCAATTTATCAAACATTTTCTTTCTCCTTTGTATCGTTTCATTTTATTCGGGTTCTTGAATTCAAACGAAACGCTACAAATGTCCTGCCACCACGCGGTCATTGCCCGCATAGTCCTTAATCACCTTTACATCGGAGAATCCGTTCGCGAGGAACAGCTCAGGAACGGTAATCCCCTGGTCATAACCGATCTCCACGATCAGATAACCTCCTTTCTCATCCGGTCCGCCGGGACGTCTTAAGTGCTTCGCACCCTCCGCCGTCAGGATCCGGTAAAATGTCAGTCCGTCCTCGCCGCCGTACAGCGCGAGTTCCGGCTCGTAATCCCGCACCTCGGGCATCAGCCCTTCCATCTGGATCGCGGGTATATAAGGCGGGTTCGATACGATCACATCGTACGTCCCGTCAATCATTTCAAACATATTGCTTAAGACAAATGCAACATCCGCGCCGTTTCGCGCCGCATTGTCCTTTGCCACTGCAAGCGCCTTTTCGGAAATATCCGCCGCCGTTACGGACACAGCTCCCGATAACTTCGCGAGACTCACCGCGATGCATCCGGTTCCGGTGCACATATCGAGGACCTTGGCCCCTTTACAGAAAGGGATCGCATGCTCAACAAGCACCTCCGTGTCCTGCCTCGGGCACAGCGTGTCCCTCGTCACGCGGAAAGGGATTCCCATGAATACCTGCTCGCCCGTGATCTGCTGGAGCGGTTCCCTGGCCGCACGCCGGCCGATCAGTTCCGCATACCGGTCCGCTTCCGCGTCCTTGATGCGTTCCGATGAGCGCATGGTCCAGTCGGTAATTGTCATGCCGGTGACATAAAGAAGCAGTTCCCGCGCGTCATAATCCGCATCCGGAACGCCCGCATTGCCCAGCTGAATCGCCGCCTGTTTCAGTGCTTCCCGATAAGTCATTGCCGTTATCTCCGTTCAGAAAAGCCTTCCAGTCAAATACCGCCTCGACCGAAGCGATGGCACACTCGATCATCGCATCGTCCGGCTCCTTGGTCGTCAGAGCCTGCATCCACAGTCCCGGACGGCTGATCGCATTCACGATCTTATTGTCCGAGCGTCCCGCCAGCCGCAGGAACTCATAGCTGATCCCCGCCACGAGCGGCAGTAACAGCAGCCGTGTTCCGAAACGAACCAGCAGCTTGATTGCCGCACTGTCTCCCTCATATAACGGGAAGCAGTTTACAACGGAAAATACGAGGATGCTGATTACCATGACCAGCAGAAGAAAGCTCGTACCGCAGCGTTTATGTTCTTTGCTCGAATTACGCACATTCTCCACCGTCAGCGGAAAACCGTGCTCAATACAGTTGATCGACTTATGCTCCGCGCCGTGATAGCGGTACACGCGCTTAATATCGGGCATCAGCGAGATGGCCGCGACATACGTAATGAAGATTGCCATTCTGAGGATTCCCTCGATCACGCTTGTCGCAACCGGACTGTCCCAGCCCGTGATCGACTCGATCAGACCGGTAATGAATACCGGCAGGAAGAAGAACAGCGCGATCGTAAGCGCAAGCGACAATACAACGGTCAGCGCGATTGCTCCGGGCGTCATGACCATTTCCTGCTTTGCCCCTGCGGCCTGCCTGGATTCGCCCCTCTGTACAGATTCTGCAATCGGCTCGGGCTCCGCCGCCTGTGCGGGTTCCGCCTTCGGCTCAGCGTCCGTCATTGCCTGCGCGTGCTCCGCCACCGGTGTGCTTTTCGCATCCGCTTTCTTCTTGTCGTCCGTTCCGTCATCAATGAAATCGGCCGAATACGTGAGCGCTTTGATTCCGATCACCATGGACTCGATCAGATTCACCGCGCCGCGCAGGAACGGCCAAGCGAGGAATTTGTATTTTTCGCCAATGCTGTGGGTTTCCTTTACATCCACCACGATCTCGCCGTCCGGCTTGCGGCACGCAACCGCATAACGGTTTTTGTTCCGCATCATTACGCCTTCCATGACGGCCTGACCGCCGATTCCGGAATTCTTCATCGCATCCCCCTGTGTCCGCCTGCCGGATTGCCGTTTCAGGCAGGTCAACATTCCTTTCCGTATAGAAAAAGGAGTTGAGATAACGGATACCTCAACTCTTTCCAAAAGTCCTATTCATGAATCCCATCCACTACGGATTACAGACCATACTTCTTGTTGAACTTCTCAATCGCACCGCGTGCCTTTGCAGCCTTCTTCTGGCCGGTATAAAAAGCGTGGCACTTGGAGCAGATCTCCACGTGAATCTCAGACTTGGTCGATCCCGTTACGAATTCATTACCGCAGTTGCAGGTAACCTTTGCCTGATAGTACTTCGGCTGGATTGCTTCCTTCATAACTCTCACCTCTCAAAACTTAATTTATTGGCAGTCGGCCGGCCGAAACCAGTCGACCTGACATCCGATTTATTCTGCCCCGGAACAGGACAGCGGACTTATTATAGCATAGCATTTTACGGAATGCAATACCCAATATACGGAATTTACGGTCGAAAAAGGGCTGATCCGCGGCGCATTTTCCGCAGTTTTTACTGTCCCTGCTCCCGCGCGAGCCACTCGAGTTCCTTCTCGGTTAATCTCTCAAGCGGAAGTTCAAAAGCCTGATACTCATAAACGGCGACGCCTGCTACGGTACCGTCCGGATTATAATGGATTTCCTTAGCCACACAGCCGTTCTCATCATATTCATATCCGATATCGGAAATGATTGTTGAGGTGCCGTAATACTCCTTCTGCCGGATAAGACGTCCGTTGTCCGAGTACTCATAGGTATTGCGCGTATTATAATGGTCCGTGTTATCCGAGGGCGCGTTTCCGTGGAATTTCTGGATCATGCGGCCGGCATTGTCGTACCGGTACTCCATCGCCGAAATGATCTCATCGTTGTAGTAGAAAACCTCGCGGATCAGATTGCTATTACTGTCATAAGTAAATACGGTCTGCGAATTATGTCCCTCGGATCCGCCTCCGCCGTACTCGCGGGTGCAGTTTCCCTTGCTGTCATATTCATAATGGGTAACCCATTCGTCCGTTCCGTCGGAATTTACTCTGTGATACAGCGCAATCTTGCCGTTATCATTATACTCATAGGTCGAAAGCGAATACTCGTCAACATCCGTATCCAGATACTGTTTCTCGCTTGTCTTACGGTGCTGTTCGTCGTAAGTGTATTCGGTTTTGGATACGTTCAGTCCGGTAGCGCCCGACATTCTCGAAACGACCTCCTTCAGGTCACCGTTGTCATAGTAGGTATACCGGTCCTCAAAACGTCCGACATCCTGCCCGCCGCCCCAGGAATAATACTTCTTTGTCTCCCTGGAGGTAACACGGTTCTCCTTATCATAAACCGAGATAACCTCGCTGTCGATATCCGCTTTATCATACGTAACCCGGCGTGTCTCGTTTCCGTTCTCATCGTACTCCACTTCGGACAACGGGTATTCCGTCCCGCCCTCGTTCATTACGGACTTTACTTCACGCCATACGGTTATCGTATCCTTCAGCGGTGTTTCCGTCGGTTCCGGGGTCGGCTCCTTCGTGACCTCGGCGGCTTTCGTCACCTCCGAAGGCTCCTCCGCGTTCTTTTCCGCCGGCTTCTTCTTGGAAAATACGCCCGCGAGCAGCATTCCCTCGGCGATCAGCGACAGGATGCAGATTCCCGCTATGATGATGAAGAGGGTTTTGTTACTCTTCTTTCTGCTTTTACTCATTATCCCGATCTCTTTTCCTTTATTCCCCAATATATCAACGCTTCTGCGCCCTTATGATACTCCCTTAAGGCAAATGCACCGCATTCCGTCCGGTTTCCTGCTGTCAGCCGAACTGACGCGTCCGCTTGAGCTGCGTAATAAACTCCGCATTGGAACGCGTATGCGTGAACATGTTGACAATGGCTTCGGTCGCTTCCTCCGCTCTCGCTCCGCCGAAGGCACGGCGCATGATCAGATTGGCCTCCTGCTCCACCGGCGAGAGAAGCAGATCCTCTCTTCGCGTGCTGGATTTCGGAAGGTCGATAGCCGGGAATATGCGTCTTTCGGAGAGCGTGCGGTTGAGCGTCAGCTCCATATTGCCGGTGCCCTTGAATTCCTCAAATACGACGTCGTCCATACGGCTTCCGGTATCCACAAGCGCCGTTGCAAGAATCGTCAGGCTGCCGCCCTCTTTCATACAGCGGGCCGCTCCGAAGAACTTCTTCGGCATATAAAGCGCCGCCGGATCAAGACCGCCCGAAAGCGTACGTCCGCTCGACTGACATGTAAGGTTGTAAGCTCTCGCAAGTCTCGTAATACTGTCGAGCAGGATAATAACGTCCTTTCCGTACTCCACAAGCCGCTTCGCGTGCTCGATCGTCATCTCGGAAACCCGCTTATGCTTCTCGGGTGCTTCGTCAAATGTGGAGTAGATGATCTCTACATTATTACCGCGAATGCTTTCCTTCATGTCGGTAACTTCCTCGGGGCGCTCATCGATCAGAAGGATGATCATATGCAGTCCGGGATTGTTCCTCTGAACCGCTCTCGCGATATCTTTAAGAAGCGTCGTCTTGCCGGCTTTCGGCGGGGATACGATCATGCCACGCTGGCCTTTGCCGATGGGGGAAAGCAGGTCCACGATCCGGACGGAAGTCGGACCGCCTTCCGTTTCCAGGCGAAGACGCTCATGCGGGAATACAGGGGTAAGCTTCTCGAACCGTTTCCGATAGACGGCGCGCTCGGGATTCTCCCCGTTGATCTTAGAAACATTTAAAAGCGCGACGAATTTCTCCGCGGGGGATTTCACCTTCAGGTTACCGCAGATAATATCGCCTGTTGTCAGGTTGTAGCGCTTGATGATCGCAGGAGAAACATATACATCATCCGGACCCGGAAGATAATTCTCGTCGCGGATAAATCCGAACGACTGCTCCGGCGCGATCTCAAGGATTCCGGTCTTCGTAACGCCGCTGTCCGCCTGATTCTCAACCGGATGCGCCGACTGGTAGCGGGGCGCGTTCTCGGCGACGCGGGAAGGCTCCCTGCGCACGGCAGGACGAACCTCCGCGCGAACGGTCTGCGGCTCTTTCTTTACAGGCTTTCTCTCCTCGCCCGTCTTATCGGCTGGTCTTACGGATGCCTTTACGACGGTCGCAGGCTTTTTTGCGGGAGCTTCCGCGTTTCCTGCTTCCGGCTTTGTTTCTCCTCTGGCAGGTGCCGCTTTGGCCTCTGCCGCCTCAAGCAGTTCTATGATCTCATTCTTCTTTTTACTGCTGCACCCGGTGATACCGAGTTCTTTCGCCGCTTTTCTCAGTTCGGTAAGCGGCATATCATTCCATTTTCCCATAATCTCTCCCATAGAATGTAATGCATTGAAAACCGAACGAGAATAGAATTCCGCTCCGGTTTCCGTACGTTTATAAAGTTGTCAAAAACTGGGTAATACAGTGGAATTCCCGACGCCTGAATCGGCAATCGGATGACTGACGAAAGATATCAGATTATTCGAAAAAAATCAGTACCACCAGCTGAGCTGGTGGTTTGCTCTGCGGCTATAAGCCGCTGTTCCCTGCTTGCCTCTAAAGAGGCTCTGAAGAATCGCCAACCGCACTGCGGTCACGGGCCGGCTCTAAAGAGCCTTTTTATGTGCCTT
>JAFRSD010000043.1 GCA_017427775.1 Lachnospiraceae bacterium | reverse complement strand
TTACTCCGATTTCGTCGGAGAGTTTTACGGCTTCTTCTTTAAAAGTTCTGTCGTACTGCATGTTTCTCACCTTCCTTGTGCTTGTAGTATAGCATCATTTGGTGAGTTTTACGACTCTACTTTAACGATAACACTTCATTTTATTATTCGGAATTCGGATTGAAATTGCGAGCCAAAAGCTTATCTATAGACTTTTGGAGTTTATTCTTGTATTCTTGTCTCACATAACCGGAGAAAGAACAAAGGTGGAAACTGAGATGAGAATGAAAGCGAAAGAGACGCGCGTTCACATAACATTTACAAAGCGTTAACAATTTGGAAAGAATATTCTGGAGAAAAAAGGCATCTATGTAGACAAAAAGGCATAGATGTTTTGAAAGTACACCATTCGGCCGGGATGTGCTTTCGGAACATATGCGGAACATGTCTCTTTTTGTAGGAGATGAAAGTGAAAACGGAATTATCAAAAGAGGACAATCAATTATTGCAGATGTTGCATGATGATCGTGAGGCAGCAATTCAGAGGATTCATTCCTGTTACGGAAAATATCTTCTGCTGGTGGCTAACGGCATCCTTCGCAATGAGCAGGACGCCGAAGAATGTGTTAACGACGTTTTGATGCGATTATGGACCAGTGAGCTGCCGAATGAGATAAGGAACTTAAAAGCTTATCTTGCGAAGATGGTCAGAAACCAGGCAATTATGTATCTGAGGAAAAGATCGCAGCAGAAACGAGGCGGAGATTTTACGGTTGTTTCCTACGAAGAACTGTCTGAATGCATTCCGGATTCAAAGCCTGGAAGCGATGGGTTTTCTCAAAGTGAATTAGCAGCGCAGATAAAAGCGTTCGTAAAAGAATTAAGTGAAGTTGACCGCATTGTTTTTATGGGAAGATATTGGTTGTCTCAATCCATTTCGGAGATTGCGAAACAGATTGGGAAGAGTGAAGGTTTTGTGACAAAAAGATTATTACTATTGCGAGAAAGACTTAAGCGACGATTAGAGAAAGGATGGACATGATGGAACCACTTGATTTGTTTTCAGCATTGACGGATGTGGATGATCAAGATGTGGTGGAAGCATTAGACATTTATACTGGGAATCCTAAACATAGGAAATTTCGTAAAGTGACTGCAGTTGTGGCGGTATTGATAATTCTTGCTTCCGTTGGCATTGTTACGCATTGGCTTTTACAGAGAAAAACTGGAAATGTGGACAAGGAAGATGAATCTGGGAAGCCATATGTGGGAAATGTGCCTACTCCCACACATTATACCGTAGATCAGGTCTCGCCCTTACCTCCAAATAATACGCCTTTATGCGAGATATATCAGTTTATGCTCTGGAATGAGAATGAATATATAGCCTCGATTGAGAGTAGTAATCATATCGGTAGCAAGTTAGGTACTGCTAGAGTACGGAATGAGGAAAAAGAAGGCAACACGACTCTGTTCAAAGATGTCGTTATATATGAATTTGTCGGAATAGATTCATCAATCGCTGTGATTGCGTATTATCCTGAAGAACAGGCGTATTACGTGTATTATAGCATCAACTACTGATACAAACGCAGGATTGTCATATGAAACCAACATGTGAAAGAGGTGATTCCGATGTTTTGAACGTTCGATAGGATTCTGAAGAACGAGAATCACGATAATGATTCTCTCGCGTAGAAATATGGAGGAACACATGAAACGTTTACTTTCGCTTCTGTTGATCCTGGCAGTTGTTCTCTCAATAACGGGAGAGACGAGTCATGCAGGAGATGTAGAGAATATATGGAATAATACAGTCAACTATGAGAACAGGGGTGGCTACACAGACGATCAACTGGTTGACAGATTTTTTTTCGGTACTATGATTGGCGTTTCCGATGACTATCTTGTCATGCCAATGTATGATTTGCAGAACAATGTGTCTGCTTATATCATACAATACTATTCCGAAGGAGCTCCATGTAGTTATGTGGTAATCAATACAAGAATAGATGCCGAAGACGCTTATTATATTGAATTCGGTGAGGGAGACTTTGCCGGAGTGGTAGGGTTGGATAAGGTAGAACAAGCAGAAGGAACTATTCGGGTTTGCTATTGTGGTGGCTCGCAGTATTATCTGCTAATCGGAGATGACCTGTATCATTATGATGGCGAGCTGAAAATACTTAACAGTGATACGGTCGAAGAACTGGCGGAAAGAAGTCGCGGGATTTATTACAACTATGGGGAGACGCTGACATATGCTGCAGTTCTCGAAAAGGAAGTTGGATATGATTCGGTGTCATCCTATACGAGATCTACATTGTTTACGAAGCGTACGATGACAACGACAAAGTATGCATATGGGAGCAATAATCCGGTCAGCAATCATTGTGCACCAACGGCGGGGCTTAACCTCCTACAGTATTTATACTCCGTTGAAGGAAAAACAAATATTCCGATGAGTTCCTGGCAATCCGTATTCATTGCTCTTCATACGGCAATGGGAACTTCCAATACGAGTGGTACTGCCGACAGCGCTCTGGCACCGGCATATCAGTCCGTGCTAAGATCATATGGATATAATAGCGCAACGGCCACCATTCAGTATTCGGCATCATGGCTCCAGATTACCTCGGCAATCAATTCGAATGCGGTGCATTTGGCATTGTGTAGCTCAGAAATATATGGGGAACATAGTGTGGTCGGCCTTGGATATGTATCATTTACACATTCTACGGGATGGGTGAGCAAATATTATAAAATCGTAGATGGATGGACAGCAGATATCCGCTATGTTCATTCCAGCCTTGGTATTGCTTCTATCAATCTCGTAACAGTTTATGTAGGATCTTAGTTCAAATATCGAAAATGCGGGGGGTGGCGGGAATAATGAAATATGAAGAAAAATTATATAGTTTTAGTTGTATGTATTGTAGTTGTGCTCGCAACCTCATCTGTAGTTTTGGCATATCATCAAGAGAGAAAGAAAGCACGTGAGAGCATAGTGACGGGACAAAATGCAGAACAAGCCATTGTAACGATACCGGCGGGAATCACGCGAGTCCGGATTGTTGACGGAACAAATGGCGATGTCCTTACGCTTTCCGGAGACAGCATCGCAGAATTCTTCACAAAAATCAACTCCGTTTCCGGAGCGGTTGAGTATGTAGGAAAAGGATCTGGATATCAGTATGCGGTACACTGTTATAGAGGCGATGAAAGAGTTCTGGAATTCTTATTTATGACCGAGACAATCATTAGGGAGAATGTGGATGACAGGACTGACCGGGTGTTCACTGCGGAGCAGGCCATTCCGGCAGTTCCGTATATCCGGAGGTTGTTTGAGAAAGCAAGAGCGAAGGATTAGTTTGATAGAGGCGTGTCATGGTCATTGACCGGAAAGGAGGGGGATTCCATTGGACAGAAACGAGTGATATAGATGTTTTTGAAAAGTGGAGTTATTTGAATGGATGACTTAAGAAATGGAGAATTCTCGAAATGAAGAAGAAAATGTCTATAATTGTTGCATTCGTATTAATAGTAGTAATGTCTGTTTCAACCGCAATGGCATCATATTATTCAGATGGTAGTATTGTGCTTCCAGGAGGTACTGTAACGGCACATAATGAGGTATACAATAATAAGAAAGATGCATATGCAAAAACAAACGGGCAAACAAATTCTTATATCTCAGTCTCGATTACAGGTTATTACATTTATACGCCAACTGGCAATACCTATGAGACTGAACCTCAAAGTGGTTCATTATCAGGAGTATATATTCGTAGGGATGCACCTTCAAGGGGAAGTGATGAATATTATTATAAAATTAAATCCGTTCATACTGGATCCATTGCTGATGATTATGGTTCAATTACACTGGTAACAACCCCGTAAGAGGTATTATTGCATCATGATATCATATTGCAAAAAGTTTATATTCATGAGTTGCATAGTGGTTCTGCTTTCTTCCTGCGGGAAGAAAGCAGAACTTGATCAACCGAATAATGAAGTAATGTTTCGAGCTGGAAGTGAAACATATATGGAAAACATTGCGTTGTATCATCCTATGGGGCAGAATAATCCCTTATACTATTTTGATGTTTCCACTGAAACGGGTGGACCTTTCTGCTTTGATCCGACATGTGATCATAACATATCTGTATGGTCGGAAAAAGGCGAATTGATAAAACGGGGGTGTCCGGCTTGTGATTATTCTGAATTGGCAGTGTTTCTATACGGAGATTACTTGTATTATTTTTCCTCTCATTGTTTATATCGAGCAGATCGACAGGGAAACAATCGGAGAATTATTACTGAATTGTCAAAACCATATGAAATGCCGATGGCGTGCTTCTATACTGACGAAGCATTGTATATTTCATACTCGTTTACATATGAATACTACCAAGTCAAGAATAAAGACGGAGAACTGGAATGGCGTGCCGGTGAATTGCGAGATAAACCAGAAGTGGGGCTGTTACGAATTCCTTACTCCGGCGAGGGTGAAGAGGTAATCTACTGCACTGATGAGAGGTATGAAGCTCAGGTCAGTGAGATAGAATATCGTGATGGGAACATTGTTTTTTTAGTTACATGGATGGATCGACCGAGTAATTATGTTGACATGATAAATGATCCAGATTGGAAAGAAAAGGTTGATGAGGAGCGGAAACATACATTTATAGAAGCATATGAATATACGATTGCATCCAAAGACCTAAAGCTGCTTTTTGAACCGAGGCAGCATCTCGCCTACTATTTTTTTTCTGAAACCTATGGATTTTTAGATGATTATGGCACTTTAGATTTATATCATTATGACGGAGAGAAGGGGGTAGAACCAGAAATAGATTTCTGGAGAATATATCCATCAACTCAGAACATTATTGGGTGGGATAAGGAAAAGCATGAGGGGGTCATGGTGAGTGAGAAAACGGGTAAAGTAATAAAAAGATCTTCATTGTCGTGGACGGATTTCAACCTATATTTAGCTGTTGGTGAAAGCTATTATGGGATGGTTGATGGGAATATGGCATATATTTCAGCGAAGGACTTCTGGTCTGAGAATAAAGATGGAATAATTATACTTCCTGGACAACGATAAGAAGTAATTGCATTGGAGGACTGAACATGAGAAGAATGAATCTGATGATACTTGTGGTGTTGTGCTTTTTTCTTATTGGTTGTAAGAAGAATGGCGCAGGTGATAATGAAAAGAATATCGATTCTTTCGGAGAAGATTCACATATCATAACATGGGTTTATCTTTTTTATCCGGGTATTTCGATAGAAAACCAAAGGGAGATAAATAGGATTCTACAGGAGAAAGGAATAGACTATCAGATTCAATTTATTCTTCCGATAGATGGAGAAGGAAACCCGTTAACGGGAGCAGAATATGCAGGGTGGTTAGATAATTACGAAAAAAAAAGACCGCTTGATATCATTTCATCAAGTGTTTGGCCAGCCGGAACTAATTCGGATTTGGAGTTTATTAGAAAGAGAATGGCTCCATTGAATTCATGTCTTGAGACAGATGATGGAAAGGTATTAAGGTCTTTTTTTACTGAAGAAGAATGGAAGGGATGTTCTTTGGATGGAAATGCTTATGTTATTCCTCAACCAGTGATAGGAAACTCTGATGATTACGGATTAGATTTAGGAGTATACGCTGCTGTAAATAAAAAATATGAAGAGTATTTTAATTCGTTTGATGGTACTTACGAGTCTTTAAAAAACATATATAACTCTATAGGAGATAAAGACCTTCGAATAGTGCTTCCGTATCTCCCGGGAGCGCGAGAGGTGTATGGATTGATGGGGTATTCTACACTACAAAATGTCCTCCCGCTCTCGATAGACGAAAACAGGGTACTGGATATCACAAAAACGAATGAAGTACAGAACATTCTTCAAAGTTTGTATATGGATATGAAATCCGGAATCCTAATTATTCAGTCTTGGGAGCCGGAAATTAATGAAGACCAGATTCTGGCATATATATACACAAAAAAGAAAATGTCTCGGATTGGTTTTAAAGAGTATCTAATCGCACCTGGTATTATCGAACTGAATTTGCGTGGAAAGTATGGGATATCCGTTAACTCTGAAAGAAAAGACCAGGCATTTCAAATCTTGGCCATGTGTTTTTCGGATCCGGATATTCTTTGCTTGCTGTATCCGGGGGTCGATAAAGACCTTATTCTGAATCGAAAAGGCATATTATCAAATGAAATAAGTGAAGTTACTGGAATTAATCTCTTCTTTGATGAGAAGCAAGCGGAATTGGTTCGGGTTTTTCCGAATGCTTTTTCTAATCTAGTAAACAGTCTCCAAAGAAGAAAGACTAATGCTGAGGATGGGTATTACTTTGAGCTAAATTCGACTGTTGATATCAAATTGGAATGGAAAAAGTTCATGGAAAACATGGACGCTTATTCTGATTTATGTGAATCGGCCAATCAGCAGATAGAAAAATGGGGTAAGGATAATGTGAAATAATAGAAAACAATTAATCGGTGTAACCTTATGGGGAGACAAACAATGCTACTACCATTAATGAAGAATAGAAAAAACAGATACAAAACAGGGAAAGGTGATTGGCATGGAACTTAGGGCAGACCAACTGAGCAAGGAATATCGGAAGGGTAATAGGGCGTTAGATGCGTTCTCCTACAGCTTCCACGAGGGCATCTACGGGCTTCTAGGGCCGAACGGCGCCGGGAAATCTACCCTGATGGGAATCATCACGACCGGTTTTCCTGCAACATCCGGAAAGCTTCTTTACGACGGCACGGAGATCGGAAAGATGGGGAAGGAGTACCGCAGACACATCGGCTACATGCCGCAGCAGCAGAAACTCTATGAGGATTTCTCATTGGCGCGGTTCTTATACTACATTGCCTCGTTAAAGGGCATGAAACGTGCAGAGGCAGCGAAAAGCATCGATGCAATCATCCGGGATGTGAACCTGTGGGAAGTGCGCGGCGATGCCATCGGGACTTATTCCGGCGGGATGCGGCAGCGGGCGCTGCTTGCACAGGCACTTGTCGGAAACCCTGACATCCTGATTCTTGACGAACCGACTGTCGGTCTGGATCCGAAGGAACGCGTCAACTTCCGTGAACTGGTATCCCGCATTGCGAAGGCGAAGACGGTCATCATCGCCACGCATATCGTCAGCGACCTGGAGAAGCTGGCTTCCGAGATTATCTTCTTAAATCATGGGAAGATTGTAAAGAGCGGGACTCTGGCGGAACTCTATGAGAACTATGAGGGTGAGGGAGAACCTTCTGTGGAGAAGATATACATGGAACTCGGCATGGAGAGCAGATAGCGTCCTGCCGAACATAAGATTGTATGGAAGAAAACGGGGAAAGATATGTTCCGTCACGAATGTTTTAAAATCCGTCACAACCGAATATTTCTGCTTTTCTTTTTACTCCTTCTTACGCTGAACGGGTGTTACTTCTGGTACCGTGCGGAGCATGCCGATATTCCCGCCCATGCCTATAAAAAGCTGACCGCGGAGCTTAAGGGAAAGAGTTCCGAAGAAAGTCTTGATTATGTCAGCGACAAATGGCACACCATCCGCGCCGCCCTTTTCGGGGATGACACGGAAGATGCGGAATACCATGGACCAGACCTTTCCATGGAACCGGAATACTGTGATACCCTGTGGGAGGAGAATACGCTTTATTCCCTTGTATACGATGAAATCTCTGACATAGTCGAATATCCCGCCTATCTTCGGAAGGTTATCGAATCTGAAGCGGTGTATAAGCGGATGACATCCCTGTTCGGTGGCGACAAATCTATTCTTGCCGATATCGAGAAGACAAGCCGGGATTTTGAGAAACTTGACGGGCTGACGATATCCTTTACCGGAACGAAAGGCATTACTGAGGCGCTGTCTCTTCCGAGCGTCATCTTCCTTGAGATGCTTGTCGCAATTCTGTCGGCATCCATTCTTTTTGCAAAGGAAAAAGAACAAGGGCTGATTCGCCTGTATTCCTCCATGTACCGGGGACGTGGCAGGATGTTCGGCACAAGGGTTGCAGCCGTATCTGTGGGTGTTGCTGTCAGTAACATGCTGTTTTTCCTTACCTCAATTCTTATGGGATGCACTCTGTACGGAACCCCTGTGCGGTCATTTCTGTCAGAACCCATACAATCTTTATCAGGTTATCGAACGTCCGCTCTTGCAGTATCCATCGGAACATTCCTTGCGCTTTCGTATCTGTGGAACTGTCTTGTGACGATACTTGTCGCTATCCTTGCAGCGGTTCTCAGCATCCTTCTTTCCTCCGCAATCAAGGTCTATCTGATTCTTTTCGCCGGAATCGGCATTGAGGGAGTACTTTACCTGACCATTGGGAAAAGGGAGTACCTCTCCGCGTTCCGGCGGATTAACCTTGTCTCCTTTGCCGATAGTGGCTACAGCCTCGGCGAGTACCATAATGAGACGGTATTCGGGACGTCGTTTTCCTACTGGGTTGTGGCATTTTTTTTCATGCTGGTTATTGGCATCCTTCTCTTTACAATGGGCTATGTGGTCTCCGAGAAAGGAATCGGTGTCTTCCAAAGAAAGAGGACTGGGTTCCGCCATACGGCAAATGCCACGGAGGAACACGTTGCCGGAGGACACGGCTCGGTGCTTATCCATGAAGCGGTAAAGTTCTTCCGTTATGAGAAGATTGGAGTGGTTTTACTGCTTGCGCTTCTCTATGTCCTGATATTCACTAAGCCGTATCATAACTACTTCGGAACGAATGAACAGGTATTCTACCAGACATATATCGCGAGACTTGCTGAGGATGAACCGGAAGGCTATGGAGCGAAACTGGTTGAATTCCGGGAAGAACTCGCTTCGGAAGAACGGAAGATGAGCGACTCCAGAATGCTCAATCAAAAACAGGACGCCCTTAAAAAAACGGAAGAGTATGTTTCGTACCTTTTAACCAAACCCGGCGCTAAGGCGGTGGATAGTCGTGGGTATGAACTCCTTTATAAAGAACGGAAGAAAAATGTTATGCTTGGTGTCTGTGCCATCCTTGCTGCTATCCTGTGCGGAACAGCGCTACTCTCCGTCGAGTACCGCTCCGGCATGGCGGACCTGATCCGCATATCCCCGGAACGCGGCAAGTCCGTCCGCTCAAAGTTTCTACTGCTTCTGGTAACAATTGTCGCATTTTTTGTAATGATTTACGCGCGTTATCTCTGGCAGGTTTTCAAAGGATACGGGACGGTGGGGATTACCCTGCAGGCGAACAGCATCCGGGACTGGGCGGACGTTTCCGAATGCCTCAGTATCCGGACAAACCTGTGCCTTCTGTACCTAAAACGCTTTGTCGGCATGGCTTTGGCCGCGATAATCTCGATGCTTTTGACCAGAAAACTGAAGAACTTCATCCTTTCGGCCGTGGTGGCACTGGTCATTCTGGTCGTGCCGCTTCTTCTGTGTCTGACGGAGGTTGGGGCAGTGGGGTGGTTATCATTGAATTGGTTCTTTGTTTAAAAAAGTTTATATTTTTTGTAATGAAAATGGCTTATATTGTTATACTTTGGCGCAGATTTTTCGAGGATACCTGATGAATGCAGAGAGCACTCTATGTGAAACAGGGTGCTTTTCTAATTTTCTAAATAACTAATAACTAATCTTTTATAACGTTTTATATATTATATTATAGGAGAACCAAAAGTATCTGTTTGTGACAATCCGGATTATATTTTTTCTAGAAGATGTTGTATTAGGCGCTCGGGATTGGGAGGATAAAAATGTATTATTGCAATTCTTATACACAAAAGAGTACGCTCTTTGAAGCGTGGAGAGGTGTATTTGGCAGATTTATTGAAGTAGGAATGGCTGGGTAATGAAATGAAGTTCATAACCAACTGTAGATATGTCAAGAAGACATGCATTTTAGGTGGTCATTCTGTCCATTAAATACAGGAAAAGTGTTTATTGTTGGAGGAACCGGTTTGAAGATTAAGTCATTGAAAATAAAAAATTTCAGGGGATACAAGGGAGAAACTATTGTTGGGTTTGATAACTTAACAGCATTTGTTGGGAAAAATGATGTAGGTAAATCTTCAATCCTTGAGGCGCTGGATATTTTCTTTAATGAAGGTAAGGGAGTTGTAAAAATTGATAAAACGGATGTTAATATTTTTGCAGCAAGGGAAGATGACCAAGAAACGATTATATCGGTGGTGTTTTCAGAATTGCCAGATGAAATCATTATAGATTCGTCTGTTGAAACATCATTAGCAAGGGAGTATATGCTAAATGCGGATGGGGATTTGGAGATAATAAAAAAGTATAAAAATGGAGGAGCACAAAAGGTTTATATAAAGGCTTTGCATCCTACAAATCCTGGATGTGGTGATTTATTACTTAAGAAAAACTCCGATTTAAAGAAAATTATCCAAGACAATAATATTACTTGTGATAACCAAACAGTAAATTCTATTGTTAGATCCGCAATCTGGGAGCATTTTTCAGATGATCTATCGTTGGATGAGATTGAAATAGACGTTACCAAGGAAGATGCTAAAAAGATTTGGGATAAGATAGCAACATATTTACCGGTATACTCTTTATTCCAATCAGATAGGAAAAATAGTGATGATGATAATGAAGTACAAGATCCGTTAAAAGAGGCTGTAAAACAGATTCTGAAGGATGATAGGCTTCAAGCTTCATTGGAAGAGATAGCCAATGAGGTTCATCAAAAGCTACAGGATGTTGCTACCAGAACTTTGAATAAGTTACAGGAGATGGATCCGTCTGTTGCAAGTAGCTTAAATCCAGTAATTCCTTCGGCTCAGTCTTTAAAATGGCAAGACGTATTTAAGGGAGTTTCAATTTCTGGAGATGAAGATATTCCAATAAACAAGCGCGGAAGTGGTGTAAAACGACTTATACTACTTAATTTTTTTAGAGGTGAAGTAGAACGTAGATTTGAGGAAGGAGATAACAAGGGCGTTATATATGCAATAGAAGAACCCGAAACATCGCAGCACGGTGATAATCAGATTAAGCTTATAGAAGCTATAAAGTCTCTGGCAAGTACGGACAATGTACAGGTGATTATCACAACCCACAGTAGCGTGATGGTAAAGCAGTTAGAATATTTGAATCTACGAGTTATAATTGATGAAGAATTTGGTAAAGCGGTACATGGAGTTGAGGAAGGACAATTAAGATACCCCTCTCTAAATGAAGTTAATTATTTGGCATTTGGAGATGTGACAGAAGAGTATCACGATGAACTGTACGCATATATAGAATATCAGGGCTGGCGAAATGAGTATATGCAAGGAAAACCTACAAGACTATATCATCGTCAGTTATATAACGGTAGTGTTCGAGATGAGCAGAAAACTTTAACAGAGTATATCCGACATCAAATACATCATCCAGAGAATCACTTAAATACGAGATATACAAAAGCTGAATTAAGGCAATCAATTATGGATATGAGATCATTTATATCTGACATTAGCCAAAATGCTGAAGTGATAGAACCAGATAATTAGAGGAGCGTAACATACATTCGACTAGAAAGTCCCGAAAAGATAAAAAATGTTACTTAATTCGTTGCGATAGCATGTTTTTGGGAGGATTCAAATATGATAGGACAACATAGAGGGCTATCCGACTATAGCGACATGAATATTTCCTGTACTTTACACCTTTTGCCGGGGTAAATATGCCAAAATATGCATATATTATGCCGGCAAATGAAAATGAAAAAGGTGCTAAAACCCTGATAAAACAAGGAAAAACGATATGATTAAGATACTATTCATCTGTCACGGAAATAACAGCATAAGAGTACAAAAGCGGAATTCGATAAAGGATTCCGCTTTTTTGTGAAAAGAAGTGTTGACAAATGTGTATATAAGTGTATATAATGCATATATACAATAATTATTGTACCGGGCGGCATGCGCAGGTCACCCGGGTGCGCAAAGGATACCATATGGATATTATTATCAGTAATGCTTCGGGTGTGCCGATTTATGAGCAGATTGAGGAGCAGATCAAAAGCATGATTCTTACCGGAGAGCTCAAGGCGGGAGATGCCATTCCGTCGATGAGGGTGCTCGCGAAAGACCTGAAGGTAAGCATTATCACGACCAAGCGGGCATTTGAAGATCTGGAACGGGACGGCTTTATTGAATCCGTTGTCGGAAAAGGAAGCTTTGTCAAAGGCATGAACGCCGAGCTGGTCCGCGAAAGTATGCTTGTGGCGATCGAAGAGTATCTTGACAAGGCGGTTGACAAGGCTTTAATCGGAAAGATTTCATGCGAAGAAATGCAGGAAATGTTAAGACTTCTTTATGAGGAGAAAAGCCGGAGTTAAGCCGACTTGACGTAGTCGGATTTGCCCTCAACGGCCAATCGGACCGGGGCGGAACGCAGTAGGATAACCGGCAGGTGCAACTATGGAAACAACGAAAAATGTAATAGAATTGAAGAATGTTACGAAGGATTACGGTGACTTCAAGCTGGACAATGTGAGTTTTGTCGTTCCGGAGGGTTCGGTGTGCGGATTTATCGGACAGAACGGCGCCGGAAAGACGACGACCATCAACCTGATCCTTGATGTGATCAAGCGGGACAGCGGTGAGATCAAACTGTTCGGCGAAGCGGTAGACGGAGACAGCGCGAAACTCAGGGAGGATATCGGCGTTGTTTATGATGAGATGGGCTTCCACGAGTTTATGACCGCCCGGGACATCAATATCATGATGAAGCATATCTACCGAAACTGGGACGAGCAGGTATTCTTTGATTACCTGAAACGGTTCTCGCTGCCGACGAAGAAAAGGTGCGGCTCATTTTCCCGAGGCATGCGGATGAAACTGCAGATTGCGGTGGCTTTGTCGCATCACGCAAGGCTTCTGATCATGGATGAGCCGACGAGCGGACTTGATCCGGTTGTCAGAAATGAGATGCTTGACATATTCCGTGAATATGTTGTCGAGGATGACCATACGATTCTTCTTTCCTCTCATATCACGGGGGATCTTGAAAAGCTGGCGGATGAGGTTGTCTTCATTAACGGCGGGCGGATCGTGCTTGCGGGCAATAAGGATGAGATCCTTGAAAAGCACGGAATTCTTAAGTGTAAAAAGGATGATTTCGCGAGAGTGAGCGAAGCGCTTGTGGTGCACGGCGAAGTCAGCAGCATCGGCGCGGAAGCATTGGTAAACGACCGCGAAGCTGCGGCCAAATTGTACCCTGACATGGTCATGGAACCCGCCACGCTTGAGCAGATTATGATTCACTACGTCAGCGGAAAGAGGTGAGCACGATGAAAGGTCTGATTCTGAAAGACGTCATGTGCCTAAAAAAGCAGCTTACCGTGTTCTGCTATGTCATCGTCGGTGTTATCATCGTGTCGTTGCTGTATGCGCTGAGCGCAAGGTTCGGTAACCTTGCCGAGGCAGGACGGGAGATGATGAGAACCGATGACATGAGTCATACGGATGTCCGGAACATCGGAACGCTTGCATTGGTACTTTTCATGCTGTTGCCGATTGCCACGATCGGGGATATGGCAAATGTGTTCGAGGCCGACGGCAAAGCAGGCTTCGCAAGAGTCTCGGCGGCGCTGCCGGTTCCGAGGTGGAAACGGCTGCTGTCCCGGTACTGTACGATTTACGCGCTGTTCGGCATCGGCGTTTTGATCGATGTGGTGCTGGCGGCAGTGCTCGGCGCGCTCACGGATATCATCACATTTTCCGGTCTGTTCGGCATCATCATTTCCTGTGCGTCGATCATGAGCATCTACAGCGCGTTGGTGATTTTCTTCTGCATCCTCCTCGGATACGGGAAGGAACAGTATGTGCAGATTCTTTCCATTCTTGTGATGGCCGTTTCCTTCATCCTTGTAAACATCGGAAACATCCGAAAGATTGCAAACAATGTTGCGGCAAATGCGGAGCAGAATAACGGAAGCGGAGACCTTTCGTTTCTGTTCGATGCGCTCAATTTCATCAAGGAAAAGTACTGGGTGCTTCTTCTGATCGCGGCAGGCGTCAGCATCGGTTCGTATGCGGCATCCCTTGCGCTTACCGAAAGAAAGCGGGGTGTGATCTGATGAGCGGTTTATTGTATAAAGATTACGCGGCCGTGCGGGGAAAGAGAATCGTGGCAATCCTGGCTGCGCTGAGCGCAGTGTATATTGTGCTTCGCATTGCATTTCCGGGAACGTCTGTCGGTGACGGGGCCCTGCTTACCAATGATAAAGGCGAGACAGCCAACCTGATCGATCTTCTTTTCTTCCTCGGAGAGTTTTGCATATTATTTTCCGGAAGTTACTATGTCAACCGGCTGGCATCGAAGCTGGTAGAGTTTGATGAGAAGAATAAAATCCGCAGCTACCTGATGTCGATGCCGTTTAGAAAGAAAACGTATGTTGCGGCAAAGTTCGCGTTTATCGGAATTGCTTCCGCGCTTATTTACGGATTGTACCTTGTGTGGCATTTTGCGGGATTGGCCTTTATGGGAAATGCTGCGCCGATGGCGGCGAATCTTTCCAAAGCATTTTTCAAGGTTTCTCCGATATTCATAAGCACCGTGCTGTTCTTTACGGCAATTGAACTCGGCCTGTTTTTAATCCTCGGCCGCGCCCGTGCCATGCGCTTCAAAATCGCTTTGGTCATGGCACTCGGAATTGCCGCGCTTGCCTATCTGCTCTTCGGAGACCTCGATGTCTTCAGCAACTGGGATTTAAGCATCATCACGAAGGCGATGGAAACATACAGGACCAAGGTCATCCTGGTATCTGTGGTGGTTGTAATCCTTGCAGTGGCAACATTCCTCATTTCCATGTTTATTACATCGGAACTCTACGAGAAGAAAGAAGACTTCGACGAGTAAACGAAACATTACCAAACACCGGACTGCCTCGGAGGGAGGACGGGATGTTTACTTTCGGGAAGTGGACGCGCCCGGAGGGAGGCATGCGAAGAATTCAGTTTCTGAGGCTGCCTCCCTCCGAGGCAGTCCGGGTCCCAAGGTTTTTGACTTTTCTTTTGGCTGATGCTATACTGAAACTCATGAATGCGGCACTATGGAGAGTTGAGAATGAGTGAAATTACCGTAAAAGTGCATTGCCCCATCGGCTCAGCCGTCCGTGTCATCCTGGACGGGGAAGAGCGTAGCGAAATATCCGTCCAGGATGGGCAGGGCGTGAAGGTTTTAGCGGAGCAGGTTCCGAATGGGAACAGACCTTCCAAATCGGAACTGTTCAAGACCTACCTGTCTTCGATATTCGGAAAGAGAATCCGCTACGGGTCAGATATTCCGTCTCCGTTCCGCGCGGAGTTCGCGGGAACGATCGCGCCGGGTACGGAGGGAACGGTTGGCTTGTCCTTGGTGTGCCTGGACGGACATTACCGGATTGTTCCCGACAGGGATGTATTTATAAAAGGGTCGGTCCGCAGCTGTGAGATCAACGATGACAGCGGGCTCTGGAAGGGCGCGCTCAGCGTGATCCTTGTTCCGCTGCTGATCATCCTTTCGTTAGGGCTGGCGGCTTTATTTTCCGTGGAAGTTCCACCGGTTGCACAGGCAGGTTTCGCAACCCTGTATGCGGTTGTAATGCTTGCGGGAATTTGGATGTTCCTACAGAGAACAAAGCATAAGAGATATTATTCTACTGGAGTAGAAAACAATGAATGACTATTCGGAAGAGATTCGGGCATACTTTCATGACGGCTTGAGCCGCATGGTATGCAGCAATCCCGCGGACCGCTCGGAACCGTACCGGCGCATCATATTTGTCCGAAAGGATAAGGGATTTCAGCAGGAATGCCACACCGAAAAGCAGGTATTTCATAAAAACATGACGGCCGACGAGGCCGCCGATGAAGCCGTTAAACTGTTTGGGACGCATATGCGCCAGCTGAACCTGACGATTGACGCGCAGGGCGAGACGGTCAATGTTGAGTATAAGATTTCAAAGGGCGGCAAAGTTTTCGTTACGAAACATAAGGAGGCGGCTCCGGCAAAGGAGAAGCAGCTTTCCCATAACCGAAAGAAGAATTATCTGATCAGCGAAGGAACCGACGTTCCGCCGCTTGTGGATATGGGGGTCTTCACGAAAGAGGGCAAGGTTGTCAATTCGATGCAGGACAAATTCCGTCAGATCAACCGTTTCCTCGAGATGGTGGATGACTGCTATGAGGACCTTCCGAAGGAGGGAACGCTTCATATCGTCGACTTCGGCTGCGGCAAATCTTACCTCACATTTGTCCTGTACTATTATTTCACAGAAATTTGGAAGCGTGAGGTGGAAGTCACGGGGCTCGATCTGAAGGAAGACGTGATCGCGGAGTGCAATCTTGCCGCGGAGAAATACGGATATCGGAACCTGCATTTTCAGGTCGGAGACGTAAGCCTGTATCAGGGCGCGGAGGCGGATATGGTGGTTACGCTGCACGCCTGCGACACGGCGACCGATTATGCACTGTATCATGCGGTTCAGCGCAACGCGAAGGTCATTCTTTCCGTTCCGTGCTGCCAGCACGAGCTGAACCGACAGATCCGCTCGCAAGAGCTTTCTGTGCTGACCAATTACGGAATTATCAAGGAGCGTACGGCCGCGCTTCTCACGGACGCAATCCGGGCCGATCTGCTGACCGCGCACGGCTATAAGACGCAGGTGCTGGAGTTTATCGATATGGCGCATACGCCGAAGAATCTGCTGATCCGTGCGGTACGCTGTTTCCGGCCGCCGGTTGTGAAGCGGCAGGCTTTGGCGGAAGTGGAGCGGGCGATGGAGGCTTTCGATGTGAAGCCGACATTGTGGAAACTGCTTCAGGGCAATTCAGAAGAAAAGAATAACGACGGGCAGGAGTGATCTTGAAAGAAAAGAATAACGACGGGCAGGAGTGATCCTGCCCGCTTTTTGACAACAAAAAAGGGACTGTATCCAGTCCCTTAAGCGTGCATGAGAAGATTCGAACTCCCGACACCTTGGTCCGTAGCCAAGTGCTCTATCCAGCTGAGCTACATGCACACATTGCTTCGCAACAAAATGTATTCTATCTTGCTTTCCGTAAAAAGTCAAGAGCGAATTTCATAATCTTTTGCAATCCGCCCCGCTTTATGATACAATGGCGTGAAAGTATTTCTTTACATCCGGCCGAAGTAATTGAAAAGGGCGGCGGCAGAGCCGTCGGGAGGCCGGAACACAGCAATATCAGGAGATCATATGGGCAAATACGAATTCATCGCTCCGTGCCATTTCGGGCTTGAGAGCGTTTTAAAACAGGAACTCGCGGACCTCGGTTATGCGATTGTGCAGGTGGAAGACGGGCGCGTTACGTTTACGGGTGACGAGCATGCTTTCTGCCGCGCAAATATCGGGCTTCGCACGGCGGAACGCATATTATGGAAGATCGGCTCTTTCAAAGCGCTGACATACGACGAGCTGTTCGAGAAGACGAAGGCGCTTCCGTGGGCGGACATTCTGCCGGCCGACTCGAAGTTCTGGGTAGCGAAGGCGACGTCTGTCAAGAGTGCGCTGTTCAGTCCGTCCGACATTCAGTCGATCATGAAGAAGGCCATTGTGGAAAGCATGAAGGAAAGCTATCACATCGCGTGGTTTCCGGAGACCGGAAACGAGTATCCGATCCGTGTGTCCGCGCTGAAGGATGTCTTCACAATCGGCATCGATACTTCGGGTGAATCGCTCCACAAGAGAGGATATCGCAAACTGGTCGGCAAGGCACCGATCAGCGAAACACTTGCTGCGGCACTGATCAGCCTAACCCCGTGGAACAAGGACCGCATCTTGGTTGATCCGTTCTGCGGAAGCGGCACCATTCCGATTGAGGCAGCGTTAAAGGGCATGCGCATTGCGCCCGGCGTGAACCGGCATTTTCAGGCGGAGAAATTCCGTGAGCGGATCCCGCAGAAATACTGGAATGAGGCAAGAGAAGAGGCGAAAAGCCTGGAACTCCGTGACGTGAAGCTGGAGATACAGGGATTTGACATTGACCGCGACGCCATCAAGATTGCAAGACAGAACGCGGAGGCGGCGGGCGTTGCCGGACAGATTCATTTTCAGGTACGTCCCATGCAGGAACTGTCGCATCCGAAGAAATACGGCTTTATCATCACAAACCCGCCGTACGGCGAGCGCCTTGAGGAAAAGGCGGCGCTTCCGGCACTTTATAAGGACATCGGCGAAACGTTTAAAAAGCTTGATACATGGTCCTATTACATCATCACTTCCTACGAAGACGCGGAGCGTTACATCGGACGCAAAGCCGAGAAGAACCGCAAGATTTATAACGGTATGATCCGCACGTACTTCTACCAGTACCTCGGACCGAAACCGCCGAAAAACGGGGAGAGATAACATGAAACCTACAGAGCTTAAGAACCTGATTCGTGTACTGATGACGCTGCTCATACTGCTTACTTTTGCGGTGAATGCCGCGCCCGCCCGCGCAGGCGAACCGGAGGGCGAAGGCAGGCAGGGAGAAGAACTGGTAATTGACCTTCGTGACGGATATGAGGTGTTTGAAGACGCAGGCTGGTACTATAATGCCAAAGTTTGCATGGCCGTAAAGAATGCGGTAAAAATCTGTGAACAGAACGACATTGACTGGTGTTTTTTTTCGGGAGATGTTGACGGGGACGGAACGCCGGATTTTGAGACCGGAGGATATAACTATCCGTATGAAGAGTATCCGACTCCGGCTATGTGGTGTCTTATTCCGACCGTGAAATGCAGTGCTCACGGAAGATTCTCTCTTCCTGTCGGTAAGATAGATTATGAAAGCTATCGGAAATATGATACGGTTACCTTTATCTTCCCCGATGAGCCGATTAAAAATGTGTATTCGATATCGGTTGAAAAAGGACATGCCGAATCACCGGACGGCCATACGATTACTTCTGCGGAGCCCGGCGAGGGTATTATTCTTGTTCCGGATGTGCTTGAAGGCGAGTATGTTTCTTCCTGGAAATCCGATGTAATCGGCAGTTTTTCCCGATATGACAATATGGAAAACCGTTGGTGCGAAAGTGTATCGTTTTTCATGCCTGCATCGGATGTCAGCATGAAGGCGGTGACTGAGAAACAGCAGCCGCTTAGTTTTGATATGACAGGGGGCTTTTGTCTGGCAGACGGAGATTATTATCATGAGCCGAATTATATTGATCTGGACCTTTCTTTTGCAGCATCCGACAATATGGATGAATATTCTCAGGTTTCCACATACAGGATGGACCTGGACCAAGACGGCTCTTTTGATATAATCTGCTGTTTCAGCGGGTATACCGAGGACAAATACGGCCGTTTCCCGGACCGTGTATACTTTATCCCTCTTTCGACGGGCAGTATCAACGGAACGTACTCAACTGCGGGACAAAGTCTCTCACCCTATTGGCCTTATACGTTTATTTTCCCGCAGAAAGCCGTAAATAACCTGTATCCCGTTACCGTGGCCGGAGGTCATGCGGAAGACATGAACGGAAGAACCATTACCGAAGCCGCCCCGGGAGAAGCAATCCGGATCATTTATGACGGTTCGCAGGGAGCAACAGCAGGCCTCATATCTTCGCCGCAATATGAAAACTTATATAAAGATTGGACTTGGGAGGGCGAAAGAAGCGTAAAACGGTTACGTGAAGAAATTGCCATGCCTGCCTGCGCCCTCTCGTATAAAGCTCTCCCGAATGAAGGGAAGACACTTGAGCTTTCTTTCTATTTGGATGGTGATTCCTACCGGGCAGTTCTTCCGGAAGCTGTTGCAGACGCACTGAAAAACAATGAGAGCAAAAGAGCGCAAATCTTTCGGTTTATTTCCGGATATGAGCCGAGTGTAGTTGATAGGGCACTGAGATTAAAATATTTCGGATGGGGGGATTATTATTCCATAGGGTATTCTTTGCAGGAACCGTTTATAACCGATGAGGAAACCTATACCGAAATAGATATTATATTTCAAGGGAAAACGCTTTATCCGATAGTATGCACCGATGAAGCAATAAAGGTATACTATAATCAGCCCGACGAAAATCCCGGGATCCGGATTGTGGCTTCTGCCGCGGACCAGGTTCTGTATGTTAATAAGAGTAGATTGGCTGAGGAGGATGGTTATGAGTTCCTGGGGTTTGAAGCAAAAGACTTTTTTATGGAGTATAACGGGTATTATTGGCGGTTTATCATGCCGGATCATGAAATCGAATTGAAACCGGTATTTCAGAGGGTAGATACAAGCAAACAGACTCCTCTTACGATAGATCTGAGCAGCGGAAATGCGGATATTTCCGACCCTGAGATTTGGAAATCCATCGAGAGAACCGGTATCCGTATAAGCAGTAACGGAGAAATGTATGATTTAAACGGGGACGGACAGTGGGATGTGAAGCAGGACGACCTCGGAAGGAAAATACGACGGCTCGGCGATTACAGCTGCCCGACGTCGTATACAATTAAAGACGCGAATCACGGGCAGAAATATTTTCCGATCACATTTGTCTGTAACCGGAAGACCGAAGACCGGCCGGAGATTACGCCGACATCAGCTCCCGATGAAGGAGAAGGTCAGAAGAACGAGTCGTCCGGAAAGCCTGCCGAAAAGCCGGTGGGTAAAAGCAAAAAAGGCGGTACCGTTTTGCTTGTCCTTGCCGTTCTGGCAGTGATTCTGGCTTTCGGCGGAGGTGTTGCTTATTGTGTGATCCGTAACCGGAAGGAAGCGGAAAAGGAAAAACTTCGTCGAGAGAAACTGGCCGCGCGGAGACGACAGCGTGACGCGGAGGACGAGGATTTTGCAGAGCCTCCGTATGAGGAGGCCGAAGAAAATGAGGAACCTCCGAAAGAGCAGACGGAAGAGCAGGATGAGTCCGGGGATGAAGAAAAGGAAGACGAAGAATATCTATAAGGACAATAGTATGAAAACACTGGTATTTGCCACAGGCAATCAAGGAAAGATGAGAGAAATCAGGGAGATTCTCGGAGACAGCATTCCGGAAATCCTTTCCATGAAGGAAGCCGGGATTGAGGCGGACATTGTGGAGGACGGAAAGACGTTTGAGGACAATGCCCTGATCAAAGCGCGTGCGGTCAGCAAGGCGGGTAACATCATGGCGATGGCGGACGATTCCGGGCTCGTTGTGGACTGCATGGACGGCGCCCCCGGAATCTATTCCGCACGGTTCATGGGAGAGGACACTTCCTATGACATCAAGAATAACTATATCATTGAGCAGGCGATGAAGGTACCGTTTGAAGAGCGTACGGCACGGTTCGTATGCGCGATCGCCTGCGTGATGCCCGACGGACGCGAATGGGTTGTGCGTGGCACCGTTGAGGGTGTGATCAACGATCGTCAGGCCGGCGAGAACGGGTTCGGTTACGATCCGATTTTCCTGCTTCCCGACCGAGGTGTGACGACGGCGGAGCTTCCGCCCGAAGAGAAGAACGAGATCAGCCACCGCGGAAGAGCGCTTCGCGCCATGCGGGAACTGTTGATCAAGGAGGGTATTTTGTAAAAACGAGGAAGGTGTATTGAAAGAAACGACAAAGGGGGGTACAAAATGAAGAAAAAGTGGGTTGCTATCTGTCTGATTCTCGTAATGCTTCTGACGGCGTGCGGAAGGGAAGAGAATCCCGTGAAACGCGGTAAACAAAGAGAAGCAAAAAGTGAGGACACATCTGAAAAAGTCACGGTAATGCCAACCGCGGAGCCGACCGTTGAGCCAACCGCTACACCGACCAAAGAGCCGGACAAGCAGCGGACGCTTCGCATGTGGTGTAATGTGCCTAAAAACGATTCGCAGCGCTATGCGTATGAAAAAGCAATACAGGAAATGAGCGAATTGTATCCAAACGTTCGCTTATCCTGGGAAGGGATTGATAATCAATCCTACATAGTAAAATTGCCGTCAGCAGTGGCGACTGATTCCCTTCCGGACATTTATGTTTCGTGGAGTGCCGTGAATCTGCGGGAACTCGTCGAGGAGGGATGCGCATACAATCTCAACGACGTTTATTCGGATTATCGGCAGATGCTTCCGGAACATATGTGCAAAAATATGAAGGTAGACGGAATACAGTACGGAATCCCGACGAATTATTCCGCCATCCAGTTATTTGTCAACATGGATCTCATCAGGGATGTCGGTTACTCGGCTGTCCCGGACACCTGGGATGAGCTGTTGATCTGCTGTGACAAATTGCGCGCCATGGGGTATTATCCTTTCGGATGCGCGTCCGTTACCTATGAGACATGGTGCATCTCGGAATACTTTGAGACGATTCTTCTGAAGATTTGCGGAGAGAAAGAACTTGACCAACTGTACTTAGGGGAGAAATCGTGGGGCAGCGACGATGTGGTAAAGGCCGCAGAACTTCTGCAGCAATTGGTGAGCAAAGGGTATTTTGATCCGAAAGATGCCTATCGGGACAATGAAGATGTCTTCCAACGTTTCCTGAACGGCGAATACGCATTTTATATCAACGGATCCTGGCAAAGTCCGACTATTGCGGCAAATATGAGCAACCCGGTGATCGGAGATTTTCCTGTGCTCGATTCCACGAGGGCTTCCACGGGGTGCGGTATCGGCGGACCGAGTACATCACTGGTTGTTTCCCCTTCCACGGAAGATCCGGAATTCGCAGCGAAATATGCCTTTGAACTGGCACGGCTGATCGCCAAATACGATTATCTTTCCGGGGCAGGTCTTCCGGCTTGGACAATCAATTATGACGATTCCGATGTGAATGCGTTATCGGCGCAGGCTGCACATGATGCGCTTCAGAGAGGCGGATTGGTTCTGTACGGGGACAATATGATGCCGGCGGAGGATGTGCAGACCTATTTCTTCTGCCTTTACCATTTATGCACGTTGGATTACGATGCGAACTGGTTCGCTTCGGCACTGAAGACTGAAATCCGTTAGCTGCGTCAGGTACCCGGAGACACGTTAGGAACAGGTTTCCGGGAAAATGACAGGCAACGGTAAATGGCGCGAAAAGCCGCATAAAAACAATGAAAAAACGGTCACGGAAATTTCTGCGGCAACGCAGAAATTTCTGTTGACTTTTGAAATCCTCTGTAATATAATGGGAAAGCGCTGACGGGGTGTGGCCCAGTTTGGCTAGGGTGCTTGATTTGGGATCAAGAGGTCGCAGGTTCGAATCCTGTCATCCCGAGTCATTTCCCTCAAACTTATCACATGCGGGTGTAGTTCAATGGTAGAACACTAGCCTTCCAAGCTAGACACGTGGGTTCGATTCCCATCACCCGCTTCTTGTTATGAGGAGATATTTCTCCTTATGACCGGCACCGAAGGTCGGCGCCTTATTTATTATGTGCCAGTAGCTCAGCTGGATAGAGCAACGGCCTTCTAAGCCGTGTGTCGGGGGTTCGAATCCCTTCTGGCACAATTGTTGGACACAACAATTTTATATGGTGGGTATAGCGCAGTTGGTTAGCGCGCCAGATTGTGGCTCTGGAGGCCCTGGGTTCGAGTCCCAGTATCCACCCTTAGACAAAGCCTTTTCTGTACATAGTAAAGGCTTTGTGTTATAATTGGGCTATCGCCAAGCGGTAAGGCACAGGGTTTTGATCCCTGCAGTCGCTGGTTCGAATCCAGCTAGCCCAGGAATATCACTGACGGGCTGCCCAGGCAGCCCGCTTTTTTTATAGTTCGGAGGAGCCATGGGGGCAGAGGAACGCAGACAATATAGGGATTTTGCGCAGACCATCAAGACCGCGGACGAGGAACTCGCCCGGATCAAGGCGGAGCATCTGGAACTGCGCAAAACAGTCCGGCAGTGTTACCGGACGCTTCGGGAGACGCTTGCCGTGGACCTGCTCGTGGATCACGATGTGGAAGAGCTGAACGCGTCCCATGAAGGCATCCGCGTGAAGGCGTTCCGTGACCACGGGATCCGTACCGTTGCCGACGTTTGCAGGTATTCACTGTCGGCTCTGCAGTCCGTACCCGGAGTCGGTCCGGTGATGGCGGAAAAGGCAAAGCGTAACGCCGACGCGATCCGGATCGCTGCAGGACGGAGAGTCCGTGTCCAATTTGACCGCGACCGGAAGATCCCCGAACAGTCCCGCCTTCTGATCGCCCTTACCAGGTTGCTTCACGCACGGGAATTCGGCGAGGCCGCGGAGAAACTGTATGAAGAAAGCCACTCCGGAATTACCGTACGGCTGAAAGTGTCGGAAAGTATCGGAAATGCCGTGGCATGGTTCTTCACCTCGGGGGAGAAGAAGGAGCAGGCGCAGCTTGCTTATGAAGAACTGAAAGTATATGTGAAAGAGTTTTACGCGAATGAAGCAAGCCGGATCATCGACGGCTTCCGCAGCATCGGAACGGTATCGGAATCGCGGGCTTGGGAGGAATTCTCCACCGATGCGGCACGGTACTATGCCCTTTTATTCGCGGTTGCGGAAGGAAGCACCGAGGCGCAGAGCGATTACGGCGGAATCCCCGGTGCACTCGTGGAAGAGGTCAATAAAATCGAACTGCATACGGCCGGGCTGAAGGCCGACCTGCGGCGTTATCAGGTGTTCGGAACGAAATATATTGTGTACGGGAAGCGCGTGCTTCTCGGCGATGAGATGGGGCTCGGAAAGACGGTCGAAGCAATCGCCGCGATGACGCATCTGCGCGCAGAGGGGAAGTCGCATTTTCTGGTTGTGTGCCCGTTAAGCGTACTCGTAAACTGGAAACGTGAGGTGGCGAGATTCAGTGACATCCCCGTGGATGAGATCTACGGAGGAGACCGGACGGACGAGCTCACGGAGTGGGTGGAGCGCGGCGGCGCGGCCATCACGACCTATGAGACGGCGTCCAAGATCGACCTTCCGAACGGCCTGGCAGTCGACCTGCTGGTCATCGACGAAGCCCAGTATATCAAAAACTCCGGGACACTCCGGACACGCGCGGTCAAGCATCTGATCGAGCGTTCGGACCGTGTGCTGATGATGACCGGAACACCGCTCGAGAACCGCGTGGAAGAAATGATATCCCTGATCGGATGCCTGCAGCCTGAGATTGCCGCACGTGTAAGGAATCTTACCGGCATCTCGAATGCGGACCGGTTCCGCACGGAGATCGCGCCGGTTTACCTGCGCCGCACCAGAGAGCAGGTGCTGACGGAGCTGCCCGAGAAGGAGGAGATCCAGGAGTGGAGCGTCCTGAACGAGCCCGAGACCGGTGCGTATTGCGACGCGCTCGCCACAGGCAATTTCATGGAAGTGCGGAGAGTTTCGTGGAATACCAATCCGGGCTGTTCGTCCAAACTGCAGCGGCTTCTCGAGATCGTTTCGGAGGCGGAAGAGGATCAGCGGAAGGTGATCGTATTTTCCTTCTTCCGGAATACGCTGAAGATCGTGGATGCGGCGCTCGGAGAACGATCGGCCGGGATCATCGACGGATCGATGCCGATGAAGGCCAGACAGGAACTTCTGGACGCATTTCGCACCGAACCCGGCAAAACCGTTCTGGTCTGCCAGGTGATCGCCGGAGGTGTGGGATTGAATGTTCAGGAAGCTTCTGTTATTATATTCTGTGAACCGCAGTTAAAACCGTCGATGGAGGAACAGGCCGTCGGACGGGCGTATCGAATGGGGCAGAGCCGCAAGGTTACCGTGCATCGTCTGCTGACGGTCAACACGGTGGATGAGCGGATTTTGGCGGTTCTTGAGGGAAAGAAGGAAGAATTTGACGCGTTCGCGAACGAATCGGTTGTCGGACAGATTGACCTTGAGCGGGAGATCGGCGCAGCCGCCGCGGAACGCATTATGGAGGAAGAGCGGAAGCGTTATCATATCGATGACGCGGATCCGGAACAATAGCGCGGGATGACGAGGCGGGGAACTTCGTCGGGAAGGAAACAATATGAGGATGAGAAAAGTTACGGCGCTCCTGCTGACGGCGGTCTTACTGATCACGATGCTCGGCGGCTGCGGCGGCAAGCAAAAGAAGGAAGGACCGTATGAGGTCACATTTGACCTGAACGGCGGTACCCGTGTGTCGGGAACGCTCACGCAGACCGTGGAGAAAGGCGAGGCGGCCAAGGAACCGACGGCAGTACGCGAAGGATATATCTTCGGCGGCTGGGACACGGAGTTTTACAATATCACGAAGGATACGATCGTTGTTGCCGAGTGGAAGAAGGCCATTAAGGTAACGTTCAACCTGGACGGCGGAACGCTCGTTTCGGGCGAGACGGAGCAGTCGATCGCTTCCGGCAAGAGACCCGCAGCGCCTTCCGTAAAGAAGGACGGCTACCGCTTCCTCGGGTGGGATAAGGAACTTACCATAGTGCGCGAGGACACGGAATATACGGCCAAATGGGAACGCGTCGTGCCGACCGCAGAGGAGGTTTACGCAGAGCTTTCGAACAGCATGGTAGAGATCCATACGTATGACAAGAACGGTCAGGGCATTGCGCTTGGCTCGGGTTTCTTCATCGATGAGAACGGCACGGTGCTGACCAATTACCATGTGATGGAGGGCGCTTATTCCGCCGACATCATCATGTACAATGAAATCGATTACATGGTTTCGAAGGTGGAGGGTTTCGATAAGGACATCGACCTTTGCGTGATCCGAACGATTGCTTCCGATACGAAGCCCGTGAAGATCTTCGAGGGTGAAGTGAAGACCGGCGAAACCGTATACACGCTCGGAAGTTCGGTCGGGCTGACCGGCACGTTCAGCAACGGTATTGTTTCGACGGCGTCGCGTGTGATGGACGGCGTCGAATACATCCAGACAACCGCCCCGATCTCACACGGCAACAGCGGCGGCCCGCTCGTCAACGAGTTCGGAGAAGTGCTCGGCGTCAATACCTTCATGGTGACCGACGGCCAGAACCTGAACTTCGCGGTTTCCATCAAGGAACTGCAGAATATCGACCGCTCCGACGTGATGACGATCCATCAGTTCGGCAACGCGACGGGAGCCAATGTAAAGCCGCATTATACGGCGGTTGAGACCGGCGATGAAGGGGAAGGAGTGTACAAGATCGCGTCCTCCATCGAACTCGAGTCCAACGATACCATCGCCACCGCCAATAAGCTCGCGAACGGTTACTGGACCGCGGCTTATCTGAATAAGGGCGAGGTTGACGTATTCCGGATCGATGTGGATGAGTACTGCATGATCGGTGTATATCTTGCCGCGTACTGGCATGACGATGATGAATATATCTATGCGTATATCAGGGATTCCGAGGGAAATGTCATGAAGGAGACTCTCGTCCGCCGCGACCCGCAGATCGACATCCGCGACTTTGAGGACGATACCTATATGCACGCCGCATTTGTGATCCCGCGCGCGGGAACCTATTATATCGATGTGCATCTTCCGAAGGATTATCCGTTCAAGAACGGATGCTACTATCTGATCGGATATGAGAAGTAACAGGGATGAGGTTTCCCTGCGATACCGGTGCCGCATGGCATTTGTCTTCATATTTGTCGTGACAACAGCCATACCTGTATTGTATAATCGATAAAGTAAGAAGACTGCTTCGGCGGAGAAAGGAACAGAAGATGAAACTGAAGTATGAGTTTATTATCCGTGAGCTCGGCGACCGTTATGTTGCCGTTGCGGTCGGAGAGAATGCGGAGGAATTTTCCGCGCTTGTGAAGATGAACAAGAGCGGCAAGATCATGATGGAAATGCTGAAGGAAGATACGACCGAGGACAAGATGGTTGCGCAGCTGATGGAGAAATACGAAGGAACCGAAGAGTTCTTCCGTGAGCAGGTGCAGAAGTTTGTGGACGGAATTCGCAATTCCGGTGCATTGATCGAGTAAAAGAAAGGCGCTGAAATAGAATAATAATGGGTTTATCCCGGAGAATCAAAAAGCTGCCGATGAAAAGGGGGAATCACCATGGCAACTAAACGCGTGAACTATTCGGACATTACGGACGATATTCGCAGACTGACCGACATCTGTCGGGAGAACAGCAACATCGATCCGGAACTTTACAACCGTTATGAGGTGAAACGCGGACTCCGAGACTTGAACGGTAAAGGAGTACTTGCGGGGCTTACGGAAATATCCGAGATCCGCACACTGAAGGTAGTCGACGGCGTGGAGCAGCAATGCCCGGGCAAGTTGTTCTACCGCGGAATCAATGTGGAAGATATTGTGAGGGGATGCGTTTCCGAGAACCGGTTCGGTTTCGAGGAGACCGTATATCTTCTGTTGTTCGGAAAGCTTCCGGACAGGAAGCAGCTTACGGATTTTACGAATCTGTTAGGGTATTACAGGACGCTTCCGAGCAGCTTTGTCCGGGACGTCATTCTGAAAAAACCGAGTGCGAATATGATGAACGGTCTTGCGCGAAGCGTATTGACCCTGTACTCGTATGACACCAATCCGGAAGATACATCGCTTGAGAATGTGCTTCGCCAGTGCATCCAGCTGATCTCTATCTTCCCGATGCTTACCGTGTACAGCTACCATGCGCACCGGTACTATTATAAGGACGAGGCTTTGATCATCCACCGTCCGAGAACCGACCTTTCCGCAGCGGAGAACATATTGCATCTGCTGCGTGCGGACAGTCAGTATACCGAACTCGAGGCGCGGGTTCTCGATATCGCGCTGATCCTTCATGCAGAGCACGGCGGCGGTAATAACTCGACCTTTACGACGCACGTTGTCACCTCGTCGGGAACCGATACCTACGCGGCCATGACGGCGGCGCTCGGATCCTTAAAGGGACCGAAGCACGGCGGCGCGAACATGAAGGTTGTCGAGATGTTCGCCGATATGAAGGAAAAGGTGAAGGACTGGACCGACGAAGAGGAAGTCGCGACGTATCTGCGGGCGCTTCTTCACAAGGAGGCATTTGACTGTGCGGGCCTGATCTACGGCATGGGACACGCCATCTATTCGGTATCCGATCCACGTGCGGTTATGTTCCGGGGCTTTGTAGAGAAGCTGTCTGAGGAAAAGGGCATGCATAAGGAATTTGCCCTCTATCAGCTTGTTGAAGAACTGGCACCGAAGGTAATCGCTTCGGAGCGCCGCATGTATAAGGGCGTCAGCGCCAACGTGGACTTTTACAGCGGATTTGCCTACCAGATGTTAGGTCTGCCCGAGGAACTCTACACCCCGATCTTCGCGGTGGCGAGAGTCGCGGGCTGGAGCGCGCACCGCATGGAAGAACTGATCAACGCGGGAAAGATTATCCGTCCGGCCTATAAGAGCGTGTGCGACGAGATCGACTATGTGCCGATCGATGAGAGATAAGTAAACAATACATGAACAGCCGTGCAGCAGTACGGCTGTTTCGTGCGTTTGAAAGGAAAGAAGAAAAGGGGGATCAGAAGATGAAAAGAAGAATCCGTGAGGCGGTTACGGCACTTGTTTTAGCGGCCGTAATCCTGTTGCCGATTCAAGGGAGGTCTGTATCCGCGGAAAGCGCGGGGCAGGGGGACGCTTCGGAGAAACTGTCCTTTACGGTTGATTTCGGAGAGAAAGGTTATTGGTACTCGGAAGAACTCGGGAAAAGGGAATGCTATGCGCAGGACTGGGAGGCATTTCTCGGGGAAAAGGTACAATCGGACGATGACGATATATGGGATATCAAGGCCGATCTGGACGGCGACGGAACGCAGGATATCGGAATATCTTTACGTTACTATGTGAGAATGGATTACCGATGCAACTGGGTCATTGTTCCGCTTCCCGGAAACAGCCTGAAAGAACAGATCGTTATTGAGGGAAATGAGGCAAGCAGGCTTTTCGGGACGATAACGTTTATTCCGCCGAAGACCAAGGTAAAAGAAGAGTATACGGTTAAGGTCAAAGGCGGTAAGGCAAAGGGAGCCTGGTCTTCGGAGGACTTTGCATCTGTAATAAAAGCAAAACCCGGCGAAGCTGTCTTGGTGTCTGCTGATCCGGTAAGCGGAAAATATGTGCGAAGAATCGATTGCAACGATGTGGATTTCCCGTATGACGCCGATCAGGAGTTTGCGCTGTCCTTCGTGATGCCGGCACATGATGTGACACTGACAATCGTTATGGCACCGCAGGAAACCGGTATTATTGAGGTGGATCCGAAAGATGATGATTGGCTTTCAAATGACCTTTGGGGGGCCTTTACGACAATTAAGGGGGAGGAGATACGGTATGATTTCGACGGCGACGGGACATACGATGTCTGGGTGAGCAATCTCGGAACGCAATTCCGTCTGGTGTCTTATCCGTACCGCAGTATCGGAGAGTCTTATACGATATCCGGAGAGAACCCCGGGCAACGGTATAACCGCGTAACGATTCACTTCCCGGACGGACGGAAACCGTATGAAGTGGATATCAGTAAGCCGGTTGAAAATTATTATAACATTGAGGAGAAGATCAGCTTCAGTTCCTTTTTGGAACCGTTTGAGTCTGCAGAAAAACCGGGTTTTTATGACCTGAACGGTGACGAAAAGTTTGATATCTGGCTCGAACCGGGCGGCAATTACTTCTATCCTCTTGCCACGTACAGCTGCGGAGAGTCATATACGATCCCTGCGAACAAGCTGAATAATTGGAAGCATCCGATCAAATTTGTCCTAAAGGATGAGATGAAGCCGGTAAAGGTTTCTCTCGAGACAGGCGAAGGCGGAACTGCCGAGATGTATTACACCCGGGCTTATTTCGATAGACCGGAGGCGAGTGCATACGTTATGGTGCAGTCCGTGGATGATTCGGCGCTCACGTTGAGCATAAAGGGCAAGGATGTGAAGTTTGCAAAGGACGACGACATCCTTCTCTTTCCGGAGATGGTGATTTATCTGATGATCACGCCGGATGAGGGATATGAGATCGATCAGGTAACAAGCAACGGGCTTTGGGAAGAGAAAGGATACTTGTACGTTCTGAAGGACACGGATGCCGCTCTGAAGGTAATGTTTAAGAAGATTGAAGAACCCGAGCCGACGGTGACACCGACGGCAACTCCGACTCCGACTGTAACACCGACGCAGGATGCGGATGTTACACCGACGGCCGCTCCTAAGGAAGATGAGACGGATGCCGGAAAGAAGGGAGAAGACGGGTTTAATCCGTTTTATATTATCATTCCCGTGCTTCTTCTGATCGGCGGACTGACGGCTGTGGTTCTGATCCGGAACAAAAAGAAGAAATAACGGACCATGAGACGGAACGGGGAAACGCCGGCCGCGAACGGGAAAAATATCAGACGTTATTCGGGGGTAGGAAAGATGAGAAAAATCATGTTTACGGTTTGGAGCGTCATTCTGTGCGCGCTGATGATTGGCACGGTACCGGTCGCCTTTTCGGAAGGAACGGATGGGCAGGAGGAAGAGAAGCTTTCTTTCACCGTTGATTTCGGGAATAAAGGGTATTATCGCTGCCCGGGCGGATTTGAAACGGGAATGCTTTTCAGGCAGTATCCGGAACGGATGGCGACATTTGCTTCCGGTGACGATGATTACTCGGAATCTTATCAGATGGATGTTGACGGAGACGGGACCTATGACGTTGCATTTGTCCCGAGAAGATATATGATGTACGGAATTCCGCAGCTTTTTGCGGTACCGCTTCCCGGAAACAGCCTGCGTAAAACCGTAACTTTACAGGGAGCGGAAGATAACGGATTTAAAACCGTTACGTTTAAGCCGGTACCCTCCGACGTGAAGAAGGAATACACGATCAAGGTGAACGGATGCAAAGCATACAGAACGCTTCCGGATCGTGACGGGGAAAAGGAATACATCGTAAAGGCGGCGCCGGGAACGCTCATAAACCTTGAGGCTTCACAATGCCCGAACGGTAAGTATTTGAAGAACTGGCAGTCCGGCAATATGGAGTTCCCCACGGATTACGAGTTCACAAATTTTTACAAGTGTTTTGTCATGCCGGCACATGATGTAACCGTGAATGCCGTTTTTGCACCGCAGGGAACGGGAACGATTCATGTCGGCGATTTCGGCTTCCTGAAGCAGGAAGAAATCATATGCCTTACCGAAGCGCTGCAGTGGGACGGGTTTCCCGGTTTGATCGATCTGGACGGGGACGGAACTTACGAGATTGAGATTAATTTCCAGGGGGACGGCACGTGGGTCAGCGCGATCCCGTTCCGCAGTGTTAAAGACTCGTTCACGCTGAAGCAGGAAACACCCGGATTACCCTATAATCGTATCGTATTGAAATTCAATGTCAGCCGGAATCCTTACAAAATCGATATGAGTGGAGAGATCGGGAACTGGGGGTACTATTATCCCGAAAAACTGAGAGAATCTCTGAAGGCTTTTGAAATGGCGGATAAGCCCGATTATTATGACATTGACCGGGACGGAAATGCGGATTTCTGGGTTATTGAGAACGGTCAATGGTCGGCGGCGCTTCCGCTTCCGACTTACAGTCTCGGAAAGTCTTATCCGGTTCCCGCAGATGATTATCTCGGTGCCGGGAAGAAGATCACATTTGTCTGCAACAAAGCACCGGAATTCCATACGGTTTCGCTTTCGGTCGGAGAGGGCGGAACGGCGGAACTGTTCTTCTGCAATAGCTATTGGAATATTGATATCCCCTATTACGAGAAAATGCAGCCGGGGGCTTCAGAAGACACGATCCGGCTGGTTAACGGAGATTACACCTATCCTTTCCGAAAACTGGACGGGAATCAGATCATCGGAAGGATGTACGCATTCGTAAAAGTTACCCCGGAGGAGGGCTATCAGCTGGCAGAAGTGACCGGTGTGATAAATGCGGAAAAGGAGAAAGGAAACCTGTTTCGTGTGGAAGGAGATGCCGAAATCGCGGTCACTTTCGAAAAACTTCCGGAACCGACTGTGACCCCTACGCCTACGGCAACCCTCACGCCGACCTCGGCACCTGAACCGACGGAAGTTCCGAACGGGGAGGCAACCCCTTCACCTACGGCAACTGAGGAGAAAGAATCCACTGAAGATAAGGCGGAAAAGGAGACGAACAGTCTTGTTCCAATCATCCTAATCGTAGCGGGCGCAGTTGTAGCGGTATTGGCAGCAGCCGGACTTGCTATATATTATCGGAGCAGAAAGAAGATTGCAGGGGCGGAACCGAAAGAAGGAGTTTCCGCACCGGAAGAACCTGCAGAAGAGAAGAACACAGAAGAGAATAACTCCTAAGAGATTCAGACGGAGAAGGCTACCACTTGTCTACGGGACATTTTGAGTCGGTCTTCCCGGCGCGGTAGAGGACGAAGCAGCCGCACATTACGCAGAGTCCGTTCTCCAGGCGGGAGCATCCGCCGCAGACATTGAGCCGTTCATGGTATAAGGAATCGGAGGCGCGTTCCTCATCGGAAAGCGCCTCTAAATATTCCTGAATCATATTCATTACTTTGTCCCTGTCGACGCCTTCGAAAAGGCAGCGCCGACAGGGAATTTTCGTTGTATCCATATTATTTCTTGAATGCGATCGTTACAACGCTGACAGGCGGAAGAACGATGGAAGCTTCCTTGCCGGAAAGCTTGACGCCGTCGTAAGCTTTGTCGAATACGTTGTCGGGCTGATCGAAGGTGTTGTGGTCGCCCATCGCTCCGGTCAGGATGCGTGCCTCGTAAGAACCGAATGCTTCATCGAGAACGGTGTCGATGGTGTAGCTTTCCTTCAGGTTTGCATTGCTCAGTGTTACGAAGAGGGTGTCATCCTTAACGGAAGCGGAAACGGAAACATCCGTGTAGCTGATGCCGTCATGATCGAACGCGGTATCCTCAAGCATTGCCTCGACAAGAGCTGCCTCCTGATGCGGCTTGTACATTTTGAATACATAGTAGGTAGGCGTCTTCAGCATCTTCGAGCCTTCGGTCAGGATGACGGACTGCAGAACGTTTACGACCTGCGCGATGTTCGCCATTACGATACGGTCCGCATGGCGGTTGAAGATGTTCAGGTTGACAGAAGCAACGATTGCGTCACGCATCGTATTCTGCTGATACAGGAAGCCCGGATTGGTGCCTTCCTCAACGTTATACCAGCAGCCCCATTCGT
The DNA here is from genome assembly GCA_017427775.1 of Lachnospiraceae bacterium. Classification (GTDB taxonomy): domain Bacteria; phylum Bacillota; class Clostridia; order Lachnospirales; family Lachnospiraceae; genus ISDg. The sequence continues at coordinate 77,190 of JAFRSD010000043.1, read as the reverse complement.
CAACGGCAAGACCGATCTTGTGGTCCGGATCGTGACGGTCCATTACGGCAAGGTGGTCCATGATGATGGGCTCCATCTTCTGGGTCTCGCGGATCGTCTCGTTGTAAAGCTTCTCGTCGAATCCGGTAGCGGGACCTTTGTCTTCCCATTTGCCGGTAGGAACGGTATAGAAGTGAAGACTGATCGCACCGGCGATCATCGGGTTAAGCATCGACATGAGCTTGTCGGTCCATGCGGTGTCACCGCCGTTTGGGCCGCAGGCAACCTTATAAAGCTTGTTGTCGCCGTAGTTCTTGCAGAACTGCTGGAACTGACGGTACTGGTTCGCATAGTACTCGGGCGTCATGAAACCGCCGCAGCCCCAGTTCTCGTTACCGATACCGAGGTATTTCAGATGCCACGGCTTCTCGCGTCCGTTCCTCTTACGAAGGTCGGTCATCGGCGATACGTTATCGCTCGTCATATATTCAATCCACTCGGACATCTCGCGAACGGTGCCGCTTCCGACATTGCCGCTGATGTACGGCTCACAGCCGATCTGGTCACACAGATCCATGAACTCGTGGGTACCGAAGCTGTTGTCCTCGGTTACGCCGCCCCAGTTCGTGTTGATCATCTTTACACGGCTTTCCTTCGGTCCGATACCGTTCATCCAGTGATACTCGTCGGCAAAGCAGCCGCCCGGCCAGCGGAGTACCGGAATACCCATCTCTTTCATGGCTTCAACAACGTCGTTGCGCATGCCTCTCGTGTTCGGAATGTCGGAATCCTCGCCGACATAGATGCCGTTATAGATGCAGCGGCCGAGATGCTCGGAAAAATGTCCGTAAATCTCCTTGTTGATCTTCGCTCCCTTTTGGGAAGCCTTGACGGTCAGTTTTTTGTTAATCAAGGGAACCTCCTCTTCGTCGCCCTTCGGGCGAAGTTATTACGTTAATACTGTTATCATAATGCTTTCCGGAGGTTTTCGCAATGTTATTTTCCATCTTTTCCGGATGTAGGAAAGAAGCGTTCGGGCAGAACGAGATTGCATTTTCCGTAAAAATATGATACAGTACAGAAAATTACGCAAAACCGTTTGATAATGACGGAAAAGGAGGCGTTTATGGCTAAAGTTTATGTATTTTTGGCAAATGGCGTGGAGGAGATCGAAGCGCTTACTGTTGTTGATATTTTGCGTAGAGGCGGCGTCGAGACGGTTACGGTTTCCGTGACCGGCAAGAAGGAGATTCTCGGCTCCCATGCGATTCCGTTCGGAGCGGATGTACTGTTTGATGAGGATGCCTGTCTGGACGGCGACATGATCGTTCTTCCGGGCGGCTTGAAGGGAACCAATGCACTGATGGCGCACGAAGGACTTCGTAATGTTCTGATGGCTTACCGCGATGCGGAAAAGTACATCACGGCCATCTGTGCGGCACCGAGCGTTCTCGGTATGAATTGCCTTTTGAAAGGCCGTAAAGCGACCTGCTATCCGGGCTTCGAGGACAAGCTCCTCGGCGCGAAGGTGTCCGGTGACAGCGTTGTCATTGACGGCAACATCATTACCGGTAAAGGAATGGGTGTTGCGATCCCGTTTGCACTGGCGCTGCTTTCCGTATTTTCACCCGAGGAAGCAAAGCGTGTCGGGACCGGAATCCAGTATACCGGAGAACTGTTTACCGTATAAAATAGCCGTATTGGGGAGGAAGGTTTGCGGCAGCGGAGCCTGAAAGAGGCGTGCCGGAACCGGAAGGGAGAAGGCTTTATGGAACAGGATGAGATTAATCGCGAAGCGAAGAGTAGACGGCTCAGGATGATCATCATTCTTGTGGCCGGGCTGTGTGCCGTGGGCATGTTCTTTTATGCGCAGTATGCCCGCCCGTATATCGAGAAGAAAGAGAAAGCGCGTCTCTATTATCAGGGAATGCAGGCGATTCAGGAGGAAAAGTACGAAAAGGCTTTACAGCTTTTCGAGAAACTCGGCAAATACCGCCGCTCGGAATACATGGCTCATTTCGCAACTGCAGGCGTGACCTACTTGAAAGGAAAGGCAGCCATGGATGCCGGCCAATACTCTGAGGCACGGGAGTATTTCCTGAATGGTTTCCGCGATGCCAATGTTCTGTACGAGGAATGCAAGAAGGCTGAGGCTTATGAAAAAGCCGTTTCGTATTTGAAGGAGGGCCGTTACAACGAAGCCCGCGACAGCCTGAAAGAGTCGGGGAACTATCCCGACACCGAAGGAGTCGGCGAGCGTTGCGCGAGAGAACTTGCCGCGGAAGATGTGGAACGCCTGATGGAAGAAAAGCAGTATGAAGAGGCGTATAGAATCCTCAGCGCCGGATATGCGGACAGCATTCCGGAAAAGGAACGCGCGAAACTGCTCGAGATGTGCTCCAAAGAGGCAGACTATGCCCGTGCAGTACGGCTTTACGGCCTGCAAGAATATTACAGTGCCTATGTGCTCTTTCAGAAACTCGGCAGTTTCCGTTACGCGAAACGCTTCATGGATAACTGCATATCGGATAAGCCGGTTACCGGCGAGATATACCATGATCCCCAGGGCAATGTCGGGACGGACAGTTTCCGGCTGACGATCAAACCGCCGGCCGATGACGGCTGCTGCAACTGCGTCAAGATTTACGCGGTGAAAGGATCGAGTGAGAAGATCACAAGCTGTGTGTTCATCGGAAAAGGAGAGACCGTATCGGTCAATCTGCCCGCGGGACAGTACACGTTCAACGTGGCGTATGCAGACGAGGAAGCACCATGGTTCGGTGTTGTGGAAATGTTCGGACCGTCCGGCAACTATTCGCGGCTGAAGATGAACGGCAGTGAAGTATTCACGTTCGAAACGGGGCGCACATATACGCTGAAGCTCCGCGAGAACTAGAGCGGTATGGATGGGCAGAAGAAACGGAATCGTAACCCGTCCGGGAGAGATGTAAGATAATTTGTCAGAAAAGCAGAATCCCGCGGAATTCGGCAGGAAAAATGCCGGTTCCGCGGGATTTTTGGGTGACGGGGTCGAAAACTGTTGGATTTTCCGGTCGGGATGGTGTAAGATAAAGAGTGATATATTGTCCTTTTTCATGGGGTTGAAAAGGGCGATAGGAGGAGGTTAACCGGATGGCGAACACCAATCAGAACGGGGATAACAGAATACAGGAACTGGAGCAGGAACTGGAGATCGAGCGGGCGAAGTACCGTCTTATTTCCGGCATGGTGACTTGCGGTCTTTGGGAATATACCGTGTCCACCGGAATCCTTGTCCAGAGCCGCCTTGGGGAAGGCATGGGAGAGAAGGACCGGCTCAGAATTCCGAACTTTAGGAATAACATGCTGGCGTCCGGCCTGATCTATGAAGAGGATATTCCGCTTTTCGAAACGCTCTGCCGCAGTCTGCAGAACGGCGACGAGACATTTTCCTATGACATCCGTTCGTATGTGGAACCGGGCAAGACCATGTGGCTCCGCTACGAAGGCTATACCGTATTCAACAGCAAGGGACTGCCCGCCCGCGTTATGGGGCGGACCGTGAATGTCGACGAAGAGAAGAAGATGGAGCAGGTGACCGTGCGCGAAGCCGACCGAGACAGCGTGACCGGCCTGCTGACGGGCAACGCGATCCGCGAGCGCCTAGAAGACATGATCAAGGACAGCAGCGAGAACGACCGCATCGTGTTCTTCGTACTCGGAGTCGATAACCTGAGTTCGATCACCGATACCTATGGCCACGCATATGCGGAGTATGTGCTTGAGAAGATGGCCGGCGGACTTGGCTCGGTATTTATGGCGTCGGACTGCATCGCGCATACCGAGGACGGCGAGTTCATCATGCTCAAGAATGATATCCGTACGCCTGCCGAGGTTTACGCGATCGCGCGTGCGGTTGGTAAAGCAGCAGAGCGTATTGAACTGAAGCGCGGCGGAAGCGTTGAGCTGAACATCGGCGTTTCGGTCTTCCCGAAGGACGGCCGCGACTATGCAAGTCTGCACCGCAAGGCACTGCGCGCGATTGAAGAGTCGCGTAAGAATCCGAATAACAACTGTACGATCTATGACGAGTCTCTCGAGGAGCATCAGATGTACCGGCCCGCCCGCAAAGAGGAGGAGCCCGCCGAGAAGCCCGAGGCCAAGAAGATCGTCGAACGCGAACAGCAGACGCAGTACGGTCCGGTTGAGAAGAATATCGTCGGGATGATCTTCGATATGCTGGCTGCCAACGGTACCGGCGACGAGGACCTTACCGCGATTTTCGGCGAGATCGGCAAATACTACGGTTACAAGCGCATCTACGCGGTCATTATCGATCCCGAGAAGCAGCTTCTTCATCTGCGCTGCAACTGGGAGAACGGTGAGAACCCGCATGTGAAGGCGTATGAAGAGATCCTTCGCGGAGCGCGCAGAGACCTCCGTCACCGCTTCTCGAATGACAGCGTCTTCATCTGCACCGATTCCTCACAGCTCGGGATTAATGTTCCGGACGAGATGAAGGAATTCTACCCGAACGAGTCGATCTTCCAGAACGTGATCCTCGACCGGGAAGACACATTTGCCTTCTTAACGTTCACGAAGGAAGCTGGCGCGAACTGGACGAAGGAAGAACAGGATATACTGACGCATATCGGTCGGCTGATCGGCATCTATATCGACCGCTCGAGAACGAAGGAAATGCTCGATGAGGAAGTCAGCTACGCGCGGGCCATCATCGAGAACCAGCAGATCACCAACTACGCGATCCATCCTGACACATTCGAACTCGTTTATGTTGGCGACTATACCGGACGGCAGTATCCGGAAGCGCATTCCGGCGAAAAATGTTTCAGCGCCATCATGGGACGCAAGGAACCGTGCGTGAACTGCCCGGTTGCCGGCCTTACGAAGAAGACCAAGGTATTTACGACCGAGTCCTACTACGAAAAGCAGAAGCGCTGGATCTCGACAAGCGCCTCGCTCGTTGAGGAAAAGGAAGGCAACCAGGTGCTTCTGTGCTGGTCGGACGTGACCGAATTCGTGGAACGTGTCCGCGCAAGAGACGCGCTCACCGGACGCCTGACCATCGAGAAGTTCGAAGAGGACGCGAACCGTTACGTATCCGAACACGAGAAGTCCAATGTATGCTTTGTCGCATTTTACTTCCCGCAGTTCGGCGACCTGAACGACGTGTGGGGCTATTCCGCATGTAACGAGCTGCTGAAGGTATTCTCGGCAACGCTCAATTCGTTCCTGAAGGCTGACGAACTGTTCGCCCGCCAGAGCGGCGCGAACTTCATGCTGATGATCCGTTACGACGACAGGGAGCGTACCGAAGCAAGACTGTCGATGATGATGGAAGCGGCACATACGGCGGTTATCCGGCTGTACCCGGATATGCAGCTCAAAGTATGGTGCGGCATTTATAAGTTTATCAATCACGAGAACAGCGTTCCCGAGGCTATGGACCGCGCGAAGGTCGCGGCAAGAAGCATCGGCAGCATGCAGGATCCTCCGACCGTGGCCATCGCGTTCTATACAGAGGACCTGCGCGCCGTGAACAGCTTCCGCGAGTTCGTGGAGCATTCGATGCGCGACGCCATGAGCAACCGCGAGTTCAAGGTATTCTTCCAGCCGAAGCGCGAACCCGAGACCGGTTCGATCATCGGGGCGGAAGCACTTGTCCGCTGGATCACGGCCGAGGGACAGGTGATCGAGCCGTGCTCGTTCCAGCCGATCTTCGAGGAGAACGGATTTGTCACCGAACTTGATTATTACGTACATCGTGAGACCTGCAGGCTGCTTCGCGAATGGATCGACGGCGGAGCGGAACCGCCGATGATCACGCTAAGGCTTTCCTGGCAGTACATGTTCAGCGCGGACTTCATGAACCGCGTGAAATTCCTTCAGCAGCGCTACAGCATCCCGTCCGGACTGATCGAGATCGTCGCTCCGGAAGGCCAGCTGAGCACCGAAAGCTTCAACTCCGCTATGACGATCTTACAGGAACTCCAGAACCTCGGATTCCATGTGGATATCGATTCTTATCTGGCACAATGCGCGATCAGCGAGGCACCGAAAGATCTGCCTGCCGGCGCGATCATGAAGAATCCGGAATACTCCGGTCTGGTGAAGGCAAGAGAGAAACGGAAGCTCAACGCACCGATGCCTCCGGAGGATTTTGAGACGCTCTTTACCGACAAGAAAAAATAACTGGATTTTACGCGGGATTTGTGCTATAATATTTATTCGTGAGTTTTAGAAAGGAATGCAGCAGACGTAGAGGTCCGGCTGTACAAGGAGGAATACCGTCATGGGTTATCAAGTTGAAGATTTAGGAAAGAATATGGTTAAGCTGACAATTGACTGTCCGGCTGCGGATTTTGACAAGGCAATTGAGCAGGCTTATCAGAAGAACAAGAATAAACTGAACATTCAGGGCTTCCGTAAAGGAAAGGCTCCGTTTGCAGTTGTTGCGAAGATGTACGGCAAGGAGATGTTCTACGAAGAGGCAGCAAATCTGCTGATCCCCGATGCTTACCAGAAGGCAGCCGAGGAGTGCGGCGTAGAGATCGTATCCCGTCCCGAGATCGATGTTACGCAGATCGAGTCCGGCAAGGACTTCATCTTCACCGCTACCGTAGCGAAGAAGCCTGAGGTTACGCTCGGCGAGTACAAGGGTGTTACGGTTGACAAGCCCGTGATCGAAGTTACCGACGAGGAGATCGAGGCAGAGCTTAAGAAGACGCAGGAGCAGAACGCAAGAGAGATTAACATTGAGGATCGCCCGGTTCAGGACGGCGACACCGCTGTGATCGATTACGAAGGATTCTGCGACGGCGTTGCATTTGCCGGCGGCAAGGGCGAGAATCATCCGCTTGTGATCGGTTCCCACAGCTTTATCGACGGTTTTGAGGATCAGCTGATCGGCAAGAGCATCGGTGAAGAGTGCGACGTAAACGTTACGTTCCCCGAGCAGTATCATGCTCCGGAACTTGCAGGAAAGCCCGCTGTATTCAAGTGCAAGGTTAACGCGATCAAGGCAAAGGAACTTCCGGAACTTGATGACGAGTTTGCAAGCGAGGTTTCCGAGTTTGACACCCTTGCAGAGTACAAGGAAGACATTAAGAAGAACCTGACCGAGAAGAAGACGAAGGAAGCACAGACCAAGAAAGAGGACCAGGCGATCGAGAAGGCAGTTGCCAACGCAACGATGGAAGTTCCGGAAGCAATGATCCAGTCCACGCAGGAGCAGATGGCGGAGGATTTCGCATACCGTCTCCAGTCTCAGGGTCTTAAGCTTGAGCAGTATTTCCAGTTCACCGGTCTGAATAAGAAGACGTTCCTTGACCAGATGAAGCCCCAGGCTGAGAAGCGGATCAACACCCGTCTCGTTCTCGAAGCCATCGTAAAGGCTGAGAATATCACCGTATCCGATGACGAGATCGAGGCCGAGCTTCAGAAGATGGCCGATCAGTATCATATGGAAGTTGCGCAGGTTAAGGAGTACATGGGTGAGGACAACCTCAAGAACATGAGCCTTGATCTTGCCTGCCAGAAGGCAGTTACGCTTGTAGCGGACAACGCGGTAGAGCAGTAATTGACCGGCGGCGACGGCGTGTCCCTATGGACGCGTTATCACGGGGCATTTGCTCCGCAACGGGAGGTTACCATGAGTTTAGTACCTTATGTCATTGAACAGACAAGCCGCGGCGAGCGGTCTTATGACATTTATTCCAGACTGTTAAAGGACAGAATTATCTTCCTTGGTGAAGAAGTGAATGAGGTTACGGCAAGCCTTGTCGTAGCGCAGCTTCTGTTCCTCGAGTCCGAGGATCCGACGAAGGATATCTGCCTTTACATCAACAGCCCCGGCGGTTCCGTAACCGCGGGCATGGCAATCTACGACACGATGCGCTACATCAAATGCGATGTATGCACGATCTGTGTCGGCATGGCAGCCAGCATGGGAGCATTCCTCCTTGCAGGCGGCACAAAGGGAAAGCGTATGGCGCTTCCGAATTCCGAGATTATGATTCACCAGCCGCTCGGCGGTGCGCAGGGTCAGGCAACCGAGATCGAGATTGCCGCGAAGCACATCCTGCAGACCAAGGAGAAACTGAATCGTATGCTTGCCGAGAACTGTGGCAAGGATTACGAGACCGTTGCTGCCGACACCGACCGCGATAACTGGATGTCAGCTGAGGACGCAGTTGCCTACGGCCTGATCGACAAGGTTATTACGAGCCGCTAGCACACAACCCGAGGAGATAATTAATGGCAAGAGGAGACAAATCAAATTGCTGTTCCTTCTGCGGAAAGACGCAGGAGCAGGTACGGAAGCTGATCGTCGGTCCGAATAACGTCCGGATCTGCGATGAGTGTATCGGACTCTGCAACGACATCCTTCGTGAAGAACTGTACTACAGCGATGACGAGGATGAGCTCGCGAAAGAAGAAGGAATCAATCTGGTGAAGCCGGTCGAGATGAAGGCTTTCCTGGACGAGTATGTCATCGGACAGGATGATGCCAAGAAGACGCTGGCAGTTGCCGTTTACAACCATTACAAGCGTGTGCTTGCGAAGAAGAATCTGGATGTTGAGCTGCAGAAGAGCAACATTCTGATGATTGGTCCGACCGGTTCCGGAAAGACCTATCTTGCGCAGACACTTGCCAAGATTCTGAACGTACCGTTCGCGATCGCCGATGCTACGGCATTGACCGAGGCAGGCTATGTCGGAGAAGACGTGGAGAACATTCTTCTGAAGATCATCCAGGCTGCCGACTACGATATCAAGAGAGCGGAACACGGAATCATTTACATCGATGAGATCGACAAGATCACGCGTAAGTCCGAGAATACGTCCATTACCCGTGATGTATCCGGGGAAGGCGTTCAGCAGGCGCTCTTAAAGATCCTTGAAGGAACCGACGCGAGTGTTCCTCCGCAGGGCGGCCGGAAACATCCCCAGCAGGAGATGTACCACATCAATACGACCGACATCCTGTTCATCTGCGGCGGTGCATTTGACGGCCTTGAAAAGATTGTCGAGGCACGTATCGGCCAGAAGTCCATCGGCTTTGAGGCGGATGTGCAGGGCGGACGCAAGGAGAACATCGGAGACCTGTTCCGGCAGGCACTTCCGCATGATCTGATCAAGTTCGGTATGATCCCCGAGTTTGTGGGACGTGTGCCGGTTATGGTTGCGCTCGATATGCTGGATGAGGATGCCCTCGTAAGGATTCTCACAGAGCCCAAGAACGCGATTTCAAAACAGTATGCGGAGATGTTCCGCCTGGACGGCGTTGAGCTCGAATTTGAGCCTGAAGCGATCCGCGAGATCGCACGCCGGAGCAACGAGCGAAAGACGGGAGCGAGAGGTCTTCGTGCGATCATGGAGTCCATCATGCTCGACCCGATGTATGAAATTCCTTCGGAGGACAACGTTGTCCGCTGCATCATCACAAAGGAAGCAGCCGAAGGAAAGGAGAAACCGGTTTTGATCCGGACCGCAGGCAGAAAAGCCGAGGCCGAGGAGCCGGAAACAGCTTAACGAATTGTAAGAGTCTGCCACAAGAGGCAGGCTCTTTGCAACTTGAAAGAGGAGAATTATGGAAGAGTTTGACCAGGAAAAATATGACATTTATCCGATCATTGCATTGGCAAATACGGTCGTATTTCCCGACATGGTGATGCAGCTCGAACTGTCCGATAACGGAGACGCGGAGGCGGCTCGCAGGGCGCTTCGCGAGGAGCACAAGGTGTTCGTAACGCTCCGCAAGGAAGAGGGCGACGACAGGGTGCGTCTGGAGGATGTCTTCGAAGTCGGAACCGTTGCGGAGATCACGCAGATCCTGCGTCTGCCGAACAACCAGACCAGAGTGGTGCTGCGCGGCCGTATCCGTGCGCGCATCGTGCAGTGGTTTGAGCGTCCGGAAGGTCCGAGCGTAGAGGCGGAGAGCATGCCGCTAGACGAGGTCGGTATGAGCAGCATCGAGCAGGAAGCGTTGTTCCGTTCGCTCCATGACACCGTTCAGAGGTTCTTCCTCGTCAATACGAAGATGCCGAAGGAAGTGCGTACGAACCTTCTTCGGATCCGCGACCTGAAGATGCTGATGCATCAGATTCTGATCCTGATGCCGATCCCGGTTCGCTTCCGCCAGGATATTTTAGAGTCGGAGAATGACATCATCCAATACCAGAAGATTTCCACGGTTCTTGCCGGCGAGATCGAAGTTCTGAAGATCCGGAACGAGATCGACGCAAAGGTGCAGAAAGCCATCGACAAGAACCAGAAAGAATATGTGCTGCGCGAGCAGATCAAAGTGCTCCGTAAGGAACTCGGCGACGATGCCGAGGACGACGCGGAGAAGTACCGTGCCCAGACCGAACAGCTGGAAGCTTCCGAAGATATCAAGAAGGCAATCTACACCGAGATCCGCCGTTTCAGCAACATGGGTGCGAACAACGGCGAGGGGCAGGTGATCCGCAACTATATCGAAACGCTTTTGAGCCTACCGTGGGATAAGGCGGGTGAGGAACGTATTGACCTTGCGGAGGCACACCGCATTCTCGAAAGAGACCACTACGGCTTACAGAAGGTCAAGGACCGCATCATGGAATTCCTCGCGGTTAAGAAGAAGGCATCCTCGGCCGAGACGCCGATCCTCTGCCTTGTGGGACCGCCCGGAACCGGTAAGACAAGCATCGCGAAGAGCATTGCCGAAGCCATGAACCGTAAATACGTGCGCGTATGTCTCGGCGGCGTGAGCGACGAAGCCGAGATCCGGGGTCACCGCAGAACCTATATTGCTTCGATGCCCGGCCGTATCATCCAGGGACTTCGTCAGGCAGAGGTGAATAACCCGCTGATGCTTCTTGACGAGCTTGACAAGATCGGAAGTGACTATAAGGGCGACCCGTCCGCAGCGCTTCTTGAGGTTTTGGACAGCGCGCAGAACAGCCGCTTTATCGATCACTATATCGAGCAGCCGGTTGATCTGAGCCACGTCGTATTTATCGCAACGGCCAATACGACCGAGACGATTCCGCGTCCGCTTCTCGATCGTGTCGAGGTCATCGAACTGAACAGTTATACGGAAAATGAGAAGATGCATATCGCGAAGGAGCATCTGATTCCGAAGCAGCTTAAGAATCACGGACTGACGAAGAAGGACATCACATTTTCCGATGCCGCGATCCAGGACATGATCGACTGCTACACGAAGGAGGCTGGTGTCCGCGGACTTGAGCGTGTGATCGGCAAGGTATGCCGCCGTGTGATCCTTAAGAATGAGGAGAGCGGTGAGACGGCAAAGGTGACGGTTACGAAGAAGAATCTGCCCGAGTTCCTCGGTATCTACAGATATCATAAGGAGAACCGGATCCGTAAGCCGCAGGTCGGCATTGCGAGAGGGCTCGCATGGACATCGATGGGCGGCACGACGCTCGAGATCGAGGTCAATGCGATGCATGGAACCGGCAAGGTCGAGATGACCGGTCTGATGGGCGAGGTTATGAAGGAATCCGCTTCGGCGGGTCTCAGCTACATTCGTTCTGTTGCCGGCTCTTATGAGGTGCCGGACGATTGGTTCGAAAAGCATGACATTCATATCCACATTCCCGAGGGAGCCGTTCCGAAGGACGGTCCGAGCGCGGGTATCACTATGGTTACCGCAGTCCTTTCGGCTGTGACCGGTATTCCGGTCGATTCCGAGCTGGCGATGACCGGCGAGGTTACGATGCGCGGTCGCGTACTTCCGATCGGAGGACTCAAGGAGAAGATGCTTGCCGCGAAGAAGGTCGGCATCAACAAGCTTCTTGTGCCGATGGACAACAAGGAAGATGTTGCCGATATCGCGGAGGAGATCCGCGAGGGAATGGATATTCATTATGTGACGAATATGGACCAGGTGCTGTCGGAAGCGTTTGTGAGATAGGGTGTTGTAAGATCGAATGCTTCTTCTAAATGCTTAAAAGAGCATGAGTTTAGACAGTTCTACTCGCGTAGAATAGAGGTTATTTAAGACACTTTCAGAGAGGAGAAACCGGCATGATCATCAAATCAGCGGAGCTGGAAACCGTATGCGGCATCACGAGCAAGCTGCCGGACAACTTCCGGCCGGAGTTCGCATTTGCCGGGCGATCGAATGTCGGCAAATCCTCGCTCATCAATAAGATTGTAAACCGCAAGGCGCTTGCGAGAACATCCTCGCAGCCCGGTAAGACGCAGACGATCAACTTCTTTCTGCTGAATAACGAGTTTTATTTCGTAGACCTTCCCGGTTACGGCTACGCCAAGGTTTCGAAGGAAGTTTCCGCGAAGTGGGGCAAGATGATCGAACGCTACCTCGTGACATCGAAGCAGCTCAAGATAATCTTCCTGCTTGTGGATATCCGCCACGAGCCAAGCGCGGGAGACAAGCAGATGCATGAATGGGTTGTCGCGAACGGATTCCGTCCGGTCGTGATTGTCACGAAGGCCGACAAGATCAACCGGAGCCAGGTTGCGAAACAGCTTGCGATGATCCGGAAGGAACTTAAGATGAAACCGGACGAGAGAATCATTCCGTGGTCCAAAGAAACCGCCCAGGGCTTCGACGAAGTCTGGAAGGTAATGGAAGAGGAATTGTACGGGCCCGTGCCGGAGACGGAAGAGCAGTAGGAAACCCGGCACCTCCGGTGTCGGAAAAGGAAGGACAATAGAAAAACGGTACCCACCGGCCGCAATCGGCAAGAGGGTACCGTTTTTTTACACAAGTATATGTTTACAGCGAGGCCTGGTTCCGAAGAGCCGGGCCTTTTTACATTATTCCTCTGTCTTCTTGGCAGCTTCCACAACGCCGCTTGCAAGGCCTGCAATGCCCTGAATCTCGGACGGGATGATGATCTTCGTGGATTTGCCGTCAGCAGCCTTGGCAAATGCCTCGAGGCTCTTTAAGCGAAGCACGGAATCGGAAGGAGAAGCTTCGTTCAGGAAACGGAGACCGTCTGCGTTAGCCTTCTGTACGCGGAGGATTGCTTCCGCCTGACCTTCGGCCTCGCGAATCGTAGCTTCCTTCTTAGCTTCTGCGCGAAGAATAGCGGCTTCCTTCTCGGCCTCAGCCTCAAGGATGGCGGACTGCTTCTTACCTTCTGCAACAAGGATCGTGGACTTCTTTTCACCTTCTGCGATAAGGATGGTCTCACGACGTTCACGCTCTGCCTTCATCTGCTTCTCCATGGCGTCACGGATAGCATTCGGAGGCATGATGTTCTTCAGCTCAACACGGTTAACTTTGATGCCCCAAGGGTCGGTCGCCTCATCGAGGGAGACGCGCATTTTGCCGTTGATGATCTCACGGGAAGTAAGGGTAGCATCGAGTTCGAGGTCACCGATGATGTTACGAAGCGTCGTAGCGGTCAGGTTCTCAATCGCCATCATCGGGTTCTGCACGCCGTATGCGAAAAGCTTCGGGTCGGTGATCTGGAAGTAAACGACGGTATCAATCTGCATCGTAACGTTATCCTTCGTGATAACGGGCTGCGGCGGGAAGTCGACAACCTGTTCCTTCAAAAGAACACGAAGAGCGATACGCTCGATGAAGGGCCACTTCAGATGGAGACCTACGCTCCAGGTCTGCTGGTAAGCACCGAAACGCTCAATGATGTATGCCTCGGCCTGCGGTACAACCTTCAGGCAGGAAGCAAAGAAAATAATCAGGATAATTACTACAATGACAAGCCAGATCGCCGGATTGGACCAGTCGATCGAGTTGCCGGTTTCAAGAAAATGCAACATAGTTAAACCCCTCCGTTATTTATTTCTGATAACGAGTTTGACGCCTTCGACTCTTTCGACGACGGCAAATTCGCCCACAGACAAAGTCATATTGTCGTCCACACAGACGGCAGCCCATTCCATGCCGTCGAGCTTCACACGCCCGGTGTCGGCAAGGTTGTTCACAGCTTCAATGACGCGCACGGTCTTGCCGATGACGGCCTCGACGTTGGTCTTCGTGCGGCGGCGGTTGAAACGCCGGAGCGCGGAAGGACGAACGAAGAAGAGCAGGGCAAGCGATACGGCGCCGAATACGATGAACTCCGGAACACGGTTATCAAAGATCATGCTTACGATGAACGCGACTAAAGCGCCGCCTGCGAACCAGATTGTGGTCAGCGAGAGCGTAGCGGCTTCCACAACAAGCAGAACCAGGAACAGAATGAGCCAAAACCACGGATACATACACGGTACCTCCTTTTCCGTTTGATTGATCCGATCCCCACACGACCGGAAAATGTTACAGTGTCAGATCCCCGCACTCCCAAAGAAGATTATTGTTCCTTCGTTTCCGAGGGGAGATCGTCTCCTAACAAAGCATTGATCACGTACGCGTATATGTCCGCATTCTTCTGGCGCCAGCGGGAGCAGATCGTCTTCGCGTTCTCCTCGGAAGGAACCACAATGCGGATCTCAATGACGGTCGTATCGCGCTCAATCACTTTCAGTTCACAGATGTATTCATTCATCCGGACCTCGTAATAATCCGCGATGTTGGATACTTCCTCCCGAAGCGTATACTGCTGATCGGTTAAGAACATATCGATATCGTCACGGATATTGCGGGAAATGTGCTGATAGAAGAGAGACAGTGTTTCCTTCCCGCTTTCGGTGATCCGGTACAGCGAGTTGTTCTTCGTCTCCTGCAGACTGATATACTGGTCATCAACGAGTTCGGAGAGCACCTGCTGCACATTGAAATAATTGGTATACTCTTTGCCGGTGATGAAATCCGAGATCTGTGAGTTGGTCATCGGAAAATCCACACGGCTGAGCATGTAAAGAACGATCAGTTTGTAAAGCATTAATGCTTCGGGCTGCATGGGAACCACTCCTTTTTAAGAGATGCCCCGGACAAATCGGGTAAAGAACCTTTGAAAAAGAGGCTGTTGCACAATGTACAACAGCCCCTGCTTAATCAATCATTACTGAGGAAGCTCAACTTCAGCGGTCATGCCGAGGCTTGCCTTGAGTGCTGCCAGCTCGGCATCAACGTTAGGATCGTTAACGTACTTGGCGGTAAGATCACGGATGGAGTTGGTAGGATTGGAAGCATTGAGCTCGGCCTCTGCCTGAGCCTTATCCAGCTTCTTGTTTGCAAGAGCTTCGTAACGCTCGAAGCTTGCGATGGAGTTGTTCGCGCTCGATACGCTGGAGGTCATCTTGTTGATCTTCTCCTGCGCCTTTGCTACGGCAAGCTTACCCTTAATGGTTTCCTTACGGGTCTCAAGTTCCTTGATGTCCATCGTAAGCTTGTCATGCATGTCTCTCATCTTCTGGGAGTTATCATGAGCAACCGCGTAGTTTGCCTGAAGGTCGGTGAGCTTTGCGGTGAATCTTGCCTTCTCAGCAAGGAATCTTCTCGCATCGTCCTCGTTGCCTGCGGTCAAAGCCTTAACTGCGTAGCTCTGCATCTTATCAATGTCGTTCTGGCACTGGTCAAGCTGACGCTTGCAAGCCTTCTCCTGAGCCATAACGGAAGCGGTTTCCTGCTTTACCTTAACGAGGTCGTCGTTCATGTTGCGCAGACACTGATCGATCATCTTCTCGGGATCTTCTACTTTATCAAGAAGAGCGTTGATATTAGCGGACATGATGTCCTTGAATCTGGATAAGATACCCATATTCTTTCATCCTCCAAACAAATTCATTATTTTCGGTTACCCGACTGCTACCATTTTATTATATTTGCCGCTGTTCGTCAAGTAGAAAAAGGTAAAAAATATTTACACTTGTTCATTTTCCAAAGTTGGTATATAATTTACAAAGACCGCGGTATTCCTTGACGGATGCCCTGTCGAAGACCCGCGGCATTCTAAAGAATGCCCGGACGAAGAAGAGGACGATGCAACATGTGGATAGCAGACGGCTGGAAAGATTATGAGGTAATCGACACTTCCGGAAAGGAGAAGCTCGAACGGTGGGGCGACTTTCTTCTGATCCGTCCGGATCCGCAGGTGTTATGGAACACCGAACGGAAGCATTACGGCTGGAAAAAGCCCAACGCGCACTACCACCGCAGCGCGAAAGGCGGCGGGGAGTGGGAGTTCTTCAACCTTCCGAAAGAGTGGTGGATTTCCTATAAGAATCTGCGCTTTCATCTTCAGCCGTTCAGCTTTAAACACACCGGTCTGTTTCCCGAGCAGGCAGCCAACTGGGACTGGTTCTCGGAGCTTATTGAAAAGCGCCGCGCCGAAAAGCCCGGCGAGCCTGTTAAAGTATTGAACCTGTTCGCCTACACGGGCGGCGCGACACTTGCCGCAGCTGCAGCCGACGCGCAGGTAACCCATGTCGATGCTTCCAAAGGAATGGTGCACTGGGCCAAGGAGAATGCCTCTGCATCCGGCCTGGCCGACGCCCCGATCCGTTATATCGTCGATGACTGCCGCAAATTCGTCGAACGCGAGATCCGCCGCGGAAACCGATACGACGCCGTGATCATGGATCCGCCGTCTTACGGGCGCGGACCGAACGACGAGGTGTGGAAGATCGAAGACGCCATCTATGATCTTGTAAAACTCTGCGCGGATGTTCTGAGCGACGATCCGCTGTTCTTTTTGATCAATTCCTATACAACCGGACTGCAGCCCGCAATGATGGCTTACATCGCGGGACTTGTTCTGACGCCGCGTTTCGGCGGAACGGTACAGGGCGACGAGATCGGCCTTCCCGTTACGAACACGGGCCTTACGCTTCCGTGCGGCGCGGCATGCCGCTGGTTCCGTTAGAAAGCCGTAATTTACAGGGGGAAAGCAAGTTGGTTTTTAACTTTTTCAGAAAATGGTATCCGCTGATCGCTATCGGATCGATCGTCATCTTCGGGACACTGTTCCTGTTCCTGGCTTTTCGTCCGAAGTGGGGAACGGACAAGGCCAAGTACGTTGACGGCCGGGATGAGCTGGTGCTGAAGAACGTACACTACCGGCTGATCAACGACGTCGATACAGAGGCTTATGTCGGCTCGGGTATCGTTGATGTTTTGAAGACGCAGCGCGGCGAGCGCGCGGGCGCAATCGTTTCGGGCGGCATCATGACCATGGCCGTACTCTACCGGGTCAAGGATGATGCGTCAGGGGACTACCTGGTCGATTCGGTCGGCCGCATCTATGCGAAGAAGGAGATCGCCGAGGCCGAGAAGGAACGGCTTGCCGATCTTTCGAATTATCCGGTTCATTGTGCGATCAGCGGGATGAAGGATACCGGCAGCTTCGTAGTTCTCAAGGAAGAGGCCTACGAGATCATCCGGGAGACTGCTCTTGCGGGAGAGGAACCCGTAAAGATCACGGACAAGTCGATCACCGAGGATTACGACGGACGCCGCGAGCTGTTCGCATTTTCCGAAGACCGTATGTGGTACCGCGCCTGCGGGGAACTGTTCCTTTATAAGAACGATGTTTACGTGACGACCGGTTTTCAAAATGAAAAGGAAACGGCCGACCGTAAGGCAGTCCTCAGCGGACGGCGTCTGCCGGACAGCCTGCAGGATTCGCTCCGGACGCTCTGGCAGCAGTAGAAGAGTTTGAATAAAAATACCTTGATGACACATTTTCCTCTGTCTTTGCGGCGGAAAATGTGCTATAATCTTTCTGATAATCTGCAGGAAAGGAGATGATGACGCAGTGGATCAGCTTTCCGAAATAATCAATGAAGAACTGGAAGTGAAGGAAGTCTTCCGGATTCCGATATTCGGCGGCATTCCGGTTTCCGAATCGGTCGTGGTGACATGGATCATCATGGCGGTTTTAATCCTTTGCGCGTTTCTTCTTACCCGCAACATGACGCTGCATAATATTTCAAAGCGGCAGGCTCTCGCGGAGTGGATCGTAACCAAGCTGAGCGGCCTTGTCGAGGGCATGGTCGGAGAGAGGGGAAAGGCTTTCGTCCCGTATCTCTGCACGGTCATGCTGTATGTCGGCATCGCGAACATTTCGGGCATCTTCGGCTTCAAGGCGCCGACCAAGGACCTGAATGTAACCGCGGCGCTCGCGTTGATGAGCATCGTTCTGGTGGAGGCCGCCGGAATCTATTATCTCGGCGTGCGGAAATGGCTGCACAAGTTTACCGAGCCGATCGCCGTCGTGACGCCGATCAATATTCTCGAGGTGTTCACGCGGCCGCTTTCACTGTGCATGCGACTGTTCGGTAACGTCGTCGGTGCATTTGTCATCATGGAGCTCATCAAGACGATCACCCGCAACATTCTGCTGCCGGCTGTATTCTGCCTGTACTTCGACCTGTTCGACGGACTGCTGCAGGCATATGTATTTGTTTTCTTGACAAGTCTGTATATACGTGAAGAGATAGAATAAACCATTTAGGAGGAACGAATCATGAACACAACTCTTATTGCAATCGGAGCGGGTATCGCCGTTCTTTCCGCGCTCGGCGCAGGTATCGGTATCGGTATCGCAACCGGTAAGGCAGCGGAAGCCATCGCAAGACAGCCCGAAGCGGACGGCAAGATCAACAAGGCTCTGATCCTCGGATGTGCACTCGCGGAGGCAACGGCCATCTACGGCTTCGTTATTGCGTTCCTGATCATTATCATGCTGAAATAGGTAGGTTATCACGGCATACGGAAAGGTGAAATACGATGCTGAAACTTGACTGGAATTTGTTATTTACCGTGATCAACCTGCTGATCCTGGTGGGTGCGATGTGGTATTTTCTGTTCAAGCCCGTCCGTAAGATCTTAGAGGCAAGACAGGCGGAGGCGGACCGAGAGAATGCGCTCGCGAAGGCCAAGACCGCGGAGGCGGAGGCTGTGAAGGCCCGCTACGAGAAATGCCTCTCCGATACGGAGGAGGAACGGAGACAGATCATCGCCAAAGCGCGTAAGCAGGCGGACGAGGAGTATAAAAAAATCGTCAACAACGCCCGTTCGACCGCGAAACGGATTGAAGCGGATGCGACGGAGGACGCCGCACGCAGCAAGGCCAGGATCGTGGCCGATGCAGAGCAGGAGATTGCCGACATGATCGCGATCGCTACCGAGAAGAACGTCGGAGAGCGGCGCGGCGCCGGCTACGAGGATGCCCTGTATGAGCAGTTTTTGAATGAAGTGGCGAAGGACGAAGCGGTTTCGGAGCCGGAAAAGGCGGAAGGCGAAACCGAATAAACGGTCCGGGAAAGGTACGGAAATGACGGCAACACTGATATGTGTATTCCCGCCTACCGAGGCGCAGCTTGCGGGCTTTACGGAGTTCGTCCGCAGGCAGAGCGGCGCGGAGGAGGTTACAATCGAAGTTAGAAGGGATGAGTCGCTCGGAAGCGGCTTTATTCTGCGTTTCGGGACAAAGGAATATGACTGGAGCGAACGGGGCCGTATCGAGCAGTTCCGCGAGAAACTGTCACAGCGTCTCGGGGATACCGCGCGGGAAGGCCGCAAGCAGAAGGACGTTCTGTCCGGACTGCGCGCCAATATCGACGAGTACCGCCTTGAGGCGACTGCCCGCGAGGTCGGCAACGTTACCCGCGTCGGCGACGGCATCGCTTTCATCGAGGGCATCGAGCATGTCCGTTACGGTGAGATCGTTGTGTTCGGCAACGGCGTAAAGGGCATGATCCTTGATATCCGTCAGGATGAGGTATGCGCCGTTCTGTTCGGACGCGACACCGGCATCCGCGCGGGAGATCATGTGGCGCGCACCGGCAAGATGGCCGGCATCGCGGTCGGCGACGGCTACCTCGGAAGAGTTGTGGACGCACTCGGCAACCCGCTTGACGGCGAAGAGGAGATCGCACAGGAGGACTTCCGTCCGATCGAGCAGCCGGCACCTTCCATCCGCGAAAGAAAGTCCGTAAACAAGCCTTTGGAGACCGGTATTCTCGCAATCGATTCGATGTTCCCGATCGGCCGCGGACAGCGTGAGCTGATCATCGGCGACCGCCAGACCGGCAAGACTTCCATCGCGATCGATACGATCCTGAACCAGAAGGGCAAGGACGTTATCTGCATCTACGTCGCGATCGGCCAGAAGGCTTCTTCGATCGCACAGTTAACCAATATATTACGCAAATACGACGCCTTCGACTATACGTGCGTGGTTGCCTCGACGGCATCCGACCCGGCACCGCTTCAGTATGCGGCACCGTATTCGGGAACCGCGCTCGCGGAGTATTTTATGCATAAAGGAAAGGACGTTCTGATCGTATACGACGACCTTTCGAAGCACGCGGTTGCGTACCGCGCGATCTCGCTCCTTTTAGAGCGTTCCCCGGGACGTGAGGCATATCCCGGCGACGTATTCTATCTGCATTCCCGCCTTCTTGAGCGTTCCGCGAGACTCAGCGACGAGCTCGGCGGCGGTTCCATTACGGCATTACCGATCATAGAAACCCAGGCGGGCGATGTGTCCGCATACATTCCGACCAACGTGATCTCCATCACGGACGGTCAGATTTTCCTCGAGAGCGAGCTGTTCCGCGCGGGACGCCGTCCGGCCGTTAACGTCGGTCTCTCCGTATCGCGTGTCGGCGGTGCGGCGCAGACAAAGGCGATGAAGAAGGCGGCAGGCACGATCCGTATCGATCTTGCACAGTACCGTGAGATGGAAGTGTTCACGCAGTTCTCCTCGGATCTCGATGAAAATACGAAGAAGCAGCTCAGACACGGAAGTTCCCTGATGGAACTTCTGAAGCAGCCGCTGCAGCATCCGTTTACAATCCCGCAGCAGATTGTTCTGCTGGTTGCGGCGGGCAAGCATCTGTTCGCGGATATTCCAGTGAAAGAGGTGCGCGATTACCGCGAAGGATTACTCGAATATATGGACCAGAAGCACGGAGACATGCTGAATCTGTTGGAATCGGGCGGCAAATTGCCCGACGATCTTCGGGACAGCTTAGAGAAGGCTGTCGGGGAGTATTTTGAATGGCGCAGGCAAGAGAAATCCAAAACCGAATAAAGAGCATCAGCGACACGATGAAGATCACGAAGGCGATGTACATGGTCTCCTCGATGAAGGTGCAGAAGGCGAAGAACAAGCTGGCCGAGACGGCGCCGTATTTCGAAGGGCTGAAGCGGCAGATCGCGGATATCCTTCTTCATTTTCCGGAGATCAGACACCTGTACTTCGATAACCGTCAGAAGGATGAAAAGGAAACCGTTAAGAAGAAGGGTTTCATTATCGTGACCGGCGACAAAGGCATGGCCGGCGCGTATAACAATAACATCTTAAAGATGGCGCGCGAGGAGATTGCCGGCGCGGAGGACTTCCGGCTCTTCTTCGTCGGAGAGTACGGGCGCCATGCGTTTCACGACCTGAGCGAACACATCGCGGACGATTTTCACGCGACGGCATATGATCCGTCAATCCACCGCGCCCGTGTTATGACCGAGTACCTGATGGATCTGTATGACCGCGAGGAACTCGATGAGATCTATATCATTTACACGCGTATGGTGAACACGCTGACCGAGGAAGTCGTAAAGGAGCAGCTGCTGCCGCTTCGTACGAGCGCGTTCCTGCGGGCATCCATGAAGGCCAAAGGAGACATGGCAAAGGACGGCGACTACCTGATCTATCCGTCGCCGGAGGACGTTCTCGGATACCTGACGAAGAACTATGTTACCGGTTATCTGTATGGTGCGCTGACCGAGAGCTTTGCCTCCGAAGAAAGCGCCCGGATGCTTGCGATGCAGACCGCGACCGATAACGGCGACAAGATGTTAAACGGACTTTCGGTCGAGTACAACCGTACCCGGCAGGCGGCGATCACGCAGGAGATCACGGAAGTCATCGGCGGAGCGAAAGCACTGCGCCGCAAGAAAGAGAAGAATAAGAAGTAAGGATAAGGTGCTATCATGAATCGGACCGGCTATATTGTACAGGTCTCGGGACCTGTTGTGGACGTGGTTTTTCCGGAAGGAAATCTGCCTTTTCTGAAAGAAGCGCTGTGCGTCGAATTTGACGGAAAGAAGCTGATGTTAGAGACCGCGCAGCATATCGGAGACAATCTGGTAAGATGTATCACCCTCGGACCGAGTGAAGGGCTTTATCGTGATGCGGTTGTGACGGCAACCGGATCGGGGCTGATGGTTCCCGTCGGGGAAGCCATTCTCGGACGGGTGTTCAACGCGCTCGGCGAGCCGCTTGACGGCGGCGAGGAGTTCCCCGCGGACGGTGTCAGGAGAAGCATTCACCGCGAGCCGCCGAGTCTTGAGGAGCAGAGCCCCGTGGCGGAAGTGCTCGAGACCGGCATCAAGGTCATCGACCTGCTTGCTCCTTATGCAAAGGGCGGAAAGATCGGCCTGTTCGGCGGCGCCGGCGTAGGAAAGACCGTTCTGATCCAGGAACTGATCCATAACATTGCAACACAGTACGGCGGATATTCCATCTTCACCGGTGTCGGCGAGCGTTCCCGTGAAGGTAACGACCTCTGGACCGAGATGAAGGAATCCGGTGTTTTACAGAAGACGGCGCTTGTATTCGGACAGATGAACGAGTCCCCCGGCGTCCGCATGCGTGTCGCGGAAACCGGCCTTACGATGGCGGAGTATTTCCGTGACGAGATGAACCGTGACGTACTTCTTTTTATCGATAACATTTTCCGTTTTGTACAGGCAGGTTCGGAGGTTTCGGCGCTTCTCGGGCGTATGCCTTCGGCAGTCGGTTACCAACCGACGCTTGCCACCGATCTCGGCGAACTGCAGGAGCGTATCGCTTCCACGAAGAACGGTTCCGTTACGTCCGTACAGGCCGTATATGTGCCCGCGGATGATCTGACCGACCCCGCGCCGGCCACGACGTTCTCGCATCTTGACGCGACGACGGTTCTGTCCCGTAAGATTGTGGAGCAGGGTATCTACCCGGCCGTTGATCCGCTTGCTTCGGGCTCGCGTATCCTTGAGGGCGACATCGTCGGCGAGGAGCATTACAGCGTTGCCCGTAAGGTACAGGAGATGCTGCAGCGCTATAACGAGCTGCAGGACATCATCGCCATCCTCGGCATGGACGAACTCGCGGAAGAGGACAAGCAGCTTGTGTACCGCGCGAGAAAAGCGCAGAGATTCCTTTCGCAGCCGTTCCACGTAGCGGAGAATTTCACCGGCGTTCCCGGCGTGTTCGTACCGCTTTCGGAAACGATCCGCGGCTTTATGGCAATCCTTTCCGGTGAGATGGACGAGTATCCCGAGGCGGCTTTCTTCAATGTCGGCACGATTGACGACGTGAAGAAGAAAGCGGAGAGCATGAACAACGGCAAATGAGGACGCAATGAATTCGTTTTATCTGAAAATCACAGCCTGTGACCGCGTGTTTTTTGAGGGGGAGTGTGTCTATCTGTCCTTTCCGGGCGTAGACGGAAGCCTCGGGGTTATGGCGCATCATCAGCCGATGGCGACGGTCGTTGAGAACGGCCTTGTCCGTTTCCGTCTGCCGGACGGAACGGAGCAGGAGGTCATCGTGAGCGACGGTATGATGAACGTTGAAAATAACCGCGTGGACATCCTTGCATTTTCCGCGGAGAGACCGGACGAGATCGATATCCGGGCAGCGCAGCGCGAACTTGAGATCGCGCGGGAGCAGTTGCAGCAGAAACAGAGCCTGATCGAGTACAACCTCTCGAGCGCGTCGATGGCGCGTGCGATGGCGAGACTCTCGGGCGCACGCAGACTGAAAAGCGATGAACCTTTATAAGCACACAAAAAGCAGGCCCGAAAGCCTGCTTTCCGTTTTCAGTTAATGGCCGGCGTTTAGAATAACTTCTTGCAAAGCCACAGTACGAGGCATGCTCCGCCGATAGAAATAATGATGGAAACGATCCAGTTTCCTGCTCCCGGAATCGGAAGGAGAGCAGCAAGGAAACCGCCGAGAACAGCGCCTAAAAAGCCCACGATGATATTACGGAGCAGGCCGCCTTTCTTGTTGCCCATCAATGCACCTGCGACAGCGCCGCAAACTGCATAAATAAGGATTTTGATAACCCAGGTAAGAAAAGGTCCCATAGGAGTATCCTCCTTTTATTTTTTTGATAATTCCATTATACATGATACTTTGGAAAAAGAAAACCGTTTTTTGGGATGAGGAAAAAGCAAAATATTTTTGCAAAAACAGAGGAAAGAGGATCGGAAAATGAAGAACGAGAACAGCAGTCAGACAGAAGGTTTTAAGAAGGCAGTCCCTTTGGGACTGACGGAAGAGGAAGTGCAGGCATCGGGCTGTGAGCTCGGGACAATTACCCCTTCCGAAGTGCGGGAATATGACATCGTCGTAGTCGGCGCCGGCGCGGCTGGTGTTCCTGCGGCAGGCTGGGCGGCGGAACTCGGCGCGAAGGTTGCCCTTTTACAGAAGGAGGCAACGGTTGTGTCCCAGGGTAACTGCGGCTCCGCGATCATCAAATCGCGCTCGACCGAGGCCGGGATCGCGAAGTGGATCCACCACACGAACAGCCTCTGCGACTGGAGAGCGGACGTGAAGCAGCTGCGCGCTTACGCGGAGCATTCCGAAGAAGCGATGATCTGGTTCTGGAACCGGGCAGGTCTTACCAAGGAAACGGAATACGGTGACGGAAGCAAAGTGGACAGCAATACCGACTGCGCTTCCCTGATGAACGACGGGGACAAGTTATGCGCTTTCCGTTGCACGAGCGGTGATTTTACGGGTACCTGGAGAGAACGGGGTAACACCTACGAATACGGCGACGACCATTGCTATTTCTGGGCACCGTGGGTCGGTCCGAAGCCGTTAAATGTCGGCAACGCGCTTCGTAAGATCGTGGACAACATCAAGAAGGACCACGCGAATCTGGAGACCTTTTTCCAGACGCCTGCGGTTAAACTTCTTACAAAGAACGGACGGGTGACCGGCGTGATCGGAAAGACCGCGGACGACGCCTATATTGAATTCCGTGCCTCTAAGGCAGTGATCCTTGCAACGGGCGATTATACCAACAATGCGGCCATGGTAGAGCGGTGGTGTCCTGATATCGCGGAATTTGACAAGAAGCAGCACGGCAAGACCGGTGACGGACATGTCCTTGCCATGAGTGCCGGCGCGCACATGGAGCCCCAGGGACACACGAAAATGATGCACGATTTCGACTCGGCACTGATGTGGGAAGAGCCGTTTTTATACCTGAACATGAACGGGGAACGGTTTACGAACGAATACACCGGATTTGTCTATATGGGCAATCTGTTGAAATACCAGCCGGCCTATAAGGGTTCCATGCTTGACCCGGAGCACCGCGAGAAGGGGTCGAAGGGCTGGTACTGCTCGATCTATGACAGTGACTATATGAACTGGCCCGCGGAAAGCTTCGTGGAAGGGAAGATCCCGCCGGTTGTCATGCAGAAGTTCATTCCGGGTGCCGTTGCGGACCCGCAGGGCGTCTTTAAGAACCTGATTGACCTGCACTGCTGCGATACGCTCGGGCAGCTGGCGAAAGAGCTGGACATCCCGTATGAGACGATGAAGGCCTCGATCGACCGCTACAACGAACTGTGCGACAAAGGCTGTGACGATGATTTCGGAAAGCCCGCGCAGTACCTGCATAAGATCGAGAAGGCACCGTTTTGGGGTGCAAGAAAGCATATCCGTGTTTCGGCAGGCGTATCGGGCGTCGTGATCAACGAAAACGGACAGGCGCTGACGGCAGAGGGCAATGTAATCCCCGGGCTGTACTGCGTCGGGAACCTCGGCGGACCGTTCTACGGCGGAGCGGATTATCCGTTCCATCAGACGGGACTTTCCTTAGGGCGCTGCTACACCTTCGGCATGATCGCCGCCAGGCACGCGCTCGGGAAGATGTAAGAAGGAAAATGCCGGCGGGATGCATACTGCCGGCTGAAAAGGAAGCCGGACGGGACAGTCGAAAGCAGCGCCGAAAGCAACAAACGGCAGTGCGTTTCGGCAATCCCGTCGGAGCATAAAAAAACCGGAAAGCGATTCGCTTTCCGGTTTGTAAGAGCACGAGACGGGATTCGAACCCGCGACCCTCGCCTTGGCAAGGCGATACTCCACCACTGAGCCACTCGTGCATATTCTGTTGGCGCGTCACCCGTGACGCAAGGATTAATATACACGATGAATTCCGATTTGTCAACAGTAAATTTACACATTTTTCGGAGGAATAACGAAGGATGGTTTTTGATAACAGCGCCCTTGTTGCGGCGCGTAAAAACGTCGCTCTTTATGAGGAACTTGTGTTGCGGGAACAGCAGTGTCTGAGCCGTCTCTGTGAGCTTGAGGCGAATCAGCCGGTCCTTGCGGAACGGCTCCGGAAGGAATCCAGGGAACGCATGGACGCCGTGAAAAAGGCGCGGGGAATCGGACCCTTCGCCAAGAAGAGCCGTAACGAGCTTCCGCGGGAGATCATGGAAGAGGAGCAGGCGGCGCGCAACTATTACAACGCGGGCGTCGAATACGATAAGGTTCTCAGTGAAGGACGTCAATGTTCCGAGCAGATCCGTAAGATGAAGAACGTCTATACGGAGTATCATGACATTCTCGTGAAGACGATCTTCGCGGCGGCCGATTCGGATACGCAGGTCGGCATCCGGATCCGGCAGTCAAGGGGCGAGAGTAAGGATGCGGAGCGCAAATACCAGAATCTCGACAAGCTGATCCGCTCGGCCAGCTTTGTCGTTAAAGAGTGTTCGAACCTCGAGCAGAACCTCGAAAAACACATCGGGGAACTCATGTCGCGGACTTTCGGCGTGAGCGCCATCGCCTTCCACGCCCAGTACTGGGTCAAAGGTCCCGTAGGCTGTAAGGTTATTCTGGAAAGGGCGATGAACCGCTTCTTAGAGGCTATGCGCAAGTCTGCCTGGGTGGACTGGTTTTCGCCGGACCGCCTGCAGGCCGGGATGAACGGGATCGGAAACGAAGCCGATTACATTTCCTCCGGAGCCGTGACAAGAGTGGAAGAGGCTGTCATCAGGCTGAGAGGGATGCGGAACCACGTGGAAGATATCGCGACACTGATGTTTGCGGTCACGGACCGGATGCGGATCGAGGCCAATGAGGCGCATGCAAGCCATGAAAACCGGCGCGCGTACCAGGAGAAACTGCTCCTCACCTATAATCCCGCCACGCCCGACGTGCTTTTAACCTATGATCCGAAGATTGATTACACGGCGGAGGCGGTGAAGATGCCTGAGGAGAAACAGTGAAAGCGGAGGCGGTGAAGATTGCCCGCAGAGAAGCAGTGAAACGCTCTGAAAAGAGCGGAAGGACTGATGAACCGTTCAATCGGTGAACAAAGAACATAAAAAGGCTGCCGATGTCGTCATGGATGGAGACGATCACGGCAGCCTTCATGCTGTGTCTATGTTGTATTATTTATTCTTCAGCAGACCGCTCAGAAGTCCGGTAACGGCATCAAGAGGACTGGATTCCTTCTTGGCCTCGGTCTTCTCCTCAGTCTTCTTCTTGCTTGAGGAAGTCTTCTTGCCGGTGGTTGTACCTGTCTTCTTCTTGCTGTCGGTCTTCTTGGCTTCGGTCTTCTTGCCGTCTGTCTTCTTGGCGCCGGTCTTCTTCTTGCCGGAAGTGGTGGAAGCGGGCTTCTCCTCTTCCTTGGCCGAGGTGGCGGTATTGGTGGAAACAAGTCCCATCAGGCCGCTCGTCAGCTTGCCGAGATCTATCTTGCCGAGCAGTGCGCCGAGCAGTGCCACATTGGTTGCCGCGGAGGACTGCTGGCTGCTCTGTCCCTGACCGAGGGAGCCGAGCAACAGGGGAGCGGCTGCGGTAAGTACATTGGAAGTCGTATTCTGGCTTACGCCGCTTTGCTCGGAAACCTGCTGTGCGGTCGTATTGTTATTGGAAAGAAGAAGCGGCAGAGCGGTTGTCAGCACGCTCGAAACATCCTTCTTGGAAGCGCCGGACTTCTTGCTGACTTCTTTCACTGTATTCTCGGTGATAAGGCCCGAAATCAATGCGGATAAATCCATAAAAATCAACTCCTTTATAAGTTTTTACTGACTTGATTCTATTATCGGCGCAAACCGTAAAAAAGTCAATAAAATCTCTTCTTTTTCGTTGAAAAAGCAATAAATATAGTATATAATGGGTCTGTGAACAACGATATGGCGGGTTTTCCGTCAGTGTTTTCGAATTAAGAGATGAAGGAGTGAATGAAAAATGGCTGAGAAGAAAACAGTATCCGTGACTGAGTCGAACAGAAAGAAAAAGACGACGACTGCCGGCGGATCTAACATGCCTGCGGCTAAGGCGACGGGCAGCGCGACACCCAAGCGAATCGGCGCGGTTATCCTCTGGATCCTTGCGATCGCTCTTGAGGTTGTTGCTATTCTGATGGTTGGTAACAGAATCATCATCAACCTGAAGTATCATTTGTGGTTTATCATCGGCGCTATCGTGCTTGATCTGATCTTCGTGATCTGCGGCTCGCTGCTTTGGAAGTCCGCGAACCTGATCGATCCCGCTTCCGAGAAGAACAAGACCAAGTTCTGGCTCTGGAACAACATGGGCATGCTTGTAGCTGTTGCTGCATTTTTGCCGCTTATTATTCTTACTCTTACGAATAAGAACGCAGACAGCAAGACCAAGACGGCTGTCGGCATTATCGGTGCGATTGCACTTGGTATCGCTTTACTGTTCGGTCATGATTGGAATCCGATCTCCGCAGAAGAGAAGGCTGCTATGGAAGGAACATTCTCTGACAGCGCTCTTCCTGAGGGTGATGTATATATCACTTCCACCGGAACGAAGTTCCACCTCTATGAGGATTGCCAGCACATTAAGGATCGTACGAAGTTCTCCTGCAAGGAAGCTGCTTCCGAAGAGAACAAGAACATTGTAGATATCGCAATCGAGCATGGCTGCACCGAAGTATGTAAGACATGCGAAGCTAAGTTCCAGAAGGAAACGGGGACAACGCCGGCAGAAGGCGAATGATATTTTTCATGAATCCTTTTTTGTAAGAGGCCGCCGTATCGGGAAACCGATGCGGCGGTTTTCTCTGTCTTCGTGAACTTGCACAAAGCCTTATGGAACTTTCTTGCCAACACGGAAGAATTATGCTATGATACAATCGACTTTGTATGGAGTTCAAGGAGCAAGGGATATGAAATTCAGAAAGATCACAATAACAATGGCAGCGATCGGACTTGCGGCATGCATGCTGTACGGATGCGGAAAGAAGAACCCGGATATCGAGCCGACCCTGACCATAACCGACACGCCGGCTCCGACGGAAGCACCTACGGAAACGCCGACGCCGATCCCGAGCCCTACGCCGTCTCCCACCCCGACTCCGAGACCGGCAGTAGGTGTAACGGAAATGTCTCTTTATAAGAACATCAAGACCGAGAAGCTTCGCAGAAAATACGACGAAACCTATTCTTCGGAGTGGGTAAAGGGCAAGGACATCACGAGCTTCGAGTGTATCGCCTCGACGCAGCAGGAGATTCCGAACAACGACCGGTATTTCCAGGATCTCTGGAGGGACGAGTGGAACCGCTTCGCGAACAACGAGCAGTGCAAGATCTGCTACCGCGTACAGTTCCAGACGACCGACGGCCTGAACGTCGACCGTCTGCTTATGAAAGCAGGCGACGAGACCGATTACAGCGCTTACATCGAGAACTATCTCTATGACGACATCCATCAGGAGCGCGGCAAATGGTACTATCACCTCGTTCCCGAAGACAATAATGACAATATGATCCTTTCCTCGCTGAAGTTCACGGCGGGCGAGAAAATTGATAAAGTATACAGTCCGATGACGGTTACCGCTTATATCTATACATCCGATGAGGATTTCGATGAGAACGGCAACTACCTCGGCTCCCTCAGCTACACGGTTAAGATTGAGAATACGGCAAGTAACGCCAACCGTCTCGACGAGAACGGTAATCCCGTTACTACACCTGTAGAACCAAATAATAACGATAATAACAATCAAAATAACCCTGCGAATCCGGACGATAAGAAGACCGAAGTGACCACGCCCGCAACGGCGGTGAAGGTTTCCGTAAAGAACAGCAACGGAAGCGGTTCCGGAAATCTTCTTGATAAGAACATCAGCACGATGGTTCCCTACGCTTCGGGAGACACCATTACGATCACCTCCGAATCGGAGATGGGCGGTATCTACCTGATCTGGGGAAGCCCCGTCGTAACCTATAAAGTGGAATACGGCGAGACGGAGCAGACATGCGGAACGAACGGATTCCTGCACGACTATGTCGCATTTGACACACCCGTTAAGGAGTGTACGATCACGGTTTCCGACAAGGTAAGCCTGAGCGACGTATACGCTTATTCCGAGGGCGTACTGCCCAGTAATGTCCAGGTTTGGGAGCCCCCGTTGAAGGAAGCGGATATCCTCGTATTTTCCACGCATGCGGACGACGAGGTTTTGTTCCTCGGCGGCGTTATCGCCCTTTACGCAGGCGTTGAGAAATACCGCATACAGGTCGTATACCTGTGCGAGTTCTGGACGACCGACAAGCGCCGTGAGCATGAGAAACTCGACGGTCTCTGGGAGATGGGACTGCATACCTATCCCGTCAACATGGATTATATCGACAAATACGCCGCCAACCTGCAGGCTGCGTTAAAGATTTACGATTATGAAAAGGTACTGACCAGCACGACGGAGAACGTGCGCCGCTTTAAGCCGCTCATCGTCGTAACGCATGACAAGAACGGCGAATACGGACATGGCGCCCACATCCTTCTTTACAATGCGGTCAATGACGCGGTTTATAACGCAGCTGACCCGACGTTCCGTCCGGAATCTGCCGAGAAGTACGGCACATGGGAAGTACAGAAGATGTACATCCATCTCTGGAGCGAGAACAAGATCCGTCTGGATCTGCGTTCCGCGAGAGAGGAATTCGGCGGACGCACGCTTCTTGATGTGCTGAAATCCGCATATAAGAAGCATGTAACGCAGCAGTGGACAAGCTTCAAGGTTTCCGATGATTACGAATATGACTGTGCCGCATTCGGTCTTGCGATGACGAAGGTCGGAGCTGATACCGGAACGGGACACATGTTTGAAAACCTTGTTTCCTATGGCGAGAAGGAAGAGCAGGAGCGCCTTGCCCGCGAGGAGCAGGAACGTTTAGAGCGTGAAGAACGCGAGCGACTCGAGCGGGAAGAGCAGGAGCGTCTTGCCAAAGAGGAAGAGGAGCGCAAGACCGAAGAGAAGAAGCAGGATGAGATGAAGAAGGCGCAGGAGCGTACCGAAGCCATCGAGGCAGAGGCCAAGAAGGGCGGGAAGCTTTGGAAGATCCTCGTTGCGATCGTATTTGTCCTGATCGTTATCTATCTTGTTCTCCGGCTGATCGTTACACAGCGTCAGCGCAAGGAGAAACTGCGCCGCGCAAAGATGCGCGCGATGCGCATGGAACGCGCGGAACGCGAGCGAAAAGCGGAGGCGCGGAGAAACGTCCGGGAGGACGCCGACGATTATCTGTAAGACCGTAACGCACCCGGAAAGGGGTGCAGACCGGAAAGGTCTGCCGACGGTTTTTTCGCAATTGTGAAAAAATAGTGAAAATGAATAATTACCCACTGGAATACGAGCTATTTTTTGTCATTTTGCAAGATTGCATCGAAAAATGCGATTTGGTATAATTTTTTTGGCTGGACTCTTCTTATAAAAGGGCAGCCGTTCACTCACACACAGACACAGTATCAAGCATCTAGGAGTAGACTATGAAAGTAACCATCATCGGCGCAGGAAGCGTCGGCTCGACAATCGCATTTACGTTGGCAACAACAGGTACTTCTTCGGACATCGTTCTGATCGATGTAAATGAGGAGAAGGCCAAGGGCGAAGCAATGGATATTCTTCAGGGAAGCCCGTTCTTCGGTTCTCTGTCCATCATCGCAGGTGACTATGCGGACGCGAAGGATTCCGACATCGTTATCATCACGTCCGGTATTCCGAGACGCGCAGGCCAGTCCAGACTGGAACTTGCACAGACCAATGTAAACATCATGAAGGATATTGCTTCCAAGATTACGAAGTATGCGCCGAAGGCCGTATACATCATCGTAAGCAATCCTGTTGACGTAATGACCTATGCATTTCACAAGTTCTCCGGCATTCCGGAGAATCAGATCATCGGTTCCGGTACGATTCTCGACACTTCCCGTCTTCGTGCAAGACTTGCCGAGATTTACGATATCAGCCAGAGCAACGTGCATGCATATGTATTCGGTGAGCACGGTGATTCCTCTTTCGTTACCTGGTCTCTTGCGAACATCTCGAACGTTCCGCTGGAGCACTACAAGGAGCGCATCCACAATTCCGTTAAGGAGTTTCCGAAGCTTGACCATGCGGAAGTAGAGGACTTCGTTAAGAAGTCCGGCGGAATCGTTATCAGCCGCAAGGGCGCTACCTACTATGCAATTGCCGTTTCGGTAGCATTTATCGTACGCACCATCATCTCCGGAATTGATACGACCATGACGGTTTCGACGATGATGCACGGCGAGTACGGCATCGACGATGTATGTCTCTCGACGCTTGCGATCGTCGGCAAGAACGGTATTGTAGGAAACGTTGAGACGCCTCTTAACGACGAGGAAATCGCACTTCTTCGTAAGAGCGCGGACAACCTGAAAGAAGTTATCCGCAACATCGATCTCGCCTAATTGATTCGAATAATCGGAAGCGTGCGCTGTCACGCTTCCCTGTATCAGCGAGGAGACGGCGCGGCCGCCTCCTTTTGATTGTTTAAGGGCACCTTACGAAACACCGGAAGGGTGCATGCCGCTGCGGGATACCGCGCGGCGGGAGGAAGTAATGGAATTCCGAATCGAACACGACTCCATGGGCGAGATGCAGGTGCCTGCAGACTGCTACTGGGGAGCACAGACCGAGAGAAGCCGCAGAAACTTCCTGATCGGAGCGGGGATCGAGACGATGCCTGCCGAGATCATCCGGGCATTTGCCGTATTGAAGAAAGCGGCGGCCGCAGCCAATCAGACGCTGCAGCCCGCACGCATGACCGAAGGCAAATGCGATGCCATCGCGAAAACTTGCGATGAAATCCTTGCCGGAAAGCTGGCGGGACATTTTCCGCTTGTCGTATGGCAGACCGGAAGCGGCACACAATCGAATATGAACGTTAACGAAGTGATCGCGAACCGCGGCAACGAGATCGCGGGCGAGAAGCTTCTGCATCCGAACGATGATGTCAATATGTCCCAGTCCAGTAACGACACGTTCCCGACGGCGATGCATATCGCCGCAGTGACCGAGATCGAGAACCGTCTGTTCCCTGCAATCGACACGCTGACAGCGACGTTCAAGCGGCTTGAAGCCGAGAACGAGGGCATCGTGAAGAGCGGACGCACGCATCTGCAGGATGCGGTGCCGATCGCATTTTCCCAGGAGATCAGCGGCTGGAGAACGAGCATTGAGCGCGACCGCGCGATGCTTGGAATGCTGATGCCTGCTTTGAAGACACTGGCGCTCGGCGGAACGGCAGTCGGAACCGGACTGAACGCGCCGAAGGGCTTTGCCGAAGAGGTGGCAAAGGAAGTCAGCCGGATCACCGGAACGACTTTCGTAACCGCGGAGAATAAGTTCCACGCCCTTACTTCGAAGGACGAAATGGTAGCCGTACACGGCGCCGTAAAAGCACTCGCGGCCGATCTTATGAAGATCGCGAACGACGTGCGGTGGCTTGCAAGCGGACCGAGAGACGGTCTCGGTGAGATCCGTATCCCCGAGAACGAGCCGGGGTCCTCGATCATGCCGGGCAAGGTTAATCCGACGCAGTGCGAAGCCGTTACGATGGTTGCCGTACAGGTGATCGGAAACGATACCGCGATCGGTATGGCGGCGAGCCAGGGCAACTTCGAGCTGAACGTGTTCATGCCCGTGATCGCATATAACTTCTTACAGTCCGTAAGACTTCTCAGCGAGGCGATGATCTCCTTCGAGAAGAACTGCGTGACCGGCATCACCGCGAACCGCGAGAAGATGCATGACAACCTTTATAATTCGCTGATGCTTGTAACGGCGCTCAATCCGTACATCGGTTATGAGAACGCCGCGAAGACCGCAAAGAAGGCTTACAAGGAGAACATCTCCCTCAAAGAAGCGTGTGTCCGCCTCGGTTTTCTGAGCGCGGATGAGTTCGACCGTGTATTTCATCCCGAGAACATGGTTTGAACACGGAACATACACAATCACTAAGTAAACTAAAGCAAGATGCTTGCTTAAAAAGAAAGGATAAATGTTATGAATTACGCAGAAGAATCCCTGAAGAAGCATTATGAGTGGAAAGGCAAGGTTGAGATGATCGTTCGTGCTCCCCTGGAGACGAAAGAGGACCTGTCTCTTGCATACACCCCCGGTGTTGCACAGCCCTGTCTTGAGATCCAGAAGAACGTAGACCTGAGCTACGACCTTACCCGCCGCGGCAACTTGGTAGCGGTCGTTACCGACGGTACCGCGGTACTCGGTCTCGGCGATATCGGTCCCGAAGCCGGCATGCCCGTTATGGAAGGCAAATGTGCCCTCTTTAAGGCTTTCGGTGATGTAGACGCAATCCCGCTCTGCATCCGCAGCAAGGAAGTTGACGACATCGTAAACACCGTAAGACTTCTTGCAGGTTCTTTCGGCGGCGTAAACCTTGAGGATATTTCCGCTCCACGTTGTTTCGAGATCGAGAGAAAACTGAAGGAGTGCTGCGATATCCCGATCTTCCATGATGACCAGCACGGTACCGCTGTTGTATGTCTTGCCGCAATGCTCAACGCATTGAAGGTTGTTAACAAGAAGATCGATGAGATCCGCGTTGTAACGAGCGGTGCAGGCGCAGCAGGTATCGCTATCATCAAGCTCCTTATCTCCATGGGTCTTAAGGACGTTGTTATGTGCGACCGTAAGGGCGCTATCTACAAGGGCCGTGACGGCCTGAATGCAGAGAAGGAGATCATCGCCGAGATGACCAACCAGCAGATGCGTAAGGGCAGCCTTGAGGACGTTATCAAGGGCGCTGACGTATTCATCGGTGTATCCGCTCCCGGCTGCGTAACTCCCGCAATGGTTAAGAGCATGGCAAAGGATCCGATCCTTTTCCCGATGGCTAACCCGACTCCCGAGATCATGCCCGACGAAGCTAAGGCTGCAGGCGCAGCAGTAGTAGGAACCGGCCGCAGCGATTTCCCGAACCAGATCAACAACGTACTCGCATTCCCCGGAATCTTCCGCGGCGCACTCGATGTACGTGCGAAAGACATTAACGATGAAATGAAGATTGCTGCTGCGAAGGCTATTGCAGGTTTCGTTACCGATGATAAGCTTTCCGCTGACTACATCATCCCGAGCGCACTTGACAAGACCGTTGCACAGGCTGTTGCAAAGGCTGTTGCCAAGGCTGCAAGAGAGACCGGTGTAGCCCGCCTGTAATCGGAAACGGAGAACAGAATGAAGAAATTAGGTATCGTCCTGCTTGTCGCTTTGGCTATGCTTTCGCTGGCGGCTTGCAATAAAAAGAAAGGAAACGGTTTCACCGAAACCGAAGCAACGAAATTCCATGTATGCGGCGGAACCGTGGAACTCGGCAGCTATGATCTGCTGACGAAGCCTTCCAAAGCCGCGCAGGTAACCGATGAGGAAGTCGAAGAGTCATTCCAGTCCGAGCTCAAGAATATGCTGGCGGAATTTCCGAACTATGTCCGCGATGAGAGCCGCGACGGAACGGAAGTTCAGACAGGCGATATCATTAATATTGACTTTGTCGGAAAGCTTGACGGCGAAGCATTTTCCGGCGGTTCGGCTAAGGCTTATGACCTGGAGATCGGATCCAAGACCTTTATCGAGGATTTGGAGAACGGTCTGATCGGAAAGACGGTCGGTGAGACGGTTGATATCGAAGCAACCTTCCCGGAGGATTACAATAACGAGCAGCTGAAAGGTAAGACTACCGTTTTCACCGTTACGATCAACTATGTCGGACAGCTGAAGGAAGAGGCCGACGACGCTTATGTGAAGCGTATTGCCGAGAATATGTACGGCTCAGACATCGAATCCATGGATGCCATGCGTCAGGCGATCCGCGAGAGCCTTCAGGCAAGCAAAGACGAGTCGTTTGAGGACGATATGTTCAACGATGTTCTTGATCAGATGGTGAAGAATTCCAACTTCGTAACGATCCTCGATGAGGACGTGGAGTACTACGCAAATGATATGATCCAGTATTATACGAGTCTTGCTTCGTATTACGGCATGAGCCTTGAAGATGTTGCCGCCACGCTTTTCGGAAGCTATGACGACATGATGAACACGGTCGAGGAAGATGCCAAGGAATACGTAAAGCAGTACATGGTACTGCAGGAGATCGTGAAGAAGGAGAATATCACAATCTCCGACGAGAAATACAAGGAGATGATCGCGGATTACATGAAGACCGCACAGTACAGCGATCAGACGGAATTCGAGAATGCCTACACGAAGAGTTATCTTCTGTATTGCATGAAGAACGATCTTGCGCTTGAACTCCTCGTAGAAAAGGCAAAGGTTACAGACTGATTGAAGTATGCGTTTTCAATGGAATAAGAAAGCGGTTATCCGCTGTTTTATAGCTGTGTTCGGGATGGGATTCTTCCTGTCGTTTTTGATCCTCTGTGATCTCGGAACGGATCCGTGCACATTCATGAACCGTTCGATCGCGGCTAAGATCGGATGGAGTTTCGGAAACTGGCAGCTCTGCATTAATATATGCATGATCCTGCTGGTGTTTCTTCTGAAACGGTCACTGATCGGTTTCGGTACGGTTTTCAATATGGTGCTGATCGGGTACTACGCGGATTCCTTCTGCTGGCTGTTTCGAAAGATCCTGCCTGCGGAAACATTTACGAACCCGGTATCCAGATGGGCGGTCTTCTTTGTGACGCTCGGCGGAT
The DNA here is from genome assembly GCA_017427775.1 of Lachnospiraceae bacterium. Classification (GTDB taxonomy): domain Bacteria; phylum Bacillota; class Clostridia; order Lachnospirales; family Lachnospiraceae; genus ISDg. The sequence goes on along the minus strand of JAFRSD010000043.1, from coordinate 40,351 downwards.
TCATCATCAGTGCCGCGGTTTATATCACCGCCGATATGGGGGTATCCCCGTATGACGGACTTCCGATCATTATCACCGAGAAGGTCAGAAGCCGCTTCCCTAAGATTCCTCCCATGGTGATCCGCATCGCCTGGGACGGTGCGGCGATCCTCGTCGGAACGCTGTTCGGCGGGATCCCGATCATCGGAATCATCCTGATGGCATTGTTCCTCGGACCGGCGATCACAATGGTTCGGAAGCTCGGAGAGAAGCGGAGCCGCAGATCATCCGGACAGGAATCATAACCGTTCCATCGGAACGAAAACTGAAGAAACACAATGAAAAAACCTCCCGTTTGACCGGGAGGTTTTCTTATGCGTATCGGTTTCAGTTAAGGAATCACATTCATCTTACCGGACTGCGATATTTTTACTGAACAGCGATATTTTTACTGAACAGCGATGTCCTTACTGAATCGCGTTGATCTCTGCCTGCGAGAAAACGGAGATTCCGTTCTCACGGAAAATCTCAAGGCCGCGTTCACGGTCGGAGAGACGGAAGATGATCAAAGCGTTGTTCCCTTCGCTGTAGTTGAAGGAATACAGATATTCGATCGAAATGCCTGCCTCATCGAGAAGGCACAGGATCTTGTTGAGTCCGCCGGGTTCGTTCGGAACGCGGACGCAGATGACATGATTCTTACGTGCGGCGTAGCCGGATTCTTTCAAAAGCTTGAGGCACTGGTCGTTGTCGCTTTCGCGTACGATGAAACGCACAAGACCGAAGCCGGAAGTATCCGCGATCGTCATGGCGAGAATATCGATACCGTTATCGGCAAGGAGCGATGTCAGTTTGGATAAGGTTCCTTTCATATTCTCAAGGAATACGGTAATCTGATGAATATACATTGTCGTACCTCCTTTTTTCTCTATTATACATTGGTCAGGTTTCTGCGGTCAATAACACGCTTTGCCTTGCCTTCGGAACGAGGCAGGGACTTCGGTGCAACAAGTGTGATCTTGGCGGCAATTCCGACAACGGACTTGATGCGCTCGGCGATCGTCGAGCGGAGTTCCTCAATCTCGCTGACCTTATCGGTGAAGATCTCGTCGGAAAGCTCAACCTGAACTTCGAGCTTATCGGTAGAGTTCACGCGGTCAACGATCAGGCAGTAGAACGGAGCGACGCCCTCAAGGCCCACAAGACAGGTCTCGATCTGGCTCGGGAATACGTTGACGCCGCGGATAACGAGCATATCATCGGTACGGCCGGTCAGACGGCTGATCTTAAGGAAGGTACGGCCGCAGGCACAGGGCTCGGCATCGATGGAGCAGATGTCGTGTGTCCTATAACGGATCATCGGCATACCGGTCTTCGTAATGGTCGTGAATACGAGCTCGCCCTTCTGTCCGTAAGGAAGCGGCTCGCCGGTTTCGGGATCGATGATCTCGGCGATCACGTGGTCCTCGTTGACGTGCATGCCGTGTTTCTCAAGGCACTCAAATGCAACGCCGGGGCCGCCGATTTCGGTCAGTCCGTAGATGTCGCAGGCATCGAAATCGAAGAGTTCCTCAAGGTGCCGGCGCATTTCCTCGGTCCAAGGCTCTGCGCCGAATACGCCGGACTTCAGTTTAACCTTGTCAAGAAGACCGGCTTCCTTTAAGGTCTCGCCGAGATAGGTTGCATAGGAAGGCGTGCAGCAGAGCATCGTAGCGCCGAGCTCGGTCATCATCATCATCTGACGCTGCGTGTTGCCGGCCGACATCGGGATAACGGTCGCGCCGATGGCGGAAGCGCCGTAGTGTGCGCCGAGACCGCCGGTGAAGAGGCCGTAGCCGTAGCAGACCTGGATCACGTCGTCCGCATCGCCGCCTGCAGCGGTAAGGGATCTGGCAACCATTTCGGTCCAGACGTCAATGTCGTTCTGTGTATAGCCGGTAACAATCGGCTTTCCGGTCGTTCCCGAGGAACCCTGGATACGAACGATGTCCGTAAGCTTTGCCGCAAGCAGTCCGTAAGGGAACTGGTCGCGCAGATCGGTCTTCTCGGTGAACGGAAGCTTTTTTAAGTCATCAACGGTCTTAATGTCTTCGGGCTTTACTCCCGCGGCATCCATGCGGGCGCGGTAGAGCGGTACGTTCTCATACTCGAGCTTAACCGTAGCACGAAGTCGTTCGTTTTGGAGCTCGCGCAGCTTGGCTCTGTCCATGCATTCGATGGCGGGGCTCCAGATTTTGTGGATCTTCTCCTGTCTCATAAGTACCTCCATAATAAAAGAATGGTGTTATCCCTGAGGACGAAGGCCGTTTCAAGAGAAACAAAAAAGCCCGTCCTCTGCAACAGTAGAGGACGAGCATATAACCCGTGGTACCACCTCAATTCAGTATACGTAAACGCATACCCTCATTCGGGCACATATCATACCCTATCGCGATAACGGACGCAACCGGCGATGCCTACTTAGCGAAGCTGTTCAACACGCTGCTCTCGGGAGGAATTCGGAAGGTCTTCGGTGCCGGCTCTCACCACGCCCGGCTCGCTGTAAGGGAATACTTGTTTCGTACTGGTTCCCGGTCACTGCATTTGCCTAGACTATACGCCTTCCGGCCGGACCTGTCAAGCGTAAATTTTTATGCGGGCCGGAAAACGGCATCGGAAGGTATTTCTTGCCCGCCGGACGATCCTTTGTTATAATCGTGTTGTATAAGTAATCGTTTTGCAGGAGGAAGACTTGATGAGAAACAGAATGCGTTTCCTTTTTCGAATGGTATTGCTGGCCGTCCTTTGCGCGGGGATTCTGACTTCCTGCGGAGCGGAGGAAGAGGCAGGTAAGAGCACGGGAAAGAAGCGGAAGACGACAACGCAGAGCGTTACGCCGGATGCTCCCACGACTGTTGCGCCGACTGAAACGCCGAGTGTTACGGCAACACCAGAGCCGACCGAAACGCCGACGCCGGTACCGACCGCGATCCCTACGGCCGCCGTACGGCCCGAACCGAAAGAGGTACGATGCAAAAACGGCGCATTTTCCTTCCTGGTACCGGGAGATGCGGATGTCGAGCTTTATGATAACTGGGTGCTTGCGGAATCCGATACCGGTTATTTGGAAGTGTTCTATCTGCTCGACGGTTTCAGCGGAATGATCTATGACCTCGATCATTTCGAATCCATATTGAAAGGTGAGAACACGCTGATTGACGCATTTGACGTTGTATACTATAAGATGTACGGAGAAGCGGAGCGGCGGACCATCAACGGAGTTCAGTGTCTGATCGGCCCGCATGCCGATGTCGATTTTGACAACGATGATAAAATCGTTACGGAATACTCCCGTTTTATTGCTTTTGACTGTAAGGATGAGTTCGGAGTCATCATGGTTTTCTACACATTTCCCGACAAGAAATATGAGGAAATGACCGCACAGGATTTCGCGGAAGCGGAATATTGGATAATGACCTGTGCGGAAAGCCTTACCCAGCATTATTCCCCGCTTGATTTCAAGCTGCGCCGCGTCAGCGAGAAACTGGCGGACGGCTCGGTTGCCGAATTCGTCTATGTTGACGGCGACATCAAGCAAGTGGAAGCCGATGAGGACAGTTTCCTCACCCTCAAGCCTTACGGAACACAGAATGTAAATATATACATCCAGCACATAGGCGAACAGTTCGGATGTAAGACTCCGATGGAAGTGTATGAGAAGTTACGGGACAAATACGAAGATGAATTCGATATCTCCGATCCTGACGAAGATCTCGGAGCCGTCTTGTGGACGGAGTACGGAGAAGTGTCGGGAGAGACCTATGAATTCCAATACTACTGTGCTCCCAGTTTTTCTTACGGCGGGCAATGGCTGATCTCCCTGCGCCGTCCGGGCGGGCAGGACGATGCCGGCGAGGAAGACATTATGGAAACGATCATCTGGACTTTCCGTGACACCTATTGGAGTAAATAGTGCGCGAAGGATTGAAAACGAACGGAGAGCATACCATGAAGTGGTTTAAAAGAATCGGTTCGGCAGCCGCCGTAATACTATGGTATTCGGTGATCTTCGGATTCTCGGCGCAGGACGGAGAAAAGTCGGGAAGCCTTTCCGGAGCCGTTGCGGAAGCGGTTATGAAGCTGTTCGGCGGAGATCCCGGCGGGGAAGCGCGGCATACGCTTGAACATATCATTCGAAAAGGCGCGCACATGACGGAGTTCGCGATCCTCGCGTTGCTCGTATTCTGGGCGGTATACGCGTGGACGGGAGTCCGGAATCTTAAGGCGTTCGTCATAGCATTTGCCCTGACGGTCTGCCTCGCTTCGCTTGACGAATTTCACCAGACCTATGTCCCCGACCGGGCAGGACGGCCGGCGGATGTTTTGATCGATTCCTGCGGCGCACTGATTGCTCTGGCGCTTTTATGGTTTATCCTGCGTGGAAAAAACTCTTCCATAAATCGTCGGAAAGCTTCGAAAGATATGGACAAATAGTCTAAAAACAGTATAAAAACCGTGCGCTTTTTGGATAAGTTAGCGAAGATTGAAAGAGAAGTGCCCTCGTTCTTCGGCAAAAGGTAGAAAATGCACGGGAAGCCTTGTATTTGCTTACTTTTTTGGGTATCATAACTCTTGTAGCATAAGAATGTGACGGCGTGAGCCGATCGATTAAAACCATTTTATACGGAGGAGTAACTGATATGGCTACCAAGAAAGTGGAAGAAGTTAAGGCTGTTGTAACCGAGAAGGCTGCAGAGGTTGCAAAGAAGGTTGAGCCTGCTAAGAAGGCTGTTGCGAAGAAGGCTGAGACCGTTAAGAAGGTTGTTGCCGAGAAGACCGAGGAAGTTGCCAAGAAGGCTGAGCCGGTTAAGAAGGCTGTTGCGAAGAAGGTTGAGCCCGCTAAGAAGGCTGTTGAGAAGGCAATCGAGCCTGCCAAGAAGGCTGTTGCAAAGAAGGCTGAGAGCGTTAAGAAGGCTGTTACCAAGAAGGATGCCGTTATTGTTCTTCAGTTCGCCGGCAAGGAGATCAACACCGAGGATATCGTTGCTGCTGCTAAGAAGGCATATGCCGCTGACAACAAGGCAGCCATCAAGGACATCACCCTTTATGTTAAGCCTGAGGACAACGCAGCTTACTATGTAGTAAACGGCGATGTAACCGGTAAGGTTGAGCTGTAATCAACGGTTTACGATCATGAATGGAAAGGGCACATGTTCCGGCATGTGCCCTTGTTTTGTAAGAAGAGAAATCCCGAAGACGGGACAGGAGACGGAATGAACAGACTGGATGTAGTGATCCCGGTATACCGGCCGGACCGCAGGTTTTACAAACTGATACAGATGATATTCCGGCAGAGCGAGTTGCCCGGGAAGCTGCAGGTCATGCTTACGCTTTCCGGTGAGGAGGACGAGAAGGAGAAGCTTCTTGCCCGTATCCGGAAACTGCAGGCAAATGCCGGCGCGGACAGTGTCGAGATCGCGGCGGAAGCTTTTCCGAGAGCGGAGTTTGACCACGGCGGGGTGAGAAACCGCGGCATTGCCGCATGTCACGCGCCGTATGTGCTCTGCATGACGGCCGACGCGGTTCCGGCGGACACCAATCTGTTCCGGACCATGGCTGACGCGATGGAGAGTGACAACAATATCATCGCGGTATACGCGCGACAGGTTGCCCCTGCGGGAGCGGACAGAATCGTCCGTCACACGCAACACTTCAACTATCCGGCGTCCGGACTGCGGAAGACGGCGAAAAACGTCCGCGAGCTCGGGATCAAGACAATATTCTGCTCGGACGTGTGCTGCCTGTATCACAGAAACCGTTTCTTCTGCCTGGACGGGTTTGAGGAGCCGGTACTGTTCGGCGAGGATATGTTATTTGCCGCGAAAGCGATCGAAAGCGGTTATACGGTGTTCTACGAGGCGGCTGCGGTCGTGGAGCACGGGCACTCGTTCTCCCTAACGGGAACGTTCCGCAGGAACTTCGACAGCGGCGTGAACCAGGCGGTTCATGCGGAGCTGTTCAGCCGCTTCTCTTCGGAGAAAGAGGGCGTGAAATATGTGAAATACATGCTCGCTGAACTGCGGAAAGAACATGCTTATTTTGCCATGGCGGAATTCGTGCTGCAATGTGCGGCAAAGTACATGGGATTCCTGCTCGGCAAGCATTACCGCATGCTGCCGAAGGCACTTGTGAAGAAGCTTTCGAACCATGCGAAATACTTTGAACGCTCTTGAGAAACAAGGGCTTTAACCTTGACATACCCTGTCGTCGTGTGTACAATTATGGGTGGATTAGTTTACTTTTGGAGGCTCTGATGAGAAAGATCGTTCTCTCGATTCTGGTGGAGAATACGGCCGGCGTTCTGGCCCGTACTTCGGGACTTTTCTCGCGCCGCGGCTACAATATCGAAAGCCTTTCCGTAGGCGAAACGGAAGATGCGAGCATCAGTCGCATGACCGTCGTCGCAAGCGGAGAGGAGGAGACACTCAGCCAGATCGTGAAACAGCTGCTGAAGTTAGAGGATGTCATCTCCGTCAGGGAACTTGTTCCGGACAGCTCGGTCTGCTGTGAACTGCTCCTTTTGAAAGTAAACACCGCTGATTCGGAGAAGCGCAAGGAAGCGCTCGCCATAGCGGAACGCACCGACGCCAAGGTGGTGGATGTCTCACCCGAGACAATGATGCTCCGCCTTACCGGAGAACCCGCGAAGGTTGACAGCTTTATCAACGACTTCTCTTCATTTCAGATTTTGGAACTGGTCCGCACCGGTCTAACCGGACTCGCCAGATCCTGAGTTTATTTCGGACCCGGCTCCGGAGACTGATCCGGACGGGACCAATATCGAAAGGAGAAGTGTTTATGTTCAAAGAATTCAAGAAGTTCATTATGCGCGGCAATATGATCGATCTTGCCGTAGGTATGATCATCGGCGCTTCATTCAGCGCGATCATCACCGCACTCGTTAACAACGTGTTGATGCCCGTAATCGGCGTTCTGACCGGCGGCAAGGCGAATTTCACCGATGCATTTGTTATTTTGAAAGAGCCCGCAACGCTTCCGGAAGGATTTGACGCGGCTGTTAAGACGCTCGAGAACTACCAGGGCGCAGGCTATATCTGCCTCGGCTACGGCGCATTTATTACCGCTATTATCAGCTTCCTGCTCGTGGCACTCTGCCTGTTCTTCGTTGTGAAGGCATTCAACAAGGCACAGAGCCTTACCAAGAAGGAAGAGGCTCCGGCAGCTCCTACCACCAAGAAGTGCCCGTTCTGTAAGAGCGAGATCAGCATTGAGGCAACCCGTTGCCCGCATTGTACATCCGAACTCCCTAAGGAAGATTAAGAAACTTAGATCAGATGAAGAAGACAAAGTCAGGTATTTTAATTGCGATCGGAATCGTAGCAATCCTCGGGATTGTTTATTCCGCCGCAAACATTTGGCTGATTGATCGGAAAGCCGGTGTTGCAGACGTAACACCGGCTTCTTTCGTTGCGTCCGATGTGACGAATGCTCCGACACCGGTCAACACGCCGACTGCCATGCCGTTCGATACGCCGACGCCCGTTCCGACCGGAGAAGAGGACCCTGGTGAAGAAACGACACCCGGCGGACAGGATACGGTAACACCTGACGGACAGCTGACGCCGGAGGGAGAGCCCACGCAGACAGAGACGCCGGGACTTACCGCGACGACGGCCGTAACACCTACAATCGCACCGACCCAGGCACCTACGAAAGAGCCTACAAAAGCACCTACGAAGGCGCCGATCAAAGCCCCGACGAAAGCACCTACGAAGGCGCCGACCAAAGCTCCTACCCAGGCGCCTACGAAGACGCCTTCCAAAGCGCCCACACAAGCGCCGACCAAGGAACCTACGAAGGCACCTACCGCCGAACCGACGAAGACCGTGACCAATTCCCCTACGCCTACGGCAGTAGCGCAGGCATACACATTTGCCGATATGGATAAGACGATGACGGTTGTGAGTACGGTAAATGTGCGCGACCTGCCGAACTCCAATAACGGAAAGATCATCGGGAAGTTTGAGACCGGAACAAAGGTGCACGTGACCGGACGGTGCAATGAGGCCAACTGGTACCGTGTCGATTATAACGGCGGCATCGGATACTGCTTCTGCGACTATCTGTCCACCGGAGAGAGCTCAATGGTGCCGAAAAATGCCACCGAGGAGGATCTGCTCACGGCTTTGATCTTCTCGGAGTCGGACGATGTATTTATCGACCAGCTGTGTACCGGGCAGGTGGTGAAAAACCGGATGTATAACTCCGGCTCCTCCATGTACGACGTGATTTATGCGGCGAACCAGTTCTCGGTTACCTATCCGAGAAATGCGGCGTGCGCATTTTCCAAAGCCTATAATAACTGGGTGAACAAGACATATGAGAAAGGCGGATGGTACGAGAAACGCATCGTGAGCGCCAACAAGGCGGCCAAGCAGATCCTTGCGCGTGACCTGACCTGGGGCGAAGTGTACGATTCCGGACAAGCCCATGATTACACGCGCGGTGCGGACCGGCATGACCGGAATTCGCGGTTCAGTTATATGTATTTCCGTATGTATAACCCGAATTCGGAGGCAAGCCGGAAATTTGCCGCGAGCGTAAAGGAATACTTCCTGATGGGAGATTCGATTTTTAATGCGGGATACTAGATGGTAACAGAGAGAATTCCGGACTCCCCAAAAGCGTGTGCATAATGACGAAAATATACCACATAATACATTTGTCTTTCCGAAATCATATGCTATAATAATTCTTGGGTATAGATTGACTTATACTCTTTGGTAGAAAGAAAGGGTTCTCGAATGAAAAACGATAATTATAGGGTGCGCCCAAAGTGTTTTGTGTTCATTCTGATGATGGTGTTTGTTTCACTTGCTCTTTTTGGTTGCGGGAAAAGTTCAAAGGAGAATGAATCAACACTACCCACGGGGACAGCAAATCAGAGCGTTGTATATGACGGCTCGGAAATAATTTGGCTTGTACCTGGGTTGCAGGAAGAACCTGATGTAATAAGCAAACGGATTAATGAGAAACTGGAACAGGACGGATACTCCTACCGTGTACGGTTTATGTGTGTTGAGGCGGATGAGGAGTATAATGTCGGTGCGCCCAAAATAAAGGCGGATATTGCAGTAGTCGGATTGGACGGGAGTGGTATTCTATCGGCAAAAGCTTTTATTGAACGGGGAGATTATATCTGTCTGGATAGTTTCCTTGACGGAAGTAGTTTAAAAACGGTTATTCCGGAGGCACAATGGCAAAGCGTTGAAGTTGAAGGTAAACATTATTCTGTTCCGAATTGTGCGTTGGTTACCCCATATGAGTGTCTGTGGATTGATACGACACAAATTAATTCCGTGCCGGAGGATTTCTGGAATGGCGACCCGGAAGAACTGCGGAGTATTCTTCCAAATGGAGGAAAAGTTTGTTATGCTTGCGGTTCTGTGGATTTTATGACAATTTATGATTATCTCGTTATAAATGGTATTGTGTTTACTCGACAAGGGAAAATAGAGAATCCTTTTCTTAATGAAGATTATCTGTCATGGATGAAGTTCTTTAATGAATTATATGCAAACGGGCAAATCACCAGAGAGCCGAAGGATGACTGGGCAATTATGATCAGCTCATCTAATGAGAAACCGAGAAAGGGTAATTGTATCGGGATCCCTTTAGGAGAACCGAAATCATATAACGGCCGTGTAAGCTTAACTACGGGTATCCGGAGTGATTCATCACGTCAGAAAGAGGCTTTTGAACTGTTACAATTGGTTTATACGGATCCTTCTTATGGAAATCTTCTGGTGTATGGGACCAATAATCCGGAAGAAGTCGATATCAATAATCATTACGAGATGACAAAACTGTATTTTGGGCTGAATGACTTTCTGATTCCTGTCGATGGTGAAGTATTAGGATATTTCGCTACCGTAGAAGAACGGATGGAGTATTATGATGGCGTTGAATGTTATAAGAATACTCCGCTTGATAAAGTGCTTAGCCATTCGAAGTATCAGGAACTGTCGGAAGCGTATGCGGACTATGATGTCAATATATTTCTCTCGGAGAAAGATATATTGAGAAAATTCGGTTCTGTCGATAAGTATCGTTCGGAAATGGAAGAAACAAAAGTGCGATTATCAAAGTTATATGATGAGATTGCAGCTTCTCTGAAATAGTAATTGGATTATCTGATACATGTATTGGGAGAAAACATGAGCAAAGCAGTGGGTCGGAAAACTTGGCTTAGTGTCTTACATAAGTGCAAGGTAATTCTTTTTACAGGTTTGTTATTGTTTTCTTCCGGATGTAGCAAAAAAGCAAACAGCAAAATGCAGGAGGCTCAATCGTTTGATGGCACCGAAGTGATATGGCTACTTCCGGAACTGGGGGAAGAACCTGACGTGCTCAGTAAACGAATAAATGACAAATTGGCGTCGGACGGGTATTCGTTCCGTGTGAGATTTGTCTGTGGTGACGATTATACGAAGTACGGTGAGTTTTCGGATAGCGTTGAAGCTGATATTGCGGTGATTGGTGTGAGCATTGACAGTGCCGAAAACGCATTGAAGGAAGGAAAGTATCTCTGCCTCGACGATTATCTGACGGGGAGCAAATTAAAAGACTCTATTCCGGAAGTTTTGTGGGAAAGCGTTCAATATAACGGAAAGGTTTTCTCCGTTCCGAATTGTTCTACCACGATACCTTACCAAGCAGTAGTTTTCAATCCGAAAAAGATCGGGAAGATTCCGTCTTCCTTTAACGTTGATGACCCGGGTGATTTGGAGTCGGTATTACCGGATGACGGAAAAGTCTATTGCCGTTTTGGTTTATCTTCTTCCGACATCTGGGGATGGGGATTTTATTACGGCTGGATGTTTGACGAAGAAGGAAAAGCCGTGAATCCTTTTCAGGAGGAAAAGTATAACAAGTGGGAAACCTTCCTGATGGAATTGTATGACCAGGGACGACTTACGGAGGACCTGCAGGATGATTGGTCTGTTGCTATCCTGAGTTCACTCGAGACAGGACCTGAAATAGCTGATTGTCCGCAATTGGTTTTGGGTGGAATAATGATTCCGCCCGGCCGTCTGAATTTCTCAATGGGGATTCGAAGCAATTCGAAGCGCCCGGATGACGCATTTGCGTTGCTGAATCTGGTTTATACGGATGTATCATATGGGAATCTTCTTATTTTCGGTTCGGAGAAAAGAGAAGCAATAGACGAGAACCGTAACTGGTTCTTCCCGAAGCTGATGTTTGGGTTGAAGGATTTCATCTTTCCCGTCGGGGAAGGAAGTGATTGGTTCTCAACTGTTGCAGAGAGAAACCGTTATTATGAGAATGCAAAACTGTCTTCCTGCCCCAATGACATGATTCTGTCCTTCCCCAAAGCACAGGATTTAGAAAAACTATCAGGGCAATATGACAGAATGCTGTTCCTGTCTGAACAGGAGATTCGGGAGGTTTACGGGTCTAAAGAGGAGTACGCGGAGCAACTGGCTGATTGTAAGAGAAAACTTTCGTCACTTTACGATGAGGCACTTGCTTACGCGGCCCAGTATCGGAATTAGTGATAGTTTGATTGCGGCGGAAGGGATTTCCTTCCGCCATATTCGCATTGGAGAGGACTATGAGCGGAAGGAAGCTTACCAAAACAGATCACAGGGATAACGGTATAAAATGGATTATTATACTGTTACTTGGTGCTTGTATTCTTATGCTTGTTTCCTGCGGAAAGAAACATAAGAAGCAGGCTTCATCGGATGTGGTTTACGGAAATGAACCCAGGGCAGTCTACGGCGATGACGAAGTACTGTATCTCGATACAAATGAAAACGGAATTCTGAGAAGTTATAATCTGAATCAACAGATTGACGCACCGATCTGTATGCGTTCGGAATGCATGCATAAAGGATTGAGTTCCTCAAATGAGAATCCGGAATGTGACGCCTATATTGGATATGTTGCCTGTGTATGTAAGATTCAGGGAATGATTTATTATGTTTCCAATGAAATCGGATATAATCGGTTTGAAGTATGGAAGATGGATGCAACCGGCAATTCCCGTGAGAGAATCCTAGTGTTGGAGGATACCGAAGAAATCACGCATTGGACTGCGAGTGGTAATTGTTTAATCCTTACATTCAGTGATGAATATGACAGTAACGGGAATTTAAGAGAAAAGCCGGAAACCGGGTTCTGGGTAATTGATCTTTCAGTAAAAAATGCTGAAAGGAGAACGCTTTCCGGACATTATTGTTATTCGGTGGATACGCTTTCTATTGTCGGTGAGAATGTTTATTTCTCTACCGGATACACGACGGAACCGGTTGAGGATTTTATGAGTGATGACTTCCGGAGAATCTTTCGAACCGAAATCTGCTCAATGTCTTTGAAAACCGGGGAAATCAGGGTTATACTTGAGGGTGACGATCTCAGTATAAAACACATTATCGGTGATTATGCTGTTTTACAAAAAGATACATCCAACAGAATATATTCACTGACGGACGGCAGTATCATGGATATAGCGGATTCCGTCGGCTATTCTGCCCCTATATGGCAGGTGGGTGATGAGATTCTGGAAATAACAGGCGGGGTCGTGCGCTTTTATTCTTTTCACGAGAAGAAACTGACGGCTGAGTTCCCGGCGGAAGGTGATGAGCGCGGAGTCAGGGCAATTACCAACCGATACATTTTTACGATACGAAATGCTCCCGAGGGTGGAATCACAGAATATATTACCATTGACGATTTTCGTAATCAGCGATGGGACTGGAAGCCGATGCCGAAACCCTATCAGTAAAGCAGAAGGAGACAGGGATGAAACTGGATGTCGAAGGACTTTCGAAAACATATGGAAAGAACAAGGCACTGTGTGATATGTCGTACACATTTTCCGAAGGAGTGTATGCCATACTGGGCCCGAACGGTGCAGGCAAGAGTACGTTCTTTCATCTGTTGACGGGAACGCTTAAGCCGGATTGCGGCACCATTTTGTACGATGGGAAGGATGCTTTCCGAAATAAGAGAGACTATCTTTCAAAAATCGGTTTTATTCCGCAACAGCAGGAACTGTATGCCGGCTTCACTTTGGAGCGATTCCTTTGGTATATGGCGTCTCTCAAGGGGCTTTCGAAAAAGGAAACCGAAGAAGAGGTGCGTCGTGTTGCTGCACAGGTAAACCTTACGGAAGACCTTCCGAGGCTGTTGTCCTCATTTTCCGGGGGAATGCGGCAGAGGGCACTTATTGCGCAGGCGTTTCTCGGGTCTCCGGCGCTGCTGATCTGTGATGAGCCGACATCCGGTCTGGACCCGAAGGAGCGGATACGATTCCGCGAGATGGTGGCAGAGTACGGAAAGAAAGCAACGGTGCTGATTTCGACACACATTGTTTCGGATATAGAGAACCTTGCAAAGGAAGTGATATTCCTGAAAAAGGGAAGCGTGATCGCTTCGGGAAGTCCCGAGGAAATATGCGCAGGAGGACCGGTTCCGGGACCGATGCAGACAATACTTGAGGCATTTTATATGGCATCTTATGAAGAGGAGCAGTAAGGATTATGCGGGTGTTATGTGAGGAAATAAAGAAGGTTTGGTTTCTTCCGCAGACGCTCGCTTTTTTTGTGCTTCTGCTGACGGTTAACCTGATTCTTGTCAGAAATGACGCGATGGGGCTTCGGAATGAGCGACGAATCCGTGAAATGACGGAAACGCCGCGAGGCGAAGAGGAGCTTGAAGGTACCTATGCGACGTTTCGGAATAATATCCGGATATTCCCGGACCGCGTCCTGCTGATTGGAGGCGGGACCGATGAGGATTCCTATGAGTATCGGAACGCGGTGAAAACCCGTGAGGTATTTCAAAACCTTTCTGTCCGCCCGTTGAAGGCGGATTCAGAGGAAGGAGTAGAGGGTGTGGCAGACGCCCGTTATACGGATTGGATTGTGATGGCCATGGCTATGTATTTTGCCCTGTCCCTGATCACAAAAGAACGGTCCGGAGGACAGCTTCTGCTGACATCCGTTACGGTCCGCGGAGGAAGGATGCACGCCTTCGCCAAATGCACCGCCATCGTTGTGAACTCCGCTCTGACCGCTGTAGTTTTGTATGGAATGAATCTGTTCGTTTTCGGACGGATTCTCGGTTTCGGAGATCCGGAAAGGGGAATACAGTCTGTATCGCGTTATATCAGTTGTCCGTTTCCGTTAAGTGTTAGAGGATTCCTGCTGGTATCGTTTCTCGGGAAAATCTTTTCCGTATGTGCAGTTGCGTCGTTTCTGTTTCTGCTCACTGCGGTCTTTCGTTCGGCTGTTTTCACAAGTATAGCAGCCGCTGCTCTGTTGTCAGTGGAAGGGATTGCATTTTATAAAATTGCGCCGCAAAGCCGTTTCGGGGCGTTACATGACTGGAATCTGTTTACGGCTTTCGATGTGCACAGGCTGGTTGGAGTGTACCGGAACTGCAGTGTATTCGGATATCCGCTAAGCCTTCGCACAATCGGTCTGATCATCAGTATAATCTGCCTTTTCGGATGCGGAGTGGCAGGAATCCTGGTTTATGAATACCGTTGTCTGGCGGCAAAGCGTCCGGACCGGGGCAGAAGGAGAGTCTTCGGTCGGCATAGTTCGGCTTTTTTACATGAGTGTCATAAGGCGCTGATTGGGGGAAGGGCACTTCTTATTCTTGCAATATATTCCGTGATTGCCTGGAATGTTACCAAAGCAGATGCGGAATACTTCGAGGCGGCGAGTGACCTTCCGTATAAGCAGTATATGATTAGTCTTTCCGGCCGTATTACCCCCGAAAAGGAACGCTTTCTTGACGCGGAAAAGGAAGAACTCGACCGGCTTCAGGAGCAGATGATGCAGGATTATGCTGCGGCATCTACTGAAGAAGAGTATCGTCTTCTTTCTGTAAAATGGGACTACTTAAAGAATCGAAGAGAAGCCTTTTCCAAACTTTCGAAGCATACGGATTATTTGAGGGGGACAGGCGGCTGGTATGTTTATGATACCGGCTTCCGAATTGCCTTTGGGAAGATTCCGTGGATGGATCGAAACCGCATGTATGCAGTGCTGACAGCAATCTTTTTGGTTCTGGCATGTGCGTATACCGCAAGCTGTGAGCATCAATTCGGGACTTGGAGGCTGATTGCGGCAACCC
Source organism: Lachnospiraceae bacterium (assembly GCA_017427775.1). Classification (GTDB taxonomy): domain Bacteria; phylum Bacillota; class Clostridia; order Lachnospirales; family Lachnospiraceae; genus ISDg. Next base: position 25,201 of record JAFRSD010000043.1, on the reverse strand, counting down.
GGACTGGAAAAGTAAGAGTTTTCCTGCAGAAATCTTTCCTTTGCGCAGGTGTGGCCTTAATAATGCAGGCGGGCCTGTATACGGCCGCTTATGTCAGGCTGTTCCACGTATACGGATGGAACGGGTTGTGGGCTCCGCTTTGTTCGATTGAGGGATATGCCGGATGGACCGTTCCGATCGGTGCTTATCTGATGCTTCGCATGCTTGTTTTGTTCGCTTTCCTCCTTGCTGTGACGCAGATTCTGCTATGGCTTGGTAAACGGACGAAAAACTACAGTCTGACCGTGCTGATCGGGATACTGCTCGCGGGAGGCGGAGCATTTCTTTTGTTTTGAGGGATTCCGAGCAGAAATCTCTTGTATGAACCGGAGATAAGTGGTATATTATAAATTTGGAATGAAATATAATGCGAGACGGCCGTGGTTACATTTTCCGCATACGGCTTCAGCATGAAAAGATATGAAAGGAGTCATGAATCATGGGATTTATTGACAGAATCAAAGAAAGAGCAAAGCAGGACAAGAAGACGATTGTTCTGCCCGAGTCCATGGACAGAAGAACATGGGAAGCCGTTGAAATCATCCTGAAGGAAGAAATCGCGAACATTATCGTTCTCGGAACGCCCGAAGAGTGCGCAGAGAACAGCAAGGGTCTTAACGTTGCAGGCGCAAAGGTAATCGACCCGCATACCGCGCCCGAGCTTCAGGCTTACATTGACAAGCTTGTTGAGCTTCGCCAGGCAAAGGGCATGACCCCCGAGGAAGCAAAGAAGCTCCTTACGACCGACTACATGTACTATGCGTGCATGATGGTTAAGATGGGCGCAGCGGACGGCGTTGTTTCCGGCGCATGCCATTCGACCGCCAACACCCTTCGTCCGTCCCTTCAGATCATCAAGACGAAGCCCGGCACGAAGCTTGTGTCCGCGTTCTTCATGATGATCGTTCCGAACTGCGAGTACGGTGCAGACGGCACCTTCCTGTTCGCAGATTCCGGTCTTGAGCAGAATCCCGATCCGGAGAAGCTTGCGGCTATCGCAATCAGCTCCGCAGAGAGCTTCGAGCTCCTTGTTGAGAAGCAGGCAAAGGTTGCCATGCTCAGCCACTCCACAAAGGGCAGCGCTAAGCATGCCGACGTTGACAAGGTTCTTGCCGCTACCGCAATTGCCAAGGAACTTCGTCCTGACATCCTTCTGGACGGTGAGCTTCAGGCTGACGCCGCTATGGTTCCTTCCGTAGGCGCATCGAAGGCTCCCGGCAGCAACGTTGCAGGACAGGCTAACGTTTTGGTATTCCCTGACCTTGACGCCGGTAACATCGGCTACAAGCTCGTTCAGAGACTTGCAAAGGCAGAAGCTTACGGCCCTATCACCCAGGGTATCGCAGCTCCTATTAACGACTTGTCTCGCGGCTGCATCGCAGAGGATATCGTAGGCGTTGTTGCAATCACCGCTGTACAGGCTATCGGCAAGTAATTCATAAGTATAATATCCGGCGGGCGACCATGTGCCGCCTGCCGTTTCAGTTTAGGAGGAAACATGAAAGTTTTAGTTATCAACTGCGGAAGCAGTTCTTTGAAGTATCAGCTGATTGACTCCGAGACCGAGCAGGCACTTGCCGTAGGTCTTTGCGAGCGTATCGGTATTGACGGACGTCTGAAGCATACCCCTGCCGGCGGCGAGAAGGTTGTTCTTGAAGATCCGCTTCCGAACCACGAAGTTGCGATCCAGAACGTACTTGCTGCTCTTACGAATCCTACATACGGCGTGATCAAGGATCTCTCCGAGATCGGCGCTGTAGGACATCGTGTCGTACACGGCGGCGAGAAGTTCACGAAGTCCGTTATCATTGACGAGAACGTCATCAAGGGCATCGAAGAGTGCAGCGATCTTGCTCCTCTTCACAACCCTGCAAACCTGATCGGTATCAATGCCTGCAGAAAGCTGATGCCCGGCGTGCCGGAGGTTGCCGTATTCGATACCGCATTCCATCAGACGATGCCGAAGGAAGCTTACCTCTACGGTATTCCTTACGAGTACTATGAGAAGTACAAGGTTCGCCGTTACGGCTTCCACGGAACAAGCCACAGCTACGTATCAAAGCGCGCAATCGACATTGCAAAGCTTGATCCGAATAACAGTAAAGTTATCGTATGCCACCTCGGCAACGGTGCTTCCATCAGCGCCGTTAAGGACGGCAAGTCCGTTGACACCTCCATGGGTCTTACCCCTCTTGAAGGTCTCATCATGGGTACCCGTTCCGGTGATATCGATCCGGCCATCATGGAATTCATCGCAGGCAAGGAAAAGCTTGATCTTGCCGGCATTATGAACGTTCTTAACAAGAAGTCCGGCGTATTCGGTATGTCCGGCGTTTCGTCCGATTTCCGTGACCTTGACGCTGCCGCTACCGAGGGCAACGAGCTTGCAAAGAACGCCATCGACGGCTTCGTATACCGTGTTGCCAAGTACGTAGGTGCTTATGCGGCTGCGATGAACGGCGTTGACGCAATCGCATTTACCGCAGGCGTAGGGGAAAATGACAAGAAGGTCCGTAAGGCAATCTGCGAGCACTTCGGATTCCTCGGCGTTAAGATTGATGACGAGAAGAACGCAATCCGCGGTGAGGAAGTCATCATTTCGACTCCGGACAGCAAGGTTAAGGTTCTTGTTATCCCGACCAATGAGGAGCTTGCTATATGCCGTGAGACGGTTGCGCTTTGCAAATAATCCGTAAAGAATCGTAAGGAAAAGCCCTGCTGCCGTATAAAGCAGCAGGGCTTTTATCAAATCGCGGGAGTAACGCATGAAGAAAGCAGCGGGGCTTAAAAGAAAACAATTTATCGTTTTGATCCTTTCGGTCTGCATCCTTGCGCTGATGGCGGAAGGCGTTCTTCTTGCGCACACATTTTCCTCGAAAGATAAGAAAGGCAAGACGTCGAAGCCGACACCGGAACCGACGAGGGAACCGGTTTCGTCCGTGATGTGGGTTCCCGTGTCACACGTTTGTTATGATGAGACCGGGCTCTTTGTTTACGGGGAGACGTATGAATATGACGAAAAGGGTCGCCTGATCAGTGAAAAGAAGTATCATGATGAAGGAAAAGCATACCGCGAGCGGACCTGCACCTATGATAAAAACGGAACCAAAACGGAAGAATGGGAAGTGACGGATCAGGAGACCGGGAAAGCAACCAAACTGGTAACGACCATCGGCGGGCTGACGATATACCACGATGAGGGAGAGTCCTATCAGTGTCTTTATGATAACGACGGGTATATTACGCAGATAACGAAATACAATAGCACTGACGGCACGGAGAAGCCTGTTGAGACGGTGAAAAGGCATTATAAGGACAGCGTGTTATCGACTGAGCAATTCTATGCCATGGATGAGAAAGAAGAGTGGGTGCTTTGGAAGACCAATGAGTACCGCTATGAAGGGGATCGTACGATCGTATTTGACGGATCGAAGGAGACGGTATACCGTGGCGGACGGGTTCTTGAAAGCACAGCCTTCGTTAAGCAGGACATAACGCAGCCGTTACAGAAGATTACGCATTATTCCTTATTCCCCGACCGTTTGGATTGTCTGCGCGAAATCTATTTTATCGGAGACTGGATAAAGGAATACGAACCGGCAGATAATGAAACGTTTTCTGATGGTGTGTCAGCCGGGATGGTGCGGAGCGTGGAATGCGATTCCGATGGGCTCCCGGTCAAAATGTACGGTGGGGACTACCGGCATGATGACGATCTTGAGATTGTCGGAATCTATCAATACGACGAGAAGAACAGAATTATCTACATCAAAGGACAGGAACGGCTTCCCGGGTATATGAGCAGGGCACCGAGAGAGATGGAAAGTACGATTTCCTACGATGATGACGACAATCCGGTCGCAATCACATATGATGGAACGGTGCACCGTCTGGAGTGGAATCTCATAGAGGTCGTCCGGTGATAAAAGCGGGAGCAGAGTTTGCCAACCGGCGCGAAAAATCCTGAAAAAACTGTTGACAAACAGACTTCGAACCGCTATAATTTCACTATGCGCGCTTCGGACGATTTGGTCCCGGCGAATAGACTAGAGGGAGGTGTAATAGTCATGGGTGCTATTTGTCCTAAGAATAAACATTCGAAAGCAAGAAGAGACAGCAGAAGAGCGAACTGGAAGATGACCGCTCCGAATCTTGTAAAGTGCAGCAAGTGCGGTGCTTTGATGATGCCTCACAGAGTATGCAAGGCATGCGGAAGCTACAACAAGAAAGAGATTATTCCTCAGGAAGCTTAATTTGAATGATTCACGAACCGTCGGTAATACCGGCGGTTCTTTTTTATGCGCGGCACCCCTTCCGGTGCTATGCTTAACTTGTATTTCGTGCGGTTTTTTGGTAAAGTAGAGAAGATGAAAATCGCTTTCAGGGGAGAAAAGTATGAGCAGTAAGAAACAGAAGGGGATCCGGATGAAACGGCGCACATTTGTCATCCTGATCCTGTCCGTGTGCGTGATCGCGATCGGCGCGGAGGTTGCGCTTTTAGTGCATTCGTTTACGAAGAGGAATAAAGGGGCGGGTAAAGAACCGGGGAAGGATCCCGGGGAATATGTACTGGGAGTATCGCCAGCGCCCTCGAATCCGACACCCGGCGGGGAAACGGAACAACCCCGTAAGATTTATGTAAAAGTGAAAGAAGAAACGGTCCAGTCGGCCGAAAGAACGCCGGATGGCGAATTCCTGCCGGCGGAGCCGTACAGCACGGCGAGCTATTCGTATGACGAATACGGTCGGCTCAAACGGAAGGAAATCAGCTTTTACGGTAAGGATGCGCGCGATTTTTCCAGCACGTATATCTATGAGCCGAGCGGCACAATCACGGAAACACAGTCCGTTTACCATGAAACGAACGACGAGCCGGAGCGGAAAGCTTTCGATAAGACATATGAATTGCCGTACGGGTTCACATTTTCCGATTCGACCGGCAGCAACGTGACGATCAGTTACGATGAGGACGGATACTGGAAGAAGGTAGTCTGCGGGGTTCCTCATGAGGAGGCAGAATTCACCTATGACGAAGAGGGAAGACTGATCAAAGCTTTCCAAATCCGGTTCCAGGGGCAGTCCGATGATACAGCCGTCATCATAGAGGATGAATACACCTATCTGGAAGACGGCACCGTTATTCTGACAAGAAGTTCCAAAGATATGGAAACATATAGCGGAAGGATAACCAACTATGACGTCATGACCTATCGGGACGGGCGGCTTATGAAGAAGGAATCCTATTCCGATGATGTTGACAGCCTGCACTGGATTTATGAGTACAAATATACGAACGCCGGCAGATGGGAGAGTTATTCCGTGATCGGTGATCCGCATGAGGACAGAGGCGGAACCTGTTTTTATCTCGAAACCGGAGAATCCTTCCCGCCGCAGATCGCATCATGGGATGCGTCGGTGTACGATGATTTCCGCTTTGAGACCGATCAGAACGGCAATGCGTCGGCGCTTTACGGGATCGCGGGAAGTGAAGAACATAAAATCGCATACATCGAATACGATGACAACGGGCGACCGGTTCATTTTTATGAAATCTCGCGCTGGGACGAGCAGGATACCCGCTATCGGTATGATGATGAGGGCAACCTCACGGAGATCTTCACGACGGAGCTTAGCGATCAAAGCTATCAGGAGAAAACGATCATCACGTATGAAGAGATTTCCGTGCGGGACAAGCAGCAGTAAGACGTTTTGAAGCATTTTTTATGCGATGCATGATACATGAAGAGGGAAAATATGAACGCCGATATCGGAAGGATCATAACCAAACTGGACAATCTGTTCGCGCACAAAGAGTATGCGGAAGCGGAGCGCCTTCTCAAGTATTGGGAGAAGGAGGGCAGGGCTTCCGGAGACGACAAGGTGTATTACCTGGCCGTCAATGAACAGATGGGTCTGTACCGCAAGCTCGGGCGCAGGGAGGAGGCAATGGCAGCAGTTGATACGATGCTTGCCTATCTCGACCGCAGACAGCGGCGCATGAGCGTGGAGGGCGCTACGGCGCTTCTCAATGCGGGAACCGTGTATAAGGCATTCGGACAAAGCGAAGAGGCCGTGCCGTTCTTCGAGGAAGCCTGCTTCGTATACGAGGAGCTGCTCCCTCCGACCGACCGGAGGCTTGCGGGACTTTATAACAACATGAGCTCCGCTTTGGCGGACCTCAGGCGGTATGATGAGGCACTGGAGCTTTGCGAGAAGGCACTTGCCATACTCGCTGAGACGGCAGGCAATGAGCCGGAAGAAGCAATAACCCTTTTAAACATGACCGCCATGTATGAAGCAAGGGATGGCATCGAAAAGGCACAGGAAAGCATTGATGCGTGCCTTACGAAGGCACAGGAGAAGCTGGCCGCGGCCGACGGAAAGACGGAGGAGGGATACCTTGCATTTGTCTACGACAAATGTGCACCGACCTTCGCTTATTACGGATGGTTCGCGGAGAAGAACCTGCTTATGAAACGCTCGGAGGAGATTTATGAAAGGCTTGGAGCTGTCAAGGAAGTATTATGAGGCGTACGGCGAACCGATGCTTCGGGAGAACTTCGCGGAGATTATGCCACACATCGCGGTGGGGCTTGTCGGACAGGGAAGCGAATGCATGGGGTATGATGACGATCTGTCAAAGGATCATGATTTTGAACCCGGATTCAGCATATTCCTGCCCGGAGAGGACATGGTCGACCGGCGCACGGAGTTCCTTCTGGAACGAGCTTATTCGAAGCTTCCGAAGGAATTCGAAGGGTTCGGAAAGAACGGTCTGAAGCCTGCGGGAGGACCGCGTCACGGCGCCGTAAGACGGGAGGAATTCCTTGTCCGTACGATCGGCAAAGCGACCGATACACTGACGGTTTCGGAGTGGTTCGCGATTCCCGAGCAGTCGCTTCTTGAGGTGTGTGACGGGGAGCTGTTTTATGACGGGGACGGTGCGTTTACGCGTATCCGCGAGCGGATCGGATACATGCCCGAACCGATCCGGCTTAAGAAACTTGCGGCCTGCCTTCTGATGATGTCGCAGACCGGCCAGTACAATTATCAGAGACTGGTGGAGCGCAGTGACGAGAAAGGCGCCCAGCTCTGTCTCATAGAGTTTGAAAAGCAGGCAAGACATGCGGCATTTCTGATCAACGGCCGCTACATGCCTTACTATAAGTGGAGTTACCGGGCACTTTCCGAGCTTCCCGTATTATCGGAGCTTTCGGACCGGCTGTACCGGCTGATCGCGACCGGAAATACGCCCGCAGAGGCTCCCGCGAAGCTGGAGACGGTCGAGGACATCGCGGCACGGATCATCTGCGAACTGCAGGATCAGAACCTGACCGACGCCGTGTGCGCGGACCTACAGAAGCACGCATTTTCCGTTAACGACCATATCGCGGACGGAACGATCCGGAACATGGATATCTTCGCAGCTTTATAAGAACGATGAAAGGCGCCGCAGAGGCTTGAAAGCTTCTGTACGGCGCCTTTTCGGCTATCCCGTAATGTATTCGAACCAGTCGAGCAGGTAGTCGGCAGCGGCTTCGCGGTCGAGCTCCCGCTTCTCAAAGAAACTCAGATTATCGCCCGGACGGAACCGGAACACGGGTCCGATCCGCTCTTGCAACTGCGGCAGGAAACTGCCGCTTTTCTGCTGTCTGGCGGTCTCGCGGGTGGCGGGCTTTCGGAATTGCTTCTCCACGCAGGACGCGAGGCTCTTATGAATTGCCTTATCCTCGACGGGAAGGTAATAATAGTCCTTGTAATTCGGAAAATAGAAATACGCATTCATGTCATAAACCGGAACCGTCAGCCGGAGCGAATTGCCCGAAAGCAAAAGATCGGCGAAATAGCCGTCGCTGTCCGGCGCAGGGGCAGGGTTTGAATCACCTGATGGCCGGCAGGCGGCCGGAATCTCGGGAAGCGGGAGTACCTTCCGGAAGGATTTCGGCAAAGCATACGGAAGGGCTGCGGTTATGGTAAATGCACCGTCCGCGTCTTCCTGTCTGAGCTCCGTAAAAGGCAGCTCCGCGATCATGCAATACGGCAGAAGCGACGAAAGCTGCGACAGTCCGAGGATGTCATCGCTGTTATGAAGAAGCAGGGAGTCTAACAGCTCCGCGGCACGGTCCCCATCAAAGCGGCAGCGCGCGACATACTCCGTATAATAGGGAATGAGTGTTCCGCCGTCGTACGGGTCGGTACGGTTATAACCGGCCACCTTTTCAAGCGTCGGCTGCCGGCGGTTCTCTAAGCCAAAGAGTTTTTTGCACGGCGCGAGATGGCGGTACAGATCGAGTGTGTCCTCTTTCTTCGGAATCGTAAGCGGCAGTTTATGATAGCGGATCCGCGCGTTCAGAAACGGAATATCGAAGGTGGATCCGTTATAATGTACGAGAATGTTATCGGCCCCGATGGATTCGCAAAAGGCGGTCAGAAGAGCGGGTTCCTCGTCCGCATTTTCCGCGAACCACTGGCGGAACCGGAGCCCCTCCGGCGTTTCGGTCAGGCATCCGATCAGGTATATATAGCATCCCGCCGGCTGCAGCCCGGTCGTTTCGATATCGAAGAAAAGCGGGCGGCGCGGCTCCCCGTTTAAAAGGACGGAAAGCGCCTCGGGAATGCGCAAGTCGGTTATGATCCGGTCAATCAGTTTCATAAAAATCTCCAACAGGCAAAGGACGTAAATCTTACGCACCGCATTATACCATTTTTTTATAAAAAAGTGAAGAATTTATAGTGTATTTCCGCGAAAAATGTGGTACAATAACGCTATATATGGTATTTTGCGCCGAAATGGAACTCTAAATCGGCGGTTCGGAGAACTCGGAAGGGGACTCCGGGCGAAAAGGAGAACGAATGATAGCGTTTTTGCACGGAGAATTGTACGGAACGACGGAGAATTCCGCGATCGTTGAATGCGCCGGAGTAGGGTATGAAGCGGTCATGCCGCAGACGGACTTGGAGAAGCTCAGCACGCCCGGCGAGCAGGTTATGATCTATACATACCTGAACGTCAACGAGAACACCGGAGTGAATCTGTTCGGGTTCCTTCAGAAAGAGGATTTACGGCTTTTCAAGATGCTGATCACGGTCAGCGGCGTCGGTCCGAAGGTGGCCATCGCCATTCTTTCGATGATGTCCTCGGCAGAACTTTGCAGAGCCATCTTCACGGACAATGCGAAGGCAATCGCCAAGACGCCCGGCGTCGGCCCGAAGCTTGTGAGCAAGGTTATCCTGGAATTAAAAGATAAGATTAAGCCCGAGGAGATCGTACTCGGAGCGGAGAGCGAGGAGCCGGAGAAGAAAGCCGACAGCGCAGAGGCAGAGGAAGCGATTGCCGGACTTTCGGCACTCGGTTACGCAAGAAAGGATGCCGAGAAGGCAGTACGTAAAGCGGCCAGGGAAGGCATGAGCGCGGAGGATATTCTGGATGCGGCATTCCGCTATCTGTAAGGCGGGATGATCATTATACACACGGAGCAGCATTATGGCGAAGAGAATCATTACGACGGAGAAGATGAGCGAAGACGTACGGCTTGAGAGCTCGCTTCGGCCACAGTATCTTCGGGACTATATCGGTCAGGAAAAACTGAAATCCACGCTGACGGTTTATATCGAGGCGGCGAAGAAGCGCGGCGAGACGCTTGACCATGTGCTTCTCTTCGGACCTCCTGGACTCGGTAAGACGACGCTTGCGAACATCATCGCCAACGAGATGGGCGTCGATATTAAGACGACAAGCGGTCCGGCAATCGAAAAGCCGGGCGATATTGTAGCAATCATCAAAGGTTTGCGCGAAGGCGATATCCTGTTCATCGACGAGATCCACCGTTTGAACCGTCAGGTTGAGGAAATTTTATATTCCGCAATGGAGGATTTCTTCATTGACGTCGTAATCGGCACGGGCGGGACCAACGCCAAGTCGATGCACATTAAACTGCCGAAGTTTACGCTGATCGGCGCGACGACGCGTGCCGGAATGCTGACGGCTCCGCTTCGGGACCGTTTCGGCATCGTTAGCAGAATGGATTACTATAACGAGCAGGAACTGAAGACGATCATCATGAATTCCGCCCGTAAGCTGAACGTTCCGATTGACGCGGAGGGCGCGGCGGAACTGGCCGGACGCTCGCGCGGAACACCCCGTCTTGCCAACCGTTTCCTAAAGCGTGTGCGCGATTTTGCGCAGGTTACCGGAGACGGACACATCGACGGCGAGATTGCAAGATATACGCTTGATATGTTAGACGTGGACCGCATCGGACTAGATCATATCGACCGTGCGATCTTAACGACGATGATCGAGAAATTTGCCGGAGGCCCGGTAGGAACCGCAGCCGTTGCGACTACCATCGGCGAGGACCAGGGCACGATCGAGGATGTATACGAACCGTATCTGGTGCAGATCGGATTCATCCTGCGGACACAGCGAGGACGCGTGGTGTCGCGGGAAGCGTACGAGCACTTAGGCATTCCATTTGTCGAAAAGAACATTTAAGTGAGGCTGCCCGGTTCAAGGACGGGTGAAAGGAATACGAAACGAGCCGTTCCGCGAGGGGACGGGGAATATAAAACTATCCCGGAGGTCACTATGAACAACCGTACAGAAACTGAGGTCATCATCAACGGTAAGCAGTACAGCATTATCGGGTATGAAAGCGAAGAGTACCTGCAGCGCGTAGCATCGTACATCAACAGCAAATACGCCGAAATGCGCTCCCAGAAATGGTACAAAGATATGAATCCCGACATGCGTGCGGTCGTGATGCAGATCAACCTTGCCGACGATTACTTCAAACTGAAGCAGCAGCTTTCCGAGCTGACCGATGAGACGGAAGACCGCGACAACGAGATTTACAAACTGAAGCATGACCTGATCGCAGCGCAGGGCGATATTCAGGAGCTGCAGCGCAAGATCGAGAAACTTCAGCAGGCCAATCTGGACGAACAGAAGAAGTCGGTACGCCTGGAGACCGAATTGAATGGATACAAGAAGAAATACCACTAAAGTTGAATTGCTTGCGCCGGCCGGATCGGCGGAGACTCTTAAGGCCGTTATCGAGGCGGGAGCGGATGCCGTTTATATCGGCGGCTCCAGGTTCGGCGCGAGAGCATATGCGGACAATCCCGGGGAGGACAGTCTTCTTCGGGCGATTGACTATGCGCATCTTCGGGGGGCGCGCGTATATCTGACTGTCAATACACTGCTGACGGACCGCGAAACAGCAGATCTTTTTGAATATATAAACCCATACTATATGGCCGGACTGGATGCCGTGATCGTACAGGATCTCGGTGTCCTGTCCTTTTTGCGTTCGCATTTTCCGAAGCTGCCTGTGCATATCAGCACGCAGATGACGATCACCGACGCGATGAGCGCGGAGCTCTTCGACGAAGGCGTGACGCGGATCGTTCCCGCGCGAGAGTTGAGCCTTGCCGAGATTAAGAATATGCGAGCCCGGTGCGGGAAGGAACTTGAGATATTCGCCCACGGGGCGCTTTGCTACTGCTATTCGGGCCAGTGTCTGATGTCGTCGCTGATCGGCGGGCGGAGCGGAAACCGGGGCCGCTGCGCGCAGCCGTGCCGGAAGCGGTATACCTACGAAGAGAACGGTATGCGCCGTTACGGATATCTCTTAAGTCCGAAGGACCAGTGTCTGCTGCCGAAACTGCACGAGCTTCTGGAGACGGGAATTCACTCGCTGAAGCTTGAAGGACGCATGAAGAGCCTGGCGTATGCGGCGGGCGTGACGGCGATCTACCGCAAATGGATCGACCGTTTCTATGAACTCGGCGGGACAGAATACCGGGACTATCTGAAGAAGAATCCCGGCGAGATGCAGGCAGATGCAGAGATGCTTGCGGAGCTCTTCAACCGCGGCGGTTTCTGCGAAGGATATGTGTTCGGCGAGAAAGGTCCGGAGATGATCTGCGCGAAGCGTCCGAACCATTCGGGTGTGCTTGTCGGAACGGCATATGTAAGAAAAGATGCGGGCAAATACGACCGCGGCGGACGGTTTAACGACCGTCGGACGGAGCAGCGCGGACGGAATGACGAACGGTTCCGGAACAATGCGGCGCAGCACGACCGGCTCGTTGCGGTACCTTCCTTCAGCGGCCGGATCGGACCCGGAGAGGTGTTAGAATTCCGGACACAGGACGAGCGGTATGTATGCGGCGAATGGACGACGCCGCAGGATATGAGCGGATACCGGATCCCGCCGGTACCGGTTGTGTGGAGAAAGGAATTCGGGCGCATGCCCGAGGACTTAAAACTGAATATATGGCGCATGAAGAAGGAACCGCTTTTAAAGGAACTGGATGAGCGGTACGGAAAGAACCGTAAGCCGGTTGACGTGATGGGAAGCTTCTTCGCGGAAGCCGGTGAGGAGAGTGTCCTAAGCGTTTGGACGCCGGATGGTGATGTGTCCGTTACGGTGCGGGGCGAGGTCCCGCAGGCAGCGGAGCATATGCCGACCGACGAAGAGACGGCAAAGGCAAAGCTGATGCAGACCGGGCATTCGGACTTCTCATTTGCCGCGCTTGATGTGCATGTCGGAGAGGGGCTGTTCCTTCCGGTAGCGGCATTGAAGCAGCTGCGCAGGGACGCACTTACGATGCTCGAGGAGGAACTGCTCAGGTCGTTCCGAAGAGAAGCGGGCGTAAAGTCCGGAACGGATGGCAGCGACGGATTGCGAAGCGTGAAGGCTGGAACGGACGGCACTGTTGAAGCACGGCGTGAGAAGGAAGGAACGAAAGTCGCTGACGGAGCCGGAAGCGGTGAGAAGCCGTCCCGCCGCGTGACCGTGAGCGTCATGACCGCCGAGCAGCTGGCAGCAGTCGTAGCTTCGGATGCAGTAACCGACCTTTATATCGACATGGAAGGCGACTGTGAGGCATGCCTTAAGATGCCGTGCAGCCTACTGCGTTACGGGATGCTTCCGCGGGCACTGAAAGGGGAGAAACTCCGGAAGGCATGCGAGAATGCGGAACGGCTCGTAAAGGAATATAGCCTGTCAGGCGTTGTCGTACGGACGATGGACGAGCTTTCGTACTTCCGCGGGAAGAATATTCGGATAGAAGCCGACAAAACCTTATATTGCCACAATTCTACATCAGTAGAATATCTGCTTTCGAAGGGCGTTTCGACCGTTACGCTGTCGGAAGAACTCCGAAAAGACGAGATTCCGGAATCACCGTCCGCGCTACTTACCGTGTACGGCCGTTCGGTCATGATGGTGTCCGAACAGTGCCTCCGGAAGACGACCGGCCTGTGCGGACAGGGAAGTGTACGGCAGGGCGTTCTTACGGACGGAGAAGGGGAACATTTTCCCGCGAAGGCCGTGTGCGAATATTGCCACGGACTCATTTATAACGCACACATTTTCTCGTTGTTGTCCTGTTTCCGCGAAGTACCCGTAGCGAAGACCGGAGGGATTCGGCTGGACTTTACGCTTGAGAGCGGCGCGGAGACCGAAGCGGTTTTGAAGGATTTGAAGACGGCCCTCAGCGGCGGACAGTCCGCGCAGGGGCAGGGATATACGAAGGGAAGCTGGAACCGCGGAACGGAATAAAGCGGGCGACCGGACGCAAAAGCGTTACGGAAAGGCTGCGGAACGAGGAACCGCGGAATGATTTACAGAAAGGCTGAGACATGAAGAAAAGCATTATCGTTATCATAATTCTTTCATGCATTCTTCTCGCGCTGACCGGCGTGTGTATTTACTTTGCTGCGAACGAGGAGGAACCGGCGCGGAAAGGCGAAGTCCGAATTCCGCCGACTCCGGCTCCGACGCCGACGCCTACGCCGACTCCCACGCCGAGTCCTACCCCGACTCCCACACCGACGCCGACACCGACCCCGACGCCTACGCCGCGCGACGTATGGAACGAAGCGCTTCCGGGCGTGAACGACGTTGATTCTTATACGCTTACCTATGAGGAAACGTGGAGCCGTTACGACACCTGCTGGGAGATTACGAAGGACAGCCGCGGCAACATGAGCATTGCCTATACCGGTTACAGTCCGTTCTCGGGACTGACGACCGGACGGATGGAACTGATGCGTTTCGTGAACGGCTGGGCATATATGAATGTGAAGCAGACGCTCGAATACTTCGGCGAGGACCCCGCCTCCATGGGCATTACGACGGACGGCTGGCTCCGCCTGCAGTTCCCCGCGGAGTTTTACACTTCGGTACTTGATCTGAAGAGCTTCTTCCTGCTGTACGTTGATACGCTTTCGGACGAGTTCGGCGGAATGGATTTTACGGATACCGGCGATACCTTTGTGAAGAACGTGACACTTGCGGAAATGTATCAGATCCTCCGTGACACCGAGACCAATATGGATAACAGCTGGGTGCCTCCGATCCGCACGATGATCAAAGGCATCAAATGGAAAGACTACGAGCGCAAACTGTTCTCGACGCATGAGAAGGATATCCTGAAGGCTTTGACGCAGGCCGGCATTGCCGAGTGGCAGGGCAAGCTTCTTTTGAAGGGAGCCAACGCGTTTAACACATCGGTGATCGTATACGCCTATGAGCAGTACCTCGGCACCGTCAAATCCGACGAAGACCGTCTGATGCGGAGCACGACCTCGGGACTTCAGATCTATCTCGGCTCCACCGGCACGGGAACCGTTGAGATCGATACAAAGGACGGTTGTGTCCTCGACTACCGAATGACCGGGGCAAATGGCGAGACGGCCGAACGGAAGCTGACGTTCCGGAAGTTCGACGGCGCAATCGAGAACCCGAAGAACCTTGTTGATATCAGTGTGTTCGGACCGCTTTTGAAGGACATCCTGTCCTCCATTCTGTAGCGGACGAATGAAAATCGGGTATTGCACTTATGTCACTTTTTTAGTATACTGATACCAATATGTGACACACCAATGACAGGGGGTCTTCTATTATGATGGAAGCTACGAGCTGCGGTGGTGTTGTTATTTTCAGAGGAAAGATATTATTACTGTATAAGAACTACAGGCATAAGTACGAAGGCTGGGTACTCCCGAAGGGAACCGTAGAGGAAGGTGAGGATTTCAAGGATACCGCTCTGCGTGAAGTGAAAGAGGAGTCCGGTGCGGATGCCCGCATTATCAAATACGTCGGCAAGAGCCAGTATACCTTCAGTACGCCTGTGGATACAGTGATGAAGGACGTTCATTGGTACCTTATGATGTCGGACAACTATTATAGCAAACCACAGCGCGAGGAATTCTTTGTGGACTCCGGGTATTACAAATACCATGAAGCATATCATTTGCTGAAGTTCTCCAACGAGAAGCAGATACTTGAAAAGGCATACAACGAGTATCTGGAGCTGAAGAAGAACAACCTATGGGGTTCCCGCAAGTATTTCTGAAGAACGATGAAAAGGACTGCGCAGCGGTCCTTTTTTTCATGTATGGAGGATTTATGAAAGAGTTATACAGGAAGCACAAAGAGATCATTCTTTATGCCTTCTTCGGAGCGGCAACGACGGCGGTCAATTTCATCGTCACATTTGTCATCCAGAAGGTCTTCGGACTGGCCGGAGAAGGCACTGAGTTTACGATTACCAACACGATCGCGTGGGTGTGCGCGGTCGCATTTGCCTATGTGACGAGCCACCTGTACGTATTCGAAAGCAAGGCGCACGGGGCGAAGGCAATCACCGTTGAGGCGGCGAAATTCGTCGGTTCGCGTATCTTTACCGGAATCATCGAAATGCTGATGCCGACGGGACTGGTGGCACTCGGCGTGACCGGCTCCCTGTTCAGCTTTAAGGGATTCTGGGCAAAGGCGATCACCGGCGTTGTCGTGATCATTCTCAATTACGTGCTCAGCAAACTGTTCGTGTTCCGTAAGAAGAGCGACGCGCAGGCGGAAGAGCCGGCGGAACAGACCGAAGAGCCGGCGGGAAAGGAACAGGTGGAAGAGAATGTATGAAATCGGCAGAACGGTAGTGCTCAAAAAGGGCGAGGGCCGTTCCCTGAAGGCCGGCGGACTCTGGATTTACGACAACGAGATCGCGTCGGTGATCGGGACAGGAGAGAACGGGTGTCTCGTCCGCGTGAATGATTTCGACGGCTACCCGATGGGCGTCGGGTTCATCAACGATAACAGCAAGATCCGTGTCCGCATGCTCACAAGGCGCAAGGACACCGAGGTGAATGAAGACTTCCTGCGGATGCGTGTCCGCGCCGCATGGGAGTACCGTAAGAAGACCGTCGACACATCGAGCTGCAGGCTGATCTTCGGCGAGGCGGACTGGCTCCCGGGACTGACCGTGGACAAATACGAAGACATCCTCGTTGTGGAGTCTCTCGCGCTCGGTATGGACCGCTTAAAGAAGACGGTGCTTGACCTCTTGTGTGACGAACTCGCAAAGGACGGCATTCAAGTCCGCGGTATTTATGAGCGGAGCGATGCAAAGGTGCGCGAGCTTGAGGGGATGGAGCGCGTGAAGGGTTTCCTGTCGGAGCCTTTCGATACAACCGTGACAATCACGGAGAACGGCGTCCGCTATGAGGTGGATGTTTTGAACGGACAGAAGACGGGCTTCTTCTTAGACCAGAAATATAACCGCAAAGCAATGCAGGGGCTTTGCAAAGACGCAACCGTGCTCGACTGCTTTACGCATACGGGCTCCTTTGCCCTGAACGCGGGCTACGCGGGTGCGGCGGAAGTGCTCGGCGTGGACGCGAGCGAGACGGCGATCCGTCAGGCGGAACGGAATGCCGCGCTGAACGGCCTTTCCGACAGGGTGCATTTTCAGGTCGCCGACGTACTGGACCTCCTACCGAAATTCGCGGAAGAGGGACGCAGGTTTGATGTTGTCATCCTCGACCCGCCCGCGTTTACGAAGTCGCGTGAGGCAACGAAGAACGCGATCAAAGGGTACCGCGAGATCAACATGCGGGGCCTTCGCCTCGTGAAGGACGGCGGGTATTTCGCGACCTGCTCATGTTCGCATTTTATGACACAGGAGCTGCTCCGCGAGACGATCGCGCAGGCGGCACAGAGCGTTCACAAACGCCTCCGCCAGGTTGAGTTCCGCACCCAGGCGCCGGACCATCCGATTCTTTGGAGTGCGGACGAATCATATTATCTGAAGTTCTTCATCTTCCAGGTTTGTGAGGAGAAGTAGGGCATTGTTCATCGCCGCGGCGGGAAAGCCCGCCGGGATTCGAAAGGAGTTTACATGAAAGAATATATCAAGGGTGCAAATCCGTATATGCCGCTCTGGGAGCATGTTCCGGACGGAGAGCCGAGAGTGTTCGAACACAACGGGGAGAAGCGCGTTTATGTGTATGGCTCGCATGACATCGAGCGGACACAGTACTGCGGCCGCAATTATGTGGTATGGTCTGCGCCCGTTACGGACCTGACCGACTGGACTTACCATGGCGTGGCCTATGAGACACACTATGATTCCATCCTGTACGCGCCCGATGTCGTGAAGAAGGACGGCCGCTATTACATGTATGCCGCGGAGCGCTGCGGCAGCCTTGTCGTGGTTGCTTCCTCGGATACCCCGTGGGGTCCGTTCGAGAATCCCGTGGAGACGAAGCTCGGGTTTGATCCGGGTGTGCTTGTCGATGACGACGGGCAGGTTTACGCTTATTGGGGCGGATGCGCAGCACCCTGCTATATCGCAAAACTGAAGGACGACATGGCAACGATCGAGGAGGAGACGATTGTGTCGAATCCGCTCGGTCACTCGACCTGTCCGTGGAATCCGGTGGACGACGGTCATATTGACCTGATCGACGCCTTCTTTGAAGCATCGAGCCCGCGCAAGGTTCTCGGCAAATACGTCTACATTTATTCCAAACGCTACGAAAAGCCGGTTCCGGAGCTCGGCGTAACGCCTCCGAACAACGGCTTCCTGTCATACCGTTTCTCGGACAGCCCGTTCGGTCCGTTCCGCGAGGGCGGCGACATCAGCTTCAACGGCGGCGAGATCTTAAAGGACGCCGAGGGGCGCGGAACCATGACATACCAGTGGGGCAACAACCACGGCTCCATTATGAAAGTTAACGGCAAATGGTACATTTTCTATCATCGCCAGACCGGCGTCAACGAATACTCCCGTCAGGCGATGTTAGAGCCTGTTGACGTTGCGATGGG
Source organism: Lachnospiraceae bacterium (assembly GCA_017427775.1). Lineage (GTDB taxonomy): Bacteria > Bacillota > Clostridia > Lachnospirales > Lachnospiraceae > ISDg. The sequence goes on along the minus strand of JAFRSD010000043.1, from coordinate 7,043 downwards.
CATGGACGGCAAGCTCTATATCGGCGATGTGCGTTACCTCGACGGCGAGCCGGTTTCTTCCAAACCGGTGGAGATGACGTCCCAGGGGCCTCACATCAACGGCCTTGACGCGCGCAAATGGATTTCCGCCGGATACGCCTGCCACATCTATGGAAGCAGGACGAGAGCCTACGTGGAGCCCGGCTACGAACAGACCGATACGATCTCCACGCCGGTTGTCAACATGAGCTCCGGTACTACGGTGGGCTTCCGGTATCTGCAGTTCGGCGCGAACACGCCCGAGACCGTTACGGTGGTGCTTCGCGAACATGAGGCGCTTCGCGTGCAGGTGCGCATCGATTCGTACCGCGGCCGCGTCGTGGCGGAAATGGAATTCGGCGAGACGGAGTTTGAAAAGACCGCCGCGCTGAACACCGGCATTATCGGAAAGCATGCGGTGTATTTCGCCTTTGTCTCGGACGAAGAGGGTGCGGTTGCGTCGTTCGACCGGTTCACATTTGACTGAGCAAAAGGAAAAGGAGAAACGCTCCCGGCACCCCGCAAAATGCACAAAAACTTTTCCGAAAGCGGCAGAGATTTATGTTGTAATATGACTGCAAAAATTGTATAGTATATCGTGGTGGTTTATTTTCTTCACAGAGAGGAATTTATATGAGTAATTGTGCGATTGTAGGTATCAACTGGGGCGATGAAGGAAAGGGCCGTATGGTCGACCTTCTGACCGAGCGTTACGACTATGTTATCCGCTATCAGGGCGGCGGCAATGCCGGACACACGGTTGTTAACGAGTACGGCAAATTTGCCCTCCATCTGCTTCCTTCGGGAATCTTCCGCAAGGGTGTTGTGAACATTCTCGGAAACGGCGTTGCACTCGATCTTGAGAATCTGTATTCGGAAATGCAGACGGTTATCGGACAGGGTGTTCCGATCTCGCCCGAGAACCTGAAGATCAGCGAATGTGCTTCCCTTGTACTGCCTTGGCACCGTCTCCTGGACGGTCTGGAAGAGGCTCGTCTTGCGGACAAGAAGTACGGTTCCACAAAGCAGGGCATCGCACCTTTTTATTCGGACAAATACCAAAAGAAGACGATTCTCGCGGGCGAGCTTTTCTACCCCGAGAAACTCGATGAGCATATTAAGGACCTGCTGACATGGAAGAACCTGACGCTGACCGGCGTGTACGGCGCCGAGCCTGTTACCTATGAGTCGCTGAAGGCATGGTTCACGGAGTACGGCGAGAAGTTCCGTCCGTTCATCTGCGACACCGGCAAGGTTCTGAAGAAGGCCGCAAAGGAAGGCAAGAGCATCCTCTTCGAGGCACAGCTCGGTTCCCTTCGTGACCTTGACTACGGCATCTATCCTTACACCACTTCCTCCAATGCCATTGCCGCTTACGCTCCGGTCGGTTCCGGACTTCCGAGCGCGAAGGTGGACGAGGTCATCGGTGTAGTTAAGGCTTACTCCACCTGCGTCGGAGAAGGCCCGTTTGTCTGCGAATGGTTCGGCGAGGAAGCGGACAAGCTTCGTGAAGCCGGCAACGAGTACGGCGCCAAGACCGGCCGTCCGAGAAGAGTAGGACCGATCGATATCGTGGCAACCCGCTACGGCGTGGAGTGCCAGGGAGCAACCGGTATCGCTCTTACGAAGATGGACGTTATGAGCTATATGGACCGCATTCCGATTTGCGCGCATTATGAGCTGAACGGTGAGATCATTGATGATTTTCCGTTCCCCGCAGCACTCGAGTCCTGCAGACCCGTGATCGAATACATGGACGGCTGGCAGTGCGATATCAGCGGCGCGCGCCGTTGGGAAGATCTTCCGGTCAACGCACAGAAGTACGTTGAGTACATCGAGAAGGAGATCGGCTGCTTCATCAAGTACGTTTCGGTAGGACCGGAGCGTGACGCATACATCGAGAGAGTTCCGAAGGGAGATAAGAAAGTGAAAGAGTATACCCCTGTTAAGGAAGGAAAGGTTCGCGAGATTTACGATATCGGCGACAACATGATCCTTGTTGCAACCGACCGTATCAGCTGCTTTGACGTGATCCTGAACAACACCGTTACGAAGAAGGGAACCGTTCTGACACAGATGTCCAAGTTCTGGTTCGACTTCACGAAGGACGTTGTGAAGAACCATATGATCTCCGTTGACGTAAAGGATATGCCGGAGTACTTCCGTCAGCCTAAGTTTGACGGCAACAGTATGCTCGTTAAGAAGCTCACGATGCTTCCCGTAGAGTGTATCGTCCGCGGCTACATCACCGGTTCCGGTTGGAAGAGCTACTGTGAGAACGGCACCGTATGCGGCATTAAGCTTCCGGAAGGACTGCAGGAGTCGCAGAAACTGCCTGAGCCTATCTACACGCCTTCCACGAAGGCCGAGATCGGCGATCATGACGAGAACATCTCCTTCGAGCAGTCGATCGAGTACCTCGAGAAGCGTTTCCCGGGCAAGGGACTTGAATATGCTACGAAGCTTCGTGATTACACGATCGCGATTTATAAGAAGTGCGCGGATTACGCACTGACAAAGGGCATCATCATTGCCGATACGAAGTTCGAGTTCGGTCTTGATGAGAACGGTGAGATCGTTGTCGGCGACGAGATGCTGACTCCCGATTCGTCCCGTTTCTGGCCTCTTGCAAGTTATGAGGTAGGACATGCGGAGCCGTCTTACGACAAGCAGTTCGCACGCGACTGGCTCAAGGCCAACCCGCATGATGACTGGACCCTTCCGCAGGAAGTCGTTGACAAGACGATTGCCATCTATCTGGAGGGCTATGAGAAACTGACAGGCAAGAAGCTTAGCTAAATAACCGAACATTTAGGATGAGGATTCTGCTTGCGGAGTCCTCATTTGTATTTTCCGTAACGGACCGCGATACGCCCCAGGGCGTGAAGCACAGAATAATACACATAAGGAGAACGATCATGAGCGACACCAACCGTTATGTAAGCCCATTCTCAGAGCGGTATGCTTCCGCGGAGATGCAGTACATATTCAGCCAGGATAAGAAATTTACCACATGGAGAAAGCTTTGGATTGCTCTTGCGGAGACCGAGATGGAGCTCGGGCTTTCGCAGGACGGCAAGCCGGTCATCACACAGGAGATGATCGACGAGATGAAGGCACATGTCGATGATATCGATTACGCCGTAGCGAAGGAGCGCGAGAAGCTTGTCCGCCATGACGTAATGAGCCACGTATACACATACGGACTGAAGTGCCCGAAGGCCGCCGGCATCATCCACCTCGGCGCTACGAGCTGCTATGTGGGCGACAACACCGACATCATCGTGATGCGCGACGCGCTGAAGCTCGTACGGAGCAAGCTCGTGAACGTAATCGCGAAGCTTTCCGCCTTCGCGGACAAATACAAGAGCCTTCCGACGCTGGCGTTTACCCATTTTCAGCCCGCGCAGCCGACCACGGTTGGAAAGAGAGCGACGCTTTGGATCCAGGAATTCTGCATGGATCTGGCGGACGTTGATTACGTGATCTCCACGCTGAAGCTTCTCGGCTGCAAGGGAACGACCGGAACGCAGGCGTCCTTCAAGGAATTGTTTAATAACGACAAGGAGAAGCTTGACCGTCTCGATCCGATGATCGCGGAGAAGATGGGATTTGACGGATGCTATCCGGTATCCGGCCAGACCTATTCCCGTAAGGTGGACACGAGAGTGATGAACGTTATTGCGGGCATTGCCGCAAGCGCTCACAAGATGAGTAACGACATCCGTCTGCTGCAGCATCTGAAGGAAGTGGAAGAGCCTTTCGAGAAGAACCAGATCGGTTCCTCGGCTATGGCATATAAGCGTAACCCGATGCGTTCCGAGCGTATCGCGTCGCTGTCCCGTTACGTGATCATCGACGCGCTGAACCCGGCCATCACATCCGCAACACAGTGGTTTGAGCGGACACTCGACGACTCCGCTAACAAGCGTGTGGCAATCTCCGAGGGGTTCCTCGCAATCGACGGCATCCTCGATTTGTGCCTCAACGTTTCGGACGGCCTCGTTGTAAATGAGAAGGTTATCGAGAAGCGCTTAAGAAGCGAGCTTCCGTTCATGGCTACGGAAAATATCATGATGGACGCCGTAAAGAAGGGCGGAAACCGTCAGGAACTCCACGAAGAGATCCGCAAGCTTTCGATGGAAGCGGGCGCTACCGTAAAGCAGAAGGGACTCGAGAACAATCTGCTTGATCTGATCGCGGCGGACGAAGTATTTGACGTAACGAGAGAAGAACTCGAGAGCTACATGGTACCGGCCAACTACGTAGGCCGTTCCGTAGAACAGACCGAGGCATTCCTTAACAATATTGTCAATCCGATTCTTGAAGCCAATAAGGATTGTCTGGGAATTACGGCACAGATTAACGTATAATGAGAGTTATTGTGGTGAACCCGCGGAAAGAAATGCCGGTTCACCCATGAAGAAAGGGAATCGATATATGGACAAAGTTCTGGTTATAGATTTCGGCGGACAGTACAACCAGCTTGTTGCACGCCGTGTCCGCGAATGCAATGTTTACTGCGAAATCTATTCCTACCGCACCGCACTCGACGCCGTCCGTGCGATGAAGCCGAAGGGGATCATCCTTACCGGCGGACCGAACAGCTGTTATGAAGAGGGAGCGCCGACATGTTCGAAGGAACTGTTCGAGCTCGGCATACCGGTGCTCGGTCTTTGCTACGGAGCCCAGTTGATGCAGCAGGTACTCGGTGGAAAAGTTGAGCGTGCAAGCGTTCAGGAGTATGGCAGAACCAATGTTTGGGTGGACGTGAATTCGGCGCTGTTCGCGGGTGTTCCGAAGTCAATCATATGCTGGATGAGCCACTTTGACTACATCAGTAGAATGGCGTCCGGCTTTACTTCCGTGGCGTATTCGAAGGATTGTCCGGTCGCCGCGTGCGAGAACAAAGAGCGTAACCTCTACGGCATTCAGTTCCATCCCGAAGTACTCCATACTCCGGAAGGAACGAAGATGATTTACAACTTCGTCCGCGGTATCTGTGGCTGTGACGGCTCTTGGAAGATGGATGCATTTGTAGATACGGCAATCCGGGATATTCGCGCGAAGGTCGGAAACGGCAAGGTGCTTCTTGGCCTCTCCGGCGGTGTTGACAGTTCTGTGGCAGCAGGACTTCTGTCCCGTGCAATCGGAAAGCAACTGACCTGTGTCTTTGTTGACCACGGTCTGCTTCGCAAGAACGAAGGCGATGAGGTGGAAGCTGTATTCGGTAAGAACGGAAACTTCGATTTGAACTTTGTGCGCGTCAACGCGCAGCACCGTTTTTACGTAAAGCTTGCCGGCGTAACCGACCCTGAGACGAAACGAAAGATTATCGGTGAAGAGTTTATCCGCGTTTTCGAGGAAGAGGCGAAGAAAATCGGAACTGTTGATTTCCTTGCGCAGGGAACCATCTACCCGGATGTTGTGGAATCCGGTCTCGGCGGTGAATCCGCCGTGATTAAATCACATCACAATGTCGGCGGGTTGCCCGATTACGTGGATTTCAAAGAAATCATCGAACCGCTTCGCAACCTTTTCAAGGATGAGGTTCGAAAGGCCGGTCTTCAGATCGGTATCCCGGAGAATCTTGTAATGCGGCAGCCGTTCCCGGGTCCCGGCCTCGGTATCCGTATCATCGGAGATATCACCGAGGATAAAGTAAGAATTGTTCAGGACAGCGATTACATTTTCCGGGAGGAAGTTGGAAAAGCACTTGCTGAGCATATGGAGAAGACCGGGGAGACCGCTCCTTGGAAGCCTGACCAGTATTATGCTGCACTCACAAACGTCCGTTCTGTGGGGGTAATGGGGGATGAGCGTACATATGATCATGCGGTTGCGCTTCGCGCCGTGAAGACGACCGACTTCATGACAGCCGAAATGGCGCGCATTCCTTACGACGTACTCGACACGGTGATGACACGCATTATCAAGGAAGTCCGCGGAGTAAACCGCGTATTCTACGACCTGACGAGCAAACCTCCAGGGACGATTGAATTTGAGTAGTACATCTGTGTTATATTGTTCATCTGGTACTGATAATGTTAATAGATTGCAGGTAATCCTTGTGGTTGCCTGCAGTTTTATTTTGGGGATTAAATGTTGTACCCATTAAATGATTTGTACGTTGACAACGTATGAACATCGAGTTATACTTTAATAAAGTATAGGGTTGTTTAGGGGGCGATGATATGAATATTTCAGAAAGAATAAAGGAATTGCGTAAGAAAACGGGGTTATCGCAAAGTAAGTTTTCTGCAAAATTTGGGATCCCTGTAAGAACACTTCAGCAGTGGGAACAGGGAATAAGCGCCCCTCCGGAATATTTGGTCAGAATGATGGCGTATATTATGCTGCTCGAGGAAAACGCGCAAATAAAAGATGAAGAATCTATAGGGGGGAAACATGCAGATGGCAAATGATAAAGTTCAGTTATTTGAAGACCGGCCGATTAGGACGGCCTGGGTTGAGGATGAGGAGGAATGGTATTTTTCAATTGTGGATGTGGTCGGCGTTCTTGCTGAAAGCAAAGATCCTACATCATATTGGAGAAAACTTAAGCAGAGACTGAAAGAAGAAGGAAATGAAACCGTGACAAATTGTCACGCTTTGAAAATGAAAGCGCAGGATGGAAAAATGCGTTTAACCGATGTGGCCAGCACAGAGCAATTGCTCCGTATTATCCAATCTATTCCGTCCCAAAAAGCGGAGCCGTTTAAGATGTGGTTAGCGCAGGTTGGCAGAGAGCGAATTGAGGAAGTGATAGATCCGGAACTAACTATCGAAAGGGCTCTTGAAACCTATGCTAAGAAGGGCTATTCAAGGGAGTGGATCAATCAGCGCCTGCAGGCAATTCAGGTAAGAAAAGAACTAACAGATGAGTGGGACAAACGCGGCGTAAAGAAAGGCGCAGAATATGCAATCCTGACAGATGAGATAACGAAAGCCTGGTCCGGGATGACAACACGACAGTATAAGAATCATAAAGGTCTGAAAAAGGAAAACCTCAGGGATAATATGTC
>JAFRSD010000042.1 GCA_017427775.1 Lachnospiraceae bacterium | reverse complement strand
GATTGTACATCTCAATGCACCGGCGTTTGAATTCATTACTGTATTTCATATTAATACCCCCATTACTGGCTTTTTGTCCAGTAATGGGGGTACATATCAAAACGAAAGGTGACTTTATGTTTTATTATCTTTTGCCGACGCTGATGACCTATGACTTTATTTTAGTAATTGCGGCCGTTGTTCCGGCAATATTTTTGATGATCAAAGCCTACCGTTCAGATAGACTGGAAAAGGAACCTCCTGCATTACTGTGGGATTTAACGAAAGCGGGGATATTTTCATCGTTGCTTGCACTTATCGCCGAGCGAGTTCTTGGTACTTTGCTGAATCTTGCCGTGCCGCAGGAAAGCGTCCTGTACAACGTATTATTATACTTCGGCATCGTAGCGTTTGCGGAGGAAGGCGCAAAGTATTTTATGATGAAGCGTCATTCTTGGAACATTCCTGCATTCAATTGTCAGTATGACGGTGTAGTTTACGCGGTTTTTGTATCTCTCGGCTTTGCCTTGTGGGAAAATATCAGCTATGTTATGTCTTACGGATTCACAACGGCAATTGTACGCGCATTGACAGCAATACCGGGGCACGCCTGCTTTGGCGTCTTTATGGGGGTGTTCTATGGAATTGCAAAAAAATATGACTATCGCGGCAATCGAGGCGCTTCAAAGACATTCAGAGTGCTGTCGGTTGTGCTCCCGGCAATTCTGCACGGAGCTTATGACTATATTGCAAGCGCCGAATCAAGTACATGGTATTTTGTAGGGTTTGTTGCCCTCTTGTTTATCGTGTCATATCTTTTTGTCGGAAGAATTTCGAAGACCGATCAATATATTTAGAATTTATAATCCGTAACGGATCGGCAGATTCACATTCGCTTTAATGAAGAAATATAATGTTTCTTATGAGTGTATAATCTGACTGTAGAATCAAAGCACTTAATGACGGAGGATATCGCTATGTTTCATATTCTCGTGGTCGACGACGATAAAAACACCCGAAAATATATCAGCGCTGTGCTGGAAGCAGAAGGTTATACCGTTTCGGTTGCCGAAAACGGCGAGGAAGCGCTTGAAATGATGGACAAAGAGTTTATCGACCTCGTTGTACTTGACGTCATGATGCCGAAAATGGACGGGTACAGCTTCACAAAAGAGCTGCGGGAAGCAGACAACAATCTTCCCGTGCTGATGGTTTCCGCCAAGCAACTCCCCGCAGACCGCCACAAGGGATTTCTTGTCGGTACAGACGACTATATCACAAAGCCCATTGACGAAACGGAGATGCTGCTCCGTATCAAGGCGCTGCTCCGCCGGGCGCAGATTGCAAATGAAAGAAAGATCGTGATCGGCGACGTGACACTGGATTACGACAGCCTAACCGTAACGCGAGGAAACGAAACGCAGGAACTGCCTCAGAAGGAATTTTTGCTCCTTTATAAGCTGCTCTCTTATCCCGGCAAGATTTTCACGCGCATACAACTGATGGACGAGATTTGGGGGCAGGAGAGCGAAACCGGCTGGGAGACGGTGACCGTTCATATCGGCAGGCTTCGCAGAAGGTTTGATGGGTGGAACGAATTTGAGATCGAGTCGGTGCGCGGACTTGGCTACAAGGCGGTAAAAAAGCTATGAAAATCAAACTGGAACAGCACAAACAAAGAATTTCGCTTCTCCTGTTGACGTCCGGGATCGTGCTTGCATTTTTACTCCTGACAGTCGTGATCGTCGGCGCGATCATATTCTTCCTCATATATCGCGGTGCACTTATGCCTGGCAAAACGCAGCTCAACGGTGGAACGCTGTTCGGCTATCTTGTCCTGATCAGTCTTGTGACCGGGTCGATACTGTCTTTTTTGATACTTCGCTTTCCTCTGAAACCGATCAACAAGATTCTCAACGCCATGAACCGGCTCGCCGCAGGAGACTATTCGGTGAGACTTGGCTTTAAAGGATTATTCGCCAAGAATTCAACAGTCCGTGAACTGACAAATAGCTTTAACAGAATGGCGTCAGAACTTGAGCGCACCGAAATGCTTCGTTCGGATTTTATCAATAATTTTTCCCATGAATTCAAAACACCCATCGTCTCGATTGCGGGATTTGCGAAAGTGCTGAAGCGCGGAAATCTGAACGAGGAAAAAAGAAAAGAGTACCTTGATATCATTGAGGAAGAGTCACTGTGGCTTTCGCAGATGGCGACAAACGTTCTGAATCTGACAAAAGTGGAAAATCAATCTATCCTGACTGACGTAAGCGAGTATAACCTTTCCGAGCAGATACGCACGTGCGTGCTCGTACTGGAAAACAAATGGAGCAAAAAACACATTGACCTTTCTTTGCCGGATGAGGAATACTATGTGAAAGCAAACGAAGAATTATTAAAACAGGTTTGGATCAATCTGATAGATAACGCAATCAAGTTTTCGAAAGATTACGGCATTGTGGACATTCAAATCGGAAAAGACGGCGAATCAATACATATCACCGTCTCAAATGACGGAGAAGAGATCCCGGAGGACGCGCGCGAAAAAATATTCAACAAATTCTATCAGGCGGATGAATCACACGCCACCGAAGGCAACGGAGTGGGGCTGGCTGTTGTAAAAAAGATCGTGGACTTGCACGGTGGAAATGTCAGTGTGTCGTGTGCGGACGGCAGGACGGCATTTACCGTTTCACTGCCGCGGAAAGGCTGAGGGAGGACGGAATGGATTTGCTTATGAACCTTGCATTTCTTTTCTTTATCGGATCGGTCACGGGATGGATCATCGAACTTCTTTTCAGAAGATTTATCTCCTCCTCGAATCCGGAAAGGAAATGGATCAATCCCGGGTTTTGCACCGGACCGTATCTGCCGCTGTACGGCAGCGGTCTTTGCGTGATGTATCTTCTCTCGTCACTTGAGGAGAAAAACATCATACCAGATCCGGCTTGGAACAAGATCGTCTTGCTTTTAGGCATGGCGCTCTGCATAACGGCGATCGAGTATATTGCCGGTATATTGACTTTGAAGGTCGCGAAGGTTCGGCTGTGGGACTACCGTACGGAATGGGGCAACGTCAATGGGATTATCTGTCCGAAGTTTTCCGCCGTCTGGACCGTGCTCTGTGCATTGTATCTGTTTTTGCTACACCGTCACGTTCTTGCCGCACTCGTTTGGTTTTCAGATCACTCTGCTTTTTCCTTCTTGATCGGCGTGTTTTATGGCGTTTTCGTGATCGACGTGATACACTCTGTCGAACTCGTCGCAAAACTGAAAAAATTTGCCGAAGAGAACGGCGTCATCATCAAATACGAGGCTGTGAAAGAGTTCATTCGTCAAAAGAAGGAGAAAACAAAAGAAAAATACCGCTTTTTCAAGCCGTTTCACACGAATGGGCCTCTTGTTGATCATCTGCGCGACATGAAAGACAACTTTGAAAAAAGAATTCCGAAGATCAGATGGTAACCGAGATCTCGGTTCACGTTCCGACTATACAAAAAGCTCACCCTTTCGCATAAGCAGCGAAAGGGTGTTCTATTGTTTCGTTTCAGTTTAGATATCTTTTCTAAAATCATAAAACGCAGAGAAATTTGAAAAAACGGAGGGAAACGAATCGGGTCTGACAGACCGACGTATTCTTTTCTCACCGAAACGGAGGAATAACATGAGCATATCCGTCATTGACGGCGCGGTTTTAACGCAAATGCTGCTCAGCGGCACCGCTGTTCTGATAAGTTATGAAAAAGAACTTAACGCCCTGAACGTGTTCCCGGTCTCCGATGGAGATACGGGCTCCAACATGAGAAAGACTATGGAGGGCGGCCTTGCCGGGATCCGCCGTGAGCCGATGCCGCGGAGTATCGGAGCGGTATCCGAACAATTTGCTGCCGGCGCACTCCTCAGTGCACGCGGAAACTCCGGAGTGATCCTTTCGCAGATCTTTGCGGGGATCAACGAGAGGTTGTCCGGACTTGAAACGGCGGATCTGACACAACTTGCCGCCGCGTATCGACGTGGGATCGAAACCGCGTATGCCGCCGTTCAGAATCCCACGGAGGGAACAATCCTGACCGTGTTCCGCGAGAGTGCGGAATACGCGGCCGATTTATCTTCGGAATGCTCATGCATAGAGGACTTTTTTCACCGTCATATCGAGAAAGCGAAAATTTCTCTTGCATCCACTCCGGAATTGCTCCCTGTACTCAAAGAGGCAAACGTTGTGGATTCCGGCGCGGCGGGTTACCTGTATATTGCAGAAGGTATGTATGAAGCGCTTTGCGGCAAGCCGATCGACATGTCTTCTTTCACGAGCGAACCGGAAGAGCCGATCCATATTGAACGCTTCACACGGGACAGCGTGCTGGAGTTTGGGTACTGTACGGAATTCCTGCTTCGCCTTACGACGAGCAAGGTGGACGTGGACGCCTTTGATATACGGACGGTTCAGGATGGCCTTGCGGAACTTGGAGGCGAAAGCGTCGTCGCCTCCCAGCAGGACGACGTCGTGAAAGTCCACGTTCATACCTTTACGCCGGGTAAGATCTTGGAGCGGATGCAACGCTACGGCGAGTTTCTGACGATCAAGATCGAAAACATGATGCTCGGGCACACGGAAGACACGGAGCAAAAGGCGAAGCCCACCAAACCGTACTCTGTCGTAGCCGCCGCGTCCGGCGAAGGAATAGCCGCTCTGTTTTCCGATCTCGGCGCCGATCAGGTCATTTTTTCCGACAGCCCTTCTACCGAGGACTTCTTCGATGCCTGCCGCCGGTGCGAAGCAGAAGACGTTTTTGTTTTGCCGAACCACAAGAACAGTTTTTTGGCGGCCGGTCAGGCGGCCAAACTTCTGCCCCAAAAGAAGATCCGCGTGATTCAAACCAAAAGTGACGCAGAGGGTTTCAGCGCCCTTTCGGTCATGACGCCTGGCATTACTGACATGGATGCTCTTTTATTAAGCGCCGAGAGATCTTCCGAATCCGTCATAGCCGGCGACGTGACGGCGGCGATCCGCGACGCCCAGATAGACGGCGTTGCGATCCACTGTGGAGATTATCTTGCACGAAAGCAAGGAAAACTTGTTGCGGCAGCACCGTCGCCTGAAGAAGCGGTTTTGCAATTTCTTAAAAACGTCGATACAAAGTCCTGCGAACTGCTGACGCTGTTTTGCGGCAAAACGGTTACGCCGGATCGTCGTGTTGAACTGACCGACAAGCTCAAAGCCCTGTATCCGGATCTGGAGCTCACCGTCTATGAAGGCGGACAGAACGTTTTCGATTATTATATTGCATTGGAGTAGGAGTTATGATGGAACAAACATTCAAAATTGTGATCGACACAAAGGGCGGCGACAACGGCTCGTCCGTCATGGTAAAAGGAGCCACGCTGGCGCTGGAACGGTTCCCTCGTCTCAAAGTCCTGCTGGCAGGAAACGAAGAGGAAATCCGCGAAGAATGCGATTGTCTGCACCTGCCCGCCGATCGAGTGGAGATCCTTGACGCACCGGGTGAGATCACCAATTTCGACAATCCGGCGGATGCTCTGTATCACAAAACGGATTCTTCCATGCTTCTCTCGCTCGACACGTTATCCTCCCGGGACGATCTGGTCGGGATGATCACCTGCGGCAATACCGGCGTAGCGCTGACCGGCGCCATGCGTTACCTTTCGGGCGAGCAGAGACTCCGGCCGGCACTGGCGGCGATCCTGCCGTCGCAGGACGGCAACTTTACCTGCCTTGTGGATACAGGCGCGACCATTGACTGCACGGCGGCGATGTTGCATCATTTTGCCGTTCTCGGCTCTGATTTTATGAGGCAGATGTACGGCGTCGAACATCCGAAGGTCGCACTGTTGTCGAACGGTACCGAACCGATGAAGGGAAACAAACTGGTAAAAGAGACGTATCCTTTGCTGTCCGCCGACGAGCGCCTGAACTTTACGGGAAACGTCGAAGGCAGCAACGCGCTCTCCGGCGTCTGCGATGTACTTGTTTGCGACGGGTTTGCCGGAAACCAGGTGCTGAAAGTGACCGAAGGCACCGCCAAGCGCATGATGACGGACATTATGCGCTATGCCCGCAGAACGAACAGTGCCGAGATCGGAGAACTCTTTACCCATCTGATGGGAGTTTACGATATCGGTTCTCTCGGCGGCGGCATCATACTCGGTGTGACCAAACCGGTCATCAAGGCGCGCGGTAACGCCGACGAAAAGGCCGTCGTCAGCGTGGTGGAAATGCTCCTGAATATGGCGGAGCATAAAGCCGTATTCGATAAAAGCAGAAATCATATTTAAGGAGGCGTCGATATGTCAAACATCAAAATCCTGTGCACGTCCACCGGCTGTATCGAATACGCGCCGGCGCGCTATCGTGATCTTAACATCGGGATCATTCGGATCCACGTGCTTTTCGACGGGAAAGAATACAAGGAAGGGCTTGATCTCGATCCGGTGGAATTCTACCACCGGCTTGAAACGATCGAGGATCCGAAAAACCATCTGCCTTCCACGGCTCTGCCGGATACGGAGGACATCCGCGAGGCGTTCGAAACCGCGATCCGCGACGGATATGACGAATGTATCGCGTTCACCCTCTCCTCCGCGCTCGGCGGGACCTATAACCTGATCTGCCTGATTGCAAAAGAGTACGAAGGCCGTTTGAAGATCCAAGTGGTCGATACGAAGATCACCTGCTTTGGCGAGGGACTTCTGGCTATCAAAGCGGCGGAGTATGCCCAAAAAGGGATGTCAAGCGAGGACATCCTCAAAGAGATTGCATGGATGATGAAGCGACAGACGTTTATCGGCGTAGACGGAAAACTCGATTATCTGATCTATAACGGCCGGCTCAAAGGCGGCAAAGCGTTTATGGGACAGATGCTGAATATCTGCCCGGTCGTACATTTCTCGCCGCAGGGAGAGATCGTGGCGCTCGAAAGTGTGCGCACGCCGAAAAAAGCTCTGGCTCGCACCTGCGAATTACTGAAAGACATCATCGGTGACCGCTCGCCGGAGGACTATCTTCTCTGGCACGTGTATACCGGTCCCTCACTGATTGCGACTCTTCGCGAAATGGAAGGCGGATACGGCATCAAGACGAATCACGAGTCGGTCATCATGTCTCCTGTCAGCGGTTGCCACAACGGGCCGTGGCTGGCGGGATACGGCCTTGCTTTCCTGCGCCGCGCCGACGAACCTGTGGAGGATTGATATGGTTACCGTAAAAGAAGTCAAAAACGGACGCGACATTCGGGAATTCATTGAACTTCCACTGAGAATGTACAAGGGCTGTCCGTGGTTCGTTCCTCCGCTGTACGGAGACGAAAAAAAACTTTTGAAAAGCACAGGTAATACGGATAAAGCCGAATCGGTGTTTCTGCTGGCTGAGCGCGACGGGAAAACCGTGGGAAGATTGCAGGGACTTATCCAAAAGCAGCACAATGAAAAGCACGGCTGCGCGCAGATGCGCTTCACCCGGTTCGATTGCGAGAATGATTCGGAGACGGCGGCCGCGCTGTTTGCCGCCGCCGAAAAGTGGGGCGCTGAGTGCGGCATGAACGAGATCTGCGGTCCGCTCGGTTTCAGCGATCTCGACAGAGAAGGTCTCCTGATCGAAGGCTTTGAGGAAAACTCCACGTTTGAGGAGCAGTACAATTATCCCTACTACGTCGCGCTGCTGGAATCGCTCGGATTTCAAAAGGATGCGGACTGGGTGGAATATGAACTGAAAAAGCCCGAAAAACGAAATGAGATGCTCTCACGTGTGGCAAAACGTTCGCTGGAAATGAACCGCCTGCACGTGGCAAGTACCGATCTGTCGAAGCGAGCCTATATTGAAAAATATCGCGACGGCTTCTTTGACTGCCTGGAAGAGTGTTACCGTGAGCTTTACGGAACGACGCCGCTGTCTAAGAAAATGCAGGATGAACTGATCGATCAGTTTATGATGATCGTCAACAAGAAATACGCGGTGTTTATCTGCGACGAGCAGGATCGGGTCGTGGCTTTCGGGCTGTGTTTTCCCGGGATCGGTGATGCCGTGAAGAAAAGCGGTGGCCGGCTGACACCGTTTGCTCTGTGCCGTATCTTGAAAACTGTCCGTCATCCGAAGACCATCGACCTCGGACTTGTGGCGGTTCGTCCGGAATACCAGATGGCCGGGCTCAACGCCGTCATTCTGGACGGACTTATGGATATTCTCGAGGAGGGTGAGGTCAAGGTTTGTGAAACCAACCTGAATCTGGAAACCAATACCGCCGTTCGCTCACAATGGAAACACTTTTGCTCAAGGCAACATAAGCGCAGGCGCTCATACATAAAAAAGATAGGAGAGTAAGATATGCTTGAACAATTAAAAGTAATTCTCGCAAAAGTTCTGCCGGACGTGGATATGGATACCGTAACGGAGCAAACGCGCCTTGCGGAAGATCTCGGTTGCGATTCTTTGACGTTGATGATGCTTTCGATGGAGATCGAGGACGCCTTCCACTTCCGTTTTTCCGAATTTGTAAAGTTTGAGACCGTCGGCGACGTCTGCGGATATTTGGAAAGCAGGATCTGATTATGCATTGCAAATGAGCATAATCCGGAAAGGAGGATTTTGAAATCATGAGTATCATTCAAGTTGAACATCTGACAAAAGACTACGGTTTCGGGCGCGGTGTGTTCGACGTTTCGTTTCACGTGGATAAAGGAGAGGCGTTCGGCTTTCTCGGACCGAACGGCGCGGGGAAATCCACGACTATCCGACACCTTATGGGCTTTTCAAACCCTGACAGCGGCGAAACACGGGTTTTCGGCAAGGAGTCTTTTCACAAATATAATGAAATTCTGCGATCTGTAGGTTATATTCCCGGCGAGATCGCATTGCCGGCCGGGCTTACCGGCTGGGAGTTTTTGCGTATGATGCAAAGTATGCAGAAACATAAAGACGAGAAGCGGCTACAGGATCTATTGAAGTTGTTCGAACTGGACCCGTCGGGAGACACCAAGCGCATGAGTCTGGGTGTGAAACGAAAACTTGCCGTCGTGACCGCCTTTATGAACGATCCCGAGGTGTTGATCCTCGACGAACCGACGAGCGGTCTAGACCCCGTGATGCAGGACATTTTTATCGACTACCTGAAAAACGAGAAAAAACGCGGCAAAACGATTTTGCTTTCCAGTCATATTTTTTCCGAAGTGGACGCGACCTGCGATCGGATCGCCATTATCAAAGACGGTAAAATCGTATCGGATTTCGTGGCGGATGATCTGCGCCATGCGTCGCAAAAGAACTACCGTGTCCGTTTCAACTCTCAAAACGACTATGACCGTTTTATTTCGGACAACGGCGTCAAGGATGAATGTAAGATCATCGAGCAGGACCATGACGAACACAGCGTCGTGATAGCAACAGATGACAGATACATCAATCGCGTCATAGAATTGCTATCCGGTTACTCCGTTTGCGGATTCACCCATCTGAAAGAGACGCTGGAAGACTATTTTATGAAATACTACAAAGAAGATAAGGATTTCGGAGGTGCTTTACAAAAATGAATTCTGTTATCGAAATCAAAAACCTCACGAAAGATTACGGCGAGGGACGGGGCGTCTTTGATATCAACCTATCGATTGCCAAAGGAGAAATGGTCGGATTTGCCGGAACCAACGGCAGCGGAAAGACCACGACCATTCGCCACATTATGGGATTTGTACAGCCCACGAGCGGCGGCGCCTATGTGAACGGGTTGGAAGCGTGGAAGCATTCCAGCGAATACATACGGAATATCGGCTATGTGCCGGGGGAGATCGCTTTCCCGGATCTTTCGACCGGAACTGCATTCTTGAAAAGCCAGGCGGATTTTCTGGGCCTTACGGATATGTCCTACGCCGACGAGTTGATTCGGCGGCTTCAGCTCGATCCGCGTGCGTCGCTCAAACGCATGAGCAAGGGTATGAAGCAAAAGACCGCCGTCGTGGCGGCGCTGATGGCGGACCCGGAGATCATCATTCTCGACGAGCCTACAACGGGACTTGATCCGCTGATGAGGGATTCATTTCTTGAAATCATCAAGGAAGAGCACCGAAAAGGCAAAACGATCTTCATGAGTAGCCATATGTTCGAAGAACTGGAAGCGACCTGTGACCGTGTGGCGCTGATCGCGGGCGGCAGGATAGAACACATCGTGGATATGGAGGATATCCGCAACCCGAAGGTGCGGGAATACAAAGTCGAGTTTGTGAACAGCGGTGATTACGAAACGTTCAAAACGCTTGATTTTGACATCGTACGCGACCAGCCGAAATACCGACAGGTCACCGTCGCATTATCCGGCGACCGGATCAACGATCTGTTCCGCGCGCTGAAAGGTACGGACGTGCATTTTATATCAGAGGTCAAATACAATCTCGACAAGTATTTCCGCGAGAAGCTCGGAAGAAACAGGGAGGCAGATACTCATGTTCAGTAAATCATTATTCAAACAGTCCTGCAAGGCAAACGGGACAATGTGGCTCATTATCACCGTCGCCGTGTGCTTTATGCTGTCCTGCGTGATGCTTATTTCGGGCAGAGGCGATATCAGTGAAACAAAAAATGCGATACAAAACACGATCATTGAAGGAGAAATGCGTTCGGCTTTACAGGATAAGGCGCTGAATTACTATGAGATCGGTAATGGCGCTATGGAGCATTTCGACGAGACGTTTCTAAAGGAATATCAGACCGCATACGTGGGCGCTCTGACCGGCGGCATGCCTGAGGAACAGGCGGCGGGGACGGCAAGCATGGCGGCTTATGCCGCAGCGGCGAAGGAACTCCAAGAGTCTTACGTGCCGGGGCTTATCAGCAGTCTCGGTTATGAAGCCGAATCGCAGGAGGCAAAGGAAGTACAGGGCGTGGTGTTTTACGTTCTCAACCCCATGCAGGAGGACGGAACGTATATGTTCGATGATTTTTACAAGGAGCACGACGCACCTATCGTACATTACACCGATCTTCTCGCAAATATCAACGAAAGCATCCATCCGGAGGAACGGCAAAAATACGTTATGAACAACTGCGCGCCCTTTATGGCGGGCAATATGGTCGCTGAGGAAAACATACAGGCCGTTCTG
>JAFRSD010000041.1 GCA_017427775.1 Lachnospiraceae bacterium | reverse complement strand
GATCATAGACGATGCATTGAAAGATCTGAACGTGGATTATATCGATCTGATGCTGATCCATCAGCCGGGTTATGATGACGAAGGCGTTTACAAAGCCATGGAGGATGCCGTACGCGCCGGAAAGCTCCGCTCGATCGGCATTTCGAATTACTATACAAAGGAACAGGTGAACGAAGTTTTATCCTTTGCAACGATCGTTCCGGCGGTCATCCAGAACGAAAATCATCTGTACTATCAAAACACCGAACTGCAGGAATATGCAAGTCAGTACGGCATCGTAATCGAATCCTGGTATCCCTTCGGAGGCCGGGGCCACACATCCGAGCATTTCGGCAATGAAGTGATCAAAGAACTGGCAGAAAAGTACGGAAAGTCTTCTGCGCAGATCATCCTCCGGTGGCAGCTGCAGGCAGGCTTTATCGCCATCCCCGGTTCCTCCAATCCGGACCATATTTCCGAAAACTACGACATCTTTGATTTCGAACTGAGCAAAGAAGATATGCAGAGGATCCGGGAACTTGATCAGCATAAACGGTACGAGAACTGGTAAAACCAGATGGGGACGATAAGTCCAATAATCAAAAAAATAGGCAAGCGCTAACCAAGAGATACGTCGCTCTTGAATTTCAATTTCTTCGCCACTTTGGTATTGCCAATGCCATCAAACCGGGCGGATCATCCACCTCGGAAATTGTTAAGAAACCCCGGGAAACAGGGAGCGAACGCCGTAATTCGGAACCTGCAGTTTTGTTGCGCACAATATTATATAGAATGAGCGAATTTCAACAATAGTTGAAGCATATTCATTTATAAAAAGGCAGTCTTCGGACTGCTTTTTTACGATAAGGAGGAGGTAATTTGTGAATAATGTCGATTATTCTGTTCAAAGTTTGTTCATATTTTCCTTTCTTTTTATCCCTCGCCTATAGTATAATACTTCTGTTAGTATTGTTTCAGAACTTATAGTTTTGAACAAATGAGGAGATATTATATGAAAAAATCATCTGGAAGGCCTTTGGACCGCTTTCTGGCGCTTTTCTTATGCGCGGCGGTTCTGTTAAGTGCGGCTCTTAACCTGAACGGGAGAGCGCAGGCCGCGTCACAAAGCGGCGCCCGGGTTGCCGGCTGTTCCCTTACGGTAGGGGAAGGCAAGCTCGGCATGAACATTTTCTTCAGCGGGATCACCGACAGCCAGGCCAAGAACGGCAAGGTTACGGTGGACGGTGTTTCCTACAACCTTTCGGCCAAGCAGTCGGATGGCACCTATAAGGTGACGCACCGTGTGGATCCGAAGGATGTTGTGAAGCAGCTCTCTATCAATCTCTACTCCGGAACTACGAAAATCGCACTTGCCAATTCGGGCGCGGTTGGAGGAACGCTTCTCTATTCCGTGCAGGATTATCTTGCCAATCTGAAGGATCAGAACAGTGCGGTAGGACGGCTGGCAAAGGCAATCGATACGTATGGCATCTGCGCGTACAATTACTTTACGGCATCGAAGAGCGGGAAGCTTCCGGTGTCTGTTCAGAATGCGGATTTCTCTGCGTACCGGATGCAAATGACCGGAAGTCTTCCGTCCTATGTCACCTATTACGGAAGCAGCCTTGTTCTCGGCGATACGATTTCCATCCGTCATTACTATAAGTTTACCAATTTCCCGGGAGCGACCGTGATCAAGGTCGACGGCAAGGAGATCACTGCGGAACAGGTAAAGGAATATGAGATCGGAGCCGATTACGCAATGTACTATATCGAGATTCCCGGCATTCTTGCATGGGACATCGATCATTCGTATGAGCTTTCCATTTCCATTGACGGAATGCTGTCGACCCTTTCGTACAGTGTCCTGACCTATGCCCATGACGCCCTTACCGTGAATCCGGACGACACGCTCGGCAATCTCGTCAAGAGTATCTACTGGTATAACCGTGCGTTCCAGGAAGCAAGGCAGTCGGCCGACCCGTACAGCGAGTATCAGGAGGGCGAAGAGATTGAGACCGATTTCCTCACCTATGAGATGTTTGGGGCAAAGGGAGACGGCGTAACGGACGACTACGACGCGATCGTTCTGACGCACAAAACGGCCAATGAGATGGATCTTCCGGTAAAGGCCACCAAGGGTGCGACCTATTATGTCGGACATATGGATACGAGCAATCCGAAGGGGGCCATCGTACAGACCGATACGGACTGGACAGGAGCATCGTTTATCATTGATGACTCGGGCATGAAGGTTCTTTCCCGGACGTACAAAGATAAAGACGGGAACGATGTTATCGAGTATTATATCCCCGACAAGGATTGTGTCCTATTCACGATTGCTTCCAAGCAGGAATCCAAGAGAAAATGGATGAACCAGGCGCTTTGGTGGTATCAGAAGGATAACGGAAAATGGGTTTTCCGCAGCTCGAATGAAGAGCACCAGCCGACCGACATCCATATCTATCTCGGAATGGATCCGAGCCTCAGTGATTATCCCGATTACAGCTCTACGCCCGGAACCAATTACTCCGCGCCGAAGGCACTGGCGATGACCAATAAGTCCTTCTCCAAGGAAATCAGGAATCTTCCGGGAGATTTTAAGGAAGACGCTTTGTACGTGCTTCGTTCCGCATCCTTTAAGAGATGGGGACGGAACGGTTCCGCTACCGCGACGTCCGATCTGCGCGACCAGACGGAAGTGGTTATCGTCAGAGCGGACGGCACGATCGACAGCAGCACACCGCTTCAATGGGACTGGGACGAGATTTGCGATATCAAGATCTATCCGCTCGATAAGACGACGCTTACGGTCCGCGGCGGAAAATTTTACACGAAGGTAAATACGATGAATTCCCACACATATGTGCTGCGCGGAATCAATGTGGAACGTTCCAATACGGAACTGATCGGCGTGGAGCATTACCTGATCGGCGAAGATAAGATGTTCACATCGAACAGCGCCTATGTGGATTCGGATACCGGGGAGACTAAATATGTGCCGAGACTCGGCGCCCCGTATCAGGGCTTCTTCCATGTGCACAACTGTGCGTATGTAACGCTGAAGAGCTGCATTTTCTCCAACCATCTGCGTATCTTCAGCTACGGCAACAACACAAACTCCACGGCTCCGTATGATTTCTATGCGGAATACTGCGCAAATGTAACGCTGGACGGCTGTACCTGCGCGCCGACCCCGGACGACCTTACGGGTCCTGCGGATCCCACGGGTATTTTTGATGAATCGAGATGGGGTACGACGGGAACGAACTTCTGTAAAGGACTGGTCGTACAGAACGGCTGCCGCATCAACCGTATCGATGCGCATATGGGAACATACAACCTGACCGTAAAGGATTCGGTTCTCGGCTACAGAGGAATCGCCGCTGTCGGTTTCGGAACATTGTATGTCGAAAACGTTACCGCATATTCCACCCACTTTATCAGCCTCCGGAGAGACTTCGGAAGCTACTGGAACGGGGATATCATTATCAAGAACTGTACCTGGAGACTCGCGGAGAGCAACTACTCGCCGCGCCTGATCTTCACAAGCTACGACGCTATGTATCCGTACGGTTATGACCCGATCGAGGAAGACGGAACGACCTATTACTGTACGATGCCGACCAATGTCATCATCGACAGATTTACACTTGACGCGAGCAAAGTTACTTCGACCTCATTTACCGCCACAAGCGGATTCCAGATCTTCACGAACCTGCTTGCGGATACGGACAGCGTGATCAACACCGCTTATCTCAATAACCCGAAAAAATACAAGTATCCGCTCCGCATCGTAAAGGATGTTTCGTTAAGCAATCTCAAGATCCTCATGAATGAAGAACTGATCGGTAATGATTTCAAAGGTGTTTCGATCAAGAATCCGAATGAGACCAACAACGATATGATCCTGTTCTCGAAGACACAGTTCCATTACGATCCCACGAAGACGGTATTTGAGAAGGCTGATCCCTGGGTTTACGAGTGATTAGCATTGTCGAGGAGAGTATTATGAGGAAAATCATAAAGTTCGGACGGCGTATCCTGTCGGCGTTCCTTTGTCTGATGCTCCTGTCCGGGATCTTCGGCGGGCAGGAAGCAGGAAGGGCAGAGGCCTCCCAGAGCGGCGCCAGAGTGACCGGGTTCTCGCTGACGATCAGGGAGGGAGCGCTCGGACTGAACATCTATATCGCGGGAATCACCGACATTCAGGCAAAGTCGGCAACGCTCAAGGTGGACGGCGTGTCACACGCCCTTTCCGCCAAGATGGCTGACGGTTCCTACAAGGTTACGCATCCGGTTGTTGCAAAGGATGTGCCGAAGAAACTGTCGATGACGTTATATTCCGGAAGTACGAAGATTAATCTGACCAACTCCGGAGCCGTGAACGGCGTGCTTTCGTACGCGGTGAAGGATTATCTCGCGGAACTGTCATCCCGTGACGACGCGACCGGGCGTCTGGCGAAAGCCATCGATGATTACGGCGCCTGCGCGTATTATTACTTCTCGGGGGCAAAGGAGATTCCCATTACGATCAAGGCCGCGGATTTCTCTTCGTACCGCATGCGCGCGGAGGGAAGTCTTCCGGATTATGCCACTTATTATGGCAGCAGTCTCGTGCTGACGGATACGATCGCCATCCGTCATTACTTTAAATTCACGGCTGTTCCGCAGTCCGGTTCGGTAACGATTGACGGAAAGGTTTCGGATGCGTCTTATCCGTATGAGGTGACGGATACGTACGGAATCTGGTATTTCGAGATCCCGGGCATTCTTGCATGGGATATTGACAGGGAATGCACATTTTCCCTGAATCTGGACGGTAAGACGGAGACGCTTTATTACAGCGTGCTCTCGTATGCCTGTGATGCTTCACTGAGCAATCCGGAGGCGCCGCTCTGCAAGCTGGTGCGGAGCATCTACTGGTACAACGTTGCCGCGCAGGAATACCGGGAAAGCCTCTCGGCTACGGACTACTCGGATTACATGAACAGCAAGTATACGATTGATATGCCCGTAGCGGTGATCGTGCAGCCGGCAAATGCGACGGCGGAAGAGCAGTATGCGGCGAAGCTTCTGCAGAAATATATCAAAGAGGAAGACGGCTACACGCCGCAGATCGTGACCGACGCGAAGAAGGCGGGAACCTATCCGTTTGAGATTTCGGTCGGCAACACGAACCGTTCCTATGCGAAGGCAAAATACAGTTCGAATGACAGCTACTGCATCCGTTCGTATAGCGGCGGTATCGCCATCACCGGTGTCGGGCAGCTTGGCCTGATGCACGGTGCCATGCGCTTTCTGGAGGCGTTCGGCGGATATTTCTATCTGTCATGGAACGATCTTTACAGGACCAACCAGAAGCATTTCAAGTATGAAAAGTCGGGTATCCGGATCGATTACGAAAGACCGTTCCTTTTCACCGATATGGACGTCTGCTTTTCGAGTCTGGATCCCCGTTATGACCTGACAGATCCGCTCTACGGCAATTTCAACCGGCCGTGGGAGGATTATCCGCGTACGGGACGACTGTTCTCACTCGCATTTGGCCTGAACGGCTTCTATGCCGATACGTACTGCCTGCCGGAGCGGGAAGCGGGACGGGAGACATGGTATCTGACCGCATATGAGAAGCCCCAGTATCAGTCGCCCAAAACTGTGAAAGGACTTGCCGCCGGACAGGCACACACGCTGCTTGCGGAGTTCTTCCCCGCGGAGCAGTATTTCGCCGCGCATCCGGAATGGTATGCCGCATCCTCGTGGGAGGAGCAGAAGAACAATGTTCCGGACGCACAGCGGACCAGGAACTCTTCGCAGATGTGTCCGTATGCCCTCGTAAATGATCCGGATGCTTATGCGGTCGTTTTGCAGCATTGTTATGACATGATCAAGCATGGTTATGATCCGAACGCACCCATTCAGATCATATCGATTTCCAAGAACGACGGGTCTGATCTGTGTATGTGTTCGAAGTGCATCAATGACCGGATCAAATACGGAAACAAAGGCGGGCTGTATGAATCCATTGAATACGTGCAGCTGTTGAATAAGATCTCGCAGGATCTGCATAAAAACGGTCAGTACAAGAATCTGTACATCGATATGCTTGCATACGAGTGGACGGTGGAAGCACCTCCGAAGGACATCGTATGCGACGATTACGTGATCATCCGTTACGCGCCGATCCGCAGATGCTACGGATGTAACCTGAATACCGAAAAACACGTGACCAACGAAAAATACTATCAGGAGCTCGTAAACTGGACTAAGATCTGCAAGCATGTGTGGATCTGGGATTACAACTCGAACTTTATGACGACGGCGGGAACCTATGCGAACGTAAGCGTTATGCAGAATGACATCAAGCTCTATCAGGAGCTCGGCGTGGAAGGCATCTACCTGCAGAGCAATTCGAGACATCTTGAGTCGGACTCCGAGTTCGGAGACATCCGGAATTACATAGAAGGACGGCTCCTGCAGGATCCGACAAGAGACTACGAGGAAGAGCTTGCGTTTATCACCGATATGCTTTACGGAAAGGCCGGAATCTATGTGCGCGAGTACATGAAGCATATTGAGCAGCAGGCTGCGAATCATCATCAGATCGTCAATCACCGGGATGACACATATCTCTATAATACGAGACTTCTGACCACATTTGCCGGCGTGCATATCTGGGATGAGAAGAGAGTGGTCAACGGGCGTATGCCGGATACCGAGATCGGAATCTGCGAAGGACTTTGGAAAGAGATCAACCGGATCGCGGAGGATGAGCCTGCAGAAGTCCGTACGAGGATCAAAAAGCTGGAAATCGGCTGGAGGCTTATCAAATCCACGTTGAACGTGTATGAGTTCAAGACCGTTTCGACTTATGCGAAACAGAACGAGCTGCTCATCAGTGATATGGAGGCTCTCGGAATATCTTACTTCTCGGCAATTTTCGGAAAAACCATTTCGAATTGCGTATACACGGGGAATCACCCCGACAACTGGTTCCTGGAAGAGGATTCGATGATCGGTAAGTTCTCGGGCACCAATCCGGGCGGAAACCTCGAGCCCGAAATTCCGAAGTCCCTGTTCTCTTATTACATGGATCCGGGCAAATGATATAAAGACCAATTGAAATACCCGGATGGCGGGCGTTTCCCGAAAGGGAGAGCATCTGCTATCCGGGTACTTTTATTTTCCTTCTTCTTTTGGTATAATGGTGCCGTTGGATTATTACGAAAGAATCATTGCATGATGGAAGAGAATAAGAAGAAAAAACAGAAATTCAGGGTATCGCCGGTACAGCTGATCCCGCTCAGCTTCCTGTTTACGATCGCGGTCGGAACGTTCTTACTGATGCTTCCGTTTGCGACGGCAGAGGGGGAGACGACCGATTATCTGACGGCGCTCTTTACGGCGACGACATCCACCTGCGTAACCGGTCTTGTCGTTGTGGATACATATTCCCACTGGAGCACGGCCGGACAGGCGATCATCCTGCTGCTTGCGCAGATCGGCGGTCTCGGTATCGTGGCGGTCGGATCCATGATCATGATCGTCGGAAAGCGGAAGTTCTCCTTCAGCGAGCGGAAACTGCTCGGAGACTCGCTGAACGTCGAGAAGAACCGCGGTCTGTTCGCGTTTCTGACCCGTATTTTCAAGGGAACGTTTCTCGTGGAGGGAATCGGCGCTGCGCTTTACGCTTGCGCATTTGTCCCCGCATACGGCACGGCAAGAGGCATCTGGTATGCGATATTCCAGTCCGTGTCGGCGTTTTGTAATGCCGGAATGGATATTATCGGGCCGAACAGCATGATCGACTTTAACGGTTCGGTATATCTGATGACGATCACGATGCTTTTGATCATATTCGGCGGCTTGGGATTTGTCGTATGGTTTGATCTGGTCGACGGAATCCGGGACGGCATCCGGAACCGCCTGAACCCCTACCGGATTCTGTGTCATCTTTCGGAGCACAGCAAGCTCGTTCTGACGATGACGATCGTTCTGCTATTCGGCGGAGCGGCGCTGATATTGGCTTTAGAGTATAATAACGCGGAAACGCTCGCAGAAATGAGCCTTCCGAAGAAGATCCTGAACAGCCTGTTCCAGTCCGTGACGTTCCGTACGGCCGGGTTTGCGTCGGTTCCGCAGGACGGACTTAAGGAGAGCACCTGTGTGGCGGGCTGCGTGCTGATGTTCATCGGCGGTTCGCCGGTCGGTACGGCGGGCGGTGTTAAGACCGTGACCGCGTTCCTCGTGCTGACGAATGCCGTGCATTATGTACGCGGCGACAAGGAATCGGTTGTGTTCAAGCGAAAAGTTTCGCGTGAGATGATGCGTAAAGCGGCAGCAGTCGTATTTGTCAGCTTCGGCGCGATCTTCGTCATGCTGCTTCTGTTAATGGAAACCGGAGGCATCCCGCTCACGGACGCGATGTATGAAGTCGTGAGCGCGATCGGAACAGTAGGACTTTCGAGGGGACTGACGCCGCACCTGAATACGGCCGGCAGAGTCATCATCATCCTTTCCATGAACCTCGGACGTATCGGACCGATCTCCCTTGCCTGCTTCTTTACCCGCGACACCGATTCTAGAAACCGGATAAGGCACGCGGAAGGAACATTTTATGTAGGATAATGAATCAATCGGAGGAATACCATGAAGAAATCCATCGCCGTAATGGGACTCGGCAAATACGGAAAGAGCCTTGTTGAAAAGCTGTACCGCATGGGAGCGGATGTTATGGCTGTCGACGCGGACGAAGAGGCAGTGCGCGAGATCGCGGGCAAATGCACCTCCGGCATCTGCGCCAACCTGGAGAATGAGCGTGAAGTGAGCGCGCTCGGACTGAAGCATATGGACATCGTCGTTTCGGCGATCGGGAATAATCTTGCCGCATCCATTACCGTCGTTTCGGTAGCGAAGGAGCAGGGCGTTCCGCTTGTCATCGCGAAGTCCTCGTCGGAGCATATGTCTTCGGTTCTTATGAAGGTGGGAGCGGACCGGATCATCGATCCCGAAGGCGAAGGCGGCATGCGTCTCGCACGGATTCTGATATCCTCGTCCTTTAAGGATTTCTACGAGATTGACGAGAACATGTACGTGATCGAGACCCAGGCCAAGAAGGAATGGGTCGGCAAGAACCTTGTGGAACTGGAGCTCAGAAAATCCATGAACGTCAACGTCATCGCGGTCAAGGAGCCGGACCATCACTGGCATTTTGTCAATCCGAAAGCGCCCCTTACGGCAGATTCCGTACTGCTGATCGCCGTGGAACGAAAAGACATGGATAAGTGGAAATAGAATTAAGACAGTTTATTTTCCGTGAAGTGTTTCCGATAGTACGACAGGAACAATAAGAAGGACGTCAGGCAGCACAGAATGTCGGCCGCCGGCGTGGCGATAACACTTCCGGTAAGCGGCGCGAATTCGCGGAGCACGAACATCATCGGAATGTCGAGGATTCCTTTTCTCAGGATCGCGAGAAGGAACGATTTGCGCGGCCGCTTTACGGCCTGGAAGAACGAGATAAATGTGTACGCGCAGGCGGAGAACGGTCCACCGACGGTCAGAATCCTGAGAAACAGCGCGCCGGTCGTGCGGGATTCGCCGGGCTTTAAGAAGAAGCCGACAAGCGGGCGGCTGAACGCGAGACAGATGACCATACAGCCGGTACCGATCGCTGCGGCGATCAGAACGGTGTCGCGGATAACCTGTTTCGTGCGCCGGTAGTCCCTGGAGGCGTAGTTATAGGCAATTAACGGCAGGACGCCCTGCGTCAGACCGCGGACGGTTGCGTGGGCGAGCATATTGATTTTTTTGGCGACGCCGAGACCTGCCTGGGCAGCGGTTCCATTTGCCATCATCAGGCGGTCGAGACAGGCATAGGAAATGTTCTCAAAGAGCGTCATGATGCAGGCGGGAAGCCCGGTCGAGAGAACGCCCTTTATCAGCGCTCTGTCCGTGTGGAGCGGGAGGCGGAAGCGGAGGACCGAGGTCTTTCTGCGGCGAAGCTGAAGAACCGCCATGATGAGTAGCGAGATCCAGTTCGATAACGCGGTAGCAAGCGCGGCGCCGAGCACTTCCTTCCCTTCCGGGAACAGCAGAAACATGAAGACCGGATCGAGCGCGATGTTAAGGATGCTTCCGAATACGATGCCGATGCTCGCGTCAAGGCTGCGGCCTTCCGAACGGAACAGGTGGGCGGTGACCATGCTCATGGAAACGCCGAGACCGCCTAAGCCGACCGTTACCAGAAGATAGGTATCGGCATACCTGTGTACATCCGGTGCTCCGGCACCCATCAGATCCAGGAACGGATGACGGAACAATACCGCCAAGGTCATATAAACAACGGATAAAAGGGCACATCCCCAAAACGAAAACGCGCAGGTTTCCCCTGCGCGCTCTCTGTTTCCGCTGCCGAGACTTCGTGCCGCTTCGCCGGCTCCTCCGACGCCGAAAAGATTGGCGATCGCGGACAGAAACATGAACGCGGGAAGGCATACCGTGACCGCCGTCAGCTTTGCGTCGCTGCCGGTCAGACCGATGAAAAAGGTGTCCGCCATGTTATAAACGACCAGAATGATCTGGCCCGCAATGGTCGGAAGCGCAAGCTTCGCGATCGCAGACATGACGGGAGCTTTTCCGAAGATTTCCTGATCCCGATGGGCATGTTCCATAGTATCCTCATTCCCGAAGGCCGCCCGGGCGCTTCGTAAGAAGGTTTCTAAGTTTAGTTAACAGCGAATGCGGGTTTTTGTCAATAGAACGGAAAATGCCTTTCGGTGTGTACTACTCGTCTGTTTTGTGGTATGATAACAGAAACGCCGCAAAATGCGTCAGTTTGCGCCGGAGCGGTTTTCGAAGAAACGGAGGAGAGCGGAATGAAAGCGGAAGCATATCTTTTCGGACAGGTGCTCGGCACCCATTCTTTTCTTTTGAAGGACGGGTTCCTTCAGCCGGACGAGTATTCGGAAATCAGGGAACAGTATTTCCTTCCGGGCGGCGAAACCGGTACGGCAGCAACGGTACTGGCGTCTCTCGGCGTGCAGGTGCGTATGGACGGTACGTGGATCGGTACCGAAGTGGCACCGATGCTTAAAAAGTTTTATGAGGATAAGCCGGTGGACCTTTCCCCGCTTCATTATACGGACGACGCCGGCGTGATGGACTATGTGGTGATCGCCGGACTCGTGCGTTCTCCTATGGGACGTTTTCAGACACTGTTCTCGACCGGCGAGCGCTGGTGGAGCATCCCGAAGGAAGAGGATATCGCGGGTTGCAAGGCCGCTGCGGTTGACCCGTTCTTCGGAGCGGAAACGCTTCAGGCTGCGGAATTGTGCCGCAAGCTGAATGTTCCGTATGTGACGATCGACAGCCCGCATGATTCGCCGTTACACCGCTATGCGGCGGTCAACGTCGTGTCGAAGGAGTGCACGTCGCAGCATTACGCGGGCATGGCGCCCGAGGACATCATGGCGCTTTTGCAGAAGGAAAGCGAAGGACTTACGATTCTTACGCAGGGCGGCGGAGACATGCTCTACGGCCGCAAAGGGCAGGAGACAAAGCGGATGAAACCGTTCCGGGTCCCCGTGGTGAGTACGCTCGGCGCAGGCGACACATTCAAAGCGGGATGCGTTTACGGACTGCTTCACGGAATGAACGATGAGGAACTGGTAAGGTTTGCGAGTGCCTGCTCGGCGATTGCGATTTCGCGGTTTCCTTTGCCGTTACATCCGCCGAGGCTTGAAGAAGTGAAGAAACTGATCCGGGAAGGACAATAAGATGATCATTGACCGTTTGAAAATGGCAGCAGACCCTGTTTATCAGGCATTTCAGAGTAAACTTGTGCCGAATATTCCGTCGGAGACGATACTCGGCGTACGGACGCCTGCCATGCGCAGTATCGCGAAGGAAGTACGCGGAACGGACGAGGCAGCGGCGTTTCTTAAGGAACTGCCGCACCGTTTCTATGAGGAGAATCTCGTCCATTTCTTCCTGATCGCGATGATCAAAGACTTCGACGAGTGCATCCGCGAGACGGAGCGTTTCCTGCCGTACGTGGACTGCTGGCCGGTCTGCGACCAGTCGAGTCCGAAAGTGTTTACGAAGAACCATAAGAAACTGCTTCCGTACATAAAGAAATGGATCGATTCAGACCATGTATACACGTCCCGTTTCGGTATGCGCATGCTGATGAACGAATTCCTCGGAGAGGATTTCCGTCCGGAGTATCCGGAGTGGGTTGCCGCGAAACGGGGAGACGATTATTACCTGAAGATGATGATTGCGTGGTATTTTGCGACCGCTCTAGCGAAGCAGTATGATGCGTGTGTCCCGTTTATCGAGCAGGAAAAGCTTGACATATGGGCACACAATAAGGCCATTCAGAAGGCGGCGGAAAGCTTTCGCGTTTCCGAGGAACACAAGGCATATCTGAAAACTCTTAAGAGAAAGGCGGAGCAGGAATGAAGAAACAGTATCTGCTTGCGAGGATTATCCTCTGCGCCCTGACGGCAGCCGGATTCTTCATCGCGACGATCCATGAAGAGAGCACGACGAGATTCTTCTGCGTCGTTGCATTTTCCGCTGCGGTACTGCTTGTGAGCCTTCCGGGAGAACGGATCAGCCGGCGCATTATCGGTATCGGCGATGAGATTGAGAAGACTTCGAAAAAGGTTCTTTATTACGTTTTGATGATGGTTCTCGTGTTGGTGCTCGCGCTTCTTGCGTTTCTGATCATTTCAGGCGAACTGTTCCCGTCCGGCAATACCGGGACGCTCAGCCAGGGGCTTCTCACGCTGTTCCTCGCGGCGATCGCCGTGGTGATCATCCTGGTCCCTTATGTGATGACACTGGTTGTATTATTGCTTCGAAAGTTAATGAAAAAGCAAAGATAATACATCCCCGGCGCTTTGACTTTTATTTCTCCCCGCGGTACAATGAAATATACTGTGATGGCCGCGAAAGGCGGAAAAGGAGAGGTTTATGTTGGGGTTTTTAGAAGCGCATACCGGCACGATAATCGTTCTGGTGATCCTCGCTCTTTTGGTATTTCTCGCCATCCGGCGTATTGTGAAGGACCGCCGCGCGGGAAAGCATTCCTGCGGCGGAAACTGCGGAAGCTGCCCGATGGGCGGCATGTGCGAGAAAGAGAGGAGTACAAGATGAGCGAGAGGCAGGAGCATCGATGTGGGAAGGCGAAGGTTGGATTTGCCGATGAAACAGGACGGCCGTTAGCTGGCAAGAGCGTTCGTATGAAGCTTACGAACCATGAATTCTTATTCGGATGCGGCGCATTTGACACATTGGCTATCGGAAATCACGGACCTTACGAGAAGCGGAAGGTCGTGATCAACGGACGGACGATTGACAAGGCTTTCTTCCAGGAGAGAGTAGACCGTTTCACGGATCTTTTTAACTATGGCACACTGCCCTTCTACTGGGGCGGTTATGAGCCTGAGGAAGGCCGCGTAATGTTTGAGAGCCGCATGGATGCGGCAAAGTATCTGAAGGCCCACGGCGTAACGCCGAAGGGACATCCGCTTTGCTGGCACACGGCATGCGCGGACTGGCTTTTGAAGTATGATAACAAGACGATCATGGAGAAGCAGCTGGCGCGCATTCAGAGGGATGTGACGGCATTTAAGGGCGTGATCGATATCTGGGACGTTATCAACGAAACCGTTATCATGCCTGTATTTGACCGTTATGATAACGCGATCACGAGGATCTGCAATGCCTACGGACGCGTAAACCTGATCAAAGAAGTGTTTGCGGCAGCGAAGGACGCCAACCCGGATGCGCTTCTTCTGATCAATGACTTCAACCTCTCGCTCGCCTATGAAAAGGTGATCAATGAGTGTCTGGAGGCAGGCGTTCCGATCGGCGCGATCGGGCTGCAGACGCATCAGCATCAGGGCTACAAGGGTGCGGCGTGGCTGAAGGATGTCGTGGAACGTTTCTCGAAGTTCGGG
The DNA here is from genome assembly GCA_017427775.1 of Lachnospiraceae bacterium. Taxonomy (GTDB): domain Bacteria; phylum Bacillota; class Clostridia; order Lachnospirales; family Lachnospiraceae; genus ISDg. The sequence continues at coordinate 136,642 of JAFRSD010000041.1, read as the reverse complement.
CTTCCGTTGCATTTTACCGAGAATACGCTTGTGTCCGGTGAGATCATGCCGCCGCATATCGTTGACCTGAACGATTATCAGGTGGACGAGTGGCCGACGACGCCCGAAGGCGAAGAACGGCAGGCGCGCGAGTGGAAAGAAATGGAAGAGATTCTGTTCGGTTCGCCGAGCGTGGAAGCGGTTACCGGCTGGGATCTCGCGGACGGCGCTTGGCTTCATGCCCCGAGCGGTCTGATCCGGATCGACAACTCCGTGAAGCCGTCGTATTTGGCTCTTCAGAAGCTCGTGAAGGAAGAGTGGACGACCGATGTGACGCTCACGACCGATGAGAACGGCTGCATAGAGCTTGACGGCTACCGCGGTACCTATGAGGCGACCTGCGGCGGCAGAACGGCTTCGTTCGTGCTCGGGAAGAACACGGGCAATATTGCGGTTACAATATAGTTTCAGGCAGGAGATAAAGGATTTATGGACAAGAGACCCGTTATGACAACGGAAAAGGTGGATACCCTTTACGACGCGAAATACATACGTCTGTATGATCTTCGCTACGAAGAGGGCAAGCATTATTTCGACGCGACGAGAAGACCTGTGGAGCAGATCGTGGCGGTCAAATCCGACGAGGAATTTCAGAAGATGCTTCCGGACGCAGTGACGATCGCGGTGATCGTACGTCTTCCGGGCGAGGAGCCGAAGCTTCTCATGAATTATGAGTACCGGTATCCGGTAGGGCAGTTTCTGTTAAGTCCGATCGCCGGACTGATCGATCCCGAGGACGCTGCGGAGAGCGAGCCGCTGAAGGCGGCGGCCGTGCGCGAGATCTTCGAGGAGACCGGTATCCGGATGGGTAAGGACGATACGATCACGGTGTTGAATCCGTGTGCATTTTCCTCTCCGGGCATGACCGATGAGAGTAATGCTTTCCTGGCAGCGGATGTTACGCTTTCCGACCTTTCGGAGCTCAGCCAGACCAACTGTGTGGGAACGGAGCTGTTCAACGGCTTTGAGTTTCTGACGAAGAGTCAGGCGGCCGAAATATTCCGCAGCGGACGCGATCGGTTCGGCAACACATTTTCCATTGCGACATGGGTGGTTCTTTCCTATTTCGCTTTCGTCTATGAGGCTTAACCGATGATTTACGATAAAGACATCCGCGAGCCTTTGTTCGATTGGCTCGAAGAGACATACGGCAAGGTCCGCGTGATAGAAGAGAAGACGATCGGAAAGTCGCGTGCGGATGTGTTCATGGTGCTTCCCGGGGCAATCTGGGGGCTTGAGATCAAAAGCGACGCGGACACGTACGCGAGACTTGCAAGACAGGTGAAGGACTATGATAAGTTCTTCGACCGGAATCTTGTTGTTGTCGGGACGAGTCACGCGATGCACATCGAGGAGCACGTGCCGGCGCATTGGGGTATCATCACGGTCGACCAGACCGAGACCGGTCCGGATTTCTACCTTCTCAGGCAGCCGTCGGACGGAACGAAGGTGACATGGGAGCGGAAACTGGCGCTTCTTTGGAGGCCGGAACTGGTTGCGATTCAGGAGAAGTTCCGGATGCCGCGGTATAAAGAGAAAAGCAAGGCATTTGTCGTAAAGGCAATCGCGGAGCAGATCGGGACATTGATTCCCGAAGAACAGCTACAGGAAGAGTACAGCCGGCTGCTGTTCGAAAGGGACTATACCGAGATTGCTCAAAAGATTGAGGCGTTTAAACAGGAGAATAAGCGTTCTACTACAGTAGAACGAAAGCCTCGGAAACGCCGTAAGAGAGTGCGCAAAGCAAGTAAAATATAAAGATTACGGAGGTTTACAAAATGAAAGAAATCAATGCGAGAAGCCCGTGGCCGTTAGACACCACCGTGTGTTTCGACCGCGTGCTCGGCGAAGTGAACCGAGAAGGAATGCAGGGGTATGAAATCCTGCCCGACGGAAAGGTTCACGTACGGGTCGTTGCGCCCAATGCGAAAGAGGTTGTGATCGATCGCTGGGGCACGACGTTCACGTTTGAGAAAGTAGATGATAAGGGTGGATTTGAAGGAACGTTTGATATGGGAACGGGCTTCCTTTATTTCTTCTTAAAATACGACGGTAACGACGTGATGAATCCCTGCCTGCCGATCGGATACGGCTGCTGCCGTCCGATGCATTTCTTCGATGTTCCGGTTCCGGGCGAAGATTGGGACGGTCTTGAGGGTGTTGAGCACGGTGCCGTTTCGAGACAGTATGTATACTCAAGCGTAACGGGCAAGCATGAGATCATGCTTGTATATACGCCGCCGAAGTTCGATCCCGCGAAGAAATATCCGGTGCTTTACCTGCAGCACGGTTACGGGGAGAATGAGACCGGCTGGGTTTACCAGGGACATGTGGGCCGTATTGCCGACAACCTTCTTGCAAAGGGTGAGATGAAAGAGATGATCATCGTGATGGGCAACGGTATGACGCAGACAGACGAGCAGCCCGGCGGATTCCCGCGCTTCACATTTATCGATGTGCTTCTGAAGGATTTCATCCCTTATGTGGAATCGCATTATAACGTATATACCGACAAATGGCATCGCGCCATGGCGGGTCTTTCGATGGGCAGCATGCAGACGAGCATCACGACGCTGACGAATCCCAATCTGTTCGGCTATGCAGGCCTCTTCAGCGGATTCCTTCGCATGCCGTTCGGAGCTCCCGGGCAGGAGATTCCGCAGCCGCATCTTGAGATCCTGAAGGATCCCGATAAGTTTAATAAGGAATTCAAGGTGTTCTACCGCGCGATGGGTACCGAAGACCAGTACTTCAACGCATTTGACGGCGATGACAAGTTCCTTGAGGGCAAAGGCCTCAACATGATCCGCGAGACGTATCCGGGCGGACATGACTGGACGGTATGGAGACGCTGCATCCACAGCTTCCTGCCGAAGATTTTTCGGGAGTAGAAAGTGCGGATGATAGCGTGAATGCACTTGGTCTTTGACTTGTTTGCACGAATTTGATTTTTTACGGACCGGCAGGCTATAAGAAGCCTGCCGGTCCGTATTTTTCCGCTTTTTTGGCCTTTGGGGATTTTTACTACGGACTGAATAGGAGATTTTTGCAGGTCGGTCCGTAGTATTTCTGATGATTTAAAGTTAGTAAAGCTTGGCTGAGGATGAAATTAAGGACTGAATCACCGACAATAATCGTTAAGTCCGTATATTTTCAAAGAAAAGAGAAGTGTTCCCCAAAAACTCTTGAATTCAATACAGACTGATACATCATTTCATGGGACAAAGTCCGTATTCTTCCCGGAAGCAGGCATTTTCCTTCGGAAAAATCTTTTGATAAAATGCACAAGAATCCGTTTCTTCTTTGTGTAAGAAAGCAGGATTTATCGAGGCCGGATGAAAGCAGGCTTGTACAGTTTGGCTAAATAGGGAGGGCATTTTTCTACTTGCTCAAAACTCTGCGTAGAAGGTATACTCATTCTACGAATAAACAGGGGGAATATATGAATTGTTTTGAACTGGAAAGCAAGCGCGAGCAATTGATCGTTATGTTGAAAGAGCGTCAGCGGATGCTCATGGAATTCAATCGGGAGCTCGGAGAAATGCGGATAAAGCATCCGCGTGGAATCATTCGGGTCAGCCGTTGCAAAGGGGTGTTTCAGTATTATTGGAAGCAAAAAGGAAGTGGCAAATGGCAATATCTTCGAAAAAACCGCAGGGCAGTCGCTGAAAAGATTATTGCCGCAGAGTATTACGGCAGCCTTCAGAAAAAGACACTGAAAGAATTGAAGAGAATCGAGGAGTGGCTTTCGGAGGATTTCTGCGTAAGTGTGGAAGAGGAGTTTGAGAAACTGACGGATGGCCGAAAGGCAGTTTTGCATCGCTTGATTCCCTCCCCGGAGGAAGTCGTTACGGAGTTTCTCGATGTATCCTATGAGCGCTGGGATTCTTTTGAGGAAAATCTGCAATACGAAACATCGAAAGGGGAATTTGTCCGCTCAAAAGCAGAGTGGATGATTGCCGAGCAGTTATACAAAAACGGTATTCCGTACCAATATGAATACCCTCTATATCTGAACGGACTTGGTACGATTCATCCGGATTTCCGTTGCCTGAATGTACGGAAGAGGAAGATTGTATATTGGGAACATCAGGGAATGATGGGTGACGCAAATTATGCAAGCCACGCGCTTCGGAAATTAACCGCCTATGAGGAGAACGGATACTTCATCGGAGACAATCTCATCATAACTGAGGAAACCGCCGAATACCCGCTCATCCCGAAAACGATAGACCGATGGATTCAAAGAATGTTGTTGTAATCCACCATTATATCTATTGCCTTTTGTACGGACCGAACTCCGTTTTGATAGCTGAAGTCCGTATTCAATGGGAATATTATATAAAAATTGATTTAGATACGGACTGCTCCGCCAAAACTGGCAGAGCAGTCCGTATTGTTTTTTGGGGGAATCTCCGAAACTCAATTGAATTGCGCATACTGTTACGGACCAGAAATGGTGAATTAAGACATTAGTCCGTAAAGTATTGAGGGTGCAGGGCTTTACAGAGAATAACTTGATTGACTGATACGGACCGATGGAAAAGAAAATGAAGAGAAGTCCGTATGGACGCGGGAAATAGGAGAAAAAAGGTGAGCCTTTACAGACTTATAGGCAGCAAAAGAAAGAATAGTCCGTACATGGGGGAAAGAGATCGAAACAAGAATAAGGCAGAGGACGGACAGAGGGCAACAAAGTACAACGGAGGACGAACAAAGGGCACGACAGAGGTCAACGGAGGGTGTGGCAGGGGGCAAAACCGGGCGCGGCAGCCTGGATTTCACATCTATTTGTTGTAGAAATACAAAATAAAGTAGAATTATTGGCAAAAATCCATGATAGATTTAACTCATAATTGAATTCGATGTTGTACTCAACTGAAAATATTGGTATGATACGGTTGAATCAACAAAAAGACGAGTCCGGAGACGAATTACAACCGGTCCGGTCATCATAAAGGAGGTTAAAGCCATGTCATTTGCCACAACACTACAGACCTTAAGAAAAGAAGCGGGGCTTACCCAGGAACAGCTTGCGTCGAAGTTCGGAGTAAGCGCGCAGGCAGTGTCCAAATGGGAGAACGGAAGCTTCCCGGAAGGAGACCTGATTCCGAGGATTGCGGATCTGTTCCATGTCTCCATTGATTACTTGTACGGAAGGGAAGAGCGGAATGCGGGTGTGGAGGAGCAGCTCGTTCGGGAGCTGACCGCCATTTGGAAGAAAGAAGGAAGCCATGAAGAACATCAAAAGGATTATATGGAAAAACTGTTCCGCCTGATGTGGGCGTTTCAAATCTCGGCGTGGTCGGATAATATACATTATTATGACCGCCCGCAGGTCGATAAGGATTCGGATCTTGCAAGCGCGCTCGTATTTCACGGCGGGTTCAGCTATATGCGCTTAAACAAGAATAAGCAATTCTATGTGGCGCTGAAAGAACCCGATGAAAAGGAAGGATTCCTGAAATGGTTTGATACAATCGGCACGCTGCAGCCGATGCTTCAGCTGCTTGCCGATCCGGGAAGCGCAAAGGCGCTTCTGTACCTCTACACATTGGATTCCTCGGCGATGATCGGGGCGGAAGCAATTTCCAAAGCCACAGGCGTTCCGAAAGAAAAAGTTGAGGCCATGCTCGAAACAATGTGTAACAAGCTCGGAAAGCATGAGCCGGCGGTTTACTGCGTCCGTGTTATGAAAGAAAACGGAAAGAGCGAGCTGGTTTACGGAATTGAGAAAACAAGAAGCGGCCTGCTTCTCGGAGTGCTGGCCCTTCTCGATTCGTACGTCAATTCCCAGGGCTCGTACTCGATTCAGATTAACAACCGCCAGAAAGCATGGATTGAGAAAATGCCGTAGTTTGTGTGAGGGATAAAGCGGCGACGCGAAAAATGTGACCGCCGCGCAATATGTTTATGGAAAGCAATAAGCGAACATGAAGCAACATAAAAGCGTAAAGCAACGTAAATATGTGAAAGCGGCACAAATACGTAAAACGATATAAAGCATAAAAGGGTGTGGAGAATGAAGAATAACGAAGAAAAAGAAACAAAAAAGAAGAAAAAGAAACAAGCCAATCAGAAAGAGCCCGAAAACCGTTACCATAAAGAGCACGGGCTTTGGTCCAACGTAAAATACATATTCAGCAACATGGCGCGCATGGAAAAGCGCCTGCCGTGGCTGATCCTGCTTACCGCAGTAGCGACGATGGCAATGCGGTATCTGTGGAACTTCATTGCCAAATTCGTCCTCGATATGGTAACGAGGGAAGCACCGGTCGAAGATCTGATCCGGATGATGGTATTTGTCTTCGGAACGCAGTGCGCGGCGACCATCCTCAAATCCTATACCGACAGCCAGATCTGGTGGCGCTACATCGCGGCGCGTCTTAAGATGATGGTTGAGAAGAACTACAAGGTCATGACGATGAAGTTCGAATACCTTGAGGACACCGACGTCATGGACTGCTACCAGAAGGCCGGAAACGCAGTCGGAAACAACAGCGAAGGCGTCGAGGGCATGATGCATCAGATTGAGTATTCCGTGACAACGCTGTTCGTCGTTGCATTCGGTCTCGCCATCATGGGCACGATGAACGTATGGATCATGCTCGGAATGATCGTGCTCGCATTTGCCAATTTCTTCATCAAAAACCGGACCAACCGTTACACGAAGAAGACCATCTGGGACCCGCTCGCGACATGGTGGCGCAAGCGCAACTATATGGAAAATGTGACAACCGACTTCAAGACCGCGAAGGACATCCGCGCATTCGGACTTAAGGAACACCTTGTCGGAAAGATGCGGGAACTCAATGAAACGCGAATCGAAGCGGAACGAAAAAACCAGCTCCTTTGGTGGTACACCGGACAGGCCGGCAACGTGCTGTGGTTTTTAAGCCAGTGCGCGCTTTACGCGTGGCTTGTGTACGCGGTCATCAAAAAGGGCATGACGATCGGTAATTTCACACTGTACCTTGGTTCGGCGGCAACCTTCTTCTCGCAGATCATCTCCCTGTTCGACGGTCTGGTCGCGATGCTCGCGAGAAGCCGTGAAGTGGACGACTGGAGAAGCTTTCTGGAAATCGACGACGGCGCGGAAGAGGGGCTTAAGGAAGTCCCAAAATACGACTGTTACGAGTTCACTTTTGAAAATGTCAGCTTCCGTTATCCGAAGGCGGAACAGTACGCGCTGAAGAATCTCAATGTGACGCTTAGGGCAGGGGAGCGACTCGCAGTGGTCGGGCTGAACGGTGCCGGGAAGTCAACTTTCATCAAGCTGCTTCTGAGGCTTTACGAACCGACCGAGGGCCGCATCCTCCTAAACGGCGTCGACATCCGCAGCTACAAGCGGAGCGAGTACTATAAGATCTTCTCTCCGGTATTCCAGGATGTACACCTGTTCGCGTATCCGTTTGCGGAAAATGTGTCGATGGACACGAAGGAAGCAACGGACCGCGCAAGAGCGGAGAAGAGTCTTCGCGACGCCGGGCTTTCGGAGAAGCTTGACAGCCTTCCGAAGGGGATTGATACCGAACTGTTGAAAATTATCTTCGACGACGGCATCGATCTCTCGGGCGGCGAAAAGCAGAAGCTCGCACTTGCAAGAGCGCTTTATAAGGACGCGCCGGTTGTCGTGCTCGACGAACCGACCGCTGCATTAGACGCGCTTGCCGAAGCAAAACTTTATCAGGATTTTGATAAGCTGATCGGCGGAAAGACCGCAGTCTATATCAGCCACCGTCTCAGTTCGACCGGCTTCTGCGACGCGGTCGCAATGTTTAAGGACGGCGAGATGGTTGAATACGGAACACACGAAAGCCTGATGCAGGCTGACGGCGCATACGCCGAGATGTTCCGCGTACAGGCGCAGTACTATGTGGAAGGAGGGGAAGAAGATGGCGAAGAAAGAAAAGAAGCGTAAGAAAAGCGAACTCGAGCAGGCGCTCGGCAGCGAACAGAGTGCAACCGCCAAGGGAGTCACAAAGAAGACGTTAAAGTATATGATCGCATTTGCATGGAAGGAGAAGAAGGCGCTCTACCTGTTCTATCTGATCCGGTTCCTCGGAGATGTTCTCGGGCAGCTGAAGGTGCTGCTTCTTCCGAAACTCCTCGTGGACGAACTGATGGCAGTTATCGGCGGCGCACCTGCGGACGCACATATCCGTAACATAGTGCTTTATGCAGGCATTACGGTTACCGCGGAACTGCTCTCGTCGGTACTCATTAATATTGCGGATTCCACGCGGAATGTGTATTCCCAGGTGTTCGATGCGAGACTGTCGGAGATGCTTTCGGAGAAGTCGATGGGAATGGATTTCGCGTATACCGAGGACCCGAAAGTACTCGATAAGCAGAATCAGGCCAAGGAAGGAATCAGCTGGTACAGTGGCGGCGTGGTATCGATTCTCGACCGGTTATACTATGTGATTTATAACCTTTTGCTCATGGCTGTGTCGGTTACGGTGATCGCCCTGTATTGCCCGCTCCTTCTGCCGATTCAGATTGTTCTGATGGGAACGGTATGCTACTTCAATTACCGGAACCAGCTCATCAATACCGAGTTCTTCCTGAAACTCGCAAAATCGAACCGGATCTTCAGCTACGTCCTGTATGAACTCGCCGAATTCTGTTACGGCAAGGATATCCGCCTTTACGACAGTTCCGAGATGATGTGCAAAAAGGGCAGCTGGCTCGGCATGGAGCAGGTGAATCTGTGGGGCGAGCAGGCAAGAAGACAGCTGAAAAACACCGTCGGAAGCAACATCGCGAACGCGCTCCGCGACGGCGTCAGCTACTTCTACATGGGACTCAGAGTGCTCCGCAAAAAGATCACGGTCGGCGAATTTACCCTCTCGGTTTCGGCGGCATCAAGCCTTTACCAGAGCCTTATGGGAATCGGAAGCAACCTTCAGCAGGTTTCCGAAAAATGCAACTACGCATATAAATTTCTCGAATTCCTCGACTATCCGGATGCGGCCGTTAAGGGCGACAGGCCGGTCGGCACCGGTGAGCATACGATTGAATTCCGTGACGTGAGTTTCAAGTATCCGCGGGCGGAAGAGTATACGCTTAAGCATGTGAATATCACAATTAACCCGAACGAACATCTTTCGGTTGTCGGACTGAACGGTGCCGGGAAGACGACGTTCATCAAGCTTCTGTGCCGCCTCTACGATGTGACGGAAGGAGCCATTTATGTGGACGGCATCGATATCCGCGAGTACTCGGAGGAAGAGTACCGCAAACTGTTCTCGATTGTGTTCCAGGACTTCAGCATCTTCGCATTTTCCTTACAGGAGAATATCGAAATGGGAGATTGCGGTTATGAGCCGGAGGATGCGGAACAGAGAAAGGCTAAGGTGTGGGAGACACTGGAGCTTTCCGGACTGAAGGAGGACGCGGAGAAACTTCCGAACGGAATCGGGACGACCCTTTACAAGAGTTTTGATGAAAAGGGAACGGAACTGTCGGGAGGCCAGCGGCAGAAGACCGCGATCAGCCGTGCACTGTACCGCAACGCGCCGATCGTTATTCTCGACGAGCCGACGGCCGCGCTTGACCCGATGGCGGAGTATGACATCTATCGGAAGTTCGATACGCTTGTCGGACATAAGTCTGCGATTTACATTTCGCACCGTTTAAGCAGCTGCAAGTTCTGCGACCGGATTGCCGTTTTCAGTGAAGGCACCATTAAGGAATACGGCACGCATGACGAACTGGTCGGCATCGAAGGCGGCATTTATGCCGAAATGTTCCGCGCCCAGGCACAGTATTATGTGGCGTAGGGTGAAATCGCGAAGAAAACGCGCCGTGCGGTGAAAGCGGCAAAGGGGCATGTCTTTATCTGACGGAAAGCACCCGCATAAGCGAGTGCTTTCCGTCTTATCTGTAAATAATTTGTATAATACGATACACTTGCGCCCGTCATGTTGTTTTTCCGCGGTGCGGGGTGTATCATAGGATTCACAAGAATACAACCTGAGAGGGAGAAATCATGGGAGCATATCAGACCAAGAAATACCGCAATGTATTCGCCGAGATCGGCAAGAGCGAAGCGGAGATCGAGGCACGTCTTAATGAGGCATTTGACACGTTCTTCTACGATGAAGAGGAGCGGATCTTTCATCCGGCGGGAGAGGACATGGGATACCTCGAGGATACCGGAAACAATGACGCCCGTACCGAAGGAATGTCCTACGGCATGATGATGTGCGTGCAGCGCAACATGAAGGAAGAATTCGACCGCATCTGGAAGTGGTCGAAGACATACATGTACATGGATACCGGCTTTAACGAGGGCTATTTCGCATGGTCCTGCAAGACCGATGGAACGAAGAACGCTTACGGTCCCGCACCCGACGGCGAAGAGTTCTACGCGATGGCACTGCTGTTCGCCTCCCACCGCTGGGGCGACGGCGAAGGCATCTTCAATTACAGCCATGAGGCAAAGGAAATTCTGCGTGCATGCTTGCATAAGGGCGAGAACGGCCGCGAAGGATTCCCGATGTGGAACCGTGAGAACGGACAGATCCTGTTCGTTCCGGGAAGTCCGCACACCGACCCGTCGTACCATTTGCCGCACTTTTACGAGCTGTTCGCGCAGTGGGCATACGAGGAAGACCGCCCGTTCTGGAAACGCGCCGCGCAGGTGAGCAGAGAGTTCCTGGCAAAGGCGTGCCATCCGGAAACCGGGCTCAACAGCGAATACGCGAATTTCGACGGAACGCCGATGGACAAGCCTCTTCCGTGGGGCAATTTCGGAACGTTCTTCAGTGACGCGTACCGTACAGCAGCCAACATCGGGCTCGACTGCGAGTGGTTCGGCGAGGATGCCGGCCAGGCAGCGGCCCCGCTTCGCATGATGAAGTTCTTCGGAACCGATCTCGAGGCGGTAAGGTGTTCTTACACGATCGAAGGAAAGCCGCTTGAGCGTCCGGTACTGCATCCGGTCGGACTCGTGGCGACGATCGCGCAGAGTACTCTGTCGGTTCCGTATTCCGACAAGCCGGACAGCGATTTTGCTGTAGCGAAACAATGGGTTGAGTGGTTCTGGAACCAGCCGCTTCGTAAGGGCGTACGCAGATATTACGATAACTGTCTCTATCTGTTCGCGCTTCTTGCCCTTTCCGGCAACTACCGGATCTGGTAAAAACGATATGCGGAAATAAAACACAGACGGAATTTTAACCATATGTGAAATGTAATTCATGCCCCGGGATGAAGATGGAATATGCCATTTTCCCGGGGCATTTATTATGATACAATGGTACCATCAAAAGGCGTTTGGAAACGCGAAAGGAGAGGGAAAATGTACGGCTTTCAATACTATACCCCTACGAAGGTTCTGTTTGGGAAGCAGACTGAGCTAAAGACGGCAGAGATGATCCAGGAGTTCGGCGGAACAAAGGTGCTTATTCATTACGGCGGCGGAAGCGTAGTGCGATCCGGACTTCTTGCACGCGTTACGAAGGTTCTTGACGATGCCGGGATCGCATATATTACGCTCGGCGGAGCGGTACCGAACCCGCATCTCGGGCTGGTTTACGAGGGAATCGAACTGTGCAAAAAGGAAGGAGTTGATTTCCTTCTGGCAGTCGGCGGCGGAAGCGCGATCGATTCGGCCAAGGCAATCGGCTACGGTGTGACCAATGAAGGCGACGTCTGGGATTTTTATGATTATAAGAGAACGGCAAAGGCATGCCTGCCCCTCGGCGTAATCCTTACGATTGCGGCGACCGGCAGCGAGATGAGTGACTCGTCCGTTATCACGAAGGAGGAGGGACTTGTGAAGCGCGGCTACAGCAGCGATTACTGCCGGCCGAAATTCGCGATCATGAATCCCGAGCTGACGATGACGCTTCCGGATTACCAGACCGCCTGCGGATGTACGGATATTATGATGCATACGATGGAGCGGTACTTTACGAACGGCGGCAACATGGAAATCACCGATGCTCTTGCGGAAGGTCTTCTGCGGACGGTGAAAGCCAATGCCCTGATCCTCGCGAAGGATCCGAAGAATTACGATGCGAGAGCCGAAGTGATGTGGGCGGGCAGCCTTGCTCACAACGGCCTTACCGGATGCGGAAACGACGGTGGCGACTGGATGACGCACAAGCTTGAGCATGAGCTGGGCGGTCTTTATGATGTTGCTCACGGTGCAGGCCTTGCGGCAATCTGGGGCAGCTGGGCACGTTATGTCATGAAGGACTGTCTGCCGCGGTTTAAGCGGTTCGCGCTGAATGTCATGGGTGTGAAGAACGAAGGCACGGATGAGGAGATTGCGCTTGCCGGCATCGAGGCGGTCGAGGAATTCTACCGTCAGATCGGCATGCCCACGAATCTGCGTGAACTCGGCGTCTCCGCGACCGAGGATGAACTTGCCGAGATGGCGTACAAATGTGCCGTCGGCGTGAAGGGCGGCATGGGTTCCGCGAAATTCCTCCGCGAAGAAGATATGCTTGCCATCTATCGGGCAGCCAAGTAGGATATAGACTACAGGCGTAGAATGAAGGATAATGCGGATTTATCCCCGAACCGCCCGGTAAGAATGCCGGGCGTCAGGGTAAGATTTCCGGATGGCACATGAAAAAAAGATATTGACTTTCAAGGTTACGGCGTGGTAATATTATGTAAATAAGATTTACTACGCCGTAACTATACAGCGCGCAATGCAAATGATTCATGAGGATTGTTATGGCAGTAATATCGGCCGGAACAAGGCAGCCGGACCGGGAGAGTTATCCGTTCGGAATTCGGTCCGGGTCACAATTCGATTTATAAAGACGAGAACGGAAATCTTATGATTGCTTATCACGGCGAGACCGGTCTTACGGAGCTTCTTCGCTGTGACATGATCCGAAGGGTGTGTTTTAAAGAAGACGGAATGACTTCTGTGGTTTAGAAGATGGGTGTAGTGACAGAACGATGTTAAGCGGATGGCATTAACGTCAAAAAATAAAAAAAGGGGGAAATGTTATGATATTCTTTTATGCGAGTGTCGGTGTAGTGGTTCTCGGCGGTGCCTTTTATGCGGGAAAACACTGGAGCCTGCCGTGGCTTAAAAGAAAATGCACGGCAACAACGAAAGGGTACTATGTTTTTTACGAGAAGGACTCCAGGGTTCAGGTGGAAAAACACCTGATGGGAGTCACGGCAAGTATCATCACGCCCGTCTATGAATACAATGTGGACGGCCAGCCGTATTTTGCCGAGATTGTGGGAATGGTCCAGACCAACAATCGGTTTCAGGAAGAAGTGATTGTGAATTACGATCCGAAGAATCCGAAACTTTGCTTTGTAAACGGAAAGCGTGGCGTGATCCGGTCGAAAAACGGTCCGCGGAGAAAGAAAGCGGCTGAGAAACAGTAGATTATCGGATATGACGGTCAATCTCCGGATCGGCCGTTCAGGGTGAATACAAAGTCCGAGGCAGGTGTGCCTCGGACTTTTTTGGTAATAGGGATCAGACAAACCGCGATCTCGGAAACTTTTTCAAAATCGCGGTTGTCTCATTCATAGTATCATTTTTGATAGCAATCGTGTCTGTGTTCCTCTTGAATAAATACGTCACAGGGTGTTATAATCGGTGTGGATTTCAGGAGGGACGAACATGAATCTTAAGGAACTGCCAATCGGAAAGACTGCCACGGTACTCAGTGTCGGAGGGGAAGGGGCGCTTCGTCAGCACCTTCTCGATATGGGACTTATTCCCGGAGCGGAGGTTACCATGGTGAAGCATGCACCGATGGGTGATCCGGTTGAGATCCGCATACAGAGTTATGAACTTACGATCCGTCTGTCAGACGCGGAACGGATTGCGGTGGATGACGTAAAGGATGAGCGGGAGAGAACGGCACACAACGAACGAAAACGTCCCGTGGAACACCCCGGTCTCGGTGAAGGCGGGCGTTATCACAGGGAAGGCGAGACAACGGCTCTTCCGGAGTCGACGATTCTCACATTTGCCCTCGCAGGCAATCAGAACTGCGGAAAGACGACGCTCTTTAATCAGCTGACCGGAGCAAATGCCCATGTCGGAAACTTCCCGGGTGTCACGGTGGACCGAAAGGACGGACAGATCCGCGGCAACGAGAAGACACTTGTGACCGACCTGCCCGGCATCTATTCGATGTCTCCGTACTCGAGCGAGGAACTCGTAACGAGACGGTTTATTCTGGATGAAAAGCCGAAGGGTATTATCAATATCGTTGACACGACCAACCTTGAGAGAAACCTTTACCTGACAATGCAGCTTATGGAACTCGGCATTCCGATGGTTCTTGCGCTCAACATGATGGATGAGATGCGTGAGAACGGCGGTTCGGTTCTCGTGAACGAAATGGAAGCACGGCTCGGTATCCCGGTCGTTCCGATTTCGGCCGCGAAGAACGAGGGTATCGACGAACTTGTCGACCACGCAATCCATGTGGCGCGCTACCAGGAAACCCCTGCCGGCGCATCGGAGATAGACTTCTGCGACGCGGAGGAGGCGGGCGGCGCCGTACACCGGTGTCTGCACAGTATCCGCCACCTGATCGAGGACCATGCGAAAGCAGCGGGGATACCGGTCAGATTTGCCGCAAGCAAGCTAGCGGAAGGTGACGAGATCATTCTTGAGGCGCTGAAACTTGATGACAATGAGAAGGAAACGTTAGAGCACATTATCAGCCAGATGGAGACGGAGCGCGGACTCGACCGCTCGGCCGCCATTGCGGATATGCGTTTCCGCTTTATCAATAAAATATGCCGCGAGACCGTGATCAAACCGGTCGAGAGCAAGGAACACATCCGAAGCCGCAAGATCGATACGTTCCTGACCGGGCGGTTTACGGCAATCCCCGCGTTTATCGCGATCATGGGACTTGTGTTCTTCCTCACCTTCCACGTGATCGGAGCGTTTTTACAGGATCTGACCGCCAAAGGTGTCGACGCGCTCGGCGCACTCACGGAGAAGGGCCTTGACCTCTGGGGCGTGAATCCGGTTGTGAAGAGCCTCATCATCGACGGCATCTTCGCCGGTGTGGGAAGCGTGCTTTCCTTCCTGCCGGTCATTGTGACACTGTTCTTCTTCCTGTCGCTTCTTGAGGACAGCGGTTATATGGCGCGTGTCGCCTTCTTTATGGACAAGCTGCTTCGTAAGATCGGGCTGTCCGGCCGCAGTATCGTGCCGATGTTGATCGGATTTGGCTGCACGGTTCCGGCGGTTATGGCTTCGCGTACGCTTCCTTCGGAGCGAGACCGTAAGATGACGATCCTGCTGACGCCGTTCATGAGCTGCTCGGCAAAGGTGCCGATCTACGCGTTCTTCTCGCTGGCGTTCTTCCCGAAGCACGCGGCGCTTGTCATGATCGGGCTTTACGTTTTGGGCATCGTGATCGGCATTCTGGCCGCGCTTGTGCTTCGTACGACGGTATTCCGCGGTGAGGCGGTTCCGTTCGTAATGGAACTTCCGAACTACAGGCTTCCCGGCGCAAAGAATGTCGGACGTCTTCTCTGGGAAAAGGCGAAGGACTTCTTAACAAGAGCGTTCACGGTTATCTTCGTTGCAACAATCGTTATCTGGCTGCTTCAGAACTTTGATTACCGTCTCAATTACATCGGAGACGGCGATACGGAAAAGGGACTGCTGGCGTCTCTTGCCGGATTTATCGCACCCGTTTTCAAGCCGCTCGGCTTCGGAAACTGGCAATGCTCGACGGCTCTTATTACCGGATTTATCGCGAAGGAAAGTGTTGTGTCTACGCTTCAGATCCTGTTCGGAAGCACCGTGACGGCAGTGATCTCGCCTGCCGCAGCCGCATCGCTTCTCGTGTTCTGTCTGCTGTACACGCCGTGTGTTGCCGCGATTGCTTCGGTCCGCCGTGAGCTCGGACGCAAATGGGCCGTGGGAATGGTCGTTTCCCAGTGCGCGATCGCATGGGTCATCGCATTTGCCGCGCATGCAATAGCATTATTATTCTAAACAGTAATATGCCGCCGCAGGACCTGTGTCCGCGGCGGCTTTTCAAAACTTTAGAAAGGAAAACCCGGCACAAATCATTCCGGCCGGAGTCATGGAAGTTATGGAAATCAGAAAGATAGCCCGTATCGAGAACCGTTTCATCGGCAAATTCGGAATTCCGAGGCAGAGCGGCCTTGCGGACACAGAGGAGGCCCGCATCGTATTTGAACCGGAGTATCGTAATCCGGACGCATTGCGCGGGCTGGAAGGATATTCGCATCTGTGGCTCTTATGGGAGTTTTCGGAAAATGGGAAAGAAGAGGGCGCGTGGAGCCCGACGGTGCGTCCGCCGCGGCTCGGCGGTAATACGAGAATGGGAGTGTTCGCGACGCGAAGCCCGTTCCGCCCGAATCCAATCGGGCTGTCGTCGGTACGCCTTGTAAGAATAGAGTATGACACACAGGAGGGACCGGTGCTGATCGTGGCAGGCGCCGACCTGATGAACGGCACGCCGATCTATGATGTCAAACCGTACCTTCCGTATACGGACTGCCATCCGGACGCGAAGGAAGGCTTCGCGGGAGCCTATACGGATTACCGGCTGCCGGTTTCCTTTACCGAAGAGGCAGCCGGCGAAGCGGAGAGACTCGGCATGGACGAAGCGATGCGGCAGGCGCTGAAGGAAGTTCTGGCGTTAGACCCCAGACCTGCGTACCAGAATGACGCAGAAAGGGTATACGGAATGTCCTACGGCGTGTATGAGGTGGGATTCTCCGTGTCGGAAGAGGGAATAAAGGTTTCAAATATCCGGTTTCGTTCGGTCTGAAGCATTGTCTGCTGTTCACGGATCTCACGGCCCTTGTTCCGGTAGGCGGTAGGCGTGCTGCCGATCCGTTCGCGGAACTGCCGGTTGAAGTTGCTCAGATTATCGAAGCCGCAACTGAACGCAATCTCTGCCACCGTCAAGTCGGTCGACAGTAGTAGAATAGTGCAGCGATGCAGCCTGTAGTATAAAAGATGGGAAACCGGCGAGGTATGGAAGGCTTTTCGGAAAAGCGTGCTGAAACGGCTTACGCTCAGGTTGACCTGCGCCGCGATATCGCTGATCGTGATCGGAAAACGGTAGTTTTCATAGATGTATTCGAGTGCCGGCTGAAGACGGGAAGTCGCCTGAGCGGGCTGCAGGTCCGAATCGGCATTTAAGAACAGTTCCGACCAGATTTCATAAAGAATTCCGCGAAGCGCAAGATCTGAGCGGTCATAAGGAACCGTGCAGTAGGGCATTGTCGAGCGGACAAGCCGGATCACGTGCTCCTGCCAGGGCACTTCCTTACGCAGATGCGCGGGAAAACGCACCTGTCCGCGTTTCACAGGTGCCAGATACGCTTCATAAAGCGCCGGTTCCCTTGCCGGGGCAATGACTTCGGGGCGGAATACGAGCGCCAGGAGGTGACAGGTGTCCGATTTCGCCTTGTAGCATGCGTGAAGGGCATAAGGCTCAATATATGCGGCTTCTCCTTCCTTCATATGGAAGGTATTGTTATTGATCCTTACTACAACGTCGCCCTCGAGCGCAAGGAGAAGCTCTGCTTCCTCGTGCCAATGCAGGTAAAGCATCAGCATATCCTCCGCAATGGCGATGGTCTCATGCACGGCGAACGGATAGCGGCTGTTTCCGTGCTGAACGGTATCTTTTAACTGAATGGGAAGATCCATACACACCTCCGAATAATGAAAACCCGAAAGAAACCGAAAGAGCCCCGATCCCGGATAATCCGTGTCCGAAACCGGGTATTTTTATGCTGTTACAGTAAGATTGTATCATATTTGAGCAAGAATGCAATAGATTATCTTAGTATTATAGCAATATAATACGAACAAGAAAAACAAATGCTTTTTACCCCCCCTCAAACAAAAAAGAATTGTTTTTTCATTTTTCCCCTCGCGTAATACAAAGAAATGCAAAAAACCTTCGGAACATCCCACCGAAGGTTTTTTTGCGTTCACTACACTGGTTTTATGGAGGTTGACAGATCAGCTTACCTGGCGCTCTCCTTTACGGCTCTCCGAGAAGGGAGCGTTTGAATTATCGATCAGCTCGACCGATTCAATCTGGCCGTCGAGTACGCGTACGAGCTTGGTGCCGTAGCGGGCGGACTCTTCGGAGTGTGTTACCTGTACGATCGTCTTGCCGAACTTGCGGTTAATCTCACGGAAGAGTTCCATGATCTTCATGCCGGTCTTCGAATCAAGGTTACCGATGGGTTCGTCAAGGAAGATGATCTCGGGGTCAAATACGAGCGCTCTCGCAATCGCCACACGCTGCTGCTGTCCGCCGGACAGTTCGCGGGGCGTGAGCTTTCTCTTATCGCTCATGCCGATGATCTCAAGTACGTCATCAATTCTCTTTTTGTAAGAGGAGCGCTTCTTGCCGGCGATCATCAGCGGAAGAGCGATGTTGTCCTCTACGTTGAGGTTCGGAACGAGGTTATAGAACTGGAACACGAACCCGATCTTGTCGCTCCGCATGTCGCAGAGGTCCTTCTCCTTCATCGTGGAAAGATCCGTTCCGTAAAGGGAAACGCTTCCGCTCGTGGGCTTGTCAAGGCCGCCTAACAGGTAGAGGAGCGTGGACTTTCCGCAGCCGGACGGTCCCATGATGGAGACAAATTCGCCTTCCTCTACATTCAGGTTGATGTTCTTCAAAATGTGGGCAGTCTCTCTGCCGTTTACAAAAGACTTGTTGAGATTCTTAATGGTAAGTGCGTTCATGATTGATTCCTCCATAGATTTCCTTTTTTATTCGTATTTGAGTTCGGTTACAACACTTAAGTTTTTGGAACGGCGCATCGTCGAGAGCGAAGCGATGAAGACGATTCCGACAAATGCGGCGAGAAATGCGGGTGTTCCCTTCCAGTCGTAGAGAATGTCGAACGGAGTGCCGATGTAGTAGAGCATTCCGGTTACCAGGCGGTTCGTAAGGAGCGTGAACGGAACTGCGATGAGAACTGCGATGATCACGCACAGAATGCTTTCCGAAAGAACCAGTTTCTTCCGGCCGACGCCGTTCATTCCAACCGATGCCATCATGGCGAATTCTTTCCGTCTCTGGTTGAAGCTGATGACGATGTTGTTAAAGATTCCGATTGCCGAGATGGCGATGGCCAGGTAGGAGAAGATCGAGATCAGGTTTACGATCATCGCGTTCTGGTCCACATTTTCCTGCATTCTCGTGTCACGGTCGCTGTAGGTTGCGCCGTAGCTGGTGAGCAGGGACTTGAAGGAAGCCTCGGCAGCGTCCTTGTCGCCTTTTATCTTAAAGGAGAATCCCTCAACCTCGCTGTCGTGGTAGATATCGATGAAATCGGCTCTTCGGAACAGGATAAATTTACCGGAGTTGAGGAGCTTTCCGTCCGCAATGCAGGCAACGCGCCACTCGTGTGAGATTCCGTTCACGGAAAGCTTCAGCGTGTCACCCTCCTTCAGCTTCATGTCTCTTGCGAGGGCCGTCGTTACGAGAATCGTATCGTCCGATGCGTTCGAGAAATCCAGGTAAGAATCACGGTACTTGTTCTCCATGAGGTGCATGTACTGATTGTATTTGGCGTAGGCCTCCGGCTCGATGACCGTTGTTAAAATCTGGGTTCCGTCATGCTCTGCAATGCGGTAGGCCTGCGGATTTACGGTACTCTGATCAATATAGGGATTGGTCTTCAGTTCCTGCATGATCCGGTCGTAGGAACTCTCGTCGGAGCCCGAAGGAAGAATGTTGTCGACTTCGAAGTCGTAATCGAGTTCCTCGTAGGCTTCGATGACAACCTTGGTCATGGTCCGGCCGGTAGAGGAGCAGCTCAGGATTCCGTTCAGCGCGATGATCAACAGTACGACGTTGCTGATCAGAAGTCTTGAGGAGCGGATATTGTTGCAGGCAAGCCACATTGTCGTGTTGCCGTGGAATACTTTGCAGAAGAAGGCCATCAGGAGCTTGATAAGCGCCGGAGCAGCCATGATGATGCCGATATAGCAGCATGATGTCGCAAGAACGGACAGCGGGGAAATCGCACCGTTAAGCAGCAGCGTGATGACGATCGAAGCTGCGAAAAGTAGAAGACCGATCACGGTACGAACCGTATGCTTCTTATGGGTGTTCTCCACACGGTTCAGGATGACGTCCTTGGTCTCAAACCCTGCGATCCGGCGAACCGGAAGCCAGGCTGCGAGCACCGAGATCACGAGGGCAAATGCGATGCCGAACAGAACGTGCAGCCAGTTAATGCGGAAGGGAAGATAGATGCCGTATTCCCGAAGCGGGGATACGAGGCGGTTTACGATATACAGGATTCCTTCGCCGATGGCACTTCCGATAATGCCGGCAACCAGTGCGTAGCAGGCACTCTCAAGAAGAACGATAAATCTTAACTGCCGCTTTGTGGAACCCTGGCTTAAGAACGTTCCGAAGACCGGAATGCGTTCGCTGATGATCATTTTGAATACGCCGCTGATGATCAGAATGCTTACGATGATGACGATTCCGAGCATCAGTCCGACGCTGAAGATAAGAGAGGAAATATCGCCTACGAACAGGCTGTTGGTACGGTCGACGGCTTTAACTTTCGTGTTAGTTTCATTGAAGCGGTCAACCGTTTCTTTGATCTGATCCGCGTCGGCCGTCTTACCGGACTTGGCGGCTGCGACCTTAGCATATATAACGTTGTATGCGTCCGGAGAACCGGCCTTTTCATTCATAAAGCCGTAGGAGACGATGACGCCGAACGATTCCCGGCTGTCGGCGTAGAGAACGCCGTCCGTGACGGCAATGGCTTTCACCGTAAAGGAAACCGGCTCGCCGTAAAGGCTTACAGTAAGCTTGCTGCCGACGGTCAGGTTTCTTTCCTTTGCCGTACGCTCGGAGACGATACATGCGGGAGTTCCGTCGTCGGCCCACTGCCCGCTTTTCAGTACCCCGCTGAAGGACTTCTGTCCGTGCAGCGTTACGTAATAGAGTTTGTCGTCTTCCGAGATGACTCCGGTTCCCGTGATCTCGCCCTGCAGATCCGTCAGGCCCTCTGCATCGAAATCGCTTTCCGTGAACCAGGCGCCCTCAACCGAACTGAGGGCTATTTCGCGTCCTTCCGTCGCCCGTCTTGTGGGCTCCGAGAAACTGTCTTTGATGGTATCCATCATACCGATACAGGCGACCAGCAGTCCCGCGCTGATCGCTACGGAGAGGATCACTAAGAGGAGCCTCCCCTTCTTTTCCATCATGTTCTTTCGGATGTACCGAAACAAAATATTCACTGTCACAACCTCCTTAAACATTTGCTTTTTTGCAACTTGTTTTCGTTTACGGGCTTCAGTATAGCCGACCATCTTTAAAAGAGATTTGAGCGAAGATTAAAGTTTGATTAACGTTTCCGAAAAGAAAATGAATCCCGGAAAATGGATGAAATTTGATAAAAATCCGGCCGAAACGAAAAGATACACCCTTGCGGGCGGTCACATTTTCCGCTAAAATAGATAAGAAGGGACGGCGGTCCCGAGGATAGAGAAAGGCAGGGTCCGGCGGCGTTCCGGACGGAGTTTTTTATGGAAAGTATGATTCCCAGATTTCAATTAAAGGATACGTTCTTCTCGGAACTCGAGGAGAAGATCCGCACGGTCGTGCTTCCTTATCAGGAGGCGGTATTAAAGGACGAGGTCCCGGGCGTTGCGAAGAGCCACGCAATCGACAACTTTAAGGCGGCCGCGGAGATGCTTAAGAACGGCCGGTGCGAAGACGAGTTTTACGGAATGGTATTTCAGGACAGCGACGTGGCCAAATGGCTCGAAGCCGCGGCGTATTCGCTTGCGATGACACCCGATCCGGAACTCGAGAAGCACTGCGACGAGATCATTGACATCGTCGCAAGCGCGCAGCATGAGGACGGGTATCTCAATACCTATTTTACGGTAAAGGAGCCCGGACGGCGATGGACCGACCTCAGTGAGTGCCATGAGCTTTACTGCGCCGGACACATGATGGAAGCGGCGGTAGCGTATGCGGATGCGACCGGCAAGACGAAGCTTCTTGACGTGATGTGCCGTTTCGCGGATCACATTTACGATCATTTCATTATAAAAGGAAATCCCGGATTCCCGGGGCATGAGGAAGTGGAGCTTGCGCTTCTTCGGATGTACCGTAAGACCGGCGAGGAGAAGTATAAGGAACTCGCGGCGCACTTCATCAACGCACGCGGCGACGGCGGCGCGTTCTTCCAAAAGGAAAGCGACGAGCGCGGATGGTTCCTGTGGGGGAAGAATCCCGCGGCACCCGAATACAACCAGACACACCTGCCGGTAAGAGAGCAGAAGGACGCAGTCGGTCATGCGGTGCGCGCCGTATATCTCTATACCGGAATGGCGGATCTCGCGATGGAGACCGGCGACGAGGAACTGAAGCAGGCGTGCCGGAATCTGTATCAGAGTATTACAAGGAAGCGTATGTATCTGACCGGCGGAATCGGTTCCGCGTATGAAGGCGAAGCGTTCACGACCGATTACCATTTGCCGAACGACACCGCATACGCGGAGACGTGTGCGGCGGTGGGGCTCTGTTTCTTCTTACGGCAAATGCTACGCATGGAGAAGAAGGGCGAATATGCGGACGTCATGGAGCGCGCCCTTTATAACGGCGTACTCGGCGGCATGCAGCTCGACGGAAAGCGTTTCTTCTATGTAAATCCGCTTGAGGCGGTTCCCGGAACGAGCGGCGTTGCGGCTTCGATGCGCCACGCGCTTCCCGAGCGGCCCGGCTGGTTCGCGTGCGCGTGTTGCCCGCCGAACGTGGCGAGACTGGTCGGCTCGGTTGCGGAATACGCTTACAGTGTTGAGGAGGATGCGCTTTACCAGCATCTGTTCCTCGGCGGAACGATCGACATGGAGAAGGAATTCGGCGGTAAGATTACCGTAGAATGTGACTATCCGAGAAGCGGCCATATCCTGTACACATTTGCCCCGAGCGGAGCCGAACCGATGGACGTGAAGCTTGCGGTCCGGATTCCGGCCTACGCGAAGAAGGTGCAGATTCTTCGGAACGGTACGGTATTCGTGCCGGACATCGATGACGGATACGCCTACATTCAGGGAGTGTTCCGTGCGGGCGACAGCCTGATCGTAAACATCGACATGAGCGCGCGGAGGGTATACCCGAACCGTCACATCGCGGCCGATACCGCGAAGATCGCGTTTCTCAGAGGACCGCTCGTATACTGCGCGGAAGGAACGGACAATGACGGCGACATACTCGGACTGCGCGTTTCGAGAACCGCACCGATCCGTGAACTTCCCGGCGAGGCGCCCGACGGCATGCCGATGCTGACGGTAGCCGGAAGCCGTATCGAGACGAGCGACGAGCTGTACTCATTTGCCCCGCCCGAAAAGGAGCCGGTAGTCATCAGGCTGATCCCTTATTACACATGGGGTAACCGCGGGCTTAACGAGATGCGGGTATGGATCCCGAAAGAATAGAACGAAACAGACGAAAGGAAGGCAGGCACGATTTGTCCGTGTCTGCCTTTTTTGTCATATCTTTAACAGTTTTTGATTCTCGAAATAAATCTCTTGACATTTGATGATAATATCACCTATATTATAGCATTTGTAGCGTGTAATGTGACGCATGGGTCACGTAAAAGCAAGAGGAATATTGAAAAATCATGTGGAAAATCGTAGAGGAGTTTGTCTTCTGGTACCCGGCAGTCATGGCCATGATGTGGGTACTGGGAGCGCTGGTGTTTTACTGGTCGAACGAGCGGAACAAGGATGGAATCATTCCGGAAAATCTGCCGTTTGTTTCGATTCTTATGCCGGCCCACAACGAAAGCTCGATTCTTCAGCAGGTTGTGGAGCAGATGGTCAATCTGGATTATCCGGATTATGAGGTAATCCTGATCAATGACGGCAGTACGGACAATTCATCGGAGGTAATGAAAGAACTGTCCGAGAAATACGACCGTGTCCGTGTCGTCGATCTCGATAAAAACTGCGGCAAGGCCAATGCGCTTTATCTCGGGCTTATTGCTTCCAAAGGAGAGATCCTGGTCGGCGTTGACGCGGATTCTTATCTTGATAAGAAAGCCCTTCGGTACATGGTGTCTCATTTCGTAAACCGTCATAACGGCGAACGAGTGGGAGCGGTAACCGGCAATCCCCGTGTCCGTAACCGCGGTTCGCTACTCGGAAAGATTCAGCTGTGCGAGTATGCGAGCATTATCAGCCTGATCAAGCGGACGCAGCGGGTACTCGGCAAGGTTATGACCGTATCCGGCGTGTGTGTCGCTTACCGGAAGCGGGCACTCATGGACTGCGGTTTCTGGGACCGGGATATGATGACGGAAGATATCGCGGTAACCTGGAAACTGGAAAAGAATTTCTGGGATGTCCGGTATGAGCCGAGGGCTCTTTGCTGGATGCTTGTTCCGGAAACCGTGAAAGGCCTCTGGCGGCAGAGAAAGCGCTGGTCGGAGGGCGGGCTCGAAGTGGTATTCCGCCACTGGGATATCTTTAAAAGCTGGCGGAGAAGGCGTATGACGCCGATCTATCTGGAACAGGTTGCCTCTTTTGTGTGGTCGGTGTGCTGGCTTGTGCTGACCACCATTCTGATCGTAGCAGAAATCCGCGGGAAGCATGTCTTTACGGAATATCTGTGGAAGAGCCAGTTCCTTTCCTTTGTGTGCCTGTTACAGTTCGCCGTTGCGGTCTGGTTAGAGTCCCATTATGACCGAAACCTGATCAAGAATACGTGGAGTGTCATCTGGTACCCGATCCTGTATTGGTACATCAACGTGTTTATCACACTCGGTTCCCTTTTAAAAGCAATCCTTCCGAATAAGAAGCTTGCGACCTGGAAGAGCCCGGACAGGGGACTGACCCAGACAGAGCGGGAGCAGAAGGAGCAGGAGAGCGGAGAGAAACGGGCGGAGGAAAATGTGCACCGCGTGGGTCACATGGATTTCCTGATCAAAAACCATACCGCGGAAGGACCGCATAATGTTTCGAACGCGGAACCCGCAGGCACGTCAGAGAATGATCCCCATATCGAATACGAAAACAAGCAGAAACTGTGGAAGCGGATTCTCGGTTCGCTGTTTACCTTATTGATGTGGACCTATATGATTCTGTTCTTCGCTTTCATGGCGGTGGGAATCATACGGGATTTGCTCGGCAAACCGGTCCGTTCGTTCTTCATCTATAATACGGATACGGTGCGGCAGACGGAACACTTCTTCTTTGTGCTGTTCATTGCCGTTTTGATCGAGATCCTTCTTCTGATCTTTTGGAAAGAGTATAACCGCCGGAGATTCGGTGGCCTCCGCCGCCGGAAGTTCCAGCCGGATATCACCGATGAAGAGATTGACCGGTATTTCGAACTGGACCCGCTTGTAAGTCAGCAGATGCATCACGGCAAGTATATCGAAGTACTCCACAATCCGATTCCCACCGGAGTCGGACAGGGCAGAAAGGCCTACAAGGAGCATAAGAAGAAAATGGCGGAGGAAAGGCGCAGAAAAACCAACTGAGAAGCCTTCGAAAAAAATGAAAAAATCAGATCATTTTTCGCTTGCATTTTCCCATGGTCCTGTGATATATTAAATCAGGTCAAAAAATGGCCGTGCAATTTCGGAGGATATAACCATGCATTACATGATTTTCGGAAAATTGCATATGGACACGAATAAGCTTCATAAGGATATTGTTTTCTATTTGGCGGAATAGTTTTCTATTCCGTCTTTTTCTATAAATAGACCCGATTCACACACACTAAACACACACAGGAGGATGAAGAAATGCCTAAGAGAGAAGACATTCACAAAGTACTGATCATCGGCTCCGGCCCGATCATCATCGGTCAGGCATGCGAGTTCGACTATTCCGGAACGCAGGCCTGCAAAGCCCTGAAAAAGCTCGGTTACGAGATCGTTCTCGTGAACTCGAACCCCGCAACGATCATGACCGACCCCGAGACGGCCGATGTAACCTATATCGAGCCGCTGAACGTAGAGCGTCTCGAGCAGATCATCGCAAAGGAGCGTCCGGATGCCCTGCTTCCGAACCTCGGCGGACAGTCCGGTCTGAACCTTTCCAGCGAGCTCTACAAGGCCGGTGTTCTCGACAAATACAACGTAAAGGTCATCGGTGTTCAGGTTGACGCCATCGAGCGCGGCGAGGACCGTATCGAGTTCAAGAACACGATGAACGAACTCGGCATCGAGATGGCAAGAAGCGAAGTATCCTACAGCGTAGAGGAAGCACTTGAGATTGCCGACCGCCTCGGATACCCCGTAGTACTTCGCCCGGCTTACACGATGGGCGGTGCCGGCGGCGGACTCGTATACAACAAGGAAGAGCTGAAGACGGTCTGCGCAAGAGGTCTTCAGGCAAGCCTTGTAGGACAGGTTCTCGTTGAGGAATCCGTACTCGGCTGGGAAGAGCTTGAGCTTGAGGTTGTCCGCGACTGCGAAGGCAACATGATCACCGTATGTTTCATCGAGAATATCGATCCGATGGGCGTTCATACCGGTGACTCCTTCTGTGCGGCTCCGATGCTGACGATTTCGAAGGAAGTACAGAAGCGCTTGCAGGAGCAGGCTTATAAGATCGTTGACCGCGTACAGGTTATCGGCGGCACGAACGTACAGTTCGCGCATGACCCGAAGACCGACCGTATCGTTGTTATCGAGATCAACCCGAGAACGTCCCGTTCCTCGGCACTTGCTTCGAAGGCAACCGGTTTCCCGATCGCGCTTGTATCCGCAATGCTTGCAACCGGTCTTACCTTAAAGGAAATCCCGTGCGGCAAATACGGTTCTCTCGACAAGTACGTTCCGGACGGTGACTATGTCGTGATCAAGTTCGCACGCTGGGCATTTGAGAAGTTCAAGGGCGTTGAAGATAAGCTCGGAACCCAGATGCGTGCCGTCGGCGAAGTAATGAGCATCGGTAAGACTTACAAGGAAGCCTTCCAGAAGGCAATCAGAAGCCTTGAGACCGGCCGCTACGGTCTCGGCTATGTCAAGAACTTCCATGACCTCAGCAAGGAAGAGTTGATGCAGAAGCTTGCGACACCTTCCAGCGAGCGTCATTTCCAGATGTATGAAGCCATCCGCAAGGGTGCGACCGTAGACGAAGTACATAACGCAACCCACGTAAAGAAGTGGTTCATCGAGCAGATGAAGGAACTGGTAGAAGAGGAAGAGGCACTCCTTTCGAAGAAGGGTGCGGTTCCGTCCGACGAGGTTCTTACGAAAGCGAAGAAGGACGGTTTCTCCGACCGCTACATCGCAAAGCTTGTCGGTGTGTCCGAGGATGACATCCGTAACCGCCGTCTTGCCATCGGCCTTACCGAGGCATGGGAGGGCGTACATGTAAGCGGTACAAAGGACAGCGCATATTACTTCTCCAGCTACAACATCCCGGTTGATAAGAGCCCGGTCTCCGATAACCGCAAGATCATGATCCTCGGCGGCGGCCCGAACCGTATCGGCCAGGGTATCGAGTTTGACTACTGCTGCGTACATGCTGCCAAGGCTCTTAAGAAGCTCGGCTTCGAGACGATCATCGTTAATTGTAATCCCGAGACCGTATCGACCGACTACGATACATCCGACAAATTGTACTTCGAACCCCTCACCCTTGAGGACGTTCTTTCCATCTACAACAAGGAAAAGCCTCTCGGCGTGATCGCACAGTTCGGCGGCCAGACGCCTCTGAACCTTGCTGCGGACCTGAAGAGAAACGGCGTAAAGATCCTCGGAACTTCTCCTGAGGTTATCGCCCTGGCGGAAGACCGTGACCTTTTCCGTGAGATGATGAAGAAGCTCGACATTCCGATGCCCGAGTCCGGCATGGCGGTTACCGTTGAGGATGCAATCGGCATCGCAGCGAAGATCGGCTATCCGGTAATGGTTCGTCCTTCCTTCGTACTCGGCGGCCGCGGCATGGAAGTCGTATACGATGACGAGCAGATGACCGAATACATGAAGGCGGCAATCGGCGTAACGCCTGACCGTCCGATCCTGATCGACCGTTTCCTGAATCACGCAACCGAGTGTGAGGCAGACGCGATCGCCGACGGCGCACACGCATTTGTCCCTGCCGTAATGGAGCACATCGAGCTTGCGGGTATCCACTCCGGCGACTCCGCATGTATCCTTCCTTCGGTACATATTTCCGAGGAAAATCTGAAGACGATCAAGGAATACACGAGAAAGATCGCAGAAGAGATGCATGTCAAAGGTCTTATGAACATGCAGTACGCCATCGAGAACGGCAAGGTATTCGTGATCGAGGCAAATCCGAGAGCAAGCCGTACCGTTCCGCTTGTTTCGAAGGTCTGCAACATCCGCATGGTACCGATCGCAACCGATATCATCACTTCCGAGCTGACCGGACGCAAGTCCCCGGTTCCGGAGCTTCATGAAATGACGATCCCGAACTACGGCGTAAAGGAAGCCGCGTTCCCGTTCAATATGTTCCCCGAAGTTGACCCGATCCTCGGACCGGAGATGCGTTCCACCGGTGAGGTACTCGGACTTTCCCCGTCCTACGGCGAAGCATTCTACAAGGCGCAGGAAGCAATCCAGAGCAAGCTTCCGCTTTCCGGTAACGTACTGATCTCCGTAAAGGATAAGGACAAGGAAGAGGCACTTAAGGTTGCGGAATCCCTTGTCGGCGACGGTTTCAAGGTTTATGCGACCGGCGGCACCTACGACCGTCTGACCGCTGCGGGCATCCCCGCCGAGAAGATTCTCAAGCTGTATGAAGGACGTCCGAACTGCTACGACCTGATAACGAACGGACAGATCCAGCTGATCATCAACTCCCCGATCGGAAAGAACAGCCTGCATGACGACAGCTACCTCCGTAAGGCAGCCATCAAGGCAAAGGTACCGTACGTAACGACGATGGCAGCAGCCCTCGCAACCGCCGACGGTATCCACTACGTAAAGACCCACAGCGAGCACAGCGTAAAGTCCCTGCAGGAGATCCACAGCGAAATCCACTAAGGAGAGTCGAACAAGTTTCACTAAGGCTATTCCCGTAGGAAATACGAACGAGATTTCCCGCGTAGACTCGCATGAGATTCTGCAACTTCTAAATTCTGCAGAGTTCCGCTTCGCCGGTTTGAAAATTGATATAACCTGAATTACTCAGAGGATTGCCGTTTTCGGCAATCCTCTGTTGCGTTAAAAGAACCCGGACTTCCCCGGAGGAGGTTGACGAAGGATTCAGTTCCTGAGACGACCTCCTCCGAGGCAGTCCGGCCCAGTCCCATTAAACAGTCCGGCACATAGTCTCCGAG
Organism: Lachnospiraceae bacterium; assembly: GCA_017427775.1. Lineage (GTDB taxonomy): Bacteria > Bacillota > Clostridia > Lachnospirales > Lachnospiraceae > ISDg. The sequence goes on along the minus strand of JAFRSD010000041.1, from coordinate 107,321 downwards.
GCAGTCCGGTCACGAGAATCCCCGGGCAGTCCGGATTCCCGCAGTCCGGCCCCGGTCCGCGGAGATCCCCCCATTTTCTATTGACGGAATCCCCTCCTTTCAGTAAAATAAGACCATAAGTGTTACGGGAGGCAAGTATGAAAAGAGGATATATATGCGCGGCGCTGATCCTGGTGCTGATGCTTCTTTGCTGCGGTTGTACCACGCACGAAACAACGGGACGCCCGGTCCCGCTTACACCGATTCCGACGAAAGGACAGACTACAGTGGAACCGACGAAAGAACCTTATGTACCGGATTTATCACAGACCGATTATTTGATGACGAAAGAGAATGTGAAGGTGATCGGCCGGACCTATTATGAGAACGGAATCCGTTGGTGCGGATACTCCGGAAGCGGCGTCGAATTTACCTTCGCCGGGCGTGAATGCACCGTGCATCTCGTGGCCGACGACCAGTACGCGAGCGCGACACACGCTGCACGTGTGGCAATCTATGTGGACGGCGAGCGGTTCACGGACGTCCTGATGGATGAGCCGCGCAAGGATATTAAGATCATCGACAGCGAGAAACTTACTTTTTCAACCGTACGTATCATCAAGATCTCCGAAGTATCGGATTCCGTTGTCGGCATTGAGTCGCTGACCATGACCGGCTCCCTGCTTCCGATTTCGGACCGCGCGACGCGGATCGAGTTTATCGGAGACTCCATCACCTGCGGTTACGGCGTGGACGGCGAGTTTGAAACGGACATATATTCCACGGCAAATGAGGACTGCACGAAGGCATTTGCCTACAAGACGGCCGACCTGCTTGATGCGGACTACAGTCTGGTCAGCATCAGCGGATACGGAATCGTTTCCGGCTATACCGCGACGGGAGAGAAGCTTGGGGACAAGATCCTTCCGCCGTATTACACGAAGTTCGGCATGTCTATATCGACGTTCGGTGAAGGACGCCATGCGGACCAGATTGACTGGGACTTTGACGAGTTCCTTCCCGATATCGTAGTCATCAATCTCGGCACCAACGATTCGAGCTATTGTAAGGATGAAGCCAAGAAGCGCGAATACATTGACGGATACAAGGAATTCCTCGCAACCGTGCGTGCCAAGAATCCGGGGGCGAAGATCATCTGCACGCTCGGCATCATGGGAACCGAGCTCTGCGAAAGCATGGAGAAAGCGGCAGAGGAGTTCAAAGCCGAAACCGGAGACACCAATATCGTGACGATGCGGTTCGAAGAGCAGAACATCGAGAAGGACGGCGTCGTGGTTGACTGGCATCCGAGCGAGGCGACCCACGAGAAGGCGGCGAAGAAGCTTGCCAAATTCATTACCGAGCTGCAGCAGGAGGAGTGGTAGGACTGCAGGGGATGAATCCGCAGACAGTCCGGAACTGCACCGTGGAAGCAGAGAAACAAAAGAAGAAAATAATGGTTCTACTATTGTAGAATAGAGGAGAGGTATCAATCATTATGGAGTTACAGAAGATTTTAAATGCCGTGGATCATACGCTTTTGAAGCAGACGGCGACCTGGGAAGAAATCCGCAGACTGTGCGATGACGGTATCCGTTTTCATACCGCGTCGGTATGCATTCCGCCGTGCTTTGTAAAGCAGGCGGCCGACTATGTGGAAGGAAAGATTCCGGTTTGCACCGTGATCGGATTCCCGAACGGTTACGTTACGACCGCGGTCAAATGCTACGAAGCCGCTGAGGCGGTTGAGAACGGCGCTGCGGAGATCGACATGGTCATCAATCTCGGCATGGTAAAGGAAGGCCGCTATGATGATGTCCTTCGCGAGATCAATCATGTGAAGAAAGCCTGCGACGGAAAACTTTTAAAGGTTATTATCGAGACCTGCATGCTGACCGAGCAGGAGAAGATCCGCATGTGTGAAATTGTATCGGAATCGGATGCGGATTTCATTAAAACGTCGACCGGTTTCGGCGGTTCCGGCGCAACCGCGCGCGATATCGAGCTGATGGTAGCGAACACCAAGGGCAAGCGCGTGAAAGCGGCAGGCGGCATTAAGACGTTAGAGGACGCGGAGGAGTTTCTGGAACTCGGCGCCGAGCGTCTCGGAACAAGCCGTGTCGTTAGTGAAGTGAAGGCTATGGTACAGCGTGTCAACCATTGGGATCTGAGTTTCTTTTCCTGATGAGTGATTGTATTCCGTATGATTCGGGAGAACCCGAAGAGGAAAGGAGTTTACGATGAGCAAGAAGAATTATCCGACCCCGCATATCAATGCAGCACCGAAGGATTTCGCCAAGACCGTTCTGATGCCGGGCGATCCGCTTCGTTCGAAGTTTATTGCCGAGACGTTCCTGAAGGATGCGAAGCTGATCAACAACGTTCGCGGCGTGCAGGGTTATACCGGTACCTATAAAGGCAAGAAGGTAAGCGTTATGGCAAGCGGCATGGGAATGCCGTCCATCGGCATCTACAGCTACGAGCTGTATAACTACTTCGGCGTTGAGAACATTATCCGTGTCGGTTCCGCGGGAGCCTACAACCCGGATGTTAAGGTTCGTGACATCGTGATCGCGCAGGGCGCATGCTACGACTCGAATTACGTTTCGCAGTTCCATTTGCCGGGGACACTGTCCGCAATCGCCGATTTCAAACTGTTGCGCACCGCTGTGGAGCAGGCTGAGAAAGCCGGTCTCCGCTACCATGTCGGCAACATTCATTCGAGCGACATTTTCTACGGTGATCTTGCCGACGCTCCCGAAATGGTGAAGCCGATCCACGCATGGGGAAAGATGGGCGTTCTCGCCGTGGAAATGGAAGCCGCAGCCCTCTATATGAACGCCGCACGCGCAGGCAGGCGCGCGCTTGCGATCTGCACGATTTCCGACAGCCTGGTGACCGGCGAGGCAACGACCGCAGAAGAGCGGCAGACCTCCTTTACCGAAATGATCACCCTGGCTCTCGACACTGCCGTTGCGATGAAGTAATATGCTTTCCGGAGTCCCTCTTTTGCGAAGTTCGCGAAAGAGGGATTTTTCATTGACTTTTCGCGCCCGCAATACTATACTGGAATAGATTTTTATTATATTTTTGTGCGCGTCCGCGTACGCGCGTGAAAGGATGGACATGGGTAAGATTATTTTGACCGGAGACCGGCCTACCGGACGCCTTCATGTGGGACACTATGTGGGTTCGCTGAAGCGTCGCGTGGAACTCCAGAATTCCGGAGAATTTGATAAGATATATATCATGATCGCCGATGCACAGGCGCTCACCGATAATGCGGAGCACCCCGAGAAAGTGCGCCAGAATATTATGCAGGTGGCACTGGATTATCTGGCGGCGGGACTTGACCCTGAGAAGGTTACGATCTTCATCCAGTCGCAGGTTCCGGAGCTGACGGAGCTCTCCTTTTATTACATGAACCTCGTTACAGTATCCCGCCTGCAGCGGAATCCTACCGTGAAGAACGAGATCATCATGCGTAATTTTGAGACAAGCATTCCGGTCGGCTTCTTCACATATCCGATCAGTCAGGCGAGCGATATCACCGCATTTAAGGCAACGACGGTGCCGGTCGGCGAAGACCAGCTGCCGATGATCGAGCAGGCAAGGGAGATCGTCCGGAAATTCAACCAGACCTATGGGGAAGTATTGGTTGAACCCGAGGCTGTCATTCCCGAGAACGAGATCTGCAAGCGTCTTCCGGGAATCGACGGAACGGCCAAGATGAGCAAGTCTCTCGGCAACTGTATTTATCTTGCCGATACCGAGCAGGAGCTTAAGACAAAGGTTATGAGCATGTATACCGACCCGAACCATATCAAGGTTACGGATCCCGGTTCGCTTGAGGGCAACGCGGTATTCACGTATCTGGATGCATTCTGCAGACCGGAGCATTTTGCAAAGTTCCTTCCCGAGTATGAGTCTCTTGACGCATTGAAGGAACACTATCAGAGAGGCGGCCTCGGCGACGTAAAGGTGAAGAAATTCCTCTTTGCCGTTATGAATGACGAGCTGGCGCCGATCCGGGAGCGCCGACTTGAATGGGAGAAACGCATCCCCGAGATCATTGAGATTTTGAAGAAGGGCAGCATCGAAGCGGAAAAGGTTGCGGCGCAGACCCTTTTGGACGTAAAGAACGCCATGAAGATCAACTATTTCGAAGACGAGGAGTGGCTTCGTGACCAGTTGAACGCGAACTGACATAAGAACTTCCGTTCCGGTGTGAGAAGGCGGGGCGGAGAGAAAGGGGCTTATCGTGGAGGAAAAGCGGAACGCGTATTTTACGGAGAATGAAAGAAAAGTCAACGTGGTTTTGATCCGCCTCGGAGTTCTTGCGGTCCTGATCGGACCGATCGCGGCCATCGCGACCATGACCAACGATTATAAGGCCCTGCAATACATCGATGACATTGTCATCTCGGTCGGAGCGGTGCTTGTGTTCGGTCTGGCTTTCTTTCTGTACCGGTTCAATCGGGAGAGCCCGATCGTCAAATATGTGCTTATGATCGGTCTGCATCTCGGCGTCTGCTACGCGGGAACAAAGTACGAGATCAACATGTATATGCTGTACGCGCTTGTTCCGGCATTGTCCTGTCTTTATTTCAGCCGCTGGTTTACCATCCGTATCGGTGAGGTGTGCTACTGCATGATGCTCATCTCGCTCGGACTCCGTGCCACGATCGAGGCGGAGAATGCCAGCAAATTGAAAGACGGTGTCACCCTTTCCTCTTTCGAGTGGTTCGGCATGTACGGATTCCGGATGACGATCGAATTTATCGTCATGTTCATTGTATTTTTCCTCCTTGTCCGCAAGATTGAGGAGACGATTGTTTCGACGCTTGCCAAGAATAAGCAGATGCGCCGCATGCAGAAGCAGCTGATCGCCGGCTTCGCGAACTTCATGGAATCCAAGGACGAGAACACGGGCTTCCATATCCGAAGAACCGCGGATTACGCAAAGATGATCGCGGACGAGCTCGTGCGGAGCGGCTATCACAAGGACGAACTGACGCCGAAGGCAATCGATAACCTGGTAATCGCGGCGCCGCTTCATGACGCCGGCAAAGTATATATTCCGGACTCCATTCTGCAGAAGAAGGGCGAATTGACTCCGGAGGAATATGAGATCATCAAGAGCCACACAACCGAGGGCGGACGGCTGATCGAGATGAACCTCTCGAACCTGACCGACCGCGAGCTGTATACGGCGATCAAGGATGTGGCGCTCTGCCATCATGAGTGGTGGAACGGATCCGGCTACCCGCACGGATACAAGGGCGAAAGCATTCCGCTCCTTGCAAGAATCGTGGCGGCCGCCGATACGCTGGACGCTCTTTTGAGCCAGCGAAGTTACAAACCGAGTATGGATATCGATCAGGTTATGCAGGTGTTCCGGGAGGAAAAGGGAACACACTTCGAACCTTGTATCGCGATAGCCGTTCTGAACCTGCAGTCCGAGATCAAGCGTTATGTGGAACGTGAGAGCATCAAGATGAGCAGTATGACCGGCGGAGAAACCGAAGAATTAAGCTGACGAAGGAGAGTACGAAAATGTACCGAGTGGGATTTGACAACAACAAGTATCTGGAAATGCAGTCCGCACACATTAAGGAGCGGATCGGGCAGTTCGGAGGAAAGCTTTATCTGGAATTCGGAGGAAAGCTTTTCGACGACTTTCACGCTTCCCGCGTATTGCCCGGGTTTGAGCCGGACAGTAAGATCCGCATGCTCAAGCAGCTGAAGGAAGATGCTGAAATTGTCATCGCCATTAACGCAAATGATATCATCAAAAAGAAAGTCCGCGGCGACCTGAGCATCACCTATGATGTGGACGTGCTCCGCCTGATCGACGCTTTCCGCGGATACGGACTCTATGTCGGCAGCGTTGTTCTGACACAGTTCACCGAGCATGACAACGTGCTCAGCTACCAGAAGAAACTTGAGGAACTCGGTCTTAAGGTATACCGTGCCTATAAGATCGAGGGCTATCCTTCGAATATCAGCAAGATCGTAAGCGACGAAGGCTACGGCAAGAACGACTACATTGAGACGACCCGTTCCCTCGTTGTTGTTACCGCGCCCGGACCGGGAAGCGGGAAAATGGCAACCTGCCTCTCCCAGCTTTACCATGAGCACAAGCGCGGCATCCGTGCCGGATATGCGAAATTCGAGACTTTCCCGATCTGGAATCTCCCGTTGAAGCATCCGGTTAACCTCGCTTATGAGGCAGCTACCGCGGATCTCAAGGATGTGAACATGATCGATCCGTTCCACCTCGAGGCATACGGCGTTACGACGGTTAACTACAACCGTGACGTTGAGATTTTCCCCGTTCTGAACGCCATGTTCGAGCGCATCTTCGGAAAGTCCCCGTATAAGTCCCCGACCGATATGGGCGTTAATATGGCGGGCAACTGCATCATCGATGACGAGGCGACCCGCATCGCGTCCCGCGAGGAGATTATCCGCCGTTACTATTCGACGCTTTGCGAGTGCCGCAAGAACCGTGCGGACGAAGACGCGGTTCTGAAGATCGAGCTTCTGATGGAGCAGGCAGGCATCCGCAAGGAAGACCGCAAGGTTGTTCCCGCAGCGCTGCAGAAGGCCGAAGAGACCGGTGCGCCGGCTGTTGCGATCGAACTGAACGACGGCACGATCATTACCGGAAAGACGTCTCCGCTTCTCGGAGCAAGCTCCGCCGCCATCCTGAACGCACTCAAGTATATGGCGGGAATCGATGACGGCACGAGACTGCTGTCCCCGGAGATTCTCGAGCCTATCCAGGACCTTAAGGTAAACCATCTCGGAAACCGCAACCCGAGACTGCATACCGACGAAACGCTGCTTGCACTGTCCATCGTTGCAAGCAACGTGGATATCGCAGAGGAAGCGATGAAGCAGCTTGAGAACCTCAAGCACTGCGAGGTTCATTCGAGCGTTATCCTTTCGGGCGTTGACGAAGGTGTATTCCGCAAACTCGGCATGCACCTTACGTGCGAGCCGGTTTACGAAACCAAGAAACTGTATCACAAATAACGGACGGTGCGGGAGCATCTTCCGACGGATAAACAGCAAGGAGACTTATTATGAGCGACAGCATCCGCATTCCCGAGGGCTACAAATCCCCGCTCGGAATGAAAGAGACACAGATAGCGATCAAGAAAGTAAAGGATTTCTTCCAGAGGGAGCTTGCGACACAGTTGAATCTGTACCGCGTTTCGGCACCTTTGTTCGTACCGAAGGAGTCCGGTCTCAATGATAATCTGAACGGCGTGGAGCGTCCGGTCGCATTTGACGTATTGGAGAGCGGAGACATCATGGAAGTCGTTCATTCGCTTGCAAAATGGAAGCGTATGGCACTCGGCCGCTACGGTTTCCATGTGGGAGAGGGACTCTATACCGACATGAACGCGATCCGCAGGGATGAGGATACCGACAACATCCATTCCATCTTTGTGGACCAGTGGGACTGGGAGAAGATCATCGAGAAGAAGGACCGTAACGTTGCTACGCTGAAGTCGGTTGTGAAGGCCGTATATGAGGCACTCCGCGTGACCGAGAAGTACGTTGCGAATCAGTATGAATACGTACACTGCATCCTGCCTGAGGAGATCACGTTTATCACCACGCAGGAACTTCTCGACCGTTATCCCGACAAGAACGCGAAAGAGCGTGAATATATGGCCGTTAAGGAATACGGCGCAATCTTTTTGATGAAGATCGGCGACCTTCTCAGTAACGGCGAGAAGCATGACGGCCGTGCGCCCGACTATGATGACTGGGAACTGAACGGCGACATTATCGTATATTATCCGGAACTTGACATTCCGCTTGAACTTTCGAGCATGGGTATCCGTGTGGATGAGGATTCGCTCCTTGCCCAGCTGAAGAAGGCAGGATGCGAGGAACGCGCGGAGCTGCCGTTCCAGAAGGCTCTTCTTGAAAAGAAACTGCCGTATACGATCGGCGGCGGAATCGGACAGTCCAGAATCTGCATGTTCTATCTTCGTAAAGTGCATATCGGCGAAGTACAGTCATCGGTATGGCCGCAGACTGTGCGGGATTATGCCGAAGAGCGCGGAGTACAGTTATTATGAGCCGTGGAAAGGAATACATGGAGGGCTTTCGGAACGGAATTCCGATAGCCCTCGGTTATTTCTTCGTGTCATTTACCTTCGGCATCGTCGGCTCGAAGAACGGCCTTCTGTGGTGGGAAACCGTACTGATCTCAATGACCAATTTAACGAGCGCGGGGCAGTTCGCCGGCGTGCTGATCATTGCGGCACAGGGATCGTATCTGGAGATGGCGGTTTCGCAGTTCGTCATTAACCTCAGGTACTCGCTGATGGGCATATCGCTTTCGCAGAACACCGATGAAAACTTCGGCACCGGAAGCAGGGCAGTACTCGGGTTCGGCATCACGGACGAGATATTCGGTGTGGCAGCCAACCGGAAGGAACCGGTTTCGAGAGCATTCTTTCTCGGGCTGATGACACTTCCGTATTTCGGATGGACACTCGGGACTCTGACCGGAGCCGTGCTCGGAGACATAATGAATGAATCACTGTCCGATGCGATGGGACTTGCCATTTACGGAATGTTCATTGCGATCATTGTTCCGAAGGTCCGGGAGGAGCGGCACACGCTTTTGATCGTTCTGCTTGCGGTGGCGGTCAGCTGCCTTCTTTACTATGTGCCCTTGTTTAATGCATTGCCGGGCGGATATGCGGCGGTAATCTGTGCCGTAGCGGCCTCGCTCGCGGGAGCATTCTTCTTTCCGGTGAAATCGCCGGAGGAACAGGAGGCGGCCGCATGAAGCATTATTTCGCCGTTTACCTGCTGATCATGGCATTGGTCACGTACGCGCTTCGAGCCGTGCCCTTTATGGTGTTTCGAAGAAAGGTCCGAAACCGGTTCTTCCGGTCGTTCCTGTATTACATTCCGTATACGGTTCTGGCGGCAATGACGTTCCCCGCCGTTCTGTATGCAACCGCATCGCCGGTTCCGGCAGCGCTCGGAACGGCAACGGCCCTGTTCCTTGCCTACCGCGGCAAAGGAATGGTTTTTGTTTCGCTTTCGGCATGCGCCGTGGCATTATTGAGCGGGTTTTTGATCCCGTAACATCTTTCGTCCGGAGGATTTGAATTATGAAGAAGAGTGTTATCAGTCTGATACTTGCGCTGGTCATGGTATTTTCCCTGACCGCGTGCGGCGGAAAAGCAACGCCTGCGCCTACGGAAAAGGCGACCGAGGCACCGACGTCCGAGACGACGCCGTCCGTTACACCCGAGGAAACACCGACGCCCGACCCGACGTCTACCCCGACACCGGTTCCGGACAATGCGTGGTACGATGAAATGATCGGCCGCTCACTGATCACTACCGGCAACAATTACCGGCTTCGCAAGGTAATTGAGAAGGCAAAGGCGGGAGAGGACGTATACATCGGATTTATCGGCGGTTCCATCACGGAAGGCGAAGGAACCTCGTACCAGAAATGCTACGCGGTGCAGACGGCGGAGAAGTTTGCCGAACTGTACGGGACCGGAGATAACGTTCACATGATCAACGCAGGCGTTTCGGGAACTCCTTCGACGCTCGGCGTGATCCGTTACGAACGTGACCTGATCGAGAAGAATGACGGCCATAAGCCGGACCTTCTGATCATTGAATTTGCGGTTAACGACGGGGATGACCCGACGAACGGACAGACCTACGAAGGCCTGATCCGCCGCGCCCTGTATTCGGACAATGAGCCCGCTGTCGTCCTGCTGTTCAGCGTGTTCAAAAGCAAATGGAACCTGCAGGACCGCTGCAAGCCGATCGGCGCGCATTACGAGCTTCCGATGGTAAGCATCAAGGATGCGGTCGTTCCCTGTCTCAACAACGGAAAGATCACGAGTTCGCAGTTCTTTAACGACGAGTACCATCCGAAGCTGTACGGACACACGATTATGGCAAGGTGCCTTGAGAATCTGTTTGTGAAGGTAATGGAAGAGGAGCCTTCCGCTGCCGATACGCCCAAGAAGGATCCGTATAAGAGTTCCTCCTTCGACAACGTTCACATGATCACGTCTAAGAGTACGAACGTCAAAGTCAGCGCGGGCAGTTTCACCGGAACGGACAAGAGTATCGGAACGACGCGCTACGATAATGCGAAGACGTTCCCGGACAACTGGAAGCATGAAGCAAAGTCCGGCAACAAGGCACTCAGCTTTACGGTAAAGGCGAAGACGATCCTTCTTACCTACAAGAAGAGTTCGAGCAAGTCGTTCGGAAGCGTGGATGTTTACGTGGACGGCAAGAAGGTTACCACGATCAACGGCTATGATGCCGGGGGCTGGAACAATCCGTATACCGCGGTAATCCTCAATACCGACACCGTCGCTTCCCATAAGGTGGAAGTGAAGATGGCAGCAGGCAGCGAGGAGAGTGAGTTTACGATCATGGCATTCGGATACGGGGACTGATCCTGAAACGGTGAAATGTCAGAACCCGCGGCGTAAAGCACGAGAATAGAGAAAGACATAAAAAAAGGGAGTACCCGCGGGTACTCCCTGATCTGTTTCTAACGGTCCGTTACAACCGTGGTAACGGAACCTGCGGGAATTGTCAGAAGGCCGTCCGACGGAACCTGACCGAGGTCACGATACATCATGTCGGCGGTGAAGCCGTCGGTGAAAACGGACTGGCTGACGATCGTTGCGGAACCCGCCAGGCTCCTTACGTCAACCAGCAGGTCTGTGGCGCTGTTGTTGATCAGAACCGAAACGAGGCGCTTGCCGTCCGGACTGATAAAGCAGCTCTGGCGGAGACCGGAGACGGGCTCATCCGAAAGGCAGGAGAACGAAGCCGACACACGGATATATCCGGGACGGATGTATTCCGAGAAGTGCCGCATCGCGTAATACGCGCCGGTCAGTTTATAGCCGGTAAACCCGGACTTGTTGGACATGTCGCGGGAGATCGGGATCAGCGTGTTCGTCTCGAGATCGTTCGTTACATCGCTGCTCCATACGCCGCCCCAGTAGATATAGGCGTTCGCATTTTCCACAGTGAGAACGTTGTTGATCATGTTGACGGTCTGCAGGACGGTTCCGCGGTAGAATTCGGTCTGCCACAGGCGGTAGCCGTAGGTCTGCGCATAATCCTTGAGGGAGCGGAGATTGGTGCTGAACGAGTCGTAACTGCAGTTATCCGGCTTGTCGGTGCTCGTTCCTCCGTCGTACAGGTGGTGCGCCACCGCATAGATGCTTTCCGGGGCTTCTTTCAGAATCTCGGCCAGATATACTTTGATCTGGGTCGCGGCGCAGGTCATCGTCTCGGGCGCGACCATCTTCGGGATATCGGTCCCGAACGCATCCTGAAATGCGGCATAGGTCGCGAGATAGGCTTTGGCGTAGGAGGCGTTCTTTCCTTCCTGCGGGTCGAATTCGCAGCCGTCATAGGTGACGGCGTAATCACACTCGTTCTGAATGCTGACGACATCGACCGGAAGCCCTTTGTCACGGTATGCCTGAACGGCTTCGGTCCACCATTTTGCAAACTTGCCGTACTCGTACCGGCCGTCCGCATCCTTCGTGAGGGTGCCGTGTCCGTTCACGCTTCCGTTGGATTTCGTACCGCCGGCGGGAGACCAGCTCGTATAAAGAACGGTCACTTCCTCACCGCGCGCGTCGGCATATTTCTTCGCGCCTTCATAGAAAGCAAGGTTGGTCTTCACGGAATTCTCGAAGTTGGTGTATCCGTACTCGTTTTTGAAGCGGAGGATCGTCATGCCGCCTTCGCCGAACAGCAGGTTAAACACCTCATCGGCATGGCCGTGGTCGAGAATCTGGTCCGCATACCAGGTATATCCCGCGCCGAACCCGTCGATCACCTGGAACCGCTCGTCCGTATTTACGGAAAATGCATAGTCCGGTTCGGGTGCGGGCGTCGGCGACGGTGTCGTTGTCGGGGTCTCGGTTACCGAGGGCGAAGCCGTCGGTTTGTTCTGACAGCCGCACAGCAGTATAAGGATCAGCAGCAGTGCGGTAAATCTCAGTTTTTTCATTGCTTTAAAACCTCTTTATTACGTTTTTTCGGTTAGTATGAACAGTATACTTCTTTCATGGCGGAAAATGCAATTGCTTTTTCCATTTTCCTACGCGCACGCGCGGTTTTATGGGTTGAAAAAGACAATAAAATCAGTTAAAATATCTCTGTATGCTGTTGCTGTTTTCATGCGCACTGAAAAGAGGCATCGGAAGATATGGATCGGAAGGAATTTCTCGCCGGAAAGGCGATGGACGCATATGAGTTTTTCGGAGCTCATCCGACCGGCAAAGGAACCGTGTTTCGTGTATACGCGCCGGGCGCCGCGGGCGTCACGGTGATGGGAGACTGGACCGGTTGGAAGGAAATCTCCATGGACCGCGAAGAGGGCGGGGTGTTCACGAAGTGGGAGGAGTTTGCGTATCCGGGCCATATTTATAAATACGTCGTCTACGGAAGGGACGGAAGCCGCGTCGAGAAAAGCGATCCGTATGGTTTCGGGCAGGAACTGCGGCCGGGATCCGGATCGGTGATCACCGAGCTTCATTCCTATATCTTCGATGACTGGGACTGGATGAATAACCGGAGTACGGGCTATGACCGTCCGGTGAATATATACGAAGTGCACGCAGGTTCGTGGAAGCGTCACAGCGACGAGGACGAGAACGGCTTTCTCAACTATCTTGAGCTTGCGGAGCAGCTGATCCCCTATGTGAAGGAAGCAGGGTATACCCATGTGGAATTCATGCCGCTTTCGGAGCATCCGTGCGACGCGTCGTGGGGATATCAGAATACCGGTTTTTACGCGCCTACTTCACGGTACGGAACGCCGGCCATGCTTCGGACCATGGTGAACCGGTTTCATCAGGAAGGCATCGGCGTCATCCTCGATCTTGTACCCGCGCATTTTGCGGTCGATTCCTACGGCTTGCGCCGGTTCGACGGAACGCCGCTTTATGAATACCGTTCCCCGGACGTTGCGAACAGTGAATGGGGAACCTATAACTTTGATTATTCGAGAGGAGAGGTGCGGTCCTTCATGCAGTCGTGCGCGAACTACTGGCTGAAGGAATTCCACTTCGACGGACTCCGCTTTGACGCGGTCAGCCGGCTGATCTTCTGGCAGGGCAACGAGCGAAGAGGCGTCAACCCGAACTCTCTGAACTTCATAAAATACATGAACGAGAGCCTGAAGCGGCTGCATCCGACATGCATGCTGATTGCCGAAGACTCCACGGCCTACCCCGGCGTGACACGCGCGACCTGGGCGGGCGGCCTCGGTTTCGACTACAAATGGGACCTCGGCTGGATGCATGATACGCTGTCCTATATGCAGACCGGAGCATGGCTTCGCGGAAGCATGTACGACAAGCTCACATTTTCCATGATGTACTTCTTCTCGGAACGGTATCTGCTGCCGTTCTCGCACGACGAGGTTGTTCATGGCAAAGCAACGATCCTGCAGCGCATGCAGGGTGACTATGAGGACAAGTTCCCGCAGGCCCGCCTGTTGTATCTCTATATGGCAGCGCACCCCGGCAAGAAGCTTAATTTCATGGGCAATGAGTTCGGGCAGTTACGGGAGTGGGACGAGTCCCGCGAACAGGACTGGATGCTTCTTTCGTATCCGAAGCATGACGGGTTCTTTACGTACATGAAGGAACTGAACCGTATCCTGACAACGAACGACGCGTTCTTCCGGGATTATGCGGGTGACGGTTTTTTGTGGCGTGACTGCAATTCCCGCGAACAGTGCCTGTACGCGATTGAGAGAAGAGGAGATTCATCCCGCATCCTTGCGGCCATGAACTTTTCGGGGATAGAACAGACCTACCGCCTTCCGCTCTACGGAGAGGAAGCGCGTCTTTTGCTGAACTCCGACGACATCCGGTTCGGAGGAAGCACCGAAACGGCTGATTTTGTGCAGGATTCCTGCGAGATCACCATACATTTGCCGGCTTACTCGGGAATGCTTTTCGCACTCGGGGCGGCCGCGGACAAGGAGTAGAGAATTGAATACCAACGTAAAAGGACCTGTTGCGCCCAAAGACCCTACCGTGAAGCGTCCCAAGATTTATTTCATGCTGGACGATCTTGTAGCGACTTCCAACGCGGAGGACGGTAAGCCGAAGGAACTCCGTTTCCTCGAGAACCGTGTTGCGGGCAACATCAAGCTGATCTGCCAGGACGTTCCCGACGAGATTGCGGGACGGCTTCAGAAGAGCGCGGATTTCATGGAGATCGTGCACAGTATCGGTATCATCATGGAACCCGAACGCGAGGAGGACCGGAATCATCCGATGTCGATTGTGCTGCAGCATTACGGCAAGACCGACCGTTACAATTCCGGTACCCGCATGACGATGGACGTGCTCTGCGACGGCGCGGAGAGAGTGTTCCCGCTGACGGAATTCCCGTGCACGGAGGAGGATGACATCCTCGGAACGCTGCTTCTGTTCTCCGACAGCGAGAGCCTGCAGGCAAAGGGCACCATTATCCTTTACTTAAACGACGGCTTCGAGGTTCCCGAACCGGTGCTTGATACGCCGATTGACTGGGAAAGCCCCGATTACCATAAGATTCTTGAGCGCTCGCTCATGTCGATGGGCAACACGACGAGGCTCCGCCGTGCGATCGAGAAGGCTTCCGAAGGCGAAGACGTAACGATTGCATTTATCGGCGGCTCCATCACCCAGGGCGCCGGCGCAAAGCCGATCGAGTCGAAGAGTTACGCATACCGTATCTTTGACTATTTCCGTAACACCTATGCCGAGGATCCCGAAAAGGTGCACCTCGTGAAGGCCGGTATCGGCGGAACGAGCAGTGAGCTCGGCGTGCTCCGTTACGAGAAGGACGTGCTCCGGAACGGCACGGTCAATCCCGACATCCTGATCATCGAGTTCGCGGTAAACGACGCCGGAGACGAGACGAACGGCATCTGCTTCGAGAGTCTTTGCTCCAAGGCGTTCCATCGCGATAACGGCCCGGCCGTGATCCTTCTGTTCTCGGTATTCATGAACGACTGGAACCTTCAGGACCGTTTGGAGCCGATCGGACGTCATTACGACTATCCGATGGTCAGTGTTCTGGACGGCGTATCGCCGCAGTTCCCGAAGGAAGCAGCCGACCATGTGATCTCGAAGCGCCAGTATTTCTATGACATCTATCATCCGACCAATGACGGACACAGAGTCATGGCGGACTGTGTGAATTACCTGATCGAGCAGTCCCTCGCGCACGTCAGCGACGAGGTTTCCTATCCGGAGGAAAGCTGCCTCGGACGTTACTATGACAAGACCGTTACCGTATATCCGGGTACGATGGACGAATACACCGGTTTCACGGTTTCGTTCGGCGATTTCACCGAGAACGACAAGGATCTGCAGTATGCAGAGAAGGATCTTGACCATCACGGCACATACACATTTGACGGATCCTGGAGCCGCGCATGCAAGTCGGAAGAGCCGTTCACGGTAACCATGAAATGTTCTTCGTTCTTCTTCATCTTCAAAGACACCGGCGATCCGGCTTTCGGACCGTGCGACATTGTCGTTGACGGAGAAGTAAAATACGAATACAATCCGCTTGCTATCGGCTGGACGCATAGCAAAGCGATGCTCGCCGTTCCTTACGGGGAGCCTGCGGAACACACGATCAGCGTTGTTCCGAAGAGCTCGGACAAACGGTTCTCGATCGTGGCATTTGCCTTTACCAAAGACTGAGCCGGGACGATTGCCGTTTGCGCTCTGCCTGACATTTTTTCTGACAGGAGGTTAGAGCATGGAATTGGATGAATTTTCCCTGGAAAATGCAAAGCGTTTACTGGATGAGAAGAAATATGCGGATCTTCGGAAGATGCTGATGGACGTTCCCGCGGCGGATATCGCGGAGATGTTCGAGGAGATCCCGAAGAACCAGTTCGCGATCCTGTACCGGATCCTTCCGAAGGAACTCGCGGCCGACGTTTTCGTCGAGCTGGATCCCGACTTCCAGAAGGTATTGATCGAAGCCTTCAGTGATAAGGAGCTTCGAGAAGTTCTGGATGAGCTGTACATGGATGATACGGTAGACCTTGTCGAGGAGATGCCCGCGAACGTCGTAAAGCGTATTCTCGCGAACTCGTCCGCCGAGGACCGCAAGACGGTCAATGAACTGTTAAAGTATCCGGAAGACAGTGCCGGAAGCATTATGACGACCGAGTTTGTCCGCCTGAAGGAGGACATGACGGTGCGCGAGGCATTTGCCCTGATCCGTAAGGTCGCCATCGATAAAGAAACGATTTATACCTGTTACGTAACCGACAACCGCAGTCATCTGATCGGTATGGTAACGGTCAAATACCTGCTCCTGTCCGATTATGAAGCGAAGATTAAGGACATTATGCAGGACAACGTCATCAGCGTAAAGACGCTCGATGATAAGGAAGATGTGGCTGCGACCATCAGTAAATACGACGTGCTCGCGCTTCCGGTTGTGGATGAAGAGAACCGTCTCGTCGGTATCGTAACCGTCGATGACGCTATCGATGTCATGCAGGATGAGGCGGAAGAAGACTTCGCAAAGATGAACGCTATGGCGCCCGTCGAAACGCCGTACTTGAGAACGCCGGTGTTTTCGCTCTGGCGAAGCCGTATCATCTGGCTTCTTCTGTTGATGGTTTCCGCGACATTTACCGGAATGATCATTTCCTCCTTCGAGGATGCCCTCCGGGTGCAGGTCGTTCTGACCGCGTTCATTCCGATGCTGATGGATACCGGCGGTAACTCCGGTTCCCAGGCAAGCGTTACGATCATTCGTGCGATTTCTTTGGGGGAAGTCGAATTCGGTGATATCATGAGAATTATCTGGAAGGAGATGCGTGTCGCACTCCTGTGCGGCGTCTCGCTCGGGGTTGTGACCTTCGGTAAGATTTTCCTTGTGGATAAGCTGCTCATGCATCGCGAGATCACCGTTCCCGTAGCGCTTGTTGTATGTTTAACCTTGTGCATCACCGTGCTTTGCGCGAAACTCCTCGGCTGTACGCTGCCGATGATCGTCGCGAAGCTCGGATTTGACCCGGCTGTCATGGCGAGTCCGTTTATCACCACGATCGTCGATGCTGTATCACTGCTCGTTTATTTCGCGTTTGCAACGATGTTCCTTCGATTGTAACGCATATTGGGGGTAATAACCTGTGGAAGAAAAATTTGCAGCGGCAAGAAAACAATTTCTGCTCGTCTTAGCACTCAGCACCGTGATCATCGCGGCTACCGAGCTGGCTATGTACTTGAAAATCCTGAAGACGGACGACTTTTTATGGAAAGATTACTGCGTGGGCAATTTCTATGTTCCGCTGGCAATCAACCTGACGGTTGTCGTGGCGACCGGGATCATCATCAACAGCCCGAATATAAAACCGGTTATCATGAATTACGCATGTGTGATCGGATTTGTCGCTATCTGTACCGTTGTCGTAACGGCACATAATGATTATCCGGTACTGCTTGCCGTATTTGTCGTTCCGGTACTCTGGTCTACCGTCTTTGAAGACAAGTTGCTTTGCAGCGTGACGCATGTTCTCTGCCAGATCGGTATCCTTCAGCTGACGGTTTCGAGTTCGGTTCTCACGAAAAACGGACAGATCGTTGTCGATGCGGAAGATCTCGCGAGGAGCCTTTCGGGCAAGCGGGACATGATCGCAACCCACGGAATAGACGCCGACACGCTGCTCGATCTTTCCACGAACACACGGACCAACGTGCTCTGGCTGAACATCATTTTGGGCATTCTGCTTGTTGCCATGGCGCGGCTGTTCGGATATCTGATGCTGATGCAGCTGCAGAGAAAAGACACGATGCTGCAGTCCCATGAGAAGGACAATATGGCGCTTGAAAAACAGCTGCTGCGCGACCAGATGACGGGGCTTTACAACCACACCGCGTTCTACGAGTTCCTTGACCGCTGCGTGCGGATGAAGGGCGATGAGCCGCTGACGCTTGCGGTAGTGGATATTGACGACTTTAAGAAGGTAAATGACACCTATGGCCATGATAACGGCGATGAAGTCATTCTGACGCTTTCGAAGATCATGCAGGAACACTGCGGCGTCGACAATTATGTATGCCGTTACGGCGGCGAGGAATTCGCGGTTATCTTCCCGAATTCCCGCGAGAAAGAAGCAAGGCAGGTTATGCAGGGCATTCTCGAAGCGTTCCGGAATACGCATTATGACTGGCACAGCGGAAGCATTACGTTCAGCTGCGGCGTGTTCCAGTGCGGCGCGTACCGTATGAATGCCGAGGAATTCTTCCAGATCACGGATAAACTGCTTTACAAGGCAAAGCACAACGGCAAGAATCAGGTTTGCGGAGGGAGTTGACGAAAGTGAAGAACAGAAGGAGAGTTCTCCTCTTACTTATAATGGCTGCCGCGCTCATGGCGGGCTGCGGCAGGAAAGACCCGACTCCGACGGTGACGGCTGACGCGAGTTCGGTATTTCATCCCTGTACCGGGGAAGTGACCGTCGGGCAGTACAAAGGACTTGTCCGTAAGGTGGAGCAGGTTACGATCACCGATGAGGACGTCAATAAGCAGATTCAGGAGTTTTTGAGCATCCGCCCGAACTATGTGCATGATTCGTCGAAGGACGGCAGGACGGTGCAGAACGGTGATGTCGTCAATATCGATTTCATCGGACGGAAGGACGGAGAAGCGTTTGAGGGCGGAACGGCGCAGGGCTATGACCTTGAGATCGGTTCCGGTTCCTTTATCGACGGTTTCGAGAGCGGCCTGGTCGGAACGAAGATGGGCGATACCGTGACGGTGGACGCCACATTTCCCGCCACCTATACGAACAATCCGGATCTTGCGGGATTGACCGTGCAGTTTGAGGTTACCGTCAATTATTTTTGCAAGAAATCGGATGATATCGATGACGCGTATGTAAAGAAGAATTCGAGATCCTATACGACCGCGGAGGATTTTAAGGCATTCGTAAGGGAGAACCTCCGGAAGGATGCGCAGGCCGCGGCTGACGAGGAAGCCAATCTGAAGCTTCTCGACCGGGTTGTCGAATCCTCGACATTCGGCGAAATCCCCGAGGAGGATATCCAGTATTATTACCGGCGTCTCGTCGCACCGTATGAGAGCTACGCTTCCCAGAGCGGCATGGAGCTTGCTGCATTCCTGAAGACGTATACCGATTATTCCTCGCCCGAGGAACTGTACGCGCGAAGCCGTGATCTTGCCATCAGTTCCGTGAAGCAGTTCATGGTTCTGCAGAAGATCGCGGAGGCGGAAGGCATCACGGTTACGGACGAAGAATACAACGAGTATGTTACCGGCGTGAAGAATGAGGGCGGCTACGCTGACAACGCGACCGTGGAGCAGATGTTCGGAAAGGACTTCTTAACCTATAGTAAACAAATGGAAAAAGCGCTCGCATTTATCGCGGACGCTTCCGTAGAAGGATAGATCTTTTTACAATTCATAAAGAACGGATATTACCCCGGACAGTTACGGCGCAGCCGATACTGTTTCGGGGTTTCGTTTTTCCATTTCTTAAAGGTCTTGATCAGGTGGCTGCAATCGGAAAAGCCGGTTTCCTGGCTGATATAGGTCAGGTCGTAGTCCGTGAACAGGAGCAGGTCCTCGGCCTTGCAGACGCGGACAAATTCGATATACTCCCGGCAGCCCCGTCCGTACATGCGGTGAAACGTCCGCGCAAAATACGAATAGGACATGCCGCACTGCTTTGCAAGATCCTCGACGCGGAGCGGCTCCGACGAATGCGCGTCGATGTATTCGGTAACGGAGTCGATGCTTGCCTCCTCCGGTGCGCTTTGCTGCACGCTTACATTGAGCCCGCGGTCCTTGAACACGCGGATCACGGAAACGAGAAGCGTGGAGAGAACGCTCTGCACGATCATGTCATAGCCGTAATTGCGGTGATCGATCTCCCCGATGCAGGTCAGAAACGCGTTGGCTGTCTGCTTCGGGGGCAGTTCCTTTGCGGGAACGATCGGAAGGATTCCCGGATCGTTTCTTGCGGTTTCGAACAGTGTGCGGAGCTTAGGCGTGTAGACGGTGGAAAGCGTGAGACGCCCGATGTCGAATTTGATGACGCCGTAACGGTACACGGGCGACTCGGGAACGAGTGTATGAATCTGCTTCGGATAGAAGACCGCGAGATCTCCCGGGTAAAGGAGGGCGCTCTTTCGGTCAAAAACCGCCCGGAGTGTTCCGGTTTCCACATAGATCAGCTCGATGTAGTAATGCCAGTGCGGGCGCGGCGGATCATTCTCGTTCCGGCTGTCGGCCCAGAAGGCGTCAAAGGGCGTATTCAAAGTGTCGATCGGTTCATATAACTGTGCCATATTCCTGTACCTGCAGGCGTACGTAACGGCGCGGTGCCTGCTGCCGCGCCGAGGGGAGAGAGGACGTGCGTACTCTCCCGGTTGGGTAGATTTGTACGATTTTTTATACAAGTTATTATAGCAGCGCAATACGGAAAATGCTATAGTGAAATCACAAAGAGGACAAGGACCGGCCGGAAAAGGTTTATACAAGACGGCCGCCCCAAGCGAAAAGGAGAGAAAACTATGATCATCGGAAACAATCTTCCCAATATCCCCTGGCAGGAGAAGCCTGCAGGATGTACGGATGTGATCTGGCGTTATTCGGAGAACCCGATCATCGACCGCCATGCGATCCCGTCCGCAAACAGTGTATTCAACAGTGCCGTGATCGCGAAGGACGGCGCATTTGTCGGCGTATTCCGCAGCGACAACAAGTCGATGGAGCAGCATCTGTTCCTCGGAAAGAGCGCAGACGCCCTGCACTGGGACATCGAGCCCGATCCGCTTCCTTTGTATAACGAAAAGGGAGAGCAGACCGGTGTTGCGTGCGGCTATGACCCCCGCGTATGCCTGATTGAGGACCGCTACTATGTGACCTGGTGCAACCAGTTCGAAGGCAACTGCGGACCGACCATCGGCGTGGCATATTCCTACGATTTCAAGAAGTTTATCCAGCTGCAGAACGCATTCCTTCCGTTCAACCGTAACGGCGTGCTGTTCCCCAGAAAGATCAACGGCAAATACATGATGCTTTCCCGTCCGTCCGACAACGGACACACCCCGTTCGGTGACATCTATCTTTCCGAGAGCCCGGACATGGAGCACTGGGGCTACCATCATCACGTGATGAACCACGGCGGCTGGGCATGGACCAAGATCGGTGCGGGCCCGATCCCGATCGAGCTGGACGAAGGCTGGCTGCTGATCTTCCATGGTGTCGGCACAACCTGTAACGGCCTGATTTATTCGGTCGGTGCATGCATTCTTGATAAGAATGAGCCCTGGAAGGTGAAGTACCGTTGCAAGCCGTTCCTGCTGCATCCGGAGACGCTCTATGAGTGTGTCGGAGACGTTCCGAACGTATGCTTCCCGTGCGCAACCCTGACCGACGCCGCAACCGGACGCATCGCCATCTATTACGGCGCGGCCGACACGGTTGTAGCGCTCGCATTTGCCCAGGTTGACGAACTGGTTAAGTTTATTAAGGATAACGCAGAGTAATCCTTCCCGCGCGTAAAGAGAATAGAAGACAGAATGGAAATATGCCGCTTCCGGGCGGCATATTTTACGGAAAATGTGGTAAATGATATTGACATTTTGGAACATATATGATATGATGTGTAGCAGTAAACTACCGCGTAATACGGTTCTTTATAAAGGAGAATGACAATGAGTGAAGAGAGAAAAGCGGTTCGCTACCGCGAGCCGAGTGAGGCGGGAAAGGTGATCATCCCTTCCGTCATCACGATTTTGTACGGACTGATATCGTTTTATCTGATACTGCCCGCGCTGAACATTTATAATTCGGGATTCTGGGGATGGCTTCTTTCCATCTGCGGCGTGTTCATTGCGTCGGCGGTTGTCGCAACCGCGAAGGGCAATACCATCGACACGAAGAACGCAGGAAAACTTGTAAAGTATCCGTTTTATCTGCTCCTTGTGATCGTAGCTGTCCTTGTGATCGGCGGAATCTCTTCCGCAAAGATCTTCAACGCCCGCCGTTTTGCGGGCCTGATCGACGTGCAGACTGCTTCGTTTAAGGAAGATATGCCCGAAACAACCAATGTTAACAACATCGCTTTGATGGATACGGCTTCGGCAAGCATTATCGGTAACCGTACCCTCGGTTCGCTGTCGGAGGTCGTTTCCCAGTATGTGATCAGCAATTCCTATTCGCAGATCAACTACCGCAACACGCCGAAGAAGGTTGCGAACCTGGAATATGCGGACTTCTTCAAGTGGTTCCAGAACCGTTCCGAAGGCGTTCCCGGCATCGTTATGGTTGACCCGCTCAACAATACGGCGGAGTACATTAAGCTGGCGAAGCCGATGAAGTATGTGGAGAGTGCGTATTTCGGCAAGGACCTGAAGCGTGCGCTCCGGTTCACTTATCCGACCAAGATTTTCCACAATTACTATTTTGAGATCGACGATGAGGGCAATCCCTACTACATCGTTTCCTGTAAGACGCCTCACGCCGGACTGTTCGGCGCGATGGACGTGAACGAGGTTATCATCTTCAATCCGTGCGACGGTTCGAGCAAGCTGTACGCTTTGAAGGATGTTCCGAGCTGGGTAGACATCGTATTTGACGGTGATCTTGCCAGCGAAAAATACAACTGGTACGGCACGCTTTCCGGCGGTTTCTGGAACAGCGTGATCGGCAACAAGAACTGTAAGCGCGCGACCAGTGACTACGGATACATCGTTCTGGATGACGATGTATGGTATTTCACCGGCGTTACGAGTGTGAACGAAGACGAGAGCAACATCGGTTTCATCCTTACCAACGCGCGTACCGGCGAATACAAGTTTTATCCTGTGATCGGTGCGGAGGAATACTCCGCGATGCATGCCGCCGAGGGCGAAGTGCAGGAGAAGGGTTATCAGGCATCCTTCCCGTCCCTGATCAATGTCGGCGGACAGGCAACCTATATCATGGTTCTGAAGGACAGCGGCGGACTCGTTAAACTGTATGCTCTTGTAAACGTAGAGAAGTACTCTATGGTTGCGACCGGAGCAACGCAGCAGGAAGCAATGAGCGCTTACCGCAAACTCTTAGAACGTGACGGCATCACGGCGGTTGCGACGGACAATCTGCAATCGGTGACAGTTGAGGTTACCGATGTGCGCATGATCAATGTCGGAGAACTTCCGACCGTATATGTAACGGGTTCCGACGGCAGGGTTTACAAAGGCTACCTGAACCAGGATGAGTCGCTTGTACTGATCCGTGTCGGCGACTGGATCCATGTGTACTGCGAAGAAACGCAGACACCCAATATCTTTACGATCCGCAGCTGGACCGGCAAGAACAAGGAGTAATGACCATGGAAGTTTTGGAACGGTTTTTGAAATACGTAAAGGTGGACACGCAGTCCGCGGAGGACCGCGAGGAGTTTCCGAGTACGGACAAGCAGAAGGTACTCGGAAAGATGCTGAAGGAGGAACTGGAGGCACTCGGCGCGGCCGATGTCGTCATGGACGATAACGGCTACGTATACGCGAAGATTCCGGCAACCGACGGCGGAAAGAAGAAGCAGGTGCTCGGGTTCCTTTCCCATATGGATACTTCTCCGGATGCCTCCGGAGAAGGCGTAAAGCCGCAGATCACGAAGGATTATGACGGCGGTGACATCGTCCTCAACGGGGAGAAGGGCATTTTTCTCTCGCCCGCGGAGTATCCTGAACTGGCAGCTTATCAGGGAAAGACGATCATCACGTCGGACGGAACGACGCTTCTCGGCGTCGACGACAAGGCGGGCGTCAGTGAGATTATGACGATGGCGGAATATCTGCTCAGCCATCCGGAGGTGGAGCACGGGACGATCGCGATCGCATTTACCCCCGACGAGGAGGTAGGCAGAGGCGTGGATTTCTTTAATCTTAAGCAATTCGGCGCCGATGTCGCCTATACGGTGGACGGCGGCGGTCTCGGCGAGCTTGAATACGAGAACTTTAACGCAGCGGCATTGACGGTGACCGTGCACGGCGTCAACGTACACCCGGGAGAGGCGAAGAATAAGATGAAGAACGCCATACGGATCGGCATGGAATATGACTGTATGCTTCCGGAAGGCGAGAAACCCGAGCTGACCGAAGGATACGAAGGGTTCTTCCATCTGATGCATTTTTCGGGTGATGTGGAAGAAGCAAAGCTTGTTTACATTATCCGCGACCATGACCGCGCCAAATTCGAGCAGAAGAAGGCCATGGCGGAGAATATCGGCCGCAGGCTTGACATCCTGTACGGCGGCAATACCGTAGAGACCGAGATCAAAGATTCCTACTATAACATGAAAGAGAAGATCGAGCCCGACTTCTATTACCTCGTTGAAAACGCGGCAAGTGAGATGGAGAAGCTCGGTATCAAACCGCTGATCCGTCCGATCCGCGGCGGCACCGACGGCGCAAGGCTCTCGTTCATGGGGCTTCCCTGCCCGAACATCTTCACCGGCGGTCATAACTTCCACGGACGCTTTGAATACTGCATTCTCGAGTCGATGGAAGCCGTTGTGAAGATTCTCATCGGACTGTGTACGGCGTAAAAGGAAATTGTTAAATAAATGTAAAATCGCAAAAAGCACTGGTAAATGTGGTTTACATATGGTATAATCCAGACAAATCCACCCGAAAGGAGCCGGATATGCAAGAAGATATTCAGTACATGGATTCCCTGCGAAAGAAGTCATCACAAGGTATGCTGCTTATCCTTCCGCTGATCTTCGTCGCATTGATTTCTATTTATATCAATCCGCTTCTGCTGATCGCAGTGATCGTGGCGATTGTCCTGATCTACAAGAAGAAAGTCAGCAAGTACCGGAAAGAGTATCGCTCCTATTACAAGGATGTGTTTGTAAAGAAGATGATCCTGCAGGCAATTCCCGACGCGGTTTACGAACCGTATCAGGGCTTCCCGAAAGCAGTGATCAGCGGGACCGCGCTCATGGCCATGGGAAATGTGTATTCCAGTGAGGATTACATCCGCGGCACATTTAACGGGGTTTCGTTTGAACGGGCGGACGTCCTGATCCAGGATGAAACGACCGACTCCGAAGGCAATACTTCGACGACGACTTACCTGCGCGGGCGGTGGATGATCTTTGAATCCAACAAAACGTTTCAGGGAGACCTGCAGATCATTCAGAAGGGCTTCAACTTCGCGAACAGACGGAAAGGCTTCTTTACCAAAAAGGCCGACCGTAGGCATGTCTTTAAGACCGAGGACGAGTCGTTCAATAAAGAGTTCCAATGTCTCTGCCAGGACGAAGGCGAAGCATTCTATCTGCTGACGCCGGGCGTTATGCAGGGACTCAAGAGACTGGCTGCCGCGATGGACGGAAAGATCATGGTCGGATTTGTCGATAATAAGATGCACGTAGCGGTCAATTCAAAGAAGGATTCCCTGGAACCGCCGTGGAGAACCATTACCGACGAGGACATCAATGAAGTGACGAGAGAGATCAACGCGATCACCTCATTTGTCGTGAGCATGAACCTTGATCGTAAGATTTTCTTATAAACTATTCCAAATCAAGAAAGGAGGATGCGTGAGACCTGCGTGTCTCATGCAGAAGAGTTATGGATGGTGTAACGATCGTTGTAATTGTTGTTGTGGCTGTGATTGTATTAGGTTTCGGCTGGTGGATCTCCACCATGAACGGACTGCGTCAGACAAAGGTTAAGATCGAAGAGGCTTCCTCGGGTATCGACGTTGCGCTGACGAAACGTTATGACGTTCTTACCAAGATGGTTGACGTGGCAAAGTCTTACGCAACCTTCGAGAAGCAGACGATCCTTGAAGCAATCAAGCTTCGTAAGGGCATGAGCATCTCCGAGAAGAACGATGCTGCCGAGAAGATGGGCGACGTTCAGAGAGAACTCAATTTCCTTGCGGAGAATTATCCGCAGCTTCATTCCAATGAGAACTTCCGTCAGCTGCAGATCGCGGTTATGGATGTGGAGGAGCATCTTCAGGGTGCACGCCGCGCTTACAACGCGAACGTATCCACGCTGAACCAGAAGATCGTTTCGTTCCCGACCAGCATTGTTGCAGGCGCTATGGGAATTACCCGCGAGGCGTTCTTCGAGGCTGAGTCCACGAAACGCAATGACGTAAATGTAAAGATCGATATCTGATATCGTGAAGAGGGGAGACGCCCGGACGGTTTCGGCCGGAGCGTTCCGGCATAGGTGCCGGGATGGGGGGTTATTATATCCATAAGTAAAAGGCTGCTTCACCGTGAAAAACGGTGAGGCAGCCTTTTCGTGGTTTATATAGAATTTTTATTCTGCCGGATTCCGAACGATGCGGTTCTTCTGCGGGCGCAGGGTGATGTCGCTGACCACGAGACCGTCCCGCGCGCGGACGGCGCCGAGAACGGCTTCCGCCACTTCCTCCGCGGTGAGAACGCAGGCGGGGTCGTCGGCCGGCCGGAAGTCCGCGTTCCGGTAAAGGTTCGTGTCGGTCAGGTCGGGGTGAATCGTGATGATCCGAACACCGCTTTTTCTTGTTTCTTCAAAGAGCGCTTCGGAAAAATGAGACAGCGCGGCTTTGGTCGCCCCGTAGGCGCAACCGTGCGTGTTACATGTCTGCTTCGCGGTCACGGAGGAGATGTTCACGACGGCGCCCTGCGTCTTCTGCAAATCCCGCAGGAAGCGGTTGGTAAGAAGAAGGGGCACTTCCACGTTGACAGTCACCATTTCATGAATGGCAGCAGGAGAGAGCGTCTCGTGAGGCCCGTAGTAGGCGCAGCCCGCGCAGTTTACGAGAAGTGACAGGGGCTCCGGCACGGCGGCCTTCAGAAAGTCCGGAAGACCTGCGGCCTTCGTAAGGTCGTATTCCAGTTTCAGTAGCCGGGCGTCCGTGTCTTCGGGAAAGCTCCGTCCGATTCCGTATACCGTATAGCCGTCCGCAAGAAGCGCTTCCGCGACGGCGCGCCCGATGCCCGACGAGGCACCGGTGACAAGAGCGGTTTTCGTTGTGTCCATAAATTCATCCTTTCGGCAGTTCTTCGCTCAGAAAGATCCGTTCCTCGGGGATCATTTCCATAAGGCGGCTGCGGGCAAATGAGAGCATCTCACGCACATTTTCCGTGTCATAGCCGTACACGCCGTCCGTGTTGGTGTACGGGTACGCCGTGATCTCGCAGGGACGGTGGCTTCGCATGTGCTTCAGATAATCCGCTGAGATGCGGAAGGTTCCGGCACTGACGTCCCGGAGCTTCTCCGTCGGAACCGTTTCGCGGACCGTCAGGAACAGTTCTCCATAGACGGTTTCAAAATCACGGACTTTGATCATCGGGTCGAAACAGAGTCTTACCTGCCTGCCTTCCGACAGCGCGGTGTTCACAAGCTTCAGGCGGGCGGAAAGCGAAGGCGTGCGGTGCTCGAATCGTTCCCGCACCGGCTCCGGGGAAACCGTGACCGCGAAGATCATATTATCAAGTACGGGCAGCGCGGAAACGGCCGAAACCGCGGCGCTTTTCGTCCGGACTTCGAGTAGAAGTGACGGGTTGGCGGCGGCGAAGCGCGCCCAGTCCGAAAGAAAACCGGTCAGCCCGTCGAGCGCGGGCAGATCCGTGTCAAAGCTGATGCACAGGTACAGCGGGTGTTTCGTAAGCACTTCGGTAATCTCCGCGAAGACGTCTTCCATGTTCACGAAGATCACGATATCGCCCGACGGATACATGCCCTGCAGATAGCAGTATTCGCAGTCGTAAGGGCAGTTGCGGATGCAGGAAGTGTAGTAGAAATGCCGCTCGCCGAAGTCCTGGCACACCGCGGCGCCGGGGTAGAGAAACGGCGGCTTCTGCACTGCGAGAATCAGTGCCGGCGCCTGCTTCTGCAGGACTGCGGACTGGTTCGGACGGTTGAACAGGTTTTTATAGTTTGCAATCGGAATGACCGTACTGCCGGGAAGCCGGTCGAGGATCTTACGCGCCCTCGGATAGGACAGTGCGGCCTCTTCCGCATAGACTCGGGAGAATGCTTTCCGGAACGTTGTCCCGTCAGCGGAGACAGAATTGACGTAATCGTTCAAGGATCAGCTTGCCCTCCTTTCTCCGAATGGGCTGTCCGTCAGAGAGCCCCTCTTCTTTAAGAAACGCGCGGAGCCGTTCCGCGGCGTTTCCGTCCCGAAGTTCAAAATAGAGGGCCAGCTTCGTGATTTCGCTTTGCATAGTGACCGACGCATCAAGAAGACGGCAAATGTCATCGACGGCCGCTTTCGCTTCCCGGCAGAGTCCATCCTGTTCCGGCAGAAGCGAAGCGTATTGTTCCGCTTCCCGGATGATGCCGGGGAGCGCTTTTCCGATAAGGTCCGTGACCGCCTGCGGCGTCAGGGCGTCCGTGTCCCCGTGGTCCGAAACGATCTTGTAAAGAAAAATCCGGTCAGGCGGAACAGCCTTCACGGCCGTTTCAAAAAACGCGGAGCCTTCCATGTCGGCAAGCGTTTCCGGGGCCTCGCAAGGCTTTCCGTAAGTGGTCAGGACGGCTTCCCTGAAAGCGGAATCCGCCAGCAGATCGGGATAGAAATCCCTGCCGGAGACGGCATCCGTGATCTTATGAATACGGCAGCATTCCCCGAAGGCATAGCCCTCCGGCGCGCCGCATATGCCGAGATTAATAAAGATATCCCGCGGTCCCGGAGGCACAAGCGTGACCGCTTCCGCGACAGCAGCAGCGACATGCGTCAGGCCGCTTCCCGTAAGGACGAGAATCGCCTCGTCGCAGCGGAAAATGTCCGCAAACTGACCAGCCGTCCGCTTCATCGCGTAATGCGAAAGAACCGGCGCGGCTTCCGGATGAATTGCCGTGAAAAACCAAAGCATAAGAACCCTCCGAAACGGATATCCCGGCGCGGCCGGAAAGATTCGTGCGGCCGCGTTCCGCTCTTCAGTGTACCACAGAAAACATTTTCACACAACCGAAATACCGCGAGAATTATCTGACTATTCATGGAAAATAAGAAAAAAGACTTACATTTTGCGAAGAATTGTGTTATGATATATACGGAGGGAACCGGGGTTCCCTAAAAGTAGTGCCATTTGTCTGAAATCCGGGGCGAAGCGGAAAGAAATTCGCGGAGGATTGTGTCGTAAACGAAGGAGCAGAGTATGTTTCATGTAGGCGATTATGTCATTCACGGAAGCAACGGTGCCTGTAAGGTCGAGAAGATCGGACCTCTTACCGGCATGTCCGGATCCGGCGACAGGGATTACTATACGCTTACGACCTGCTATACGAAGAGCACGATCTATTCGCCTGTCGACAATCCGAAGGTCATGATCCGGCCGATCCTTACCCGCAGCGAAGCCGAGAAACTGATTTCCGGGATCAATGCAATCAAGGGGCTCGGCGAGATGGAAGACAAGCGCCGCGAACAGGAGTACCGGGACGCCATCAGGTCCGGACGATGCGAGGATCTGATCCGGATCCTGAAGACGATCGACGAGCGCAGAACGAGGCGCCTGGCGCAGGGCAAGAAGACGACTTCCAGTGACGAAAAGTACTTTAAAATGGCAGAGGACGGGCTCCTCGGAGAGCTTGCGATCTCGCTTGACATGAGCAAAACGGAAGCCAAGGAATATGTGATGAAACAGGTACAGGACAAGACCTGAACATCGGAATACAATCGGACGGGGCGGAATGCGGAGGACTTCCGCGCAAAGGAAAAGTACCGCCCGGAATACATAGAAAATAAGCTGGAGCCGCAGGAATTACGCGGCTCCTTTTTATGGCGGAAAATGTCATTTTTGATGACATTTTCCGTGCTTTTCGGTGCGATTAAATTGGATAAAATATTCTGAAAATTCACCCGTCTCCGACATGTAATCAGACAAATGCAATGCGGTATACATGTATACATGAATTAAATAAAAAAACAATGTGAAAACCGCTGTTTTGGACCTAAAAACTGCTGGAATTATACCCCTTTTAGTGGTATTATACGATTAACTAATTATGTAAAGGAGGACGCTCAATGGGCGCTGACAAAAAGACGACAGTTCCTTTCCGCGGAACTGAAGAACAGAAGCAACAGTTGTTGCAGGTTATTCGTGAGCTTAAGGATGAGCGGGGCGCACTGATGCCGATTCTGCAGAAAGCACAGGACATCTATGGTTATCTGCCGATCGAAGTTCAGAAGATGATCTCGGATGAGACCGGAATTCCGTTGGAGAAGGTTTACGGTGTAGTTACCTTCTACGCACAGTTTTCTCTCTATCCGAAGGGAAAGTATGCAATTTCCGTATGCCTTGGTACAGCCTGCTACGTAAAAGGATCGGGTGACATCTATAACAAGCTTTGCGAAAAGCTCGGTATCGAAGGCGGACAGTGCACGCCGGACGGCAAGTTCTCATTGGATGCATGCCGTTGTATCGGCGCCTGCGGACTTGCACCTGTCATGACGATCAACGGCGAAGTTTACGGAAAGCTGACCGTGGACAAGCTTGACGAGATCCTTGCAAAATACGAGTAACAGGAGGACGCAAATGATATCCATCACGGAATTAAACAGGATTAAGGCGGAGCAGGAAGGCATCGTTGCGATGCGCCGCGAGGGCGAAGCCAAGATCGCCGATTTGAATGCGCAGGGCAAGAACTACAAGCATCATGTCCTTGTGTGCGGCGGTACCGGCTGTACTTCCTCCCACAGTGAAGACATTATTGTCGCATTTAACGAAGAAATCAAAAAGAACGGACTCGAGAAAGAAGTATGCGTAGTACGTACCGGCTGTCACGGTCTTTGCGCACTCGGCCCGATCGTTATCATTTATCCCGAAGCTGCTTTCTATGCCAACATGGCAATTGAGCATGTTCCGGAGATTGTTACCGAGCATCTGAAGAACGGTAACATCGTAACCAAGTATCTCTATGAGAAGACGGTTACCCCGAACGGCATCATCTCGATGCATGAGACGGATTTCTACAAGAAGCAGAACCGTGTAGCCCTTCGTAACTGCGGTGTTATCGATCCCGAGAACATCGACGAGTACATCGGTACCGGCGGTTATCAGGCTCTTGCTAAGGTACTTACCGAGAAGACCCCTGACGACGTTATCCAGATCCTTCTGGATTCCGGACTCCGCGGCCGTGGCGGTGCAGGTTTCCCGACCGGACGTAAGTGGATGTTCGCAAAGGCCAACAAGGCTGACCAGAAGTATGTATGCTGTAACGCCGACGAAGGTGACCCGGGTGCGTTCATGGATCGTTCCGTACTTGAGGGCGACCCGCATGTAGTACTTGAGGCTATGGCTATTGCAGGTTACACAATCGGTTCTTCCCAGGGTTACATTTACGTACGTGCCGAGTACCCGATCGCCGTACAGCGTCTCGAGATCGCCATCAAGCAGGCGAGAGAGTACGGTCTCCTCGGTGACAACATTCTCGGTACCGGATTTAAGTTTGATATCGGTCTTCGTCTCGGCGCAGGCGCATTTGTCTGCGGTGAGGAAACCGCGCTGATGACCTCCATTGAAGGTAACCGCGGTGAGCCCAGACCGAGACCTCCGTTCCCGGCTGTTAAGGGTCTGTTCGAGCGTCCGACCATCCTCAACAACGTTGAGACCTGGGCGAACATTCCTCAGATCATCATGAAGGGACCCGAGTGGTTCGCAGCTATGGGTACTGAGAAGAGCAAGGGTACCAAGGTATTCGCACTCGGCGGTAAGATTCAGAACACCGGCCTTGTTGAGATCCCGATGGGTACCACGCTTCGTGAAGTTGTTGAAGAAATCGGCGGCGGCGTTCCGAACGGCAAGAAGTTCAAGGCTGCTCAGACCGGTGGTCCTTCCGGCGGATGTATCCCTGCTTCCCAGATGGATGTTCCGATGGATTACGATAACCTGATCGCAATCGGTTCCATGATGGGTTCCGGCGGACTTATCGTAATGGACGAAGACAACTGTATGGTTGATATCGCTAAGTTCTTCCTTGAGTTCACCGTTGACGAGTCCTGCGGAAAGTGCGCACCGTGCCGTATCGGTACGAGACGTATGCTCGAGATCCTCGAGAAGATTACCAAGGGTCAGGCAACGATGGATGATCTGGATCGTTTGGAGAAGCTTGCAGCGCATCTGCAGAAGAGTTCTCTCTGCGCACTCGGCCAGACCTCTCCGAACCCGATCATTTCCACGCTCCGTTACTTCCGTGACGAGTACATTGCTCACATCGTTGACAAGAAGTGTCCTGCAGGCGTATGTAAGGATCTCCTTCAGTTCAAGATCGATGCTGACAAGTGTATCGGCTGCGGTCTCTGTGCTAAGAACTGCCCGGCAGATGCGATCAGCAGAACCGATTACATCGCTCCCGGCCACAAGCTCGCTTCGATGGCGATCGATTCCGCTAAGTGCGTGAAGTGCGGCGCCTGCATGGCGAACTGTAAGTTCAAGGCAATCAGTAAACAATAAGGAAGGAAACAACTATGGCAGATGAAATTAAAATGGTTAATGTGAAAGTTAACGGAATCCCGGTGTCCGTTCCGGAAGGAACAACGATCCTGGACGCTGCCCATAAGGCGGGCGTAAAGATCCCGACGCTGTGCTTCCTTCGTGATACCAATGAAGTCGGCGACTGCCGTATCTGTCTCGTTGAGTCTACCAAGGCTCGCGGACTGGTAGCTGCCTGCATGTATCCGCTTGCTGCTTCCGATGAGGGCGCAGAGATCAAGACGAACAGCGCGAAGGTTCTGGATTCCAGAAGAAAGACTTTGCAACTTATCCTTTCCACCCACGACCGCAAGTGTCTCTCCTGCGTACGCAGCGGCAAATGCGAACTCCAGAAGCTTTGTAATGAGCTCGGTGTTGAGGATGAGAAGCTTTACGAGGGATTCCGTCCCGAGTATGAAAAGGATACTTCCGCCGTACATATGGTACGTGATAACAACAAATGTGTACTTTGCCGCCGCTGCGTAGGCGCGTGCGAAAAGGTACAGGGCATTGCCGTAATCGGACCGAACAACCGTGGTTTCGCATCCTGCATCGGCAGCGCATTTGACATGGGTCTTGCCGAGACGAGCTGTATCCACTGCGGTCAGTGTATCGTTGCCTGTCCTACCGGCGCCCTTTACGAGAAAGATGATACCTACAAGGTTGAGGCAGCTCTTGCCGATCCCGAGAAGATTGTTGTTGTACAGCCTGCTCCGTCCGTACGTGCTACGCTCGGTGAGGAATTCGGCATGCCGATCGGAACCGACGTTGAGGGCAAGCTTGCTACCGCACTTCGTGCACTCGGCTTTGACAAGGTATTCGATACCGATTTCGCAGCTGACCTCACGATTGTTGAGGAAGCTACCGAGCTTGTTGAGCGTGTAACCAAGGGCGGCGTACTCCCGATGATTACTTCCTGCTCACCCGGTTGGGTTAAGTTCTGCGAGACCTATTATCCGGATCAGATCGATCACCTGTCGAGCTGCAAGTCTCCTCAGCAGATGTTCGGTGCTACCGTTAAGACCTACTACGCTCAGAAGATGGGCATTGATCCCGCGAAGATCGTTTGCGTAGGCGTTATGCCTTGTACCGCGAAGAAGTTCGAGGTTACGAGAGACCAGAGTGCTGTTCCGGGTGTTCCGGATGTTGATATCTCCATCACTACCCGTGAGCTTGCCCGTATGATCAAGCGTAACGACATCGATTTCGCAGCCCTTCCGGACGGCGAGTTCGACGATCCGCTCGGCGAGTCCACCGGTGCAGCCGTTATCTTCGGCGCTACCGGCGGTGTTATGGAAGCAGCTCTTCGTACCGCAGTTGAAGTTATCACCGGTAAGGAACTTACCAGCGTTGACTTCAAGGAAGTTCGTGGTATGCAGGGCATCAAGGAAGCTACCTACAAGGTTGGCGATCTTGAGGTTAAGGTTGCAGTTGCATCCTCCCTTTCCAACGCACGCATCATCATGGATCAGATCAAGGCCGGCACCTCGCCGTACACCTTCATCGAGATCATGGCATGTCCCGGCGGATGTATCAACGGCGGCGGTCAGCCTCTCGTTGATTCCGAGGTTCGTAACTTCGTTGATGTACGCGGTCTTCGTGCGAAGGCTCTGTACGATAACGACGCAGCTAAGACGCTTCGTAAGTCTCACGAGAATCCTTCCATCAAGAAGGTATACGATGAGTTCTTCGGCTCCTTCGGAAGCCACAAGGCTCATGAGATCCTTCATACGAAGTATGTAAAGAGAAGCATCAACGGCTAATCGTAATGACACGAAAGAGGGTCGGTACAGAGATGTACCGGCCCTTTTATAAAAGGCGTAAAATGACACATTCTGATTCAAAACAGAAGAAGGCTCTGATTGCCATGAGCGGCGGCGTGGATTCGTCCCTCGCAGCGAAGAAGATGATTGAGCGCGGCTACGAGTGCATCGGGTGCACAATGAAGCTTTACGACCGCCCTGAGGACGTTGCAGCGGGCAGCGATGACATTCAGAAGGCAGCCCGTACGGAGCGCACCTGCTGCTCTTTAAATGACGTAGAGGATGCGAGACAGGTGGCGTTCCGCCTCGGCATGAAGTATTATGTCTTCAACTTCAAGGATGACTTCAAGGAGAAGATTATCGACAAATTCATCCGTTGCTACGAGTGCGGAATTACCCCGAACCCGTGCATTGACTGCAACCGTTACATGAAGTTCGAAAAACTTTATGAACGGGCAGTGATACTCGGCTGTGACGTTATCGTAACCGGTCACTATGCGCAGATCGAAGAGAAGGACGGCAAGTACTTCTTAAAGAAGGCAGCTGACGAATCAAAGGACCAAAGTTATGTGCTTTATTCCCTGACCCAGGAGCAGCTTGCGCATACATGCTTCCCGCTTGGCGGCATGAACAAGACTGACGTCCGCAAAGAGGCGGAAGAGAGCGGTTTCGTCAACGCTGACAAGCCTGACAGCCAGGACATCTGCTTCGTCCCTGACGGAGACTACGCAAAGGTCATTGAAACCTATACCGGAAAGGTGCCGGAGACGGGCAATTTCGTCGATAAAGACGGCAATGTGATCGGTCCCAACAAAGGCATTATCCATTACACGATCGGGCAAAGAAAAGGCCTCGGCATTTCAGCTTCCGAGCCGCTTTATGTTTGTGAGATCCGCCCCGAGACACGCGAGGTCGTACTCGGAAGAAACGATGATTTGATGAGCCGCGAGCTCACTGTGGCTGATTTCAACTGGATCAGCGGGGATGCGCCGACAGAGGATTTCCGCTGCAAAGCAAAGATTCGCTACCGCCAGAAGGAGCAGTGGGCAAATGTCACACCGATCGGGCATGACCTGGTGAAGATTACATTTGACGAACCCCAACGAGCCATCACGGCAGGCCAGGCGGCGGTTTTGTATGACGGAGACATCGTCCTCGGCGGAGGAACAATACAGTAAGAATGCTACGGCGCGGATGCCGTGATGAGGTGTCCGCCACCTTATCATATGAATCGGCACGAATGCCATGCCTCGGCGTCCGCCGCTTTTTTTAGGGGAAGAACCGATGCCGCGGCAGCATCCCGGTGTTCCGAAAGCCCCGTAAAACCTTGACTCTCGCAAACGGAGAGTCAGATTAGAGCGCGAAGGGATGGACAACCTTAGAAGGTGCTGTTACAATGGCGGCATCAAATTGAACGGGGGTTCACATATGGACACAAAATCTTTCGGATCTTATCTTGCGGAACTTCGTCGGGCAAAGAAACTGACACAGAAGGAAGTCGCGGACAGGCTCTATGTTTCGGACAAAACGGTTAGCCGGTGGGAGACCGACCGGTCGCTTCCGGAACTGTCACTTGTCCCTGCGCTTGCGGATTTGCTGGAGGTATCCGCCGACGAACTGCTTCGACAGGGATTGCTTCAGTCCTCACCGGATGAGGAAGAAAACGGCGGAACGAATGCGATGGCGGAAAATGTGGCGCAGATCGCATGCAAAAAGTTTAACCGGAACGGCTTGGTTGCGCTGCTTACTTTTCTGTTTGTTCCGGTTCTTACAATCTGTCTTTTTATCGTACCGGCCAGAAAAGAGGTAATACACGTAAGCCCGAAAATATCCAATAAATTGTTGGCAGAGGTTTTACCGGCCGTCGTGATCGGTGCAGCCGTCATATTAACTATCGGCGCGGTCATTTATCTGGTAAGCCTTTACCTGACGCAGAACAGGCACATTCGTGAGTGCGGCGCGCCGGAAAGCGTTCGAAGAAGTTACCAGGACCGGCTGTTCTCAAGGTTTGTCCTATATTTCGGGATTATCGGATTCGTTGTCCTTCTGCTGACGGGATTGCTGTTGCCTGCAATTGCAGTGATTGCCGTAGTGCTTGTGTGCGTCCTGATTATTCGATCGAGACGGGCATAAACGAATTGCCGTCAAAACCGTTAAGGCAGAGTACGGCATAACAACTCATCGGCATCGGCAGAGTATAACAGAACAACGCATCAAGAGGATGTCCTTCAGATTGCCACTGTAAGACACAAAATGCAGCATACAAAAATGCTTCCCTACAGGTTACTGTCGGGAAGCATTATTTTTCACCCTCCAAGTTGGGTCAGTCGGCTTTCAGCCGAGTCAGAGTTCAAACGGGTCGACCGGTCCTCCGTGCGGACCGGTCTGCCTTTTGCATCAGGCTTGCCGGATTATTCCACCGGGAAGCAAACCTCGGTAACGTACTCGTTCACATTTTTCGTCTGGGCGGGACTTACATGATAGATGTTGAACATCGGTCCGTTTACCTTGTAGCCGTTTGCGTCAATCCAGGAGGCAACGGATGCGCAGGCATCGCCCATCTGATCATAGCTGCCCCGTACGATGCAGCTTGCAACCTTTACTGCGGGAAGCGTCTTAAACTTCACATGCTCCGTGTCCTTGTAGGTCCCTTTGACCGTCATCCAGGCAAGAATTTCTACATCCTCCTCTTTATATTCCGGATCTAAGAACTGCGCGGCAACCAGGCAGGGATCTGCCTGCACGAGCGGGGTAGCGGCCGTCTCCGCAAACATCGTTGTCCAGAGCATGCCTTCGTCCGCATAACCGGGGACAATCATCTGTACCGTAGCGGCGTAGCGCTCCGGAATCGTTTTAACCGTAACATCAAAATTCATAATATGCTCCTTTCCAAGCCTCTTTCGGGCTGTTTCGAGAAGCATCAGTTTGTACTCCGTCTGCGCGGAAAGAGCGGTGAGTTCCTCCTGTTGCTTTTTTAGAAACGCGTCCATCTTGTCCGCATCTTCGTAGATATCGAGCATCTTCACGACATCTGCCAGGGAAAATCCCATATCCTTCAGCGCCGTAATCCGTGCGATAACGTAGAGCTGATCCTCGCGGTAATAGCGGTATCCCGTCAGATCATCCACCATAGCAGGCTTCAGAAGCCCAATATCGTCGTAATGACGAAGCATTCTGATACTTACTCGTGCTAATTTCGAAAAATCTCCGATTCGTAACATAATCGTCCTCCCATGGGATGCCCGATACATCGATCGAGGCGTGTTTTCTTGAGCTCGTTCTCATAGTAAACCCTTACACAGTGGGAGAGTCAAGAGGGAATTTTCAACTTTTTCGAAAGTTTTTCGTTAGACAGGAAAATGGGCCTGTGGTATAATCAGAAAAACCGCTGTTCTCAGATTGGCAGATTGGGCGGAAGCTTCAAAAACCGATGAAAAATGTTTCGGGGAGAAAACCTATGGAGAATAAAAAAGCACTGCTTGTGATCGATATGCAAAATGATTATCTGGGATCGAAGCGGAAAGCAATGTTCTCGTATGACGCTGCGGAATTGACGGCTTCGGTAAACCGCGCGATTCACCGGTATCAAAGCGACGGAGCGGATATCCTCTATATCGCGCACATCTTGCCGAATATCGCGACCAACCGGTGGTTCATCGGATTTTCCATTAGGGGAACCGAAGGCGCAAAGCTGTACGACGGGCTTGACATTGTCTCGGAGCTCTATTTTGAAAAGAACCTGTCGAACACCTATACCGCGAAAAAGTTTCGCGAATACATGAAAGAAAAGAAGTACGACGAGGTGGCACTCTGCGGTCTGGACGAGTGCGGCTGCGTCGGAAAGACCGCTCTCGGAGCGGCCAAGACAGGTGTACGCGTCGTAATGC
This sequence comes from Lachnospiraceae bacterium, assembly GCA_017427775.1. GTDB lineage: Bacteria > Bacillota > Clostridia > Lachnospirales > Lachnospiraceae > ISDg. The sequence goes on along the minus strand of JAFRSD010000041.1, from coordinate 69,168 downwards.
TTGAGAACTGTATCGGACGAAGGTTTCCGCAGGAGAGAGTGAATAAGATGCGGGAACAGCTCAAAAAGAAAGGCGTGCGATACGAGACTGCGGAAAGAAAAGGAGAAGACTGACATGGAGAAAAAACTAATGGTATGCGGAATCGTGCTGCTGGTTCTGGCGGCGCTTTGCTTCGGACTGAGCCTCTTCTTTCACTTTGCGCACCGGTCCGTGCTGGACGGTTCCAATGACCTGTATGCGCGCCTGTACCGGCGGTATCTGGTGTTCCTGTTTTTGGGCATCGGATTTGCTTTATCCGGCGCAGTGATGATTCTGATCCGATTTATCAAAAAAGGATGAGAAAGAGAAAAGGTGTAGCGCACGCGTGCGGGAACAGAAAGCAGCGAGCGAAAAACGAAACGCGAGAAAAATAGCGAGAGGGCGGAATAGCCCTCTCGCTTTATTATGGAAACAATTAAGAGTTTTCGTTGTATATCATGCGGGACGAATCAGGCTTCCTTCGGCATGTATTTCTCCATATGCCGTTTGATGGCGGAAAATGTTTCGTCGCTGATATAGTGTTCAATTCGACACGCGTCCTCAGAAGCAATCTTCTCATCGACGCCAAGCTGCGTAAAGAGCTTCGAGAGAACCGTGTGACGTTCATAAATACGCTTGGAAAGAATCAGACCCGCCTCGGTAAGCTTGAGGTAACCGTCTTTATCAATCTTAACAAGGCCCTCGCTTTTCAATAAGCCGATTGCGCGGCTGACCGACGGTTTGCTGAACCCCATATATTCCGCTACGTCGATGCTGCGTACGGCGGAAGAGGTTAGGGATAAAACATAAATCGTCTCCAGATACATCTCTCCGGATTCCTGAAGTGCCATTAGAATTCTCCTTTCCAATCTCTATTAGGAAAACTTTACCACAGATTTACCAAAATAGCAACTTATGGTTCCTTATTTTCAGTAAAATGTATCATGAATTCCAACTTGACAAGTTAGCCGACTCTAACTATAATATTGATAGTTAGATAATGCTAACCGAATGGAAGGCTTAATCTGATAATAAAGGCAGGAGGAACAGTATGATGCCTCTAATTTATGCGGAAAAGGACCAGCCGCAGATTATTCGAAAACTGGGAGGAAGTCCCGAGGTAAGAAAACACCTGGAGGACCTTGGTTTTCATATCGGCGGAGAGGTCAGCATTGTAAGCTCGCTCGGTGACAATCTGATTCTGAAGGTCAAGGAGAGCAGAGTGGCAGTCAGCGAAGAACTGGCAAGAAAGATTATGGTTTAGGAGGCTGGAAGAACCGCGGAAACGAGAAGCCTTAGCTTCACCGCAAAGCGGGTCGGGCTGAGAGAACCGCGGAAACAGAAAGGTCTTAGAAACCACAAAGGAATGTAAGGGACGGGTAACCGCTCGATAAAGGAGGAAAAGAAGTGAAAACATTAAGAGATGTCAAAATCGGCGAAACCGTAACAGTTGTTAAGCTGCACGGAGAAGGTGCTGTAAAGCGCCGCATTATGGACATGGGTATTACGAGGCGCACCTCGGTGTATGTCCGTAAGGTTGCTCCGCTCGGCGATCCGATTGAAGTGACAGTACGGAATTACGAATTGTCCATCCGCAAAGCGGATGCCGAAATGATTGAAGTGGAATAAGAAAGGAAGGCAGGAAGATGAGTACGCGAATTGCTCTTGCGGGTAACCCCAACAGCGGTAAAACAACGCTCTTTAATGCACTTACGGGTTCCAACCAGTTCGTTGGAAACTGGCCGGGCGTAACGGTTGAGAAGAAGGAAGGAAAACTGAAGAAACACAACGATGTTATCATCACCGACCTTCCCGGTATTTATTCCCTTTCCCCGTATACTTTGGAGGAAGTGGTAGCAAGAAATTATCTGATCGGCGAGAGACCGGATGCAATCCTGAACATTGTAGACGGAACGAACCTTGAGAGAAACCTTTATCTGACGACACAGCTTACGGAACTCGGCATTCCGGTTGTGGTAGCCATTAACATGATCGATGTCGTAAAGAAGAACGGAGATAAGATCAACGAAGCAGAGCTCTCCAGAAGACTCGGCTGCAAAGTGGTTGATATTTCCGCATTGAAGGGCGACGGCGTTATGGAGGCTGCAGAGGCGGCGATTGACGCCGTAAAGCATACGAAAACCGTGCCGCTTCACACATTTTCCGGACCGGTCGAGCACGCGATCGCGCATATTGAGGAGGCGGTTGTACATAACTTTCCGGAAGAGCAGCAGCGCTGGTACGCAATCAAGGTGTTCGAGCGCGATGACAAAGTACTTGAGCAGCTGAAGATCTCAAAAGACACGTTAGCACACATTGAAAAGGATATTCAGGCAGCCGAGAAGGAACTGGACGACGACGCGGAAAGCATTATCACAAACGAGCGTTACGTTTATATTGCCGAGGTGATCAAGTCCTGCTATAAGAAGAAAAATGCAGGTGCGGCGACCAAGTCCGATAAGATCGATAAGGTTGTAACGAACCGCTGGCTCGGACTTCCGATTTTCGCACTGATCATGTTCGCGGTATACTGGATCGCCATGGTAGGCGTCGGAGCTCCGGCGACCGACTGGGCGAACGACGGATTGTTCGGTGACGGCTACCATTTGTTTGGAATCGGCTCCGGCAAGACGGCCGATGCCGAGGATGAATACGGCGACACCGACGCGATCATCGAAGGCCTTCTCGCGAAAGCAGAGGCGGACGGAATTGACATCGCGGAAGCGGAAGAGGCTCTTGATTCCGAAGCAGAAGATTACGACGCTGCAGCAGCAGTAACCGCCCTTCGCGGCCTCGTTGCCAATTACGCAGGCAAAGATGCAGAGTTCCCGTATACCCTCGTTGATGAGGAAACCCTTGAGGAGACCGAGGAAACGGCTTCCCTTGAGGATCTTGAAAATGCAGTTGCTATGTACGAAAAATACGAGGGCGGCGTAGATCCTGCCAATTATGGCGTGTGGGTACCCGGCGTTCCGGTATTGGTTGAGAACCTTTTGGATAAAGCAAATTGTGCGGACTGGCTGAAGAGCCTGATCCTTGACGGTATCATCGCCGGTGTCGGCGCGGTACTCGGATTTGTTCCGCAGATGCTTGTATTGTTCCTGCTTCTTGCATTTTTGGAAGCATGCGGCTATATGGCCCGTATCGCATTTGTCCTTGACCGGATATTCCGCCGTTTCGGCCTGTCCGGCAAATCCTTCATCCCGATGCTGATCGGTGTCGGCTGCGGCGTGCCCGGTATTATGGCAAGCCGTACGATTGAGAATGAGCGTGACCGCCGTATGACGATCATGACAACCACATTTATCCCTTGCAGCGCGAAGCTTCCGTTCATCGGCATGGTTGCCGGCGCGATCTTCGGCGGCAGCGCATGGGTTTCCACTTCGGCGTACTTTATCGGAATGGCTTCAATCGTTATCTCCGGTATCATTTTGAAGAAGACGAAGATGTTCTCCGGCGATCCTGCTCCGTTCGTTATGGAGCTTCCGGCATATCACTGGCCGACGGTCAGCAATGTGCTTCGTTCCATGTGGGAACGCGGCTGGTCCTTCATCAAGAAGGCAGGAACGATCATCCTTCTTTCTACAATAGTAGTATGGTTTACTTCCTCGTTTGGATGGATTGACGGTAAGTTCGGAATGCTTTCCGAGGAAGAGATTGACAGCTCGATTCTGGCGGCCATCGGAGGCGGCATTGCCTGGATGTTCGCGCCTCTCGGATGGGGCAACTGGCAGGCAGCCGTTGCAAGTGTGACAGGTCTGGTAGCGAAAGAGAACATCGTCGGAACAATGGGGATTCTGTACGGTGACATCAAGAGTATCAGTGCTGCGTTTACGCAGGTTGCCGGATTCTCGTTCCTTGTATTCAACCTTCTTTGCGCACCCTGCTTCGCGGCAATCGGCGCGATCAGAAGAGAAATGAACAACGCGAAATGGACCTGGTTCGCAATCCTTTATCAGTGCGGATTCGCTTACATCATCGCCCTGATGATCAAACAGTTCGGCGGCGCATTTACCGGTGACGGAAATGCAATCGGAATCGCTGTATCCGCGTTGATCCTTGCCGGAATGATCTATATGCTGGTAAGACCTTACAAGGAAGCAACAAAGCTTACGAAGAAGGTTCGTGTCAAGTAAGAGAGGTGTAACATGTTTGGATGGCTTGCGGCAAATGCCGGTACAATCGTTGTTTTGCTGATCGTTTTATTGTGCGTTACGCTTGCTGCCATGCAGCTTGTACGCGATAAGAAGAAGGGCAAAACATCCTGCGGATGCGGCTGCGCGAATTGCGCGATGCACGGCGCTTGCCATAAATGTAAATAGTCGATTTCATGATGTAATTTGTGTGTGAATAAGAGGGGGGTACCGCAAAGCAGAAGGCTGCACGGCACCTCCCCCTCTGTTTATAGAAGCTTTATAGGGAGGATAAAAAAGTAACATGGGTATTGTTGAATTTCAAAATGTGTCCCGCGTATATAAAAACGGGGATCACGAGCAGTGGGCATTGAACCACGTAAACCTTTCTTTAGAGGAAGGCAAATTTGTCGTTATTCTCGGGCCGAGCGGTGCCGGAAAGAGTACGCTTTTAAACCTTCTCGGCGGACTTGATAATCCGACCGAAGGAACCATCACGGTAGACGGACGTGACATATCCACTTTGAACAGCAATGAGATGGCGGATTACCGTGCGGCGAAGGTCGGATTTGTATTTCAGAGCTACAACCTGATCCCGACGCTTACGGTCATTGAGAATGTGGCTCTCGTAAAGGAGATTGCAACCGATCCGTTAAGCAGTCACGATATGCTTGAGGCAGTGGGGCTCTTAGATCATAAGCATAATTTTCCGTCGGAACTTTCGGGCGGCGAGCAGCAGCGTGTGTCGATCGCGAGAGCACTCACGAAAAATCCGAAGATTCTTCTTTGTGACGAGCCTACCGGTGCACTCGACAGCGAGACCGGCGTGACCGTACTGAAACTGCTCCTTTCCATGGCGCGGGAGATGAAGAAAACCATCATCGTTGTTACGCATAACCAGAACATTGCCAAGATGGCAGACGTCGTAGTACGTGTGAAGAACGGCCGGATTCAGTCCTGTGAGGAGCAGGCTAATCCGCTTTCGGTGGAAGAGGTGGATTGGTAATGTTAAAAAGAAAACTGTTTCGTACGCTTTGGGTTTATAAAGCCCAGTTTATCTCGATGGTCATTATGATCGGGATCGGCGTCGGAATCTTCTTCGGCTTTAACATTGAATGGTACAGCCTGAAGGTGGATACCGATGAGATTTATGAGGCGACCGGCTTCGCCGATTTCCGCGTGATCAACGAGGGCGGCTTCACAAAGGCGGATCTGGAAAAGGTCCTTGCCATTGACGGCGTAACCGATGCCACGCGTTTTCTGAGCGTCAATACGACGGTGCAGAATGATCCCGACATTGTTGCGCTCACTGTCAGCGAAAACATGAATATCTCCGGCGTACTCGTCACAAAAGGCGAGGCTTACGATCCGGAAAGTCCCGATGGGATATGGCTCAGTGATTCCTTTGCCGCAGCCAATGACATAGAGGTCGGGGATGAGATGACATTTGTCTATAAATCCATCACCCTCGGCGGAAGAGTCAAGGGACTCGTAAAATCCAGTGAATATCTGATCTGCCTTCCGGACGAGACGCAGGTAATGCCGGATTTCCATTCCTACGGTTATGCTTATGTTTCCCCGGCGCTGATTGGAAACGCACTTGATAAACTGCTTCCCGGACTCGGAACCGCCGGTTTCTATCCGCAGCTTCATATCAAGTCGGAGCTTGAGAAGAAAGATCTGGTGAAGAAGCTGGAAGAGGTATTCGGAAAGACTTACATGGTGCTTTCAAAGGACGAGACCGTGTCCTGGAGCGAGGCACAGGGTGAAGTTAATGAAGGAAAGACGATGGGATCCGTGTTGCCGGTATTGTTTCTTGCGATTGCAATCCTTACCATGGTAACGACGATGCACCGAATCACCGCCAGTGAGAAGACACAGATCGGTACATTAAAGGCACTCGGCTACCGGGATGCGAAGATCCTTCGCCACTATACGTCCTACGCGCTTTTCATCGGGCTTGCGGGAACGCTGCTCGGAATAGGAATCGGGTATCTGCTCGGGTGGTATATTATGAATCCGAACGGCGCGATGGGTACTTATATCGATATGCCCAGCTGGAAACTGTATGTGCCGTGGTTCTGCTGGCTCGTGCTTGCGGTGATGAATCTGTTTCTTACCGCGATCGGCTTCCTTTCGGTTAAGAAGATGCTGCAGGGAACTGCCGCGGACGCGTTACGGCCTTACAGTCCGAAGCGGATGAAGCATATGCGGATTGAGGAGACGAAAGCCTTTAAGGCACTTGGTTTCGGCATCAAATGGAACCTCCGTGACTGTCTTCGCCATAAGGCCCGTACCGCTATGACGCTGTTCGGAATTGTCGGCTGCACGCTTTTGATTGTCGGAAGCATGGGTATGCTTGATACAATGAACGCCTTTATGGATGCCTTTTATGATAAGGCAATCAACTATAAGACGAGAGTGTATCTGGATGCGGAAAGCATCACGAATGCGGAGGCTGCGGAACTCGCCGAGCTGTACAAGGCAGACTGGTGCGCCCAGAGAAGCATTCAGATCGAGGACAGGGGATTTGTCCTCGAAATATACAGCGTAACGCGGGACAAAGTACGCTTCCCGGATCAGGATATGGAATTCTTTACGCTTTCGGACGACGGTGCGTATGTCTGCGGCCGAATCGCGAGGGACTTTAACCTGAAGGTCGGAGATATGCTGAGCTTTGAGCCTTTTGACAGCGACGAGAAGTATACCGTTCCGGTTGCGGGAATTGTTTCCTCCATGAGCGAGAGCGTAGTCATGACAAAGGCTTACGCCGATAAGGTTGGCATTCCTTATACCGTCAGCACACTTTTCACCGACGAGACGGAAATCGCGCAGAATCAGCATATTTTAAACAGCCAGAGCAAGCAGTCAATTCTCGATTCCTTCGATACGTTTATGGAACTGATGAACGTAATGATCGTGCTTCTGGTTATCGCAGCCGTCGTGCTCGGAATCGTCGTTCTTTATAACCTCGGCGTTATGAGTTATACGGAGCGTTACCGAGAAATGGCGACGCTGAAGGTCGTCGGCTTTAAGAACAGTAAGATTGCAAGACTCCTGATCGGTCAGAACCTGTGGCTTACGGTGATCGGCATTATTATCGGTATTCCTGCCGGTGTGGGCGTATTGAAGTACCTTCTTGTCGCGCTTGCGTCGGAATACGAGCTGAAGCTGGTACTCGGACCGGCAACATACCTGACGGCGATACTGCTCACGTTTGCAGTGTCCTTCATTGTTGGACTGATGGTAGCAAGAAAGAATAAGCATATTGATATGGTTGCTGCCTTGAAGACGGAAGAATAAAAATGGTTAGCAAATGATAACCAACGAGACGCATGCAGGAAGATGCAGCATGGCATGCGTCTCGTTTTTGATTCAAGGCTATTGTTTCAAATGCAAATAAAATATTGAAAAATATAAAAAATGGGGTTGTATTTTCTGCTTTGATATGATACAATGCAAAACAGTTAGCGGAGGGTAACCGCTGACGCAACAGGGATATCATTTGCGCACCGCTTCGGGAGGAGCATACATGGCGGAAGAGATGATGATCGCGAAGATGTGTGCCCCGACTCTGGCGGGTCTGAAGACCGGAAGACTGTATCGGTACCGGTATACGACCAGAAGCGAGATGCTTAAGGCTGTCCGCGAGTGGAACCGGAAGTTATCCCCGAAGGGTGTCATTCTGGTGACGTTGCGATTTGAGGGACAGAACGCATTGATATATGCTTTTCGGCCGAAACAGCTTCGAAAAGACTTCCGAACGGAGAACGTCGCGAAGTTGCTGCGGGAATTCGGGTATAACCCGGAGAAGAAGGAAAATTGCATAGCGACACTGATTGAAAGAATTTCCGAAGGACGGGATTTCCCGCATGAGATTGGTTTGTTTCTCGGCTATCCGCCGGAAGATGTAAGAGGTTTCATTGAGAACCGGGCAGGCGGATACAAGGCAGTCGGATGCTGGAAGGTCTACGGGGACGAAACGGAAGCGAAGCGGAAGTTTGAAACCTACCGCCGCTGTACGAACTGGTTCGTAAAACGGTTAAGCGGAGGAGAACGGCTGGAGCGCCTCACGGTTCCAATCTGAACGGATTACGACGGACGCAGGCAAGTGTGCTTCGCGTCCCGCTAATAAAATAAGAAAGGCTGGTAACATAAATGAATAAAGTATGTATTGTGTATTGGAGCGGTACGGGTAATACCGAAGCAATGGCCGGTGCTGTATTGGAAGGCGTAAAAGCGGCCGGAGCAGAGGGAACCCTTTTCGCCGCATCGGAATTTGATCCGAACACGCTCGGCGCATATGATGCCGCGGCTTTCGGATGCCCTTCCATGGGATGCGAGCAGCTCGAGGACAGCGAATTCGAGCCGATGTTTTCTCAGTGTGAGTCGATGCTTTCCGGAAAGAAGATTGCGCTTTTCGGCTCTTACGGCTGGGGAGACGGCGAGTGGATGCGCAACTGGAAAGAACAGTGTGAGAATGACGGAGCGGTCCTTGCGAGCGATCCTGTAATCTGTAACGATGCACCGTCAGATGAAGCACTTGCGGAGTGCAGAAAACTCGGCGGAGCACTCGCTTAAGAGACTGAAATAGCCGGTCCGGCATATGTTTTTCTTGCCTTTACATAAGCTTTTTGACGGGAGTCCTTCGGGACTCCCGTCAGAATTTTAGGAGATAAGAATATGGCTGAACAAAGAAGAAACAGTCACGAGAGAATTGTGGCTGCTGCAAAAACGGAATTTCAAAGATGCGGCTTCAAAGAGGCGTCCATGCGGAATATAGCCGTACTTGCAGGGGTTAGTGCGTCTGCGCTTTATAAGCATTTTCCGAGCAAGGACGATATGTTCGCGAGTCTCGTGGAACCGGTGAGAGCAGAGTTTGAACGGGAATACCGGGAACGTGAGAGAAGAGAATACGAGGAAATGGAGAACGGAGGCCGCATGTTTTCGGAACAGACAGGAGGCTGCCGGTGGGCTATGGGGTTTATCTACAGTCATGAGGAGGAATTCCGCCTGTTAGTGAATTGCTCCGACGGAACACTGTATGAAAACTTTATTCACGACACCGCGAAACTGGAAGAAACCGCGACGTTGAAGTTTATCCGGGAACTGCAGAAGCGGGGAGACCCCGTGATCGAGCTTCCCGAAGGAGAACTGCATCTTCTGGTGACAACGCAGGTGGAGGCAATCTTCGAGGCGCTGAAGCATGGTTTTCCGAAGGAAGAGGCACTTCATTACGCGGATACGTTAGACCGGTTTTTCACCCCCGGTTGGCTAAATGTTATGCTTGGCGAAAGGTGAACAAAACGGAAAATGTGTGTCTTGACTCATCAGGGCGGGCGGTGTATTCTCGTTAGCGAGGTGAACACCGTTCGCCTTTTTGATTTTAGAGCAGACTGCCCATCGCGGCAGTTTTAAAATTGCTTGTGGTTAGCAAATGCTAATCGCTGAAAGGAACACCATGAGTCAACAAACAAAGAAGAAGGAACGCTCGGCACTTAGCTGGGTAATGGAATTCGCGGGAATCCATAAAATCCATTACATCCTGAGTGTTATCATTGCGTTCGGAAGCGTGATCTGCGGCTTCATCCCGTATCTTTATCTCGGGGATATGGTAAAAGGGCTTGTAGACCATACCGCGGATGAAACATTTTGCATGAACAAGGTCGCTTTGATGGCGCTGTTCTGGATCCTGTGCAGACTGTTACACGGGATTTCGACGACGCTGTCTCATAAGGCCACATTTTCCGTGCTGGCGGAGATCCGTCGGAGACTGACGACGAAGCTTTCACGCATGCCGCTGGGCGATGTTTTGGAGCAGTCGTCCGGCACATATAAAAACATTATCATTGAGCGTGTCGATTCGATTGAAACGACGCTGGCACACATCATTCCGGAGGTGCTTTCGAACGCAATCGTTCCGGTCGGTATCTTCATCCTGATGCTTACGATCGACTGGAGACTGACGCTGTTGTCGCTTCTCAGCCTTCCGGTCGGCATGATATTCTTCGGACATATGATGGGCACGTCCCAGAAAGATTTCGACAACGCGATTCAGAAGACGAAGGCGTTAAATGACACCGCCGTCGAGTACATCAACGGAATCGAAGTCATCAAAGCGTTCGGCAAATCAAAAACCTCTTACGACAAATTCGTCCACGCCGCAAAAGAGGGCGCTGACTGCTTCATTGAGTGGATGCGGCGTTGTAACATTGACCAGAACTGCGGAATGGCGCTGATGCCTGCGCAGCTGCTGTCATTGCTTCCTTTTTCGGCATGGTTCTTCATGAAGGGATGGACTTCGGGACCGGACATTCTGATGCTTATTATCCTGGCACTCGGCCTCGCAGGACCGTTCGTCCGTGTCGCAAGTTACATGGACGATGTTTCGAAGATGGGCGTGATTGTCGGAGAGGCGACATCAATTCTTATGAAGCGTGACCTGGTGCGTCCGGATGTTTCAACAGTCACCCCGAAGGGCAATGCAATCGAGCTTAAGGATGTGCATTTCGGTTATCAGGATCAGGAGGTGCTTCATGGCGTGAATCTTAAAATCAATGAGGGAGAGGTAACCGCGCTGGTCGGCCCTTCGGGCGCCGGCAAGTCGACGGTTGCCAAGCTGATCGCGTCCTTCTGGGATGTCGACGGCGGGGCAATCCTTTACGGCGGAGCGGACATCCGCAAGATGGCTCTTAATGAGTATAACAAGAACATTGCCTATGTGTCCCAGGACAATTACCTGTTCGATGTTTCCGTAATGGAGAACATCCGGATGGGTCGTCCCGGAGCAACCGATGAAGACGTAATCGCCGCAGCCAAGGCGTGCGGTTGTCATGAGTTTATCCTGCAGCTCGAGAAAGGCTATCAGACGATCGCAGGCGGATCGGGAGCACATCTTTCGGGCGGAGAGCGGCAGCGTATCGCTATCGCGCGTGCGATGCTTAAGAACGCGCCTGTAGTTATCTTAGACGAGGCAACGGCTTACACCGATCCCGAGAATGAAGCAATCGTTCAGAAGTCGGTTGCGAAGCTCGTTAAGGGCAAGACCTTGATTGTTATCGCGCACCGTCTGTCGACGATCGCGACGGCCGACCATATCGTATTGATCAATGACGGTGTGGTTGAGGCTGAGGGCACGCAGGAAGAACTTCTCAGCAAGAGTGCCCTGTACCGGAAAATGTGGACCGACCATACCGGAACGAAAGATACGGAGGTGGCGTGATGTTAGCGATATTAAAGAAATTCTTCAACTTCTGCGATACAGGCGACCGCAGGAAACTTCGTCTTTCGATGATCCTCGGCGTGGTTAAAGCATTCTTCGCGGCACTTCGTATCCCGGCAATCGGTATCGTTGCCATGGGAATCATCAACAATGACATGAGCGCGAAGCATATCTGGGGCGCATTTGGCGTCATGTGTGTATCGGTGCTGGGACAGATCCTGGTCGGTCTCAAGACGACGATGCTTCAGTGCGAAGCCGGTTATCACTGCAGCTGCAATAAGCGTATGGAGATTGCGGAGCACCTTCGGTACCTGCCGATGGGTTATTTCAACCGGAACAGCCTCGGACGCATTACGAATATCACGACCAATACGATGGAAGGACTTGCCGACGTGGCAACCCGTGTCATCATGATGACAACGCAGGGCATTCTTACGACGGCGGTCATTACCATAATGATCTTCTGTTTTGACTGGAGAATCGGTGTTATCCTGTTGATCGGCGTTGCCGTGTTCGGCGTCTTCAACGCATTGATGCAGATGTCCGCAAAGCGTGCGGCCCCGAGAAAAGCAGTAGCGGACGAAGCGCTTGTTTCGGCGGTCATCGAGTATGTGCAGGGTATTGCCGAAGTAAAGAACTTCAACCTGACCGGAAACGAAGCCAGGAAACTCAGTAAAGCAATCCGGGAGAAGTGTAAAGGCGATACGCTTCTTGAGTACTCCGTTATCCCGTTCATGACGCTTCAGAACATTATGACCAAGCTGCTGGGAATTGCCATGTGCGTAGCTTCCGTCAAATTCTATTTCGACGGATCGATGGAGCTTCTTTACACGGTTATGATGACGGTGTCGTCATTCCTCGTATACGAAAGCCTGGAACTGATGGGCAACTTCTCGGCACTGATTCGTACCATCGACATTGCCGTGACACAGGCGCAGGGCGTTCTTGCCGAGCCGGCCATGGATATTTCCGGCGAAGAGATCGTACCGAAGAATTATGATATAGAACTGAAGAACGTCGGATTTGCCTATGAATCCCGCCGCATCATCGACGATGTATCCCTTAAGATTCCGGAGAAGACAACGACGGCTATCGTCGGACCGTCGGGCGGCGGCAAGACGACGCTTACGAGCCTGATTGCCCGTTTCTGGGATGTTCAGGAGGGTACGGTTACGTTGGGCGGCCGGAACGTGAAAGAGTACAGCTTTGATGCTTTGATGAAGAACTTCAGTTTCGTATTCCAACGCGTTTACCTGTTTGAGGATACCGTAGCCAACAACATCCGTTTCGGCGAGCCGGAAGCTTCGATGGAACGCGTGATCGAAGCAGCTAAGAAAGCCCGCTGCCACGATTTCATCATGTCACTTCCGAACGGTTACGAAACCGTTATCGGAGAGGGCGGCGCATCGCTTTCGGGCGGTGAGAAGCAGCGCATCTCCATCGCACGGGCCATCTTAAAGGACAGCCCGGTCATCATTCTCGATGAGGCGACTGCCAACGTCGATCCGGAAAATGAAGCGGAGCTCGTGAAGGCAGTCGAAGAACTCACGAGGGACAAAACAATCATTATGATCGCTCACCGGCTGAAGACCGTGCGAAATGCAGACCAGATTCTGGTTGTGGATCAGGGACGCATCGTTCAAAGGGGCACGCACGAGGCCCTCATGAAGGAAGAAGGAATCTACCGTCGTTTCGTTTCCGAAAGAAGCGAGGCGGCATCCTGGAAAATTGCATAACACCTCTCACCTGACGCTGGCCGCCGCAATGCAAAAAAGTGTTGCGGCGGCTGATTTTTGCGCTCCCGTTTAAATGGTTAGCGTAAGGTAAATGAAAAGTTCAAAATAGAGCGAAAAAGTATTGAATTTATGCTTTGAATGTGCTATATACTTTATGTTAGCAAAGGGTAACTAAACCAAATGACGGAGGTTGTTTAAATGAAAAAAGAAGGTTTAAAAGCGAAGGATTTTATCACGGTCGGGATCTTCACCGCACTGCTGTTGGTTGTGGAGTTTGCGTGCGGAATGCTCGGCTTTATCCATCCCTATATTGTCGCTTCGTATGTGGTGATGATCCCGCTTGTGGGATCGATCCCAATGATGCTTTTCTACACGAAGATTTAGAAGTTCGGCATGCTGACAACAATGTCGGTCCTGATCGCAATCTTCATGTTTATCACCGGCATGGGTTATCTGGGCGCGCCCCTGATCATTGCAGCCGGCGTATTTGCCGATCTGATCGCAAAGTCCGGAAAATACAAGAGTTTCAAGAAGACGGCACTGAGCCACGGTGTGTTCTGCCTGTGGATCTGCGCGAACTACTTTCCGGTTATCGTTACGGCGGATTCCTACCGGAAGGACCTTCTGGACGGCGGATATTCGGCCGAATACTGCGACAACCTGTTCCGCGCCATCAACGAGAAGACGATTGCCGTTCTTTTGATTCTGTGCTTTGTATTCGGAATCATTGGCGCATTTGTCGGCAAGGCAGTTGTAAAGAAGCATTTCGAGAAAGCGGGAATTGTGTAAGATGCGGCTCGATCCGAGGACAAAACTGTTCATGGTTTTCGTTGTATCGGCCATCGTTATGATGAGTGCAACGACGCCGCTTCTGTGGGCTGTCCGGATTGCCGTAACAATGGTACCGATTGTGCTTTTGATCACGGAAAAGCATTATGCTTCGGCGTTTCGCTTTCTGGTACTTTACGGGATTGCTCTGGCGCTTCTGTTCGGACTGCTTTCCGAAGGGTCGACCGGAATCGTTGCGGCACTTCTTTTAGGGTATTGCTGTATCATCGTTCAGTTTCTGCCGGCAATGATCACGGCCTGGTACGTGGTAAGGACGACCAAGATCGGAGATTTCGTTTCGGCAATGCAAAGAATGCACGTTCCGGACGGCATTACGATTTCGCTGGCGGTTGTTATGCGGTTCTTTCCGACGATCAAAGAGGAGTATGCATCCATCCGCGACGCCATGAAGATGCGCGGCGTCATGCTCGGCGGAGGAAATGCCGCGAAGATGATTGAATTCCGAATGATCCCGCTTTTATTCTCCTGCGTGAACATCGGCGATGAATTGTCCGCCGCGGCAATTACGCGCGGGCTGGGCGGAAAGGTAAAAAGAACAAGCGCCACGGAGCTTCATATGAAAGCAGCTGACTGGCTGATGGTCGTTGCATTTATCGCGGCGGCAGCTGTCTTCGTGGTCTTTAAATACGTAGTATGACAGATCAGATAATCAAAATTGAAAATGTCAAATACCGCTACAAGGGCTCCGCGGAAGATTCCCTTGACGATGTTTCCCTGACTGTGAAGGCCGGAGAAACGCTGCTTCTATGCGGGGCTTCCGGTTCCGGAAAGACATCCGTTATCCGGTTGATCAACGGCTTGATTCCGCATTATTACAACGGAGAACTTGCGGGCAATGTGACGGTTGCCGGAAAGAACATTGCGGAAACCGAGCTTTGTGACCTTGCAGGAACGGTAGGCACGGTCTTTCAGAACCCGCGAAGCCAGTTTTTCTCCGTGGATACGGACGGGGAGATTGTATTCGGTCCGGAAAATGTGGGGCTCCCGCCTTCGGAAATCCGAAAGCGAAAGGTTCAGGTCGTTTCGGAAATGGGGATTGAAAAGCTCCTTGACCGAAGCCTGTTTGAACTGTCCGGCGGAGAGAAGCAGCGCATCGCCTGCGCTTCGGTAGCGGCGCTTCTGCCCGAGATTATTCTTCTTGATGAGCCGTCGTCCAATCTGGACTGGGCAGCCATGGAGAATCTTCGTGAGATTATCCTTACCTGGAAGAAACAGGGCAAGACGGTAATTGTTTCAGAGCACCGGCTTTGGTATCTTTCGGGGATCATCGACCGCGCCGTTTTCATGAAGAAAGGGCGGATCGCGGGGACCTGGAACGGAGAGGATTTCGCGAAGATTCCCGAAAAGGAATTGCAGGAGATGGCGTTACGGCCGACGGCTGCGGACCGGAAATACGCGGATTTGTTCCGGGATGATGAACCGGAGAAATCCGAAACGGGGACGGAGCCAAAGGATGACCCGGCGGTCATAGCGGCGGGCCGTGAGACTGTTTCGGGAAACGACGGAATCATTCTTCGTGATTTCTACTTTTCCTACAAAAAGAAACCTTACATTTTCCGCAGGCATAAGTTCACAAAAGAGGATGGGGAAGACCTGAGTCTTTGCGTTCCCGAACTGAGCTTACCGAAAGGCAAAGTGATAGCGGTTGTCGGACGGAACGGAACCGGAAAGTCCACGTTTCTAAGGTGTCTGTGCGGACTGGAGAAGGATTGTACGGGAAGTCTGGAGGCGGACGGGGTCACCTATAAAGGACGGAAGCGGATCGGTTTCTCCTATATGGTCATGCAGGATGTGAACCATCAGCTGTTCACGGACAGTGTGGCGGCGGAGGTGCTCCTGTCCATGACGGTAAAGGACGAAAAGCGGTGCCTGGAAATACTAAGGCGTCTCGGACTGCTGGGGTATAAGGATACGCATCCGATGGCACTTTCAGGAGGACAGAAGCAGCGCGTCGCGATTGCCTCGGCAATTGCAGCGGGTGCGGAGCTCCTTTTATTCGATGAACCGACCTCAGGACTCGATTATGCGCATATGGTGAAGGTCGGGAAGATGCTTCGGGAACTGGCGGACGGCGGCAGCACCGTGTTAGTGTCCACACATGACCCGGAACTGATCAGACTTTGCTGTGATACAGAACTTGTTATCCGCCGCGGAAGGGCTTCATTCCGCGAATTTCTACAATAGTAGAATCATTGTTTTATAGATACAACAGAAAGGACATGCTATGTTTAAACGTGTTGCACCCTATATCGGCAAATACAAAAAATACACGGTCGGAGCTGTAATTCTGATGGCTGTCGGAATTATCTGCAGCATCCTGCCGTATTATTTCCTGTATGGCATTATTTCTCCTTTGACAAGAGGCGAGAGCATTGAAACCCGGGATGTCATAATCCGTGTGATTGCGATTGCCGTCTGCGAAATCCTTTATGCGGTTTTATACACGCAGGGATTGGTATTTTCCCATATCAGCGCTTACAACACTCTGAAGAATCTGCGGGTATCCCTGCAGGGGAAACTTGAAAGGCAGCCACTCGGAAGCATCCGCGAACTGGGAACCGGACGGATCAAGAAGGTTTTCACCGACGATATCGACCAGGTAGAGTTGCTCCTTGCCCACGCGATACCGGAAGGAATTGCCAATATATTTATCCCCATACTCGTTATCCTTCTGATGTTTATTACGGACTGGCGTCTCGGGCTGCTTTCACTGATTCCTTTGGTCATTGGTATGCTCGCTATGGGAATGATGATGAAGTCCGGCATGTCGAAGATGGGAGCTTACTACGAGGCGGCAGCCGGGATGAACAACACGATTATCGAGTATGTCAACGGTATGGAGGTCGTGAAGGTTTTCAATAAGGACGGCGATTCCTACCGCCGTTTCGGGGAAATGGTACGCCGATACCGCGACTTTACGTTAGATTGGTACCGCGTCTGCTGGCCGTGGATGGCAACATATGCAGGCGTATTACCGTGTCTCGCCCTACTGATCCTTCCGATGGGATCTTTATGGGTCATTGCGGGCGCGGTTTCGTTAGATAAGCTTATATTGGTTCTTTGCATGTCGTTTGCCGTAGGACCGTCGGTACTGAAGGCACTCAATTTCGCCGGCAAATTCCCGCAGTTAAGCTATAAGATTGCGGAACTTGAGAAAATGATGGAACACGAGCCGCTTAAGACGGGCAATGCGGCATTCCGCGGTGAGAATCATGACGTGGTATTTGACGATGTGCATTTTGCATACGCAGAGAAGGAAGTGTTGAGCGGCGTTTCCCTGACACTTAAGCAGGGTACGACGACAGCGCTTGTAGGAGAGTCCGGAAGCGGAAAGTCGACGCTTGCTAAACTTCTTGTTCATTACTACGACCTCGGAAGCGGAGCTATCCGGATCGGCGGACAGGACATTACCGATATGACGTTAGAGGCACTGAACGGACAGGTGGCATTTGTCTCGCAGGAGCAGTTCCTGTTTAACACTACGCTCTATGAAAACATTCTGATCGGTAATCCGAACGCCACGAGAGAACAGGTACTTGCCGCGGCAAGCCGTGCACAGTGCGACGAGTTTCTTACAAGACTTCCGAAGGGAATCGATTCCCAGGCCGGTGACAGCGGAAAGCAGCTGTCGGGTGGTGAGCGCCAGCGTATCAGTCTGGCAAGAGCCATCTTAAAGAATGCGCCGATCATTGTTCTTGATGAAGCCACGGCGTTCATGGATCCCGAGAATGAGGAGAAGATGAACGCGGCTTTAGATGAGATTGTGAAAGAGAAAACGGTTCTGGTCATCGCACACCGGCTTTCCACCATTAAAAACGCGGACCGTATCTGCGTCATGAAGGAAGGCAGCTGTATCGCGTCCGGAACGCATGAGAAGCTGCTTAAAGATTGCAGTGAATACGAGAAACTCTGGAATGCTTCAGTCGGTGCGGCAACCTGGCGGATTAAGGAGGTGCAGGCATAATGATACGGATATTACATCGGATTGTTTCCGCTACGGGAAAATATAAAAACCGCATTCGCGCGGCCTACATTTTCTCCTTCTTAAAGGGAATTGCGATGAAGGCACCGCTGATTCTGTGCTTTTTAACCGTCAGCGCTTTCATGGAAGGAACCATGACGAAAATGAAGTGTCTCTATGTCGGAATCGCAATGATCGTAAGCGTAATCCTGACAATTGTTTTTGAACACGTCAACAACGTCCTGCAGTCTGGCGCAGGCTATAAGGTTTTCGCCGATATGCGCATGCAGCTCGGCAATCATCTTAGAAAGCTTCCGATGGGCTATTACACCGAAGGCAATATCGGAAAGATCAGTTCCGTACTTGCCACCGATATGGTATTTATCGAAGAAAACTGCATGGGTGTCCTTTCGGAACTTGTATCGTTCCTGATCTCCCAGGCTTTGATGGTTACGATGATGTTCTTTATGGACTGGCGCCTCGGCATCCTTTCCCTAGCCGTTACGGGTATCTTCGTTCTGATCGGAAACGGAATGCTGAAGAATACACTTGCACACTCGAAAACAAAGCAGGAGTGCAGCGAGGCTCTCACGGAAGAGGTACTTGACTTTGCGGAAGGAATCGGCATCGTCAAATCCTATAACCTTCTCGGCGAGCGCTCCAAACGCCTTACGGAGGAATTCGAGAAGAGCTGCAAGGACAGCATTTCCTTTGAGGTTGACTATACGCCGTGGTCTCGCGCACTTAATCTCTGCTTCGGCATCGGAACGTCTCTGGTGCTTGCGCTTGCGGCATTTCTTCATAACAGCGGTGAAATCTCCGATATCTATATGGTCGGCATGGCTCTGTTCCTGTTCGATATGTTCATTGCAATCAAGAGTTATTACGGACAAATGGCACGGCTTACCGTGACCGAAGCGAGCCTTGACCGGATCGAAGAAGTCATGAGTGCGCGGGAAATGCCGGACGAGGGCACATTTGCCATCGAGGAAGCAAACAGCTCGCCGGAAATCGAATACGAGCATGTTTCCTTCGGCTACACCGATAAGACAGTATTGCATGACGTGTCATTTACCATTAAAAAAGGCAGCATGACCGCGCTTGTCGGTCCGTCGGGCGGAGGCAAATCAACGGTTGCATCCCTTCTTGCCCGCTTCTGGGACGTGCAGGCCGGAAGCATCCTGGTGAAAGGAAGAGACGTTCGGACAGTTCCGATGGGTCAGCTGATGGATCATATCGGAATGGTATTTCAAAGAGTGTATCTGTTTCAGGACACCGTATATAACAATATCGCGATGGCAAAGCCCAACGCGAGCCGCGAGGAAGTCGAGGAGGCAGCGAAGAAGGCGCGCTGTTATGATTTCATCATGCAGCTTCCGCAAGGCTTCGATACGGTAATCGGAGAGGGCGGCGCATCGCTTTCGGGCGGCGAGCAGCAGCGCATCTCCATTGCGAGATGCATTCTGAAGGATGCGCCGATTGTCATCCTCGACGAGGCTACCGCCAGCGTGGACGCCGACAACGAAAGAGCAATCCAGGAAGCCATTTCGGAACTGTGCCGCAATAAGACGCTTCTGGTTATTGCGCACCGCTTAAAGACCATCCGCGATGCGGATCAGATTCTTGTGATCACAGACGGAAAGATTGCAGAGCAGGGAACCCATGATTACCTGATGGCAGCAGGCGGTATCTATGCGCGTATGGTGGAATTGCAGACGGCGTGAAAGGGAGTATCAATTGTGAGCAAAGCAGAGAAATTCGATTACATGAAACAGAACATCGTCCTGATCGGAATGCCGGCTTCTGGAAAGAGCACCGCCGGCGTGATTCTCGCGAAGCTGCTCGCCATGGATTTCGTCGATACCGATATCGTTCTTCAGCAAAGGGAAGGTTGCCAGCTGCGGGATATTATCGAAGCGAAAGGGATTGAACCTTTTCTCAAAAAAGAAGAGCGGGCGGTCCTTTCGATTTCCGCAAGGCACACGGTAATCGCCACAGGCGGAAGCGTCGTGTACAGTGATGCCGCGATGAAGCATCTTAAGGAAAATGCGATGATCATATATCTGAAAGTCAGCTTCGGGAAGATGCGAAAGCGGCTCGGAGACTTAAGAAAACGCGGCGTAATACTCCGAAACGGAGAGACTCTTAAGGAGATGTACGACGAGCGCTGTGCGCTTTACGAGAAGTACTCAGACATTGTTCTGTGTGAAAAGGGCGCTGTTGAAGATACCGTGCGGATGATAGTTGGTGTTTTGAATGGAGGTTTGTGATGGGACTTTTCAAAAAATTTGTGAGTCAGACCCGTAAACCGGAAGGATTCTTAGGAAAAATGATGGTCAACGGCATGAACAGCGGTCATGCGAAGATGGCGGACTGGGGCATGTCACATTTGCCGCAGACGGAACCGGAGAAGATGTTGGATGTCGGGTGCGGCGGTGGAAGAAATGCTGCAGAATTGCTGAAAAGATTTCCGAGGGCGAAGATGACGGCAATTGATTATTCTGAGGTGTCTGTTGCGAAAGCCTCCGGATACAACAAAGAAGCCATTGCAAGCGGACGCTGCGAGGTGAAACAGGGCGATGTTTCGGTGCTTACGCTGCCGAAGGAAAGCTACGAACTTGCAACCGCATTTGAAACGATTTACTTCTGGCCCGGTCTTGTAAAGTGCTTCTCACAGGTAGCGGGAGTATTGAAGCCGGGCGGAATCTTCATGATTGTCAATGAATCCGACGGCACCGACGAGGGCGCTCTGAAGTTTGAAAAGATTATTGAAGGAATGAAGTGCCACACGGTTGATGAAATCGCCGCGGCACTCACGGAAGCGGGTTTTTCAAAGATAAAAGCTTATCATCATAAGAGCAAGCCGTGGATTACGGTTGTGGCAAGGAAATGAAGATTTGTACGAACGGGATCTTATCAGGGAGGTGTCATGATGGGAGACACGGTTGTAATCATTGTTTTATTGGGAATTGTTGCGTTAGCGATCTACGGAACGGTCAGAAGAATCCGTTACGGCTCCTCATGTTGCGGGTCGAAGACCCCGCCGCCGAAGAAGGTAAAGGTGAAGGACCGGAACAAGGCTTCCTATCCCTTCGTATACCGGCTTAAGGTGGACGGAATGCACTGCGCGAACTGCGCGAGAAGAGTGGAAAACGCGCTGAATTCCATGGAAGGCAGCTGGGGCACGGCAGATGTAGGGAAGAAGGAAGTAACCCTTTTAAGAAAGAGCGAGGCGACGGAGCAGGAGCTTACGGCGGTTATCGCCGAAGCAGGCTATACCGTGCTTTCGGTCGAAAGAATCCAATAGGACTTTAATCCGTTATGCGGGTAAAGAATAAAAGAAGAAGGAGATTGTAAGCTTCACCATACGGAGATGTACAGCGAAGTCGAGTACGTGGTGGCACACGGAATCGCGACGATGATTGACGGAAAGCGCGCGGTCATCGGAAGCCGGCATTTCGTTTTCGAAGATGAAAATGTGCAGGTCCCCGAGACGGAAAAGGAAAAGTTCAGGGCGCTTGATCCGAGCTGCACCTGGCTGTATCTGGCAATCGCCGGGAAACTGGCTGTGGCAATCGGTATATTTGATCCGCTACGGCCGGAGGCATCGGAAGCGGGGCCAATATCGCAAGGGAAGTCGCGGACATTACGATTGCGGCGGAGGATTTGCGTGAACTGGTTATTCTTCGAAAGCTTGCCGCGGGACTGATGAAACGGATTGACAGAAATTACCGGTTTGTTATAGGATTTAACGGGGCGTTGATCCTGTTCGGCGCGCTCGGTACATTGCCGCCGGCAACATCTGCACTGATGCATAATACTTCGACGATTCTTCTCGGAACGGACTGTATGACCAATCTCTTAAAGGACGGGAAGAAACTGTAATACGGAAGGAACCCTATGTTTACGAAAGATGTAATTCTCGGTTTATTGATTCCTTTCGCCGGTACGGCGGGGGGCGCCGCCTGCGTGTTCTTCATGCGCGGGCAGCTCAATGAAAAGGTGCAGCGGGCGCTCACCGGATTTGCCGCAGGCGTTATGGTTGCGGCTTCGATCTGGAGCCTTCTGATGCCTGCGATGGACCAGTCGGAGAAGATGGGCAAGTGGGCATTTGTCCCGGCCGTCGTCGGCTTCTGGCTCGGCGTACTGCTCCTTCTGTTCCTTGACTCGGTAATCCCGCACTTACATATGGACAGTGACAAGCCTGAGGGCGTGAAGAGCCGTTTGCAGAAGACAACGATGATGGTGCTAGCGGTAACACTTCACAACATCCCCGAAGGCATGGCGGTCGGCGTCGTATATGCAGGCTTTCTCGCAGACAATGCGACGATTACCGTCGGCGGAGCGCTTGCTCTTTCCATCGGTATCGCGATTCAGAATTTCCCGGAAGGAGCTATCATTTCGATGCCTCTTCACGCAAACGGAAAGAGCCGCCTCAGTGCGTTTAAGGACGGTGCCCTGTCGGGCGCGGTGGAACCAATCTTTGGGTTTCTGACGATTCTCGCTGCGGGACTTCTGGTTCCCGCAATGCCGTACCTTTTGAGCTTCGCGGCCGGCGCCATGATGTATGTCGTCGTGGAAGAATTGATACCCGAAATGTCAGCGGGAGAGCACACGAACATCGGAGTATTGATGTTCTCGTTCGGATTTACGTTGATGATGGCGCTTGACGTGGCGCTCGGGTGAGATTCGCATAGCTTAGCTTTTGGGAGAAACATGATAAGATGATTGAAAATCGCCGGAGGCGTGTGCTTCCGGCGATTTTTGTATGGGAAAAAGTGAGTGGTTGCACCGCCCGGAAGCTAAAAAAGAATAGTGGGCGGTGCAGCGAGGATGCAAGAAGGCAAAAGAGAGAAAAAAGAATGCTAATGTGAAATATAAAAAATCCTCTTGACAACCAACTGTACTAGCCATATAATACAGTCAAACCGTATTACACGGTTAATACAGTTTCGATGAAACGGATAACGCTTATGATTTCATTTGACGCATTTAAACCGACTGACGGAACGCCGATTTATCAGCAAATCCTTCTGTACATAGAACGCGGGGCAGTTGCCGGGACGATACGGGACGGCGACGAACTGCCGTCGCGCCGCGTCCTTTCGGCACTTCTCGGGATCAACCCGAACACGGTGCAGAAAGCATTTCACTTGTTGGAGGAAGAGGATTTGATTGAGTCACAGGCCGGCGCAAAAAGCGTCATGAAGATAGATGAAGAGAAGATCAGGAAGCTTCGTGAGAACCTGCTTCGGGAAGATATCCGAAGCATCACCGGGGCGCTTCGGCAGATGGGAATCAGCCGCGAGGAAGCCATCCGGCTGATCGGTCAATACTGGGATGAAGAGTGAGGGAGGAAGAGATGAAGAAGAATTTGTCGGTGCTGGCGCTTTTATTACGCCTGAAGATGAAATGGGTATTGATCACGTTGATTGCCATGCCGGTTATCTCATGGGCTGTATTCTTTGTCTATACGGCAGCGAAGAAGACGGTATCCTTCCGGTTCGGAAAAGGACACGTCGTATTTATCGTGGTCTTCGGAATCGCCTCGCTTGTGATTGTGCTGGCGTGTGCGGGTCTGTTTCTCAAAAACACCCAAAAGAGATATCTGCTGGAACGGCTGCAGATTTCCGAAAGAAAGGTGTTCCTCTGGGATATCGTCGCATGCATTCTGTTTCTGCTGATGCTTTGGATGATGGAAATCATCACGGTCGGAACGGCAGGTCTTATTTACAGCGGTTCGCCATGGAGCAAGTATGGGACGGTCGATGTGATCTACGGCCTATACACGAAACACTTTTATTGCCGCGTGCTTCCGCTTTCCGATATCCGGGGATGGTTATACGGGTTATTCTACGTGATCTGCGGAGGCTTCTTATGCGCTTGCCTGTCCATGGTCCGCGGAAGGAAGATTCTTCATGCATCCATACTTGGATTTGTTCTGGGAGTATTGACAATCGGTTTTATCCGGGAAGAAAATTGGATATTCACAGCAGTTGTCGCCGTAGCGGTTGTGGTTTCGGTAATACTCTGCTTCAGAAAGCTTCATAACGGAAAGGAAAGATCCGAAGATGAAACATTTGACTGCTGACAAATGGTATGCGCCCCGCTTGATGGGACAGGTCAATGCGAAGCTACGAAGGGCGTTTCTTTGCGGAATAGCCGGATGCCTGATCGTGCTAGCCCTATACAGTTTGTTATTGTTCCTTTCACGGCTTAACAAGGACCGGGAAAATGATCATGCATATATCGTGACCTTTCCGGACGGAGAGCGCATGACTCTTTATGAGCACACTCTCATTAATGTGTGGGTAGAGGATGTTCGTTACACATATGAAATCCCGGATGTTCCGTTTGAGAAAACCGGGGTTCGTGTGGAACGGATCATGGCGGATTTCGGGGCTTTGACGAAAGGCGCGTTTCTGTTTTTAATGGTGCTCTTCTTCTGGATGGTAACTGAGGTACTGCTGAATTACAGAAGTTTTCAACATCCGTCAAAGGCTGTATACTTGATTAAACGTGTTTCAGATAGGTGGGAGATGCACAGACGGTGTCTGCTCATTCCGGTCACGGCACTCCTGATCGGCGTGCTTTTTTGCATCGGTCTCGGAGTATTGTTTTACACCATATATCTTAAAATGACACCGCCGGATCGGATTCCGGAGCAAATTGAAATTGCTATTTGGAGGATGCTCGTATGATCGAATTGAGAAATGTCAGCAAGCGGTACGGAAGAGTACTCGAAGCTTTGAAGGATATCAGCCTGTCAATCGGGCAGGGTGAAGTGATAGGTTTGTTCGGTGAGAACGGAGCAGGAAAGACGACCTTAATGAAATGCATCTTGGGACTCCTCGGATATGAAGGGGAGATTCTCATTGACGGAGAGCCGGTTAACCGCAGCAATATCGCAAAAATGTCTTTCGGCACATGTGAGTTCAGCTTCTTTCCGGAAATGACGGCGATGGAGCATGCGGACTTTTATGAGGCACATTTTCCGAAGTTTCGCAGGGATCGGTTTCGCGGGCTGACGGAATTCTTCGAGTTTCCGGTATATCGACCGATTAAGAATCTGTCGTCCGGTCAGAAGAGCCAGATCGAAGTCATCCTCGCACTGTGCCAGGGGGCGGATTATATTTTCCTTGATGAACCGTTCGTCGGATATGACCTGTTCAATCGGGAAGACTTTTACAAGGTCTTGCTGGGAATTCTGGAGCCCAATGAGACGATCATTCTTTCCACGCATTTGATTGAGGAGGTGGAAGGCTTCATCGACCGTGCGTTAATGTTGCATGAGGGAAAGCTCATCGGCGACAAGTCCGTCTCGGAGATCGAGGAAGAGGCCGGCTCGCTTGTAGAGTATGTGAAGAAGCTTTACGGTTATCAGGCGGATCGTGTCGGCCGTTCTCTCGAGATGATCACGGGAGAGAAGAAATAACGGGGTCTTGGACGGAAAAGGAAATGGTTTCCGGACAGTGGGTTAGTCCGGAAAAGACAGGGGGACGATATGAGAAAACATATGATAATTATGGCGCTGTTTCTGCTGGTCTGCATCGGCGGTTCCGTGGCAGTGTTCGGCACGCTCCGTTATATTGAGAAGAACGAAATCATAAAAGAAGAAACACGGATCGGGGATGCGTCTGCGGCAGCGGGACTGACAGTCTCGTTTCTCGAATATCCTCTGTTATATGGCGAAGAAAAGACCTCTTGGGGTGATTACGAAGAGACGAGAATCAGTGATGTGCAATGGAAACATGTCATCCGGCTCACCGAAAAGGGATGTGAGATCTCTACCGGAATAATCCGTGATACCGACGCATTACTCGCAGAAGAAGAGGAATGGAGCCGAAATCAGACGCAATGGGGTCAATACGGCGTAAACGGGTTCGGTTTGTGGTTTCATTACGACAATGTACTGGAGAAGAAACTATCTGTAGAACTGGTTGAGAAAATGAAGGCATCGAGCGAACCGACGCGGATCCGTCTGGCGGATTATATGGATTATTACCCGGCAGTCAATAGGATTTCTCTTCCCAGGCTTGATGAAAACGGGAAGTTAGAGGAGAACAGATCGTTTGACCTTGATATATATGTGGATAATATCTTCTACGGAATCATTTATACAGCTGAATACAATGCAGTAAAGCAGGAGGAGATGGATGAGAAGGCTAGAACGATTGAAGAATATTTCAAAATCCCGGTCCTTCAGAATGAAGTGATAGAATTTACCAGAATAGAAGACGAGTATCCTGATTATGTTTATCTCGAACAGAAATCAGTGGGGGAGGACAGCTTTGAGCCGTATTGGCATAGTGTTTTAACAGGGGATGCAGTCTTTTTTACATTCAATACGCATACCGAGAATGGAGCGGTTGTAGACACATCACTGATACCGGACGGATATGGTATTTACCGGTTGCCTTATACCATGAATGAGAACGGATATACGGATGTAAAAGCGGACGAGCTGGGTGTTTTCTATCCGATGGATCCGGCAGCGGATGTATTTGACATAGAACTGACACTGGATCAGAAGACACTGATGATCATATATGAACTTGATGGAATGTTGAGATGCAGTCTGATTGACACCCATACGGGAGAGCGTCTCAGTGATGCGGCATTGATGCCGAAGATTGAAGAAAGATTTTGGTATCTCAGCGCGGCCTGCGGAGAAGATTATATTGCATTGGGAATTGTTCGGCCGACGAACAGACTGATGGATTACGACCGGGAGGACGCACCTCTCTGGGTATTCGGTAAAAACGAGAACGGACAATACGGAGAACTGCTGCATGCGGAAAGCAACGCATTCCTGGATCCCGGCCTGGGCTATGTTATATTTGACGGGGAACGGCTTGCCCAGGTTTTACTGGTTGATTTAGAGTATCTGAGAATTACTGTTTACACGAAAGACGGAATCATTTATCAGGGAAGATATGATTTCCCTCAGAAATATATTTCTCCCCGGGAAGGAGATCTGAAAGGTAAGACGGAAATCCGGAACATCCGCTTACAATGGGCGAAGTGATTCGGGGATACACCGGTTCAGCCGGCTGATCGTAGCCTCGTCGCACTCCGGAATATCCGCGCAGCGGAAAGAAATGCCGAGCTGCTCGTATTTGGTGACGCAGAGTTTGCGGAAGGGCAGAAGCTCGATCCGCTTGAGATTATCATATCGGCGCGCAAAGGTTACCATGGCACGGACTTCCTCTTCGGAATCGGTGAAGCCCGGAACGACGACATGGCGCACCCACAGCGGAACGCCTGCAGTTTGCGTGAGAGAAAGAAAATGAAGTACAGAGGAAAGACTGCCTCCGGTATACGCGAGGTAGTCTTTTTCTGTTGTGAATTTGATGTCGCAGATGACCAGGTCGGTGACAGAAAGCAGTTCGGAGAGTGTGCGTTCTACATTAGTAGAACCATTTGCTTGCATGTCATCGGCCGAACCGGAGCGCAGCACGCCGCTCGTATCAAGGCAGGTATGAATTCCCTCCGCCTTAAGGGCTCGGAACAGCTCCGTAACGAACTCCGCCTGCAGTAAAGCTTCGCCGCCCGAGACGGTCACGCCGCCTTCCTTACCGAAGTAGGTGCGGTAGCGGAGTATCTTATTAACAACTTCTTCGACACTATATTCGGTGCCGCCTGTGGGAAGCCAGGTGTCCGGATTATGGCAGTACATGCAGCGCATGGGGCAGCCCTGCAGAAACACTACGAACCGAAGCCCCGGGCCGTCAACGGCGCCGAGGGACTGGAACGAGTGGATACGGCCTTTTGCGGTCATATCTGCCGCATGGATGTTGTCTTGAGGAGTGGTCATATTGGCCTCCGAAATAAAGAGAGCGGGGCGATCAGGCCCCGCCCGTTGGTGGTGAATGGAAGTGTAACAAGATTACTGTGTGCCGAAGCAGTTCATGCAAAAGCAGCCTCAGACGGTTTATACCGCCTCGTGGAACGTTCTCGAGATAACTTCCTTCTTCTGCTCAAGCGTCAGCTTGTTGAATGTTACGGCGTAGCCCGATACGCGGATCGTCAGTGTCGGATACTTCTCCGGATGATTCATCGCGTCAATCAGCGTTTCACGGTTCAATACGTTCACGTTCAGGTGATGCGCGTTCTGCGCAAAGTAACCGTCGAGGATGTTGATGAGGTTATCATAGCGCTCCTGATCGCTGTGTCCGAGTGCCTGCGGGATGATGGAAAATGTGTTGCTGATTCCGTCCTTGCAGGTCTTGTAGGAAAGCTTCGCAACCGAATTGAGGGATGCGAGGGCGCCGCTCTTGTCACGGCCGTGCATCGGATTGGCTCCGGGTGCGAAAGGCTCGCCGGCGCGGCGTCCGTCAGGCGTGTTGCCGGTCTTCTTGCCGTACATAACATTGGACGTGATCGTGAGAATCGAAAGCGTATGCTCTGCGTTCCGGTAGGTCGGCGTCTTCCTGAGGGCTGCGAGGAAAAGCTCGGTCTGTTCCTTCGCAAGCAGGTCCACGCGGTCGTCGTCGTTGCCGTAGCACGGGAACTCGCCGGTCGTCTCGAAATCCTTGATGAGACCGGTCTCGGGATCGCGGATCGGTTTTACCTTTGCGTATTTGATCGCGGAAAGGGAATCGGCCAGTACCGAAAGCCCCGCTACGCCAAATGCCATATAGCGGTGTACGTTGGTATCATGCAGAGCCATCTGCGTCTTTTCGTAGGCGTATTTGTCGTGCATGTAATGAATCATGTTCATTGCGGTAACATAGGTCTTTGCCAGCCAGTCGCGGTAGAAGGCCATGCGCTCACATACCTTGTCGTAATCAAGGTACTCGCCGTCATATACCGGCATCTCAGGACCAACCTGCAGATTGTAGCGCTCGTCGCGGCCGCCGTTTAAACTCATCAGAAGGAGCTTAGCAAGGTTTGCTCTTGCTCCGAAGAACTGCATGTCCTTACCGAGACGCATCGCGGATACGCAGCAGGCAATGCCGTAATCGTCGCCGTAGATCGGCCGCATCAGGTCGTCATTTTCGTACTGGATCGCGTCGGTATCACAGGATACTTTGGTCGCAAAATGCTTGAAGTTGTCCGGAAGATCCTTCGACCAAAGAACCGTCAGGTTCGGCTCGGCGGAAGGTCCCAGCGTATAAAGCGTATTGAGAATACGGAATGAGTTCTTCGTAACAAGCGTCCGGCCGTCTTCGCCCATGCCACCAACCGACTCGGTGATCCACATCGGGTCGCCGGCGAAGAGCTCGTTATACTCAGGCGTACGAAGGTGTCTTGCCATACGAAGCTTCATTACGAAATCATCAAGCAGCTCCTGCAGCTCGCTCTCGGTAAATACGCCGTTCTTAAGATCTCTCTCAAAGTAAATGTCAAGGAAGGTGGAAGTACGGCCGAGGCTCATGGCAGCGCCGTTCTGTTCCTTGATGGCGCCGAGATAGCCGAAGTACAGCCACTGGATGGCTTCTTTCGAATTGGTTGCCGGATTGCTGATATCGATGCCGTAGAGAAGAGCCATATCCTTTAACTTTCCGAGAAAGTTGATCTGCTGATACAGTTCCTCCAGGCGGCGAATCGTTTCCGCATCCATGGGCTGGGTTGCGGCAAGTTCTGCTTTATCCTTGGTCTTCTCGGCAATCAGACGGTCCACGCCGTAGAGGGCAACACGGCGGTAGTCGCCGATGATACGTCCGCGGCCGTAGGCATCCGGAAGACCGGTGATGATGCCGACGTGGCGGGCTTTTCGGATCTCATCGCTGTAAACACGGAATACGCCGTCGTTATGAGTGGTGCGGTACAGGAACTCCTCCTCAACTTTTTCGGAAAGCTCATAGCCGTAAGCCTGGCAGGCCTTTCGTGTCATGTTGAGGCCGCCGAACGGGTTTACGCCGCGGCGCAGAGGCCGGTCGGTCTGGAGACCCACGATCAGCTCCTTGTCCTTATCAAGGTAACCGGGTTTGTAGTTGAGAAGAGAGGTAACGTGCTGTGTGTCGATGTCAAGGACGCCGCCAAACTGCTGCTCAAGATCGAAGAGGTGGGAAAGCTTGCCCATCAGTTCCTTTGTACGGTCGGTAGCGCCCGCAAGGAAGGAGGCGTCTCCTTCATAAGGTGTGTAGTTGTTCTGAATAAAGTCGCGGACGTTAATCTCGTCCTTCCAAGTCTGGCCTTTAAATCCTTCCCATGCGTTCATAAGCGGTTCCTCCTCTTTGTGTGTGATGCGGTGTGTTGTGTGCGGATACTTTGCTGCATCGAAGTGTTCGAACAGCGACTTGAGAAAAAATAAAGGGCAATATTTTCTTTCGGAAAATATTGCCCAGACGGTCGGCTTAAAACGGATATTGCTTCCCTGTGGTGCGCTCCACTGAACCGTCAGAAACAATATCTTTTTGATTTGTCTCAAGCATAGCACAACATATTGGGAGTGTCAAGCAAAAATGAAGAAAAGAAACGTAAGGATTTACTTATTTTCTTACATATGGTATAATTTTTCAGCAAGTTCGTCTTGGATTGCGGAAAGGAAGTGCAGCGATGGGAGAACGGATTAAAAACTATCTGGTGCAGATTGATAATCTGCTTGCAAATCCGCCGGAAGGGATTGACTACGAAAAGGAGATTGAGAAGCATCTCGTGCAGATCGGTTTCTTCATGCACGAGCGTCTGATCCACCTGATCGTGACGGTGCTCTTTGCCATTTTGACGGTGGGAACAATCTTCTTTGCCGTTGCGTCACCGAGTATCGGTCTGATACTTCTGACGGTAGCGTTCCTCATTCTGATGATTCCGTATATCTGCCACTATTATCTGTTGGAGAACAGTGTGCAGAAGATGTATAAGCAGTATGATGAAATGCTGGCGAGGAAGGAAGCCGGCAAGTAAGGAAGCCGGGGGAGAATCGGCAAGGAAGAGCCATTTGGCGTGTGAGGGAAATCAGTGGGAAGAAAGTTGTTTTGTGAAATCAATCCGACATGTTATCGGATCTCAACCGAGAAAGAAATTTTGAAGCGGAAATGCATGGATCTTTTCGCGAAAGACCGTTTTGCGAAAGAGCACCGGAAGAGTCCGCTTCCGATCATTGTGAAAAGTCACAGCTCCGTGCTGGTGCGGCACCTGAACGGAGTCGACCTGCGCCTGCAGGAGAACAAAGTTACCAATATCGAACTCGCCTGCGAGAAGATCAACGGCATCGTGATTCACCCGGGCGAAGTGTTTTCATTCTGGCGGACGGTCGGCCGGCCGACCACGCGCAAGGGCTATAAGGAAGGCCTGAATATCCGAAAGGGCAAGCTGTCGTCGGGAATCGGCGGCGGGCTCTGTCAGATGGCCAACATGATCCACTGGCTCGTGCTGAACAGTTCGTTGAAGGTGACCGAGCTTCACCATCATTCGGACGCGCTGTTTCCGGATGAGCGGCGCCGTGTGCCGTTCGGAACCGGTACGTCCGTATGCTACAACAACCGTGATTACCGGTTCAAAAACAACCTGGATACCGACGTACAGATTCTCGTGTGGTGCGAGAACGGGGAGCTGTGCGGGGAGTTGAGAGCCATTCAGGAGCTCCCGTACCGTTACCGTCTTGTCGAGGAGGACTCACATTATCACAAGGAGGGAGACCGGTGTTTCCGCATTTCCCAGGTGTACCGTATCGTGATTGACCGTAAGACGGGACAGGAGATCCGCAAGGAACTGATATTAGATAATCATTCCGAAGTCGTTTATGACTATTCGCTGATTCCCGAGGAGGAGATCCGATGATTGAAGATCGGCTGCGGAAAGCGGCGGAGCAGTGGCCGGACCGTACCGCCTGCAGGATCGGAGCAGAGAGCATCACCTACGGCGAGCTTTGGCAGCAGGCCTCCCGGGCAGCAGGACTTCTCCGAAGACAGGGAACCTCGCCGGTCATCCTTCGCGGAGACCACGGTGTATGGGAGATCACGGCAATGCTTGCCTGCCTTCTTTCGAAGCGGGCATATGTACCGGTCGGAAGCGCTGTTCCCGAACAGCGGTTTTCGGAGATCGTACGCATGACCGGTTCGACGCTTGTGCTCACGGAGCGAACGGAAGGAATGACACTGTCGGACCTTTCCAAGTACCAAAACGAAGAAGAACTTAACTCAGACAATGAGACGGCATATATCATTTTCACATCGGGAAGCACGGGGACGCCTAAAGGGGTTCCCGTTTCGTATGCCAATCTTTCTAATTTCGCCTGCTGGATCGGATCGTTCGGGCCGCTTGGTTAATACCGGGAGCTGAACGTACTGAATCAGGCGGCGCTCGGATTTGACTTGAGTGTTGCGGATGTTTATTACGCGCTTTGCGGCGGACACACCTGGACGGCAGTCCCGGGCGGACTGGCAGCAGCGGGAGACTTGAAGGCAGGTACGGCTGTACCGGGAGGATTAAGGACAGGCCTGACGGCATCGGAAGACGGACAGCCGGCCGTCGGCAGTATGACTGACCTGTTTGCGGACGGAATCATTCATTTTGCGGTGCTGACGCCTTCGGCACTGAAGTTGTGCCTGATCGAGGAAACGTTTACGAAGGAGCATCTGCCGGAACTGAAAGCAATATTCTGCTGCGGCGAGCGGCTCGAGAAGAAGCCCGTGCGGAAACTGTTCGCGCGGTTTCCGGGAATCTGCCTGATCAATGCGTACGGACCGACCGAGGCAACCTGTGCGGTATGCGCGGTGCGGATCACGCCCGGGATGGTCGAGGCGGACGGAGAACTACCGGTCGGCGAGATTGCTACTGCAGCGACGGAGATTACCGTTTGTGACGGTGAGATTGTGCTTTCAGGACCTTCCGTATTTGCCGGATATCTGGACGGCCGCGCCGGCGGGCACTTTGTTCGGAACGGTGTGAACGGTTATCGGACCGGAGACGGCGGATACATCCGCGACGGTCTGTTGTACTATACCGGCAGGAACGATTCCCAGGTCAAATACAAAGGCTACCGCATCGAACTCGATGAGATCGAATGCGCGATCAACCGGATCGCGGGTGTGGCGGAATGCGCCGTTATCGCGAAGAAGAATCCGGACGGGATCGTGAAGACGATCCGGGCATTTGTCGTGCCCGAAAAAGGCGGTGCGGAAGCCGGAAAGCCCGGTGAGGAAGAAGGAAACCCGGAGCAATCCCGTGAACCGGAATGTACCCCGGAGAACATCCGCCGAAAGCTTGCGGAAATGCTTCTCGGATACATGATCCCAAAGACCGTGACGGTTACGGACCGCCTTCCGCGGAACGCGAACGGCAAAACAGACAGAAAGGCGTTGGAACGCATATGATAGACGTTAAGAAACTGTTATTTGAAATCTGCGAAGACAAGGCAGTGTACGATGAGGGAATCGATCTCATTGAGAGCGGACTCATGGATTCCCTTGCCGTGATCGAACTGTTCGAGGCACTGGAAGATGAAGGAATCGAGCTTCAGCCCACACGCATCGACCGGAACTGCCTGCGGACGGCGGAGGGGATTGAGCGTCTGATCCGGGAGTATGAGAACGGAAATGGTTGAGAAGAAGGGACAAAGGACAAAGGGAAAGCGGCGCGTTCTGCGCGTCGTTCTGATCGTGGCTGCGGCAGTGCTGGTTACGGCACTGTGCGGCTTTTTTGTGCTGCTTGTAAAGGTCAAAGGAAACCTGTCCTATGTCTATAACTATTTTGTAAAAACGAAAGGAAGCCTCAGCGTTGTACGGTATGACGACGCGGCCGCGGCAAAGGGAACGCCGAAGGCTTCGGCGGAAACCGAACCGGAGCGGTATCTGAATTCGGTAAAGGTGATCGTAAACGGAGAAGCTGTTACGGAATATGAGAGAAGTAAGACGATCGAAATTGCCTCCGGCCTGATCGGCACGGAAACAGCCAACAGGGGAATCCTCACGTTCCGCGGGAACTATTTGCGGAGCATGTCTTCCTACGGCACTTTTACGGGAAAGGGCGAGAGCCTTTCGAAAGACTGGCAGGTGCGGACCGGCCGATTTTTAAAGGACGACGGCGTTAATTACTGGTCCGGAAACGGCTGGACCGGACAGCCTCTTATTGTAGAGTGGACAAGAGAACAGAGAAGCATCATGAACCTGTATCCCGAGGCCAAGGCAAAGGACGACCTTCTCGAGGTGATCTATCCGGGAATGGACGGAACAATCCGGTTCCTCGATCTTGATAGCGGGGAAGCAACACGCGACCCGATCCATGTCGGCATGACATTCAAAGGTACCTGCTCGCTCCATCCGGATATGCCGCTTCTGATCTGCGGCTCCGGCGATTCGGCGACGGGACCGTTCGGTGAGCAGGTGAGCGCGCGGATATTCCTCTACAGCCTGATCGACGGAAAGAAGCTTTATGAATTCGCGGCAAATGACCCGTTCGCCCCGCGAAGATGGCACGGCTTTGACAGCTCGCCGGTCTTTGCCGCAGAAGCCGATACGGTGATTTGCCCGGGCGAGAACGGGGTGCTTTATACGGTACGGCTCAACGCGAAATACGACGCGGAGGCGGGAACGTTAAGCATCGACCCGGATGAGACGGTCCGCTATATCTATGATTCCAAAGCGGCAAATGACCGCTATGAGGCAAGCGAGAGCGACATCGGTTCCGGCTCGGAATCCAGTGCGGTCGTATGGGGACACTATCTGTTCTTCGGCGACAATGGCGGAATATTCCAGTGCCTTGACCTGAACACGATGGAGCCTGTCTGGGTGCAGGACCTGAAAGAGGACATCAACGCAAGCCCCGTGCTCGAGATCGGAGAGGACGGCAGTGCGGCGCTTTATGTCGGAACGACGCTCAAATACCACACGTCCGGCCATCACACCGGCGAGGCGTGCATCTATAAGATCAATGCCACCGACGGCAGCATCATCTGGAAGAAACCATATGAGGTGCATACCGTTTCCGGCCTTGCCGGCGGGATTCTTTCCTCGGGTGCGTCGGGAAGCGGCGCAGCGGCACCGTACATCTATTTTGCGATATCAAAAACGCCGTCGGTCAATACCGGTTATCTGGTGGCGCTTCGAAAGGATACCGGCGAAGAAGCATGGCGGAAGGAACTGCCGTGCGACGCGTGGAGCTCAGGCTGCCTGACCTATGGTGCGGACGGTTCGGCCAGACTGGTTCAGTGCTGCGGAAACGGGGACATATGCCTTATTGACGCACTGACCGGAAAGACGCTTGGCAAGATCAATTACGGCGCCAACATCGAGTCGACGCCTGCAGTCTTCGGAAACCGGATTGTCGTCGGTCTTCGAAGCGAATACATTATCGGAGCAAGGATTGAATAAATCTATGATTTCATCACGCGGAAAATGGATTGCCCTTCTTCTGACCTTCCTGCTGCTGTTTTTTCTCGTCTTTACGGAAGCGGCTGCGGGAGGCAAGAAAGCGGCTTCGGGGCCCGGTGCGGACGAGGTGCCGGACGCCCTTTTAAAGGACGGCAGAATGCCTGCGCTGTCCGTTGTCGGAGGCGTCGCAAACGGTATGCCTGACGACTCGATGAAGCTGTTCGCAGAGGGCTATTTCGGTACAACCATTTCGGAATACGTTTCCTATCCGGACTTTGAAAGTGCGCGGAAGGCACTTGACTGCGGAAGAGTTTCCGCAATCTGGGCGGCGGACGTGACGGCGGAGTATCTGGAGCGAAGCGGCGAATACAGTTCGTTCACGCCTACAGAGACGCCCGGAGGCGGAGCGGAACGGTTCTCGTTCGCATGGGCCTTCGCACCGGAGTCGGAAGCGCTTAAGAGTAACGCCGACGCTTTCTTAAAAGCATTGAAGGAAGTCGGGGGGCTGGAACGCGAACGGTTAAGCGGCGAAGAATGGACGTTCCCGAAGGGACGCCTTTTGGAACGGGCGGAAACATCACCGAAGTCTCTGAACGGGAAGATGTATATCGGAATCACCGGAGCGGTGCCGCCGTTAGCGGTTTTCGAGAACGGGACGGCACGCGGCGCGGCAGCGGAGATTGCGGCGGCGTTTGCAGAAAGTATGGGAAACAGGCCGGTATTCGTACAGCTGGAAGAGAAAACGGCCTATGTGAGCCTGATGGCAGGACGGGTCGACATGCTTTGCGTCAGCGGAACGAGTGAGAACCATTCACTGACGACACCGAAGTATCTGACGAGTGACGGGTATTTCGGCGTGAAGGAATATCGTATTGTGATGCGGAAGGAGGGCAGGAAAGTGAGCGGATGGATGAATGTAATTAAGGACAATCTGATCGCCGGCGGCGCATATCGCCAGATTATTTCCGCTGTCATTACGACGACTGTGATCCTGCTCCTTGCGTGCGTGATCGCTGCGCTGATGTGGCTTGCGCTTAAGGCGCTCGCGGAGAGTCCGAAGACAGCGCTTCAAAAGACTGCCGCCGGAGCTGCTTATGTATTCCGCAGCATTCCGGTACCGCTTCTTTTACTGTTACTCGGAGGCGTCGTACTCGCCGGCCTTCATATGCCGTTGCTGATCCCCGCGGCACTCGGAATCGGCCTGAACGGCGCGGGACTGCTGTTTGAAGCATCGGCAGCGAAGACAGGCGAGAAACTCGTCTTCCTTGCATCCCGTCCGGCGCGGCGGACGGCCGTAACGATGCTTCAATGGACGACGGTTGCGGGCTGTCTCGGGATACGGGATCTTGCCGGCGTCCTTCAGACCATCGGCAACCGCACGATGTATCCGCTGTTCGCGATTGCGTGCTGTATCGTATTCTACCTTGTCGCGGTTATCATCCTCGAAAGCCTTCCGTACGCGGGAGAGAAGAAGTAAGAAAAAAGGGCGGTCCCCATCGGGATCGCCCTTTTCGAATACGGTCAAATGTCTGTAAAACTTATTCGGACTTCTTCTCGTCAGCCTCAAGGAACTTATAGAGGTATGCAGCGCAGGCAGCACCGGCAAGAGGTCCTACCCAGAATACCCATACGTCCTTCAAAGCCTGCGTATCGTTGATGATCGCGTTTACGATAGCGGGGCCGAGGGAACGGGCCGGGTTTACGGAAGTACCGGTAAGACCGATACCGAGGATGTGAACGAGTACAAGCGTGAAGCCGATCACAAGACCTGCGAAGGAACCGTGGTTGCCCTTCTTCGAGGTAACGCCTACAATGGCAAGAACGAAGACAAATGTGAGCAGGAACTCAACCAGAAGACCTGCGCAGATGCTGCCGTTCACGCCGCCG
The DNA here is from genome assembly GCA_017427775.1 of Lachnospiraceae bacterium. Taxonomy (GTDB): domain Bacteria; phylum Bacillota; class Clostridia; order Lachnospirales; family Lachnospiraceae; genus ISDg. Next base: position 32,104 of record JAFRSD010000041.1, on the reverse strand, counting down.
AGACCGTTGGTGCCGTAGCCATGTGTCATGTCCTCAACGCCGCCGAGTTCGAAAATACCTGCAAGAAGACCTGCGCCTGCAAGCGCGCCGAGGCACTGGGAAATCCAGTAGCAGAACATCTCCTTGGCCTTGATGCCGCCGGAGATGAATACGCCGAGAGAAACGGCGGGATTGATATGACAACCGGAGATGTTACCGATGGAGTATGCCATGGCAACAATCACAAGTCCGAAGGCAAATGCGGTCAAAACATAACCGCCGCCGTTAACCGCATCGCAACCGACCAGCATGGCGGTTCCGCAGCCGAGAAGAACGAGAACAAGAGTGCCGAAGAATTCGGCGACATACTTTTTCATAACTGAATACCTCCGTGAATGATTAATCTTGGTTCCGGGGAAACGGAATCCTAAAACCATTATAGCATTTTCCGTAAGGAAAACAATTGGTTTTACGTCATCTTTTGCTCATCGATTATTGAAGATTTTTAGACAAGATAGCGCATTGACGGAAAGATGATCGGAAAGTATAATACATTGTATAGGGAGATGAGGGCGGTGTATAGTAAATATACACCGGCCGCATGAGTACAGAAAGGCAGGAAGCGGCTATGGCAGTAAGAATACTTACGGACAGTACATGTGATCTGTCCCCGGAATTGGTTAAGGAGTTTGACATCCGGGTGATCCCGCTGAATATCATTATGGGAGACAAGTCCTACCGTGACGGCATTGAAGCTTCACAGAGCGAAATCTTCAAGTGGGCCGACGAGAATAAGACGACGCCCAAGACTTCAGCACCGGATCTCGGATTTGCGGAGGATTTTCTGAAGCAGTTCAAGGATGCGGGTGACGAAGCGGTTTATATCGGAATTTCGGAGGATATGTCAAGCACATGCCAGACCATGCGTCTTGCGGCAGAGGACCTCGAGTACAAGGATTTCTATGTAGTGGATTCCATGAACCTTTCCACCGGCGTCGGATTGCAGGTGCTCCGCGCTTCGGATTATGCGAAGCAGGGAATGAGCGCGGCGGAGATCGCGAAGAAGATTGAAGAGGACCGCGGCAAAGTTCGCGCATCCTTCTGTATCGACACACTGACGTATCTGCATCGCGGCGGCCGCTGCAGCGGCGTTGCGGCACTTCTCGGAGCCGCTCTGATGCTCAAGCCGATGATCGCCGTCCGGGACGGCAAGATGGGCGTAGCCCGTAAGTATCGCGGAAAGATCCGCAAGGTTTTGAAGCAGTATGCGGAGGATATGCTTCCGGAGCTTCAGAACGCAATTCCCGACCGGGTATTTGTTACCCACACCGCAAGCGATGAGACCGCGGCGGAGATCCGGGAATATGTTGAGTCTCTCGGCATTTTCGAACATGTCTATGAAACGAAAGCCGGCGGCGTCATCTCGAGCCATTGCGGTCCGGGAACACTCGGAATCCTTTTCTATTCCAAATAACAGGATCCGGCCCCGGAACAGGAAGAAACAGGAGGAACACGATCATGATGGAAAAGCGAACCATGAAAAAGCTCGGTATCGAAACATCTCTTCTCGGTTTCGGCTGCATGAGACTTCCGGTGAAAGACGGAAAAATCGACCGTGAGCGCACGGCGGCTATGATTGACACGGCATATAAGGCGGGCGTGAATTATTACGATACCGCATATCCTTACCACGGCGGAGAGTCGGAACTCGCGGTCGGCGAGATCCTGAACAAATACGACCGCAGTACGTATTTTCTTGCGACGAAGCTTCCGTGCTGGGAGATCCACAGCCTGGACGACGCCAAGAAGATGCTCGATTATCAGCTGGAACGTCTGCAGAAGGATTATATTGATTTCTATCTGCTGCACGCCCTGAACAGAGGATCCTTCCGTGAGATGGTTTCTTACGGCGTGCCGGAGTATCTGGCTGAGATGAAGGAGCAGGGCAAGATCCGTTACCTTGGATTTTCCTTCCACGATGACTATGAAGCGTTCGAAGAAATCGTGAATTACCGCGACTGGGACTTCTGCCAGATCCAGTATAATTATATGGATCGGAACGACCAGGCCGGCGAGCGCGGCGTAGCGCTGTGCACCGAGAAGGAGATCCCGCTGGTCATCATGGAACCGATCAAAGGCGGCACGCTTGCAACGCTTCCCGAAGAGGTTATGACCGGACTTCGCGAGCTTCGTCCCGAAGCATCGCCCGCGTCCTGGGCACTTCGTTTCGTCGGATCCCGTCCGATCGTGCATGTGATCCTTTCCGGCATGTCTGCTGAGGACCAGCTTGCCGACAACCTGAATACGTTTACGAACTTTGAGCCGCTCTCCGAGGAAGAGGAGAAGGCAATCGAGGCTACCGCTGCCGCGATTCGCGCGAGAGTCCGGATCGGCTGCACGGGCTGCCGTTACTGCATGCCTTGTCCGAATGGCGTTGACATTCCGAGAAACTTCCGTATCTGGAACAACTACGGCATGTACGGCAACGTGAACAGCGCGAAATGGCAATGGGGCCACGACATTTCCGCAGAGGCAAAGCCGGACAACTGTCTCGGCTGCGGCGCCTGCGAGGCTGCCTGCCCGCAGCAGCTTTCGATCATCGAAAACCTGCAGGCATGCTATCGGGAGATGGAATCGCTGTAGGGCGTAACTTTTCGGAAATGCTGTTTTTCTTATGCAAGGGACGCCGGTCTCTCCGAAACAAATACTTGAATTTTCCGGGACCACCCTTTATAATATGAGGGTGGTCTTTTCTTGCAGGCATAGTACATCGGTAGTATATCAGCTTCCCAAGCTGAGGAGGCGGGTTCGATTCCCGTTGCCTGCTTTATGACCCGCCTCGGGCGGGCTGTGGGGCGCGTGAAACAGGGGAAATTTCATCGGGAGTTCTTTCATGACAGCAGAGGAATTTGAAAGAAGAAAAAAAGCAGAACGGATCAGAGCGGCTAAGAAACGCCGTCACCGCAAGGTGATGGTGAACAGAGTGTTAGCGGTTCTTTTTTTGATTGCGTTCATTACGGCGCTGGTGATGGGAATCATCCTTTTGGACCGTTATATCAAAGGACCCGAACCGGCAGAGCCGGACGACCGGGATGTTCCGGCGGGAGTGGCAACGATCTCGCCGACCAATCCGCCGACCCCGACCCCGACACCCGAACCGACATGCACGCCGACGCCTACTCCGGTACCGGCGGGGGTGAAGCGTGTGGCGTTCACATTTGACGACGGCCCCGCTTATAACGGACTGACCGTGAAATTTGCAGAGAAGCTTGCTTCGTACGGCGGCGCGGGAACCTGGTTCGTTGTCGGAAACCGGATCAACGACGAGACCGCGAAAGCGCTGAAGCGGGCATCCGAACTCGGTATGTCGATCGAGATTCATGCATGGACACACGAGTATTATTTCGACCAGAACCCGGACAAGCTTGAGGAAGAGCTGCAGAAGACCGCGGACGCGATCGAGAGCGCGACCGGCAAGCGTCCGATGCTGTTCCGTCCGCCGGGAGGAAACTTCACCGATAAGCAGGTGACGGACATCGCTTATCCGGTTATCCTCTGGTCTGTGGATACCAACGACTGGAAGCTGAAAGGAAACAGCACCGAGGAAGAGCGTTCCAACAATGTGCAGAAGATCGTCGACACGATCATGCGCCAGACGCAGGACGGCAGCATCGTCCTGATGCACGAGATCTACAATAACAGTTATGACGCGTTCTGCATCGCGATCGACCGTCTCGCCAAAGAAGGCTACGTGTTCGTAACCGTGCAGGAGCTGATCGGAGACGAGCTCCGGGCGGGCCACAAGTACTCCTCGTGGTACAAGCGGTAGGAACTCCTGACCGGCGTCTGCCCGGCAAATGTCATGCATTCTGTCAACTGAATCGAATTATTCAAAAGTCCCTTCGCATTTTCCGCGAATCTGAAAAAGGCTGTGCCGTTTTCGGGTTGGTTGTGTTAGAATAGAAAATGTGAAAGGGACTTTTTTATGCCCGCCTTTTCGGGCGGCAGAGCGCAGATGACAAGGAGTGAATACGATGGAGAAGCGTTTACGTGTCGCAGTCATTCTCTCGGAAATGCATCATCAGTTTTATGTCAATACTTCCCGTGTGCTTCAGGAAGAACTGTTAGCCATGAATGCGGATGTCTGTATCTTTATGGCCACGGCGCTTTCCGGAATGCCGGAGGACTTTACCCGCGGAGAGACGGCAATCTATGATCTGATCAACCCGGATATGTTTGACGGGTTTATCGTATATCCGGGGACGTTTCAGGTTCCCGAATTACAGAATCCTTTTTTGGAGAAACTGAAGAGCGAATACCGCAAGCCCGTATACTGTCTGGAACGTCCGAAGTACGGCTTCCCGACGGTCGCGTTTAAGGAAGAGGAAGGTATCGCCATGCTTGTCGAGCATCTGATCAAGGTGCACGGGGCAAAGCGGATCGAGTATATCTCCGACGAGGACGGGAATGATTATTCGAAGGAACTCGAGGGGTATTTCCTCGATGCCATGAAGACCGGCGGATGCCCGGTTGACGAAAGCAAGATCCACCACTGCCGCCGTGATGTCGGCAAGGAGGCGGAGCTTGTGCAGGAGATGATCGGACAGGAGGGAGGACTTCCCGAGGCGATCATCTGCGGCAATACGGAGTCCGTGTCGGGATTTATCTGCGCGTTTGAAGACCGCGGCATTCATGTGCCGAAGGATATCATGATCTGCGGATACAATCTTGATTATGACGAGATGCTGCGCGGAACGACCTGTACGACCATATTCCGCGATCCTACCGCGATGGCGACCAATGCCGCGCGACGGCTGGTCAACGCAGTGCTCGGCGAGGAACGATACCCGCTTGTGTCCAACGAGCATGACTGTCTGCTTGTGCCGAAGGCAACCTGCGGATGTGATTTCTATGCGCTCGGCGATTATTCGAGGATCCGTCTTGAAAACCTGCTCGTGAAGGACCGCCGGTTTGATTCGCCGCTCAACTTCATGGAAGAGGAGATCGCCGGAGCAGAGGATTTCGAAACATGGCTCTGGAAACTTGATTATTATGAGCGGTATCTCGGAAAGGACTGTGCCGCGTTCTATCTGTGCCTGAATGAACGGGCCCTGCATGAGACCGAACCGATGACGCGTTTCTCCGACAATATCCTGCTTGCTTTGAATCATTCTGATGTGCGGCAGGTTTCGAGCGAGGCTTATTTCCCGAAGCAGAAGCTCCTGCCCGCGCTCGATGAGCCGTGCGAGACGCCGAGAGTGTTTTATTTTTCGTCGCTGCATTTTATGAACCGGGTATTCGGTTATGTGTCCGTATGCTACGGAAACCGCCCGTGCGGCATCACGTCGTCCTTTGACCGCTGGATGAGAAACCTCGAGACGTCTCTTGAATGCCAGCGGCAGAAAACCGTTTTCGCCGATTATTACACGAGCAACGCCATCCGTGACACGATGACCGGTCTTTACAATTTCAAAGGCTACCGCGCCGCGCTGGCGGAACAGTTCGACCGGATGGAAGGCAAGGAACGCAGGATCTTCCTGTTGTCGCTTGACATCAGCCGGTTCTCGAGCATTAACGAGATGTTCGGCCGTGACGAAGGCAATGTCGCCTTGATGACGTTAACCAAGGTCCTGCTGAATTCGGTACATGACCGCGATATCGTCGCGCGGTTCGGCAATGACGAATTCGTTGTAGCGGGCATCTATGACCGCGAGCCCGATGTGAACGGACTTTTGAGAGAGATCCGGAACCGTCTCAGAACGCTGAACCAGTTCGGCGGTAAGCAGTATACCATCGATATCGTGTATGCGTCGCTTCTTCGCGAGATCACCGAGGAAAGCCAGATCGATGATTTCACGAACGAAGTACTTGCCCAGAAGAAGAGCGCAAAGCAGGATACCTTTGCCGAGCGAGCGGAAGCGGAGCTTCCCGGTGAGATCAACGCGGAGGAGCGCGAGGCGGTGCGCAGCATCATTGATGAGAACCTGTTCACCTACCGCTTCCAGCCGATCATCAGCGCGAAGACCGGGTCCATATACGCTTATGAGGCTCTGATGCGGAGCGGAGACGACGAGAAGATCAGTCCGCTTTCCATTCTGAACTATGCGGAACTGCTCGGCAAATTATATGACATCGAGCGGCTGACGTTCCGGAACGTTCTGGAGATCATGAACCGGAATATGGATTTTTTCGCCGACAAGAAGATGTTCATCAACAGTATTCCGAAGGTTACTTTAAAGGATACGGATTTCCGGCAGCTGGTAAAGGATTTCCCGAGCCTTCTGTCGCATGTGGTTATCGAATTTACCGAGCAGACCGAACTGAACGAAGAACAGCTTGACGATATCCGGAAAAGGAGCCAGCAGAACGGCTTCCGTGTCGCAATCGACGATTACGGCACCGGTTACTCGAACGTAACGAACCTGCTCAATTACATGCCCGATTACGTGAAGATCGACCGCAACCTGATCACCAATATCGAGGGAGACAGCAAGAAACAGTATTTCGTGGCGAACATCGTCGAATTTGCCCGCGAGAACGGATTCATGTCCCTCGCGGAGGGCGTCGAGACGCGGGAAGAGATGGATACCGTTGTAAGGCTCGGCGTGGATCTGATCCAGGGCTTCTATACCGCGAGACCGAGCGAAGTCTTCCTTGAGGAGATTCCGCGTGAGATCCGTGATGAGATTGTATCCTTCAACCTGCAGACGACCGGCAGCCGTACGAAGAAGACGTACCTTGTCGACCGCGAGCAGGAGATCATGCTGATGCCGCTTGTTACGACCGATCATTATACCGAGATTGTGGTGAACCGGCGTGAACTGAGTATTGTCGGAAATCCGAGAATCACCGTTGACGTGCTGATCCGTATCCCGGACAATACGACGACTACGATACACCTTCGCAGAGTGAACCTGGATTCGTACCAGCGACACCCCTGCATTGAAATCGGAAACAACTGTGATGTGACGCTTGTCATCGAAGGGACGACCGTGCTGAACCGTAAGGGGATCCGCGTGCCGGAGAGCTCGCGGCTTACCGTGACCGGAGACGGCAAGCTGACAGTTTTCGGAACTGGCGACAGAGCGTACGGAATCGGCGGCGACACGACGCAGACGATCGGCCGCATCCTGATCGATATGGGCGGCGAGATCACGCTCAAGCTCGACGGCAAGGAGTGTGTCGGAATCGGCGGCGGTTACTCGAACCGTAAGGCCGGCATTACCATCGCGCGATGCAAGAATCTCTACGAGACGATCAGCGGCGAGAGAGCTGTCGGAATCGGAATCTGCAACAACGTCTCTCCGGTCATCATATCCGAGACCCGTATCAAAGCGGAGATCAACGCGGACCGTGCCGCGGCAATCGGTTCGTACACATCGGACTGCGAACTGACGCTCCGGAACGTGAAGCTGAATCTGACCGCCTCGGGCGACAGTCAGGTGGCGATCGGAACACTCGGAAACAAGAGCGTGAAGATGACGGCCAACCACCTCGAGATGCAGGCGGTTCTCAAAGCAAAGACCTGTGTCGGCCTCGGATGCCGGGACGGCTCCGCGGAGATCCGTGTCAGCGCGTCCGATATCGTCATGCGTTTCGAAGGCGCGGAGACAATCGGTATCGGAAGCAAGACGAAGCGCGGACGCGGCCAGTTTGAGAACACTTCGTTCAGCCTTGTATTGAGCTCCGCGGACAGCGCGCGCTTCAGTTATGAGCCGGAGGATATCAGCTTCCTGATGTGCAGGGAAGTGTGACCTTCGGGGCATTTTCCGCGAAAGAAAACGGCGTCATAAAAGCCGTGTCTGAACATCGGATTTTTTGTGAATCTTTTATGTAATGGATTGTAAAAAACCTCCCCGGGTGGTATACTTGGGGAGGTTTTTAAGTTAGGGGGTAAGGTGAAGAAACGACGGGTTTATGCCGGCCGCTTTACCATATAGAATAATGAAAAAGATTATACTGCTGTTAGGCTTACTATGTGTATTTTGCGTCCTTTTGACCGCATGCGGCGAGGACGAGGAGGACGATTACGAATGGATCGATCATCTGCAGACGACGACCAAGGCACCGACGCTGACGCCGACGACGGCACTCAGCCCGACGCCGACCGAGGTGCCCCGCAAGCCGTATATCCTTTGTCTCGATCCGGGACACGGCGGACGCTGGACGGGCGCCATCTATTACGGCGTTGAGGAACGCACGGTTGTGCTGCAGCTCGCAAAGGAGATACGCGCATATCTGAATGAGCACTATCCGGATATCGAGGTATATCTGACGAGAGAGACCAATGAGTGTTTCTCGGACGACCTCGGAACGGACCTCAGAAAGCGCGTGGAATATGGTAAAGAGATGGGTGCCCAGATTCTTGTGAGCCTGCACCTGAACGCATCCGACGCGCACAATCTGCGCGGCACGATGGTCTGCATTTCGAAGCAACCCAACATCAACGGAATTTCCAAGGAACTGGCGAATACGCTGATGGATGCGACCGAGGCTCTCGGACTCCGCAGACGCGGATATGAAACCCGGAACAGCGGTGATACGTTTGATGAGAACGGTGTGCCGGTGGACTATTACGCGATCTGTCGTCACGGAGCGTCTCTCGGCATCCCGGCGGTTATCTTAGAGTCCTGCTTCATGGATAACGAGAAGGATTTCGCGTTCGTAAAGGACGACGCCGCAATCAAAAAGCTTGCGGCAGCCGAAGCGGAAGCCATGGCGAAGTTTCTGATCTCACATTATTCGAAATAGAAGATAATGAAAGCCCCTTCGGACCGGTCCGGAGGGGCTCGCTTTATGCTTTGTGCGTTGTTTTATGGCCTGCGTGTTGTTGCGTGCCGTCGGCCCTTATTCCCAGCCGCCGTCAAATCCGATGATCTGACCGGTCAGGTAGGAGGGGGCTTTTAAAAGAAGGGAGACCATTTCGGCGACTTCGGCCGGATCGGTCATACGGCAGGCGGGGATCTCATCGATCACGGCCGCGAGTTCTTCTTCGGAAAGCGTGCTGTTCATCGGTGTGTCCACAAGTCCCGGCGCAAGCGCGTTGACGGCAACGCCGCTCGGCGCAAGTTCCTTCGCCAGCGCTTTCGTGAAGGAATTCATGCCGCCTTTCGTGGCGGAGTAGGCAACTTCGCAGGAAGCACCCCGCCCGCCCCAGACGGAGGAAACGAGAAGAATGCGTCCGTCCTGCTTTTTGATCATGTGCGGCGCGATCTCTTTACAGAGGAGGAATGCCGAAGTCAGGTTTACGCTGAACAGGCGGTTCCAGTCCGTCAGCGAGAGATCGGTCATCAGCCCGATCGAAGCAACGCCGGCCGCGTGCACGAGCCCGTCGATATTGCCGAACTCCGCGAGCGATTCCTGAATCGAATCGCGGACGAACTTCTCATCGGAGAGATCTCCGAGAAAGGTTTTGCAGGGGACGGACTTCGCAACCTCGTCCTCAAGTTCGCGAAGCACCGCTTCATTGCGGTTTCCGAAGAGAATGAGGCGGCAGCCCTCCGAGGCGAGCTTTTTTGCGATACCGGAGCCGATTCCACCGCTGGCTCCCGTGATTACATAGGTTTTCATAACGGTTTCTCCGTGATATTTCATTCGTATTTGCCGGAAAATGAGTACATTCCGCTGTTTCTCGGCCGAAAGTACCCGCTTCAGTGTAGCAAAATGCCACAAAAAAAGCAATTCCTCTCCGAGTTTTATCAATAATAGACAGTTTTCACGGTGAAAAATTGGGAAAAACTTCCAACAATATACGCCCCTTTGCAAAAGTTGGGCATTTTTAACAAAACGCTTAAATCTTCTTTGGTAATTTGCAATATGGCATTTTCGGGCTTTGTTGTGTAATATGATGCTATGCTATTTTGTGTGAATATTGCGCACATATATTTTTCAGGAGGCAAAATTAATGGCAAGTTTAAAGCTGATTAACATTAACAAGACATATCCGAACGGATTTGTTGCAGTTAAGGATTTCAACCTTGACATCAAGGATCAGGAGTTCATCATCTTCGTAGGTCCTTCCGGATGTGGTAAGTCCACCACACTTCGTATGATCGCAGGTTTGGAAGAAATTACCGCCGGCGAGCTTTACATCGGCGACAGACTGATGAACGACGTTGAGCCTAAGGACAGAGATATCGCAATGGTATTCCAGAACTACGCTCTGTATCCTCATATGTCGGTATTCGACAACATGGCATTCGGTCTGAAACTCAGAAAAGTTCCGAAGGACCAGATCGAAAAGCTCGTTAACGAGGCTGCTAAGATCCTCGGTATCGAACAGCTCCTTGACCGTAAGCCGAAGGCTCTCTCCGGTGGTCAGAGACAGCGTGTAGCCATGGGACGTGCTATCGTACGTAATCCTAAGGTATTCCTTATGGACGAGCCGCTCTCCAACCTGGATGCAAAGCTTCGTGTACAGATGAGAATTGAGATTTCCAAGATCCACCAGAGACTGGAAGCTACGATCATCTACGTAACACATGACCAGACAGAGGCTATGACCCTCGGTACCAGAATCGTCGTTATGAAGGACGGTGTCATCCAGCAGGTTGATACTCCTCAGAACCTGTACGACAAGCCGGGCAACCTGTTTGTAGCAGGATTCATGGGATCTCCTCAGATGAACTTCCTTGATTGCCTTGTTTCCGTAGAAGGCGGCGATGTATATCTTAACTTCGGTTCCAACCGTATCCTTGTTCCCGAGTCGAGAGCTAAGAAGCTCATCGATGGCGGTTATGAGGACAGAGAAGTTGTACTCGGTATCCGTCCTGAGGACATCAAGGACAACGAAGACTTCATCATGGCTCATCCGGAAGCTTCCTTCGCAGCTACCGTACGTGTATACGAACTTCTCGGCGCAGAAGTATTCCTGTACTTCTCCGTTGATGATTACGATATCACCGCTCGTGTTGATCCTCGTACGACTGCAAGACCGGGCGATACCATCACGATTGCTATGGACCTTGCTAAGATGCACATCTTCGATAAGGAAACCGAGCAGATCATTACTCACTAATCGATTATCCGGATATTTTCCGCAAGCCTGCCGACAACTCGGCAGGCTTGTGTTATGTAAGAAAGAACGGGCGGAATGGGGGTTCCGGCCTGAGAATTTATGTGTGAGGAGAAATACTATGCATAGTATCACTTTTAAGAGGGCAGCAGCATTGGCCCTTACAATTATTTTGACTTTGACAACAACTGCCTGCGGCAAGGAGAACGGCAAAGGCGATAAGAGAGAAAAGACAGATTATAAAGATGTTTCGGCATATGACCTGGCAATGTCCATCCGGGAAAGCCAGAAAGACTTTGCAAGCGGATCGATCGAGATGTTCGACCTTGAGGAGCCCGAAAACCGCGATGATTACTTCGAACTCTGTTACAACGTAAAGGGTTTTTCGGACAGCAAAATCGTTTCGGATTTCCATTACATCGGCTGTTCGGTCGCTAACGCAGATGAGATTGCGGTAGCGGTCGTTCCCGAGAAGGATAACCGCGATAAGGTCCTTGAAATGTACCGTTTCCGTATGGATGACCGTATCGAAACGTTTAAGGGGTATCTCCCGGAACAGGTCAAGAAGCTCAAAAACGGCAAGATCCTGTCTTATGACCGTTATCTGATCTTTCTTGTGTGCGATGACCCTGCGGCCGCCATTGAGACAATCGAAGAGGTTCTCCGTACCGGTAAGGCGAAGTACAGCGTTGTACCGACCGAAAATCCCACGCCGACGTCCACGCCGATTCCTACGCCTACGGAGGAGCCCACGCCGGAACCTACACAGGAGCCCGAGATCGTGCCGATCATTGATTATGATCCGACGAATCAGCCTCCGGACCTGTACGATGTTTATTACCGCGGCAAATACGAAAGCGGTTTCAACCCCGATCTCGTAACGGCACTCCGTACAGGCAACCGCAATATGCTCACAGATCCGCAGGACATACGGTTATACGACTATTGTAGAACGGTGTTAATAGAGCTCTTTGACGGACATGTGATGACGCTCGAGACAGCCGAGAAGAAGATCTATCAGTACATCGTGGAACACGTTAATTACGACTATGACCATTATTCTTTAAGAGGTCAGAAGCTGAACTCGGACAACCCGTACGGCGCATTTTTCGGCGGCGAAGGGATCTGTACCGGATACTCTACCTCCTTCTGCCTTCTCTGCTCCGCAATCGGTCTTGAAGTCATCATGGTAGACGGAACGGCCTTCCGCGAGCGTGAAGCGCACGGCTGGAATATGATCAAGATCGGACCGTACTGGTATTACGTAGATCCGTGCTGGGGCTGGGACGGTTCCGGTACTGTCGACTGGTCGTACCTCAACGTTACCGCGAAGTTTATGACCGATACCCAGCATTACTGGGATAGCAGCAGCTGTCCGGAGGCGGATTCCGTGAGTTACGAGCAGCGTAAGAAGCTCGGTTATCCCGAGGATATCGCGGAACAGTATACGTATATTGAAACGCGCAGGCACTGGTATCAGAAGTGATTATTTGAAAATGTGTTCATTTCGTGAAGATTCTTTAATAATTGTGTCACACGAACATTTTTGGCTTGCCTTAAAAAGTCCGAAATGTTAGAATAACAATAGGTTTATTTGGGCTTAGAAGGATGATTCCGGGCCCGCGGAGCAGTACAATTTAACAGAATTAACCTGATACAGGAGAAAGGTTCGGTAACCTCATGATTTCAAACCAAATCCTTCAGAATACGATTGACGGAATGAAGTCGATCACCCGCGTGGATTTCTGCGTAATGGATACGGAGGGAAAGCCCCTTGCATCCACAATGAACAATACGGATGAATATGAGGTGACCGTTGCCGCATTTGCCGATTCCCCGGCGGACAGCCAGGTGATTTCGGAGTGCCAGTTCTTCAAGGTTTACGACGATCATCAGCTTGAGTATATCCTGCTGGTGCGCGGCGAGTCCGATGATGTTTACATGGTCGGCAAGATTGCGACGTTCCAGTTGCAGAGCCTTCTTGTTGCTTACAAGGAGCGTTTTGACAAGGATAACTTCATAAAAAACCTGCTCCTTGACAACCTGCTTCTGGTGGATATTTATAACCGGGCTAAGAAACTGCACATTGAGACCGATACCCGCAGGGTTGTATATCTGATCGAAACGAAGAAGGAAAAGGACACGAATGCGCTGGAAACGGTCCGCGTTCTTTTTGCCGGCAACCCGCACGACTTTATCACGGCGGTTGACGAGCGCAATATCATTTTCGTAAAAGAGCTGAAGCAGTCGGATACGTATGACAATCTGATGAGCACGGCCAACCTGATCGTGGATAACCTGAACACCGAGGCCATGAGCAAAGTGCATGTGGCTTACGGCACGATCGTGAACGAGATCAAGGACATCTCCCGTTCCTACAAGGAAGCGAAGATGGCACTCGATGTCGGCAAAATCTTCTACAGCGAGCGGAAGGTTGTTGCGTACAACAACCTCGGAATCGGGCGCCTGATCTTCCAACTGCCGATGCCGCTCTGCAAAATGTTTATCCGCGAAGTGTTCGACGGCCGTTCGCCTGACGATTTCGACGAAGAGACGCTCGGCACGATCAACAAGTTCTTCGAGAACAGCCTGAACGTATCGGAAACTTCGAGAGAACTGTATATTCACCGGAATACGTTGGTTTACCGTCTGGACAGACTCCAGCGGAGCACCAATCTGAACCTTCGTGTATTTGACGACGCCATCACCTTTAAGATCGCGCTGATGGTTGTTAAGTACATGAAGTATATGGAAAGCCTGGAAAATTAGTGTAGAACAATGCTCTAGGGCATTGCGGAGGAACAATGACGGACGAAAAGGACATTCTGCCGGTTCAGCCGGCAGCAGAGGACGCTTCTGCGGCGGAAGTGGTAACGGATTCCGCGGAGCGTGTAACCGAAGCGGTAGGGGATGCCGCAGAGGAACTTAACGCAGCAACGGACACAGTCATTGAGACGGCCGGAGCTGTAGCGGAAGCGGCTGAAGAAACCGCCGACAAAGCGCAAACTGAGATCGCTGAAACCGCGGACGATGTAAAGGATGAAATATCGGAAGCGACCGATCAGGCAGAGGAAGCCGCCGGAAAGCCGACGGAGGAGTCACCTGCCGATCGCTTCAGCAGCATCATCTCCGCAGCGGAGCATTCCGCGGAGATGACCTCTCAGAAGACGTCGAAGGACGAGGACATCTATTTCAAGATGCCCGGAGAGGAATCCGAGGCGGAGAACGGCGAGGAAGAAGAATCGCAGGATACGGCTTCCGCCTCCATTCCGGAAGAGACACCGGTTATCGTTTTTGAAAATGTGCATAAAGAGTACGAAGGCCAGATCGAGGACAGCGTGGCGCTTACGGATGTTTCATTTTCCATCCGTAAAGGCGAGTTCGTATTTATCGTAGGCCCGAGCGGATCCGGTAAGTCCACGATGATCCGTCTGATGATGAGAGAGATTTCTCCTTCGAAGGGCAAAATCCTGATCGCCGGCAAGAATCTGGCAAAGCTCCGCAGACGGCAGGTTTCCAAGTACCGCCGTAACATCGGAATCGTGTTCCAGGATTTCCGCCTGCTGCCGGACCGAAGCGTATATGACAACGTGGCATTTGCCCAGAGAGTTGTCGGTGCACCCAAGAGAAGCATTCCGAAGGAAGTTTCGAAGGTGCTGCATCTTGTAGGACTCTCACAGAAATACAAGAGCTTCCCGAACGAGCTCTCCGGCGGTGAACAGCAGCGTGTGGCGATCGCGCGGGCATTGGTCAACAACCCGATGATCATTCTCGCGGACGAGCCGACAGGTAACCTGGACCCGCAGAACTCCTATGAAATCATGTCCCTTCTCGAAGAGATCAACCGCCGCGGTACAACGGTCGTTATCGTTACCCATGACCGCGAGGTGGTAAACCGTATGCAGAAGCGCGTAGTCGCTCTGCAGGAAGGTACCATCATAGAGGACAAGAGAGGAGGGTACAACAACCGTGGATAGTTTTTTCTATAATGTCGGACAGGGCTTTAAGAATATCCGCAGAAACCGGATGTTCTCCTTTGCCTCCGTCCTGACGATGACCACATGTCTGTTCCTTCTCGGAATCATGTATTTCGTTGTGGCGAACCTCCGCTACATGATTCACGAAGCCGAGTCCAATGTCGGCATTACCGTTTTCTTCTATGACGGCACGACCGAAGAAGAGATCAACAACCTCCGCCTGCAGATCATCGAGATGGAAGGCGTAAAGAGCGTCAGATACATTCCCGCGTCGGATGCGTGGGAGAGTTTCAAAAAGAATTACCTGACCGATCCCCAGCTGCTGGAGTCGTTCGGAGACGACAACCCGTTAGAGAATTCCGCATCGTTTGAAGTGTTCTTCGAGGATGTGGAGGATCAGGCAAAGCTTTCTTCCGATATCCTGAATCTGCATAAAGTTCGGCAGGTAAATGACACGAGACAGCTCGTGAAGGCGCTCACAAGAGCCAACCGGATCATCAGTTTAAGCTCCAGCGTACTGATTGTCCTGCTCCTGATCATCGCGCTTTTCCTGATCAGTACTACGATCAGCGTCGGCGTCTCGGTTCGTAAGAATGAAATATCCATTATGCACCTGATTGGGGCGACCGACCGTTTTATCCGCTTCCCGTTCGTTGTGGAAGGCGTAACGCTCGGTATTATCGGAGCGGCAATCCCGATCGGCATTCTTTATCTTGTATACTACAAGGTGATCGAGCTGCTCGGTGCCAAATTCTCCGTTTTGTTCGCATCCGGAATGGATGTGGTTTCGGCAAATGACATCTTTGCCCGTCTGTCTCCGTTACTGGCAGTGATCGGTATCGGAATCGGATTCCTCGGCAGTTACTTTACGATGAACAAGGAGCTGCGCCGGATCCGTCACCTGTAAGATGTCTCACGAAAGGAAAGGAACTAGGTATGAAGAAAAGACTGAAGCTGCTGCTGCTCGCGGTGGGCGTGCTCTTTACCGTCGGACTGGTAATTCCGGTTGCCGTTCTCGGATTTTCCGTGAAGGGTCTCGGTAATGTGGCGGACGCACAGGCTCCCGGTCGCGGTGCCAGTCCGGTTCTTATGGACAAGTACTCCGACAAGGTTAAGGAAACCGAGAAGAAGCGGAATGAACTGCGTGACCGTAAGAACGCCCTGGAAAATGAAACGAAACAGCTGCAGCGTGAAGCCGATGACATTCTCGAATACCTGAAGGTCATCGACGGGAAGCAGGCTGAAACGATGATTCAGATGGAAGCCGCGCAGGCTGAGCTTGACCGCGTAACCGAAGAATTCAATCAGGCTACCGAAGAACTGGCAGCCGCCGAAGTGGCGCTTGCCGAACAGTACGAAGCCATGAAGAAGCGTATCCGTTACATTTACGAGAACGGACAGATCGAGCAGCTCGAGATGTATCTGGAGTCGAAGAGCATCGCCGATATTCTGAACGCTTCCGAGTATATTAAGAGAATCAACGAATATGACCATAATCTTCTTGTGAATTACGGCCGTATGAAAGACGATGTTGCCGCGCGAAGAGAGATCCTCGGACTGCAGAAGGAGTCCATGGAAGTGGCAACCGAGATGTACCGTATCGACGCAGAGTACTGCCAGGAGATCATTTCGGCGAAGACCGAAGCTTTGGGCAAATACGAAGAGAAGATCGGTGCATACGAGGAACTTCTCGAGGACTATATTGAAGAACTGGCAACCGCCCAGAAGTCATACGATCAGGCTGTGGCCGAGCAGAAGGCATACATTGCCGAGCAGGAGCGTATCCGTAAGCAGAAGGAAGAGGAAGAACGTAAGAAGGCCATGCAGCACGCAGCCAAAAATACGACGGTCACCACTTACACGAATGCGAAGGATGTTCCGCTTACCGGCGAGACCAATATCAATAACATGATCTGGCCGCTCCCCGGAGACTATCGTACCGCATCCCTGTTCGGGCCGCGGAAACCTCCGTGTCCGGGCGCAAGCTCGTTCCACTCCGGATGGGATATCGGCGGAGCACTCGGTGCGCAGGTTGTAGCTGTTCTTGCCGGAAAAGTTACCGGAGCCGGATATAACAGCTCCTGCGGAAACTATGTATATATTGATCACGGAAGCGGCTATTCGACGAGATATCTTCATTTCTCGGCCATTAAGGTTAAGATCGGCGATTATGTTCAGCAGGGACAGGTAATCGGACTTGTCGGCAGTACCGGCATTTCCACGGCACCGCATCTGCATTTTACGCTTTGCAAGAACGGAACCGCGATCGATCCTGCTCCTTATCTGAAGAAGTTTAAGTAAACAGAGGGGATTGCTTCTATGACGAAGTTAGTGAACCGTATCGTTGCGCTCGGACTTGTGTGTCTGATGGCATTTGCCGTCCTGTCCTGCTCCGTTCCGGATGACGAGAACAAATTGACGGACATTACGAATGCACCTTCCGGGACCGTAACGACACTCGATAAAGACATTTATAACGTAAAACTTGAAATGATCCGCGGCGTCCTTGAGAAATATTACATGGGCGACATTGATTACGGCAAAGCGACCGAGGGGCTTTATTCGGGCTTCATCAACAGCCTCGGCGATCCGTACACGGTGTATTTTTCCGCGGAGGAATATAAGAAGTTTTCGGAGACTACGGATGGTAATTACGCCGGTGTAGGTTCGACCGTAACGACCAACGCGGAAGGCTACGCCGAGTTTGTGAAACCGTTCAAGGACGGTCCCGCCTATAATGCGGGTATCCTTCCCGGAGATCTGATCATGGAGATTGACGGTGAGAGCGTGACCGGACAGGATCTTGATACTGTTGTTTCTAAGGTCAGAGGACCTGCCGGAACTTCCGTAACGATTAAGATTTACCGTAAGACCACCAAGGAGTATCTCGATATCACGGTTGTCAGAGGCAATATCCAGACGCCCACCGTTGAGTATAAGATGCTTGCGGACAGTATCGGGTACATTGCCGTTACTGAGTTCGATAAAGTAACGGAATCGCAGTTCAACAGCGCTGTCGATGATCTTACGAACCAGGGCATGAAGGCGCTGATCGTGGACCTCAGAGACAATCCTGGCGGCATGCTTACCACGGTTGTTTCCATGTTGAGCCGCATCCTTCCGAAGAATGAGCTTCTTATATATATGGAAGATAAGGAAGGTCACCGCGAGGAGCATTTCTCCAATTCGAACAAGACGGTAGATGTTCCGATGGCGGTTATGATCAACGGCAACAGCGCGAGCGCGTCCGAAGTATTTGCCGGCTGTCTGCAGGATTACGGCAAAGCGAAGCTCGTCGGAACGAAGAGCTTTGGTAAGGGAATCGTTCAGTCCCTGATCCCGCTCGGCGACGGATCGGCGATTAAGGTAACGACCTCGAAGTATTTCTCGCCGAAGGGCCGCAACATCCACGGTGTCGGTTTCGAACCCGACATCAAAGTGGAACTCGACCCCGAACTAAAGGGCAAGGCTTCGGTTGAGCCCGAGGAAGACAATCAGGTTCAGGCTGCGGTCGATTATCTGAAGACGCAGATAAAATAAGACTTTCATATCGCTTCGAGCTTTGTGCGGAAGCATAAAACAGTATAAGATATGACAACCCATGCGGAAGAAATTGCGTATTGCAGTTTCTTCCGCATTATGTTATTTTGAACTATGGATAGAAAAGTCCAATAAAGCGTGATCGTGGAGAAGCCTTAGTTGTCGCTGCGTTACGCCGTGATTAAGAGGAATTGGTTATATGAAAAAAGGTGCAGAAAGAATACTTTTCGCATTGCTGATGATCGCTATATGGTCAGTCACGCTCTGCGGAAAAGGAAACGCTTCATCCCAGGCAAACGTTGTGGAAGAAGGAGATTGCGGCGATGACGCAACGTATACCGTTTCCGGAACGCCCGGCAACTACACGCTGACGATCAGCGGCAGCGGGGATGTGGATGAGAAGCCCTGGATTACGGGAGAGAATTATAATAACGGACGGCTGTATCGGACAACCATCGTGAAGGTGGTTGTGGAAGAGAATATCGAAACGCTTCCCGAGGAGTGCTTCGTCGGTTTACAGAGCCTGACAGATGTTACGCTTCCGGATTCACTCGTTGGGATTCCGAGGAGAGGCTTTGCCAGCTGTACTTCGCTCGAATCCATTGACTGCGGTGAGGCCAAGATCATTGAGCCATATGCATTTGAGGGATGCAGTTCCTTGAAGAATGTTACCTGCAATTTCGTAAAGGATATCGAGCCATGCGCGTTTAAAGATTCGGGGCTTCTGGAGTTTACGGTTCCCGCATCAATCGTTAATGCGGATAATTTAACCGGATATTCTTTCGCAGGATGCTCCAAACTCACTTCGATAAAATGCGCTTCCGGTCAGAAGGTATTCAAGTCCGTGAGCGGAATATTATATTCAAAAGATGGGACAAGGTTAGTTGCGGTTCCGGCTAAAAAGCCCGGAACGCTTACAATCCCTTCCAGCGTGACGAAGATTGATACCTATGCCTGTTATGAGAATAAGAGTATTACGAGTGTTGTAATACCGGACACGGTGATTACCATTGAATCAAAAGCGTTCTATGGTTGCACCAAGCTGGCAACTGTGGATATGGCAGACAGTGTACTGCTTATTTCAAAAGACGCTTTTCCGTCAACACAGTTTATACCGTCCCATTTTACGCTCAACGGAAGCTACTATCGTATCTTTGAGGATGTCACGATCAAAGTGACGGAACAGTATGATCTGGCAAACCAGCTGCTGCAGGTAATCAACGCGAACAGAGCATCACAGGTGAAACTGAATACAACGCTCTGCGACTCGGCAATGCTCCGTGCGGCGGAGTGCGCCGTGTACGCGGATGCAACCAGCCCGATTCGACCGGATGGATCGAGATTTTCCTCCAGTGGAGAGTGTGTTGCCGTTGTGGTGATGGAGAATGTTACCGCTCAGAATCTCTATAACGCATTTACAAATGCTAATAAAAGAAAGCTCACTAATGCAAAAGGTATCGGCATCGGCGTTGTAGAAACAGCCGGACGGTATTATTGCGTGGTTGAGATTCAGAACTCTGCCGGTACCGCAACCTCCTATAAGAGCGGAACAGCCGCGAAGATTGTTCCGATTACCTATGCAAAGGATCTCGTTCCGAATGCGCAGCTCATTCATACAACCGAACCGGACAGCACGGCGGGAATGCCCTGCGAGACCAGGCTTTACTTTGGAAACGGAGAGGCAGCCTGTGAGGTTGATCCGTCAACGGTCGCATTTGTCTCAAAGAATACGGCGGTTGTGGCAGTTGATGAAGCAGGACAGCTATATGCGATTAAGGCCGGAACAGCCGATGTTGTCGCAAAACTCGGCAGACTCAGCTGTCAGTATACGGTAACGGTTAAAGCAGGCAGTTCACAGTCGCCTGACAATGCGATCATCACGCATGCATGCGTGATCGGTGATTCGTTCGGTATCAAGTACGCCGTTCCGAAATCGGTTTGCGACTCCTACAGTGATTTCTATCTGACAATCACAAAGCCGCATTATGAAGGAAACAAGATCGTATCCTATGAGAATGCGATCATTCGCGAGTACAGCCAGGAAACGATTGAAAGCGTAGCCTGCTATGTATTCCGGTACAACGGTATCGCGGCAAAGGAGATGACTAGTGAGATTAAAGCATCTCTGACCGGAACGAAGAACGGTAAAGTATATATACATAAGGAAGATACTTACAGTATCGGACAGTATGCGCAGGATATGCTGGCATCAAGCACCGCATCCGCGAAACTGAAGACAGCTCTTGTTGATATGCTTACCTATGGCGGCAAAGCCCAGGAGTATTTCAACTATCATAAATCCGCTTCGGCCGCATCACTTATCACATCGGCGGCCCAGCAGTACGGAACGCCTCAGAGTTCCGTCACGGTTTCTTCCTCGCAGTATTCGGAGGCGTCGTCAGGAGCAGAGGACTGGTTCCTGAGCGGATTCTCCCTTTCCTTAGATAATAAGGTAACATACTATTTCTATCTGAACGGAACCAAAGAGGCTTTGTATGAGATTGCCGAGGTAACGATCGGGACGCAGGTGATCAGCATTCCGGCGGAGGACTGGCAGCTGATTGAGACCGGTACTTACCGTATCGCGGTAACCGGTATTAATCCGAAAGAAGCAAGGACTCCGGTGAGCATAATTGTTAAGAAAAACGGCACAAATGTGAGTAACGGCATGACTGTCAGCATGGAAATCTATGCGGCTCTGGCAGCAGAAAGAAGCCTGAAATCGGCTGATCTTGCCAAATCACTTGTCGGATTCGGGGATTCTTTGATGTCATTTCTTAACTAACACAGACAACGTTACGAAAAAAACAAAAATACAGTAATATCGGGACTTCCAGAGGAAAAGAGGAGATGTTTTCAAGGCATTTCCTCTTTTTTTACTGTAAAAAATGTATTTTCTTATACTTTGGATTGTTAAGGGGTTGACAATCCTTGGTAGTTGTCGTATATTATCATTGTTTGTGCATGAAATTCTATGCGTTATGAAAATGGCAATCGGCTACTAAGTGAGCGCGTAGTTGGGCGGAGGCCCAGGAGGGGTATTATATGAAAAAGCTGTTTTTCAAAAGGGTGATTTCTGCCATGATGATGGCAGTAATCGTGTTATCTTCCGTTTTAGGAAACGGAAACTCAGCATCCGCTGAGACCACAGGACAGGACTATAGCAAATTATTGTACGGCGGCGATACAACCGAGTACTATCTCGGGATCGCGGCCCATTTTTCGTTATTTGGGATGAATGTAACAATCCGTTCCGGTAACGACGGCAATTACTCCGATTGTGACGGACGTATTGCTGCAGATGAGTTCAGCGTAGAATCCTGGGCGAACGGTAAATGGGGATATCCTATTAAAGGTCTTCTTTCCTCCACGGATTCTTCCAAGAGTTCGAAATCCGCTGTTAACGGTGCGGCATCCGTTATCTGTAACAATGCAACTTCCAAGACATTCGGATATATTGATCCCGGCTATAACGAGCAGGGATCCAAGAACATCTATGTTGTTTCCGATCAGGTAACTTCTCTTCGCGCTCTGCCGAACGGTGTATCGGGTGCTCAGGAGTATTACAATCAGCTCAACGCGAGACTCGTTAAGGTTCCCGCAAACTCCCTGATCAACTTCAGCAATGAAATGAACACGCTCCGCACAAAGAGTAACGAGTTTGCCAATACGACCGCTAACGGCACTGTAAAGACCGGCAACGGCCGCATTGTTCTGGAAGGCAAAGGAAACACCGACGTCTTCTATTTCCGCATGACGGAGGCACAGTGGAAGACCGCAAACAACGGACTTACCCTGAACATCCCGAACGGCGCATTTGCCATTATCAGCGTAGAAGGCAAGAATGTTACCATTAGCGGCGGACAGACCGATATGCTGTATCTCGGAAACGCTCAGGTTACACAGAACGGCACGGAGAACGGAAGAATCCTGTTCAACTTCTTCCAGGCTGAAACTGTTACGATCTGCGGCGGAGCACGCGGATGCATCCTTGCTCCCAACGCAGCCGTTTCCGATAAGAATGCATACGTTCACCATGCTGCACAGATCATCGGTAAGACCGTTAAGATCAAAGGTGAGATGGGCCGCTTCGGTTTCATGCTTCCCAAGAAGTGTGTTCAGGAACCTACCTACACCGCTCATTATATGTACTATGGTACTGACGGACAGATTCATGAGATTCCGTCCGCTGTATATAAGCTCTTCATCGGCAAGAACAAGGCTCCGATGCCGAACAACGGCGTAGCCGGTTACAAGAAGGGCAATTCCATTACGGCTAATAACGGCAGCAACCTTGACACGATCAAGGCCGCATTTGCCGCATCCGATATGGCATACTACGCAGAACTTCTGGAGAAGGGATGCAGCCTCAAGTTCGAGGTTTATGAGGATGGCAAGCAGTGGCAGAACGCTTTGTCCGGAACGGCTCTTACGGATTCCGCCAAATACGACGCCATGAGGCGCAAGAACGATATCGATTGGACAACGAAGTACACCTTCGGAAGCTCCAACGTTTACTTTATTCTGTATCCCACCGCAAAGGTAACAGTTGACGTTAAGTGGGATGACAAGCAGAACAAGTCCGGTGAGAGACCGGCAGCCGGCAACTTTGGTGTTGCCCTTAATGAGAAGGCAGGATCGGCAGTAACGAAGCGCGACAGCGTACAGCCTCTTAGCGAGAAAGCTGTTGCCGTTACCGAATATGACAGCTCCATTAAGAAGAACGTTGTATATGACCAGTTTACAAGCAAGTACACCTTTGAAGTTCCGATCCTCGGAAAGCAGGCTAAGACCGGTGCTTCCTACAGCGCAGCAGCGGAGAACTTCGGTGAGAACGGCCTCTTTGATATCGCATACACCGTACCTGCCGGTTACAATGACACAACCGTTACCAAGGTTACGGCTGACGGTACTGTTGATGAGAACGGGGTTGTAGCGCAGTACCACATCGTACTTCGTAAAGAGTACATTGCTACGTTCTATATCATCGATCCTGACGGAAACCGCACGGAAGTTTTCAAGCAGAACTTCTACGATGCTGACGAAGATGATTATGTAGGCCACCTCGGTGCAGCCACCACCGGCAAGCTTCCGAAGCTCACCTATGATGAGATCGCAAGCTGCCTCGGTGATGACGCTACCAACAGCGAATACACGATTGTATGGCGCGATGTCAAGACCGGAAAGCTTTATACGCCGGGCAAAGACAAGTACACGTTTGATTATGAAGACGCTGAGTTCGAGACACTTCTTCGTCTGACTACGATCACGGAAGGCAAGATCCCGTGGCTTTACAGCGATATTATTTCCTTCAACGGCAGCAACTATGTTCCCGGTTCGATGGTTTACAGCCGTCTGACGCTTGATAAGAACAGTGATGAGTATGCTTTCATTCAGAAGAAGAACAACACTAGAAAAGCAGCTTCAACGCCAATCGCATATGACGAGGAACTGAAGAAAGGTCAGTATAAGGATGATCAGTTCTTCCTTGTTGCTTTAGCATATGGCGTTGATCAGGATCGCGCAGCATACTCCCGTATTACCATCTCCAATGAAGGCTACGGCAAAGACGCAGCAATCTTCTACGAGACGCAGAATAATAGCGGATGCGTTGACTCCTTCTGTGCGATGCCCGGAAACAAGGGAACTAAAGCATCGACATATCAGGAAATGATTCCTGAAGATCCGTATCTGAATGATTATGAAGGAATTAACATCACTCGCCTTGTTATTCCCGCTGAATACGTAAATGAAACACTGTATGTTACAGCATATTATACGGATGAAAACGGACACGAGTCGGTTTGGTTCTATTATCACTTCAATCTCGGACAGAACAAGTTCTGGACAGTAAAATAACAGGTGTTCATTGATATATCGATAAGGGAGGAATTCTTTATGAAGGAAGTATTCGAGAAGGCAGAACTTACAGTTGTTATGATCTGTACTGCTGATGTTATTACGCAGTCCAGCAACGATCCTTGGAATCATGGCGGTGGCGGAAGCCAAACAGAGGAGCCTACCCCCGAAGCCGGTGGTAATGGTTGATAATCCCATCCTTTTGGCGACATTACTTAATTCCAAGCAGAATGATTTATGCTACCCATTCCGGGCAGTCGAAAGACTGCCCGGTCTTTTTCTTATTCTCGAAATTCTGTTTTTGACGTAAGGGTTGACATTTATCGAGAATTGGTGTATGCTTACAATACTTATACTATGCGTGTAGAAAATACAGTTTTATGCGCACGCGTGTAAAGGAGCGAAGGCTCCGGAGGAGGGTATAGATTTATGAGAAAAGTCTTTTCGAAACGTGTAGTCTCTGTATTTCTGGCGGCTGCAATGGCTTTATCTGCCGTATTGCCGGGCGGATTGTCGGCGAAGGCAGAATTGAGCAATGAGGAACGCACAACACTGCTGTACGGCGGTGATTCCACGGAGTATTATCTCGGAATTGCGGCCCATTTTGCTTTGTTCGGAATGGATGTTGAGATTCATCCCGGCCAGCAGGGCAGATACTCCGACTGCGAAGGACGTATCGCCGCGGACGAATTCAGCGTGGAATCGTTTGAAGACGGATCCTGGGGATATCCGATAGCCGGTCTGCTTACGAATATGTCCGCTGCCAAGGGGACTGTCGAAGCGGTTCAGGGTGCGGCTACCGTTATCTGTAATAACGCGATTTCCAAGACATTCGGCTTTATCAAGCCCGACTATGATGAGGATGATAATATACACCATTCTTTCGTAGTTTCGGATGAGGTGACGGATATTCGTACCGTGCCCCTTGAAGAAGGAAGCGCGGCTTCGTATTATGAGAAATTGAATGAGAGACTTGTAAAAGTTCCCGTTAATTCTCTGATCAACTTTGAGCAGGAAATGGATCTTCTTCGCGAGAAGAGCCGAAGACTTGCCAATACCGTATCGAACGGTGAGGTCGTGGTACCGAATGACGGAAGAGTTATTCTGCGCGCAAAACCTACGCCGGGAACGGAAACGAAGGTGTATTATTTCCATCTCGCGAAAGAAGAGTGGGATACGGCTTGCAACAGAGGAATCCAGATTGACGGACTTCCGCAGGACGGCTATGCAATCATCAGCGTGGAAGGAAAAAACATCGAGATCAAGGGGCAGCATTCGGACTCCTTCTACATGGGACCTCGGCAGGTTTCTCAAAGTGATCCGGAAAATGCCAGAGTCTTATTCAACTTCTATCAGGCTGAGCAGATCGATCTCTATGTCGGTGCACGCGGCTGTATTCTGGCGCCTGTTGCCGATGTGATCGACCACGCAAGCGGATGCCATCATGCGGCACAGATTATTGCCCGTAATATCGATATTATGGCGCAGATGGGCCGCTATGGATTCAATCTTCCCGGCAATCTTGTTACGGAAGACCCGGACGAGTATTATACCGCACACTATATGTACTATGATACGGACGGAACGCTAAAGGAACTTCCGGCGTCCGTTTATGAGCTCTTCATCGGAACGGCGAATCCTCCGATGCCCGGTGAGGGAGAGGGTTCTACCGGTTACGTTATCGGTGATACGCTCAATCCGTTCGACGGAACAGAGGGTAGTCTTGATGATTTAAAGCAGGTATTTTACTCTAATAATATGAGCTATTATTCCGAAATGATCTCTAGAGGATGTAATCTTCGCTTTGAAGTATACGAAGACGGCAAATTATGGTTCGGTTCCCTGTTCGGAAGGGACCTTGTAAATGATGCCAATTACGGGAAGATGACCCGCAAGGACGATATCAGCTGGACAGATACATACACATTTGACGATTCCAATGCATACTTCATTATGTATCCGGCGGCGAAAGTTAACGTTGACGTCAAATGGGACGACAAGCATGACGCTGCACAGGAAAGACCGAGCGAGAATTCGTTCGTTGTTTCTCTGAAGGAGATTTTTAAGGAAGAGTCAAGTGCAACCTCGGAGAATCGCGACAGCGTAACGCCTCTTACCGGAACGGCTGCCGTTTCCGAAGAGTATGACGCCGCAGTCGGCAAGAACGTTTCTTACGATGTATACTCGAACGAATATACTTTTGAAGTACCCCTGCTCGGCGTACAGACGCTTCCGAACGGTGAGAAGGGTGATTCTTCTTATGGTGTTGCGGGCGCGAATTACGGCGTTGGCGGTCTCTTCGATATTTCCTATACGGTTCCCGCAGGCTATAAGGACACAACGCCTGTCAGAGTGGATGCGAGCGGTTATGTGGACAATGACGGTGTCGTAGCAAAATACCACATTGTTCTTCGGAAAGAGTATTATGCTTCGTTCTATCTCGTTGAGCCCGACGGAACCCGTACGGAAGTTTACAAGAGCGGTTTCTTCAATGATACTGACGATGATTACGAAAGTTTCCTTGGCGCCGCTACAACCGGCAAGCTTCCGGCCCTGACTTCGGAAGAGCTGGCAAAATGCCTCGGTGACAATGCAACCGACAGCAGTTATACGGTTCTCTGGAGAAATGTGGAGACCGGTAAACTGTATGTTCCCAATAAGGCAACATACACATTTGACTATGAGAATGTAGAGTTTGAAACGATCCTTCGAAGCACATCCATTCTGAACGGCCAGATTCCGTGGGTATACTGGAATATCATCTCTTACTGCGATAAGAACTTTATCCCCGGCTCGGCGATTTACTCCCGCCTGACGGCCGACAACAACGCAGATGAGTATGTGTTCATCCAGAAGAAGGACCAGACCGGCGTGACTGCACCTTACGCGTACGATAACGAACTGAAGGAAGGCATCTATAAGGATGACCGCTTCATGCTGATCTCGCTCGCTTACGGCGTTGATACGGACCGTGCCGTTCAGACCCGCGTGACGATCTCGAATGAGGGATACGGCAAGAATGCGAAGGTATTCCATCAGACCGAGAAGAACACCATGTGTGTGGATTCCTACACCTCGATGCCGGGACTTAACACCACAGTGATCCCGACGGCAACGCTTCTTTCGAGTGACCCTTACGTGAACGATTATGACGGATTGAACATTATCCGCATGGTTGTTCCTGTAGAGTGTATAGATGATGATTTGTATTTGACCGTTTATTATACCGATGCGGACGGCTATGAATCGGTATGGCTGTACTACAAGCTCGATATCGACAACAATCGTTTCTGGCAGATTACGGAACAGTAAAAAAGCGTCATGCAATCAGGAGGGAAATGAATGAAAGAATCTTTTGAGCCGGTCTATGCGGACATAGTGTTAATGGAAACTTTGGACGTGATTACGCAGTCGGACAACTGGAATGAGAGTGGTGGAAGCGATCAATCGGATCCCAATACCCAGGGCGGAAATTAACATTATATTTCGGCGGACAATAACACACAGGATTCAGAAAGCGGGTAATCGTTATGCGGTTGCCCGCTTTTTCGTTTAAGTAAAAAAGGTTGCGTTTTCGATACTTTTGTGATAGAATGCATTTATCTCGTGGACAAATGTTTGCGTACGGAATACAAAATCACATCGGAACCTGACGGGAGGAGGGTACATTCTTGGGAACGGAAGAGTACTATATCGTAACTAAGACAGCTTTGCCCGAGGTCCTT
The DNA here is from genome assembly GCA_017427775.1 of Lachnospiraceae bacterium. GTDB lineage: Bacteria > Bacillota > Clostridia > Lachnospirales > Lachnospiraceae > ISDg. Next base: position 4,010 of record JAFRSD010000041.1, on the reverse strand, counting down.
TTGAAAGTGGTAGAAGCAAAGCACCGGCTTGCCTGTGATGAATCCCTGACCGTTCAGGAAGTAACAGACGCGATCGGATTGAGCAGAAGTTCGTTTTACAAGTATCGTGACGCGATTCTGCCGTTTCATGAGAATTCGCGCGGTAAGACGTTAAATATCATGCTTCAGGTGGACGACCAGCCCGGCATCCTTTCGCGGATCCTGCAGAAGATCGCCGGCAGTAAGGCCAATGTGCTGACCATCCAGCAGAGCATCCCGACCGGCGGCATCGCATCGGTTGCGCTCGGTGTGGAGATTCTTCCGGAAACCGAAGCGACGGAGGACCTTCTTTCCGGCGTGCGGAATATAAAGGGTGTCCACTATCTGAAAATACTCGGCAGCGAGTAATTGATCTGAAATCAAATTACACGGACCGGTCACGGCCCGAAGGAGAATGATAAAATGTATGTTGCTATTTTAGGATACGGTACGGTTGGTTCGGGCGTATTTGACGTCCTGACGCAGAACCGTGATATTATCGCGAAGCGCGTTGGCTTTCCGCTTGACGTAAAGTACGTGCTTGATCTTCGTGAGTTTAAGGGAGATGCTGTTGAGCCGTATCTGACGCATGATTTTGAGGATATCATGAACGATGACAGCGTTGAGATCGTTGTCGAGACGATGGGCGGACTGAAGCCGGCTTATGAGTTCACGAAGCGCGCGCTGGAGTCCGGACGCAGCGTATGTACATCCAACAAGGAACTGGTAGCAAAGCACGGCGCGGAGCTGATCGCGATCGCCCGTGAGAAGAATATCAACTATCTGTTTGAGGCAAGCGTTGGCGGCGGTATTCCCGTAATCCGTCAGTTGATCCGTTCCATCACTGCCGATGAGGTAATGGAGGTTTGCGGTATCCTGAACGGTACGACCAACTATATGATGACGCTGATGCGAGAGCAGAATCTGAGCTTTGAGGACGCTTTGAAGGATGCGCAGAGCAACGGCTTTGCAGAGCGGAATCCCGCGGCGGACATCGAAGGTCATGACGCCTGCAGAAAGATTGCCATCCTTACCTCGCTGGCTTACGGCCATCAGGTTGATTTTGAGGACATTTATACGGAAGGCATTACCGCCATCACTGATATCGATGTAGCGTATGCAAAGGCAATGAAGCACGGAATCAAGCTTCTCGGCCGCAGCTATCTGAAGGACGGTATCGTGTACGCGATCGTAGCGCCTTACATGGTTCGTAAGAAGAACCCGCTTTACCCGGTTAACGGCGTATATAACGCCATTATGATCCGCGGTAATATGCTTGAAGACGTTGTCTGCTACGGCAGAGGCGCCGGAAAGCTCCCCACCGCAAGTGCAGTGGTTTCCGATGTTATTGATGCCGCAAAGCATCGGCATGTAAATATTCCGATCCTCTGGGAAAAGGAGAAGCTGATCCTCGGCAGCAAAGGCGATATGGAGAACAAATTCTTCGTTCGCGTTCCGATTGCCGAAGCCGAAAAGGCAAAGGAACTCTTCCCGATCCGGAAGGAAATCTCCATTCTCGAGTGTGAAGGACGTGAATTCGCATTTGTCACCGAAGTCATGACCGAGAGAGATTTCGCGGAAGCAGCGGCGAAGATCGATATTATAGGCCGTATCCGTTACGAGATCTGAACATAACGGAATGACCGGAAAGGCCGACATGAAATATGTTGTAGTATTGGGCGACGGCATGGCCGATGAGCCCATTGAGGAGCTTGGCGGGAAGACCCCTCTCGAGTACGCGGAGACGCCCATGATGGACGAGCTGGCAGCGTACGGTGAGATCGGACTGGCAAGCACCATCCCCGCAGGAATGAAGCCGGGAAGCGATACGGCGAACCTTGCGGTACTCGGATACGATCCGAGAAAATATTATACGGGCCGTTCTCCGCTGGAGGCGCTGAGCATCGGCGTGGACCTTGCGGACACGGATATCGCGATCCGGTGCAATCTGGTGACGGTTTCCGACGACGGACTCCCTTATGAGGAGAAAACCATCATCGATCACAGCTCTTCCGAGATTTCGACGGAAGATGCGTCAATTTTGATCGAAGCAGTACGAAAAAAGCTCGAATGGGCGGGGTTCCACTTCTATGTGGGGACCAGTTATCGTCATCTTTTTGTATGGAATTGCGGAAAAGTAGTTGACCTTACGCCGCCACATGATATACTGGGTAGTAAGATAGGTTGTTATCTACCGAAGGAAGATGTGCTTCGGGAGATCCAGAAAAGAAGCTTTGACATCCTGAACGAGCATCCGCTGAATGTGGAGCGCGCGAAGAAGGGCCTTAATAAAGCCAATTCGTTATGGTTCTGGGGCGCCGGTACCAAACCGGGTCTCACCTCATTTGCCGGCAAGACCGGAAAGAAGGGCGCGATGATCTCGGCGGTTGACCTGCTGAAGGGGATTGCGGTCGGCACCGGAATGCACAACATTGAGGTGGAAGGAGCCAACGGCGGGCTTCATACCAATTATGAAGGCAAGGCAGGGGCCGCGGTCCGTGCGCTTACCGAAGAGGGTTACGATTTCGTATACATCCATCTGGAGGCTCCGGATGAGATGGGGCACCAGGGCAACCTGCAGAACAAGATCACATCGATCGAGTATCTGGACGAGAGAGTGATCCGCGTCGTCAAGGAAGGGCTCGATAAAGCGGGCGTCGATTACCGCATGTTGATCATGCCGGATCATCCGACTCCGATCTCGAAGAGAACCCACACCTCGACGCCCATCCCGTATCTGATCTACGACAGTACGAAGCGGGATGTTAAGAAGTGCCAGAGTTATAATGAGAAAGAGGCTGAGACCTCCGGCAATTTCTTTGCTGAGGGCTATCGGCTGATGGATCATTATCTGGAAATAAAGTAGTACCAAAAAGGGAAAAAGAGTCCTCAACAATGGATGAGGCAAAGAAGCAGACAACGGGGACGCCTGTTGTCTGTTTCTTTTTCTTTCAGAACGGAAAATGGCATGGAAAAAGGACCGCTGCATCTGCAACGGTCCTTCTCATAAACAACCCAATACGATACGCGCTTATTAAGCCTCGGGATCAACCGGATCCTCGGAAGGGGTGAAGTCGGCAACAGTCTCTTCAACTGCGTCCTTAACGTCCTCGACAGCGTCAGCAACAGTATCGGCAGCGTCTTCGATAGCAACTTCTACGGACTCGGCAGCCTCTTCAGCCTCATCCTTCTTCTTAAGACTCTCTACCTTCTTGCCGACATAATCCTTAGCTTCGCCGGCCTTCTCGGCAACGATCTTAGCGAAAGCGGTAGCCTTCTCGGAAGCCTTGCCTGCGAACTCGGAAGCTTTCTTCTTGTAAACGTCGAACTTCTTCACGTTCTCTTCGCCGGACTCTTCACAAACCTTATCACAGGTCTCCTCGGGAGCGAAGTCCCCCTCGAACAGTTCGTCATCATCCACTGCAGTCTCAACAGCAGGCTTATTCTGCTTGGACTTGATGAGATAATAAGCGCCGCCGACTACGGTAGCTACAAGCGCAAGTTTCGTAAATTTCTTCATAATAATACTTTGCTCCTTTCCGTATTATGATTCAACCGCGGTTGTGTAAATCATATTATACATAAAACATCGGAAAATGAAAAGAGAAGATTGCATAAATTTTCCGGCGTTTTATCGAATAACAGAAATTCCGTCAAAAAATGAAAAATAATGCTTGCAAAACAGAAACAGTTACAGTATAATAACCGTTGTGTCAGGGAAACCTGCGAAAATTGATCCTATTGGGCTATCGCCAAATGGTAAGGCAACGGACTCTGACTCCGTCATTTTCAAGGTTCGAATCCTTGTAGCCCAGCTTCGAAGACCGCAACTCATGTTGCGGTCTTTTTCGTTGTATGACGATACAAAAAAACCACCTGCTATGCAGGTGTGTTCCCAGTGAGCTTTAGCTTCAAGAAAAAAACCTCCTGAGGTATAATGGTGCTGGTTCGCCAACCGCACTATTATAACCGAAGGAGGTTTACCCAAAATG
>JAFRSD010000040.1 GCA_017427775.1 Lachnospiraceae bacterium | reverse complement strand
TTTGGCAAATAATCGGGGATCTTGAGCACCTCATCGAGCGTGTTTGCGGATACGATTTTGGAGTTATAATCGAGGTGCGCGTAGATATTCGCCGTTGTTAATATCAAAAATCCTCACTTGTTTTGTTCCCACGATTGGAGTAGTTCGGATTTAGCGGATTTGTTGATGAGTTTGTAGTAGATGTGGATCTCGCGCGGCTGTTTGCTGTACTTGCCCGGGCATTCGTCGACCGTGACGAATTCGATGAGTTCCATACACATCTCACGGGTAAGCTCCGGCACGTCCATATACGCCTTCAGCCGCTTGATGAATTCGTCCACGTCGGCGGCATCCTTGCCCGCTTCGCTCAGCTTGCGCTCGATCTCCGTCACCGTCGCTTTGAGGGTGACTTTTTCGTCCTGATACTTTTGCAGAAGCCCCACGCAGACGTCTTCCGGGATCTTGCCGAGAACCTTGTCTTCATATACAGACGAAATCAGCTTGTCAAGCTCGTTCATTCTTCGCTTCGACTGATTCAGACGCTTCTGATCCGCCTTGTTGTCTCGTGACGAAATTTGTTCGGTGCGCTTGAGGAATTCTTCCCGCGCCGCTTTTTCGTCCAGAGATACCATACTCATCTTGGAACGAATATCCGCAAGGACGATCTGATTCAGGATCTTGATCTGGATGTAGTGGCTTGAACAGGCTCTCGGGCCGAATTTTTCGTATGCGCCGCAACAGTAGTTTTCGCGGTAATAGATCCTCGGTCCCTTGCGGCTGTGGCGGGTGTTGTTGTATTTCATATACATCTTGTTCCCGCAGTCCGCACAGTATACAAGCCCCGACAACGGATGAACGAATCCCGTAGCCGTTTTCTTTCCCTGACTGACCGACGCTTCCATTTCACGGCACTTGTCCCAAAGCTCTTGGCTGACGATTGCCTCATGCGTGTTTTCAACCGTTATCATTTCGTCCGGATCGCGCTTGACGACTTTCTTGTTCTTGTATGAAAGATTCGTCGTACGCATCTGCACAAGATGACCGAGGTAGGTCGGGTTTTGCAGTAATTGCTTCACCGTCGTACAAGACCAGAGATGATGAGAGCGGCGCGTGTTCGGCGTTCCGAATTTCTGCTCCTTGTAGTCTCCCGGCGTAAGAATCCCCTCGTCGTTGAAGGTCTGTGCGATCTTGTTGGGACTGATCCCGCTTGCCCGCATCTCAAACATACGGTGTACGATACTTGCCGCCGGTTCGTCACGGACAGGCAGTTTCTTTTCGTCCGTACCCTTGACGTAGCCGTAGGGAGCAAACCCGGCGCGGTATTTCCCGGCTCTCGCGTTCGCTTCGATGACGGCGCGGATCTTTTTGGATGTGTTCGCCGCGTGCCATTCGTTGAAGACGTTCATGATCGGCGTCATATCCATTCCCGCATTCTCGGTGTTGGCGGAATCCACGTTGTCGCCGAGCGCGATAAAACGGATTTTGTACGTCGGGAAGATATAGTCCGTGTATTGACCGACTTCAATATAGTTTCGTCCGAAACGGGAAAGGTCTTTTAC
>JAFRSD010000039.1 GCA_017427775.1 Lachnospiraceae bacterium | reverse complement strand
CTTGTACAGGCACCGGAGTATAAGGAGGTAATGTTTGGAACGGAAGGCGGACGGTAAAGCTGTTTTCCAAATGCGGACATATGTGGTATAATCCACTTAATCAGAAATGATCGGAAGAAGAAACCATGTGGATAATTATGGCCGTCCTATCCGCTTTTTTTGCGGGACTTACTGCAATCCTTGCCAAATGCGGGATTAAGAAAACCGATTCGGATGTTGCCACAGCAGTGCGTACCGTTGTGGTGCTTGTCTTCTCGTGGCTGATGGTCCTGATTATCGGCTCGGCAGGTTCGATAAGTGACATCAGCGGAAAATCACTGCTGTTTTTGGTGCTTTCGGGAATTGCAACCGGTGCTTCCTGGATCTGCTATTTCAAAGCGTTATCCGTGGGAAATGTGAACAAGGTTGTTCCGGTCGACAAGTCAAGCACCGTGCTGTCGGTAATTCTTGCCATCATCCTTTTCGGAGAGACCAACCATCTTGCTGTGAAGCTTGTCGGAACAGCCCTTCTGGCGGTCGGTATCTTTCTGATGATTGAAAAGAAAGAGAGCAAACGAACCGAAGATGTTCCAGAGGAAAGAACACCGGAACGCAGGATATGGCTTCCGTATGCAGTGGGGTCAGCTGTTTTCGCTGCACTGACGACAATTCTTGCCAAGGTCGGCATCAGCGACGTCGAGTCTAATCTCGGGACAGCAATCCGGACCTGCGTGGTTTTGGTCATGGCGTGGTTGATTGTTTTTCTGAAAGGAAAGCAGGGGCAGGTAAAGAGTATCGATAAAAAGGAACTTCGATTTATCCTCCTTTCCGGAATCGCCACCGGTGCGTCGTGGCTTTGCTATTACTACGCGGTTCAGAAGGGCAGCGTAAGCGTTGTTGTGCCGATTGATAAGCTTAGTATCCTGGTCGCGATTGCTTTTTCATGGATTGTTTTTAAAGAGAAGCTTACCCATAAGGCCGGAATCGGTCTTGCACTGATGGTAATCGGAACCCTAGCGATGGCAATATTTGCCTGAGAAAGAAGCAAAAAGAAGATTGAAAGAATGCCGCTGGTTAGAATCGAAATCATAAAGGGGAAAAGCACATCCTATAAGAAAGAACTACTGGAGTGCGTCCATAGTGCTTTGATTGAGTCACTGGGGATTGAAGACTGGGACGGGTTCCAGAGGATTGTCGAGATCGACCGGGAATTCTTCGAAACAGCTTCCGGCAACGCTATACATTTTCTTTTTCATAGTTTTACCTTGCGTACAGCGCCGTCTGCAACACCCCCCCATGTGAGACGGCGCTGCTTTTTCCACAATTAACCTATTGACATAGTAGGTAAATGTAGTTATCATGCAATTGAGAGTGTTAATTCCATTGCGGAGGGAGTGAAGTTTATGGCAATACGATTCAGTACTGATGACTTTGACAGAGAAATTCTCGAAAGTGAGATTCCGGTGCTGGTTGATTTCTATGCGGATTGGTGCGGACCCTGTAAAGCTATGGCACCGGTTATTGATAAGCTGTCTGCAGAGTTTGAGGGAAAGGTTAAAGTTGGGAAATTCAATGTGGAGGATGATCTTGAAATTGCGCGTGAATACGGCGTTTCGAGCATCCCGAACCTGAAATTCTTTAAAAACGGCGAGGTCGTGGATACTGTTATCGGCAGAATCACAGAGGTAGAACTTCGCGAGAAGCTGGCGGGGCTGCAGAAATGTTAAACCAATTCTCCAGAACGCAGTTGCTGCTTGGACCGGAAGCGATGGGATCGCTTTCGCAAAAAAGGGTTGCAGTCTTCGGAATCGGCGGAGTCGGAGGGTATGTCTGTGAGGCGCTTGTTCGAAGCGGTGTCGGCGCATTTGACCTTGTTGATGATGATAAGGTATGTCTGACGAATCTGAACCGGCAGATTATAGCCACCCGGAAAACCGTAGGAAAATACAAAGCGGAGGTCATGCGTGATCGGATGCTGGAGATTAACCCGAATGCGCAGATTGAGGTTCACAAGTGTTTCTTCCTTCCGGAAAATGCAGATGATTTTCCGTTCTCGGAGTATGATTACATTGTCGACGCCGTGGATACGGTAACGGCCAAGGTGGAACTGATCATGAGGGCACAAAAGGAAGGCGTGCCGATTATCAGCGCAATGGGAGCCGGGAACAAACTGGATGCCGGGAGACTCAAGATAGCCGATATTTATGATACCAAAATATGTCCGTTGGCCAGAGTCATGCGTAAGGAATTAAAGAAGCGAAATGTGAAGCGCCTGAAAGTGGTCTATTCCGACGAACAGCCCATACGTCCGATGGAAGATATGTCCATCAGCTGCAGAACCCATTGCATCTGCCCGCCCGGAGCGCAGCATAAATGCACGGAGAGAAGAGATATCCCGGGAAGCACGGCATTTGTTCCGGCAGTTGCGGGCTTGCTGATTGCAGGGGAAATAGTAAAGGACCTGAGCGGAAATGCATAAACTGGAACGCAACCTTATCGATAACATCATTGAGAGTGAAGTGAAGCTCGGACGGATCGGCACATCGCTCACCCTTTATTATCCGGGCTCATCGCTTGCCGAATTGCTTGACTGCAGTGAAGAAGAACTGCCTGTGAAGCTTGCGGAGTTTCCGGAAAAAGGAACGGAGTATCTCGGAAATATTGTGATCGAACAAATTGATGATTCAGGGGAACGGTTTTCGGTGAGGATTCCCGCGGAGGGACTTGACCGGGTGTATGCGGATTTTCAGCCGTCGGATTTTACAAAAGGGTTTGTTAAGGAAATCCGGAACCCGGACAACACTTTGGAAGATATCGCGAAACTGTTCCACAGATACTCTCCGGATGTTGTAATCAATCAGATCAATCCGGACGAATGTGCGTTTTCATTTTGCGACGATGCCGTCGATGCTTATGTTTATCATATAGAACAAAACGTATTCGGACTGGAGTATCATCGGTTCACAAAAGAATCCTACAGAAAAATGATGAATGATATGGCAGAGGAAAGGGAAAAACGATGATTTCACGAGAGGAAGCATTTGTATTGCTGAAAAAATACAATAAGGATCCGTTTCATATTCAGCACGCGCTGACGGCTGAGGCAGTGATGAAGTGGTATGCGCGGGAGCTCGGATACGAAGCCGAAGAGGACTATTGGGGTATTGTAGGACTTCTTCATGACATTGATTTTGAACTGTATCCTGAGGAGCATTGCCTGAAAGCCCCGGAACTCCTGCGGGACGGAGGCGTCAGCGAGGATATTATCCATGCGGTATGTTCCCATGGGTATGGGATTACGGTCGGCTGCGGCGCAACCATCGATGTGGAGCCGACCCGGGAGATGGAGAAGGTTTTATTTGCCGCGGATGAACTGACCGGATTGATTTGGGCTACGGCGCTGATGAGACCTTCGAAAAGCACGAAGGACATGGAAATGAAGTCTCTTAAGAAGAAGTACAAGAGCAAAGGATTTGCCGCCGGATGCAGCAGAGAAGTGATTGAGCGCGGGGCGGAGCAGCTGGGATGGGAACTGGACAAGCTCCTGGAGATGACGCTTCGTGCCATGGCGGAAAATGAGGATGCAATCAACGCCGGGATGGCGGCGGAGCAGTGACCGGCCGGAAAGAAGGTTCGTATGAAATCCATTCTGATTAAGGACACCACTAAAGCAGAGCGGGAGCAGATTATCCGTGAATCCATGGATTGCGGAGGCGGCTGCGAGAATTGCTCCTCCTGTTGGATCGGGGGCGGTTCCCCCTGGGAGATGTATCAAGATTATATCGACGGGAAGAAAGAAATCGCGGAGATTAACCGGGAGTATAACGCAAGATTTGTCCGCGGATAAAATAAGAACGGGAGGTGGCACTATGCCGCATGTAGAGATCAAATGCTATCCGGGAAGAACGGAGGAGCAGAAGAAGGCGTGTGCAACGAAGATTGCGGAGGACATCGCGCAGATCCTCGGGTGCGGGCTTGAGAGCGTTTCCGTAGCAATCAAGGAAGTGCAGCAGGCAGACTGGAAGAAGGATGTCTGGGAAGCACAGATTGTCGCGGACAAGGAGCTCCTTTATAAGGAGCCGGGCTATACCTGCGAGTGACGGAAGTTACAGTTGCAGTTCTGTAAAAAACGAAATAGGAAATGAAGTGAGAGCTGATCTGAGTTGGTTGGCTCTTTTCATTTGTCCAAAAGTGAAGGAGTATTGATAACTAAAAAGAGAACGAGTATAATGAAACGGTCAGATGCTGCATCTGGCCGTTTTGTTGTTAGAACCGGAATAATAAGCCATGAGGAAAATGAAACAGTTGTTTCTCATTTTGCCGGATCATATCAAAAAGATCGAAATATGCATAGAGGATACGAATAAACCCTCACTGTCACTGTTTGAAAAAAACGGCTTTGTCCGGACCGGGCAGGAAGACGAACTGATAACGTATTGTTACTCGGTTTGAACCGACAGGATAGGAAGGAGCGTCCGATGGATTCAATTTTAATCAAAGACACAACGAGAGAAGAGCGCGAGCGGATTGTTGCGGAATCCCTGGGAATCATAGACGGTGCGTGCGACGGCTGTGCCGCAGGGCTGATTGAGATGTATCAGGATTACATCGACGGCAGGAAAGAAATCCGCGATATCAATATGGAGTTTAAGGCCCGCTACGAGTCCGGCAGCGAGGCTCCGGAGCGTATCGGCTGCGGATATACAAAATAAAAGATCAGAAAGATTCGTTTTTCCGGAGCAGCATGGCGGGAGGGTTCATGAGCTGACAGAGAAGATGGAGGAATCATTTGGCTAAAGAGGTAACACAAGAATGAACAATCTTAATGAAATCTATAGAAGCGTTTTGGAAGCAGACCGGGCCGCAGTGGTAATATGTGACCTGAATCACACCATCATTTACATGAACCCGACAGCTATTAGCCGGTACGGAAAATGGGGCGGCGCGTCGCTCCTTGGGAAAAGCCTTTTAGCATGTCATAATGAAAAGTCACGTGAGATGATTACGAAGGTGGTCGACTGGTTCAGGGCCGATGCCAGCCATAACATCGTATATACTTTCCACAACGACCGGGAAAATAAAGATGTGTACATGGTCGCTTTACGGGATGACAGCGGGACGCTGATCGGGTACTACGAAAAGCATGAGTATCGAAACAGCGAGACCATGAAGATGTACGACTTGGATTAACAAATATGCGCGAAGCGCATAGTATATCGTGTGCGGCATGATTTGATTGTACTAAAAAAAAACGTGTATCCTGCATAACGTATGGCATCGGGTAACTTATGATCCGATTGAGACCATGCGGTATAATGTTATCAACTACGCTGATTATGACTTGGTAATGGAGATTGTAGACCGATAACCGAGCGACAAGGAGATAGCCGTGGAATTTGTCGTAAAACCGTTCTCGGAGCTCAGTCCGACGGAACTGTATGAGATTCTGAAAACAAGGTCCGAAATCTTCGTCGTGGAGCAGAAATGCGTCTGCCAGGACATGGACGATAAGGACAAGGACGCGCTTCACGTGTTCTGTTGGAACGACGCAGGAAGAGTAGCAGGCTGCCTCCGTGTGTTCTTTAAGGATGAGGCAAATGGAATCGCCCAGATCGGCAGGGTGGTGACCCTCGAGCACGGAAAAGGCATCGGCGGCAAGCTTCTCCATAAAGGCGTCGAGGTCGCGCGGGAGCGGCTGAAGGCGAAGAAGGCATACCTGCACTCCCAGCAGTATGCCATCGGCTATTACGCGAAGGAAGGCTTCCGTGTCGTGTCGGACCTCTTCCTCGAAGACGGCATCCCCCATGTGGAGATGGAAATGGATTTGTAAAAAACAGGTACGATTAGTTGAGGCAGAAAGAAGGATTTTCATACATGAGAATCATTTCTGACAAAGCATACATACGCGAAGGGAGAATAACCGTGCCGTTTCAGATTATACGAAATGATATCGCGAAGGTTAAGGCAGATGCCATTGTCAATTCGGCCAACCCTGAGCCGACCTATGCGGCCGGAACGGACAGCGCAATTTATGAGGCTGCCGGAGCAGATGAACTGCTTAAGGAGAGGAAGAAGATCGGTAGGATTCAATGTGGTGAGATAGCGGTCACGCCTGCCTTTAAACTGAAGGCAAAGTACATCATTCATACGGTTGGACCGACTTGGAACGGCGGGAATGATGGCGAACTGGACACCCTCAGGAGTTGCTATAAAAAATCGCTTGAGAAGGCATACGAGCTTGGCTGCGAAAGTGTTGCTTTTCCGCTTATTGCAACCGGTGTGTATGGCTTTCCGAAGGATGAGGCCCTGCGTATTGCAATGAGTGAAATCAGCGGGTTCCTCCTGCGGGAAGATGTGAACATGACGGTTAAACTTGTCGTATTTGACGATAAGGCGTTTAGGCTCTCAAGGAACCTGTTCTTTCAAGTGGAATCGTTTATCAGTGACGAGGAAGTCCTGGAAGCCCACAGGGAAGAATACGGTGTGCCGGAGATCGCATTTAACCGCGAAAGGATTTCCAACAGGCGTATGTTGGGAGCTGACTTGGTCGCTGACAGACGAAGGAAGGAATCAGGCCCGGCTACCGCGCGGAAGCCGTTCAATGAGCGGACCTTTAATAAAGGCCTTTATATGAGTGATTCAAAGGAGGAACTGTCATTCCAGAAGCACCTTTTAAAGCTGATCATTGAGAAGGATCTTGACAATTCGGTCGTGTATAAGAGGTCCAACGTTTCTAAAGGGGCGTTTTCCAAAATCCTGTGCGGTGATACGAAGAAGCCGCAGAAGAAGACGGTGCTGGGGTTCTGCATCGGACTGAAACTGGGGCTTAACGAAGCAGAGGAACTCCTTGCGAGCGCCGACATGGCGTTCAATCCCTATGACAAACGGGATAAGCTTGTGATACAGTGCATTACGCACGGACAGTACAATATCGATGAGGTCAATGCGATGCTTTATGTCTGTGGGCAGCCGCTCCTTGGGAACTGACGAAAACGTCGCCTGCCGGGACACCATATTGCGCTCCTTCCGATGTATTCTTACTTCAGAACAAAACACAGTCTGAACTGAGAAAGGAAGGAAAATGCTATGTATGGAGCAATTTTAGGTGACATCGTTGGCAGCAGATTTGAATTTGACAGAGGCGGAAAGACGAAGGACTTCGAGTTCTTAACTGCAGAGAACAACTGGACGGATGATTCGGTCATGACGGTAGCGGTTGCCGAGGCGCTGATGGAAGCGGGAAAGGACGCAACAGTTCCTGAGATTGAAGCGGCTACTGTAAAGGCTATGCAGAAATGGGGACGTAGATACCCTTATGCCGGATACGGGGCGCGATTCATCGGCTGGGTTTGGGCCGACGTCCCGAGACCGTATGGAAGCTATGGAAACGGTTCTGCCATGAGAGTTTCGGCAGCCGGCTGGCTGTATGATTCGCTGGAACGAACGAGGGAGGCAGCCAGTGCAACGGCAAATGTGTCGCACAACCATCCGGAAGGACTTAAGGGTGCGGAATGCACGGCAGCGGTGATCTGGCTCGGCCGCACCGGAGCAACCAAGGACGAAATAGTGGATTATGTGCAAAGCGAGTTCGGATATGATTGGTCCGAAACGCTTGAGGAGATGCGGGCAAGGCACAGACATGACGAGTCCTGTCAGGATACACTTCCCAAGGCTCTCCGTAGCTTCATGGACGGCCGGTCCTATGAGGATGTCGTAAGAAATGCCGTATCCCTCGGAGGTGATACCGATACCATTGCCGCGGTAGCAGGCGCAATGGCGGAAGGATTCTATGGCATGCCGCAGACCCTTAAAGACCTGTGCCTGCAGCGCGTCGAGAAGGATATGCGTGCGGTGATGGAACGATTTGACCGAGTTACGGGGCACCATGCGGTCTAGGCTGAATGAACTGTGGATATAGCAGAGCGACTGTCTGGCAACCCAACAAAGCTGTGATATGACTGAAATGAAAAGAGGGTATCGTCAGTAGACGGTTAGCTCAAGTTACAACCAATAGGAATAGCCGCAACCTTAGCGTGGGGGCGGCTATTTCTGTGCCATATTGCTATTATAGCTAAATACAAAAACTGCAAAATGTAAAATATAATGTCATAAAATGATAATTGTGCACACATAATTGCAACACTCCTCTAACGCGCATTTGGAAATCCAAGTCTGTTATTGTATAATACAATACATAAAGATAACAGACGCGGGATTACAAAGTGGTTCCATTGTTCAAATCAGTCGAAAGCAAAGAGGAGAGGAGTGTGATTTCATGAAAAAGTTGACCAGTTGGCTTCTTGTGCTTTGTCTGGTAATGTCGACATTGGTCGGCTGCGGAAGAAGGCAGAAGAACCCTACAGAGAAACCAACCGAGCCCGCTGCGGTCACGGAGGTGCCTGTTACGGAGGTGCCGACAGAGGCGCCGACGCCCCAGCCGACAGATAATCCGGGACCCGGGCGCACGGAGATTGAATCAAGCAGTGATTTTGCAATCAAGCTCCAGACAGGCGCCGGGATCGGGTCAGACTTCGGTGCACCGTCCGAGAAGCCGAACATGCTTCCGGTTGAAAATCAGTCCTACGCGGCCCAGACCGGAACTACCGTACAGCTTACGATGGAAGATATCCAGGCTATGAACGGCGATAATCTTGTAATCGACATCTATAATAACAACGGTTATCTCTCAACGCTGATCGGCAAATTTTACGAGGGCAGGGTTCTCAATGCCGAGGACGGTGTCGAATCCGTAAGGGGGCTGGCGTCCCTGCTTGGATTGACCAAGGGATGCGAGTTCTTCGCGGTCTATTATTCCAAGGATAAAAACAATTATACCTATTACACGTATCAGCAGCGCTACGGCATCAATACCCTGCAGTATGCAACGATGCGAGTCGTTGTTGACCCTGCCGGATACACCGTGGCTCTGACTTGTTCGTTCACTCCTAACATCGGTACCTCACCCAAAGATCCGGCCATCACTGCGGCTCAGGCGGAACAGATCATCTCCCAGCGCCTTGGATCCGCGTACACGATCCAAAAGGGCAAGACCGTGCAATTGGCTGCTCAGTTCAATAGCGTGGTTTACAACTGTTGGGTTGTTTATACCACCAACCCGTATGCCAGCGCGACCTTTGATATGCCGTACTATGCAAACTATGTCTCTACGGACGGCGACTATCTGCTTTCCATGCCGGCCAATACCTTTGCTAAGTCCAACAAAGATGGAATTAATAACGATGCATATTTTGAAGGTCTCACTCCGCAGGATGCGACTTTCACAATTGCGATGCCGGCCGGCGGCACAAAACAGATCACGGTGCCGATTGCCAAGAGCTCGAAGGACGGCAAATACTATCTGATGAATCCTCAGCGCAAGATTGCACTGGCTCAGTATAAAGACTTCTGTTATCAGGGGACCTTGAATTTTGTTTCCAGTACAAGTCTTACCGAAGGCTGGTCAGACAACGATCTGATGGCTTACTTCAACTATATCAACGCTTATGACTTCTACGCCGATCACGGCATCAAGTCTATAGATGGTTTTGAAACCCCGATTTTGGTCACGGTAGGGTACTGCGACGAGCAAGGAAATCCGGTCAACAATGCCTGCTATTATGGTATCAACAGCGGCTGGGCATGCTTCGCCGCATCCAACGCGAACAAGTACAGCTACTGTGCTGATGTCTGCGGACATGAGTTTACACACGGCGTGACTTCGAGTTCGATGCAGGGCATCTATTATCAGAACGAGACCGGCGCAATCAATGAAGCGTACAGTGACATTCTGGGTAATATTTGTGAGAAGATTACCGGTCAGACTTCCGATACCGGTTGGATCATCTCTGAAACCGCCAACGACGGCACACAGCGTGACATGGCGAATCCCAACCGTTTCAACCAGCCCGCATTTGTCGGCGACCAGTATTACGTGCCAGCGGTACTCGCGCCGGGCTCGTATAATGACAACGGCGGTGTCCATTACAATAATACGCTGGTCAGCCACCTTGCATACTTGCTCGACCGCGACGGTATGAGTCTGGAGCAGCAGTTTAAAATGTGGACCACTTCCATCGAACTGCTTACCCCGATGTCCGACTATGAGGACTTGCACGCAATCCTGCTTGCCAGCCTCCGGATCAACGGTATGCTTAAGGAATTCGGACCGACCGTCAACAAGGCATTTGCCGAAGCGGGTCTCGATGCTGACTGGACCAAGAGTTATCTCGAGGTAACTAAGAGCGGCTGCGGAAGATTGAATTTCCAGGTCGACGGTTACATCAGTTCCAAGCCCGCAATCTGCCTGATTGGAAATACCAGCGGCGAGGTCGTTGCCCAGGGCTTCCCGGACACAAACGGCATAGTGAGCGTCCTGCTGCCTGCGGGCACGTATATCTGCCTTCTTGAGTATGCGGAGGAGGATCTCAACAATCCTATTTGCTTCTACTACTCCGGATCGAGTTGGACCACAGCGCAGAATTTCGGCACCTTCACGATTCGGAGCGGCGGCGTGACAACCATGCCCGCGCTCAACTCCGGCAAGGGTGCTATGGCCGGCGGTAATGGAGGCGGTAATTCCGATGATACCGGCACCGCGTCGCGAAAGGGTGAGAAACTGAACCTTGTGAGCTACAACGGCGGCTACTTCACCATGCTGATCCCTGAGGGATGGCGTGTTGATGTCTACGGAAGCTACGGCGGTATCGGTTACCGTATCTACGATCCGAATATGCCGAGCAGACAGGCGTTCTACTACGGGGCACTGGCACCGCTCCACAAGAGCGAACAATCCCGGAAGTATCTGTCGTACTATGACACCACCGGCGGCAGGATCACTAACGGTCCGGTATTGACGAGCGCTACCGTGCGTGGCGTCACGGACTGCTGGCAGTACTGCATCGATTACCAGAAGCGTTACGACGGAATGCAGTTCTTCCCGACTATGAACAATATTCAGCTCAGCCGGGTCGAGAGCTATCAGGGACCATACGCAGGATACGGACCTGAGACCGTCGGCTACGGAACATTTACCGACGAGTATGGCAACGCGTGCAAACTTGGCATCTTGTGCGCGCTGATCGATCTGGACTTCTACAATTACTTCGGCGGCAACTGGTACTACACCTGCTACGGATTAATGGGCGTGAGCTGCCCGAACGGCGACTTTAACGACTGTGCGGAAGACCTGATCACCTGCGTGACCTCTATCCAGTTCTCGCAGGACTACATCAACACATCGAAGTATTCCGACCTGCCTCTCGATGACAACGAAACCATTAAAAAGAATATGGGAATTGTCGCCAGAGAGCTCAATCAAATCTGTACCTCGCGATGAGAAGTTCTCGATGTTACGGACAATGATCGGAACGGAAAAGTTCAATAAGACATGATTTAAGGCACCTGCCGTGGTCGATACAGTACGGATCATGGCAGGTGCCTTTATTTGTTCTTATTGGACGGTGAATTATACTTTCATGTGCGACACCTGAAGGGAAATAGAAGTTCATACGAAACTCGTATATAGTCGAGGACATCTCCCCGATACCCCCTATATCCCCTAAACTTGCAAACTGATTTGTCAAAAGAAAGCAGATGCTCCATCGAGGGGCATCTGTTTTCTTTGTTCGGTGGTTTTTTCGCGGGCAGTATGTTACACTTTAGATAGTCAGTCGAGAAAATGAGCCGAGGTGCGCAATATGAGAAGAAGAGAAAGAACCAATCGACTCGTTGCGGTGCTGCTGATCACCGTAATGTTTCTTTGCTCATGCTCCGGAGGAGGGAAGGCTAAGCCAAAGTCAGCCGAACCGACACCTGTGCCGGGGCCGGAAGACGCGGCGAGCTCGGCCGTGCATCTCGACCGGGCGCTGGATTCCTATGTGCCGAAGAAGAGCGCATACAATTTCTATTTTACCTATAAGACCGTTCATCCATGGTGGGATGCGGTAATCCTCGGAATGGAAGAGGCGCAGAGACAGTATCTGGCGAAGGGGATTGTCGTTACCTTCGATTATGTGGCTCCGAACAGCGTCTCCGCGGACGATCAGGCGAAGCGGCTCCGTGAGGCGCAGACCAAAGGCTACGACGTCATCGGTGCCGATGTGGCGGACGAGAGCATCATTTCACCGGTGCTTGATGAGCTTGCGGATATGGGAAGCAAAGTCATGACATTTTCCAGCTCCGATGCATCTAAGAACTGCAAGCGGATCGCCTATGTGGGCAATACCCACAATTACGAGGACGGCGCGGAACTGACGGAAGCCCTCTGTAAGAAGCTTGGGTATAAAGGGAAGGTTGCCGTTCTTGTCGGAAACGTCGGCGCGCCTTGTCACGAAGACCGTGCCAGAGGCGCAAAGGATACGATCGGCAAATACAACGGCATGGAAATCGTGGCGGTGGAATACGACATGGATTCTTCGGAACTCGCATATGACCTGACCAGGAAGATCCTCGCCGAGAACCCTGATGTTTCCGGTATTATATGCTGTAACATGAGTAATCCCGTGGGCGCCGCCAAAGCGGTCACGGAGCTGAAGAGCAGCGCGGTGATCGTCGGAATGGACCATGACCGGGAGGCGCTGCATTATCTGAAGGACGGCGTGATTTACTGTCTCGGCGTGCAGGATTGTTATTCCATCGGATTTGACACGCTGCAGATTGCCGTAAAGATTGCGGATGGCAACCTGCCAGGGGATGTATTTCCCGAGAAAACCTATGAAACGACGACTATCATTTATCAGAAGGACGCAGCCTTGATGTTAGAGCTGTTGTACGGTGACATATCATGACGAACAGAATTCGAAAAGAAAAAAGAACTTTCGTTCTGACCGCGATCATCGGCAGCATCCTCATTGTTCTAATGGTTCTTGCCAACACAATCTGGTCCTCAAAGCAGACGATTGTCGCAACCGATGATGCCGTTTCTGCCGTCAGTTCGTTCTACCTGGAGGCCATGGCGGACCGCCGCGCGAAGACTATCACCAACCTGATCAACAGCGGTTTTGATCAGATGGGCAAGGCTGTGAACTTTGTTGAAAAGGAGCATGTCAATTCCCAGGAGGAACTGCGGGCTGCCATCGGCAAAGTGAAAACCATGATGTCCATTGACCGGTTCGGACTTGTGGATGAAAGCAACATGGTGTACACGGAGTATTCAACTTACACGGGCGGCAGCCGGCATGAGTTCCTTTCGGGCAAGACCATGGAAGGTCCCATCATCAGCACAACGACCGTGTATGGGTCCGACATTCAGCTGGTCCTCGCGATTCCCACGCCGAACTTGAGAATCCTCGGCAAATCCTTCAAAGCCTGCTTCATACAGTTTGACATTTCGGATGTCGTGCGGCTGCTTTCGGTAGAAGACGAGAGCCGGACCTATTTCGGCTTATATACCCGCACGGGCAAGAATATATCCGGAACGGAACTGGGGCAGTATATCGGAACCGCCAACCTGTTCGAAGCGTTGGAAGGAACCCTTTCCGGCGACGCGTTGAACAGCTTCCGGAGTGATTTCACCGGAGGCGGGACGGGAAATGTCACATTTTCCGCGGAGGAGTCCGAAACCACGCTATTCTACGTGCCGATCGAGGGCACGGAATGGGACACGGTGGTGCTGATCAAGGAGAGCGTGATCCAGGATCAGATCCGGGACATCAGTGATAAGAACCTGGCGACCGGACGGCGGCAGATCTTCGTCGCATTGGCGGCCGTCCTCATCCTCGGCGTTATTCTGTTCATTCAGTTCCGCAAGCTGTCGAAAGACCGTCTTGAGGAGGAAAAGGCCAACAGCCGCAACTATCTGACGATGGCCAATACCGACTCCATGACAGGCTTAAGGAACAAGCATGCTTTCGCCGAATACGAGACGTCGATCAATCAGCAGCTGCAGGAGGGTTCCCTTGACAAACTCGCTGTGGTTGTCTGTGATCTCAACGGACTGAAGTATGTAAACGATAACATCGGCCACGCGGCAGGCGATAAGCTGATCAAGGATGCTGCCGCGCTGCTTACCGGGCATTTTACCCACGGCGCCGTATTCCGAATCGGAGGCGATGAATTTGCCGTGATTCTGCAGGGCAAGGGCTACGATACGTTAGAACCGGTGGCTGCGGAATTCAACCGTACGGTTGAGGAGAATGTTGCCAAAGACGAGGTGGTTGTTTCCATCGGCTATTCCGTGTTCGGCGAGGGAGACCGGACACTGCATGATGTCTTCGAGCGTGCTGACAAGCTGATGTACGAGCGGAAGCAGCAGCTGAAGGCGATGGGAGCCCATACACGGGATTGAGTGTGGTTTATTGTGTGTTCTGAACAGACGGAATACAGAGGGGGGAAACGTAGGATATGCGAAGAGGAAATGTAGGATATGCGAAGAGGAAAGGATTTGACAAGCCGCATAAACTGTGGTAATATAGAAAATGAAAAGAGGGTATCGTCAGCAGACGGTTAGCTCAAGAATTGTAGACTAAAATAGCCGCATTCCTTTGCTCGGGGCGGCTATTTTTGTGCTTTATTAATGCTTCTGCCTAACGCGAAGCCAAGACTAAAACAGGTAATACATAAACTGATTACTGCGATTAATCCTTCAAGCGTTATCATACGCATCGCCCTCCTTTCCATACTCTGCTTTCGCAGGCTGCAATCGGAGGGACACAATGCCCTCCGAAGGGGAGAGCTAACCGTCCACCATCTATAGGAAAACAGGCGTTTTCCATCGACGATACCCTACGTTTATTCTATCATGAAAACGCCGAAAACACAAGGAAAATAGAACAAATGTTCTATTCTGACAATTCGGTTTTTCAAGCGGCTTTTTAGACAATTAGACTGTCAACTTATGAGAAAGCGGACGAAAAGTGTGAAAACATGACTAAAAGATGATCTGAGTGGACGTCGGTTATCCGGCGTCCATTTTTTATGCAGAAAAGGCGCAGCGTGACAGAGGAGCGAGGCATAATCCCGGCCTAATGGAAAACTCTGTTCATTTGTCCCTGTCTATGATAAGATAAGCAATGAAGGGCAGATCGAAGAAAGTAATAATCCAACTGCCCGAATTTTGAGAAGAACAGGCTGAGTGTAAATGAAAATTCATAAAATATGTAAACAAACCATAGCGGCACTCCTTGTGGCAATCTTCGTGATGTGCCAGCCTTGCGCCGCGCATTACAAGGAGACAGTTGTAGAATATAGTAAACAGGCGCTTTCCGACTCTGGCAATAGTATTGCGGCGGCGAGGACTCGGGTTTCCGCGGACTGGATCGATGCCTATCGCAGATTCCTGACTAAGAAGGAGTATTTGTCCTGTGGGCTGGACCTTGGAAACAGCGAACCGATTAGCGGAAAATATTACGACATGGATCATGACGGTATCCCCGAGCTCATACTTGAGAACGGATACTGGGAGAGAGATTTACGAAGAGCTTATGTTTTTACCTATGTCAGAGGAATGATTCTGTATGTCGGGAATGGTCCGAGTGATGCTTATACCAGTAAGGAATCCGGCATTTTCAGTGATCTGTTCGGGTATTATCATACTTCCGGTTATCTGACCCGATATAACAAAGAAGGGAATACGATAGTTACCAAAACAGAGGAAATACTCCCGGAAGGTCAGTGGGATCTTGTCGGAGAAAACTATTCCTATGTCAGCAAGAAGAGCATTCAGCGGCTGATTTCCGAACTGTCTTTTTATGACTGGTATATTGCCGAGTACGCGCAGAATTCTGACTGCGTATTCATGTTTGCGAAGCTGGAAGAATTCCTGTTTCAATATGATGCTTGCAATTCGTGTGGAATAAATGAATGTAAGGATGTGGATAGCACTAATCCGAACATATTGAAGAATCTGCTGGCAACGAATTATGAGACCTATGGCATTGAAAAGCGTTTCGTCAATCATGAGGCCGATCCGCTTGGAAAGTTTACAGGGGAAATGCATGTGATCGTTCCGGAGGAAGCGGCGCATTTTCTGGCCACCGTTATTTACAATATTTCCGAGACGGATTATGAGCGTCTCCTCAATGCGTTGCTTTCCGATGGCGACAATTATCTGCATGAAGGAGAGCTGTATCTGGGGACCGAAGGTGTCGGGGATTACTCGACTGTGAATAACTACCTCGAGTTTCATCTTGAGGGAGAATACTTCCTGATCACTTATGAGGTCTGGTTCAATCGGGTTGAGGCGGGTGCAGATCCGCTTAATCCGAATGGGAAGAATACCGGGAAGCGCGCGGCAGCCAGAACGGCATGCCTGCTTCCGAAAGAGGTCAAGGGCCGTTTTTACTGGAGTCTGTATACGCTTGAGAATGGGTGCTATGCGGACAGCAGATACTGGAACGGGGAGGAGTCTCTTCCTTTGTGGGAAGGTTCGTATCGGTACAATGATGATGAAAAGATAGTCGTTAAAAGTGTAGACTCTGACGGGGTGACGATTGTACAAACAGGGCTGACGTCTTCCGGCGAGTCGGATTTCGAAACGGAGAAGAAACTGCTTTTCACCGATTCCAGTAAGACGATGGCGCGGGAATTGTTCCAGGATGGAAAGAGTTACGTGTATTATCGGTTGCAGGACGACCGCATTACCGTTTATTATCCGCAGGGATGGTGGGCGCCGAGAGATTACTTGAGATACACGGAACTGCCCGAGCTTACGGATCGGTATAAGCCTTACCGGACGATTGCGCTGAAATCGAAATCAAACGGCTGTTATGTGACTTGTGATATCGGCGGGAAGAATGCAAATGATGAGTACGAGCATTTCAATGAGCCGGAATTGCACATGGATGCAACGAAGATCGGTGCATATGAAATGTTTGATCTTATTCCTTGTCCGGACGGCAGCTATGCACTTCGGTCGATTATGAACCGTCAGTATCTTTCGAAGAATCCCTCCAAGGGCTGGGGAGATGGATTCGGGCTGCTGATCCATTCGTATGTTCATACCGACTTTGTAAAGGATGAGACAAAGCTGACGCTTGACCTGAAAAGCAAATATACCACGATCAAGTTTCAGAATTCCGATGATTGGATGAGTTATGCAAGCGGTTTTCTGGAACCTAATTCCGACAGGCGCAAGGCGGAAGAGTTTGAAATCATCTACCTGACTGACAACGCATACACGGACGAAGAAGTGAGTATCCTTACGAGCGGCGAGTGGTATAATCTCGACGGCAAAAGAAAAGGCTACTGGGATATTCAGTTCGAAATCGGAGAGGGACGGACCGATGCCCTTGAAACACTCGGCTATACGCCGATGCATGTGGAAGGCGAAGATAAGACTGTAATCCAGAACCATCAGATGCAAAGTGCCGTCGGCGTAAAAGTGGATGAAAACGGATTCTATGATGTTATAGTCACATTTCAAGGAACCGGCGGCTTTTCAGGGGATACGCCTCAACCGTTGGGAATACCCGTAGACTTGATTGAAGACGCAATAATGAGCCTTCTTAATCCCGACGGAAAGGTTTATGTTCACCCCGGTTATTGTGCAATGGTTTTGCTTTTTCGGGATAAAGAAAAAGACCTCGTTGCAAACATAAACGGAGAACCAATCCGTTATGGGGAGTTGTTAAATGAGATAAGAAAACACCGCGGGCGGATTACAATTCTCGGTCATAGTATGGGCGGAGCGATGGCGCAGATTTATGCGCTTCAGTTGCTCAACCGTGGAATAGATCCCCATATGATTAAAGGCAGAACTTTTAATGCGGCCTTAGCGGTTACTAAAAGCGATGAAGGTTCATGCTTTTCGGATTGGTATAATCTGTGCGTAAGCACCGATACTGTTACAAACGGGCTCGTGACCAACTCGCTGGCCTTCCACGGTATTCACCGACTCGGCAGAACGATTTGGCTTTATGATAATGCACCGGACAGTGATACTGATGGCGGAATAGCTAATATTTCCGAGCCGAAGCATAATATGGACCGTAAACTTAACGAAGTATTGAGTTCTTATGCCGCGGCGAGCGGGTATTATAAAGTTACTCCCATGGATCAGTGGATGGCGACCAATCGAAAAGACGTGCCGATCTACGCCGCGCCGAACAGTGAGTCCGAACGGATGGGATATATTCTGGAAAAGGATTATATTGTTAAAGTTAAGGGAAATGTCATAAATGAACACGGTAATAAGTGGATGCGGTTATCAAACGGCATGTATGTTTATGGCGATAATCTGTATGAACTTGAGTTCTGCGAGGTGAAACATACCCCGCTTGACAAATTGATATGCATCAAAGAAAAGACGCCGGTAAGAGCGGGTATTAACAAGAGTGCGGAGATTGTAGATTATCTGCCCGTTGGAGAGGTGGAGTGGCCGGCATTTGCGGTAAAGAATTCGGCGGGAAACTATTGGCTTCGCATGGGAAAAGGCTGGGTTTATGCGGAAAACCTAGTGATCCGGAATATCGAGAAAGGAAATTTCCGCCGCCTTCAGTTCGATTGCCCGATCGACATAGAAATCTACGATTCTGACAATAAGCTGATCGCGTATATTTATAACGACGGGACGATGAAGAGTGAGGATGCCGAAGTGGCAACCTATGCGATCGGGAACACGAGATTCTTTGATATTGTCGGTGACAAGGAATACAAAGTTAAAGTCAAAGGTCTGGCTGATGGGGCAATGGACTATGTCGTGTACGATTCCTTTGACGAGATATCGGGCGAGTTTTTGAATCAAATGGCCTTTTACGATGTTGAATTGGAAGAGCAGAAGCTTTTTGAGAGTGTGGTCAGGAATTCCGCTAAAGAAATCACTCTGAAAGTAGTGAATGAAAGCGGCGATGTTGTCGAAGAAATCCAGGGGCAGGTAAGTATGGACGGTTCGGACAAGGACGATGATGAGCGCGGTAGTGATATCGCTAAGATAATGATAATAATCGTTGTTGCACTGCTTGTATTAACGCTGATCATTACGTGCTTCATTCTTATTCGCAGGAAGAGGAGAAAAGGCCTGCACGGCTAAAGAATGCACAGGGGGGAAACAGAAACTATGTCAGAATCAAACAAGAACCGTAAGTTTCGCATCGGGCGGAAGCAATTCATTATTGCAATTGTTTCCGTGTGTCTTGTGGCGGTCATTGCGGAAGCGGTGCTGCTGGTGCACACGTTTTCAAAGAAGAAGGATAAGGAGAAAGTGCCTCCGCTGAAGGAAGGCGCAGTCTGGAGAGTGACGGAGGTAACGATGCGGGAGGCGGGTGATACCACGCTTTATCAGCTCCAATATGATGAAAAGGCGCGCGCAATACGTATGGACAGGACGCTGCATTACGGAGATGGCGATTTTAAAATGAGTCCGCTTCAAGCAGAGTATTATCCCGGAGGTTGTTGCATATACTGGGACGGCTATGATCGGGAAGGAGCAGAGTATTTTGATCCGATGGATCTGGATTGGAGTCAGTCCCTCTATGTTGTCGATTACGAAGTAGACGATTACGGCCGGTTGACGGTAATGAAGACCACCGAAGACGGAGAGAAAACCTGGAGATTTGACGCGGAAGGAAGACCGGTCCGGATAGAATATGACAACGGGCAGACAACAGAGTTTCAATATGATGATATGGGGAGATTAAGCTGCATTTATGCCGGCAGGTGGACTACAGTCACCACATATGAAAATGAAACCAGGACGATTGCATATCGGGATGAAACCGGACGAGACGTGGCTGTATGGGAGTATCAAGGACTGTTTCCGTTGAGTAAAACGATGTTTGATGAAAGAGAGAGTATCACGCAAAGAGAAAGATACTATATGCCGAAAGGGAATTATGATTTCACCGGCTCAGAAGGCCACAGATTCCTGTCGATGATTGAGGATAGTATCTATGACTGGCTTAGCTGCCAGGCGGGCGAAGATATATATTCCATGAGTAAAACATTGGTCGAAACGGACTCGAGCGGACAACCCTTACGTATGTTGGACGAGGAGGGTGATGTGCGCACGGAATACCGATATGATAAGGCCGGAAGAGTGTCCGAACGGATAGACAGAGATTCGAACGGAAAGGTGCAGTGGGAATTCTGCACGGAATACGACGCATACGGAAACCTGACGCGTATTTATGAAAAAGAAGGTCAGATGGATTACCGCTTCAAATGGTCACAGATAGAAGTGACACAATGAAGCGGTAAGAGTTACGTTCGACAAATATTCACACCAAACTTTGCAAAATTTCGATATATCTGGCAGTAAGCGGCGAGATACGGGTCGTTCCGGGGAGGATGTAGCCGATCTCCATGTAGTCGTCGACGTCGAGCGGCCGCGCGATAATGTTGGGGCAGTTCAGCTCTTCGCTGATGACACCGCTGCAGATGGTATAGCCGTTCAAGCCGATCAGCATGTTGAACAGCGTGGCACGGTCGCAGACGACCAGCTCCTTGTCGCAGTCGACCGTGCTGAGGATCTCCTCGGAGAAATAGAAGGAATTGTGGCTTCCCTGCTCGTAGGCGAGGCGGGGATACGGCTTCAGATCCTCAAGCGTGATGACCTTCTTTACGGCAAGCGGGTTGCCCTTTCCGAGGAACACGTGAGGCTTCGCTGTGAAGAGCGGCGTGAAGGAAAGGTTGTTGTCCCGAAGCGTCTTCCGGATAACGGTTTCGTTGAACCGGTTCAGGTAGAGAATCCCGATCTCGCTCCGCAGGTGCGCGACGTCGTCGATGATGTCGTAGGTCTGCGTCTCACGCATGTGGAATTCGTATTTGCCGGTGTCGTGTTCTCTGAGGAGGCGGACAAATGCGTCCACGACGAAGGAATAGTGCTGGGAGGATACCGAGAAGCGGAGCTTGCCCATATTGTCGCCTTTGTAGCGCTCCCGGATCAGATTGGCTTGCTCAAGAACCTGGCGCGCGTAGCCGAGAAACTCGTCGCCTTCGGGCGTCAGTTCGATGCCGCGGCCGGAGCGCGTGAAGAGGGTGATGCCGAATTCATTCTCCAGTTCATGGATGGCAGCAGTGAGGCTTGGCTGGGCGATGAAAAGCTTGCCGGCGGCCTCGGTAATGTTGCCGGTTTCAGCCGCGGTCACGACATATTGGAGTTGTTTTAAGGTCATAGGGACGTCCTCTCATAAAATAGATTTCACAAAAGATAATACCACAAAATATAGAAAAAATCTATGACAAAAACCAAAAAAGATGTATTTTACCTATCAACTTCGTAGGTTTATAATCTCCACCATAAAGCAGTTCACCTGAGAGGAGATTACGAAGATGAGTAAGATTACAACACCGTACCGTTATGATTTCGTGGGAAGCTTCCTAAGGCCGCAGAGACTGAAGGACGCGAAGGAAGCGTATCAGGCAGGCAAGCTCGGCCAGGACGAGTTTGATAAGATTGTCAACGAAGAGATCACCAAGGTTGTCGCAAAGCAGAAGGAGCTTGGCTATCATGTGATCACCGACGGCGAGTTCAGAAGAACTTTCTGGCACCTGGATTTTATGTGGGGATTTGACGGCGTCGGCCATCGCCACACCGGAAAAGGCGTTCCTTTCAACGGCGTCCTGGCCGTTCTCGATGACACGTTCCTGACCGGCAAGATCAAGGCAAAGCCGCATCCGTTCGTAGAGTACTACAAGTTCTTGAAGCAGTTTGAGGACGAGAATACGGTTGCCAAGTACACGATTCCCGCTCCCGCGCAGACCTTCCAGCAGATGATCGTTCCGTTCAACTATGAGAATACCAGAAAATACTACGCAACCAACGAGGAACTGATCCGGGACATCGCTGCGGCATACCGCGACGTGATCCGCCAGTTCTATGAAGCCGGCTGCCGCAACCTACAGATCGATGACTGCACCTGGGGCGCGGTTGTAGGGGAAGCTGCCGCGCAGCGCTACAAGTCCCTCGGAATCGATATCGCGGAAGTAAAGGAGCAGCTTCTCAGAGTCAACAACCTTGCGCTCGAAGGAAAGCCCGAGGATTTGATCATCAACACGCATATCTGCCGTGGTAACTATAACTCTGCGTTCTTCTGCTCCGGCCCTTACGATTCGGTGGCGGACTACGTATTTGCAAAGGAAAATGTAAACGCCCTGTTCCTCGAATACGATGACGACCGCTCGGGCGGATTTGCCCCGCTTGCCAAGGTTTCGCCGGACAAGAAGGTCGTTCTCGGCCTGATCACGACCAAGACGCCACAGCTCGAGGATAAGGCAAAGGTGATCGCCCGGATTCATGAGGCGGCGCAGTACGTTCCGCTTGACCGCCTGTATCTGAGCCCGCAGTGCGGATTTGCCTCCTGCGAGATCGGCAACAAGCTCACGGAGGAAGAGCAGTGGGCGAAGCTCAGACTTGTGAAGGAAATCGCTGAGGAAGTCTGGGGTTAAGAGAATGTCGAAGAGGTCCGGGGCGGGGAAATCGCCGAAGAAGTCCGGGGCTGCCGGACAACAATCAGATATCATGCATTTACAGGGGAGCCGGGATAGTCCGGCTCCTTTCGTAATTTCATCCGAACAAAGTTTTTTCACAAACCCCACATAGTTTCGAAATATTAATGTGTGATAGTGGTACATGAGCGGACAATGAACTCTCCGCGCGAAATGAAAGGGGTAATAGAAAATGAAGAGGATGAAACACGGGATTGTTCTCCTCCTTGTATGCGTTCTGGCACTGGCCCTGACTGCATGCGGGAAGAAGAGTAATCAAAACGAGAAGAAACAAGCTACGCCGACCGAAACGGCAACGCCCGACGGAAGGCCGGCAACACCAAGCAGCGAGCCGCCGGTAACGAATGTAACGGCCACGCCGACACCGACGCCGCTTCCGACCATAGCGCCGTGGCCGGCGGAGAACTGCGAGATCCGGTTCCCTGACCGGGAACTCTATCATTACGATATGGATCTCAGGCTGAACACGGCGGACTGCACGGTCGGCGGGCATGTAGCATTTGCCTTCTATAACGATTCAAAGGACAGCTGGAACGAGCTGTGCCTGAGGGATTATTCGAGCCATTTTACGGATGTTAAAACCGCCGGGTATGACCCGGAGCTATATAAAACGGAGATTAACGGCGCCGTGACGGAACTTTCGAACGTTGTTGACAGCCGTGACAATCAGTCACTCACGTTTACGAGAGAAGAGAAGGACGCGTCGGTTGTATGGATCAAGCTTTCGAAGCCGTTGGCACCCGGGGAGAAGATGACGCTGTCGTATGATTTTACGGCGAAGATTCCGAGCGTTCCGGACCGGTACGGCTACTACGAGGGTGTCTACAACGTGACGAATTTCTATCCGATCCTGGCGGAATATGATCAGAACGGCTGGTCGCACGAGAGCTTCATTAACTGCGGCGAATGCTTCTGTTCCGAGGTTTCGAACTACGATGTGCGCATTACGGTTCCGAGCGGCTTTCTTGTGGCTTCGACCGGAACCGAGACCGGCAAGGAGAGTAACGGCGATGCCGTCACATACACCTATTACGCGCCTTGCGTGAGAGATTTCGTATTTTCCGCATCGGATCAGTTCGTGAAGAAGGAAGCCGTCTATGACGGGATTAAGGTGAACCTTTACTATCCGTCGTTCATGGACGCGGATGCCTACTGGGTCGATGGACCTTTCGGAAACCAGATGCAGCATGCCGCGAACACAACCCTCAAAGCCGCGGAGGATGCACTTGCCGCCTTCGGCGAAGCGTTCGGAAAGTACCCTTACGAGGAACTCGACATCATCATCTCGCGCATCGACGCGGGCGGAATGGAATACCCGAATCTGATTATCATTACCGACCAGGAATGCCATCCGGTTGTCACGTTTGACGATATGCCGGGGGAAAATCTTTCGCCGAAGTTCCTCAGTCTTGAGACCTGCGTCGCGCATGAGATCGGGCACCAGTGGTTCATGGGAATCGTCGGCAGCAATTCCGGCATGGAGCCTTGGCTTGATGAGTCCATTACCTCGTATTCGGAGTGTGTTTTCGAGGAGTACCGCGCGCGGCTCAAGGATCCCGATGCCACGGTTGTCGCGGTTGACCGCCTGGGCCGTAAGGTTATGGACATGGGTGACGTGACGCAGCTCAAATACATGATGGAACGCGGCATGATCCCGTTCAACCAGTCCTACTACGAATTCAAATCGGACAACGATTACATCAGCGCGATCTACCAAAACGCGCAGAGAGCGCTTTACCAGATGGAGGAGATTCTCGGCCGCAAGGAGTTCCACAGTGTGCTCCGCGAATACGTCCGCCGCAACGCCTTCACCAACTCGACCACGGCGAACTTCTTCGAAGTCCTCTTCGAGTATGCGGGGAAGGACAATGAGGAGTTGAACAGGCTGATTGCGAATACATTTGACCTGGAGAGGATTAAGTGATTAAACTCGCCAGGACGACTTCGAAAACACTTGACCGATGCCTTGATCGCCTGTTAGTATACGGTACTCGGACAAATATAATGTGGCATTTACATTTCCACATTGTATGTGTTAAACTTATCATGTCAATTTGGATAAACCTCCTTCGGTTTGTTTTGTGTGGTTGGCGAACCTGCACAATTAACACCTAAGGAGGTTTTTTCTTTGAGCTAAAGTCAGAAAAGTGTAAACCTATGTCATGAAAATATTTTTCATGTAAAAATATTGCACAAAAAATATTATATGCTATAATAATGTATGAGAGGAGGCGAGAAAGATGCTATTATCATTGAAGGTGAACAACTGCCTGATTTATAACTCTGAGGTTGAGTTTTCCATGCGTGCCAACATGCACTACAAGCGTTTCCCTGATAATGCAACTAAAGTTGGCAAGATATATGCTTTGAAAACTGCGGTTTTGATTGGTCCGAATAACTCCGGTAAAACAAACTTTGTCCGTATCATTGAGACAATGAAAGAAATCATGCTTGGAAGAGGAATCGGACTTAACAGAAACCTTTTCTCCAAGAATCCTATTGTTGATGCTTCTATTTCATTCTTTGAAGACGGAGAGGAGAACCTTTTTGAAATCAAGTACGATGTCTTAAAAAAGGAGTATGTTTACGAGCGTTTTGCAAAGATTGAGCGCGATGTGTACAAAAATGTTAAGACCACGGATGTTCTGTTGCGAGATAGTCTGAACAAGCTTTATTATTCTGAAGATGCGGAGATTGCTGCAGCAATGAAGGTTGCTGCCAGAAACAATATCCTGATTTATCTGATTGACACGGAGGAGTTCCCAAGCCTAAAGAGAATCAAAAAACTGATGACTGACTTTGCGTCTAGAATTGATGTTGTTGATATGAACAACATTCCGATTAAGAAAACTATCGATATGCTGAAATCTTCCGATGAAGTACATCAGAAGGTTGCTGACTTTGTATTGAATGCAGACCTCTATCTGGATGATTTTAAGTATTCAAGTGATGATGAGATTAAGATTGTACTGAAGGATCAGAATGTCGGAGATGTAAAACCGCAAGAGAACGCTTTGAGTGCCGTTGCCCCGTTGACAGAAATGTTGCATCTTACTTCTGTATACAAGGGCGTAAAGGTTCCGAGTATGCTTTTTGATTCGACCGGAACCAAGAAGATGGCTGCACTTGCCAGCTATGTAATTGAAGCATTGGAAAATGGGCGAATTCTTGTCATTGACGAGCTTGATAACAGTCTTCATTTCAGACTAACAAGAGCAATCATAGCACTGTTCAATAATGAATTGAATCATGATGCCCAGTTGATTGCTACGGTGCATGATGTATCTTTGCTTGACTGCCAGACGCTCTTCCGAAAAGAGCAGATATGGTTCACGCACAAGGATCGCGAAAACACCTATCTCTATTCTCTTGCTGAGTTTACCACGGAGAAGACAGGCGTACGTGACACATCTGATCTGAGCGAGAAATATCGAAAAGGTATGTTCGGAGCATTGCCTGAACCGGATCTCTTCCAATCCTTGTTGGGGGTGAAGAAACATGGCTAAGGCTGCCGGTAGGCTGGTCATCTTTGCAAATCCATGTACAATGTTAATCATCCTTTCGCATTTCGGCGATGTTTCATTGAAGAATCAAGGAAAGAAAACCAATGCCGCAGAGATTGAAAAGTGGACCGGTGTCCGAGATTATGACGCCCATGTGAGCCAGATCAAAGAGATTTGCAGCAAGATCTTTCGACGATCCTACGAGGAAATGAAGCAACAAGTCGTGGCAATCAATCTCCCTGATACGACTTCATGCAGTACGAATTTCGGCACCTTTCTTGAGAGGTTTGAGACCGAAGACGTAAAATGGATTACAACGATACGGAACTACCTCAGAGAGCAGGAATAGAGAATCCACAAAATCTGCAATGCCTATAATAGCTACACCAACTGACCGTAAAAAACGCAACAACTATAATAGAACCGATAACGAACCGCAGGAGATGTCTCCTGCGGTCAGACTGAAGACAAACGCGGTTTTGGAAAACATCCAAAACCGCGTATCTTTTTATGCCATAAGAGTTTTTTGCTGTCTTTTCAGCTTAAAAGGTCCATCCGGGCCATCCAACAGTCCCATTCTATCCAGCATCTTTGCCAG
>JAFRSD010000038.1 GCA_017427775.1 Lachnospiraceae bacterium | reverse complement strand
CTTACGGATGCCTTCGGGATCGTGAGAGCCGTGCCGCTCTTTCCGCTCATGGAAGCCGGTACCGTTCCGACGCCTTCGTTCAGATCGAACGAAAGAATCGGGCCCGAAGCCTTCCATACTGCGTACAAAACTCTGTTGGAAGTAACCGTGATCGACTTGCCGGACGTATACTGTGCAGCCGTAGCGGCCTTATCCGTCGACCACCCCAAGAAATAGAATCCGGTGCGGGTGATAGACGCCTTCGGGATCGTACCGGCAATGCCGCCGAACAGCTTCAGATCGGCGGGAACTTTGCCGGAACCGCCGTTGGCATCAAATACTACCGTGCACTCTTTGTATTTGCATTTCCATACCGCATACAGAGTGCCATCTTCATAGAGAACCACTTCGTCTCCGCTCTTGTACATCGCGGTCTGCGCCGTAGCGGAGGTCGACCAACCGAGGAAATAGTAATTCTCGCGGCTGAGGGACGCCTTCGGAACAACAACCGAATTTCCGGGAACAGCAGACAATGATTTCGGAGCCGTGCCGGTTCCGCCGTTTACGTTGAAAACAAGTTTCGGCATCGGAAGCGCATACTTCCATACGGCATACAGCGTCAGATTCTTGTTCATGACGATCTTGTTGCCGGACTTGTATTCGGCAGCCGTTGCCGTCGCGGACGTTGCCCAGCCGAGGAAATAGTAATCATCCCGGTAAAGATTCGCTCTCGGGATTGTGATCTCCGTACCCTTCGGACAACAAATCGGGGAATCACTGTTAAGGACACCGTATCCGCCGTTGGAATCGTATACCAGACGATACTCCGTCGTCTTGCATTTCCATATAGCGTAAAGTGTAGTGTCGCTATTCAGGCGAATAACATCACCCGTCTTGTAAAGAGCCGGTCCTTCCGGATCTTCGCCCCAGCCCAAGAAATAGTATCCGCTTTTGGTAACCGTGATCTTCGGGATCGTTACATTCGTGCCTTTCGGCTCAAAGAAATACGTAAACTCACCGTCACCGCCGTTCATTTCAAAACTCAACTGGTGATATACAATCTGCTTCCATACCGCATACAATGTGGTATTGGTACTCAATACGATCGTACTCTTGCTCTTGTACTGCGCGGTACTCTGACCCCGAGCCAGAGACCAGCCCATGAAATAATAACCTTCCTTCTTCAAAGAAGCCGAAGGGATCGTCACGGAAGCACCACCGGCTGCCGTGATCGCGGAAGGAACCGTGCCGGTTCCACCGTCTGCATCAAAGGTAAGTTTTCTCGTTGTGCCGGTTCCGTCCGTAAACTTCGCATAGAATGTGCGGTTTCCGGTGGATCCGCTCGCGATACCGCTCGAGCGCTTTGTCAGGGCGGCATCCGTATACCAGCCGCTGAAGATACAGCCTTCCTTCGAAGGATTCTTCAGATAAATGGCATCACTGTACTTGTTATACTTTGTCGGATTGAACGGATTGTTCGTACCGCCGTTCATCACATATGAGATCGTATAATCCTTAGCACCGGTAATCAGTGTAACCTTAACAACCTGAAATCCGTTGTAAATGTTCACCTGATAATCGCCATCGCCGTCCGCTTTGATCTCATCGACATCAAAGAGAAATGTCAGTCGATCTCCGAGGGTCGGATCCTCAGCCAAGG
>JAFRSD010000037.1 GCA_017427775.1 Lachnospiraceae bacterium | reverse complement strand
GACTGAAAATCCTCGTGTCACTGGTTCGATTCCGGTTCTGGGCATTTTTTCATATCTTTCTGATATGAAAGATGGAGCACTAGCTCAGTCGGTAGAGCACTTGACTTTTAATCAAGGTGTCGCGGGTTCGAATCCCGCGTGCTTCATAAAGAAACATGAAATCCCTGCAAAAGCCTTATTCAAATAAAGCGTTTTGCAGGGATTTTGTGTGTTCGGGATTGTTTTCCTTTGCCCGCTATATTACAATAGAAATCGAATAAATGATAAAGGGGAACGGATATGAAAAAGCATTTGGGAATCGGGTTGGGACTTCTTGTTCTATTCCTGGTTTTTACGGTTTTGGTTGAATATGTAGATGTGAAGCCGATCGGACGGCAGGGAACGGACGTCGGATTTGCCTCCGTCAATGAAGACTTTCACAATTTCTTCGGAGAGAGTAAAACCATTTACAAGGTTACGGAGATTGTAGGTTATATCGGGATAGCTGCAGCCGGAATCTTCGCGGTGATCGGGCTTTTGCAGCTGATCAAACGGAAATCCCTTTGGAAAGTGGATAAGGATATTCTTCTTCTGGGAGGACTTTACGCGGTTCTTCTTGTGTGCTATATTTTATTTGAAAAGATATTGATCAATTATCGTCCTCCGTTCTGCGCAGAGGATGCGCTTGAGGCGTCGTATCCCTCCTCGCATACGCTGATGCTTCTCGGAATAATGGCATCGACGGTTATGCAGGTTCTGTACCGCTTGAAGGATTCGAAGCTTCGCGTATTCTGTTCCTCACTGTGCGGAGTGATTGCTCTTGTCGTTATTATCGGACGCGCCGTATGCGGCGTTCACTGGTTTACCGACATCATCGGAGGACTGTTGCTTTCGGCAGCGTTGTCATGGATTTATTATGCGGTCGCATTTGCCGCGAAGAAAGAGGAGAAGTCCGAGTCATAAGGACAAAGTCGCCGGGGATGCAGGCGCGCCGGCGATAGGGATTACGCCTGCGGCAAGGTGGAAAATATGATATTAGACGAGCAGGACCTGAGAAACGGATTAAAATACATCGTCGGTACGTGGCAGCCTGATTATGTGGTGAATATGTTCTCATCGGATCTGGCGCATATACCCGCGGCTGATTTCAAATCAACAGACGGTGTCGCATTTACCGCGATCAGCTTTACGTTTTTAGAGGATCACACGCTTTTGATGAAGAATTCCGTGACCGGTAAAGAGGTCAGCGGAACATGGGAGCAGAAAAGTTATGGCGAATTCCGGTATACGCTGAACGGTTTTTTGAATCTGCCGGCGGGAACCAATGCGGAAGTCGCGGAAACGCTCCGTATGCAGGACGGAGCCAAGCTTGTATTCAGCCTGGGAGTTGTTGCGATCGCACTTAGAAAGATTGCCGAGGGAGATATTTCCGAAGAGAAGAAGCTGGATATCGGAGATCTGCCGGGAGATGATTCGATGAACGAAATCGTCGGAATGTACGGCGTGCTTAAGCTTCGTACCTATTCAGACGAAGGTTTTATATGGATTACGGCCGAGGAGCAGCGCGAAAAGTCCGCAGGGGACGATGTGCCGGACGCAGAGGATTATGCGCTCCAGATGCTTGACTGGAAGGTGGAATTTACCGCTGACCATCAGGTTTTCGTTTGGATGAAGGTTCCCGAGGGCGCTTCCCAGGCCGATCTGGACGAGGCTATGCGTCAAGGCGAGGTGGCCTGCGTGAAGGATGGGATGTTTGCCGAAAAAGCACTTGCGTGGAAGGCTGTGAACGGCCGGTATTATTATAACACCGGCGAGCACAGGGAAGTGTTCGGCGAAGTACAGTCTCCTTGGGATGAGCTGAAGTGCGATGAAGAGGGGAATATCTTCTTTATGAATAATATGCTTCTGCTCCAGAAGAAATAAAGAAATCGCAGGCTGTCAAAGCCGCGCGTACGAAAGAAATACCGCTGTAAACCTAACGGATTGCAGCGGTTCTTTTATGCTTTTCCAAGTAGTTTTTTGAGGCGCCGCTTCAGGAATCCCGAAGCTTTCTTTCGAAATATTCGCACCGGCGCAAAGAATACATGCAGACGTGAATAAATCTTATAGCCTAATTCATCGATGGAATGCGCTTTCCTATCGCGATAGAAGCCGGTCATGATTCCGATGATATCGTCATCGGTCGTGCCGTATTCCCGGGCAACACAGTTATCGCCAAGAATCACATAATGTCCTTCGGGGAGGACCTTTATGATACGGTGCAGAACATAGTCGGTTCCGCGGTGATAAAGGACGACATCGTATTTTCTGCAACGTTCATCGGGCTTTTTGTGACGAACCGTGAACAGATCGCGGCCCTGCCTGAGAAGCGGAAGCATGCTGACCCCTTTGAAACGGTAAGTCATCTCCTCATTTGTCTTAAGAAAATCGTCGTAAGTCATGGAAACCTCGCGTAATCAACTAAAAGCCTGCTGAATCAGGTAAATGACCATCAAATGGACGGGATAAAACGCATAGAAAGCGTATTTCAGAACCGGGCCCTTTATGTAACCGCGCTCTCCGTTATAAAAACCAATCAGAAGGTAGGCCGGGAAACTGGCGATCTGAAATAATACGCATCCGATAAACCCGATTACCAGAAGCTCGGTTTGCGCCACATAGATTAGAAGTATGAAAGCGACACCCTTGATGCTGTAGTCGGTTTTCAGGAAAAATGCTACAACGAACAGAGCGATTAAAGTAAGCGCCTGGATGACCCTGATGTCACGGAAACGGTCATAAAGCCAAAGGCCAATGAGACCAAGAAACAACGTAAAGAACACGTTCTGGTGCTTGAAGGAAAGCCCTCCGAAGTTCACAAGGTCAAACGGGTATTCGGAGACGATTGCTCCGATCAGAAGGCAAAGTCCGTAACGAAAACGGTTGGACGAATGCTTCCAGCCTTCCACCAGAAGAAAGCAGAAGAGCGGAAAAGCGATTCTCCCGACGCTCCGCATGATGTAATACAGAGTGATTTCCTTCGAGGTAATATTCGGAATGGAAAGCGTGAACAGGGTGTTCGTAAGAAAAGGGATCTGTCCACGCAGAAAAAAAGCTAAATGATCAATCAGCATCGTCACGATGGCGACCGTTTTCAATACACTGCCGCTGACACCGGGTTTTGCTTGTGCGGTTTCAAGAGTCATGATTCATGCCCTCATAGGATACGATAGCCGCTTCCGGATCCATATTGCAGCCGAGTCGGTACAGGGAAACCTGCTTGGTCATCTGAATGAGAAGATCAATCGTCTTAACTATCTTCGCAGGATCCTTCGAGCGATACGTTTGCTGGAGCAGGATGGAAAATGCCTCATCGGCACTGATCTTTTCAATATGATTGGTGGTATCTCTGGTTAAGATGCAGATTGCCTTCACCGGAACGGACGTATTGGTGCTCAGATGGTGCTTCCCGTCCCAGGGGGACCCGTAAACGCGGACTTCGTCCTCACCGATATGAATGAACGGCTTATCGTCATTGATCATGGTCACGCGGTCGCCGAACGCCTCGCGCCAAAGGCGGGCGTGGGTTGATTTGCCGGTTCCGCTCAACGCGGTGAAAAGATACCCTTTCCCGTCAACCGCAAGCGCGGAAGCATGGAAAAGGATCGTGTCGTAGTCGATGAGCGCCTCCGAGAGCTTGCGCTGGACGGCAAGGGTCTCATAATCTTTATCACTAATGAGGACGTCGGAAGTGTTTTTTTCAGAAATAATATCTGACAGAGATGTGATAATACGAATCTCCGGTTCTTTAGCAGAAGAATATTGTGAGCATCGCCGTAAAACTCTATTATAGATGGAATTAATCTCTATTGCATGGCCGGCAATGTCAAATGTATTACAGAGAGACATAGTTCGTATTACTCCTGAATAATTAAGCAAAAAAAAAGCGTAGCAAAGCTACGCTTAACAATGTCTGATTAATCGGCAACGTCACAATCATCTGGACATACAACCTCATTGGAATCATCTAAACAAGAAGCAACAGTAATATCAGTCTTAGGAAGAAAAACTACTTCCAATTCAACAGAATCAAATGTAATCATGCGATTAGACACCTCCATTAATAGTATCTATGAACTATTCTACCATTGTGGTATATGAATGTCAACTATTTTTCTCTTTAAATCTTTTATATTTTGATAATATTTGATCTTCAAGGATTTTAATTCGATGCTTCTTTATTTCTATAAAACAGGATTCGGCTTCGATACAGCCTTCAGGTCGTTGACAGGAAGGAAGAAGTGGACAATTCTCGCATAGGGGAGTTAAAGGATAGTATTTCTTCCATACGCCCAGTGAAGTGCTGTTGTTACCATCAAAAACTGTTCCGACAGACGCATTGCTGTGAATGTGTTCACACCGTAATAAAGATCCATCAGCATTAATAACGATAGACGAAGGGTTATCTGCGAGGCATCTGTAGAATCGGAATGATGAGAGACTTCCTTTCGGCGAAGGCTGAAAGCCGTGACGAATTGCAAGCGACTCAAGGTCGTCAGCATGGTTGTAAAGATCGGTTCTTTCTGAGGTTGATCTATTGATAGGAACAAAGCCTTCTTTCTCAAACAGCGGAATAACATAAAGATGAATGTTTTCCTTCGGTTCCAAACATCCTGAAAGTTCTTCTATTAAATTATAAAGATCTTCTTTGTTGTGTTGGCCAATATTTAGACGAAGGGAAACTCGAATTCCTTCTGCAGCTGCGTGGTTGATGTTATTCAGAACGGTTTGAAACGCATCTCCATCCGAGTAAATATAATTCTTCGTACGATTATATATTTCTCTTGTTCCATCTAAGGTTATTTGCACATTCTTGAGATTCCAAAGTGCTTTAGCCTTAGGAAGTATTTGGGGAGAAAGCAGATAACCGTTTGTGGTCATTGAGGAGGAAAAGGTTATCTCATTCTTTAGCGATTCACAGATAAAATCTATGTTATCCATAGCAAATAGTGGTTCACCGCCAAACCATCGTATCCGTGCACGTTTAGAAGGAGTACTGTTCTTTATAAATGTAATTGTTGCCTGGGCGGTTTCCTGCGTCATAGAGGTCGGCTTAAGATTCCGCTCGAAACAGTAAAAGCATCTGGCATTACAAGCAGTAGTTGGAAGGATGGTGTATGTTTTTTGTTGTGATTGGTACTGTTGAATGCTTTTTCCAAGACTTGTTAATTCTGATAGAATCCTTTTGTCATCAAATTTATTAGGAACAAGAAACCAACGAGCAAATAAGTCTTCGCTTGCATACATTTGAGCTGATTCTTCGGGCGAAAGAAAAACTAATTCCTTCGTTAGGTTATTATATAATAACCGACCGTCAGGGACATCATTAACAATGCAAAAAGACAAAAGACGAACAGGTTCGTCTTTTGTCTTTTTCTGGAATCCGAGAATTGAAGTAACTTTTTTGTCAGGCGAAATGATCTGAATCATGTTATTAGTTGTTTTGAGAAAAGTATTTATTAGCTGAGCGACTATAATTAATCAGCGCCTTCATTAATGCAAGAGTGTTGGCGTCGGCATTAGTTGCAACTGTACGCATCTTGTTTCCGAGGTGGGAACGCCGAATATCACTTACCGGATTCGTCCCGGAATAAACGGCAAATGTTACAGGGCATTCAAAGTCACCAGCAGCAATTTGTGTGATAGAAAATGTAATATTATTCCCGTCAATAACCGGGGCAATAGAAAGGGTCTTCTCGTTCCCTTGCGAGGTGCTATAGGTGGCCTTGAGACGAAGGGATGAAGATGGTGTTCCAGTGATAGGCTTATAAGTAATTTTCCAAGTAATCTTTGAGTCAAGAACTAACCCGAAACCACTAATCTCCCACTCGGCATTAGGAGTTTCATTTACAATCTCATTTAATCGACTGAACGTAGGGTTAGCGGGAGAAAGATAAGAGGAATAGTTGCTAAGGCCACTATCAATGGGATTGTTAGTATTATAACCGAAATAGGTCTGAGCAGCAGCACAATATTTTAGGAAGTCGGCAACGAGTGTCTTTTTTGATTCATCATTGCCGGCAAGGATATTATATGCGGTCTTCTTCATTGAAGTGGCATATATGGGAGTAATATATGTCTTTCCGTCTGAAATCTTATCTGCGTACAACGTTATTGCAAATTCATCACCGATTTGCTTAGCGGCAATACCGGGGATCGAGAAGCGGTAACGCTCTACACCATCCATAACGACTGTTTGAGACGCAGCGGGAATGACTTTTGCAACCCACGACCCAACAGAGGAATTATTCGAATATCTGTAATGCTCAACATATAATCTTAAATTCGTAAAACCGTTATACTTTTCGGCTTTCAGGTACAAATGGTAGGTCAGATCGTTATTAAATGAGTAACTGGTTACGTAACCAGTATAATCCTTTGTATAAGGAGCGTTTGCGTCAATAAGACCTTGGTCGCTATGGCTTTCCGAAG
Source organism: Lachnospiraceae bacterium (assembly GCA_017427775.1). GTDB lineage: Bacteria > Bacillota > Clostridia > Lachnospirales > Lachnospiraceae > ISDg. The sequence goes on along the minus strand of JAFRSD010000037.1, from coordinate 17,457 downwards.
CAAGCGTTGTAGTCACACCCACTGACTTCTCGGCGCCCGTCGAACCGAAACGATAAAAAATCTCATACTCGGTATTCGGATACAGGCCGGAGAATACATTCTCGCTTGTCCAGGTTCCGGTGGTGCCAAGACGATACTGAACACCGTCTTTTTCCGAAACTGTAATTGTGGTGGGGGTTACATTTGTAATCGTGGCAACCCAGATGATATCGGTCTCGTTCTCGTCGAGAGCGAATGCTGTTGCCGGCAGGATGCAGAAGATCAAAGCCAGGCTTAACAGGATGGATAAGAGCTTTTTAGATTTTTTCAAAAGTAATTCCTCCTCTGGATAATAGTAAGGTCTCTGAAAGAGACCACTTAACGTCCGCATACTATTATAAAGCCCAGAGGGGACCGCGTCAATCGGTTTTTGTGCTTTGAAGGCTCGGAAAGTGCTTATTTTATGCCGTTGTCGGGAAGAAACAGGCAAATGTGCTTGTCATTTTCCTCTTTTGATAGTATTCTGTAGGGAGGAATCGCGAAAAACGGCACGTTGGTTTTCGGAAAATGAAACGAGGAGACGCGAAGAATGGATTTTTGTGTACATATCGGATTCGGGGCGGATTGGGTTTTGCAAAAGCAGCAGGAACACGATCTTCCGGTCGTGAAGATTAAGGAAGAACTGCTTGAACAGTTCGGCGAGCATGCCGAAGTGACGAAGCAAAGCCTGGTGGAACTTTCAGTTGTTTTGAAGGGAATTACCGATGAGAAGGATGAAGCCGTCCGTATCGGATTCAATGCCGTTGCGCAGTTTTATCCGGAGCTTGCGGACGACGCGCACAGCGCGGAGGACGACGGGCTTGTGATCTGTTCCGGAGATATCTGTGCGGTATGGGCTGTTGACTGTGACGACCAGGGACGCGAGGCGCCTTCCGTTACCACGCAGAATCTGATCCAGGCGCTCCACGGCTGGGATGAATATAAACAAATCTGCTGGGAGATGGTAGATATTGCCCCCCAGATCCGAAAATACGGAACTTATGAGAGTTTTCTGTTCCAGAACTATCTGTTCTCGGTCAACGACGGCTGGGGGCTTTCGACGGCGCTCGGTTATCTTGCGAGACTGATGGAGGAGCTGGGGCTCATCACATTTGCCGGCAACAAGAAACCGGTGGAACTGCGTCTTTCCGTCAAATCCGAACCCGGACGCTACACCTTTGCGGAGGCATTCGATATCCTTCGAAATGATGAGGACAAGAAGCGGCTGATCTGCTTTGACATCAGCGAATTCATGGATTCGTCGCGGGAGGAGGAACTGAAACAGTTCCTGAAGGATCTTGTCTCACTCGAATCCCATTATATCTTTGCTTTTCGGATTCCCTTTATCGAGCCGGATTCTCTGAAGCATATGCGCGATGTCCTTTCGGATATTCTTTATGTACGGACGATCAGTGTTCCTCCGGCCGGTGACGCCGAGCTTTGGGAGTGTGCCCGGGAAAATCTTGAGAAGTACGGAATGGAACTGTCCGAAGAAACAAAGGGCATCTTCTTCGCCCGCCTCAGCAAAGAAAAGAGCGACGGCCGTTTCTATGGAATGCAGACGGTACGTAAACTTGTCTGTGAGATTATATGGCTCAAGCACAAAGCGGACGCTTGTCTTTTTGATGACAGCGAAGGAAAAGCGGAACCATCGCCTGTTATTTCGAGGGAAGATGTCGAAGGACTTTGCGACGGATTCGAGGATGCCAAGAAGTCCGGTCTGGAAGAGCTTTCCGAGATGATCGGAATGGAAGAGATCCGCGAGCGGATCATCGAGATTGTTTCTCAGGTAAAGCTTGCGATCAACAATGATAATATGGATAAACCCTGCCTGCATATGCGCTTTGTCGGGGCTCCGGGTACCGGAAAGACGACGGTGGCGCGGCTTGTCGGAAAGATTTTCGCGGAGGAAGGAATCCTTCGGAACGGCTATTTCTTCGAGTATACGGCACGGGATCTCTGCGGCGAGTATATCGGGCAAACGGCACCCAAGACGGCAGCAATCTGCCGCGACGCGTACGGTTCGGTACTGTTTATCGATGAGGCATACGCACTTTATGCAGGCGATGAGCGGGCGAGCGACTACGGCAAGGAAGCGCTGACCACGCTTGTTTCGGAGATGGAGAACCACCGCTCCGACATGGTTGTGATCATGGCCGGATATAAAGACGATATGAACAAGCTCATGGAAGGCAATGCCGGTCTTCGCAGCCGTATGCCGTTCATGTTGGAGTTCAAGAGTTATACGAAGGACCAGCTGCTTCAGATATTCCTGCTCATGGCACGCAAGCATTTCCGCTGCGAGGATTCGCTTGAGAAAGCGGCCAAGGAATTCTTCGACAAGCTTGATCCGGCATATATGAGTTCCATGGATTTTGCGAATGCGAGATTTGTCCGGAATCTGTATGAACGCACCTGGTCGAAGGCGGCGGTCCGTATGCAGATCGCGGGGACAAAGGAGATCGTTCTGACCGGAGAGGATCTGACGGTCGCGGCAGCCGACCGCGAGTTTTCGGAGAGACTTTCGGTCAAACAGAGCATCGGATTCTAGACGGCGTTTTAAACAATGCGACGGAGCGGTGTTTTGCTTTTCCAATCAATATTTAAGGTTATCTCGGGATGCGGCCTTCGGGCAGGCATCCCGATTCTTTTATCCGAAAACGAACAAAAGATGTATTATCTTTACTTTTTATTGGTAAAAATTTCTTTTGTTGATTATTGCCAACAAAGTAAAAATCGTGCTTGCTTCCGAGGAGGTAAAAGGGAAGAAAATGACCGGAAAATGTGTCGTATTTGCCTCAAAAACGGGGATTTCGTCATATCTGAGGTGAGTTTTTGCCGAAAAACGGGTTTTTCGACCATCGGAAAGGAGGAAGCAGGACCTGCCCCGGGGGAGCCGTAAAACTGTACAAATTAGTCAATTTTACCAATAGTCGCAAATGGCTACTAACTATTTTGCCTCTTTTTTTGTCAAAATGTTCCAAAAAGGATGATTTTTTGTATTGACAAAAGGGTGGCTTTTGTCTAAAATGTAGCTTGTTTGGATAAAAGTATGGACAATTTTTACTTTTATGATGACTTCGGAACAAGATCGCGGAGGTAAAGAACTGTGAAAGGTTTCTTCCGAAACATAGTAAAGCACAGAGCACATGTGGTTATGGCGCTGCCGGTGTTCCTGCTGTTGTTTTTCATCATGTATGTGCCGATGAGCGGCTTGCTGCTTGCATTTAAAGACAGTAAGGACCTTATGGAGCGCGGACTCTACGGAGCAAGGTTCAACAATTTCGAGAACTTCCGCTTCATTATCCAGTCCAAAACAATCTTTATCCGTATGCTTCGCAATACGTTTCTGTATTACGTGATCTTCACTGCGATCGGAACGGTTTTGAACGTTGCCATCGCTATCGCGATCGACCAGTTCATCCTGAAGAAGGTCGGCAAGACGATGCAGACGCTGATGATCATCCCCGTATTTATTTCCTATGCGGCAGTTCAGTTCATCGTAGAAGCGTTTATCAGTAAGGATCTCGGTATCATCAACCGCCTGCTTGGAACGACTACCAGTTTCTACGGCGAGAAGAAGTACTGGCCGACGATCTTAACGATCACGAAGATATGGAAAGATACCGGTTACGGTTCGGTTCTTTATATGTCCGTTCTTGCCGGAATCGATTCCGAACTTTACGAGGCAGCCGAGATTGACGGTGCGGGACGTTTCCGCAGAATCTGGCACATCACCCTTCCGAGCCTGATTCCGATGATCACCGTTATGCTCCTGCTTTCCGTAGGTAATATCATGAAGTCCGATACCGGTCTCTTCTACCAGGTTACCCGTAACGGCGGTGCCATCAAGGAGACGACAGAGGTTATCGATTCCTACATTCTCGGTCAGATCAAGGGTGCCGGAATCAACTCCTTCGGTTATACATCGGCTTCGTCCCTGTTCCAGTCAGTTGTCGGTCTGTTAATGATGCTGATTGCCAACTTCACGGTTCGTAAGATTGAACCGGATAACGCGTTGTTCTAGGAAGGGGGCGGATTCAGTGTCAAAAGAAGATAGACTCAAAAGAAAAGAAGAGAAGAAAAAGGCGAAACTGGACCTCATGTCCTCGCGAAAGGAAAAGTTCACGGTCGGACAGCTGATTCTCGGAATCATTCTTCTCGCATATACATTGTTCTGTTTCCTGCCGGTAGTGCTTGTATTTGTCTCGGCATTTACCGACGAAATGACGATCACGAACAACGGCTACTCGCTGTTCCCGAAGAAGTGGTCATTAGAGGGTATGAAGAACGTGCTTTATGCCCCCGATAAGATTGTTTCCGCATATAAGGTTACGTTGATCGTTACGATCTGCGGTACCTTGCTCGGACTGCTTGTCATGAGCATGTTCGCATATGCGATCAGCCGTAAGGATTTCGTTCTGAGAAAATTCCTTTCGATCTTTCTGATCATCCCGATGCTTTTCAACGGCGGACAGCTTTCCGGATACCTGATCTTCTCCAATTATTATCATTGGCAGAACAGTTACTGGGTACTGATCCTTCCGATGTGCGTCTCGACGATGAATGTTATCATCCTTCGAACATACATCGTGAACAGCATTCCCGCGGAATTGATCGAGGCGGCAAGAATCGACGGAGCGGGCGAGTACAGAACTTTCTTCGGAATCGTTTTTCCGCTTATGAAACCGGCGCTTGCAGCAGTCGGATTCATGATGGCAACTGCATACTGGAATGACTGGTCTAACGCTTACATCTTCATTACCGAAGATAAGTACACCCCGTTACAGCTTCTGCTGATCCAGATCCAGAGCCGTATCGATTTCCTGGCAAACAGCCCGAACATTCCCACCGCGGCGAAGCTTGCCATGAAGTCAACAACACATTCCACGACGATGGCAACGGTTATCATCGTTATCGCACCGATAATGGTTGTGTATCCGTTCTTCCAGAAGTATTTCATCAAGGGTCTGACTGTCGGATCCGTAAAAGGTTGATATTTCCGGGCTTGCAATTCCGCAGTCCTTGAAATATAAAAAACATTTTTATGAATGGGAGGTTTCATTCGAAATGAACAGTCTCAAAAAAGTATTGGCTGTTGCGCTTTGCGCAATGATGGTCCTCGCTCTTACGGCCTGCGGAAGCAAGGATAAAGGCAATGTGACCATTAAACTCACCCGCGCTACGTTCAACTGTGTTCCGGATTCGGGACAGGTAAAGAAAGTTGAGGATGCTATCAACAAGTATCTGAAGGATAAGGGTAAGAACTACAAGGTAGAGATTACCGAGATCGCTTCCGATGAGTATGTTGATAAGGCTAAGCTTAAGCTTACCAATAAGGAGATCAACCTTCTCTGGACCGCTTCCTGGGAGTCCGGTATCGGCACGAACGATCTTGTTCCTGCTAACTCCGTAAAGGACATCACCAAGCTCCTTGAGGGTACCACTCTTTACAACTCCATGGACAAGGGTCAGTGGGAAGCTACGAAGTACAACGGAAAGAACTACTTCATCCCTGTTTACAAGGATAACGTAGAAGGTTACGACCTTATGTTCCGTGATGCTGCTCTTGGTTCTTTTGATCCTACAAGCGTTAAGAAGCTTGCAGACCTTGAGCCCCTTCTTAAGGCAGCTAAGGATGCCGGTCTCAGCCATCCTTTCCTTACCCAGAAGACTCCTATGTTCTACCGTTTCTACATTGATAAGTTCGATTTCTTCACTGCAGACTCCGCTTCCAACTGGGTTTCCGTTAAGAGAGATACCAACGAAGTTGTTTGCACGATCGACCAGCCTGAGTACGCTGAGTACTGCAAGCTGATGGGCAAGTGGGCAGAGCTCGGCTACATCAATGAGAGCGAAGCTACCAAGACTACCGATGAGAACATGACCAAGTCTCAGAACTGGGCTGTTTCATGGTGGACCGACGTTCCGGTTAATGCTGAGGCATCCGGCCGTTACGAGCAGCCTGTAACGCTTCAGGCTTACACCAACAGATGGGCTCATTCCACTTCTGCTCTTGGTTCCTGCTACTGCATCACCGCTAACACGAACGATGAGACCGCTAAGGCCTGCATCGATTTCATGGGTCTTCTTTACACCGATTCCAAGCTTGCTGACATCTACACCTTCGGTATCGAAGGCGAGGACTTCAAGTATGACGGAAATAAGGTTGCTAAGATTAAGGACGCTAAGTACAACCACTCCATGTGGGAGTCTGCTTCCGCTACCGTTGTTACTCCCGAGAGCGGCGAGCCTGACAACAAGGCTGACCTTTACAAGACCTTCAACGGCACTGCTCAGACCTCTTGCGCAGCAGGTTTCCGTTTCGACATGTCCAAGGTTCAGGCTCAGTATACTGCTTGTAAGGCAGTATTCGATGAGTATGGTTTCGTTCTTGAGAACGGCGGCGTAAAGGAAGCTAACGTTGACGCTCAGATCGCAGCATACAAGAAGGCTTTGAAGGAAGCCGGTCTTGATGATGTTATTGCAGAGTTCACAGCTCAGTACAACGCTTTCAAGAAATGATAATGAACCGAATATAATTCGCGTTTAATCCGGCACCGGAAGGGGGAGACCTCTTCCGGTGCTTTTTATTCATTTGCCTTTTCTACGGAAAAGCGGTATAATGTGGAGCATAATATAAGGAACGAAAAGGTTACAGGTAGTCAGTATGAATATTAAAAAGAAAAGAGCCGGATTTGCCGGCGGCCTGATCTATATGCATGCCGCGCAGATGGTTCTTTTACTTGGTATCATGCTCACGCGTGATATCAGTCTGAAAAAAGGATTCCTTCCCGAAGCGGCGAGCCAGCTGGTAGCCCTTACGGTTTTGATGCTTCTCACAATTGCGTATTTTCTGCTTACCGGCAAGAAGGAAAGAAAGAACGAAACGACGCTGTTCTGGCTGATGGCCGGCGTGGAAGCGGCTTATCAGCTGGTCGATTATATTTTGTTTGCCAAGAAGGTAAAGCCGACAAAGGAGGACCTCTGGTTCTGGGCGGCCGGAATCGCGGTGCTGATCGTTTTTACGGTGATTCAGATCATGGCGGACAAGGGGCCGTGGAAGTTCCTGATGACGGTCGTGATTCCCGTTCGCGCAATTATTCCGACGCTCGGATTGATCCGTTATAAAAACGAATTCCTCCATGCCAAGGTTATGGTTCCGATGTTCCTGCTGATGGCACTTCTTCTGGTGCTGTTTGTATGGACGGGCGAACGTTTCAGCCTGATTGTCGGATGCATGCTTGCCGTGGCACAGATTGTCGTTACCGTATTTACCGTACGGAAACTTTCGAAATCACCGAGCATTATGCAGGCACTCACGGGATTTGCCCGCGGAAAGAGCGAGAAGAGTATTCTCTTCGTGTTCTGGATCGTGGCAGCGATTCTTCTGCTGATCACAATTGTCCTGCAGTTGATCAAGTATTATGAGATCGTCGGGAAGATGCTCAGCATCACCGGCATTTGCCTGCTGATTCTTCTGTATTATTCCATCGGCGGAATCGAGGCTGAGGTAAGAGAATCGTTCGGCGTTGATGTGAATGAAGCGGCGAAGAACGCGGTATACGGCGTATTTGTCCGGATGTATGATCCGGCGCAGAAGCTGGACGATGTGAAGTCATATCGTATCGCGGTTCACGGGGAGCATGACGAGTCCGAAGTCGAGGAAGCTATCGCAAAATTAAACGAGACGGCAGGCACGAACCTCAATATCATTTATCTTGATAATCTTTCCGCAGTCGGTTCCGCGTTTTATAACAAGGAAGTCGATGCGGTATTTATAGAGCGTTCGACAGCGACTTATATCGATGCGGATTTTGAGACAAAGGGGATCGCGTATATCTTCTCCGAGGAAACACGTGTTATCGCCGATATCAGCGTTCCGCTAAAGGAAAAGCAGACGCCGGGCGGCGATCCGGGACCGGGCGATGATCCGGGTGTTGACCCCGGAATCGAAGATCCTGAGAAGAAGACTGATAAGGAAGACCTGACGCAGACGCCGTTTATCGTTTATGTAAGCGGAATCGATGTCTACGGAAATATAAAGACGAAGAGCCGGAGCGATGTTAATGTTCTCGTTGCGGTCAATCCGGTCACGAAGGAAATTGCGCTTGTTACGACGCCTAGAGATGCATATCTCGATATCCCGGGCAAGACGACCGAGTATCGCGACAAGCTGACGCATGCCGGAAACTACGGCGTCCAGTATTCGATCGCCACGCTGGAGAAACTTTACGGGATCAATGTGGATTATTATGTCCGTATTAATTTCTCGGGCGTTGAAAAGGTTGTTAACCTGCTTGGCGGTGTGGACGCCGTTTCGCTCTACAATTTCACGGCCCGTCACGGCCCGTATGATTTCAAAAAGGGTACCAACCATATGAACGGCGCACAGGCGGTTTCCTTTGCCCGCGAACGCATTACGCTTCCGGGCGGCGATGTGACGCGCGGCAAGCACCATATCGAGCTGATCAAAGGAATCTTTGCGAAGGTAACGACGACAGCGGTTCTGACGAATTACCAGAGCCTGCTGGATGCCGTATCAGATAACTTCCAGACGGATATTTCCACGAATCAAATCGCGGCCCTCGCGGCGATGCAGCTTTCGGACGGCGCGGAGTGGCATTTTACGTCGTATGCTTCTTACGGTGACGGCGCGACGAAGATGTGCAATTCCTACCGCGGCGGCGAGCTTTGGGTTTGTGTCCTGAAGAAGAAATCGGTTGATCGGGCGACGGAATTGATTCGGCGGGTTCTTAACGGCGATAAGATTCCGGACGGCGAATATCAGTACGAACAGTAATATACTGCCGTTTCTGACGGCAGATCGGAGGAGAAGGCATGCAAATAGAATTTCTGGGCGCGGCACATGAAGTAACCGGATCGGCGACTCTGCTGACAACCGACCGGTATAAGATTCTTGTGGATTACGGCTTAGAGCAGGGAAATAACATCTATGATAATGTGGATTTTCCGGTGGCACCGGGCGATATCGACTGCGTCCTGCTGACGCACGCACATATCGATCACTCGGGGCGGTTACCACTCCTTGTAGCGAGAGGGTTCAAGGGCCCGATCTACACGACATCCGCAACCAAGCGCCTTTGCCGGATCATGCTTCTCGACTCCGCACACATTCAGGAACAGGAAGCGGAATGGAAGAACCGGAAGAGCCGCAGAGCGGGCACCGACGAAGTCATTCCGTTATATACGACCAATGACGCCAATGCGGCGATAGAACTTCTCGAAGGAACGGAATACGACGCCGAGAGGGAGATTCTCCCCGGCGTAAAGATTTGTTTCCGGGATGCCGGGCATCTGCTTGGTTCCGCGAGTATTGAAGTAACTGTCACGGAGGGGGCCGAGACAAGAAAGATCACATTTTCCGGCGACCTCGGAAATGTGGACCGGCCGCTTCTTCGAAACTATGAGCTGCCGACCCCGACCGACTATCTGGTCATTGAGTCGACCTACGGCGGGCGTAAGCATCCGGAACGTAGAGAATACTTTTCGCAGCTTGCGCAGATTATTCAGGAAACGTTTGACAAAGGGGGAAATGTGGTTATCCCGGCATTTGCCGTCGGAAGAACGCAGGAACTCTTATATCTGATTCGTGAGATCAAGGACAAAGGACTCGTGACGGGGCATGACGATTTCCCGGTATGGGTCGACAGTCCGCTGGCCGTTGAGGCGACCAATGTGTACAGTACGGATATGCTTTCCTATTGTGACGATGATACGGCGGCCCTAATCAAAGAGGGAATCAATCCGATCCGCTTTCCGGGACTCCGCACTTCGATCACGAGCGATGACTCTAAATGGATTAACGCTGATCCGACGCCGAAGATTATTCTTTCAGCGAGCGGAATGTGCGAAGCAGGACGTATCCGCCACCATCTGAAGCATAACCTGTGGCGCCCGGAGTGCACAATCCTTTTCGTCGGATATCAGGCAGAAGGAACGCTCGGAAATGCGCTTTTGAACGGCGTGGATTCGGTCCGGCTGTTCGGAGAGGATATTACCGTTAAGGCGCAGATCAGACAAATGGATGGTATCAGCGGTCATTCCGATGAGCCGCTTCTTCTGAGCTGGCTGTCGGCGCTGAAGGACAATCCGCCGATCAAAGTATTCGTGAACCACGGTGCGGACGAGATTACCGATCTGTTCGCGCAGACCATCCGTGAAGTATTCGGATGGGACGCGGAGGCGCCGTATTCGGGCGGAATCTATGAGCTCGGAAGCCATGTGCGCTGCATCGAGACAGGCAATATGGAGAGAATTCCCGACCGCACGCCCAAGCAGGCTGCTTCTAAGGCAAGCGCCGTATTTGAACGTCTGCTGATGGCCGGCCGCCGCCTGATGAGCGTCATCGAGCACAACCGCGGCGGCGCGAACAAAGATTTGGGTAAGTTTGCCGACCAAATTGACGCATTATCAAACAAATGGGACAGATAATTACAGAAAAATGCCATGGGATAGAAACCGTGGCATTTTTCTGTTATACTAAAGGGAAAGGGACGGGAGGAGAGTTGCTGCAGGCACATAAAAGAAATGCAGGTATGCTCCGAACGTTCAGGGAAGGTATTCCGTTAAGATAAGGAGGTCGCCATGGGAAAGATTTCTGCTGTATGGAAGAAGGCAACGGGTTGTGCAGGAGCGGTTGTCCTTCTGTGCCTTTTGATGCTTGGACGGGCCGGTGCTGAGGAGATTACAATTCTCCCCGGGCAGACGGACGATCCGTCCGACGGATGTGAATGGGTTGCCATGTATGGGGATTTCGGGAGCAATGCTGCCGAGGCGCTTGCGAGAATCAATGAGATCCGTTGGGAAGCATGTCATGAAGGCGTGCCGGATCCGAGAGACAGCAGCAGAAACCTGACTGAGGCCGATTATGTTCCGATCAAATGGTCTACGGAACTCGAGAAGATGGCCAGACTCCGTGCGGTGGAAGCAGGCTTTATCAAAGGGCATGCAAGGCATAACGGAACGGATGTCTTTTCAGCCGCCTACGGCGTCCGTGCCAATGGCGAAGTAATTGCCTGGAACGGATCCATCAACATGATTCCCGGCGTGAATCAGTGGTACAAAGAGAAGCAGGACTGGCTGAATGCCTGTGCCGGTTTGGACCATGGAGTGACGGGGCATTATACACAGATGATCGATCCCAGTCATACCTATGTCGGATTGGGACTGTTTAAGGCCTCGGGAATCCTATATGGGAGCGCTCTGGTTGGCGAGTATTGCAGTTCCACGGCGAACCTCTCGCAGACATTTTTACCGGTATACACCGGAGTTTACCAGAAGTTTGACGTTTTGACAGAGTATCTTGGGGCATATACGCCATCGATTCCTGCTGATATCTGCATCGGACAGCAACGCATGGCAATGACCAATGTGAAATTTTTACGCGCGAATAATACATTTACCGTAAGATATCTTGGTGCAGTGCAGTATACTTCAGACAATACCGCAGTATTGACCGTAGACCAGTCCGGCAAGATGACCGGCAAGAAGGCGGGAACCGCCAACATCACCGCTTCGGTCGGAGGCACGCAAATCGGCACGGCGCAGGTTACGGTTGTCGGCGGATATGATATTGCCGATGTGACGGTAACACTTTCCGAAACACAGTTTCAGTATGACGGAACCGCTAAAATTCCGACCGTAACGATCACGCATAACGGCGGGCTCCTTGTTGCGGGGACGGATTATACGATCACATTTTCCGATAATGTTAATGTCGGTACGGCAAAGGCAACGATCACCGGCAAAGGTTTCTATTCGGGAACCAGGGTAGAAAACTACGAGATCTTCTGTGACCATCAGGGCAACTTCACGAGGGTCGAGGGGCAGGATAAGATGGAGGGCTACTGTACCATCTGTCATGCGAATGTCGAACTCGCCCTGCCCACATCTATGACGTTCTGGTGGAAAAACGAGCAGGATACCGGCTTGTACTGGTCAAACACTCCGGCCAATAATCCGGTAGGAACTAGAATCATCTGCTGGTTTGATGATATTAACGGTGACCCGAGATATTCTGAGATTGTGATAGAATGCTCCGACCCGTCGAAACTTTCTGTACCGACTGGTGCAGCAGGGCCGGAAAATCCTTCGCGCCTTTATTTTTCTGTGTTAGGAAGCGGGGTCGTAACTGTAACGATTTATCCGAAGTGGAACCCGGAACGGAAGCGTACCTTTAACCTCCTGCTCGGGACACCGTCCATTGCCGAGGCCGACATTACCCTCACCTCGACCATGACTTATACCGGCGAGCCGTTAACGCCGTCTCCCACGGTTTATGTTGCCGGAAATCATATGACGAAGGATACCGACTATACGGTTTCCTATCAGAATAATATCAATGCGGGTACTGCGACGGTAACCCTTACCGGTACCGGCAGGTTGACCGGCACAACGACGAGAACTTTCCGGGTAATTCCGAAGCAACTGACCGGAACTGTATATTCACTCAAAGGTGTTTCCGCAGTTTTAGACGGCGAGATCAAATTGTCGTTTTACATTGTGCCGAATGCGTCCGCATACGAGACTATAACGAATCCTGATCCATATGTTTTGTTCTATACGGATGAGAAAGAAATCGCGAAGCTCTATTTGAAGGACTTGTCGACGGATGTGGCGAACGGAACAACCAGGTATCAGGCAATCTGTCCGATTGTGGCTAAGGAGTTGTCGGATACCATAAAGATAGCCTTTTTCGTGAACGATAACGTGCAGGCAAAAACGATTAGCAGTTATATACCGAAGAGCTATTTCAAGACACTTGCAAACGGTTCCTATTCTGCGGAAACCAAGGCACTTGCAAAGGCAATCATTACCTACAGTGCCTACGCCAGAGAATATTTCAACTATAAGACGGGAACCCTTGCGGATGAGGATTATCAAACGGTTCTTCCGGCAAAGCAGACCGTTATCTCGGCCATAAGCGGAGACATTAAGATTGCGAATCCCTCGGAAAATGTAAGTTTTGACGGTATCAGCCTCATGCTTCTGTCCAATACGGGAATGCGTTTTTATTATACGCCGAGTGCTTCCGTGCTTGCCAATGACTCCCGTTTTAAGAAAGCATCGAACGGACAATACTATATTCCAGTTTCTGGCGCAAAGCTCGGAAATCTTGCAGCCACCCAGGCGATAAACGTAGACGGCATGACCGTTACCGCGAGTCCTCTTCATTACATCAAGAGCGCGCTTCGGAACTCGGATAATCAAAAACTCATCAACCTCTGCCTCGCCATGTATGACTGTTATACTGCGGCTAAGGCTTATCAGGGACAATAATGATTGCTGCGGGGGATGTCTTGGCGGGCATCCCCTTATTTTTCACTTTTCGGGAATTGAACCCGACATTTTCCCGCTCTCATTCGTTATACTGTTGTAAGGAGGAAACATCATGTCGGAACCTGTATTGCGTACGAATGCGGATTTCGATTCGTTCTATGAGCGGAACTGGAAATATGTATACCGCCTTTGTTTCTCCTATATGAAGCAGGAGGCGGATGCGGAAGACTGCACGGAGGACGTATTTGTCAAGGTGCTTACATCGGATATTTGCTTCACGGATGAGACGCATGAGCGAAAATGGCTGACCGTTACGGCCATGAATCTGTGCAAGGACCGGCTGAAGCGGATGAGCCGTAAGGAGATCAGTCTGGATGAGGAGGGCGCCCCCGAACCGGCTGTTCCGGAGCCTGACGATTACAGCGATGTACGGGAAGCGGTACTGTCGCTTCCGGAGCGCCTGAAAGACGTTGTCTGGATGTTTTATTATGAAGGTTACCGGGCGGAAGAAATTGCCGAAATGCTGGGAAGTCCGCCGTCCACGATCCGAAACCGGCTCAGAGACGCGCGAAACCTGTTAAAAGAAGTGCTGGGGGGTGAATATTTTGTCGAATAGAGAAGAGGAACTGCTTCGGAAGGCTGTCAACGGGATCGAGCCGTCCGAAGGCGCGAAAGAACGGATGCTTGCGAATATCCGGCGAAAGGCTGCGATGACCGCAGAGGAGACTTCCGTGCAAAAGGAACAGGAGTCTGCCGTAAAAACGGAGGAGAAGCCGGAAAGAAAGAAGTCTGTTGAGCGGATAATGAAGTTTTGGATCCCTGCTGCGGCAGCGGTGATTGTTATGCTGCTCGGATGGGGAATCTATCGTAACAGCATCAAACCACCGAAGGTCGATGACGGGATTATTTCGGCCGGAGGCGAGCAGATGACACGCAAAGACATTACGGAACTGTCGGAGGAGACTTCGACGGAAGAGGCGGTTCGGGAATCCGCGGGAGAATTCCCGCAGGCTCCGAAAGGCGCGGCGCGAGTGAAGTATTACCGCTATTCCGGATTTGCAGTCGGGATGGTATTTTCCTTTGAGGGGCATAAGTTCCGGCTCACGGTTATGAGTACGGAAACCGCTTCGGAATATTACGTGCCGGCTGAAGATAACGAGATCCGCGAGAGCTGGGAACGAAACGGAAACGAATACGTGCTTGTAAACAGCGACGGAGCTGATATGACGCTGTGGGATATTGTGATTGACGGAATGAAAAAGTAAGAAAACAAGCGAAAATCAACCGCAAAAGTAGCCCAAAGGGCTCAAACCGGAAGTTAGTCTGACAAAAATGAGGGACAGGGTTGAGACCAGAAGTTACTTTGGCAATCAACTTTACTTGGGCAATCAATTTTTCGTTGTAACCTTTGATTGAGAAAAGACGCTATATCATATATAGATACATTTTCCGGAGGTGTTATATTAATGCGACAACGGATAAAGTGGTACGGGTATGTATCTTCTGGCTAAGACAAAACAGCGTATCATTGCCACATGCAAGCAGTAATGTCACCGTTGGGACTTTTTCAAATCTTGATTTATATATTCTGGATCCAAGTGGATATCAAATTGATTCATCGACTGCAATAAGAGGTAATTTTGAAATAGTTCAGTTTTCTCCATCGGTCAGCGGGACATACACGATTCAGATTCAAGATCTTGGAGGACATACTGGTAAAGACTATATCGGTATAGCACTTTGGGAAGGAAACTACGGAAACTAAAGGGCATCGGGGGATTGTGTTATGAAAAGACGTTATATTATAATCTTTTTTCTGATCAGCGTCCTGCTATGTTTGCTTGGGGGATGCGGCAGGAGGAAAAGAGACGGAACTTCGGAAACAGCGGGAGATAGTAGCAAAAATTCGACCGTAAATGAGAAGGAATGGCTTGAGTATGAAGGTGACACAAAAGAATCAAATCTTGAATCAAGCGAGACAAAGGAATTGGAAGAAGTTGTAAACTATAGTGATTTCGGACCTTATCTGCCGTATGTTAAGGAGGATCGGGACGGAAATAAGGTCTATGATGCCCCATTTTCTTATCTGGGTATTCCTGCAACTAATGGGACTAAGCCGGAAAGCGGAGCAGTTCTTCTAAAGGGCATTCAAATGAAAGAATGTTTAACACAGGCAGAGGATAGAGATCTTTTTCGAGTCGTGATAATACCTGTAGAAGCTGAACGACTGAATCCTGCTGATGAAATTTATGTTCCGAATTACAGGCAAAAAAGCGGTAGTACGAGTACGCAGGTATTGCACGCAAAAGAAATATTAGGATTAAAACCGTCCCCCGGTTATGCGGTTGAAGTATATTGGGCAGAGTTCTACCAAGGATGGGTTAAGTTACGGACTAATTGATAAAGACAATACATGACGAGGTTCTCCCTTAAGAAAAGGAGTAACGGAAGTTGAAGGATTCGGAAATAGTTGATTTATATTTTTTGCGAGATGAAGAAGCAATCAGAATGACAGAGACTAAATACGGAGCGATGCTTCAACAGATAGCGTTTCGAATTCTGGGGTGTTGGGAAGATGCTGAAGAATGCGTGAATGACGCTTACTTCGAAGCGTGGCGAAGAATCCCGCCAAATGACCCAAGAGACTATCTAAAGGCATTTCTTGGGTCAATTGTACGTCATTTGGCGATAGATCGTTGTCGATTTAACAATCGCAAAAGAAGAGTTTCCATATACAATGAACTGTCGGAAGAATCAGAAGAGTGCCTTCCAGCGAAGGAAGGGATAGAAGAAGTCATTGATGGGAAGATACTTACAGACATGATTGAAGCTTATCTAAAGGAGTGCGAAACCGAGAAAAGAGTTATGTTTGTAAAAAGATATTGGTTATGTGAATCAATATCGGAAATCAGTCTGGAACATAGAGTGTCGGAGAACAAGGTGAAAGTGACCCTTTCTCGCATGAGAGGAAAACTGCGTGAATACCTGATTGAAAGAGGCTATGAGTTATGAAAGGGCATAGATTCCTGGAAGCAATGGGGAATATAGATAAATCCTTTGCAATAGAAGCATTAGAGTGGAAAAAGGACGAAGATAAAAAACGAAAAAGGGGAATTGTCGCCGGCGGAGTTGGCGTTATCGCTATGCTGTTCGTTGTTGTTCTTTCTGTTTTTCTTGTGGAGAAGTATCGCAAACAAAATAAGAGCAATAATATGACCGGAAAAAATGTGGAATCCAGTGAGACGACTAAAAGTCCTGTTGTTTCGCCCGAAGATACTCCGTTGATAACGAGGATAGCAACAGATAAAGACATTCTAATATTCCAAGAGAAGACATATTACCATGTTTGCGACTATGTACTATCGGAGCAAGAGTCGGTAAAGGCATTCTTAGAGGAATCCATCGGAGAAGCCGTTTTGTCGGATTTGTCAGGGAATTCAAAGGCATGGGATATCAATGAGGAGAAAAGGGGAAATGTATATACTCTAAAAGGATATGATGTAGATTTTCGCATAGCAGTTTTAAGTGAGAAATGTTTGGAGGAAGGCGAAAAAAAGATTGTAATAAGCTGTTTTGACGAAATGGATGGTTTTCTGCTGAAGCAAGGAAAAACAATATATGAAGATCGGTTGAAAATACGGAGTAGAATAGAACTAGATGAGTGTAAAGTGGTTTTGGACGGAAAAGAAAGAGATCTGCAACTGTCTCAGGAAGAATGGGAAGGGATTCTTGTGTCTTTAGACGAAAATACAATAGAGTATGGGAACGGAGCAAGTCCTTTGTCGTTGGGAGGGAAAGAGAACCGGGTTCGGCAAGCCATAGTTTTTTTATCCTTGAATGACGGGACGGAGATTAGGCTTTATGTAACGGAAGAAGGAACTATAAGTTATTGGAATTTCTCTGCTTGTTCTGTTAACGTGCCTAAAAGTGTTGTGGCACCATTATTTAAATAAATCCGTAAAAGAGGTTAAAAAAGTCGGAAGAATTTCTTCCGACTTTTCAGACTGAAGACAAAGTCCGAGGCACAGACCGCCTCGGACTTATCTTTTTTTGTTGGTTAAAAAGTGCCGAAAAGCCTTATATTTACTGGCTTTTCGGCACTTTTTGTGGTATAATGGAAGTATCAAATCCGAGGGG
>JAFRSD010000036.1 GCA_017427775.1 Lachnospiraceae bacterium | reverse complement strand
TGACTGACTGACTGACAGTATTATCGCGCCGTTCACCATTTTTGTCAAGCACCTTTCCGTAAATTTTCGGCGGTTTCTTTACTTATCCTTGCATATATAAACCACCTATCATATTCTATCACGTTTTTCGCCTTTTTTCAAGTGTTTTTTCAAAGTTCTCAGCCTGTAGATGTAAATTTTCTTATTATTCAATCTCTGAATTGTCGGTAAACGCCGACAATTCGTTTTTTATGAGAAAAATCTTTCGCATTTTCTCTTGACAAACGAACAAATGTTCTGTATAATGCTATTTGTGATTTTGTCGCTTTATGCGGGAAAAGCACGAAAACTGAATATCGGTGTCAACATATTCAGCGGGCTTTACGCCCGACAATGCGGCGGCAGGCTAATGTAATTGCCGTACACGTTCCATCGCCTTCGGATCACAGGCGGAACGCGAAATCGTGATCCCGTCTCCTAACAAGAGCCGTTACATAGACACACTTTTTAAAGCGAGGTAGTTGTCTCGCCTTTTGGTGTTTCTATGCAGCGGCTCTTTTTGTTCTTTGACAACTGAATGACCGTCCGAACGGGATATGACTTCGCCACGACGCCGAAAGGTCGAGCGAAGCGACGCTGCGGTGAGATTCCGGGGCAGGCACACAAAAACGACGTTCGGGTAAAACGGCAAATGTAAATGTTTTGTAAAGAATTCGGAAAATGGGTGTTTTTTGCCATTTCTCGCTGCCTACCTTTTGAGAGGCAGTGGAATATGTGAAGTTTTTGTAAATATTTCGTCAATGTTGCACTTTTTGCCCGTTCTCGCTGGCTACATAGTGAGGGGTGTTGTAAAAAAGTGCTTTTCTCGCTGCCTACATAGTGAGGGAAACTTATAAATCCGTTATTAAATAACTGCCCCCAGTTTTGAGATCGCAATTACGAATACTGCGCCCACCTTGCGGAAAGTGACTGTCAAATTTGACCCCAGATCAGTGAAAGGATGATCGGGCTGACTGCCACTTTTGACCCCTATGATGACGGATATGACGGGTGTGACGGATTATTCGCTATGTATATCAAATCTACGAAAGGACGTGAAAAAATGTCAAAATGCAAAACACAGAATACCGTTCTCGTTGAGAACAGAAGAGAGGAGGTGAAAACGATATGAACGGACTGAATATGTGTAATCGTGTGCAGGGCTTTGACACCATCGACGCCGATACGCTGATGAACAAGCCGCTGCCGAAAAGCCGGTTTCTCGTCGAAGGTCTTGTGCCTCAGGGGGTAAACATCCTCGGAGGCGCGAGTAAGATCGGCAAAAGCTGGCTGATGCTCGATCTGGCGCTGACAATCGCAAAGGGCGAGGCGTTCTGGGGCATGGAGACGATGCAGTGCGACGTACTGTATCTCTGCCTTGAGGACTCGTATCAGCGAATCCAAGATCGCTTGATGAAGCTGACGGACGAAGCGCCGACGAACCTGCGCTTTTCCGTGACGGCGAGAACGCTCGGAAACGGACTGGAGCAAGAAATCTCAGATTATCTTCATTCCTATCCGCAGACGAAGCTGATCATCATTGATACGCTGCAGAAGATCCGCGCGCCGAAGACAGGCAACGCGGGCGGCGTTTACGCAAGCGACTATGAGGATATGTCCGCGCTCAAGAAAGTATCTGCCGAGCGCGGCGTTACGATCCTGCTTGTTCACCATCTGAGGAAGCAGAAGGACAGCGACGTCTTCAATCAGATCTCCGGCTCGACCGGAATCATCGGCTCGGCGGATACAGCGTATGTAATGATGCGCGATGCGCGCGGGAGCAACACGGCTCTGCTGATCGCCACCGGACGCGATATCGACTACCAGCAATTTCGCATCAACTTTGAAAATCTGCGTTGGGTGATGGTCGAGCGTAAGGACGGAGAGGAGTTGAGAAAGGAACGTATCCCACAGTTTCTTTTTCAGCTGGTGGACTTCATGCGCGACCGCGAGAAATGGTCTGGTACGACAACTGAACTGCTCGACGCGCTCGGAGACGAGGAGACCTCGCCGGTCTCGGCGGCGAAATCCATCGTGCGTTACTACTATGAAATTCTGTACCCGGCGGGGATTGATTTCAAGGCGACAAGAACGAGCAAAGCACGGGTGCTGAATTTCAAAAAGCGTGACGGATGTGACGGGAGTGACGGATGAATTGCTATATACCCAAGCAACCGTCACAAGCGTCATACCTGTCACCGGTGCGGAAAGTTTTAACGGGGTGCAGGGAGACTTTTTCAAAAGGTGCGGGTGTCCGGTGGACACCTCTGCCGAAGGCAGAAGCACCGACCGAGCCGGCAGGCGAGACCTGCCCTGCCGGGAAGACGACCGCAGTCGTCGAGGGCGGAGCCCTGACCGCAAGAGATATTGTGCGCCCACCGGGCGCGAATATCCGCAGCGGTATTCCCCCTCGGAGAGCCCACTGACATCTTTGCAGCTCTGCTGAAAGTGTCATAGTGGGTTACGCGCTTTGAAAAAGCTGCGTAACCGCAAAGCGAACCATTGTAAGAAAAATGATAAAGGAAGGTGAAAACTATAGCAAAGAAGAACTACAGCGTCGCCCGCGTAAAGGCGTACACGACGGACGGCGTAGGAAAAATCGAACGCCATAACGAACGCAAAAACAAGAATTACGGGAACTTGAACGTCATCCCGGAACGGTCGCCGATGAACGTGCATTTCAAAGATCCCGGCGATGTGACCTACAACGAAATTCTGAAAAAGATGCTTGAAGAAGGTATGGTATCCCGGCGCGGTCAGAAAGAAAACGCAAAAGTGTTTGACGAAATGGTGGTGGATATCAACACACAGTATTTCGAGGAACACGGCGGGTACGATTACGCTATCCGCTTCTATGAGGAGGCGTACCGTTTCGCCGCCGAAGAGTACGGCGAGGAAAATATCATCTCCGCCGTTATGCACGCCGACGAACTGAATAAGGCGATGACCGCCAAGTACGGTTATCCGGTGTATCACTATCATATGCACATCGTGGCGATACCCGTTGTTGAGAAGAAGATACTCTGGACAAAGCGATGCAAGGACCCGAAGCTCGTCGGAACAGTGAAAGAAACGATCCGGCAGATCAGCCATTCAAAGAAATGGAAGTCCGCACCGAAGTTCGACGAGCGCGGAGAACCCGTGAAGAATCCCGACGGTACTCCCGTTCTCGTAACGTCGTACAGTCTTCTACAGGACAGATTCTTTGAGCACATGAGCGGCGCCGGATTTGAAGATTTCGTGCGAGGCGAGCGCGGCAGCACGACGGAGCATCTTTCCTCGCTCGACTATCAGATCAAAAAGGATACCGAGCGACTGAACGAGATCAAGGCGAAGATCGAAAAAGAGCAGGTCGTATATGACACGCTTCACCCGGAGCACAAAACCTTTTCAGAGATCGACGATATGGGCAAGAAAGGCATCATCGGCAAGTTCACCGTTTCAAAGGAGGATTATGACACGCTGACGTCGCTTGCCAAAGAGGGCGTTTCAAGCCGTGGCAAGATACGCGAACTGAAAGATGAAAACAAGCGACTATGGACAAAAATCTTCAGTCTTGAAAAGCAAATCGAACGCTTGCAGGACTATATCCAACGGCTTGAAGATTTCTGCCGCCCGTATCTGGAAGCGATGAAGCGTTTCCCGGAAAAGGTAAAAGAATTCTTTACGAACCTGCTGAAGCCAAAGGAAAGGGTGAAAGAGCTGAAACCCGAAATACAAATCAAACCGAAGAGAAAGAAAAAGGAGGAAATCGAGAGATGAAAGAAGACAGATTTATCGTCGGGATCGGACAGGGAGAGCACGAATATACCGTCAACGGAGTGAAATATATCGTTGATTCGGTATTCAGACCGTTCGATTTCAAGAATTTCAAAAATACGCTCGCGGAAGCAGTCGAAAAGTATATCAAAAACGACCTCGCAGACTGGACAAATGACGAAAAAGGTGGTATAATGAGCACGGAATGTGTATCGACTGCCGGAAAGGAGGACTAATGCAGTCGAACAAGAAAAAGCAAAACGCGGGAATCACCGCTCTTTACTGCCGTCTGTCGCGTGACGACGGCACGGAATGCGAAAGCAATTCCATTGCCAACCAGAAGAAATATCTCGCTCAAAAGGCAAAGGAATACGGCTTCACAAACACGAAATATTACCTTGACGACGGATATACGGGGACGAATATCAACCGTCCGGGCTTCCAGTCGATGCTTGACGATATCGATACGGGCTTCGTCAGCGTCGTGATGGTCAAAGACCTGTCGCGTCTCGGACGTGACTACGTCGCGGTCGGCTCGTTCCTTGACAGCTATTTTCCCGAACACGGCGTCCGCTTTATCGCCGTAAACGATATGGTGGACAGCGCGGAGGGAGAAAACGAGATCGCGCCGTTCAAAAACGTTATGAACGAGATGTACGCAAGGGATATTTCGCAGAAGATCAAAACGTCTCACCGGCTGAGAGGCAATATGGGAGAACCGCTCGCACCGCCGCCTTACGGCTATATGAAAGACCCGCTGAACAAGAAAAAGTGGGTGATCGATCCGGAAGCGGCAGGGATCGTTCGTGATATCTTCCGTATGTGTCTTGAGGGAAAAGGCAACGAGACCATCGCCCGGCTTTTGCAGGAGCGACAGGTGCTTGTACCGATGGCGTACTGGCAGAGCAAGGGCTTGCCGCGCGGAGGCAAGAAAACGCAGGAAAATCCGTA
>JAFRSD010000035.1 GCA_017427775.1 Lachnospiraceae bacterium | reverse complement strand
TATGCTCAGACGTCCGTGCGTAGAACCGGGATGCGATAAATGCTTTGATGAAATGTGGATGTATGCCGAGAAAGAAACGGATTCTTCTGATGATGCCGGTTTGACCAGTTACTTAGAAGGAATTCAGGACGATGCGTTGGGTATTATTGACGGTAAGGTAATAGAAGGAATATCGGATGCTTTCGAAATCCCTGTATTAAGTGATATTATTGATTATACAAGGCTGGGTGCCGAAGTGATTGTGTTCGGTTACAAGACTTACAAGTATAATCAGGCTGCTAAGTGTCTTGAAGTTACTGAAACTGCGCCGATGCAGTTAACCGGAGCTTATTATGATTATACAATGGAGCAGCACGGAACAAATCATCATGTTGAGAATATCATCCCTGAGTTTAATGTATATGCTGATTTGTTTGGTGGATACACTGAACTCGAAGCAGTTTACCCTCCCGAGGAGTAATATTTTAATTCCTGATAGCTAACTTTTCATGAAATAGTTATTATTTCCGTTATGGGACAGTCTTTGAAGACTGTCCCATATGTTTTGAGGACAAAAAAGGAACGGTGGGTTAGCCGTTCCTTTTGCTTCGTTCTTAAAGTTGTAGTTTCAGATTAAGCGATTCCGTTAACCGCAGCCTGAAGTCTGGAGATCTTTCTCGCAGCGGTATTCTTATGATATACGCCCTTAGCAGCTGCCTTATCGATTGCAGCAGTAGCGTCCTTCAGACATTTAGCAGCAAGGTCCTTGTCACCGGCAGCCACGGCAGCGTCAACCTTCTTAACCAACGTCTTAACTTTAGATCTGATAATCTTGTTCTTAAGAGTCTTCGTCTCGATAACAAGAATACGTTTCTTTGCAGACTTAATATTTGCCATCCTTCACACCTCCTGATCTTAATCTGGTTGTTTGCATGAAGTGATGTACGAATCCGGACACGGACGTTTCGTACACACAGATGAAATTATCATAGTACACGCTTCGGTGTTTGTCAATCACTTTTTTCGGATTTTCCTTACGAAAAGCAGGATTTTATTGTCTTTCGTAAGGGTTTATGATATAGTTAGTTTCGTATGAAAGTTTCAGAAAAGAGAGAACACTTGAATGGCAGATATCGACCGCAGTAAAATACGAAATTTCTGTATCATTGCCCACATTGACCACGGCAAATCAACCCTCGCCGATCGTATCATCGAGAAGACGGGGTTATTGACGTCGCGTGAGATGCAGGAACAGGTACTTGACAATATGGATCTTGAGCGAGAGCGTGGCATTACGATCAAAGCGCAGACCGTTCGTACGATTTATAAGGCAAAGGACGGGCAGGAGTATATCTTCAACCTGATCGATACGCCCGGCCACGTAGACTTTAACTATGAGGTTTCAAGAAGCCTTGCCGCCTGCGAAGGCGCGATTCTTGTCGTTGATGCGGCGCAGGGCATTGAGGCGCAGACGCTTGCCAACTGTTACCTCGCAATCGACCACGACCTTGAGATTATGCCGGTCATCAATAAGATTGACTTGCCGAGCGCCGAGCCGGAACGCGTGATCGCCGAGATTGAAGACGTGATCGGAATCGAGGCACAGGATGCACCTCGTATTTCCGCGAAACTCGGCCTTAACATCGAAGATGTGCTTGAAGGCATCGTAACGAAGATCCCGGCACCGAAGGGTGACCCTGAGAAGCCTTTACAGGCGTTGATCTTTGACTCCGTTTATGATCCTTACAAGGGCGTTATCATATTTGTCCGCGTTAAGGAAGGCTGCATCACCAAGAATACGCGTATCCGTATGATGGCGACCGGCGCGGAAGAGGATATTGTTGAGATCGGTACGTTCGGCCCCGGCAAATTCATCCCCTGCGATGAGCTGACAGCCGGAACCGTAGGCTACATTACCGCTTCGTTGAAGAACGTGAAGGAAACCCGCGTCGGCGATACGGTTACCGATGCAAACCGTCCGGCCGCAGAACCGCTTCCTGGTTATAAAAAGGTTAACTCGATGGTTTACTGCGGCATGTATCCGGCCGACGGCGCAAAGTATCCGGACCTTCGTGACGCGCTTGAGAAACTTCAGCTGAATGACGCGTCACTCAACTATGAGCCCGAGACTTCGGTAGCTCTCGGATTCGGTTTCCGCTGCGGATTTCTCGGACTTCTGCATCTGGAGATCATTCAGGAGCGCCTGGAACGCGAATATAACCTCGACCTCGTTACGACGGCGCCGAGCGTAATCTATAAGATTTATAAGACCGACGGCACCTGCGAGGATATTTCGAACCCCGCAAACATGCCCGATCCGACCGAGATCGAGCATATGGAGGAACCGTTCGTTAGCGCCGAGATCATGGTGACGACCGAATTTGTCGGACCGATCATGAAGCTTTGTCAGGAACGCCGCGGCATCTATCTCGGCATGGAATATATGGAGCAGACGCGTGCGCTTCTTAAGTACGAGCTGCCGTTAAATGAGATCATTTACGATTTCTTCGACGCGCTTAAGTCCCGTTCGAAGGGCTATGCGTCGTTCGACTATGACCTTAAGGGTTATGTGCCTTCCAAACTTGTGAAGCTGGACATCCTGATCAATCACGAGGAAGTTGACGCGCTTTCCTTTATCGTTCATGAGGACAGTGCTTATGAGCGCGGACGCCGTATCTGCGAGCGCATGAAGGACGAGATTCCGAGGCATCTTTTCGAGATTCCGATCCAGGCCGCGATCGGCAACAAGATCATTGCCCGTGAGACGGTTAAGGCAATGCGTAAGGACGTTCTGGCCAAATGCTACGGCGGTGACATTACCCGAAAGAAGAAGCTTCTTGAAAAACAAAAAGAAGGAAAGAAGAGGATGCGCCAGGTCGGCAATGTGGAGATTCCGCAGGCTGCCTTTATGAGCGTATTGAAACTGGATGAAGAGTAATCAGCCATTGGAACTTTATATTCATATCCCTTTCTGTAAACGCAAATGCGACTACTGTGACTTCCTTTCCTTCGGAGGCAGGGAATATTACTCGCAGAACTATTTGAACGCATTGTGCAGGGATCTGAAGCGCTACGGCGGACATACCGTGTCGACAATCTATATCGGCGGCGGCACGCCTTCCGTTATGCCGCTCGGATTTTACGATAAGCTTTTCGAATGCATCCGGGAGAATTTCCTGATTCTGCCGGACGCAGAGATTTCCATCGAGGTGAATCCGGGTACGCTGACGCCGGCAAAGGCGGTCGAGTATAAGCGCGTCGGGATCAACCGCATCAGTTTCGGACTCCAGTCCGCGATTGACGAGGAACTGCAGGCTTTGGGGCGTATTCATAATTATACGGACTTTTTAAAGTCCTACGAAAGCGCACGCAAGGCTGGAATCCAGAATATCAGTATCGATCTTATGGCGGGCATACCGGGACAGACGGAGGAAAGCCTGAAATCCAGCCTGTCGAAGGTTTGCATGCTTCATCCGGAGCATTTGTCCGTATATATGCTGATCATCGAGAACGGTACGCCGTTCAGCGATCTTTATAAAGAGCATCCCGAAGCGTTCCCGGATGAGGAGATGGTTTCGAAGATGTATGAGATGACGATCGATTTCCTCGCGAAGAAGGGCTATGAGCAGTACGAAATCTCCAATTTCGCGAGAAACGGCTATTCATGCCGGCACAACATCGGCTACTGGAAGCGCGTTCCGTATCTCGGCATCGGACTCGGGGCTTCTTCGCTGATCGATGATACGCGGTACCGCGTTACCTCCGACTGGGACGACTATCTGAAGGAGCTTTCCTATGAAAGCGAAGAGAAGCTTTCCATGAAGGACATCAAGAACGAAGCCGTTATGCTTGGCCTTCGCATGAAGGAAGGCATTTCGTACTCGGCGCTTGCGGAGGAGTTCGGCGAAGGCTTTGCCGGCTATACGATCGCAAGACTCGGGAAGTACGCGGAGGAAGGCTACATGGAGCATGACTACGACCGGTTCTTCTTTACGACGAAGGGTTTTCTTGTAAGTAATACAATCCTTGCGGAACTGATGGAGTAGTCACATTTTCCTTAATATTACGGAACGGTTTCCGGTTCGTCCGGAGGCCGTTCTTTTTCTGTGGGAAAATGCGAAAAAAAAGAACATTTTTTCGAAAATATAGTGTAAAAAGGGTTGACAAAATCTTTATGTGGTGGTATCTTTTATGAGGATGTTAGCACTCGATTGTGCTGAGTGCTAATAAGAACGGAGAGGAATATGGAATTAGATGACAGAAAATTGACGATTCTGAAAGCCATCATCCGGAACTATTTGGAAACGGGAGAGCCGGTTGGTTCCCGTACGATCTCCAAATATACGGATCTGAATCTGAGTTCCGCTACGATTCGAAATGAGATGTCCGATCTGGAGGAACTGGGCTATATCATTCAGCCGCACACTTCGGCAGGCCGCATCCCTTCTGACAAAGGCTACCGCCTTTACGTCGATCTGATGATGAAAGAGAAGGAAGACGAGCTGAACAACCTGAAGGTGGAACTGAATGCGAAAGCGGACCGGCTGGACAGCATCCTGAAGGAAGCCGCCAAGGTGATTGCGGACAGCACGAATTACGCTTCCATGATCACGGTTCCGCATTCCCGCGGCAAGAAGATCAAGTTCATCCAGCTGACGCAGGTGGATTTCAACAATCTCCTTTGTGTCGTTATCCTGGACGGTAACATCATCAAGAATATGATGGTGCCGTGTGAGAACGAACTTCCGAAAGAAGACGTCTTAAAGTTGAATCTCATGATGAACACGTTCCTGCAGGGTCTTGACATGCAGGAGATCAACGTTAGCGTCATGCAGAAGCTTCGGACCGAAGCATCTGAGTATTCCTCCCTGATTTCGGATATCCTCGATGCGATTGCGAAATGCATTGAGGAACAGGGTGTGGAAGCTTACACAAGCGGTTCCACGAACATCTTCAAGTATCCGGAGCTGAATGAGTCCGGACGCGCGAGCAACCTGCTTTACGCACTTGAGGAGAAGAAAGAACTGACCGAGCTGATGTATAAGGAAGGCGACAACGACCGCGGCATCCAGGTTTACATCGGAGAAGAGAATCCGATTGAGGCAACAAAGGATTGCACGCTTGTCACCGCGACGTATCATCTGCAGGACGGCGTTTACGGAAAGATCGGAATCCTCGGGCCGAGACGTATGGATTACGACAAGGTTGTAGGAACCTTGCGGAATCTGATGACCGACCTGGACGGGATCTTTAAAAAGGAGCAGTGAGGTATATGGCAGAGAATGAGAATCAGCCGATGACCGATGAAACGGAACAGACGGCCGCTTCCGGAAACGAAACTCCCGAGAACGGAGCGAACGGAAACGATGATGTAATCGAGCTGTTCAGTGATTCGGAGAAACCGGCAGAGGACGACGGAAAGAAAGAGGAGCAGTCCTCGGAACATTCCGCCGGCAAGAACGGTAAAGACAACGAACGGCGTAACAAAAAGAAGGATAAGCGCGATAAGAACCGGCCCGATCACCGTGATGAAGAAATCGCGGCGCTGAAGGACAAGGTGCTTCGTCAGCAGGCTGAGTTCGTGAACTTCCGCAACCGTACCGAAAAGGAGAAATCCCAGATGTTCGAAGTCGGTGCGAAGAGCATGCTTGAAAAGATGCTTCCGGCCATCGATAATTTCGAGCGCGGACTTGCGATGCTTACGGACGAACAGAAGGCGGAGCCGTTCGCACAGGGGATGGAGAAGACTTACAGGCAGATGCTTGCGGCACTCGAAAGTGCCGGGGTTAAGCAGATCGAAGCGGTCGGAAAGCCGTTTGATCCGAATCTGCATAACGCGGTCATGCACGTGGAGGATGATTCCGTCGGCGAGAACATCGTCGTGGAGGATTTCCAGAAGGGCTATATGTACCGGGATTCGGTACTGCGGTTCAGCATGGTGAAAGTTGCCAATTAATATTTCAGATACAGGAGGAATGAGTTATGAGCAAGATTATCGGTATTGATTTAGGTACTACCAACAGTTGTGTAGCTGTAATGGAAGGTGGCCAGCCCACCGTTATCGCAAACGCGGAAGGTTCCCGTACGACACCGTCCGTAGTTGCATTTACCAAGACGGGTGAGAGAATCGTCGGGGAGTCCGCAAAGCGTCAGGCTGTTACGAACTCCGACAAGACGATCTCGTCCATTAAGAGACATATGGGTACGGATTTCCGCGTAACCATCGACGACAAGAAGTTTACGCCGCAGGAGATTTCAGCAATGATCCTTCAGAAGCTGAAGGCCGACGCGGAAGCTTACCTCGGCGAGAAGGTAACGGAAGCTGTTATCACGGTTCCCGCATACTTCAACGATGCACAGAGACAGGCAACCAAGGATGCCGGCAAGATCGCGGGCCTTGATGTTAAGCGTATCATTAACGAGCCTACGGCAGCCGCTCTTGCTTACGGCCTTGATAACGAAAAGGAACAGAAGATCATGGTATACGACCTCGGCGGCGGTACCTTCGATGTATCCATCATCGATATCGGTGACGGCGTTATCGAAGTTCTTGCTACGAACGGTGATACCAGACTCGGCGGTGATGATTTCGATGAGAGAATCACCCGTTACCTGATCGACGAGTTCAAGAAGCAGGAAGGCATCGACCTCGGTCTTGATAAGATGGCTCTCCAGAGACTTAAGGAAGCAGCTGAGAAGGCCAAGAAGGAGCTTTCCGCATCTACCACGACCAACATTAACCTTCCGTTCATTACGGCCAATGCAGACGGTCCTAAGCACCTTGATATCAACCTTACCAGAGCAAAGTTTGAAGAGCTTACTCACGACCTGATCGAGCGTACGGCTACTCCGGTGCAGAACGCACTTCGTGATGCAGGCCTTACTCCTTCCGATCTTACGAAGGTTCTCCTTGTCGGCGGTTCTACCCGTATTCCTGCCGTACAGGAAAAGGTACGTATGCTGACCGGACATGAGCCCAACAAGTCCCTGAACCCTGACGAATGCGTTGCACTCGGTGCTTCCATCCAGGGCGGTAAGCTTGCAGGTGATGCCGGTGCGGGCGACATCCTTCTTCTCGATGTAACACCTTTGTCCCTGTCTATCGAGACCATGGGCGGCGTTGCAACCAGACTGATCGAGAGAAATACGACGATTCCGACCAAAAAGAGCCAGGTATTCTCCACCGCAGCCGATAACCAGACTGCAGTAGATATTAACGTAGTACAGGGCGAGCGTCAGTTCGCCAAGGATAACAAGAGTCTCGGCCAGTTCCGTCTGGACGGAATCCCGCCGGCAAGAAGAGGCGTTCCGCAGATCGAAGTTACATTCGATATCGATGCAAACGGTATCGTAAATGTATCCGCTAAGGATCTCGGAACCGGACGTGAGCAGCATATCACCATTACCGCAGGTTCCAACCTGTCTGATGATGAAATCGAGCGCGCCGTTAAGGAAGCTGCCGAGTATGAGGCTCAGGATAAGAAGCGTAAGGAAGGCGTTGAGGTTCGTAACGAAGCCGATTCCCTTGTATTCCAGACCGAGAAGGCGATGGAAGAGGTTGGTGATAAGCTTGACGCAGGCCTTAAGGCAAATGTGGATGCAGACCTTGCTCATCTGAAGGATCTGATCGCAAAGACCAATCCTGAAGTTATGAGCGACGGCGAGATTGAAGACATCAAGGCTGCCAAGGAAAAGCTTATGAATTCCGCACAGCAGCTGTTCAGCAAGATGTACGAGCAGGCACAGGCCGCTAACGGCGGTGCAGGTCCTGACATGAGCGGTTTCCAGGGTGGAAACGGCGGAAGCACCGGCAACGACGACAATGTCGTAGACGGCGACTATCGTGAGATTTAATAAAGAGTCAGAATGATTCGGGGCTGGCGTACCGTCAGCCCCTACATTCAGTTTAGGAGCAGTGAGCTTTTATGGATCAGAAGAGAGATTATTACGAAGTTCTCGGAGTATCGAAATCCGCTTCGGACGATGAACTGAAGAAGGCATACCGTCAGCTTGCCAAGAAGTATCATCCCGACGCCAACCCGGGAGACAAGGAAGCGGAAGCCAAATTCAAAGAAGCAAGCGAAGCCTACCAGATCCTCAGCGACCCTGAGAAGCGGCAGATGTATGACCAGTACGGTCATGCCGCGTTCGAAGCGGGCGGCGGTCCGGGTGGCGGAGCTTACGATTTCTCCGGAAGCTTCTCTGATATATTCGATATGTTCGGCTTCGGTGACATGTTCGGCGGCGGTTCGAGAAGAAGCGCGCAGCGGAGCAATGCGCCGAGAAGCGGAGCAAGCGTTCGGACGTCTATCCGTATTACGTTCCAGGAGGCCGTATTCGGCTGTGAAAAGGACTTGGAGCTGAATCTGAAGGATGTCTGCAAGACCTGTAACGGAACAGGCGCAAAGCCCGGCACGAGTCCGGAAACCTGTACCCGCTGTAAAGGACAGGGTTCGATCATCTATACGCAGCAGACGATGATCGGCGTGATTCAGAATCAGAAGACCTGTCCGGACTGCCGCGGTACCGGTAAGATTATTCGTGACAAATGTAAGGACTGCTACGGCACCGGTTATGTTACGACACGTAAGACAATCCGTGTTTCGGTTCCCGCGGGTATCGATGAAGGACAGAGCGTTCGCATCCCGAACATGGGCGAGCCCGGAATCAACGGCGGCGAGCGCGGAAGTCTACTTGTAGATGTTATCGTATCACGTCATCCGTTCCTGCAGAGAGACGGCTACGACCTTTATTCGACAATGCCGATCTCATTTGCCCAGGCGGCCCTCGGCGGAGATATTATCATTCCGACGATCGACGGCGACGTGATCTACGAGTTGAAAGCCGGAACGCAGACCGACACGAAGGTTCGTCTGCGCGGCAAGGGTGTTCCGCATATTCACAGAGAGTCCGAGCGCGGCGACCAGTATGTAACGCTTGTTGTACAGGTACCGACCAAGCTGACCGCCGAACAGCGTGAGAAGCTGAAGGAATTCAACGAAAGCATGGGCGGAAAGAACCCCGACGATACGAAGAAGAAAAAGTTCTTCGGCAAATAAAACGCAGAAACCGAAATACGCCTGCGGCGCAGGAAGGAATTCTTCGGCATAAAAAGCATAAGAAACCAAAACGAAAGCCTTCGTTAGATGTTCTAAAGAAGGCTTTCCTGTAATATGCGATTGATTCGCTGAAAGGCAAATATGATTTGGAATGTAATTCGTATCCATACGACCAACGAAGCAACGGACATACTCGGAAGCATCCTGTTCGACCTCGGATTTGACGGCATCGAAGTGCAGGATAATGTGCAGCTGAGTGAAGAAGACCGTAAGAAGATGTTCATCGATTTCCTTCCCGAGGTGGATGAGAATGACAAGACGGCCGTGATCACCTGCTATACGGACGGGGACTGCGAGCCGTATGAGAAGATCGAGGCGATTAAGGAAGCATGCGAAGATTATAAGGATTTCGTTGATTTCGGGGCACTTTCCTTTGAGACCGGAGTGACCGAGGATAAGGACTGGATTAACAACTGGAAGAAGTATTTTAAGGCATTTGCCGTTGATGAGGATATTATCATAAAACCGACCTGGGAGCCCTGGAAGGACGAATACAAGGACCGCCTTGTTGTTGAGATCGATCCCGGCACCGCATTTGGAACGGGTTCGCATGAGACAACCAAGCTCGTGATCCTCAACATCAAGAAATACCTCAAAAAAGGCGACTGTCTGCTCGATATCGGTACCGGAAGCGGTATACTTTCGATTATCGGCTATAAACTCGGCGCTTCGTCATGTATCGGAACGGACATTGATCCGATCGCGGTCGACGTAGCAAAGGAGAACTCCGTGTTGAACGGAATCGAGCTTTATGAGGGCAGTCTCGATCGGGAATGTCCCGGAAAAGTATCGATGGTTTACGGAAATCTCCTCGAGGAATGCGACCTTCTTCATACGCTGGAGGAAAGAAAATTCCCGATTGTTGTTGCAAATATTCTGGCGGATGTTATTATACCATTAGCACCGGTTGTGAAACGGCTTCTGCTTCCCGGAGGAATATTCATCAGCTCCGGAATCATCGAAATGAAGAAAGAGGAAGTGAAAGAAGCGCTTCTTCGGTGCGGATATGAGATTCTCGCGGAGACGCGAATGAAAGACTGGTACAGCTTTGTCGTGAAGCTGCCCGGCTAGAAGGAGGCTTTCGTGCCGCGTTTTTATGTTGATCCGTCGCAGGTCGGACCGGACCATATCGTTCTTACAGGCGGAGAATACAATCACGTTAAGAATGTTTTACGTAAGCAGGTTGGAGACACCCTGCTTATTTGTGATGGAGAGGGACGCGAATACGAATGCAGCGTGGATTCCTTCGTGGACGGGGAGGTAATGCTTCGGATTGAGGCCGTAAAAGAAGGAAAGACCGAACTGTCGGTTCATATGACGCTTTTCCAGGGGCTTCCGAAGAAGGATAAGATGGAACTGATCATCGAAAAGGCAGTTGAGCTCGGGGCCTGCGAGGTCGTTCCGGTAGCCTGCATCCGCTCCGTTGCGAAGATGGGTGATGAAAAACGCGAAGATAAGAAAATCACTCGCTGGAACGCGATCGCAGAGGCTGCTGCCAAGCAGAGCGGACGCGGCGTGATCCCCGTTGTCAGAGATTTGATGAAATTCCCGGAAGCAATCCGCTTTGCGAAGGAACAATGCGATATGATCCTGTTCCCGTACGAGAATGCGGAAGGCATGAATACCCTTAAAAAATGCGTTTCGGCATTGAAGCCCGGCACACGGATCGGCATATTTATCGGTCCCGAAGGCGGTTTTGATCCGGATGAGGTTGAACTCGCTAAGCAGGCGGGCGCCGAAATCGTCAGTCTCGGAAGACGCATTCTGCGGACCGAAACGGCAGGACTTACGATGCTTTCGTATCTGATGATCGAAGCGGAAATGGCGGAGGTGCAGGCATGAGAGAGATTTATCTGGACAATGCCGCCACGACGCGCGTCTGTGAGCCTGCTATTGAAGCAATGGCAAAGGTGATGCGCGACGATTACGGAAACCCATCCTCACTCCACGGCAAAGGCATCCGCGCGGAACAATATATCAAAGAAGCCAAAGCGGTGATTGCGAAGTCGCTGAAATGCGATCCGAAGGAAATTATCTTTACTTCGGGCGGTACCGAATCCAATAACCTCGCGCTTTTCGGCGCGGCAGAGGCGAAGAAGCGGCAGGGTAAACACATCATTGCTTCGCCGATCGAACACGCCTCAGTTTATAACCCGTTAATCCGTCTTGAGGAGCTCGGTTACGAGGTAACTTACCTGCCTGTAGACGGAAACGGTTTGTTGAAGCTTGACGCCTTAAAGGATGCCCTACGGAAAGATACGATCTTAGTCAGCTGTATGATGGTCAATAATGAGATCGGTGCGATAGAGCCGATCCGCGAAATCGCCGAAATCGTTCACGGTTTCAAACCGGACATCCTTTTGCATGTTGACGCGATTCAGGCATACGGCAAGATTCCGTTTGCACCCGCCAAGCTCGGCATCGACCTGCTTTCCGTGAGCGGTCATAAGCTGCACGGCCCGAAGGGAAGCGGATTTCTTTATAAACGTGACAAGGTAAGGATCCTGCCCGAAATACTCGGCGGAGGCCAGCAGAACAATATGCGTTCCGGTACGGAAAATGTGCCCGCCATCGCCGGCCTCGGTGCAGCCGTCAGTGATTATTTCGCGAACCAGAAGGATCATATCGACCGGATGTATGAATGCAAGAAGACATTTCTTACCGAGACGGAAACGATGGCATTTGCCCATCCGAATGCCGTCTTTACGGAACTTTCCGATACCTTAAGCCTTGACGAGCGCGTCCGTAAGACGGCTCCGCATATCTTAAGCATCAGTTTTGACTCGGTTCGTAGCGAAGTACTTTTACACGCATTAGAAGACTACGGAATCTTTGTTTCTTCGGGGTCTGCCTGTTCTTCGAACCACCCTGCGATCAGCGGAACGTTAAAGGCAATCGGCGTAGCCGATAAATATCTGGACAGCACGCTTCGGTTCAGTTTCTGTCCGGAAACGACCGTCGAAGATATTAAGGAAGTCTGCAACGCTTTAAGGGAACTGGTCCCGAAACTGAGCCGCTTTACAGTGAAATAGAACGAAGAGAGGAGCGCATGCAGCGCAAATACCATGGAATATAAGTCATTTTTGATCAAATACGCGGAAATCGGACTGAAGGGTAAGAACCGTTCCTATTTTGAGGACTGTCTTGTAAATCAGGTCCGGGAGAATCTGTCCCATCTCGGAGACTACCATGTACGGAAGGAACAGGGACGCATCTATGTCGACTGCCCTGACGGATATGACTATGATGATACGGTTGACTGCCTTTCGAAAATCTTCGGTATCGTCGGATTTATGCCGGTTATGGAGATTGCTTCCACGGAGTGGGACGATATCTGTAAGATGGCGGTCGAATTTGTCGAGGAGTCCTTTGAAAAGAAGGATTTCACGTTTAAAATGTTTTGTAAGCGCGGTGATAAGACTTACCCGAAGACTTCACCGGAGATCGCTGCGGATCTCGGCGGCGTGATACTGGATCATTTTCCGGGGCTGTCGGTTGACGTGCTGCATCCCGAGAAGAGCATTACGGTTGAAGTAAGAAGCCATGCTTATATCTATTCGGACGGCTATAAGGGCGTCGGCGGCATGCCGGTCGGCTGTAACGGTAAGGCAATGCTTCTTCTTTCGGGCGGCATTGACAGTCCGGTTGCCGGCTATATGATCGCAAAGCGCGGCGTCAGCATTGACGCAACGTATTTCCATGCGCCGCCGTATACGAGCGAGCGGGCAAAGCAGAAGGTTATCGACCTTGCGCAGCAGATTTCGAAGTATGTCGGACCGATCAAACTGAATATCGTGAACTTTACCGACATCCAGATGTATATTTATGAGAACTGTCCTCATGAGGAACTGACGATTCTGATGCGACGTTATATGATGCGGATCGCCGAAGAAATCGCAAACCGCAGCAACTGCCTTGCCTTGATCACCGGTGAGAGCCTCGGTCAGGTTGCAAGCCAGACGATGCAGAGCCTCAATTGTACGAATGCGGTATGTTCGATACCCGTATATCGTCCGCTGATCGGCTTTGATAAGTCGGAAATCGTCGAGATTTCGCAGCGTATCGGTACCTTTGAGACCAGTATCCTTCCGTATGAGGACTGCTGCACGATCTATGTGGCCAAGCATCCGGTAACGAAACCGATTCTGAAGGTTATCGAGCGGAGTGAGAAGCTTCTTGAAGAGAAGATCGATGAAATGGTAATGAAAGCGATTGACGAGCGTGAAGTGACCAAGATCAAGCAGGAGAACTGATGTCATATAAACGAAAGTCTTTATGATTATATGTTTCCAATAAGTTTATGTAAAAGGAGTCAGAAATGGCTCCTTTTTTTATATTGCATATCATTTTCCGGCAATCCTTTCTTCCCAAATCCATTTAAATAGTATATAGTGAACATTAGGACTTATATTTGGAATCGGGATTAAACAAGATGAGAACAGAGCAGGAAATCATTAACAATGTGCTGAATGTTGCAGGGACCGATGATAATGTCAGGGCGGTCATCCGGACCAACCTGCTTCCGCAGAGGGATTATCTGTATTCTTACCAGTTCTACTGGGTTGTAAACGATATATTGAAATATGAGGACGATTCGGTTTTCGAAACCTGTTTCGGTGAACGGATCCTTTTATTCCGCGGGGATAAAAACTATCCGGATATGTTTGAAAATACGAAGGCGCACCTGATGGTTTACCGGGACGGGATAACACTCGTGATCAATACGATGGGCCGGGATACCTTCTTACAAAAGTTTAACGGCGCGGATAAGCATGAAAATGTCTGGATCGGTGAAACTTATCAAAAGATAATGGATAAAGACAATCTGCTTCCGGAGATCGAACGGCTGACGGAAACGCAGACAATCTTTGCAAGTGCACCGACCGAGGCGGAATTCCTCGGAACCTGCAATGAATTCTGGTGGGTATTGAAGACTTTTGCGGAGTATACACTTCGGAAGGAACTGCCGGCGGCGATGTTTTAACTCAATGTCGCGGTTCGGGATCTGCTGAACAGAATGTTAAGCTGGTATATCCTCCTTCGCGAAGAAAAGCCCGTTGATCTCGGAATCCTGAACAGCAATTTCGAGAAGTTTTTAGACACAGATTTATTTCAGCCATATAAGAAGACATATCCGGATGCGGATTATGAGCATATCCGGCAGGCGGGCTTTGCCGTGGTAGAATTATGGGACCGTACCGGAAGAGCAGTCGCAGGATACGTGAATATTCGATATCCGGAAGAAACCGAGAAGAATATGATTGATTTCATCCATAAAATGCAGGACTTATGAGGGAAAATGTCATTTCACCCCGTTTTTTGTATAACTGGGAAACCATAAATTTGAAAAGTATTTGGAGGTCAATGTATGCAGTTTAAAAAAGGTATTGGGTGGAAAGCCTGCTTTGACGAAGAGAGGGAGCTTTACACGGCGGAACGCAGCTGGAGAGGGTTTTATCAGCTTTGTGAGATTGATAAAGAAACCTTTGACAAACTTGACATTGATGAGAACCCCGACAGCCTTATCGGAAAAGGTCGCGTACTGTTTGATGCTGATGACGATTACTACACCTTGCCGTATTGCACCGTTTACGATGAAAACTATTTTGAGTTAGCACCATGGTCCAGGGCGAAAGAAAGATATGAACGGACCTATGGAGGGGACAAATGAACGGGAGATAATAGGACATGCAGAATATCGAAATCCGACAGATGACTCATGCGGATATTCCTGCCATCTGCAAGGCAGATAACGATGAAAGCGATTCATTTGTCAATTACCTGAACCGGCAACTTGATTTTCAGGATAACAACGAATGCACTGCCTTACTCGCGCTTTACGGTGGTCATGTTGCGGGATATGTGTTCCTGTTTTATCAATGCCGCTGGGGCGCATGGAAGGACCGGGGACTTCCGGGAATCTGTGATCTTGTGGTGTTTGAACCGTTCCGCCGGCAGGGTATTGCCACAAAGCTTATGGATCGCGCTGAGGAATTGGCAAGCCGCGTAAGTTCTAAGATTTACTTGGATGTCTGCCTGAGTGCGGAATACGGCCCTGCGCAACGGTTTTATATCTTACGGGGATATGTTCCCGACGGCGCAGGGGTCTATTATGAGGAACGTATTCTTTCGAAAGATGAAGTTTGCAGAAATGACGATGAACTGACGCTCTGCCTTGTGAAGGAACTGCAATGATGTGTCCGGGGCGTCCGGACCGGGAATCCTGGAAAGCGGGTGTAACCGAGGGGGAAATATGATACTGAAGACCAAGAGTGAAATCATAAAAAGAATCGTATACCTTTTATGCTTTACCGACCGGTGCTGTCTGGAAAGCAGCGAGATTAACGGAGTCAGCTATACCCTAAAGCAAAGGGAAGAACAGCGGCAGGCCATACTGGATTGGACCAAACGGAAAGATTATTATAAGAGTTTTTCAAATAAAGAGAAGCAGATCATGGAGACGCCGATCCGTAAGGAAGCCAATAATGATATCCTTTTTCTGTATAACGATTATGAATGCATTGAACCGTTACAATGGAGCATCGGGCTCGCAAATAAACTGACGGATTACGACAGGTATGTGACAAAGGATTTGCATCTGCCGCTTAGAATCGGACCGGATCATACAACGGAGCAAATACTAAGCTTTTGTAAAGATATTCCAGAGAGCGAGATTATAAAGTATCGTGAAATAGCCATGCTTTGGTACTGGCGCTGCATTGTCGCCAGGACCGAGAAAGTGAAAACGCCGCAGATAAAGAATTCAATTCGTGATATATACGGCGAAGAAGCAATGAACTTTCTGAATCGTTACAAAGGCTTCGACATGGACAAAGGAGACTTTACGGTAAGAGGAAAGCTGATTTCAGACATAAGTGCAATAGAGCTTCAAAGACTTGAGATCATCGCCGAAAGAAGATTTCATGCTTTTGAATGGCTGTTCTCATTTGAGGACTGGGAATATGTGGACTTGATTTGTTAAATCGAAGAATAATACGTGAGGTACTTTGCTATGAAGAATGAACCGGATCCGGCTAAAACCATATTTCACATTTTGTATGCTTCCAGGGCTTTGATGGGAATTCCCCTGATCGTAGTTGTTACTTTGATTTCCATCACTGTTTGGAAAAACAGTAATCGTGGTAAAGAGAAGGAATCGCAAAAGAACATTGAACTGACGCAGGAAAATGCGGAAGCCTTTGTCCTTGACTTCTATAAGGCGTTATGCAATAAGGATTATGAGGCGGTATATAAAGCTGTATTTCCGGAAGATAAGATTGACTATATTAAACAGCAGTATGCTTCCCGATACAGAGTGAATTCTTTCTCTGTTAAACTACTGAAAAATGCTTTAAAGGTTGAATGCGAAGGAGAATTGAAGGGACTGTTTGATAATCCGAAGGTTGAGTCCGCGAAATGCATTCTGTACGCTGACACGACTGATTTCTGGGCAGAGTATGCAAATCTCTGGTCCGCTTACAGTGATGGTCGCTATCACGCTAAGCCCGCTCCGGATGATATGGCTGAACAGATTAAGGCTGAGACGATGCAGCGCATGGAATCCGCAGGCGTGGAAGTCTCAAAAGAGAACATTTGCGTTGCGGTGATCAATATTTCGGGACCGACACAATACTTTACGGCATGCGTTTATAAGTATAACGGCAGATTATATATCGGCGGAATCAGAGCGACAGACTGGTTTACGCACTTATAGACGGAATATAGTTTCGAACGGAGGAAGAAGGACTCAAGCGCCGATAAGGAGATTATCAAGAGGGGGATTAACAATGATTTTATCATTGCAGGGGTGCATGGCTGTCGGAAAGACAACCGCAGTAAGGTATCTTCAGGCCAATGCACCGTATATCAACATCAGTTATGAGATCAACACGGACGTTGTCGAAGAGGTAAAGCGCAGAAATCTCGACAAGAACGTGTATGAAGACTATCTGGAAATCCAGAAACTGTGGCTGCGAAAGGAAGTAGTCCGCTACGAAAAGGCGAAGAATCACCTGTGCAGCGTGATGGATTTCGGCGCGGAGGAGATCGAGTTTTACACTCTGAACTATCCGGAGAGTATCGGCGTTAAGTGGGAAGTCGAAAATGCACTTAAAAAGGAGCTGGACGAATTGCGCGGTTGTATGCCGGACAGGATCCTTTTTCTTGATGCGGCGGATGAGGTGCTGAGAAGCCACAAGGAACACGATTCGACAAGGAGCCGTAATTTCTTCGAACATCATCTGACACATATGCTTCCGCTGAAGAGAAAGTGGTTTATAGGAAGGGACAATGTCGATCTGCTCCGGGTTGACGAACTGTCAGCGGCTGAGGTCGGTTTAAAGGTCAAGGAGTGGTGCGACCGGCAGATCCTCACGGCGAAGATAAAGGAACTGAAGATCCAGCCTGTAGGGGACGGATTCATTGATATGATATGTCCGCCGGAAAGCATCAACGAATTACTCGATCTTTGTAATCTCATGGGTCTTCAAATCGCCGGATTTTCCTGGTGGTGCCACGTTACCGGCGGGCATGAGCCGTGCGGCATGGGCGGCCCGAAGTCGGAATACGATGACGGCTGGTTCAGCGAGATACCCATGGATAAGATCATCGAAATGAAGGACAACGAGGCTTACAGAACGTATTTTTCGAAGGAATGGCCTAAGGCTCCGGAATATCGTGAATGCTACAGGCCGGGCTTCTGGCTGAAGGATTTATCTTGAGAAACATTTTACGGAGAGGTACAGTCAATATGCGAACGAAAGAACAGATGATGGACCTGATCATGGGCATTGCGAAGTCCGATGAGCGGGTGCGCGCAGTGTATATGAACGGCTCCAGAACCAATCCGAATGCCCCCGCGGATCTGTTTCAGGACTACGATATCGTCTATGTGGTGGAGGAGACGGCTTCCTTTATCGCGGACCGGACTTGGCCGGAACGGTTCGGGGACATTCTGTTTATGCAGTTTCCCGACGAGCATCCGGATTATCCGAGCGATAAAGAGAATTCCTATGGCTGTCTGATGATCTTCACCGACGGAAACAGGGTTGATCTTACGGTTATGACGATCGCTCACGCGAAGGAAAATGTGCTCGAGGACAGCCTTTGCATAATTCTTCTTGATAAGGACGGTATCCTTCCCGCAATCCCCGAATCCTCGGATAAGACGCATTGGGTAAAAAAGCCTACGGAAGCACAGTTCGCGGCTATCTGCAATGAGTTCTGGTGGTGTTTGAACAATGTGGCAAAAGGTCTTTGGAGAGATGAGCCGACCTATG
This sequence comes from Lachnospiraceae bacterium, assembly GCA_017427775.1. Lineage (GTDB taxonomy): Bacteria > Bacillota > Clostridia > Lachnospirales > Lachnospiraceae > ISDg. The sequence continues at coordinate 142,511 of JAFRSD010000035.1, read as the reverse complement.
CCCAGGACATGATAAACAAGGTTGTTCGGGACCAGCTTCTCAGCATGCTGTCTTTTAAAGTTGGTATTCTGACGGATTATTCCGTGAGCGTCGGTAAATCCGGCAAATATCTTCCGAGATGGCTTTCCGCAGAAGAATGGAAGGCATACCTTGCCACCTACTCCGGAACAGACATTGTTGCGATGTGGGATGCAGTCGAGACGATGTGCGGCCTGTTTGGAAGAACTGCCCGGTTCGTCGCAGAGAAGAGCGGCTATACCTATAATGAGCAGGAAGAGGCAGGATGCCTTTTGTACCTTCGAAAGGTAAAGGCTTTGCCTGCTGACAGCACCGAGATTTAGCAGTGAGTAGTAGGATAAGAGAAAGGATTAAAAGCATGGCGGATGAAAAAGCGTGCGGCGCGATTATTTTCACTAATGATAACAACACAAGAAAATATGTAATTATTCGCGGAGTCGGAAAATATCAGGGCTACTACGGCTTTCCAAAGGGGCACGTAGAATCCGGAGAAACCGAGCAGGAGACGGCTATTCGGGAAGTGAAGGAAGAAACGGGGCTGGACGTTATCCTGTTTGATGATTTCCGAACGGTTGACGAGCACCCGCTGGCACGTGAGGGCCGTCCGAATGACAGGAAGACAAATGTATATTTTCTGGCAGAATACCACGGACAGGAATTCGTCATGCAGAAATCGGAGGTTTCGGAAATCGTTTTGATGGATTATGACGAAGCAATGAAATGCATGCAATATGAGGAATCCAGAAGAGAGCTTACAGAAGCCGAGGAATATCTGCGGAATCATTAAGGAGGTCGCGCTATGTTAGGAAATTTCAGCTACAAGAATGCAACTAAACTCTATTTCGGGGAAGATTCCCTGAAGTACCTGAATGAGGAACTTCCGAAGTACGGACAGACTGTCCAGCTTATTTACGGCGGCGGTTCCATCAAGAAGAACGGCATCTATGATTCGGTTGTTGAAATTTTAAAGGCAAATGGCAAGACCATTGTCGAGGACGCAGGGGTAATGCCGAACCCGACCGTAGATAAACTCCGGGAAGGCGTTGCGATAGCCAAGAAAAATAAAACGGACCTTCTTCTTGCAGTCGGCGGCGGCTCCTGCTGCGATTATGCGAAGGCAGTATCCGTTTCAGTACATTGTGATGAAGATCCCTGGGAGAAATATTACATCAGATTTGAGGATCCGACATGCGAGATCGTTCCGGTGGGATGTATTCTTACCATGGCAGGCACCGGCTCTGAGATGAATGCAGGATCCGTTATCACAAACCATGAGACGCATCAGAAGATCGGACATGTATTCGGGGATGAAGTGATGCCGAAATTCTCTATCCTGAATCCGAAGTACACCATGAGCCTTCCGAGAAAACAGATGGTTGCCGGTATTTATGATATCTTCAATCACATCTGTGAGCAGTATTTCTCCGGCGAAGACGATAATACCAGCGATTATATCGCGGAAGCGCTGATGAAGTCCGTGATCCATTCTTCGCTGATTGCCATAGAGAATCCGGAAGATTATGAAGCAAGATCAAACATTATGTGGACCGCAACATGGGCATTGAACACCCTTATCTCCAGAGGAAAGAGCACTGACTGGATGGTGCATATGCTGGGGCAGTCTGCCGGCGGATATACGGACGCGACGCACGGAATGACGCTTTCTGCGGTTTCTCTGCCGTATTACCGGTACATTATGCCTTACGGACTTCAGAAGTTTAAGAGATTTGCTGTCGAGGTCTGGGGAGTAAATGCAGATGGAAAATCCGATGAAACGGTTGCAAAAGAGGGTCTCGCGGCCATGGAGAACTGGATGAAGAAGCTCGGTGTTGCCATGAGCCTTTCGGAGCTTGGTGCCACGGAAGATATGATTGAAGGCATCGCAGACGGAACATTTATCCTTGAGGGCGGTTACAAGGTACTTACGAGAGATGAAGTCGTAAAAATCCTAAAAGAAAGCCTGTGATGAACCATTCACTGTCCGGGGGACTGTTACGGAATAACAAGAGATTTCTGCAATAGGAAGATTACAGATTTAGGACGATGGCGGAGTGTTTATGTTGAAGGAAATGTAGTGTGTTTTTGGGGGAAATATGGATAAAGTTGAAATCAATAGTTATGAAGATTTATTCAATACGCTTGATCGGATAAACGAAAGCATAGATTGGAATACCTTTTATGAGAAAAGAGTAATGAAAGCTCCGTTTCTGGTGAATAACACGTTGCCGGATAAAATGGTGACGGAATTCGTGAAGGGGAACAGTATCAGGGATGCCGTGGAATTCGGATGCGGAGAGGGCAGAAATGCAATCTATCTGGCAAAAAGAGGAATTGATGTAACAGCCATAGATTCTTCTGACATTGCAATCCGTAATGCGAAGGATAAAGCGGAAGACTTGAAGAATGTGAGGTTTATTTGCAGCGATTTTCTGGCGGTTGATTTTGCAAAACGAAAGTATGACCTTGTACTTGACAGCGGAATGTTTCATCATTTGGCACCGCACAGAAGATTGCAGTACAGGGATCTTCTTAAGGGAATTCTGAAAGAAAACGGATACTTTGTGTTATTGTGCTTTTCTGCGGATGAAGATGGAGCCGAGGAACTGGATGATTTAGAGTTTTATACAAAAAGAAATACCGGGGTGTCATTTTCGGAACAAAGGCTAAGGGACTTCTTCAGTTCTGATTTTGAAATCATCAGCATCGAGAAACGTGGTCAGGAAGTGACGGAAGAATATATTGATATTCCGCTATTGTATGGTTGTTTCATGAAACTGAAATAGGTAAGAGATCTAAATGGTGAAATTGTAAACAGCGGATATGATTGTTGTTTCCGGTGGCGGAGGAATACAGTGAAAAAGTTTGGTTTCATTCTCTTTATTTTGGTTTTGTTCGTACTTCTTATGTATCATATCCTGTGGTTCGCGAACCTGAATTCTTACCGTAAATACGAAAAACGTGTCGGTTACAGCGAAAAATATAATTCTTATACGATTGAAGAAGATGGATACGTGTATTCCGTCTTTCGTCCGGATTATCCGGATTTGACCGGGAATTTATCTGTTTCAAAACAGATGGTTTACGGGACCGAAAAAGAGTATGATAACATTTCCATGATTATCTGGCCAAATTATAAAGGCGGATTCACGGTGGGGATTATGATTAGTCATGAGGTGTTAGTTACATCTGATACTTCGGTTGAAATTGTCACCGATAAGTCGGTCAATCTGGAATTTGACGAGAAAGGGCGACTGCTTCCTGAATGCGAGCAGTATAAAGAAGACTATTTAGCAAATCTTGAGGCTATTGAAGAACTGTATGAAAGAGCCGAGAAAATGTGGAATATCAAACTTCCGCGTTAGGGTGGATATCGTTGTCAGAAATGTAGGAGTATTGAAAAATGATGGATTTTACAACTATGACAGCCTGCGGAGAGTGTTGCATCGGCTGCTCGAAGAAAGAAAGCGACATATGTCCCGGCTGCATAGAGGCTGAGGGGAAAGTGCCCGAATGGGCAGAGTCCGGGATATGCAGAATCTATGCATGCTGCAGGGATCATAATACCCGCTATTGCTTTTTATGTGCAGATTTTCCATGTGAAAACCTGCCGAAGATGATATCCTGGAATCCTAATATCGTTAATCATCTTTCGAATTTGCGGGACGAGTATAGAAAACAGCAGGCATCGCCCGATACCGACGTAACAAACCTGGTTGAAAAGGTGTTAACACATTGGGACCTGGATAGTCCTCGGATTGAAAGCCGCTTTCATGAGGAATCCGGCCGCCTGATTTATAAAATCGCTTCGGCGTTTAAATACTATCTGCTGAAAGGCCTTGCGGACAGTACCCCGGAGGCAACGATTGCGGGAAATGTGAATGCGCATCTCTTCTTAGGAAATGAACATGGCATGGCGCCCAAGCTTTATCCGACGAAGAGTGGTAAATACTATGTTAAGGATTCCGCATTCTGGTTCTATCTGATGGAATTCATTGACGGAAGGCAGCTGGAGGAAACGCCGGAAGACGAGTATAAAATCGGTCAGGCTACCCGGAAGATGCACTCTTTACAGGGATATCGCGAGAAGTCTCCTATGACGCAGAGCAAGGAGCGTTATTACACGTGGTTTCGAAACCATGTGTTTGTGAAAGAATTTGACGCAATCCTGGATGCAATCCCTGATTTTGAAAAGCTGGATCAATGCTTCGTTCATACGGACATAGGACCGCATAATGCAATGCTCAGAAATGATGGAGAAGCAGTCTTTATTGATCTTGATGACTCGGGAATCGGGAGCAGGTATCTGGATCTTGGCTGGCCGTTTATCATGCAGTTTGTTGATTTCAACCATGAAACCGAGGAAATGAGATACCGCTTTGACCTTGCCAAGAGCTTTCTGAGCGGGTATTATGGTAACGAGGGTATTTCCCGGGAAGAATTCGATCTGGTATTTCAGGGGGCCATCCGGATGCATATTTCCTATATGCAGGCTTACGGTCCGTATGCGGTAGATTCCCTTTGGAAGATACTGCGTTTCGGAATGGAACAGAAGGAAGTACTTTGGGAGATGATCCAAAAGAAAGAGTAATAACAGGGGATAGCGTAAAATGGAGTTCAAAGAAGGCAGCGGATGGAAGTGCTGTTATGATGCCGAAAGAGAACTGTATACGGCGCAGCTTGGGGGCGGTGTAAACTGTGATCTTTATGAAATCACAAAAGAGATCTACGATCAGGTGGATAACCCTGATGTGGAATGGCCGCATCGACTGATCAACGAAGGAAGGCATCTGTTCATGTCGGTCAACGATCGTTGCGGTCCGCCTTATACAGTCGTATTTGACTCGGATTATGAGAAATTATGTCCCTGGTCAGATGCGATTGTTACCGGTAAGACATGGCCTGACGAACTGACGGACGCCGTGGTGGAGGTGTTTGCTTCCGAGAAAAATAACAGAGAGCAACGCCGTGCCAAGAGAAAAACGCGTGAGAATCAAACATGAGCTTTGCGGGAAAGACGCCGCAAATCGTAATAAACGAATATTTATTGAAAGGGGTGCAGCTTCGGCTGTACCCCTTTGTGTGAATGGGCAGATAGATGATTGGATAGTAAATAATATTGACACACCATTCTATCTATGCTAAAATGTTTCAAAGGTGTTTTGGGGAGGGGACTTATGGATCATTATTATTACCGTTACGATACCGCAAAGGGTGTAAAACTCGTAGCATTTGGTTTTCTGTTGCTGTTTTTGGATTTTAACATCATAACGGATACTTTTTATATAGACATCTTGCCGGATGCCGTAGGCTTGCTTCTGTTTCTGATGTCCGTCCGTTATTTAGAAGGATATGTGAAGAATCCGACTAAGCTTCGTATTCTTTCAGCCCTGTTGATTTTGGAAGACGTTGCGGAATGGTTATTTACGATGTCCGAGCGTAATTCAGATCTCAGCGTTAATTCGAATGACGTCCGTTTTATATTCTTCCTGGCATCCTTCCTGTATCTGGCATTATACTATATTATTCTCGGTGCCATGATTCGTGTGGCGGAGGATTTTCGATCTTACAGGGAGCATAGCATTCGTGTTTTGCGTTTCGTGATGATCGTTATACAGTTCGCGATTTCTATCCTGATCGTTTCCGAAGCGGAAGCTAATTCATCACTCACTTTATTGGTGGTTATCGCCGGATGCATTGCGGGAATTGTTAACCTAATCGTCCTTTTCGGTCTGAAGAAGGATGTGGAACATGCACCGGCTCCGGTTTTCGATGAGTTTGCAGCGCCGGATGAAGTTTAATAAGATTCGTAATTGAAAAGAGGTTTTATATGATTAAATTCAGTGAAATTGAGTACCGACGCCCGGATTTTGAGGCGCTTAAGTCTTTGATCACGGAGACAACGCAGAAGGTTCGCGAAGCAAAAAGTTTCAATGAGGTACGTGACGCCTATTATGCGGTGCAGGAGACGGAGGATGCGGCTGATTCCATGTATACCGTTGCGCATATCCGGAATACGATCAATACCGCCGATGAATTCTATGACGGGGAGATGAAATGGCTCCGGGAGGAGTCTGCGAAGACTATTCCGCAGTATAATGCCTGGCAGAAAGCACTTGCGGAGTCGCCTTTTCGGAAAGAGGCGGAAGCCGAATTCGGCGCCCAGTTGTTCCGTATCATTGACGCGGATCTGATGACAAGCGACGAGAGAATTGTGCCGGAAACCATTCGGGAGGGAGAACTTCGTCAGGCTTATCAAAAGACAACCGCTGCCGCAACGACCGAATTCCGCGGCGAACAGTGCAATTTCTACGGCCTTTTAAAACATATGCAGAGCACTGACCGCGCGGAGCGGAAGGAAGCCTTTGAGGCATGGGCGAAGCTCTATGAGCAGATCAGCGGAGAGCTGGAGAGCCAGTTCGCCGAGGCTGTGAAGGTGCGGAATACAAAGGCGGAGAAGATGGGATTTGCCTCCTATACCGATATGGCATATATCGCGCGTAACCGTTTCGATTACACGAAAGAGGATGCGGCACGGTTCCGTGAGCAGGTTCGTACGATCATTACGCCTGCCGTAGCGGAGATTTACGAGGCACAGCGGAAACATCTCGGCATCGATAAGCTCCGCTATTACGATGAAGGGTTGAGGTTCCCTGACGGCAACGCGGTCCCGATCGGAACAGCCGCCGAACTGGTGGAGAAAGCACGGCAAATGTACCGTGCCATGAGCCCGGAAACCGGCGAGTTCTTCGATTTTATGAAGGAATATGAGTTGTATGACCTTGAAACGAAGCCCGGCAAGCATATGGGCGGTTACATGACCCGAATGCCGCTTTTTAAGGCTCCGTTCATCTTCAGTAACTTTAATGGTACGGAAGCCGATGTGGACGTGCTTACGCACGAAGCAGGACATGCCTTTCAGGGATATCTTGCCATGCGTTCGATCCCAATCAGTGCACTTTCCGGATCGACTTCGGAGATAAATGAGACGCACTCGATGTCGATGGAGCATTTTGCGTACCCGTGGATGGAGTCTTTCTTCGGGGAAAATGCGGAGAAATACATCACGGCCCACCTTCTCGGCGCGTTCTGCACGATCCCTTATCTGGTAAGCGTGGACGAATTCCAGCATGAAGTTTACGCAAATCCGGATATGACGCCGGCGGACTGGCGTAAAGCTTGGAAAACAATCGAGAAGAAATATATGCCTTGGCGCGATTATGACGGCAACGAATTCTTAGAGAGCGGAGGATTCTGGATGCAGAAGCTGCACATCTTCCTCTATCCGTTCTACTACATTGAATACGCTATTGCGCAGATCTGTGCATTCCAGTATTACGGCCGTATGAAGACGGACCGGAAGGCTGCCTGGGAAGATTATCTCAGATTGTGCCGTGCCGGCGGAACCAAAGGCTATTTTGAGCTGTTGGAGATCGGCAACCTTCTGAATCCGTTCCGCGAGGGTACTGTAGAGAAGAGTACGGCGCATGTGATCGAGGAAATCCGGGAACGTTACATGTGAGATAAAGCCTGCATAAGGCTTTGTGTGGGATGATAAAGAAAGGGGCGGGAGATATGGACACGAAGCTTTTGATCCTTTTGATCGTTATCGCGGTTGCTTTGATCATCTATTACAGACCGTTCGGGAGTACGCTGACGGTCAGGAAAAGGTGTACGGCAACTGTGCCCGGTCATTATGTCTATTCCGAGGGATATTACAAGTCACAAGGCATCGGTGGCGGGGTAACCTATATGGTGCCTGTCTATGAATACACGGTGAATGATAATCTTTATATGACGATAGTCGAAGGTATGGAACAGTCCTATAATGTATTTCCTCTTGATGTAGAGGTAAAATACAACCCTAAGAACCCGGAAGTCTGCTTTATCGAAGATAAACGAGGAAAGGTCATAAAGAAGAAATGAAGAAAGATAACCCGTTTTATGTGGCATTTGTCTGTATTATGCTGTTCGGACCGATCATTGCCGGGACTGTTTTACTGGTGATGGGGCACACCGTGTCAGGACTTCTCATGTTCCTTGTTCCGGTAGTGTTCTTCGGAGCGGCTGTCACGGTCAGAAAATATGTTATGAAGCGTGCGTTTTATAAGATTAAGAACGCAAATGAAAAGATTACGGTCATCCCCGTTAAGGATTCTGAAACACTGCAGGCGCTTCGCGATAATTCGGCGCTTACTTTCTGGGGAGAACCGAACAAGCAGGATCTGGACAGGTTATACAACTGGCTGAACAACGAAGGCGTTTTGAAGAAAGAACGGCTCAATCTTTACACATTTGACGGCAAGAGCCTGAAAGAAATCTTCCAGAAGAACAATTTCGGTGATGAAGAGCGGTTCATGAGTATTTTTCTTACGGATCTTAGCTTAAATGATGCGAATATGCGTCAGTTTTCGATTGATCGCATGAATATCGGCGGCCGTTATCTGGATGATATTATTGATAACGCTTAGATACGAATAATTCCTATTTACGGAATCAGGGTAAAAAGGTATAATCAAATTGTTGCGGAAGCAGAAATGCTTTAAGGATGCGTGACATTTGTCTGAAAGAAAAAAGCAGGAGGGTGATTCCTCCTGCTTTCAGAGTGTTTAAGGATTATTCTTCAACTTCAGCGATATACGGCTCAAGAACGCTCAGAATGTGATCGATATCGTCTTCGTTGTGAATGCCGAGCGTGATCGGCTTATTGAGGTCCAAAGAGAAGATTCCCATGATGGACTTCGCGTCGATAACATAGCGGCCGGAAATCAGATCGAAATCGGAATCGAACTTGGTCACATCGTTTACGAAGTTCTTAACCTTATCAATGGAATTCAGGCAAATGGTAACGGTTTTCATGCGGCATCGCCCCCTCTTTATTACTTAGATTACTTTAAGTGTAACTATCAAATTGAAAAAAGTCAAGCAGGAAACGGACAAAGCAATGGAAAATCATCTGTATGGAAAGACAATCGCATATCTGACGCTCGGGTGCAAGGTAAACGGGTATGAAACCGAGGCTATCCGCGATACGCTTAAAGGGATCGGAATGCAGGAAGTGTCTTTCCGCGAAAAAGCGGATGTTTATCTCGTGAATACCTGCACGGTAACGAATATCGCGGACCGAAAGTCCCGGCAAATGTTACACCGTGCCCGGAAACAGAACCCCGAGGCCGTGATCGTCGCGGAAGGCTGCTATGTGCAGGAGTTCTGCCGCGAGGGCGAGGATGACGGGACGGCAGACCTTTATATCGGGAATCGCAGAAAAGGCGAAACTGCTGCCATTTTGAACGAATGGTTTACGGCAAAGGCAGCCGGAACAGAGCCGAAACATTACTATATTAACGAGGATTCCGGGCTGACAGCCTATGAGGAGATGAAGACGGTCACCTCAGAAACGACCAGCCGTGCATTTATGAAGATCCAGGACGGCTGTAACCAGTTCTGCAGCTATTGCATCATTCCGTTCGCCAGAGGCCGTATCGCAAGCCGTAAGGAGAGCGACGTTCTGGCGGAAGCAAGACTTCTTGCGGATTCCGGATGCAAAGAAATCGTCGTATCGGGAATTCACCTTTCATCCTATGGCCTTGATAAGCGCAGCGTGCGGGAACAGAGCAGTTTAAAGACCGACGACGGTTCCATGCCGCTGATCTCGTTACTTGGGAAGATGGCAGAGATTCCGGGAATCGAACGGATCCGCCTTGGTTCTTTGGAACCGCGGATCATAGCGAAGGAATTCGTGGATGCGCTTAGTGCAATTAAGGAAATCTGTCCGCATTTTCACCTTTCTTTACAGAGCGGGTGCGCGAAGACGCTATCGCGGATGAACCGCCGGTACACTCCTGAGGAGTTTACTGAGGCTGTAAGGCTTCTTCGGGAAGCATTTGACAATCCTGCGCTTACTACGGATATTATCGTCGGATTTCCGGGCGAAACCGAGGAGGATTTCATGGAATCCATGGCATTTGCCGAGAAGATCGGCTTCGCGCAGATTCATGTATTCCCTTATTCGAGAAGAAAAGGAACCGTTGCCGACAAGATGGACGGGCAGCTGACCGAGGCGGTTAAGCACGAGCGGGAAGTCCGTTTCCTGGAGACGGAGAGAAAGCTCAGAACCGCGTATTATAAGGGATTGCTTGGCAAAGAGGCTTCCGTTATGGTGGAAGATATGACCGAGGAAGACGGCGTAATGTATGCGAACGGACACTGTCCGCGCTATGGGACATACCGGTTCCCTGCGGAGCATAGTCTGAGCGGACAGGTTGTTACGGTGATCGGGGAAGATATCACAACAGATGGTATTATTCAAGCAAAAACAGTTGCTATTTCCCACAAAATAGAGTAGAATAGATTTTGGTATGTTATACCTATCCATATGTCACAGGAGGAGGGATATAATGGCACAGGGAACACAGTTCTTTAAGGTTGAGAATATTTCGGATGATTACGTACGGAGCGTTATTGCTTCGGTTTATGTAGCTATGGCCGAGAAAGGATATAATCCGGTGAGCCAGATGGTCGGTTATTTGATGAGCGGTGACCCGACTTATATCACGAATCATCTGAATGCGCGTGCAAAGATTGCCAAGGTTGAGCGTGACGAGATCATCGAGCAGCTTCTGACCGATTACATCGAGAACAACCTGAAGTAAGAGGAGTATTTATGGAACGAAAGCTCAGTCTGCTGGGGCTTGATTACGGGGAGGCTACGGTCGGAGTCGCGGCAAGCGACGGACTCTTTCTGACTGCACAGCCGCTCGAGGTGATCCGCAGAAACCGGGGGAAGCAATTACGGGAGACATTCCGCAGAATTGAAGAAATAGCGCGTGAAAGAGGAGCCAATGCAATCATTATCGGCTATCCGAAGCATCTGAACAATACCATTGGGGACAGAGCATCCGCTTCGGAGGAATTTGCCGCAGACATCGCACGAAGAACAGGCCTCAAGGTAATCCTTTGGGATGAACGTTATACGACCGTTTCCGCGCATCGCGCGTTAGATGAGGCGGATATGGGTTATGCTAAGAAAGCTGCGGTAGTGGATAAGCTTGCCGCGGTTTTCATTCTGCAGTCCTATATGGACTATCTCGGCAATTGTCCGCAGGAAAAAGAAAAGCTTTTAGAGGAAATCTATGGATGAGAAGAAAGATACCGTGATATTCCGCACGGATGACGGATCCGAGATCACATTTACCGTTATTTCGGAAACCCGCCTGAACGGGAATAATTATATCCTTGTTACGGACGAGGTCGGCGAGGAAGCGTTTATCCTCAGGGAGAGCTTCGACGAGAACGAGGATATGGTCTATGAAATGGTGGATGACGATACCGAGATCGATGCGGTCGGCGGAATGTTCCGTGCGATCTTAGAAGACATCGATCTGGTTTGACGTTCACAGGGAGGTTATTTATGAAACTCGGCAATGGAATTCACGTAATTCCTTTGGGAGGTTTGGAGCAGATCGGCATGAACATAACCGCCTTCTGCTTCGGAAAGTCAATCATCGTGGTTGACTGCGGACTTGCATTTCCGGAAGATGATATGCTCGGAATCGATCTTGTGATTCCGGATATCACCTTTTTGAAGGAACATATAGACGACGTTAAGGCAATCTTTATTACGCATGGTCACGAGGACCATATCGGAGCGCTTCCATATATCCTCCGTGAGCTTCCGGTACCGGTTTACGGCACACGGCTTACGCTTGCGATCATCCGTAATAAGCTTGAAGAGTATAAAATGGCCGATACCGCTGACCTTCGTGTATGCGCCTATGGCGATATCGTACAGTGCGACGATTTCTCCGTGGAATTTATCCGCACGAATCACAGTATAGCCGATGCGGCGGCACTTGCCATCCGTTGTGAGGCGGGCACATTGATCCATACCGGCGATTTTAAGGTGGATTATACTCCCGTTTACGGGGAGCCGATCGATTTACAGAGACTGGCCGAAATCGGCCGTGAAGGCGTCCTTGCATTGATGTGTGACAGCACGAACGCTTTAAAACCCGGCAATACGATGTCGGAGCGTACCGTCGGCAAGACATTCGATTCGATTTTCGCCGACAATCCGAACCGTCGTATCATCGTTGCCACATTTGCCTCCAATGTTGACCGCGTCCAGCAGGTTATCAATTCGGCCGAGAAATACGGACGCAAGGTTGCGATCGAAGGACGCAGCATGGTCAATATCGTGGGAACGGCACAGGAACTCGGATATATCAAGATTCCGGACGGGCTGATGATCTCGGCGGAGGAGATTAAGAGTTATCCTGATAACCAGATTGTTTTGATCATGACCGGTTCCCAGGGCGAGCCGATGGCGGCGCTCTCGAGAATCGCTTCCAATACGCATAAGCGCGTATCCATTATGCCCGGCGACGTTGTTATCATCAGCGCTACGCCGATTCCCGGCAATGAGAAAGCGGTTTTCAAATTGATCAACGTGCTTTCCATGCTCGGAGCCAATGTCATCTTCCAGGATACGCATGTTTCCGGACACGCCAACCAGGAAGAGATTAAACTGTTATATTGTCTTACCAAGCCGCGGTATGCAATCCCGATCCACGGCGAGTACCGTCACCGTATCGCGCAGAAGAACATTGCGCTGAACCTCGGTATTCCCGCGGAACGCATTGAGATTTTGAAATCCGGCGACGTACTGGAACTGACGCACGACAGTGCGGAGATCGTCGGGAATGTACCGGCACACGGCATTATGGTAGACGGACTCGGTGTCGGTGATGTCGGTAACGCAGTTCTTCGTGACCGCCAGTACTTATCCGTGAACGGTATCGTTATCGTTTCGGTCGGATATGACTCGGCGTCAGGCGAGATTGTCAGCGGTCCTGACATTGTGACAAGAGGATTCGTATACGTAAAGGAATCCGAACAGCTTCTTGATGAAGCAAGAGAGGTTGTAACGGAAACCTGTATGCGGTTTATCGATGCCGGCGGAACGGACCATAACCGTCTCCGCGCGGATATTAAGCAGAGCCTCAGCGATTACTTCTGGCGTGTGATGAAGCGCAGCCCGATGATTCTTCCGGTAATCGTTGACTGGAATGCATAAAACGGGGCGGAAAAGTGAAAAAGAAGAAAATGAAAAACGGAAGAGTCCTCCGGGACTTTTCCAACAATATCACCAGACTCCTTCTGGATATTCTGTTTTACACCGTAGTCGTGATATCCACGATCAAGCTTTCCCAGTACGGCTATAACTTCTGCTATCAGCTGTTCGGTTCGGTAGCGGTGGATAAAGAGGACGAAGGTCATGAGATTGAATTCCTGATCCAGACGGGTGATTCCACAAAGGACGTGGCAAGTAAACTGAAGCGTGAAGGCGTTATCGTCGACCGTTATTCGTTTTATTTCAAGAGCGTACTTTCCAAATCCAATATCCAGCCCGGTACGTATACGCTGCGTTCGGACATGGACTATAATACCATACTGAAGATTATAACCCGCTATCGTGAGACAGAGGAGATCGTAGACGAAGAATGAACGATTCACTATTGGTCAACAGTCACATTTCGGATTATCTATCCTCGTTGCAGCCGGACCTTCCGGATTTTCTGGAAAACCTATATCAGAAGGCGAGGACAGACCGTGTTCCCGTTATTCGCAGGGAAGCACAGTCGTTTCTTCGATTCGTGTGTTTAGACAGACAGCCGTTGAAAGTACTCGAAATCGGTACCGCCATCGGCTTTTCTTCGTGTTTAACGGCAGAATTTTTACCTGCCGGAGCAAGCATTCTGACCGTTGAAAAGGACGATGCGCGATATGCGGAGGCTTGTGAGAATACGGCCGCTTATGCCGCTGATTATGAAAAAAGGCGCGGCTGCGGTTGCCCCTCGATCACCTGCGTTCATGATGACGCGGAGGCATTTCTTACTACGCTTTCTGACCGCTTCGAGCAGTTCGACCTGATCTTTCTCGATGCTGCGAAAGCGCAGTATCCCGTATATCTCGGATTGATACGAAAACTGATGAAGCCGGATTCGGTTCTGATTGCAGATAACGTTCTGCAGGAGGGTTCCGTTGCGGAATCCAAATTTACCGTTACGAGAAGAGACCGCACGATTCATCTGAGAATGCGTGAATTCATTGAAATGCTGTTTCGAAGCGGTGAGTATGACAGCATGATGCTTCCCCTCGGGGACGGTATCGCTGTCGCGAAGTTGAAAAGAGTCTGAAAAGACTGCGCCGATGCCTTGCAGGCAAGCACCGGCGTGAGGCAAGCCTGTACTTGGTAACCCTGATGAAGAAACCCGAATTATTAATACCTGCGGGTAGTCTTGATGTTTTGAAAACGGCTGTTTTATTCGGAGCCGACGCGGTATATATCGGCGGCGAACTGTTCAGTCTCCGGGCAAAGGCGAAGAATTTCTCCGACGAAGACATGGAGGAAGCGGTTCGGTTCTGTCATGAGAACGGCTGTAAGATTTACATTACCGCCAATATCACTGCTCATAACTACCATATGGCGGGTGTACGCGAATACTTTGCGAGGCTGAAAGAACTCGGTCCTGACGCTTTGATCATTTCCGATCCCGGCGTATTCCGGCAGGCGCGTGCAATCTGTCCCGAGATTCCGGTACATATCAGTACGCAGGCCAATAACGTGAACGCCGAGACGTTTCTATTCTGGTATGATCTCGGTGTACGGAGGGTAGTCTGCGGACGTGAACTTTCCCTGACGGAGATCACGGAAATCCGTAAGGCGATACCGGCTGATATGGAGATCGAGGCATTTGTCCACGGTGCAATGTGCATTTCGTATTCCGGGCGTTGCCTGCTGTCGAATTTTATGACCGGGCGTGACGCAAACCTCGGAGCATGTACGCATCCGTGCCGCTGGAAGTATTATCTGATGGAAGAGACCCGTCCCAATGAGTATTTTCCCGTTGAGGAGAATGCGGACGGCACCTATATATTCAACTCAAAGGACCTTTGCATGATCGAGCATATTCCGGAGCTTTGCGCGGCCGGGATCGACAGTTTTAAGGTCGAAGGGCGCATGAAGACGGCGCTTTATGTGGCAACGGTTGCGGGAACATACCGAAAAGCAATCGATGATTATACGACGGACCCGGAATTGTTCGAAAAGAACCTGCCGCTGTACCGTGAAGAAATTGAGAAGAGCTCCTACCGAAGCTATACGACCGGTTTCTTCTTCGGAAAGCCCGGTCCGGACGCGCAGATTTACGACAGTCAGGTTTACGAACGGAATTACAAGTACCTCGGCACCGTGGAAAGCGTTGCCGCGGACGGATCTTTCGTATTTGAGCAGAAGAACAAATTCGCTGTCGGCGACACGATTGAGATTCTTTCGCCCGGTTTCCGTCATACGGAAACGGTTGTAAGACAGATGTTCGGAGCAGACGGGACCGAGATCGAATCCTGCCCGCATCCGAAAGAAATGATTACCGCGAAAGCGAAAGCGGTTCCCAAGCCCGGAGATATCCTCCGCATGCGGGATGACGGTGAATGATTTCATAGTTTCAGAAAGGTGATGTATTATGCAGATCAAGAGAAAGTGCCTTATGGTATTATCCCTGATTATGACGGCCGCGTTACTCGGTTCCTGCGGCTGGAAAGGAAGAGGAGCGTCTATCCCCGATGATGCCGGAACGAAGATTACGCCGACGGAAATCCCGGTAACATATACGCCCACGCCGTTTCAGGTACGCGAACCGCTCGTTACGGATGTAAATGCGGATGCGCACGCCGTGATGCCTTTGCTTTCGGGCTATGACGAACCGATCTGGCAGTTCGCGGAGCATAATCCCATTGAGAAGACGATCAGCGGTGATTCTGCCACGAAAGCAGATTTCCAGATCTTCCATACGGATACGCAGCTTTATATCCGGCTCAATGTGCAGGACAAGTCGAAAACGGTAACGAACCAGGTGGACACGTCTGACCGCGTTGTCATCTTCCTCAATGAGGCAGGAGATAAGCCCGCCAAATACGCCGCCGGCGACGCTACCTGCACGATTCTTCGTGACGGCCGTATCGTTTACGGTACCGGTTGCGATTCGTCGCACATGAAGGCGGTCGGCTTTGAAACCGATAACGGTTATGTGGTTGAAGTAACGATGTCGCTTGTGGCAGTGACCGTTATTCCGGATACCGTAGTCGGATTTGACGTTCAGGTCATTGACCTGGATGGTGACAAGATTGTTAAGAAACTTGCCTGGAATGATACGAGCGATAAGACGGCGACCACTCTGACCGGAATCGGTTCCCTGGCGCTTGAGAAAGACAATAATACCGGACGTTTCCCGAGCCCGGTTATTGACGGAGAGGATGAGGAACTTTGGAGCATCTCACAGGCATTTCCGTTACAGAATCCGGCCTGGGGAGACAAAGGAACCGAAGCTGAATTCCG
Organism: Lachnospiraceae bacterium; assembly: GCA_017427775.1. Lineage (GTDB taxonomy): Bacteria > Bacillota > Clostridia > Lachnospirales > Lachnospiraceae > ISDg. Next base: position 126,100 of record JAFRSD010000035.1, on the reverse strand, counting down.
TATCCTGTGGGATACCGGAAAGGTTTATCTGAAGATTGACGTGAAAGACGCAACGCCCAATTCCGAGGGCATGGTAATGACGCGTAAGGACTGCGTCGAAGTATTCCTTTGCGGTGACGGAACGAAGTCCGACAAGTACCGCGAAGGCAAGGACCTGCATATCCGGATCGGTCGCGACGGAGCACTTGAGTGCGGAAACGGCATCAATGCTTCGGCGGTTACTTATCAGGTGAAGAGTAACGAAAGCGGTTATACCGTCGAGGTAATGCTTCCGGCGCCGAAAGAATCCATGGTTTGCGGCGGATTCCTCGGTCTTGACATTCATGTAAACGATTCCGAAGGCGAAGGACAGCGTAACCGCATCCTTACCTGGAGCGATACGAGCCTTATGACCTATACCGACCTTTCCGCGGTCGGAACGATCAACCTGAAATAGAAACGGTTTCCGTTTTGGAACGGGGGTTTTATGACAAGCCTATTCAGCCCGGTGAAAGGGCTCAGTTTTGAAATGGTCAGCGCCTTGACGGCGCCGGATTATTTCGATGACCTTAACCTTCCCGAATATATCAATGTGGTCCTGGAAGAACCGGACGATGCCGAACTCCGTCCGTATTTTTACTATGCTTCGAAGACGAAGAACGAAGCGGCTTACCGTCAGTCCGTCGCGAAAGATCTGTGTGATCCCGATATCCGCGCGGCAGTAAACCGTTTTATCCTCGGAATTATCGTTTCGCGCCGCTACCAGATGCTTTCCGAGAAGACCGAATCGGTTCAGAAGTGGAAGTGGCGTCTTGATACGATCGTTCAGTATTATGATTCGATTGAACTGTTCTGCAGCGATCTTCAGCAGATGCCGCCCAAGTCGGAGGCTTTGCTGACGCTTCGGGACGAGTTAAATAAGATCATCACTTCCGCCGATGTCGTGAATCTTCGCAAACAGGCGGGAGATATTAACGATGAGTTCGAAAAGATGAAGTTCCGCCTTACGATCGGCAAAGATAACGCCGTTCTGGACTTTGATTACAGCGATGATGATTACTGTAACGAAATCCGTTCGGAGTTTCTCAGGAGCGAGGAATCCGCGGATTCCCATTCGTTCACGGAGTCGCCCTTCGGCGATATGAATGTTTCTCCGCTTGAGAATTTCATTCTCGAGCAGTTTATGAAGCGGAACAGGCCGCTTTTCCGTAATCTTGAAACCTTCTGCGGCATCAACCGGAACATTATCACGACCGAAGTGTCCGACATTGTACGCGAGTTCCGATTCTATCTGCTGAACCTCGATTACATGGCACGGATGAAGGTTAAGAATTTCCCGATCACTTTTACAAAGTTCTCAGAGGACAGGGAAGTAAACCTCGATGACTGTTACGATATCGTTCTCGCCGAGAAGAACTCCTCCGAGAATAAGGAGATCGTATTTAACGATATTATGAAGTCGGGCACCGAAACGGCAATCATCGTAACCGGACCGAACCAGGGCGGTAAGACGACGCTTGCGAGAAGCTTCGGACAGGCCGCTTATTTTACCGCAATGGGGCTTCCCGTAGCGGCTAATTCGGCGAAGATGCCTTTCTTTGACCGCATCTATACGTTATTCGCCTCGATGACCGGTAATACCGTAGAAGGACGTCTTGAGCACGAGCTTGACCTTATCAAGTCGACGCTTGACAGCGTTTCGAAAGAATCGCTTGTGATATTCAATGAGCTGTTTACATCGGCTTCGACGGTGGATGCGCTTTCGATGATGCGCGATCTGATGTCGAGACTGATCGCGAAAGGAGCCATCCTTTTCGTGGTTACGCATACATTTGAACTGGCTTACGATTCCGACAATTATGTGAGCCTGGTGGCAACGGTAGTCGAAGACGGAAGCTTCCGCAGAACGTTCCGTCTGATCCGTAAACCCGCTGACGGTGTTGCCTACGCGAATTCCATCGTAGACAAATACAAACTTGATTACGAACATATTAAAGTCCGGCTCAGTAACAAGAGATGAGGTGCTTATGAAGGTATATCTGCTGAATTGTGAAGACTACGTCAACAGTGACGTCGCTCCGTTCAAGAATGATCTGTTTGAAGATTTTGACCTTCAGCCTATCCTTGAAACGATGAGCAAGAACGACAAATACGTTTATCAGGCCTGCCGCAGTATCATGCTTGCGCCGAGCGGCGACCGAAAGAACATTCTCCACCGTCAGAACGCTTTGAAAGAGGCTATCGACAATAAGAAATACATATTCCAGCTGTATGTAACGATCTCGGAGACCTTTACCGATCTGATCAACCAGCGTGACCGCATGAAGAAGGAGACCAATTCAACGCTTCCCGCCGTCCGCGTTCTGAATTCGATCGATACGCTTAATATGCTTTTTAACGGCCTTGAGAATCTCAAAAAGGTCATTATCGACGCGAATAACCACTTTGAACCCGGTATCTTCAGGAATTTCTTCGAACAGTTCCTGAAGGAATATGATGACGCCTTTATCGAACGGATGCAGGAGAAACGCGAAGCGCTCCGTGAGATCCAGATGGGCGGAGAGGTTAAGATCAGCGGCAAGATCGGCCGCGGTATGAAGTGCGACAGTCTGATCGTCAATTCCATTACGAAAACGACCGTAAAGCGGAAATTCGAAAAATGGGACTCGCTGTTCGGTACGAAGGTGAAGAAGAACGAGATCCGCGTCAGCTATGACAACATTTCGATGAGCCAGGACTGCATGAACCTGCAGAATACCGCTTTGCTGCATGTCGCGTCCTGTTTTGAGGACTTCAACAAGGAGATTTCCAAACTGTTCGATACGCTGCGTGCGCAGATCGCATTTTTCTACGGATGCTGCAATCTGCATACGCATATGAACGGTATGGCTTACCGTCTGTGCTTCCCGGAGATTTCGGAACGTTATCACGCGATCGAAGCGGAGTGCATTTATGATCTTGTGCTTGCCATCCGTACGCTCAAGCGTCCGATGGACAATACGTTCCGCAGTAATGATACGATGCTGTATCTGATCACCGGTGTAAACCAGGGAGGAAAGACTTCCTTCCTTCGTTCCGTCGGTACCGCGCAGATCATGTCGCAGTGCGGCATGTTTGTGCCTTGCAAGAGCATGAAAACGTCCATTTTCCGCGGCATCTTTACACATTTTGTGAGAAATGAGGATGAAACGCTGAATTCCGGCCGTCTGGAGGAGGAACTGTTCCGCCTTAACAGGATCGTCGATACGATGAATCCGGGAAGCCTGCTGTTCATGAACGAGTCGTTCGCGACTACGTCCGAGAAGGAAGGCGCCGCGATGGCCGATGAGATCATCAGGGCGTTAAATGAGAACCAGGTAACGGTATTCTTTGTGACGCATATTTATGCTTACGCGAAGAAAGCATACGCGGAGCGTTATCCGTTTACGAAGTTCTTTGAGACCGAGCGGAATGAGAGAAATGAGAATACCTATCGGATCGTCGAAGGCGAGCCGACGCAGACCGGCTATGCAATGGAACTGTATCGGAAGCATATCGGATTATAGACATAAAAAAACGGGCGTTACGATGAACGCCCGATGCGGATGGCGGGACTTGAACCCGCACGAGTGTTAGCCCGGCAGATTTTGAGTCTGCTGCGTCTGCCATTCCGCCACATCCGCTGACAGCGGTTATTCTATCACACCTGTATTTTTTTTGCAACAGGATTTTTGGAGGACCCGGCATGGATTGTACAACTTGTCAGGAATGTACGAAAAGCTTTATTGACGGAACCCTGCCGGGTAACCTGATACTCGAATACTATGCCCATCTGGAGAAGTGTCCGAAGTGTAAGGAAGACCTTATCATCAATTACGCGATCGTTAACGCGATCCGTTCTCTGAATGAAAATGAAGAGCTTTCCTCGGATTATGTGAAGGAAGTCGACGACCGTTTGAATGCAGCGCGAAACGGCATTCTTCATGAGGCAAAGGCAAAGCGGTTCCGCAGGGCTTTTGTCATTCTTGAGATACTGGCCGTGATGGTATTTGCCTCTTTCTTTCCGCCGATTGAGAAGACATACGCCTTTCTTCCGGAGGATACGGAGGACCATGTCGTGATCGAAATGTACGGGGTTCCGACGTATCTCGATCCGGTTATCCAGGGCATATACAAGTATAACGATGACGTATTGCGCTGCATCCGCGAGCGCGACCGCGCTAAGAGGCAGGAGACGAAGTCCGAAACGTCACAGGATTCGGAGATGCAGGAGGAAACCGTCATGGATTCCGGGGATAATTCTGCCGGCCAAAGTGACGCTGAGAATGACGGAGAATGATAATGGAAGATTATATGCTTTTAATTGACGGCTCGGGGCTTCTTTCGACGCAGTACTACGGAAACCTTCCGCGGGAAGTACTGATGGCGAAGACGCAGGAAGACCGCGAGCGGAATTATCATAAGATCATGCATACGCCCGGCGGCGTTTATACGAACGGCGTTTACGGATTTCTGCGGACGCTGTTTAAGATTCTCGAGACGCATCCGCCGAAGTATCTGGCTGTGCTGTGGGATTTGAGCCGTGATACGTTCCGCCGTGAGTTGTATCCCGAATATAAGGCTAACCGCGGGGAGACACCGGCGCCTTTGAAGGACCAGTTCGCGCTTTGCGAAGACGTGATCGGACGGATCGGCATCCGTCAGTATATGGATAACAGTTTCGAAGCGGATGATTTCGCCGGAAGCCTCTGTCAGAAGTTCGGTAAGGAGATTCCGATCCGGATCCTTACGAAGGATCATGATTACCTTCAGCTGGTGAATGACAATGTTTACGTATATCTGATGCAGTCCTCACAGACCAAAGCGGATGAACTGCTGAAGAAATACGGTTTTGATAAGAACTGCTGTCCGGAGAAATGCTTCCTGATGACACCTGAGACGGTGACCGGTGAAGAAGGCGTAAAACCCGCCTCCATCAATCACCTGAAGGGTCTGATGGGAGATTCAAGCGATAATATCAAGGGCGTTGCCGGAATCGGTCCGAAGACGGCTGTCGGGCTCATCGCCCATTACGAGACCGTTGATGCCTTATATGACGCAATCAGGAACACGTCCGAAGAGCAACTCGCCGAAGAGTTTAAGGCTGTCGGCGTGCGTCCGGGCATTGTAAAGACGCTTACAAAGGACGAGGACGGCGTCAATGCGGAAGAGTCTGCAAGACTCAGCACGGTTCTTGCGACGATCAAAACGGATATCCCGATCGACGAGCAGCTTTCGGATCTGGAACTGCGGCTTAAGACAGGGGAGATTGATAAAGTTCTTCATGAGCTTGCATTTTCCTCGCTGAAAGCGCCTGCTATTGAGGGGGCTGCGCCTGCCGCGATGGAATTGAGCTATGAAACCGTAACGGTTTCCGACCTCAATGACGCGGATCTTATAAGGAGCAGGCTGCTTACGGGTCGCGGACAGTCTTACGGAATCCGTTATGATGCTTCGGACGGGTCGTTGTATCTGGCTTCAGCCGACAAAGTGTACCGCTTTATTCCGGACGGATTCTGCCTCGGTGAGATTTACTTCTCAGAGCTTTTGAACCAGCTGCTTGCGGACAATGTGATCTATGCATTTTCCGTAAAGGAACTGACGGCGCTGTTCCCGGAAGAGAAAAACGGAATCTACGATCTTTCGGTTTGCGATTACCTGTTACGGCCGCTTGCCGGTTCCCATGAAACGCAGGATTTGCAGCGGGAATACCTTTCGGGTATCGGTTTTAAGCCGGACGGGGATTATACCGCGGCTCTCGCAAGGGCAGTCGGTCATGAAATCCGTAAAAAGATCGAGGAGAAGCAGTTACAGAAACTTTATGAAGAAATAGAGCGCCCGCTTATCTGGGTGCTTGCCGATATGGAGCAGACCGGAATCTATGCGGATCCGGATCTTCTTAAGAAGCTTGATGAAGAGTTTATCGCCCGCTGTAACGAAGAAGAGCAGACTGTATATGAGCTTGCGGGCATGAAGTTCAACCTGAACTCGCCGAAGCAGCTTTCGGAAGTGCTTTTCGAAAAGCTCGGATTAAAGGGCGGAAAGAAGACGAAGAACGGTTATTCCACTTCGGCTGACATCCTGGAAAAGCTTGCAGAGGATGAGCCGGTTGTGGCGCATATTCTGACGTACCGTCAGTACCGTAAACTGCAGACGACGTATTCGGCGGGTCTTATGAACTGTATCGCCGATGACGGCCGGATCCATACGACATTTCAGCAGACCGTGACCGCCACCGGACGGCTCAGTTCGACCAATCCGAACCTGCAGAATATTCCGATTCGTACCGAACTCGGCCGGTCCATCAGAAAGGTATTCCTGCCGAAGAAGGGATGTGTATTCTATGACGCTGACTACTCGCAGATCGAGCTTCGCCTGATGGCGCATATGTCGGGCGATAAGAGCCTGATCGACGCCTACAATAACGCCGCTGATATTCACAGAACAACGGCCGCGATGGTATTCCATGTGCCGTTTGAAGAGGTCACCGACGCGCAGAGAAGCGCCGCGAAAGCCGTAAACTTCGGTATCCTTTACGGCATCAGTTCCTTTGGGCTCGGGCAGAACCTCGGAATTGACCGGAAGACTGCCGAGTCGTATATCAAGTCCTATTACGAGAAGTATCCCGCGATGAAGCAGTATCTCGATGAGAATGTGCAGAAGGCAAAGGAAAGCGGCGAGATCCGTACTTTGTACGGCAGGCCGCGTCCAATCCCGGAGCTTTCCTCGGATAACTTCATGCAGCGTTCGTTCGGCGAACGGATCGCGATGAATTCGCCGATCCAGGGTACCGCGGCGGATATTATGAAGATCGCGATGGTCCGCGTATACCGCATGCTGCGGGAACAGAACCTGAAAGCCAAAATGCTTGTCCAGGTTCATGACGAAATTCTCCTTGAGGTTCCTTATGAAGAGGAGGACAAAGTTAAAACAATTTTGAAAGAAGCAATGGAAGGAGCAGCCGTATTATCCGTTCCGCTTGTTGCGGACATCCATAAAGGCAACAGCTGGTATGAAGCCAAATAATACCGCAAAACGGTATTCCGGCACGGCTATATAAAGCCAAATGGCATGTAATACGGTGAATAACTATGTTCGGTCAGACCAAAGTCATCGGAATCACAGGCGGAGTCGGTTCCGGAAAGAGTCATGTATGCCGCCTCATTGAAAAGCATCTCGGTTATCCTGTCATCGATTCGGATGCTGTCTCAAAAGAACAGATGGAGCCGGGCGGAAATGTACTGAAGAAGGTTCTTCAAACATTCGGAAGCGAATATGCGAATGAAGACGGTTCCCTGAACCGCGGTGCGCTTGCGGATCTTGTGTTTCATGATCCGGAGAAGCTTCAGGTACTGAACCGGATCACGCATCCGGCGGTAATCGAAGAAATCCGCGAGAGAATAACGAAATTCGCCGAAGAAGGGATTCCGTTCGTATTTGTCGAATCCGCACTGGCGTGCTCGGCAGGGTACAGGGATTTCTGCGATGAGCTGTGGGCCGTTACCGCTCCCGAAACCGTGCGCCGCTATCGATTGATCAAAGGGCGCGGCTACTCCGATGAGAAGGTTGCGTCGCTGTTCTCGGGACAGATGCCCGAGGAAGAACTTAAGAAGCTTTGTGACAAGGAAATCGTGAACGGAAATCTTGTCGGGGATCTGGAGCTTTGTTACCAGATCGAAGCGAATCTCGGATTGTAGGCGGAAGGCGGTAAGAACGTTTGAAATTCTTCAGTTTGGCGAGCGGAAGCAGCGGAAACGCCATCTATCTCGGAACGGAATCCTGTAATATTCTTGTGGATGCCGGTATCAGCGCAAAACGAATCTGTGAAGCGCTGCAGACCGAATGGATCCAGCCCGAGTCGCTTGACGCAATCCTTGTTACGCATGAACATTCCGACCATACGCAGGGACTTGCGGTATTTTTAAAGAAGTACAGGATTCCCATATACGCATCGGCCGGAACCATACGATATTTGAGGCATATGAATTCCCTCGCGGGGCTTCCCGGGGAACTGTTTCATACGATCGGACCGGGTTCGGAGATCCGGTTCGGTGATGTGAAGGTCGGTTGCTGCGGAATCAGCCATGATGCGGCGGAGCCGGTTGCCTATTCTTTCACGGACGGAACGCATAAGATCGCCATGGCGACCGATCTGGGCTGCATAACTCCTGAGATTGTAAATCACCTGTCGGATTCCGAGGTCCTGTATCTCGAGTCCAATTACGACCGCTACATGCTTCTTGCAGGGGCGTATCCGTATTCGTTAAAGCAACGGATCATGAGCGCGCAGGGGCATCTTTCGAATGAGGATTCCGCGCGACTTGTGTCACATGTGCTTCACGATCGGCTCAAGGCAATCGTACTGGCACACCTCAGTAAAGAGAACAATATGCCGGATCTTGCGCTTCTTACGATGAAGAACGAACTCGACGGAGCCTGGAATTTCGACAACCCGAAACCGAGGCTTCTCGTGGCGCCCCGTGACGTACCGATGGAAGCTTTGATCCTTTAATATAGACAGTATCGGCATTTCTGATTAAAATATATCGGCTTCGGCCGGAAAGAAGGTTACCCATGAAAAGAGCAATTATAACAGTAGTCGGGAAGGACACCGTAGGCATTATCGCAAAAGTCTGTACCTACCTTTCCGCGGAAAATGTGAACGTCCTTGATATTTCGCAGACGATCGTCGGCGGATATTTCAACATGATGATGATCGTGGATGTTTCCGCAAGCAAGATCGATTTCAACAATCTCTCGGACGGATTGTCGAAAGTCGGCGAGGAGATCGGATGCGTGATCCGAATCCAGCTTGAGGATATTTTCGATATGATGCACCGTATATGATGCATCTGAAACGATTGCATAGATGTTGAGAGGAAACGGACGGTCCCGGGCCGTTTGTTCGGAGGACTTATACTATGATCAGTAAACTGGAAATACAGGAAACCAACCGCATGATTGAGAAGATGAATCTCGACGTGAGAACGATCACGCTTGGGATTTCCCTTCTTGACTGTATAGATTCGGATCTCGGGCGGTTGAATGAGAAGATTTATCAAAAGATTACGACGCTTGCGGGCAATCTGGTTGCCACCGGCGAGGAGATCGCCAAGGAATACGGCATTCCCGTCGTAAATAAACGAATCAGCGTGACGCCGATCGGATTGATCGGAGCCTCTGCCTGCCATAGCGAGGATGATTTCGTAGAGATCGCAAAGACCCTTGATAAGGCCGGCAAAGCCGTCGGCGTAAACTTTATCGGAGGCTACAGCGCCCTTGTATCGAAGGGCATGACCAAAGCGGAGGAGCTTCTGCTTCGTTCGATTCCGAAGGCACTTGCCGAAACCGACGTTGTCTGCAGTTCGGTAAATGTGGGATCCACGAAGACCGGTATCAACATGGATGCCGTCCGGCTGATGGGACAAGTGATCCGCCGTACCGCAGAGAATACCGCGGATAAAGATTCTATCGGCTGCGCAAAGCTCGTGGTATTCTGTAACGCACCCGATGACAACCCGTTCATGGCCGGTGCTTTTCACGGCGTGACCGAGGCGGATGCCGTGATCAATGTCGGCGTCAGCGGTCCCGGTGTAGTAAAGAAGGCACTCGAACAGGCACGAGGCAAGGATTTTGAGTTCCTTTGCGAAACGATTAAAAAGACTGCCTTTAAGATTACAAGAGTCGGTCAGCTTGTCGCGAAGAGGGCTTCCGAGATGCTGAATGTTCCGTTTGGCATTGTAGACCTTTCCCTTGCTCCGACACCCGCTGTAGGGGACAGCGTTGCGGAGATCCTGCAGGAGATCGGCTTGGAGCATCCGGGGGCACCCGGAACAACCGCAGCGCTCGCGCTTCTTAATGACCAGGTGAAGAAGGGGGGGATTATGGCATCCTCTTATGTCGGCGGTCTGAGTGGCGCATTTATCCCGGTCAGTGAAGACCAGGGGATGATCGATGCCGTGCTTGCAGGCTGCCTGACGCTTGAGAAGCTTGAGGCGATGACCTGCGTATGTTCGGTCGGACTCGATATGATCGCCATTCCCGGAGATACTTCGGCGGAGACGCTCAGCGGTATTATCGCGGACGAGATGGCAATCGGAATGATCAACCAGAAGACGACGGCAGTTCGTCTGATCCCGGTAATCGGCAAGAAGGTTGGGGACAGCGCCGAATTCGGCGGCCTTCTCGGTTACGCGCCGATCATGCCGGTCAATTCCTTCTCCTGTGCGGATTTCGTTAACAGAAAGGGCCGTATCCCGGCACCGGTGCACAGCTTTAAAAACTAACGGGGGTAGCATTTATGGAAATACAGTTGTGGAGAGAATTTCTGGATCCTTACGCGCTTGCAGTTGATGAGCTGATGATCAAATTCAACCATCTGATGACCGCGTTCCGCAAATCGGACGATTATTGCCCGATCGAGCTTGTTCAAGGACGCGTGAAATCCATCGCGAGCATCATTGAAAAGGCCAACCGGAAGAAGATTCCGCTTGAGGATATCGAAAATGAGATGTGGGACATTTGCGGCATCCGTCTGATCTGCCAGTTCGTGGAAGACTGCTATCAGGTTGTCGATATGATCAAGTCGAGAACCGATATGGAGGTTGTTTCGGAGAACGACTATATCGCTTTTCCGAAGGACAGCGGTTACCGCAGCTTCCATCTGCGTATTTTATATACCGTTCAGTCGGTTTCCGGACCGAAGAAGATCCACGGCGAAATTCAGGTCAGAACACTCGGCATGAACAGCTGGTCTACGATCGAGCACTCATTGCAGTATAAGTATCGCAGTAACATCCCTGACGAGCTGAAGATCCGTCTTCGGAATACCGCGGACGGCATGATCGAAACGGACAAGGAGCTTTCCTCGATCCGTGACGAGATCCGCTCGGCGAGAGAACTTCGTTTTGAAGAGGAGCGTATCGTAAACGACATCCTGCTTTCGATTCAGAACCTATACAGGTTCGTCAGCCACCGCGAGGCGGTTCGTATCCAGGAAGAGTTTTATGATATCTATAAAGAGCAGAATATCGAAAAGCTCCGTCATTTCGCGACCGAGCTTGATATTATCGCGGAAGGCTACCGCGCGCAGACGATCAACTGATTCTGCAAATTGAAGTTGAATCAGTCAATAATTGGGTTTTAAAGGATGTAACGGAATGAATTTTCCCGAACAATTTGAAAAACGTATGAGAGAACAGCTCGGGGAGGAAGAATTCCGCGCCTATGAAGCCTGCTTTTCGAAAAAGGTAAGTTCCGCCGTCCGTGTGAATACGCTGAAGTTAAGCCCGGAGGAGTTCCGGACGCTTTCGCCTTTCGGATTACAGCCGGTTCCGTGGACGAAGAACGGATTCTACTATGAGGATTCCGATATTCCTTCGAAACACCCGTATTATTACGCGGGGATGTATTACCTGCAGGAACCGAGTGCCATGACGCCTGCCGCATTGCTCCCTGTAGAGCCCGGAGACCGCGTTCTTGACCTTTGTGCGGCACCCGGCGGAAAGAGTACCGAACTCGGCGCAAAACTGCAGGGAAAAGGAATTCTGATCGCCAACGACATCAGTCATTCCCGCGCCAAGGCGCTTCTTAAAAACATTGAACTGTTCGGAATTATGAATGCCGTCGTGACAAGCGAACCCGCGGAGAAGCTCGCGCAGCGTTTCCCGGAGTACTTTGATAAGATTCTTGTGGATGCGCCGTGCTCCGGCGAAGGGATGTTCCGCAAACAGCCCGCCATCATGAAGAACTGGGAACAGTACGGGACGGGCTATTATAATGACCTGCAGAAACAGATTCTTCCGCGTGCCTATGAGATGCTTCGTCCGGGCGGAATGCTTTTATATTCGACGTGCACATTTTCCCCTGACGAGGATGAAGATACGGTCCGTTTCTTCCTGGATTCGTATCCGGACATGGAACTTGTTGACGCGGTTCCCGCGGAACGGAAAGCCGAATTCGCTTCGTTCGGGTTTGATAAGGGCCGAGTGGAATGGATGAAAGATCCGCTGCCTGAGATCGATAAGACGGTCCGACTCTTCCCGCATAAGGTTGAGGGAGAGGGGCATTATCTGGCACTGTTTCATAAAAAGGGAGACAGTACGGATACGGCAAATGTGCCGCTGTTCCGTGACTTTGCGAAGCTGAAGTCCGTCACAGCCGAAGTTACGGAATTCCTTTCCCGTATCGCTATGGATATTCCCTTTGACCGGCTTGCGCTTTCCGATGAATGGCTTTCCCTGATCCCTGAAGGAATGCCTGAGATCAAGGGACTCCGCGTGTTACGGGCAGGGCTGTTTCTCGGCGAACTGAGAAAAGGCCGTTTTGAGCCGTCCCAGGCTCTTGCCATGGCGCTTTCGGGCAGTTCCTATGATTCCGTGATCAATTACGCGGCGGATGATCCTGATGTGATCCGTTACCTCAAATGCGAATCGGTCGATCCGCCTGAAGGAACGAAAGACGGCTATGTACTCGTATGCGTCGACGGTTATCCGCTCGGTTTCGGCAAAGTCCGGAACGGGCAGTTTAAGAATAAATATCTTCCCGGCTGGAGAATGATGTAATGAGTAAGGAAACGATGCGTCTTGACCGGTTTCTGGCGTTAACTAATGCCGCGAAAAGCCGCTCTGACGCGAAGAAACTGCTGAAAACGCAGGCGTTGACCGTCAATGGAGTAATCTGCCGTGCGCCCGAGCAACAGATTGATACGGACCATGATACGGTAATGCTGAACGGAAAGCAGCTCATATACCTGCAGTACCGTTATTTTCTGTTAAATAAGCCGGACGGCGTTGTTTCGGCGACGAAGGACCGGATCAGCGATACCGTATTGTCATTGATCCCCGAGGCGGACGCGAAGGACTATTTCCCGGTCGGAAGACTCGATAAGGATACCGAAGGGCTGCTCCTGGTGACGAATGACGGCGCATTTGCCCATAATCTGACAAGCCCGTCGAAGAAAGTTCCGAAGACGTATCTTGCGACGGTTACGGGGCGCGTCAGCGAGGAAGGCGTGAAACGGCTTCAGAACGGAATCACCTTCTCAGATTTCACAAGTAAGCCCGCACAATACGAGTTTATTTGCGAGAAGGACGGCTTTTCGGATTGTCTGCTGACGATCACGGAAGGGCATTTTCATCAGGTGAAACGCATGTTTCACGCGGTCGGAAACGAAGTCGTCCGATTAAAGAGGATAGCAATCGGAGGTCTTACGCTTCCGGACGATCTGAAACCCGGCGAATACCTGGAATATACGAAGGAACAACTGAATGAAACCATCTACAGAGTGGATTAAATCCAATATAAAAGGCGTTATTTTCGATCTCGACGGAACGATGATCGATTCGATGTCCATGTGGGACGATATTGATATAGAGTATCTTGCGAGGTTCGGTTACGAGCTTCCGGACGACTATCAAAAGAAGATCGAAGGACTCAGTTTTCATGAGGTTGCCGTCTATACGAAGAAGCGTTTTCAGATTCCGGACAGCGTTGAGCAGATGATGCAGGACTGGAACGACATGGCATTTGACTTCTATCAGAACCGGATTCCGTTAAAGCCCGGCGTAAGGAAGTTCTTACAGTTTTTGGAGACAAATGCGATCCCCTGCGGCATCGCGACAAGCAATTCGCCCGAGCTTCTCGGCGCGGTGCTTGATTCGCATAATATCCGTAACTTTTTCTCGGTCATCGTTACCGGCAGCGAGGTCGCGCACGGGAAGCCTGCGCCGGATATTTACCTGCACGCGGCGGACCGGTTACAACTGAAGCCGTCGGAGTGCCTTGTCTTTGAGGATGTGGAAGCGGGTCTTCTTGCCGCCAGAAGCGCGGGTATGAATGTCTGCGCGGTTTATGACAAGTATTCGCATATCAGCGTTCCGGAGGCGGAAGCGCTTTCGGATTACTATTTGAACGGATTTGAGGAGCTGGATTATGAAGCGTTCGAAGGGTGAACAGGGGTATATCAATTATAAAAAGAAATTGCAATCGTTGATCGTAATGCTTTTCATCGCGGCAGGCCTTTCCATGTTCTTCGTTTGTAAAGCGGTAATCGGAACAAGCCGGAATCTTGGTACAGTCTTAGCGGTGCTTCTGACACTTCCCGCCGCGAAAGCACTCGTGAACCTGATTCTTTTCCTGCCGCATAAATCGACGGACCCGGAGCTTGTGGAAAAGGTTGAGCCGTTAAAGGCGGAACAGGACCGGTATTATTACGACCTTGTATTTACCTCCGAGCAGAGTACGATGCATCTTGATTTTCTCTGCGTGCGCGGTTCCGAGCTGATCGCTTATTCAAAGGACGGTGCGAAGCAGGAGAAGATACTTCAATACTTTACCGATTCGATGAAGAAACGTGGCGTCGGTATCCATATGCATATATTCCGTAATGTGGATTCGCTTCTTGCCCGTCTTCAGGATTGTGAACCGGGTACGGCAAATGACGAGGTTACGGAATTCATCCGGATGATTCTCGTCGGTTAGGAGCGCCAATGATCAGGCAAACGATTGAAGAGAATGACGCCGGCCAGCGTCTGCATAAGTATCTGACGCGGCTGATGCCTGCCGCGGGCAGTGGCTTTCTCTATAAAATGCTTCGTAAGAAGAATATCACATTAAACGGCAGGAAAGCCGAAGGCAGCGAAATACTGGCTGCCGGCGATTCGGTTGAATTGTTCTTCGCGGACGATTCTTTTGCGTCGTTTCGCGGTACTGCGTCCGAAACCGTTCCGTTATTCTCGGAGCATCCCATCAGAAGAAGCGAGATTGTTTATGAAGACGATGACATTCTGATCGCATGTAAGCCCGCAGGCGTTCTATCCCAGAAGGATACGCCCGAAGGAGAGTCTTACAACGAAATGATCCTGCAGTATCTGATTGACAGCGGCAAAGTTACCGCTGCTTCCCTTAAGTCCTATAAGCCGGGAATCTGCAACCGGCTGGACCGCAATACCGCAGGACTTGTTCTGTTCGGAATTTCCCTGCCGGGCGGCCGGGAACTGAATCGTCTGTTAAAAGAACGAAGTATCGGCAAATACTATTACGCGATCGTATTCGGTGCATTTGATAAACCGGTTGACAGCAGGCTTTACCTGACGAAGGATTCTTCGGTGAATCAGGTGAAGATCACCGGGGATAAGGTTTCGGAGGATTCCGTTCCGGTGCATACGTCGATTAAACCGGTTCGTTCGGGACAGGATATCAGCCTTGTCCGCGTTCAGCTGCACACCGGCAAATCCCATCAGATCCGAAGTGTCCTTGCTTATCTCGGTCATCCCGTGCTCGGAGATCCTAAATATATCGGGGAAGGCAGCCGGTTTGCTTCTTTGAATCAGCATTACCGCATCCGTTACCATCTGCGCGGGCAGCTGCTTCTGGCGTATGCGTTGCATTTTCCGGCGGAACCGGCCGGACCGCTTGCAAAGGTATCCGGGAAGACGTTTTACGCGCCGGTTCCGGAACGCTTTGCGGAAGTAGCCGTTACGGAGATCACGAAAGGGGAAGAACTCTATGCCGTCATGGAAATCCCGGGGACTTCGGGGCTCGTTCTTTGAAGAACTGATCAACGAGACCAACGCGTATTACCGTGATAACGGGATCGCGCTTGTTCATAAGATTCCGACCCCGATCACGCCGATTGAGATTGACAAGGAATCCAAACATATCACGCTTGCTTATTTCGACCAGATCAGTACGGTCGATTATGTCGGCGTGGCGCAGGGCGTAGCGCTTTGCTTTGACTGTAAGGAATGCGCGGAGGATACGTTTCCGCTCCATAACGTCCACGAACACCAGGTTCAGTATATGAAGGATTTCGAGGAGCAGGGCGGTGTCGCGTTTCTTCTTATATACTACACGAAGCGCGAGATCATCTATTATATGAACTATAAGGAACTCGCCTATTTCTATAACAGAATGCAAAAGGGCGGGCGGAAGAGCGTCGCATTTTCCGAACTGGACGGAACGCACTTCTATAAAAAGGGCGACAGCCTTTACGTGAACTACCTTGAGTATATTAACGACGACCTGGAACGAAGAGAAGCGGAAGGGGAAGAATTTGAGTCTTGACAGATGAATTTTCGTTCTATATAATGGCTACATTCATTTGTTACCAAATTAACACTCTACCATGCGAAAGTGAGAAGCTTTTATGATTGAATTATTGCACACCCCGGAAGGAGTACGGGACATCTACGGACGAGAATGCAGGGAGAAGCTTGTATTACAGAACAAGCTGACGGACTGTATGCACCGACACGGATATCTCGATATCGAGACGCCTTCCTTTGAATATTTTGACATCTTCAGTAAGGAGCGCGGAACCGTTCCTTCGAAGGATATGTATAAGTTCTTCGACCGTGAGGGCAATACGCTTGTATTAAGACCTGATATGACGCCGTCCATCGCGCGTTCGGTCGCGAAGTATTTCCGCGGCGAGGAAGGTCCCATTAAGCTTTGCTATTGCGGAAGCACATTCCAGAACAACGAGAGTTATCAGGGGCGTCTCAAAGAGACGACGCAGCTCGGTGCGGAACTGATGAATGACGATTCCGTGGAAGCCGATGCTGCTATGATCGAACTGACCGTGGAATGTCTGCTTGCCGCCGGCGTAAAGAGCTTTCAGATTGAGATCGGCATGGCCGCGTTCTTTAAGGGACTGGCCGAGGATTGTCATTTTTCCGAGGAAGAGGAAGAATCCCTTCGGAAACTCATCAAAACGAAGAACCTGACCGGCGCTTCGGAACTTCTTTCCGGCAAGTCGGTGAATCCCGAGGATAAGGAACTGATCCTTCAGATTCCCGAGCTGTTCGGAAGCTTTGAAAAGATCAGCGAGATCCGTAATCTTACGAAGAATGAGAAGAGCTTAAATGCCCTTGCACGTCTGCAGGCACTCTACGAAATCCTGCGGAAGAACGGCTACGACCGTTATGTTTCGCTGGATCTCGGCATGCTCAGCAAGTACCGTTACTATACCGGCATTATATTCCGTGCCATCACGTACGGTTCCGGCGAGCCTGTTGCTTCGGGCGGCCGTTATGACAACCTTGTTTCGCAGTTCGGAATGGATGCGCCCGCAATCGGCATGTCCATTACCGTAGATTCTCTGATGATGGCGATCGAGCGCCAGGAAATCTCCGGAATCCTGAAGCAGGAGCCAATCGAGGAATATATTACCGTAGCGCTTGCAAAGGGCCGTCTCGCGGAAAAGGCGATGGAGATTCTTACGAAAGCCGGATATTCCTGTGAAGAGATGAAGGACAAGAACACGCGGAAACTGATCTTTACGAACGAAGAACAGAAGATGCGCTTCTTCCTTGCAAAGGCCAATGACGTTCCGACCTACGTGGAATACGGCGCTGCCGATATCGGCGTTGTCGGAAAGGATACGATCCTTGAGGAAGGCCGCAAGCTTTACGAAGTCATCGATTTCAATATGGGCCGCTGCCGCATGTGCGTTGCCGGACCGAAGGAAGCAAAGGAACTTCTCGGAAGCGGCAAAGTAATCCGCGTGGCAACCAAGTATCCCGCAATAGCGAAGGATTACTTCCTGAACGTGAAACATCAGACCGTTGAGATCATCAAGCTGAACGGTTCCATCGAACTTGCTCCGATCGTAGGGCTTTCCGATGTGATCGTGGACATCGTGGAGACCGGTTCCACGCTTCGTGAGAACGGGCTCGAGGTTCTCGAAGAGGTTGCGCCTCTTTCCGCACGTATGGTGATCAATCAGGTCAGCATGAAGATGGAGCAGGAACGCATCCGCAAACTGATCAAAGATATTAAAGCCGTTTTGAAAAACGATTAACGGCTCACAGAGAGGAAAATACCATGAGAATTGTTACGTTAACGGAGCAGTCCAAACGGGAACTGCAGGACATTCTTGCAAAGAGAAGCACCGATTCCTTCCGCAAGCAGGAGGATGCGGTAGCCGAAATCATTAAGAATGTCCGCACGAACGGTGACAGCGCCGTATTTGACTATACCGCACGCTTTGACGGCGTAGAGATCAACAAAGACAATATTGAAGTTACGAAGGCTGAGATCGAGAAGGCCTATCAGAAAATCGATCCGGAACTGTTGAAGGTTATCCGTGACGCGATCAAAAATATCCGTGATTATCACATGCTTCAAAAGAGAGCGAGCTGGTTCGAGACGGAGGACGGCATATTTCTCGGACAGCGCATCCTTCCGATCGCAAAGGTCGGCGTATATGTTCCCGGCGGCAAAGCTGTTCTTTCCTCGAGCGTATTGATGAACGTCATTCCGGCAAAGGTTGCCGGCGTGAACGAGATCATAATGGTAACGCCTCCGCAGAAGAGCGGCGGGTTGAATCCGACGTCCGTTGTTGCCGCAGTTGAGGCAGGCGTTGACCGTATCCTTAAAGTCGGCGGTGCCCAGGCAATTGCTGCGCTTGCTTACGGAACCGAAAGCATTCCGAAGGTCGACAAGATCGTAGGTCCCGGTAACATTTATGTGGCCCTTGCCAAGAAAGCCGTTTACGGTTCGGTCGGAATCGATTCGATTGCGGGACCGAGCGAGATTCTCGTTCTTGCCGACGAAACAGCGAATCCGAGATATGTTGCGGCCGATCTTTTGAGCCAGGCCGAGCATGACGAGCTTGCTTCCGCGATCCTTGTTACGACAAGCAAAGAACTTGCGGAAAAGGTTTCCGAAGAGGTTGATAAGTTCACGCAGCAGCTTTCCAGAAAGGCTGTTATTGAGAAGTCGCTTGAGAACTACGGCTACATCTTCGTTGCCGATTCGATGAAGCAGGCAATCGATACCGCCAATGACATTGCTTCCGAACACCTTGAGATTCTTACGAAGAATCCCTTCGATACGATGACATATATTAAGAACGCAGGCGCGATCTTCCTCGGTGAGTATTCGAGCGAACCCCTCGGCGATTATTTCGCGGGTCCGGACCACATCCTTCCGACCAACGGTACCGCGCGTTTCTTCTCGCCGCTTAATGTCGATGATTTTATCAAGAAGAGCAGCGTGATCTCGTATTCCCGCGAGGCTTTGCAGCCGGTATGGAAGGAAATTACCACATTTGCCGAAGCAGAAGGCCTTACGGCACACGCAAATTCGATCGCAGTACGGTTTGAAAAGGAGGACTGATCCAATGAGCAGAACGGCAACGATTAACCGGGAGACCAAGGAAACGAAGATTTCCTGCACAATCAATCTGGACGGAACCGGAAAGTTTAACATCGAGACCGGTATCGGTTTCTTCGATCACATGCTTTCGGGATTCGCAAAGCACGGTTTCTTCGATCTTGACCTGAAGGCCGACGGAGACCTGCAGGTAGACGCGCATCACACGGTGGAGGATGTCGGTATCGTTCTCGGGCAGGCCATTCGCGAAGCACTCGGCGACAAGGCCGGCATTACCCGTTACGGTAGTTTTATCCTTCCGATGGATGAGACGCTGATGCTTTGCGCGCTGGATCTTTCCGGAAGACCGTATTTCTGTTATGATGTGACGACGACGGTTGACCGTGTCGGAGAGATGGATACCGAGCTTGCCAAGGAATTCTTCTATGCGGTTTCGTATACCGCGGGAATGAATCTGCACATCAAGATGCTTTCCGGCGAGAACAACCATCACATCCTTGAGGCAATGTTTAAGGCATTTGCCAAAGCCCTTGACATGGCGACCAAATACGACTCCCGCCTTGAGGGCGTACTTTCCACGAAAGGAACCATTTAAGCATGAAGAAGAGCATTTATGCCTATATCAATGCCGAAACCGAGTACCGTTCCAATGTGATCGAGAAGGCCAAATCCTACGAGCAGAACGGTGCGGACGGACTCTATGTCTACAACTATGACGCCGGCGAGCACGAACAGTCCGCATTCTTAGAGACGGTCCGTGAGATCATGAAGGAAACCGATATTCCGCTTATGATCGGCTGCGTCGTAAAACGTTTTGAAGACGTTAAAAAGGCGCTTTATACCGGCGCGGAGGCGGTTGTTGTCCGTTACGGTACCGATTTTCCGAAGGAGGAGATTGTTAAGGCAATCGACCGTTTCGGCAAGAAGAGCGTTTTTATTGAGTTTAATACCGATCCGGATACTTCCCGCAAGGAGTACGAGGACAGCGACCTTCTCAATTCTCTGAAGGAACTCGGCGTCGCCGGCTTTGTATTCAAGCATATTGTTCCCGACAAGGTGAAGAAATATGTAGCGGAAAGCCCGCTTCCGGTTATGATCCGCGACAGTCTTGTAAGAAACGATATCGAATCCATTCTTTCGATGGACAATGTTTCCGGACTCATCACGAATTACTATGTCGGAAAGAACATCAACCGTGTAAAGAAGGCAATGCTTGATTTCGGGATTGATACGAAGTGTCTTGTAAGCGCCATTCCGTTTTCGGAATTCAAGACCAATGCGGACGGCCTGATCCCGGTTGTCGTTCAGGATTATAAGACGTCTGAGGTTCTCATGGTTGCTTACATGAACGAGGAGGCTTATGAGAAGACGATCAACACCGGACGAATGACGTATTTTTCGAGAAGCCGGAACGAACTCTGGGTGAAGGGCGAGACGAGCGGTCACTATCAGTTCTTAAAGGAACTTCGGATCGATTGTGATAACGATACGATCCTTGCGAAGGTTCACCAGCTTGGTGCGGCATGCCATACCGGCAACCGCAGCTGCTTCTTTACGGAACTTTGCAAGAAAGAATATGCGGGTTACAATCCGCTCAATGTTCTCAATGAGGACTACGAGATCATTCTTGACCGGAAGAACAATCCGAAGGAAGGATCTTACACGAATTACCTGTTTGATAAGGGAATCGACAAGATCTTAAAGAAGTGCGGCGAGGAAGCTACCGAGATTACGATCGCGGCCAAGAATCCCGATGCGGAGGAACTGAAGTACGAGATCGCCGACTATCTGTATCATCTGATGGTTCTGATGGTAGAGTGCGGACTGGACTGGAACGATGTTGTAAAAGAACTTGCCAATCGCAGAAAATCCTGATAAGATTGTTGCGACCGGTACGGTTTAGGAGGATATCATGGATTTTTTTGCAGAGCTCGGAAAGAGCGTTTTGACATATCTTGCTTTGGTTGCCTGCGGCGGATTCGGAATCTTCTGCGGCATTAAACTGAGAAAGCGCAAGAACCGTTTGAAAGAACAGGAGAATGCGGAACAGGAACAAACTGCTTCTGCGTAAAATTTTTCTTGCATTTTCCGAAATATGCGCTATAATGTGTTTTGTAACTAAGGTGGTATTGTAAAAGGAGTTCCGAATTCGGAACTCCTTTCCGTTTGCTTTTGAAATACAAAGCACGGAGAAAGGATCAAGTATGGCCAAAAAGGAAACATACGAAAGCAGGACGGCAGGTCTGTTGGAGCCGATCCTTTCGGAATGGCAGTTCGAGCTGGTCGATATCGATTATGAGAAGGAAGCCGGAGACTGGTACCTTCGCGTTTATATCGATAAGCCGGACGGCATTACGATTGATGACTGTGAAAAGGTGAGCAGAGCGTTAAGCGATAAGCTCGATGAAGCAGACTTCATTGATGAAGCTTACATTCTCGAAGTCAGCTCGCCGGGGCTCACAAGACCGCTTAAGAAGGAGAAGGATTTCGAACGGAACATCGGCAAGCCGGTGGAAATGAAATTCTTTAAGGCGGTCAACGGACGCAAGGAGATGACCGCGGATCTGAAGGCTTATGACCGCGATACGGTCACGGTAAGTCTTGACGGCGCGGATATCGTTATCGAACGGAAGAACCTTTCGATGATCCGTCAGGCATTTGTATGGGAAACCGAATAAAATAAAACAGAAAAGAGGACACCATGGAAAAAGAAAACAAGAACATGCTGATCGAAGCACTGAATACGATTGAGAAAGAGAAAGACATTCCGAAGGAAGTGCTTCTTGAGGCAATTGAAACGGCTCTCGTTGCCGCTGTTAAAAACGAGTACAAGAAGAATGATTACGTTACGGTTACGATCAATCCCGAGAGCGGCGATGTAAAGGTGCTTTCCGGATATGAGGTTACGGAGAATGTAGAGGATCCTTCCATCCAGATCACGCCCGAAGAGGCAGCTGCCCGTTTCCCGCATAAGAAGCTTGCCATCGGCGATGTAGCTTATCAGGAAGTAATCCCGCACGATTTCGGCCGTATCGTTGCAAGCCGTGCGAAACAGGCTATCGTGCAGAAGATCCGTGAGGAAGAGCGTAAGCAGCTTTACGAGAAGTATGCCGGCAAGGAGCATGAGGTTGTTACCGGTATCGTTCAGCGTATCAACGAGAAGACCATCACCCTGAATCTCGGCAAGATGGACGCGCTTCTCATTGAATCCGAGCAGATCCGCGGCGAGTCCTTCCGCCTGAACGAGCGCGTTAAGGTTTACGTTCTCGAAGTTAAGGAAACCCCTAAGGGACCGAAGATCACCGTATCCCGTACCCATCCGGACCTTGTTAAGAGACTCTTCGAGAACGAGGTTGCCGAAGTTGCTGACGGAACCGTTGAGATCAAGAGCATCAGCCGTGAGGCAGGACAGAGAACGAAGATGGCAGTTTACTCCCATCATCCGAACGTTGATCCCGTCGGTGCATGCGTCGGCGTGAACAGCGCCCGTGTGAATGCGGTTGTTGACGAACTTCGCGGTGAGAAGATCGATATCATCAACTGGAGCGACAACCCGGAGATCATGATCAAGAATGCACTTTCTCCCGCAAAGGTTGTTTATGTTGACGTAAATGAGGAAGAGCACAGCGCAAGAGTCGTTGTACCGGATCATCAGCTTTGCCTTGCAATCGGTACCGGCGGACAGAACGCAAGACTTGCCGCCCGTCTTACCGGCTACAAGATTGATATCAAGGGAGAGTCTCAGGTAGAAGGGTAGGTAACCATGCCGAAGACGAAGAAGATTCCGCTACGGAAATGCACCGGATGCGGCGAAAGCAAACCGAAGAAAGAACTCATCCGCGTGATCCGTACGCCCGAAGAAACGGTCGAGATTGACCGAACCGGCAAGAAGAACGGACGCGGCGCATATTTATGCGATAATATTGAGTGCTTTTTGAAGGCAAAGAAAAGCCATGCGATCGAAAGATCATTGGAGATCACATTTTCCGAAGAGCTTTATGAAGCTCTTGAAAAGGAGATGAGCGTCAATGACTGACCGCGTGTTGAATATGTTAGGCATTGCCCGCAAGGCCGGCAAGATCTGTTCCGGCGAGTTTCAGGCGGAGGATGCCGTTCGTAAAGGAAAAGCCTGTCTTGTGATCATCGCGGAAGACGCCGCGAAGAACTCCCGTAAAAACATGTCGGACGCCTGCGCATACTACAAGGTGCCCGTGGAGTTTTACGGAACGAAAGAATCGCTCGGACGCGCGATCGGATGCGAGATACGCGCCGTAGCGGCGATCACGGACCAGGGTATAGCCGATAAAATCGTAAACTTAATTCATGTTGGAGGTATACCGAATGTCGAAAATCAAGGTCAATGAATTGGCCAGAGAACTTGGCGTAAAGAATAATGACCTTATGTCTTATCTTCGCGAAAAGGGCGTTGATGCCAAGAGCGTAACGAGTCTTGTCGATGATGACGCCATCGCGATCGCCGAGAGTTTCTTCGGAAAGCGCAAGATCAAACATCAGGAGCCGAAGCCGGAAAATGCTAAGAGCGGCAAGCTGTTCTACCAGGACGGCACCCCCGTGCACAGCAAGGATGCAGACGGCAATCCGCTTCCGATCACGGGTCCCGTATTTGACGAGCAGGGCAATCTGAAGAAGCTGATGCTTGATAAAAACGGATTCCGTATCAAGCCCGAGAAGGACGAGAACGGAAATCTTACCACGGCGGTTTATTCTTATACGAAGGACGGACGTCTTGTTCGTCTTGCCGCTAAGAAGGATAAGCCCGCCGAGAAGAAAGAGAATGCTCCGGCTCCCGCAGAGAAAGAGACAATGAAGTCAGCTGAACCGAAGCCCGAGAAGAAGGAAACGGCAGCTGAACCCGTTGCGATCGTTCCTACGGTTACCGAGACCACTCCGGAAGCAACTGTTACAAGAACCGCTCCCGAGAAGACGGACAATGCCGAGAAGCCTGCAGCTAAGGCTCCCGTAAAGACAACCGAAGGAAGACCTGCTCAAAGAAGAGATGACGCCCAGGGCACCCGCACGCCTCGTGAAGGCCAGGGGCAGGGTTATACCCGCACGCCTCGTGACGGACAGGGACAGGGCGGTTACAACCGTACGCCCAGAGAAGGTCAGGGACAGGGCAGCTTTAACCGTACGCCCAGAGAAGGTCAGGGACAGGGCGGCTACAACCGTACGCCCAGAGAAGGTCAGGGACAGGGCGGCTTTAACCGTACGCCCAGAGACGGACAGGGACAGGGCGGCTACAACCGTACGCCCAGAGAAGGTCAGGGACAGGGTGGTTACAACCGCACACCTCGTGACGGACAGGGACAGGGCGGTTTCAACCGCAGACCCGGACAAGGCCAGGGCATGGGCCGTGACAATTTCTCTAAGGGCGCATTTGACAAGGGCGGTTTCGATAAGGACAAGGACAGCGATTCGAAGCGCACATTTGCCCGTAAGAATGATAACCGCAGAGATTCCGGCAGCATCAAGTCCGATTTTGCCAAGGACATCAACAAAGAGCATCGCGCAGATGCATACAATAACAAGAACCGCGACCGTAACAAGAACCGTAACCTCGATAAGGATATGGAGACGGTCGGCAAGAAGGGCAAGCAGGTAAAGAAGGACGGAAGAGGCGCTTTCATTAAGCCCGAGCCGATCCCCGTTAAGAAGGAAGATCCGGATGAGGTAAAGACCATCGTGATCCCTGAGGTGATCACGATCAAGGAACTCGCTGACAAGATGAAGCAGAACGCTGCCGCCATCGTTAAGAAGCTGTTCCTTTCCGGTAAGATCTGCAACGTTAATACCGAACTTCCGTTTGAAGAAGCCGAGCTCCTCGCGATGGATTACAACTGTATCGTTGAGAAGGAGCAGGTTGTCGATATCGTGGAAGAACTCATGCGTGATACCGAGGACAATGAGGACACCCTCATCAAGCGTCCTCCGGTTGTCTGCGTAATGGGTCATGTTGACCATGGTAAGACTTCCATTCTTGATAAGATCCGTTCCACGAACGTTACGGCACGTGAGGCGGGCGGAATCACGCAGCACATCGGTGCTTATCAGATTGAGATCAACGGCGAGCTGATCACGTTCCTCGATACGCCCGGCCACGAGGCATTTACCGCTATGCGTATGCGTGGTGCCATGGCTACGGATATCGCTGTACTTGTTGTTGCAGCGGACGACGGTGTAATGCCGCAGACCGTTGAGGCGATCAACCATGCGAAGGCGGCAAATGTGCCGATCGTCGTTGCCATCAACAAGATGGATAAAGAAGGCGCCAACCCCGATCGTGTTCTTTCGGAATTGTCCGACCAGGGACTTGTTTCCGAGAGCTGGGGCGGCGATGTTGTTACCGTTCCCGTATCCGCCAAGACCGGTATGGGTATCGAGCAGCTGCTTGAAATGATCCTTCTTACCGCTGAGGTTCAGGAGCTTCGCGCGAACCCGAACCGTAAGGCGAGAGGTATCGTAATCGAAGCGAAGCTTGATAAGGGCCGCGGTCCCGTTGCAACAGTACTTGTTCAGAAGGGTACGTTGCATGTCGGCGAGAACGTTGCCATCGGTTCTTCGTTCGGTAAGATCCGTGCGATGATCAACGATAAGGGCCAGAAGGTTACCGAAGCGAAGCCTTCGACGCCTGTTGAGATCCTCGGCCTTAACAGCGTTCCGAACGCAGGCGATACGCTTGTTGTGACCGGAACCGAGAAGGAAGCAAGAGAGATCGCGGACGCATTTATCGCGCAGCATAAGGAACAGCTGATCGCTGAGACTAAGTCCAAGCTGTCGCTTGAAGGTCTGTTCGATCAGATCAAGGCCGGTAATGTTAAGGAACTCAATATTATCGTTAAGGCAGACGTGGCAGGTTCCGTTGAGGCCGTTAAGCAGTCTCTTACGAAGCTCAGCAACGAAGAGGTTGCGGTACGCTGCATCCACGGCGGTGCCGGTAACATTAACGAGTCCGACGTTATCCTTGCAAGCGCATCGAACGCGATCATCATCGGCTTCAACGTTAAGCCCGATACGACCGCTGCCGATACCGCAGAGCGTGAGAACGTTGATATTCGTCTGTACTCCGTAATCTATAACGCGATCGATGATATCGAGCTCGCGATGAAGGGTATGCTTGATCCTGTATACGAAGAAGTGATCACAGGTCATGCCGAGATCCGTATGCTCTTCAAGGCAAGCAATGTCGGAACCATTGCAGGTTCCTATGTGCTTGACGGTAAGGTACAGCGCGGCAGCAAGGCAAGGATCACCCGTGACGGCAAGCAGATCTTCGACGGCAACATCGCTTCCCTGAAGCGTATGAAGGACGATGTGAA
This sequence comes from Lachnospiraceae bacterium, assembly GCA_017427775.1. Taxonomy (GTDB): domain Bacteria; phylum Bacillota; class Clostridia; order Lachnospirales; family Lachnospiraceae; genus ISDg. Next base: position 99,647 of record JAFRSD010000035.1, on the reverse strand, counting down.
GGAAGTTGCGGCCGGCTACGAATGCGGTATTTTGTTCGACAAATGCAACGAGATTGCCGAGGGTGACCAGGTTGAGATTTATGTTATGCAGGAAGTGCCTCGCAAGTAGGTAGAAAGCAGGTATCTTGAAGAAAAACAGTATTAAAAATACAAGAATCAATCAGGAGGTTCAGAGAGTCCTCGGAAATCTGATCCTTCTTGAAGTAAAGGATCCGCGTATCGCTCCGATGACGAGTGTTTCGGGCGTCGAGGTTGCGCCGGATCTGAAGTCGGCTAAGGTTTACATTACCGTGTTCGGCGACGAGAACGTGAAGAAGCAGACGCTCCAGGGACTTCGGAGCGCCATGCCCTTCCTTCGTTCAAGCCTCGCGAAGGAACTGAATCTTCGGAATACGCCCGAACTTCGTTTCCATATCGATGAGTCTCTGGAATACGGTATGCATATGAATTCCCTGATCGAGTCGCTGCATATTTCGGAGGCTGATGATACGGCTTCCGAAAAGGATGCAGAGGCTTCGGAGGAGGAAACGGAGGATTCCGGTTCGAAGGGAGATGACGGCGATGAGTGAATTACTTGAGAACATTGTCGGAGATGCGAAAAGAATCGGAATTTGCGGTCATATTCATCCGGACGGAGACAGCGTGGGCTCGCTTTTAGGGTGTTATCTGTATCTGAAGAACGTTCTTCCTGCGTGCGAGATCACGCCTTATCTGGAGGAACCCGGAAAGAGTTTCAATATGCTGAAGGGAATTTCGGATATCCATACCGATTTCGTATTTCCCGAAGAACCTTTCGACCTTTTCATCAGTGTGGATTGCGGCAGTTTCGACCGTATGGGCAAATGCGGAGACGCATTTACCGCGGCGAAGAAGACCGTGAATTTCGACCACCATATTACGAACACCGGCTTCGCTGACCGGAATTTCGTGGAAGCTTATGCAAGCTCCACGAGCGAAGTTCTGTTCGGTCATATGGATAAGGACTCCATCGATCTTCCGACGGCAGAGGCTTTGTACACCGGGATCATGCATGATACGGGTGTTTTCAAGTACAGCTGCACGTCCGAGAAGACGATGAACATTGCCGGCTATCTTATGAGCAAGGGCATCGACACCGCCGATCTGATCGACCGATCCTTCTACATGAAGACGTTCCCGCAGCTGAAAACGCTCGGATTTGCCCTTAACAAAGCGGAACTTGTGCTCGGCGGTAAGGCAATCGTTTCGGTATTGACGCTTTCCGATATGGAACGGCTCGGGATTACCGCGGCGGAAACCGAAGGAATCGTAAGCGAACTGCGTACGACCGAAGGCGTGGAATGCGCCGTATTTGTCCGTGAAGATGCTCCGGGCAAGTATAAGTTCAGCTTGCGGAGCAACGGAAAAGTGGATGTTTCCATGATTTCTTCGTCCTTTAACGGAGGCGGCCATAAGATGGCTGCAGGTTTCTCGACGACTTCGGACCTCGACGGCATTCTGACGCAGGTTTATGCGATGATCATGCTGCAATTGTGATATGAACGGAATTTTAGTGATCAAAAAAGAACAAGGCTATACCTCTCACGATGTTGTTGCAAAGTTGAGAGGTATTTTGCATGTAAAGAAGATCGGTCATACCGGTACGCTTGATCCGGACGCAACAGGCGTGCTTCCCGTTTGCATCGGAAACGCGACCAAGGTCTGCGACCTGATCATGGAGGGCGTAAAGGTTTATACCGCAGGCGTAAAGCTCGGCGTTATGACCGATACGCAGGACCTGAGCGGCACGGTTCTCAAAGAATGCAAACCGGATATTACCGAAGAAGAAGTCCGGAAAGCGGCGGAGGCTTTTCTCGGGGAGAGCCTTCAGCTGACACCGATGTATTCCGCGAGAAAGGTTGACGGTCATAAGCTTGTGGATCTTGCGCGAAAAGGCATTACGGTGGAACGGGAGCGAAAGAAGATCCGGATCGACCGGATTGAGGTTTCCGGTTTTGACGGAAACGCCGGCACATTTTCCATGCTTGTGCAGTGCTCGAAAGGAACCTATATCCGGACGCTTTGTAACGATATCGGGGAAGCACTCGGCTGCGGCGCCTCTATGAGCAGTCTTGTACGAAACGAGACGACCGGTTTCAAACTGGAGGATTCGCATACGATTGATGAAGTGCGGGAGATCTTCCTCGCCGGCGATATCGATTCGATCCTGATCCCGGCGGATACGCTGTTCACGGATTACGGCAGGGCTGATGTGACCGAAGAGGGTAAACTTTATCTTCATAACGGCAACCCCTTGTATGCCGAGCAGCTTAATGTCACGGATGGACCGCGTGAGAAAGTCAGAGTTTATGAGGACGGCGTTTTCAAAGCGCTTTATGAACTTCGGGACGGCATGTACCGGCCCGTGAAAATGTTTTTGTAACAGGTAATGCCATGAAACTATACATGACACCGGCGGCATATGACGGACCGGATTGTGCCGTTATGGTAGGCAAATTCGACGGACTGCACCTCGGTCACCGCGTACTTCTTGAAAAAATGAGCCTTAATTGCGGCGCGCTTTCAAAAGCAATTCTTTCGATCGCGACGGAAACGAAGGAATCGAAGGAAATATTATCCTTTTCCGAGAAGCAGGCGCTTTGCGAAGAACTGGGATTCGACGCGTATGTCAATCTGACCTTTACGGAGCAGGTCAGAAACACGGATGCGGTTACATTTGTCCGCGAGATCCTGATCGGACAGTTAAAGGCTAAGCAGATCTATGTCGGAGAGGGCTTCCGGTTCGGCAAAGACCGAAGCGGCGATACCGATCTGCTTGAAAAAGAGGCTGCGAAGTACGGCGCGAAGGTTACGGTCGTACCCGCCGAGAAGGCAGACGGTAAGCCGGTTTCGAGTACGGAAATCCGCCGCAGGATCACCGAAGGAGCAACCGATAAGGTTACGGAACTACTGGGACAGTCGTATTATATCTGCGGAAATACGAGGGAAGGGCGCAAGCTCGGAAGAGTCATGCATTTTCCGACGCTGAATCTTGCTCCTCCTTCGGAGAAACTGCTGCCGCCGTTCGGCGTATACAGGACATTTACCGAATACGAAGGCATCGCATATCCTTCCGTTACGAATGTCGGCGTGAATCCGTCCGTAAAGGATGACGGAAGAGTTTCGGTTGAGACGCATCTTCTCAAAACGCCTGCACAATCCGTTCCCTACGGAGCGTTTATTAAGGTCTCCTTTGCCGAAAGAATCCGACCGGAGCGGAAATTCGCTTCCGTGGAGGAACTTTCGGAACAGATCCGGATGGATAAGGAAACCGTAGAGAAAATGAACCGCAAACAGTAGAAAAAAGTATTTACAAACGTTAGTACTTGTGCTATATTATCAATCGTTGACCGGCCCTCAGCTTTTGGAATCCTCAACCGGAGCTTAGGACACGGCGTAAATTAAAACATTTTGGAGGAAACAAAAATGATTTCGAAAGAGCAGAAGGCACAGATTGTTGCCCAGTACGGCAAGAATGCCCTGGACACCGGTTCCACAGAGGTTCAGATTGCACTCCTTTCCGCAAGGATCAAGGAGCTCACTGAGCATCTTAAGAACAACAAGCAGGATAATCATTCCCGTCGCGGTCTTTACAAGATGGTAGGTCAGAGACGTGGTCTTCTTGATTATCTGAAGTCCAAGGACATCAATGCTTACCGTGAGTTGATCGAAAAGCTTGAAATTCGTAAATAATGCATGCATTGGGGGCCATGTGAAATACATGGCCCTATTGTTTCATTATGACGGTATTTCAAAACATATCTAAAAATATTATGCAGAGTAGGATTCTGTGCGTTAAGTGTCCGCGGGACGGAGAGTTGTCCGCGGAACGAAAAGCGTTTCGCTTGCGATACGGATTTCGCATCTCGCTGCTGAAAGGGAATTCTCCTTTTTGGTACAAGCGAATCAAGGAAAGGAGAATTTTTTTATGAACGAAAAAAAGTCAAAATCCATGGTGGCACCGATCATCATTTGTCTTTGCGCTATGATGATCGCGCTGCAGTTCCTGTTTGAACGGTATCTGTCGATCTCGACCCCTTTTTACCGGATCGGACTTACCTTTATCACGAGAGCGGTAACCGGCTTGTGCGTCGGAACGCTGCTCGGCGGATTGTGCAGTTGGGCTGCTGATTTCATCGGTTCCGTGTTCATCTACGGAAGCGTTAATCCGTTCATTTCCGTTGCCGCGCTGTTAAGAGGACTCGGTTTCGGATATGTATACCGTAAGAAGGAGCCGAACATCGTATTTACCGTTCTTGTTGTTCTTTTCGACCAGTTTATCTGCGGAACAGTGATCACAACGATCGGCCTTATCATGTACAACGGAATGCCGAACAATTGGGCTTCCTGGGGCGGACGTGCCGCGCAGGCCGCTTTCCTTACCGCAGTGGAGATTCCCGTTTTGTTTGCGCTGAATAAGTCGGTATTCCCGCATTTACGCGCCTTTTTAAAGAGGCAGGGCATCTATTACCGGTACGACCGGAAGGAGAAAGCTGTTGAAGATTGAAGAAGCATATGCTTTCATAAAAAACGAGAAGACCAACGTGTCGAAACCCGGTTTGAGCCGCATCCGTAAGCTGATGCGGCTTTTGGACAATCCGGAGAAAAATATGAAACTGATCCATGTTGTCGGAACGAACGGCAAAGGATCCGTTTCCGCGATGATATCGTCGGTTCTGAAGGCAGGCGGTTATTCGGTCGGCACCATGTCAAGCCCGGCGTTGTTCGGTTTAAAGGATTATTACCGTATTCTCGGCGAGCCAGTATCCGACGAGGATTACTGTAATGCCGCGGAAGCGCTTTCGGTCGTCTGCGGAGGGTTCTCGGACGAAGAGTATCCTTCCGAGTTCGAGCTTTCAGTTGCTCTCGGGATATTACTTTTTGCAGCGAAAGACTGCGAGTATGTCGTTCTTGAAGCCGGCATGGGCGGACAGAAGGATGCGACTAATCTTGAAACGCCCGGCATCATGACGGTCATCACCCACGTGGCAATGGATCACGAGAAATACCTCGGAAGTACCATCGGGGAGATCATCCGTGAAAAGTGCGGGATCGTATCCCCCGGAGAGCCGATCGTTTTAGCCGATAACGAGAAGGAAGTCCGCAAATACTGCGAACAGTACGCTTTCGATAACGGCTGTCCGTTCCTTTATGCGAACGATCCGCAGATCAACATTTCCCAGTCGCGTCTCGGCGCCCGTCTGAAACTGCCCGGGACCTTTCAGAAGGAAAATGCGAAGACCGTCTGCGCAGCAGCCTATGCGCTCCGTTTAAAGAACGTATTCCTGACCGACGAAGCGATCCGGAAAGGTTTAGAGGAAGCAAAGTTACCGTTCCGGTTTGACATTCGCCGAAATAAGCCGTATTTTATTCTTGACGGAGGTCATAATCCCGACTGCACGAAGGCTCTTTGCGAAACGCTTGCGGCGCTTCCTAACGCTGATAAGTTCCTGATTGTTACGGGCGTTATGGCCGATAAGGATTATGCCGCGATGTACCCGCAGCTGCTGCCTTTCGCGTCGAAATTCCTTGCCGTTACGCCAGACAATCCGCGTGCGCTTCCCGCAAAGGAACTTCGGAAATATCTGAAGAGCATCGGGGCGGAAGCGGACGCGATGCATTCCCTGAAAGAAGCGGCGGAACGAGCCGCAGATGCATATCGGGAAGGTGCCAATGTGCTTTGCACCGGCACGCTTTACATGATGGCCGAACTGGAACAATCATTCCGCGATGTCGGGTTGTTTATTTAAGAGGTTGTATTTGCCGTGACTTATGATGATATTCTGACGAAACTTACGTCGAAAAGCTTTTTTTCACAGTTTGCGGGTCTGTACCGCATGAAGAAGACAATGGAATACTTCGGTAACCCCGAAGAGAGCCTGAAGGTTATCCATGTTGCCGGAACGAACGGCAAGGGCTCAGTCTCCGCGATGCTGCATTCGGTTTTAAAGGAAGCCGGGTACCGTGTCGGATTGTTTACTTCCCCGTATATTCATGATTTCCGCGAGCGGATCCAGATCAACGGAGAATTGATTCCGAAGGAAACGCTGACGGAAATTGCCACAGAAGTGATGAATTATACGGATACCCTTTCGGATGCGCCGAACCAGTTTGAACTGCTGACGATCATCGCGCTTCTTTATTTTACGAGAGAAAAATGCGACATCGTCGTTCTCGAAACCGGTCTCGGCGGAACATATGATCCGACCAATATTATTCCGAATCCGCTTTGCAGCGTGATCATGAATATCGGGCTGGATCATTGTAAAATCCTCGGAGATACGATCCCGGAAATCGCTTCGGCCAAAGCGGGCATCATCAAAAAGGATTGCGACGTCGTATTGTATCCTTCCTGTCCGGAAGCAATGGAAGTGCTTATGAAAACGGCGGAAAGCAAGAACGCGCCCGTGCATACGGTTGATCTTGCGCTTTTAAAACCACTCCCCGCAGTTCCGCATTTCGAACATTTCCGTTATCGTGACTACGATATCGAACTTCGTCTTCTCGGCAAGCACCAGCAGAAGAACTGCGCAACCGCGATCGAGGTGATCCGCGTACTGAACAAGACGGATTACTATATCAGCGATATCGACATTATACGCGGCATGGCCAATGTGGAATGGCCGGCACGGATGGAACTGTTAAACAGCAAGCCTGCCGTTTATCTTGACGGCGGACATAATCCGCAATGTATCGCGGCAGCGGAAGAGTTCTTTGCGACGTCCGCATTTGTCGGCCGCAGGATTCATATTCTTACCGGAATCCTGGCGGACAAGGATTACCGTAGCATGCTTTCGATCATGAACGAGTTTGCAGATGACATCACTTTCTTCCGGTTTGATCACCCGAGGGCTATCCCCGAAGAGGAACTGATCGGGCTTTGCGAAGAATTTCAACTGAAACGTACCGATGACCCCGAAGGATGGATCGGCCGGTATATGCGGAAAGGAAACGAGAAGGACGTGATCCTCTGCATCGGTTCCCTCTATATGACGGACAGGATCCGCACATTCTTCGGTAAGACCTCGAAGTAAGGAGGTAACGAATGGACGAGAAACAGAAGACCTTCAAACGATGGATCATTCTCGGAATTCTCTGGGCGATATTACTGATTGCCGGTATCGTATTTTACTTTGTATACCGCGAGAAGAATAAAGACGACCTGGATTTCGGGACGGCTACCCCGACACCTTATGTGCAGTCGAAGGGACAGGATAAGAACGTGACGACACCGGCCGGTGATCCGACAGCCACCCCGACTGACGAGCCCACCGGCGAACCGACCGCCACACCGACCGGAGAAGTAACGCCTGAGCCGACCGGTACGCCGATCGATCCCGACTGGAAACCGGAAGAGGGGACGCCTTACGGCAATCACGGCAAGCTTTCCGTTTCCGGCACGAAGATCCTTGACGCAAACGGCAAGGAATACCAGCTAAAGGGCGTCAGCACCCACGGACTCCAATGGTTCCCGGAATATGTAAACAAAGACACTTTTAAAACCATTCGGGACGAATGGGGTGCAAACGTGATTCGTCTCGCGATGTACACCGATGAAAACGGCTATTGCGTCGGCGGCTCCGAAGTCAAAGAAAAGCTGAAGAAAATTGTCAGAAACGGCGTGCAATTTGCCTCCGAGCTCGGTATGTATGTCATCATTGACTGGCATATTCTGCATGACCTGACACCCATGAAATTTGCCGACGAAGCAGAGGCGTTCTTCAAGGAAATGTCTAAGGAATTCGCTTCTTACGGCAATGTTATCTATGAAATCTGCAATGAACCGAACGGCGGAACGGACTGGGCGGAGATCAAGAAGTACGCGGAGCGCATCATTCCCGTGATCCGGGCAAATGCGAAGGACGCGATCATTATCATCGGCACGCCGACCTGGAGCCAGGACGTGGACCGTGCTGCAGCCGATCCCGTGAAGGGCACCAATCTGATGTATGCGCTGCATTTCTATGCCGGTACCCATAAAGATAATCTGCGTTCGAAGATGGTGGCCGCGATCAAAGCGGGGCTGCCCGTATTTGTCAGCGAATACGGCATCACGGATGCTTCCGGAAACGGACGATGTGACATCGAAGAAGCGAACAAATGGGTTGCCGTCATGGATCAGTACAAGGTTTCCTATATCTGCTGGAACCTTGCGAACAAGAATGAAAGTTCGTCGCTCATCAAAAACGGCGTAAAGAAGCTGAGCGGCTTTACCGAAGAGGACCTCTCCGTTGAAGGAAACTGGCTTGTGCGGATTCTTCACGGCAAGACCGAATTTACCGACGAGGAACTGGAGAAGATCCTCGAGCAGGCAGAGACCGGTTACAGTGGCGGTGAAGGTACGCCGAAAGCCATATCATACCGCAAAACGAACGGAAATCTGACGGTTTCCCTTGTTTCGGTCAACACCTGGATGGAAGGCGGTAAATACTGCTATCAGTGTGATTTTACGATCAAAAACAACGGCGGAAGCGCAGTGAACGGATGGAAAGCCGTGATCAAATGCGGCGTGAACGTTTCAAGTAAAAACTTCTGGTGCTGTAAGGCAACCGAAAGCGGAAAGGAGATTCGTCTTGAGGCGGCGGATTACAACCGCTCGATCGGGGCAAAGGGGACGCTCGAAGGCGTCGGCCTGATCATTGCGTCCGACGGCCCGTTAACAATAACGGATATTACGATACCGTAGCATATTCCGGAGTTTTCCCGAGGCGGAAAGCTCCGGTTTTTTTATGATTTGCGTTCCATTTTCCGGATGCCTGACGGGACTGCTCAGGAAGGCTCTGAAAAACCTTGAAAAATATGTGAAAATGTGCTTGAAATGCGTACTTTTTTTCGTTTTTATATGGAATTTCAGAGGGAGATATGTTATAATCAAACAGAATGCGGATATATGTGCGCATATCTAAATTAACATGCGGGGTCTTTTTCTCCGTGACTACTGATAAGTCCGCCCCGAAAGGACTGATTTATCAGTTGTTACGGGGACTCCGTGAAAAGAAAGGAGTACTGTATGTACAAGAGTTTCAGTATGGAACTGGCCGGCCGCACTCTGACCGTAGACATCGACAGAGTTGCCAAGCAGGCCAATGGTGCAGCATTGATGCACTACGGCGATACGACGGTTCTTTCGACCGCTACCGCAAGCGAAAAGCCGAGAGACGGCATTGATTTCTTCCCCCTCAGCGTTGAGTATGAGGAGAAGATGTATGCCGTAGGCAAGATCCCCGGAGGTTTCAACAAGAGAGAAGGCAAGGCAAGCGAGAACGCTATCCTTACTTCCCGTGTTATCGACCGTCCGATGCGTCCTTTGTTCCCGAAGGATTACCGCAATGACGTAACGATCAACAACCTCGTATTGAGCGTTGATCCCGAATGCACGCCCGAGCTTACCGCAATGCTCGGTTCTGCAATCGCAGTAGCAATTTCCGATATCCCGTTCGACGGTCCCTGCGCTACGACCCAGGTCGGCATGATCGACGGACAGTTCATCCTGAACCCCACGCAGGAGCAGACGCAGAAGGGCGACCTGAAGCTGACCGTTGCTTCCACGAGAGATAAGGTTATCATGATTGAGGCAGGTGCCAACGAGCTTCCCGAAGCTACGATGATCGAAGCTATCTACCTCGCTGACGCTACTAACAAGAAGATTATCGAATTCATCGATAAGATCGTTGCCGAGTGCGGCAAGCCGAAGCATGCTTACACGAGCTGCGCGATTCCGGAAGAGCTGTTCGCAGCCATCAAGGAGATCGTTCCTCCGGCTGATATGGAAGTTCTGATGTTCTCCCCTGAGAAGCAGGAGAGAGAAGAGCGTATCCGCAACATGAAGGATACCCTCGCAGAGCGTTTTGCAGACAATGCCGAGTGGCTTCCTCTGATTGACGAGGCAGTTTACCAGTACGAGAAGAAGACCGTTCGTAAGATGATCCTTAAGGATCACAAGCGTCCCGACGGACGTGCGATCACCGAAATCCGTCCTCTTGCCGCTGAGGTTGACCTTATTCCGAGAGTACACGGTTCTTCGATGTTTACCCGTGGTCAGACGCAGATCTGCGACATCGTTACCCTTGCACCTCTTTCCGAGGCACAGAAGGTTGACGGTCTTGATGACAACATCGTCAGCAAGCGTTACCTGCATCAGTATAATTTCCCGGCTTACTCCGTTGGTGAGACCAAAGTTTCGAGAGGTCCCGGACGTCGTGAGATCGGTCACGGAGCTCTCGCTGAGCGCGCACTGCTTCCGGTACTTCCTTCCGAGGAAGAGTTCCCTTACGCAATCCGTGCCGTATCCGAGACTTTCGAGTCTAACGGTTCGACTTCCATGGCTTCCACCTGTGCAAGCTGCATGTCCCTGATGGCTGCCGGCGTTCCGATCAAGAGAATGGTTGCAGGTATCAGCTGCGGACTTGTTACCGGCGAGACCGATGACGATTTCGTTCTTCTTACCGATATCCAGGGTCTTGAGGACTTCTTCGGTGATATGGACTTCAAGGTAACCGGTACGACCGAAGGTATCACCGCGATCCAGATGGATATCAAGATTCACGGTCTTACCCGCCAGATCGTTGAGGGCGCCATTGCCAGATGCCGTGAGGCAAGACTTTTCATCATGGATAACTGCATGAAGCCCACGATCGCAGAGCCTCGTAAGGAAGTCAGCAAATATGCTCCGAAAATCATCCAGATGTCGATCGATCCGCAGAAGATCGGTGATGTCGTTGGTCAGAGAGGAAAGACCATCAACGCGATCATCGACGCTACCGGCGTTAAGATCGATATTACCGATGACGGCAACGTATCGATCTGCGGTACCGATCCCGAGGCAATGGAGAAGGCCCGCAAGATGGTTGAGATCATCGTAACCGATTTCGAAGAAGGCCAGATCCTCGAAGGTAAAGTTGTAAGCATCAAGGATTTCGGCGCATTCCTCGAGTTTGCACCCGGCAAGGAAGGCATGATCCATATTTCCAAGATTGCCAAGGAACGCATCAACCATGTTGAAGACGTACTCACCCTCGGTGATGTAGTAAAGGTTGTATGTCTCGGCAAGGATAAGATGGGCCGCTTCAGCTTCTCAATAAAGGATCTGAAGGCATAATAATCTGATTTCAGATACGAAGGTGCCATAGAACGGTCAAACCATTTTATGGCACCTTTCTCAAAAATAAAGGTATTCAACTGTTACCGACAGGGGGTGGAACTGCTTGAAGCAATATATGACATTTCATGAAAATCCCGAAATCCTTCATGTGAACACCGAGGAATCCAGGAATTACTACATTCCGTTTGCTCCCGGTGAGGATGCATTTGCCGGACGGAAATCCTCCGGCAGGTACACCGACCTGAACGGATCGTGGGATTTTACTTTTTATCCGAGCTTTTATGATATGCCGGCGGAATTTCTGAAAGAGGAGCCGAACACAACCATTCCGGTGCCTTCCTGCATTCAGTATCACGGCTTTGACAGCCCGCAGTATACGAATCTCGCGTATCCTTTTCCGTATGATCCGCCGTATGTTCCGCTTGATAATCCGACAGCCGTATACCGCCGCACATTTTCCTACGAGAATGACGGCATGGAGCGGTATCTCGTTTTTGAAGGTGTCGACAGCTGCTTCTACCTGTTCGTAAACGGCCAGATCTTCGGTTACAGCCAGGTCAGCCACGCCATGCAGGAGTTCCGCATTACCGAAGCGCTCAAGGAAGGGGACAACGAAATCGCGGTTGCGGTTCTTAAGTGGTGTGACGGATCTTATCTGGAAGACCAGGACAAGATCCGCATGACCGGTATATTCCGCGACGTGTATCTGCTTGCAAGACCGAAAGAGCATATCGTACGGTATACCTATACGGCTTCCTTCAATGAGACGTATGATTCCGCAACAGTTCATATCAAGGCGGAGGGCGGCGTTCAGACTTACTTTACGCTGAAAGACGAGCTTGGAAATGTCATTGCCGAAGGCAGCTCAGACGAAGACGGTTTCTTCGACTGCAAGGTTGAAAACCCCGTGCTTTGGAACAGTGAGAATCCTTATCTTTACGATCTGCTCATCACAACGGAGCAGGAGCTCATCGGTGAAAAGGTCGGTCTCCGGGATATCCGCATCGAAGACGGCGTGTTCCGCATCAACGGCAAGGCTGTCAAGCTGCGCGGCGTAAACCGTCACGACAGCTATTATCAGTCAGGATATACATGTGATGAGAAAATGATGCGTGAGGATCTGTACCTGATGAAGCGTGGCAACATCAATACGATCAGAACCTCACATTATCCGAACCAGCCGCTTTTCTATAAACTCTGCGATGAGATCGGTATGTTCGTTATCGATGAGGCCGATTTCGAGTCCCACGGCAGCGTTGTTGCCGCCAACGGATGGGACTGGAAGGCCGGATATGATAAGATCGCGCTTACTGCGACCGATCCGATGTTTGCGAAGGCAATCACCGACCGTGCGCTGAAGCTTGTCGAAAGAGATATCAACCGTCCCTGCGTTATCATGTGGTCAATGGGCAACGAGGGCGGCTACAGCAAATACGTCGAAGACGCCGTTAAGCTTGTTAAAGCGACCGACATCACAAGACCGGTACATTACGAGAGCAGTATTTACATCCTGGACGGCACGACGACCGACGAGATCGACGTGGAATCCCGTATGTACCCGCAGATCTCCGATATTATCAAGTTCCTGGATGACGAGAAGAACACGAAGCCGTATTTTCTTTGCGAGTATTCCCACTCGATGGGCAACAGCAACGGCGACCTGAAGGCGTATTGGGATATGATCTATTCGAATGAGCGTCTGATGGGCGGCTGCGTCTGGGAATGGTGCGATCATTCCTTCTCGCTCGGAACGCTTTCCGACGGCAGGGAAAAATACGGCTACGGCGGAGACTTCGGTGATGAAGATCAGAATGATAAGAATTTCTGCTGTGACGGACTTCTGTATCCGGACCGCAGACCGCATCCCGGTTTCTATGAACTGAAACAGGTGTATCGTCCGCTTGAAGTAAAGCCGTCCGAGCATAATCCTTCGGTTTACATGCTTACGAACCGCCTGAATTTCACGAATTTCGAGGATATGTTTACGCTTTCGATGGAAATGCGCGACAGCGGACGGTTCGTTTACGAAACGCCGATCACCCTTACGCTCGGTCCCGGCGAGACCGTACCGTTACAGGCACCGGAACTTCCGCAGAACCACGGCGAGGACGTCCGTGTCCGTTTCATTATCCGCTATAAGAAGGATATGCCGTATTGTGAAGCGGGAACGGAGGCCGGCTTTGAACAGCTTACGCTTCGAAGCATCGATCACCGCTTCAATCCGGTCAAGGTATCCGGCAGACTGTTCCTTCACGCGAGAGAGGATTCCGAGAATTATTACATCGTAACGAAGGAAGCCGAATATACGGTCAGCAAGAAGACCGCGCAGATCATTTCCCTGAAGGTGGACGGCGAAGAGCAGTTTACCGAGCCTGCGGAATTCAATCTGTACCGTGCTCCGATCGACAATGACGAAAAGATTAAGCGTGCATGGGACGGACTTAAGCTTAATAAGCTTTCCCCCCGTGTATATTCGATGAAGATCATCGAGGCCGTCGATATCGTAACCATCAAAACCGAGCTTTCCCTCGGTGCGAAGGGTCTGTATCCGGTTGCAAAGATCAATCTCGAATATGTATTCCATCCGGCAGGAGAAGTGCAAATCCGCGCCGGCGTGACCGTACACGAACAGGTTCCTTACCTGCCTCGTTTCGGAATGCGTTTCTTCTTAAAGGACGATTTTGAAGACTTCAGCTACTACGGCCTGGGACCGTTTGAGAGCTACGCGGACAAATGCCTTGCTTCCTACGTGGATCTCCATCATACGACGGTTACGAATAATCATGAGGACTATATTCGTCCGCAGGAGAATTCGTCCCATTGCGGATGCCGTTATGCAACCGTTTCGAGCGACAACTGCGTGATCCGCGTGGATTCCGAGACCGAACTTTCGGTGAACGCGTCGCATTTTTCGCAGGAACAGCTTATGGCCAAGAAGCATAACTGGGAACTGATCCCGGAAGACCGTACCGTATTCTGCTGCGACTACCGTATGTCGGGCGTCGGTTCGGCAAACTGCGGACCGGATTTGGATGAAATCTTCCGCTTAAGCGAGAAGGAATTCGGACTTCGTTTCTGGTTTACCGCGAAGAAGCTGTCCTCGCGATAGGGCAATACCGTTTTAGAAGGATTAAAGGATAGAATTCGGAATGAGTCGTTTATTTTACAGACAAAGTGCCGGAAATGACTGGAACAAAGCTCTGCCAATCGGCAACGGCCGACTCGGCGGAATGGTATTCGGCGGAACCGATCAGGAGAAGATTCAGTTAAATGAAGACTCCCTCTGGTACGGCGGGCCGATGTACCGCATTAACCAGGACGCCAGGAACAATCTCGGAAAAGTTCGGGATCTGATCCTCGACGGAAAGATTTCCGAGGCACAGGATCTGCTTTTACACAGTTTTACCGGCGTTCCGCAAAGCGAGAGAACTTACTCGACGCTCGGCGAGCTGAACATACAATACAGGACCGGAGACGGCGAGTGGACAGGGTATGAACGCGAACTGGATCTTGAGAATGCGGTTGCGCGCGTGAAAAAAGTCAAAAAGGGGATTACCTACCGTGAGGAAATTTTCGTCAGCGCTCCTGCAGACTGTATGGTAATCATGCTTTCCACCGATGAAGAGGAACCGTTCGATGTAGACGTAACGTTCGGTCGCGGAACCTTTTATGACGGTGCTTATCATGACCGGGATACCGTATATACCATCGGTTCCATGGTCGGCGAGGATTACCGTTTTGCAACCGGGCTGACCGCTTTTCAAATGGGCGGCGAGGTCGAGTGCGCGGGAGAATATCTGCTCTGCCGTGGCGTTTGCAAAGTGTGCCTGCTCTTTACGGCACATACCACATTCCGTGCCGCGGATCCCGTTGCGGCCGTGAAGAAGACGTTGAATGAAGCCCGCACAAAGACTTATACGGATCTGCTTACGAGCCACACGGACGATTACCGTTCGCTGTTTACGAAAACCCGTCTGAATCTTGCTTCCGATTCCGATATGGAAGAAGTTCCCACGGACGAACGCCTTAAGCTTCTCAGTGCCGAAGCGTTTGATACAGGACTTGTTAAAACTTATTTCGATTTCGGCCGTTATCTGCTGATTTCCTCTTCCCGTGAGGGGACGCTTCCCGCGAACCTCCAGGGAATCTGGAACCGGCATATGGATCCGCCGTGGGGAAGCAAATTCACGATCAATATCAATACCGAGATGAACTACTGGCCGGCCGAGAAACTCGGCATGAGCAGTTGTCATTTACCGCTGTTTGATCTGATGAAACGGATGTGCGCAAACGGTCAGCGGACGGCAAAGGATATGTATAACTGCCGCGGTACGGTTGCCCACCACAATACCGATATGTGGGGCGATACGGCGCCGCAGGATGCCTGGATTCCGGCAACCTACTGGGTTATGGGCATGGCATGGCTCTGCACGCATATCCGCACGCATTACGAATATACGATGGATCTGAACTTCCTTGAGGAGATGTATCCGGTCCTTAAGGAATCGGTTCTTTTCTTCCATGATTACCTGTTTGAGCGGGACGGAGAACTGATCCTTTGTCCTTCGCTTTCACCCGAGAACAGCTACCGGCTTCCGAACGGAGAGAGCGGACACCTTTGCTATAATTCGGCAATGGATATCCAGATTCTTCGGGATCTGTTCACGGATTATCTCTTTGTTGTTGAACTTCTCGGCGAAGAGGACGAGGCGTTCGTTCAAAAGACCGAAGAACTGTTAAAGAAGCTTCCTCCGATCCGTGTCGGAAAGTTCGGCCAGATCATGGAATGGAACGAGGATTACGAAGAACTGGAACCCGGACACAGGCATATTTCCCAGCTTTATGCATTGTTCCCGTCCAATCAGATCAGCGCCGATGATGCGGATAAAACGTTATATGATGCGGCGCGCGCGACGCTGGAGAGACGTCTTCATTACGGCGGTGGTCATACCGGCTGGAGCCGTGCATGGATCATGAATCTCTATGCGAGATTGCGGGATGCCGGCAAGTTTGAGGAACATTTGCTTGCGATTCTGAAACGAAGTACGCTTGATAATCTGTTCGATAATCATCCGCCGTTTCAGATTGACGGTAACTTCGGCGCCATCTCCGCGATCGGCGAAGCCCTTTTCTATGATGCGGGCGGACAGGTCGTTCTGCTTCCGGCGCTTCCCGCGTCGTTCGGCGAAGGTTCGGTCACGGGACTTCGCGCAAAGGGCGGAGCGGTATATGATCTGTTCTTTAAAAACGGCAGGCTTGTCATGTTCACCGCAGAGGCTGACATTTCCGATTATCATGCGGTTGTACGTTACCGTGAGAAGGAATTCATCCTCGACATGAAACGCGGTGAGAAAGCCGGATTTGAAATTTATGAAGATTAAACCGTATGTTACGGAGTACCGCTTCATGCAGACGGTTAAATGGTTACATAGGGGAAGCCGATGAAGCTTTTCGAGTTTTTGAAAATCGTAATACTCGGTATTACGGAAGGCATAACGGAGTTTCTTCCCATCAGCAGCACCGGTCATTTGCTCATTTTGGAGCGGATCCTGAATCCGGAATTTCTGCAGGATGAGGAATTTGCCGAAATGTTTACGGTCGTGATCCAGCTCGGTGCGGTAGTCGCCGCGGCAATGATCTATTTCCGCAAACTGTGGCCTTTCGGACTGACATATGAGCGGAAGGTCTGCATTCAGGGACCGAAGCTCTATCTGTGGCTGAAGATTATTGTGGCGTGTCTTCCGGCTATGACGATCGGCGTTCTGTTTGACGCGTTGTTCGGCTCCCTGTTTCACGGCAGGGCAGCATCGATCACCGTAATGATCACTTTGATCCTGTACGGTATCGTATTTCTCTTTATCGAGAAATACCGGAAAGACAATCCGCCGTCCTATACGACGCTCGGGTCGATACCCGTTAAGCTTGCGCTATATATCGGCTGCTTCCAGATTCTTGCAATGATTCCCGGAACAAGCCGTTCGGGTATCACGATCATCGGCGCAATGCTTCTCGGCGCAAGCAGGGGAGTGGCAACCGAATTTACGTTTTACCTGGAGATCCCGACATTGTTCGGTGCGAGCCTTTTAAAACTGGTCAAATTCCGGTTCGACTTTGACGGAATGCAGTACGCGATCCTTCTTACCGCGATGCTGGTGGCGTTTCTCGTAGCTTATGCGACGATCAACTGGATCATTGAATACATTAAGAAACACGACTTTAAAGTCTTCGGCTGGTACCGTATCGGCCTCGGACTGGTTATTTTATTCTTCCTGATCATTTTGTAAGAAATGAGGTGAATCAATTGGCAAATTCCAAAAAGGACTCTTCCAAAAAGACAACTTCCGCAAAGAAGTACCCCAATTCCAAGTTTAACAACAAGGCGATTGAAAACGTGGAGAAGAATTCGGTAAATGTCAATGTGGCTTTGGACCGTAAGAACAGCCCGAATGCGACCGATGAGTATCTGGAAGAGATGCGTAAGCGCAAGGAGATCATCGACGATATCGTGATCATCTGCACAATCCTGATCGCAGTACTGCTGGAACTCAGTCTGTTTGATCTTTGCGGCGTGATCGGCGGCTTTTTGAAGAATTTCATGATGGGCTTTATGGGTAAGATCGTTGCCTTCGTATTCCCGTTCGCGCTCGTCGGATTTGTCTTCTTCACCCGTTCCAACAAAGGAAATCCGGTTGCCACGAGAAAATCCATCTATTTCTGGACGATGGTTGCGCTTGTATGCGGCCTGATCAATATCGGCGGAAATTATGCCGACAATTTTGAATTTGTTGCTTCGTTTAAGGCAAAACAGGGCGGCGGTCTGATCGGTGAGCTGCTTTCCTGTCCGTTACATGCGTTATTCGGAAATCTCGGTTCCATTCTGATCTTTATTACGTTGATCCTTGTATGCCTCATTCTCCTTTCCGGTAAGGCGATCATTCATATCGTCCGCAAGAAGAGAGCCGAGAAGAAGGCTCTGATGCGTGAAATCGAAGAGCAGGAACGTGAGGAAGAGGAACGGCGCCGCGCAGCTGCCGCGGTAAGACGTCCGCAGGACACGAATTATCAGGAATACCGCCAGCTTACACTGGATGAGATTCAGGAAGAGAACCGCAAGAAGCGTCTTGTTTTCGTAGATGTTGACCAGAATGTGCAGCCCGGTACTTCGGGCATCGACATTTATGAACCGCCGAAGCCTAAGAAGAAGCTGTCCATCATCGACCGTTTGAAAGGTTACGGCAAGAAAGACCCCGAACTTGTAAAATCCCATAAGAAGGGGCAGGCTGTCGACATCACGCATTATCAGCCGATCATCAACCAGACTACGCCGGTTGCACCTGCATACCAGGCTGAGATGGACCGTAAGTTCGGCAACCAGAACAATTCCAAAACGCAGGGCAAGAATGACGAACTGTTAAATTCGAATTATTCCTACGACGATGACGGTTCGGGAATCCCTACGATCTATAACCGCCCGAACAATAATCCTGCACCGCAGTTTGACATTCCCGAGCCCGAACCGGTGAAGCCTTACGTTCCGCCGGCAGATGACAATTCTTATCCGAATGTGACGGCCAATACTCCTGCATCCGCCTCGGAAACGCCGGGTTTTGCGGATACATCCGTAAGCAAGACCGCGCAGAAGAGCGAAACTGTAACGCAAAAGCCCGCCAAAGCGGAAGCCGGTACGGAGGACTCCGATATCGGCCCGATTGATGAGGTTTCGTCGAAGCCTTACATTTTCCCGAGTATTGAGCTTTTGAAGCGTCCTGCGGGCAATCAGGCCTCCATGAGCGGCCGTGAGCTGCAGGAGACCGCCGCGAAGTTGGAACGTACGCTTCACAGCTTCGGCGTAAATGTTACGGTAACCAATTTCACGAGCGGCCCGAACGTAACGCGTTACGAGCTGCAGCCTGAGGAAGGAACAAGAGTTAACCGTATCACGGCTCTTTCCGATGATATCAAGCTGAATCTGGCTGCCGCCGATATCCGTATCGAAGCACCGATCCCCGGCAAGAATGCAGTCGGAATCGAGGTGCCGAATACAAAAGGCTCTACCGTATACTTCCGTTCGCTGATCGAATCCGATGCCTATAAAAACAGCAAGGGCAAGATCACATTTGCCGTAGGTAAGGATATTGCGGGCGAGACGATCGTAACCGATATTGCCAAGATGCCGCACTGCCTGATCGCGGGTGCTACCGGTTCCGGTAAATCCGTCTGCATCAATACGATCATCATGAGCGTCCTTTACAAATATGAGCCGAAGGACGTAAGGCTCATTATGATCGACCCGAAGGTAGTCGAACTGAGTGTTTATAACGGCATTCCGCACCTCTTGATCCCGGTTGTAACCGAAGCTAAGAAGGCTTACGGCGCGCTGAACTGGGGCGTTCAGGAGATGATGGACCGTTACAAGCGCTTTGCGGAACTGGAAGTCCGCGATATTGAGGCATATAACGAGAAGATCCGCCACAGCCGCACGCCGCTTCTTGATAATGAGGGCAATGTCCGTGCGGAACTGCCGCAGATTCTGATCATTGTCGACGAGATGGCCGACCTGATGATGGTTTCTCCGGGCGAAGTAGAAGAAGCAATCTGCCGTCTGGCGCAGCTTGCGCGTGCGGCAGGTATCCACCTTGTTCTTGCGACGCAGCGTCCTACGGTTAACGTCATTACCGGTCTTATCAAGGCAAATGTGCCGTCGCGTATCGCATTTGCCGTAGCAAGCGCAACCGACTCCCGTACGATTCTCGATCAGGTCGGAGCCGACAAGCTTCTCGGAAAAGGCGATATGCTGTTCTTCCCGAGCGGCATTCCGAAGCCGATCCGCGTGCAGGGTGCATTTATTTCGGATGACGAAGTAAAGGCCGTTGTCAACGATATCAAGACGAAGAATAACGGCTCCGTTTCGTACAGTGAGCGGATTTCCGAGCAGATTGACAAAGCGTCCGCGGAAACCGGCAAGAAGAACGGAAGTTCAAGTCTTTCGGACAATTCTTCGCAGGATTCCGACCACGATGAATACTTCGCCGAAGCCGGACGGTTTATTATCGAGAAGGATAAAGCGAGCATCGGACTGTTACAGCGTATGTATAAGATCGGTTTCAACCGTGCCGCAAGAATCATGGACCAGCTTGCCGAGGCCGGCGTAGTCGGACCTGAGGAAGGCACCAAGCCGAGAACGATCTTAATGAGCAAAGAGCAGTTTGAGAATTATCTTGAGCAAAACGGCGGCTGATCATACCGGGAAAGGAGTCACAAAATGGGCGTTATTCGTGTGCTTGATCCGGATACCATAAACCGGATTGCCGCAGGAGAAGTCATTGAAAGGCCTGCGTCCATCGTTAAGGAATTGATTGAAAACTCCCTGGACTCCGGTGCGACAAGCATCACGGTAGACATACAAAACGGAGGAATATCGTTTATTCGTGTGACCGATAACGGCTCCGGATTTCTGAAAGACGATATTCAGACCGCCTTTTTAAGACATGCAACCAGTAAGATCCGCGAGGAAGCGGATCTGAGACGTATCAGAAGCCTCGGATTCCGCGGCGAAGCGCTTTCAAGCATCGCAAGCGTAGCCAAGGTTGAGCTTCTTACGAAGCGGGAAGAGGATTTTCTCGGAAGCCGTTATGTCATTAACGGCGGAGCTGAGATTTCCTTTGAGGATATCGGATGTCCCAACGGAACGACTTTTATGATCCGGGATCTTTTCTATAATGTTCCCGCGAGAAGAAAGTTCTTAAAGTCTGCGGTAACAGAATCGGGCTATATCAATGAACTGGTGAACCGGTTCGCGGTATCATCGTGCGATGTGTCATTTTCCTTCATGTCGCAGGGAAGAACGATCCTCCATACTTCCGGCAACGGAAACCGCAAGGACGCCGTATATTCCGTATATGGACGTGAGATAGCGGAGCATCTGATCCCGATCGATTATCACGGCGACCTCGTGTCGGTCAGCGGATTTATCGGTCAGTCGATGATCTCCCGCGGAAACCGGAATCTGGAGATGTTCTTTGTAAACGGCCGTAGCGTGCGCAGCAATGTCCTTTATAAGGCAATCGAGGATGCGTACAGCACGTATCTGATGCAGCACAAATATCCGTTCACGTTACTTTTGATCGATGTTGATCCCGATATTATCGACGTCAACATTCATCCGACCAAGCAGGATATCAGATTCTCCTCGCAGGAGGATATCTGTTCCGAGTTGACGCTTGCCGTTCGGGAAACGTTACGAAAATCGGTACTGATCCCCGCCATGGAAGCGGAAGAGGAGAAACGACCCAAATATGTCGATCGTGTTCCCGAAAGCTTTGAAACGAATCGTCTGCAAAGCCTGATGGAAAGTGCTCCCGCATATAAGCCGGTATCGCCCGCGGCGGCGCATTTTCCGAAGGAAGCGCCTGCTGAGCAGCTCTCGTTCATTGAAGAGCGAGAGATTCCGAAGGACCCTGCGGAGAATCGAAAAAAGATTGAGAAATCGGATGCGGACTTTCAAAAGGCTGCTGAACGGGCTCCTGAAACGAATAACACATCGGAATATGAACCTGCGACGCCTAAGGCCGTTGAAAATGTTGCTGACGGTTCGGGAACCGTTCCTTCATCGGTTTCCTCTGATCCGGTATCGGTTTCGCAGGACTTCAATAAGCTTCGATCTGACATTCATTTTCGGATTGTCGGACAGGTTTTCAAGACCTACTGGATCATTGAGACAGGGGACCGGATGTATCTGATTGACCAGCATGCTGCCCATGAGAAGATCAATTACGAGCGTTTCGTTGCGGCCATGAACAGCGGAGAAGTGTTTTCGCAAAACCTTCTGCCGCCGATTCTCGTTTCTCTTACGATACGCGAGGAAGAAACGCTTGCAAAATACCGTCAGGACTTTTTGAATATCGGTTTCGTGATCGAACATTTCGGCGGAAGGGATTACCAGATCAGTGCCGTTCCGACAACGCTTTACCGCATGGATGCCAGGGAATACTTTACGGCTGTCCTGGACGAACTGTCGGAAGGCAGCGGTTCGATCCGCCCGGAGCGCGTTTATGAGACGCTTGCATCGATGTCCTGTAAGGCGGCGATCAAAGGAAATCAGTGGATCTCCGAGGCGGAAGCGGAGCATCTGTTTGCGGAACTGCTTTCTTTAGAGAATCCGTTCCATTGTCCGCACGGACGGCCGACGATCATCACGATGACGAAACAGGAAATGGAGAAGAAATTCAAACGAATTCTGTAAATCTATGAAGAAGCCTCTTGTTATTCTGTCGGGTCCCACTGCGGTCGGGAAGACATCCTTATCGATAAGCCTTGCGAAACGGATCGGCGGCGAGATTATCAGCGCCGATTCGATGCAGGTATACAAATATATGGATATCGGTACGGCGAAGATCCGCCCGGAAGAAATGAATGGTGTACCGCATCATCTGATTGACTGCCTGACTCCCGACGAGGAGTTCAATGTAACCGTTTTCAAGCGTATGGCGGAAGAGGCAATCGGAAAGATTCTTTCAAACGGCCATATTCCGATCGTTGTCGGCGGTACGGGGTTTTATATCCAGGCGCTTCTGAAAGGCGTCGAATTTGATGCAGAAGAGGAGTCCGACGGATACCGTGAAGCTCTTTCGGAAACGGCATTAACAGACGGCGGTCCCGCGAAACTTCATAAGATGCTTTCGGAGTTTGACCCGGAATCCGCCGCATCCATTCCTGCGGGAAATGTGAAACGAGTTATCCGGGCACTCGAGTTTCATCATATGCATGGTTATCCGATCTCGGAGCACAACAAGATCAACGCGGCCCGTGAACCGGAATATAATTATGCTTACTTTGTTCTGACGAGAGACCGTGCGGAACTCTATGACGGCATTGAAAGGCGCGTCGATATCATGATGGAAGAGGGGCTCGAGAAAGAAGTTCAAAACCTGATCGACCTTGGCTTCGGCCAATGCCATGTGGCCATGCAGGGACTGGGCTATAAGCAGCTTCTTTCGTATTTTCGCGGCGAATGTATGTTAGAGGAAGCCGTAGAACGCATAAAGCTTGAAACCAGGCATTTCGCGAAACGGCAGCTGACCTGGTTCCGCCGTGAAAAAGATGTTTCATGGTTTGATAAATCCAAGCAGTCCGACGACGAAATCCTGTCGGATATGCTTACCATACTGGAGGACAAAGCAATTGTTAGAGGCATATCGTGATTTCGGTATCCGCGAAGAGGTTTTAAAGCTCGGCGAAACCGTCGAGAAGGAGCTGAAAGAACGTTTTGAAGAAATTGACCGGACAGCCGAATACTGTCAGCTGAAGGTATTGAAGGCCATGCAGGAGCACCGCGTCAGTGAAGGCTGTATGGAGGCTTCCACCGGCTACGGCTATAACGATCTCGGCAGAGAAACGCTGGAGGCTGTTTATGCTTCGGTATTTCACGCCGAGGATGCTCTCGTCAGAGCACAGATTACCTGCGGAACCCACGCTTTGGCACTGGCGCTTGCCGCGAATCTCCGCCCCGGGGACGAAATGTTATCACCGGTCGGAAAGCCATACGATACACTCGAATCGGTCATCGGAATCACGCCGGCGCCCGGTTCTTTAAGCGAATACGGGATAAGTTACCGTCAGGCAGACCTTTTACCGGACGGAAGTTTTGATTTTGAAGGCATCCGTGCCGCGATCAATGAGAAGACGAAACTCGTTGAGATCCAGCGGAGCAAAGGCTACGCTACGAGGCCTACGCTTTCGGTGGAGAGAATCGGAGAACTCATTGCTTTTATCAAATCAATCAAGCCTGATGTCATTTGTATGGTTGACAACTGTTACGGCGAGTTTGTGGAACGGATCGAGCCGTCCGATGTCGGAGCGGATCTTTGCGT
Source organism: Lachnospiraceae bacterium (assembly GCA_017427775.1). Taxonomy (GTDB): domain Bacteria; phylum Bacillota; class Clostridia; order Lachnospirales; family Lachnospiraceae; genus ISDg. The sequence continues at coordinate 75,659 of JAFRSD010000035.1, read as the reverse complement.
AGGCTCTCTGATCAAGAATCCCGGCGGCGGACTTGCTCCTTGCGGCGGCTATATCGTCGGAAAGAAAGCCTATGTGGAGCAGTGCGCATACCGTCTTACAAGCCCCGGTTTAGGGAAGGAAGTAGGCGCTTCGCTTGGATTGAACCGCAACTTCTTCCAGGGATTGTTCTTTGCGCCGACGGTAACGGCGGGTGCGCTCAAAGGAGCCATATTTGCCGCCAATCTGTATGAAAGACTCGGCTCCAAGGTCGTTCCGAACGGAACGGAAAGCCGTCACGACATTATCCAGGCGGTTACCCTCGGTACGGCGGAAGGTTTGATTGCTTTTTGTAAAGGCATTCAGGCTGCGGCTCCTGTTGACAGCTACGTTACGCCCGAACCTTGGGCAATGCCCGGGTACCAGTCAGACGTCATTATGGCTGCCGGAGCTTTCTACCAGGGTTCTTCGATCGAATTGTCAGCGGACGGGCCCCTGATCGAGCCTTACAACGTATATTTTCAGGGCGGACTTACCTGGTACCATGCGAAACTCGGCATATTGATGTCGCTTGAGGAAATGGCCCGCGCAGGCTGCGTTACGCTGTAGCAAAGAGCCTGGTTTACAGCCTCATGCAAGGCTGCTAACCCCGCAATATACAAAATGCGGCAGATGTGATATAATAAGTATTTGGCATTTGCATCATTGCTTCCCGGAGAGAATGGAAAGGAAACAATGAATCCAAAATGGAATATGAAATCGTTGCCGGAAAGCGAGCAACCGGACAGGAAAGCGGAACGGTCCGGCATCGCGTCCTTATCGGATGCGGAGCTTCTTTCGGTCATTATCAGGTCCGGAAGTTCCGAATATTCCGTACTTCAGACAAGTTACGAAGTATTACGGACAATCAACGGAATCGGCGGCCTTCCCGGAATATGCCCCGAACAGCTTCGAGACATCAAAGGCATCGGCCGCGTGAAAATGCTCCAGCTGGCCGCGATCGGGGAACTGTCAGCGCGCATCTGGAAAGAGCAGCGGGAGCAGGAACTGATCTGCAGCGACTCTTCAAGCATATTCCGGTATTACCGTGAGCATATGCGTTTCCGACAGCAGGAAGAAGTCTGGATTCTTCTTTTAGATAACCGGCTTCGAAGAATCCGTGAAACAGACGTTTCCAAAGGTTCTGTGAACTGCGCGCCTGCATCACCGCGGGATATCTTCCGGATTGCTTTAGAGAACCGTGCGGTCTGTTTTGTCTTAATGCATAACCATCCGAGCGGTGACCCTGCGCCTAGCAGTCAGGATCGTACCATTACCGACAATGTTATTGCTCTCGGCAAAATGCTCGAATTGCCGATGATCGACCATATCATATTCGGAAACAACAGTTATTACAGCTTTCGGGACGCAAATCCCGGCTTGTTTTAGAGAGGAACATTCATGGCAGTTAAAGTGTTCGGAATCGACTTCGGTACCGATTCCACGAAAATCTACCGGAAAGGGCAGGGCGTAGTCTTTCATCAGAAGAGCGCCATTTCCTTCCGCAATCATAAGAAGATCATCGCCATCGGCGACGAGGCTTTTGAAATGTACGGAAAGACGCCCGACGCAATCGATGTCCGTTTTCCGATCAATCACGGCGTTATTGCCGAATTTGCCAACATGCTTTCTCTTTTGAACTGTATGTTCCTCGACCTGACGCGAATCTTCGGTAAATTCCGCGGCGCGACCTTTTATATCACCGTGCCGAGCGATATTACCGAGGTGGAGAAGAAGGCGTTCTATGATCTCGTGGACAGCTCCATCGTGCGTCCCCGCAAGATTTATCTTGTGGAAAAGCCGATTGCCGATGCCATCGGAGCCGGGATTGATATCGTCAAATCCCAGGGCACGATGCTTGTAAACATCGGTGCCGATACGACCGAAATCTCCATCATCAGTTTAGGCGGCATTATGTTCAGCAAGCTGCTTCCGGTCGGTGGCAACCAGTTCAACGAAGCCATCATCAACAACATCCGTAAGAAGTACAATCTGTTGATCGGAACGAAGACTGCCGAAATGCTGAAGTGTGATCTGGTGCATTTTTCTTCGGTCCGGGACGATACGGAGAATGCGTTCGGACGCGATCTTGTAACCGGACTTCCGCGTGAATGTGAGATCACGACCGAGCTTGTGAATAACGCGGTTGCGGAGCAGATGCAGACGATTTTCGAGAACATCCGCGTTATCCTTGACCGTACACCGCCCGAGATCGCGGCCGATGTATATCATAACGGTATCTATGTAACCGGCGGCTCCGCTGCGTTGAACGGACTGGATTTTCTGTTCCGAACGAACCTCGGGGACAACAAGATCAACGTCAGCGATTACGGCAGCATGACCGTTACGACCGGCCTTGCCAAGGTAATAGAAGACCGTTATTACGACAAATACGCCGTAGGCCTCAGGCAGGCGCTTGCGGACGACCATTTCGATGTATAAGCAATGAATAAAGACAGATTACCGATGCCGGAAAGGAGGAAACCATGAAGGAACGCAAAAATCCGAAATATGATATGGAACCGCGGTTCGTGCTTTTGATCATGACCATGGTCTGCATCTTTTTGATTTTCTTCTCTTACCGTTTCCGGAATGTTTTCGATCCGATCCGGACGAGACTGAATTCCTTTGTGATTCCTCTGCAGAAGGGCATCACGACGATCGGCGCAAGCATCAACAACGCCGTCGACAATTTTGAAAAAGTGGAAGAACTGCAGAAAGAGATCGAAGAGCTGAAGAAGGAAAATGACCGGATCAGCCGCGAGAAGCAGTCGATGGAGCAGTCGCTTTACGACCTGGAGCGTTTAAAGCAGTTGCTTGCCCTTTCCGAGAACTATAAGAACTATTCAACCGTAGCCGCCAATATCATCGCGAAAGATTCAAGCGGTTATTATTCCCGGTTTACTTTGGATAAAGGCAGCCGCGACGGCATTAAAGTCGACATGAATGTAATCGCGGGAAGCGGTCTTGTCGGTATCATCACCGAAGTCGGGCCGAACTATTCGGTTGTCCGTTCGATCATCGACGATAACAACTATGTCAGCGCGATCGTAACAAAGACCGAGGATGACTGTATCGTCTGCGGAAACCTCGAGCTTCTTTCCATCGGCTATATCGAGATCCGCGACCTTTCCATCAATACCGAGGCGCGAAATAACTATAAAGTTTACACCTCGCCGCTCAGCGACAAGTACCTTCCGGACATTCTCATCGGATATATCTCAAATATCCAGAACGAGAACGACGGTCTTACCAAGACCGGTTATCTGACGCCGGTTGTGGACTTTGAACACCTGAACACGGTATTGATCATTACCGACCTGAAAGAGAATCTTCTCGCTACGGACGAAGAGTAACACGGAGGATCATTCCTTACATGATAGTAGTATTGGTTTATGCAGTTGAAATCTTAATTGCAATCCTTTTGAAATCCACGGTGCTGCCTTATGTGGCATTCGGTTTCAACAACATTCCGGACCTGATCATCATGGTCGTTGTTGCCGCCGCCTACCACCGCGGCAAGACAAAGGGCATGTTCATCGGATTTGCCGCAGGGCTTGTCTTAGATATCACCTCCGGCGGTTTTCTGGGCGTTTTTGCGCTCTTTTACATGTTTATCGGATATCTGAACGGGTTCATGGCCAAATACTATGTACAGAACGATTTTCTGCTTCCCCTTGCCATGGTTGCGGGATCGGAATTCCTGTACAGCTTCATGTTTTATCTGTTCTTATTTATGACAAGAGGACGTACCAATATCGTCTCGTACATATCGAACCAGATGTTTCCGCAGGCAATCTATACGACGGTCGTATTTATCCTTGTCTACCGGATCCTTGATCTGATCTATTGGAAAGTTACGAAGCCTTTGTATACCGATTATTCGAAGGTGGAAGACTGATACGGAGTAGTTTATGGAACATACCTTCTGGGCAAAACTGAAAGAGATTTTTACGAACCGCCTGGTTCCCGTATTTCTTGTGCTCTGCCTCGGATTTATCGTCATTATCGCGCATATTTTCAATATGCAGATGGTAGAGCCCGAGAAGACGAAGATCACACGTGACGAAAAATCCTACACGAAAACCGTATCCATCCCGGCAACGCGCGGTAATATCTATGACAAGAACGGGAATCTGCTTGCTTACAACGAGCTTCAGTATAACCTCGACATGTTCAATTCCGCGGAGCTTACGAATGGCCAGCAGATGAATACGGCCATCTATGAGCTGATCAAAATCCTCAGAAAATACGGCTATAAGCGGGAATTTTCCTTCCCCATCGTAATGGACGAAGATGAGACCCTCCGGTTTACGGTCAGCGGATCCGCACTGGACCGTTTTAAAAAGAATGCCTACGGTCTGCAAAGTGTTAAGGAACTGACCGAACAGCACAAAGCCGCAACAGCCGAGGAGGTATTCCAGTTTATGCGTTTCGGAAACAGTGCCTCCCGCATGTTCCAGATCAGCGAGGAGTACTCGAAGGCGGATGCCCTTGAGATCATGGCGTACCGCTACCAGTTCTTTACCATGTACCCGAGCTATTCGTCCTTCCGCGTTGTCAGCAACATCAGTGACGAGGCACGTATTACTTTCTATGAAAATACGACTACGATCCCCGGTCTTGAGATCACAAAGTCGTCTCGCCGGATCTATCTGGATTCCGAATATTTCTCCCATATTGTCGGATATGTCGGACTTGTCAACGCGGATGAGCTTGCCGTTTTGAAGGAGGCAGGCACCGGAACCCGTTATAACGATAACAGTGTCGTCGGTAAAGCGGGTATTGAAAAGTCTTATGAAACCTATCTTTCCGGTACGGACGGAGAGTATACGATATTGATCAACGACCGCGGACAGGTTCGAACCAAGACGATCACGAAGGAACCCGTTCCGGGCAATGACATTTATCTCACTATTGACCGCGAGCGGCAGATCTGCTGCTACAACATTATCAAAAGAAATGTCGCGGGTATTCTTCTTGCGGCCATCGTAAAAGATATGTCTTACGGAAGTAAGGGGGAGGACGCGACCGAGATCACGATCCCGATCTACGAAGTGTATTACGCCCTGTTCAGTAACAATATCATCAATACGGACCATTTCAAGAGCGAAGACGCGACCAAGATTGAAAAGGATCTCCAGTATCTTTTTGATAAGAACGAGAGTTATATCTGGGAGAACTATCTGAAACAGCTTGAGCCGGATTGCGATGTCTATGGCGACAAAGTTTCAAAACTGATTCAGGAATACCTGGATTTCATGTACCAGAAACTCGGCAATTCCGGATGGGGCATTGTCAATAACGGTGCTATCAACACGCTGGATCCCGAGTATATCAGTTTTAACAAAAAGCAGTCCAGTCTGAGCCATTTCCTGCAGTATGCGATCACACAGGGATGGATCAACCTCGATAAACTGAATATCGGCGAAGAGTATTATGATACAAACGAACTCTATGGATTCCTGCGGCAGTATATTATCGAAAATCTGCGGGATGATGCCGATTATAAGAGTAAGATTTTCCATACGCTTATTTTCGACTATGTCATCAAATTACGCGATATCGCGCTTTTGCTTTTCGACCAGAACATTCTTGAGCCCGATGCGGATTCCTACGAGAAACTCATGAATTATACGCTTGATCCGTATGATTTCATGGTCCATAAGATCCGTACGATGGAGATCACGCCCGCAATGCTTGCGCTTGAGCCGTGCAGCGGTTCGATCATCCTGACTGATCCGAATACCGGAACCGTGGAATGCATGGTTTCGTATCCGAGCTATGACAACAACTATTTCGCGAACAAGATTGACATGACCTATTACCGGAAACTGCTTGCGGACAAATCATATCCGCTTGTATTCCGCGCAACTTCCTCGAAGACGACAACCGGTTCGACCTTCAAACCGCTGTCGGCGATCATGGGTCTCATGGAAGGCGTCATCACGACCGACGAACTTATCGAAGACAAGGGCAAATTCCTCGAAGTCGATCCTTCGCCGCGTTGCTGGGCTTACCCGAATTCGCATGGCAAGCTGACCGTTTCCGAGGCAATCCGCGATTCGTGTAACTATTATTTCTTCACGGTCGGTTACCGTGTATCGATCAACCAGCGCGGAGAGTACATCGATGCTCTCGGTATCAAGACGATCCAGAAATACGCGAAATTGTTCGGTCTCGGAGACCTTTCGGGCGTCGAGGTATCCGAATCTGCTCCGCAGATTTCCCCGAAAGATGCCGTACGTACCGCCATCGGGTATTATCACAGCTTTGCGCCGGTCCAGATCGCGAGATACCTGACTACGATCGCGAATGAAGGTACCTGTTACGATATGACGCTTGTCAGCAGGGTGGTCGGTCCGACCGGTGAAACGCTGATGAGCAATCTTGCCACCGTCCGCAACTCGCTGACGCAGATTCCACAGGAATACTGGTACGCGGTTAAGAACGGCATGTATAACGTAGTCAACCACAAGGATTCCGGTATCCGCAAATACTATACCGACCTGGATTTCAAAGTTTCCGGTAAGACCGGAACGGCCCAGGTCAGCTTAAACCATCCGAACAACGCGTTGTTCCTTTCCTATGCGCCGAGCGACAATCCGCAGATCTGTGTGACAGTCGTAATCCCGAACGGGTACGCTTCCGCGAATGCAGCCATCGTCGCAAGAGAGGTTTACGGCTATTACTTTAACGGCGACAACCGCGATGCCTTGCTTTCCGGCAAAGTATTTGCCGCCAATATCGGTCCTATCAAGTTCAGCGACTAAAAGAAGAGGGTTATCCATGAAGAATACGGTTATTCTGAAAGGCTATAAAGACGGAATCTCCCTTGTTTTATCGAACGAAGTACCGTTTGAAGAGATTCTGACCGAACTCGAGAAGCGCATGAAAACTTCCGCGAAATTTCTCGGAAGCGCCCGCATGTCCATGCGATTTGAGGGACGTGAACTGTCCACCGAAGAGCAGAAGGAAATCCTCCGTGTCATCACGGAGAACTCGGAACTCGAGATCATCTGCGTCATTGACGGAAATGAAGCAAACGAAGAGATCCTGAAGCAGTCCATGGACCAGGTGATCGGAAGCCTTTCCACGAAAACCGCGCAGATGTATCAGGGAATCCTTCGTTCCGGGCGACGCCTCGAAACGGAAAATTCGATCGTTATCGTCGGCAACGTGGAAGCCGGAGCGGAGATCGTGAGCGGCGGAAGCATCATCGTCATCGGCGCGCTTTTGGGAACCGCTCTTGCCGGTACCAATTCAAACCGGGAATCGTTCGTATTTGCCGCGCAGATGAATCCCGAGCGTCTTGCGATCGGGCGATATGAGTATACCGTTCCTGATAAGACCGATAAGGAACGCAAGAAGGAAGCAAAACTTCTCAAAAAGAGCGGCCTTGAGAACTGCAGCATGATCGCGGAGCTGGTCGGAGATACCGTAAAGCTTCGTTATGTGGAGACCGACACGTTCGGCGCAGATGAAGAATTGTACGAACTGCTTGATTAGAAAAAAAGGAAGTCCATATGTTTCGTAAGTATCGTTATCACATTAACAATTACAAGTTTTCGATTGTCTCGATCCTGATCATTCTTGCAACGGTCGGGCTTGTTTTGATACAGAAACTGCAGGACGCGGACGAGAACCAGTTTGAACGGCAACTGCCGGGACTTCTTCTCGGTTTCCTTGTAATGATCGTCGTATCGCTGATCGATTATCATTTCATTGCAAAGATGTATATTCTCATGTATCTTGCGAATCTCGGCATGATGCTTATCTGTAAGTTTGTTACTTATAACTGCGGAATCCCCGGATCCAACCTCGTATACGGATGGGCATACCGTGACGCGAAACGATGGATCAAAATAGGCGGTGCGGGTAAAGCCCAGCACGGTTTCGAGTTCATGCCGTCGGAGCTTACCAAGATCATTGTTATCGTATTTGCCGCCCAGCTGATGGTTAAAGTTGGAGACAGGATCAACCGCTTCTGGACGCTTCTGCTGGTTTTGGGCTTATGTCTGCTGCCGATCTATCTGATCTACGATCAGCCGGATCTGTCGACAAGTATCGTTTTGTCCGCAACGTTTTTCTGCATGCTGTTTCTTGCCGGTCTTTCGTATAAGATTGTCATACCGGCGCTGGCGGTCGGGATACCGTCCGCGATCGGACTGTTCTGGTATATCCTGCAGCCGAACCAGAAACTCATTAAGAACAAATATCAGATCAATCGAATTCTTGCATTGAAGGAACCGGATAAATACCCCGACCTTATGTACCAGCAGAACCAGGCCGCCGCGGCGATCGAATCGGGCGGTATGTTCGGAAAGACCATTATCGGCGACACTTCGAACTACGCGCATTACGTTCCGGTAGTAGAGTCCGACTTTATCTTCTCGGCGGTAGCGGAAGAGTTCGGGTTCTTCGGCTGTATTCTGATCATCGGACTGTATCTGCTGATGACGTTCATCGGCTTCCGTGTTGCAATGAATGCGAAGGACCGTCTCGGATATCTGATCGCGGCCGGCATTTCAATCATGCTCTGTACGCAGACGCTTGTTAATATCGGCGTTGTTGTTTCACTTCTTCCGAACACGGGAATCCCGCTGCCGTTTTTAAGTTCCGGTCTGAGCGCGCTTCTTTCGAACATGATCACGATCGGAGTTCTTTTGAACATCGGACTTCAGAATAAATCGACGCTTCTTGAAAAAGACAAATACGAAATGAATCTGAACGAACTGCTTCGCGACGTCAAGTAATATCACATTTGCCGTAAACATGTTCTTCAGAAAGGACAGTACCATGAAGAAAATCACCGCTTTGCTCCTCGTGACAGCCATACTGGCCGGCTGTACGGGCTGCGGAAAGAAACAGAAGAGCCTTCTTGGCGATTACCGGTCGAAGGACAGCGTGGTCCACGCGGATATCGGTGCCCAGTCGGAAGCCCGTTACGCGCCGTTACTTTCACAGTTCTTCATCTGCAATGTCACGCATGACATGCTGACGACGGACTATGTGTTCGACGAAGAGAAGCCTGACAGAAAAGGATGCGCGTTCGTCATCAACCGGACGAAGAACGAGCTTGTCTTCGGATATCGTATGGATGAGCTTTTCTCGCCGGCGAGTATCACCAAACTGATGACCGCGCTTGTGACACTGAACCGCTGCAAGACCGACGAAAAGGTTGTGATCACGAAGGAAATGGCGGAGTTCAGCCGCGGTTCGGTGGAAGAGCTGAACGAAGGCGACATCATGACCGTTCACGACCTGCTTCTTTGTATGCTTGTAAGTTCGGCGAACAACGCCGCAGTGGCACTTGCGATCCATGTGGCGGGAAGCGAGGCCGCATTTGTCGAGCTGATGAACCAGGAGATGAAGAAACTCGGCGGTCTCAATACGAATTTCGTAAACGCCAGCGGACTTCACGACGACAAGCACAAGACAACGCCTTACGATATGTATATCGTCTATCAGGAATGCACGAAATATAAAGAATTCCGCGAGATCATGACCTATACCGAGAAGCGTTACAATTACGTGGATAAATCGGGCGCGCAGCGTTCGAGAACCGTGAAAACGACCAACTGCTTTAAGCTGACGGATCCGAAGCACCACTATGATTATCCGAACAGCATCGCGATCCTCGGCGGTAAGACCGGAACGACCAATTCGGCCGGCTACTGTCTGATCATGCATATTAAGAATTCCTACGGAACCGAGTATATTCTCGGGGTATTCCGGGCGGAGAGCGAAGAAAAATTATACACGAAGATGAATGATTTGATGTCAACTTACTGTCTTTCGGAATAAGGCATCCGTTTTTTGTATTTTTCGTGAAATAGAGTTGTACTTTTTGCATGGGTGTAATATAATAAAAATATCCCAAATAACACTTTAGGAGGACACAGCAATGGTACAGATTATCGCCGGAGAAAAGGGCAAAGGAAAGACCAAGATTTTATTGGACAAGGTGAATGCCGATGTCGTAACATCAAAGGGTACCATCGTATATCTTGATAAGAGCAACAAGCACATGTATGAGCTCAATAATAAGATCCGTCTGATTAATGTAAACGATTATTGCGTTGAGTGCGCATCTGAATTTGTTGGTTTCATCTGCGGTATCATTTCCCAGGATCATGATCTTGAGAAGATTTACCTTGACAGCTTTTTGAAGATTGCCTGCATGAACGCAGACGACATCGACCGTGTTGTTGAGAAGCTTGATATGGTTTCCGTTAAGTTCAACGTTGACATCATCATCAGCCTTTCCGCTAATGCAGAGACGCTTTCCGAAAGCGTTCGCAGCAAGGTTATCGTTGCACTGTAATTCGGCGTTTTCAATCGATAGCAAGGCTTTTACGGGCAGTGGTTTACGACCATTGCCCGTTTTTTCATTTTCCTTTCCGGAAATCTGTGAAAAAAAGAAGAATTTTCACATTTTCCGGAACAGAAAACTTTATTTTTTTCGACAACTATAGTATAATTTATTCGTGGTATTGCGTTCGGGCGCGAAAGAGGAAAGGAGGCAGGATTTCATGGCGGCGAAAAGAACACCCAGGAGAAGCAGCGCGGTTTCCAAGCTGAATGTCGGCACGGTTGTTTTTATTGCTTTCACGCTGTATATCATTGTCAATATTATCCTGTACTTCAACCATTCGCACCTTTCCATTTACGAGGTTCAGATGCTGCCGCTGGCGTCCGATACGAAGGCCGAGGCGGTGATCATCCGTAACGAAACGCCCGTGAAGACCGGTATCGCCGGATACGTAAACTATTATATGCGGAGCGGTACGCGGGTTTCCAAGGGCGAAACCGTGTATTCCATCGATGAAAGCCGTCAGATCTATAACATGATCTCCGGCAACGATGAATCGTATACGCTTTCCGACGAGGATGTCGAGCAAATCAAGAACTGTATCAGCAATTACAACGAGCATTATGACAAATCCGATTTCAGCCTCGTTTATTCGCTGAAGGATGAACTCACGACGACCGTTAACAGCATCTCCGATACCTATCTGATGGAGCATCTGAATGAGATATTGATCGATCAGTCCTATCAGGGTTCGCTTACCGTTCATAAGGCGGAGGCATCCGGACTTGTGTCTTATTTTTCGGATTCGCTTGACGGACTTGATGCGGATCATGTTACGCTTGAAACCTTCAACAAGAAGAACTATACAAGCTCGAACCTGTTCGACGCCAGTTTGAAGGAGCAGGGGAGTACGATTTATAAACTGCTGTCGGATGAGACCTGGAGCATTGTCCTGAACCTTACCGAAAAGCAGTATGAACGGCTCAGTGAGAAAACAACGATCACCTATACGATCGAGGATGATGACCTGACGCTTACTTCGCCGGTTATCTTCATGCACATCGGCGACGGATATTTCGCGCGCATCACGTTAAAGCAGTATATGGTCCGTTATCTGAACAAGCGATTTCTGACCGTCAATCTTGATCTCGTGCAGGAGGATGGTCTGAAGATTCCGAAGACCGCGCTTGTCGAGAAAGAGTTTTATATGGTGCCGAAGTCGTATTTCACGAAGGGCGGCGATTCCAATAAGACCGGAATCATGATCCTTCGTCACGACGAGGAACAGAAGAAGAAATATTACGAGTTTCTTCCGGTCGAGATCTATTATGAAGATGAGACCTATAACTACATAGACATGAAAGCGATCACGTACGGCACTTTCATTTATGATGACAAGACACAGGATACATTCCAGATCTCGCTTGTCGGAAAGCTGACCGGCGTCTATTGCGTCAACAAAGGATTTGCGCAGTTCCGACGCGTGGAACTTGTGCAGATGGGAAAGGAATTCTGCGTTGTGAAGGCCGGCATGTCCTTCAGCATTGCGGAGCATGATCATATCGCAAAGGATTCCTCCACGATCGAAGAATCCCAGACGATCTACTAGGAAGTTACAGAAAGGAGTTCCGGTACATCCGGAACAGTCATATATGATTAAGGACCGTATCGCCGACGTTCTCAAAGAAGTTGAGGCGCGGTGCAGAAAGAGTAACAGAAATCCATCCGAAGTCACGCTGATCGCCGTCAGTAAGACGAAACCGTTAGCGATGATTGAAGAAGCCATGGCATGCGGCCAGACGGAATTCGGAGAGAACAAAGTGCAGGAAATGTGCGAGAAGGCGTCACAGCTTGAAGGCGGCGCCGTAAACTGGCATCTGATCGGACACCTGCAATCCAACAAGGTCAAGAAGGCCGTTGCGGTTGCCGGTCTGATCCATTCGGTTGATTCGCTTGCCCTGGCGCAGGAGATTGACAAGCAGGCCGGAAAGATCGGCAAATGCCAGGACATTCTCCTCGAAGTTAATGTTGCGGACGAGAAAAGCAAGTTCGGAATCCGGCCCGAGGATGTGCTTCCGCTCGTCAGGGAAGTCGCACAGTTGAAAAACATCCGGCTGCGCGGTCTGATGACCGTTGCGCCCTATACTGACGACGCCGAAACGAACCGTCCGTATTTCCGTACAATGCATGATTTAATGGTTGACATAAATCAGAAAAACATTAATAATATTTCTGTTGATGTATTATCGATGGGGATGAGCGGTGACTACGGGGTTGCCGTGGAAGAAGGAGCGACACACATCCGTGTCGGTACCTATCTGTTCGGCGAGAGAGATTATACTAAATAAGGGGACGTGAAAGATGAGCATTTTCAAGAGCATCATTGATTCGTTAAAGCTTTCGGATGACAGTGATTTCGATGATTACGACGATTATGACGATTATATAGCAGCGGAAGAGGAGAAAGCCCGTAAAAAGGCCGAGAAGAAGGCAGAACGCGACGCGCATCCGAAGTTCTCCCTCAAGGAAACGCTGTTTCGTAAAAAGAAAGAGGAGCCTGTTGAGCGTCCTTACACCGATGAATTCGGGGATGACGACATGGGCGTCGGAATGCCGATGGCTTCCGCGCCGCAGCCGGTCCAGCAGAACCAGAGAGCGCCACTTTACGCGAACAATACCGTATCGATCCAGGATCGCAGAAGCGGTTACGCAAGCGGTACGATGACATTTGAGGAGCGTTATAAGGCAAGAGAAGCCGCTATGTACCGTCAGCAGCAGCCTGCAAGAACGCCTGTTGCAAGACCGGCAGTTCAGCCGCCTGCTCAGCAGTCCTTCACACAGGCGCCGTCGATTCCTCCCGTGATCACGCCCGCAAACCGTACCGTTCGAGACGCGCTCGGCGTAACGATTATCAAGCCGCAGGGCTTTGACGATGACTGCCAGGAGATCTGCGATAACCTCATTAACGGCAATCCTATTATCGTAAATCTGGAAGGATTCGATAAGGACAAAGCCCAGAGACTTATGGATTTCGTTTCCGGATGCGTCTATTCCATCGGCGGAAATCTGAATCAGATTTCCAGTTATATTTTCATCATTTCACCTGCCAACATTGATGTGACGGGCGATTATAATGCTTTGATGAGACAGGACGGCTTCGGAGTTCCGACATTCAGAAGATAAAAATCATTTTGAAAGGGGAAGTAAGCGATGTTAACACCGGTTGAGATTCAAAACACGAAATTCAAGTCCGCAGCAAGCGGATACAACAAAGGTCAGGTCGACAAATTCATGGAAGAGTTGAACAAAGACTATGAATTTCTCTACCGCCAGAATCTGGATCTTTCCGAGAAAATCAGTTCGCTGAACGATCGTGTACAGTATTACACCACGATCGAGAAATCCCTTCATAAAGCACTTGTCCTCGCGGAGAAGTCCGCAGAGGAGACTAAGGCTGCCGCTGCAAAGGATGCCAAAGGAATTGAGCGCCAGGCACTTGCCGACGCCCAGGAGATCCGTAACAATGCCGAGAAGGAGCTTTCCAAGCTTCATACGCAGACACTCCGCCTGATGCAGCAGTATGAGACCTATCGTGCCCAGTGCGCGGCTTTGATCAAATCCCAGCAGGAACTTCTGGACAGTAAGGTATTCCAGATTAACCTGAAGGAGTTTGAGGCATACACCGAATATCTCCAGGACAGTAAGAAGAATGAAACTGTTAAAGAATAAAATCCGGCTGACAATCTGTCTGGTACTTCCGATCGTTCTGATCGCGTTCGACCAGCTGACGAAGCACCTGGCCCGTAAGAACCTTACCGACCCGAAGCGGGATGTCGTTTTAATCCGCGGGGTGTTACGGTTACAGTATCTGGAGAACCGCGGGGCCGCATGGGGAATCTTCCAGGGAAGGCTTTCCGTCCTTTCCGTCATTTCGGCAATACTGGTTGTCGTATTCGTATTTGCCCTGTTCAAGATTCCCGAAGGGAAGCGTTATATTCCCCTTTGGGTGCTCGACCTCGTGATGATCTCGGGGGCCATCGGCAATCTGATCGACCGGACCGTTGTCGGATACGTCACGGATTTCATTTATTTTGAATTGATCAATTTCCCGATATTCAATGTCGCGGATATTTATGTAACCTGTTCTGTTTTTGTACTGGCTTTTCTGGCATTCTTTTACTATACAGACGAAGAACTCTTCGGAAAAGCCGAAAGGCAGAAGGATGAAAAGAACGAGAAAGGCGAGTCAGAATCATGACTCGTCATTTTTCTTTTATTGACTTTTAGGTGGACAAATGGAAGAGAAGAGAACCTTTTTCATCGAAGAGTACCTGAACGGACAACGGATTGACAAGGCTATATCGGAATGTGAGGGCAGTATCACAAGGTCGCGTGCGGAACAGCTGATCGCGGAAGGCCGCGTGTCGGCCGAAGGCACCCTTGTCAAGAAGCCCTCGTACCGCGTGCGGACCGGCGAACAGATCACGGTTATCATTCCCGAACCCGAGATTACCGAAATCCTTCCCGAGAATATTCCGCTCGATATTGTTTATGAGGACGATGATGTCGTGATCGTAAACAAGCCGAAGGGGATGGTCGTGCATCCGGCGCCCGGACATTATACCGGAACGCTTGTAAATGCGCTGATGTTTCATTGTAAGGATTCCCTTTCCGGCATTAACGGAGACTTGCGGCCGGGCATCGTTCACCGGATCGACCGTGATACAACAGGCGTGCTTGTGGTCTGTAAGAACGATAAGGCTCATATATGCCTTTCCGAACAGCTGGCGGTGCATTCGATCAAACGCGTCTATTACTGTATCGTTAACGGCACTGTGAAAGAGGACGGCACGGTTGACGCACCGATCGGACGCAATCCGAACGACCGGAAGAAGATGGCGATCGTAAAGGACGGGCGAAGAGCCGTCACGCATTATCACGTATTACGGCAGTTCGGAAAGAAATACACGCTGTTGAGCTGTGAACTGGAAACCGGACGGACGCATCAGATCCGCGTCCATATGGCATCCATCGGGCATCCGCTGTTGGGGGATACCGTTTACGGTCCCGTGAAACAGCCTTATGTTACGAACGGTCAGGTGCTTCATGCCGGAATTCTCGGATTCAAGCATCCCGCAGACGGCCGATACGTGGAATTCGAGGCGCCATTACCGGCGTATTTCGCCGAATTGATCGATAAACTCGGAAAATGTGACTGATATTACCGGATTCCGAATATTAACGGAGAGAATATGAACCGATATGTGTATAAGACAATCGAAGAACATGTCATCGACCGGAATGTGCCCGTCATTCTGTACGGACCTCCCGGCATCGGAAAGACCGGGCTTTTGAAGCAGCTGCAGGAATCCGGACGGT
The DNA here is from genome assembly GCA_017427775.1 of Lachnospiraceae bacterium. GTDB lineage: Bacteria > Bacillota > Clostridia > Lachnospirales > Lachnospiraceae > ISDg. The sequence goes on along the minus strand of JAFRSD010000035.1, from coordinate 59,949 downwards.
GCCGCAGTTACGTGATGATCCATCCGGCAATCGACCGGGATTTTACGGAGGGATTATGCCGGGCCTGTGACAGCGGACAATCCCTTTGCGAGTATCTGTGCGCATTCTTCGGGTTTGATCCGGATATGCTCAGGAACAGAATGCTCGTGCTGATTGACGGGCTGGAACCGCTTCGGGAGCGGGTTTTACCGTTGTTTCAAAGGGAATTGCCCGCGCATTTTGCCGCCACAACGTCCAGAATCGAATATTTTGACATTTTCCTTAAAAGTCGGAAAGTAAATCACAAATTCATAAAAGTGTCCGGATTTTCGTTTTACGAGTTTTTGGAGGCTGTTTCCCAGGATGAGGAAATCCGTTATGCGGAACTCCTGCGGGCGCATTATCTAAACGGCAATCCCGTTCCGGATCTGATCGATGAGGAAATCCGCGAGTTATTCCATGATTATCTGCTGACCGGCGGATATCCGGAGGCAATCCTGCAATATAACCGGAACAGGACGGATCTGTCCGAGATACGAAGAGTACACGGGCAGCTGTATTCCTCGGTTCTGATGCGTTACCTGAACAATCTGCCGGAAGGGCTGAGCCCGGTTAAAACGCTGCAGCTGTTAAACTACATCCGTGATTATGCCGGAGATTACCGCGGCCAGTTCCATCCCGGGCACATCCGAAGAGGCGCGCAGGAGCGCGAATTTCTGAAAGAGCTTGATTATTTATGCGTAAACGGCGTTCTTGTCCCGGTCTATAAGGACGGTCAATTCTACCGCTATGAGATGGCGGATTTCGGGCTTTTGCACTATGTTGCCAACGATTATGACACATTTTATAAGCTGGATAATCATGAAAACCTGCCGGAATACCTCTATCAAAGCTATTTTTATCATGAAATTACGAGAAGAAACCTTCAAATTAACATTGTAAAAGAAGGTCGTTCTGCTTATCTGTCCTACACGAATGGTACCATTGGATTTCAGCATTTTTCGAGGGGTAAACGTGCTGTTCCGACCGTTTCGGAAGCTGCAGGAACAGCAGGAATTCCGCTTCGGGTGAAATATCTTACCGACCGTAAAAATCCTGTCGAAAAATCCGACCACAACATACAGTATTATTTCTTGGAACAAACACAATTTTGAAAAAATAGTGAAATAAAACCGTTAATATTTCATTGACAACTAAATTCTAATTAAGTAGAATAAAAAATACCGAATGTACTAAAAGAGTAGTAGTAAATGTAACCAATCGGATATTCAAAGAGATATGGGGCGGTTTGTTATTTATGGGAGATATTAGACTGCATGAAGGCGAATTGAATGTAATGGAACTCTTATGGTCCAATCAATGCCTTGCTGCAAAAGATATTGCAAGAATAATAAAAGACTATATCGGCTGGGAAAAGAATACCACATACACCGTTATCAAGCGTCTGATTGAAAAAGGCGCCGTGAAACGTGAAGATCCCGGATTCATCTGTAGAGCAGTCATTACCAAGAATGAAGTTCAGCAGATTGAAACAAGGGCTTTGATCGACAAGGTGTTCGGCGGCGAATTAATTGCTTTCTTTACCGAATTTCTCGCGCAGCAGAATCTCGGCGCCGAAGAAGTTCGTGAGCTTCGAAAGATTCTGGATTCCCAGTACAGACGGTTACTGTAAAACATAATAATCGAAATCATTCAAAACGGTTTGCATTTGCAGGCCGTTTTTTTTGTGTTTAAACGTATGATCCATTGCATTTTCCGTGCAAAAACCCGGCAGAGCAGTGCAATACCTCTATAAGTACTTCTTCGCTAAACGCAGGTTTAACGAAGAAATATGTTGATTTTAGCCCCGAAAAGTAGTATAATTGCCTTATAAGGTACTTTTCCGGCCGTTCTGACAATTATATGCTTTTTATATGTTTTATCGTTTTTTGTATTGAATTTGTGAGGTATTCTCCATGGCTGATCAAAAATCTTACGCGGAACAGACTAATATTCGCAATGAAATGCGTTTGCGTGAACTGCGTGCGGAACTTCCTCCGTATTGCGGAACTTTCTTTCGCGGCATCGAACAAACGACGGCTTCGCGTACAAGAATCGCTTACGCAGTTGATTTGAAGGTTTTCTTCGAATTCCTGCTTGCGCGTAATCCGTCGCTCAAAGGGAAAACCATTCGTGAAATTCCGCTTTCTTTTCTGTCAGAGTTACAATCCTATGATATTGATGAATATCTCGATTATCTGAAGGTTTATGAAAAGGATCATTCCGTTATCACAAATCACGAACGCGGAATCAAACGCAAGATCTGTTCCTTGCGTTCCTTTTACAATTTCCTTTATAAAAATCATTCCATTGAAAATAATCCGGCCATTCAGGTAAATGTGCCGAAGCTTCATGAGAAAGCCATTATCCGGCTGGATCCGAATGAAACTGCCATTTTATTAGACTGTGTGGAACGCGAATATTCCGGTACGGACCGCCAGAATGCCTTTCATGAACGCAATAAAATGCGTGATCTGGCAATGATGACTTTGATGCTGGGAACAGGTGTTCGAATTTCAGAATGCATCGGACTCGATATTCAGGACCTGGATTTTGACAATGACCGCATGAAAGTCGTCCGAAAAGGCGGCTACGAGGCATTTGTCTACTTTGGTGAGGAAGTCCGCCAGGCATTGCTTGATTACCTGGAGATCCGTAAGAATCAGACGGCCAAGGAAGGGCATGAAAACGCACTCTTCCTCTCCGGCCAGATGCGCCGCATCACGGTTCGCGCGGCCGAGAATCTTGTAAAAAAATACGCGCAGTCGTGCATTCCGTTAAAGCGTATCACGCCGCACAAGCTGCGCAGTACCTATGGTACGACACTTTATCAGGAAACCGGCGATATTTATCTTGTGGCCGATGTTCTCGGTCATAAAGACGTAAATACAACACGGCGCCATTACGCCGCAATTGAGGACGAAAGGCGCCGTTCCGCAAGGGATAAGGTGCATTTAAGGAAGGACTAAACGCGAAGCATCAGGAACACTTTACGCAAACCTTTTACATGGCTGCGAAGCGTCCGGATATACATCCGGAACAGTTTCGTGGCCTTATTTAATTCTTCGGCGCTGAGACGGTCTTTACCGTAGCTGGCGCGTTCGGTAAGCGCCGCATATTCGGAAAGCCCGTTTTCCTCCATGCCGAGTTCCTTGCCGATCGCCACGGAATCCAGATGATACACGTTCTTCGGCTTGGCAAGGTAATACCGGTTCAAAAGCCGGTTCAGTAATACATATTGATTCGAAAGTCTTTTATTCGAAGGCACAAAGTACAATTTCCATTTTCTTATGCCGACTATGATCAATACTGCCAATGCAGCGATGATCAATGCTCTCAACAACAGGTTCAGCAGTCCGGAACCGATCTTACGAGCCTGTTCCGTAAGCATGATCAGGGGACTTTCGCCTTCATCACCCGTAAAATACCGTCCCAGGTTGGACCAGAAATCATCCTTCGTGGACTTTTCCTCAAGCCGTACCGTCGTAAATTCGACCGGATACCATCCGAAACCGTCCAGATATACCATAACCCAGGCGTGTGCATGCGCGTCTGAAACCTCAACCTCAAGTACCGGAACGTCTTCCTCGTCGGCCAACAGGTTGTCACCGTCATACCATTCCTTCGGATCGTAAGAAAGAATATCAGACGAATCTGCTGCGGTATCAAGGTCAATTGCGTAGCCTTCCACATAGCAGGCGGGAATTCCCATCTGTCGTAATAACAATGCTCCTACGGTCGCAAAATGCGTACAATAGCCCTTCTTTTGCCTGGTAAGGAAATAAGTTACGAAGTCACGGTTATTCGGCGTCTTTCCGGGAGCAAGCGAATAAACGAAATTGTCATAGAAATATTTCTGGATCTGGCTGATGATCTCCATCGTATTGCCGTGGAAATCCTCTTCCTCAATGATCTTTCCGAGAATCGTCTGAACATCATCAGGGACCTGCAGATATTCGTCACTGTAAGCCTTGCTGCGGGCTTCTTCATGCTGCTCGTCATATTGCTGTGCGTTAAGAACGAGATCCTCATTCAAAACCGGATAATACACGGATCTCGAAAAGCGGTTGCTCGGCGGCCATTCGGAACGATCGATCATCGTCTTGACGATCTGATTCTCCGGTTTCTTCTTTTGATAATCCATCTTGTTGCCAAAGAACGAATTGCCGTTATAGGATGGCGTAAACGTTTCGTTAACCATCATATAGTCAACAACCTGCACCTCGAGAAACGCCATGGCCGAATCATCTTCGCCGTCTTCATAACGTTTTTTCAGATAAGCCGCCTCAACGGTATCATAATCCGCCTGATCCGCATCTTTGCTGAATAACGAGGCATTCTTCCATTGGTTCTTATAATATGTCGTTCCGACGAAGCTCTTCAGATAAAGCGTATCCGAAGAAAACGGCACGTATCTTACGATCAGGTCCGTCTGAAAATCCTGGTAAACCTCACGAACGCCGCCGAGACGTCCGTGATACATACCGCCGGCGCCGTCATAACTGTTAAAGTAACCGGCAACACCATGAAGTGCAAACTGGGCAACGGCTTCGTCAGTGGTTTTCTTCCAGTCACTGACGTTATTCCGTGCGCTGTACGGAAAGAAACGAAGCAGCATGACACCGAGTATGAAAAGCGCCAGGAAGAAGGGAAATACAAGCGCCGACGTTTTAATGATCAGACCACTCTCCTGCTTCACGACGGGATTATATATGACCTTGCCTTTCCGGATGGTGCATCCCTGAAAACGTTTCATTAAAACCGGCCGGAACCGGTTTCCGTGTTTCAGTATGATGCAGGCAACAACTACGAACAGATAAAGAAATACATATGTATAATTGATCGTATCGCAAAGATAGATACAGATCTGATAAAACGGATACGCGAAGGCAAATGTCAGGATTCCGCTTAGATGCTCGGAAATAAATGCATTCAGGAAACAGATTTCCATGAACATCATCAGGATCAGGCAGCAGGTAACCGTAAGATACCGGTTCGTATAGATCTCCTGGTAGACACGGACGCCGTCCAGGTTCAGCTTCTTGTCGACTTCCGCCAGAAGTACATTGATGATCGCGTTCATACCGCTGTTTGCAAACGAAACAAGCCCCAGCGAAAGCGGCAGGAATAAAAGAAACAGCGTAATAAAACCGAGGTTAAAGCAAAGCTTGTTGTAATAAAACATTGCCGCGAACATGGAAAGAATCAATGCGGCAAATGCAACGATCAGCCTGCTGCACGGCAGATCAAAGCTCGTCACGAAGAACATATTGAGCGAGTATACCGCAAGAAAGATCAAAAATCCCTTAACAAGACAGTTTATAAGGCGGTCCTTCTTCGGCTGGGCGCACTCTCCCATCTCGGCGATCCGGATTCCGGTCTTCTCCGAGTAGGCATTGATGAGGCTCAATTGTTTCTTCTTGAAACGATTCACAAAAGCTCCTTTAAGAACAACAATAAATGTTCAACGAAAACATATACCAAAACAACGCCGGGCATATGTTATCAACGGTTTACGCGGTACAGACGGGCTTGATTCTTGTTGTTAAGTAACAGCTCGGCTCCTTCAAACTTGGAATGCATCCGGCATGACATCAGATAACCGGAATGCGGAATATAAACCGAAGGCTTTTCATCTGCGCCTTCCTTAAGATTGGACGCATTCTTCTCATAAAACAGTCTGAGAAGGAGCTGGATAAGATCGTCATCGCTTTCAATCGACTTCTTCACGAAGTCATCCCTGCTGTCAGGGTAAGAAACCGAGAAACGAAGTTTCCTGCTTAAAAAGAATCCGACAACGGTATAAAGCATGTCGAAGTAAGCATCCATCTGCTGATTATTCTCATAATCAAGCTCGAGGAAGATCGTAAACTGTTCACCGAACTCTTCCGAGAATTCCTTTACCATCAGCGCCTCGGTTTTAGCGCTCAGTTTCCAGTGAATGGTCGTCAGTTCATCGCCCGGCTGGTAATCACGGATATCGAATATCTCGGAACGGTTGTCGCCTTTGCCGAGCTCATTGGAGGTGTCCTCCTCTTCGATTACCTGTCGGGTTACGTCATTAACCGCATCATTCAGTTCGATCAAAGAAGGCATAACAATCACTTCAGCAGTGCCTTCAATAGGAATCTTCCTGCCGCAAAGGTGAAACAGTTCAAAGGATTCATATTCGGTTAATTCAGCCTGATAAACGCCGCAGAACTGCAGCCTGAGGGAAAGTGTCTGTTCCGCGCGGCTCTTCGGAAGCACCAGACTGACGATCTCGTGTTCGTATTTGCCGTCATCCAAAAGATGATGCAGACGGAAACGGACACGGACGTCGGTTTGCGGATAAAAAGACGGATTCTTTACGCGGACCGTTAGCTTTACGGTGTCTCCGCGGTTTGAAAAATAGGTATGAAAAGAAATCTCCGCGCCGAGCTTTCCGCTGCACGCAAAGAAAAGGCATACGGAAAGAACCGGGATCAGAACGGCAAGGATCAGAAACACAAGCGTTACAGCATGGTTATTGAACAGATATATTGCCGTCAGGCCGCAGAGAATAAAGATATACTTCAGATAGGAATAAATATAATCCTTCATGTAATCTCTCGAATCTATTTTTATTGCGTGATCTTAGCCACTCTGACAGAGTTCCAGATGGAACGAAGCACGGAATCCACATCGATTTCCTTGGCCTTTGCCTTGGAATTTAAAACAATACGGTGAGAAAGAACCGTAGGAATATTCGCAACCACATCGTCCATGCCGACATAATCCTTGCCGTTCATGAAAGCATGCGCCTTTGCCATACGAAGCAGTGCCTTCGTACCGCGAGGGCTTACACCGAGACTGATGTACTCATTGTCACGGCTGGCTTCGGCAATATTCACGATAAAATCGTATACCGCCTCGTCAACATGCAGATTGGCAACCGTTTCCTGCATCGCAATGAAACGTTCGTTATCAAGAACAGCCGAAATCTGATTGAAAGGCATATCAGACTTCAGAATATCAACAGAGGAATCGTGACTCGGATACCCAACGGAAAGACGGATCATGAAACGGTCCATCTGGGATTCCGGCAGGCGCTGCGTGCCGGCACTTCCGAAAGGGTTCTGCGTCGCAATAACGAAGAACGGCTTTGGAATATAATAGGTATTCCCGTCAACGGTAACACGTCCCTCTTCCATTACCTGCAACAACGCGGACTGCGTCTTCGGAGAAGTACGGTTGATCTCATCGGCAAGAAGCAGATTACACATTGCTGCGCCGGGATGATACTCAAACGCTCTCGTCTGGGGATTAAACATCGAAAAGCCGGTAATGTCGCTCGGCATTACATCAGGCGTAAACTGCACGCGCTTATAAGTAAGCGACATTGCTTCGGAAACCGAAACCGCAAGCGTCGTCTTGCCGACACCGGGAATATCCTCGAGAAGCACGTGTCCGCCCGCAAGCATCGCACAGAGAACTTTCGTAATAACCTCGTCCTTACCCTTTATATTCTTCTTGATCTCATTAATGACCTGCTGCATCAGAGTATCCAAGTTTTCTACCTCCGCATTACTTCAGATGGAATAATTATACCATAACAGGAAGGCAAATACCACGAAAAAGTGCTGATTGAAAAAAGAATATGCATAGAATATACTAATATCAGTTTACGAAACGAGAAGGGGATAACAGTTTGAAGCTCCAGCAGTTACTCAGTTTTACAAGAAAAGCCGTAGATGATTATCAGATGATCGCGGAAGGCGATAAGATTGCAATAGGAATATCGGGCGGCAAGGACAGCCTGACGCTTCTTTATGCGCTGTCCGGGTTACGCCGGTTCTATCCGAAGCACTTTGAACTGCAGGCCATCGCAGTGAATCTCGGTTTTGATATCGATTACTCTCCCATCACAAAACTTTGTGAGGAGTTAAATGTTCCGTTTACAGTTGTAGAGACGGAAATCGCTAAGATAATCTTCGACGAAAGAAAAGAAACCAATCCCTGTTCACTCTGTTCGAAAATGCGTAAGGGCGCATTAAACGAAAAGGCGAAAGAGCTTGGCTGTAACAAGATTGCATATGCACATCATAAAGATGATGTGATTGAAACGATGCTTATGTCATTAATTTACGAGGGCCGCTTCCATACATTCGCACCCGTAACCGAATGGGACCGCATGGGGCTGGTCCTGATCCGTCCGCTTATCTATGTCAACGAATGTGATATCGTCGGTTTCAAGAACAAATACGACCTTCCTGTCTTTAAAAATCCCTGTAAGGCCGATGGAAATACCACAAGAGAATATGCAACGAAACTGCTGAACGAGATCAATGCCGAGGCTCCCGGAATCCGTGAACGGCTCTTTCATGCCGTTACGGACGAACAGCCGTTATCGAAGTGGCGTAAGCCGGAGAAATAAACCTTAGTGTACCGGCACATAGTAAGGAACGATCAGATAACAGCCGGCGTGAATGTCGTCAGTGCAAAGACGGTTGGCCTTCTTAATCTCATCAATATATTCACGAATACTTCCGCATTCCGGAACGTAATAAGACTTGGCGATGCTCCAGAGAGTGTCGCCTTCTTCTATTTCGATGCTGACGCACTGCTTATCATATCCATAGCTGCCGAGTGCCTTATTCTTGCCGAATACGAGCACCGTAAGTGTAACAATAAGTACAAATACGGCAATTGAAAACTTCATATGTTTAGCGATAAACTCTCTTATCATTGTCATGATCAAAAACCTCCGTCCCGAACGCATGTTCGTCATGATTTGATTATACCGAACATTCTTTCGATTGTCAATTGTGCTGTTGTTATCATTTTTACCAAAAATATGTTCGATTTTTTGGTACATTTTTCGAACAAATGTTTTGCTTTTCGCCGAATACAATGCTATAATATAGAAAAATGATGACATCGGAGGTGCCCGTATGCCCGGAAAGATTACCGCTAAACAGAAAGAGATTCTAGAATACATCAAAGAGCAGATCCTTGCGAAAGGTTATCCGCCTGCGCTGCGTGATATCTGTGATGCGGTCAAGCTCCGCTCCACTTCGTCCGTTCATGCGCATCTGGAATCTTTGGAGGAGAACGGCTATATCCGCCGCGACCCGGCCAAGCCGAGAGCCATCGAGATCATCGATGACGAGTTTAATCTCGTAAAGCGCGAAGTGGTTAACGTTCCCATGATCGGAACCATTACGGCAGGACAGCCGATCCTGGCTGTTGAGTCCATTGAGAACTACTTTCCTATTCCTTCCGAATTTATGCCTAATGCTGAAACCTTTATGCTTCGTGTTAAAGGCGAAAGCATGGTGAATGTAGGCATCTACGACGGCGACCAGATTCTTGTCCAGAGACAGTCTACCGCCCGTAACGGCGAGATTGTTGTTGCCCTGGTTGACGATTCCGCTACCGTTAAGACCTTCTATAAGGAGAAAGGCCACTATCGTCTCCAGCCCGAGAACGATTATATGGATCCGATCATTGTCGATCAATGCGAGATTCTCGGAAAGGTCATCGGTCTGTTCCGTCTCTTCTGACGTGCCGCTGTTAAAACGAGTTTAGATATTTGTTTGATTTATCGCCCATACTACAGAATATAAAACAGCAAGCCCTTATGAAATCGGAAATCCTTTTTCATAAGGGCTTTTCTTTCGAATAAACTATATCATTTTCCGTAATCCGCTCACAGTTCGTCAACGGAAACGGTCTTTCCGTCTCTCCATACACGCTCCAGATCATAGAAAAGGCGATCCTGCTTGGAGAATACATGAACAACCACATCGTCGTAATCCATCAGGATCCAGCCTGCATTTTTCATGCCTTCGATACGCTTCGGATAGATGTCTGCTGCGATCAGCTTGTCCTTTACGTTATCGACCATAGCCTCGACCTGCGGGGTATTCTGTCCGTCGCAAATGATAAAGTAATCGGCGATCGGAGAAACATCACCGATCTCGATGATGCGTACATCTCCGGCCTTCTTCTCCTCAAGTGCGGCACATACGATGCGTGTGATCTCTTTTGAACTCATTTCTGCCATAATGACTCCTTTCGGATTATGCATAAGCCGATTTATTTCGGCAATTCAATCTTCTTTTTGGTTTTGGATTCCCGATACAGAATGATCTTCTTTCCGATCACCTGAACGACCTCGGAATGCGTACGTTCCGCAAGAACACGCGCCATCTCATCCGGTTCGTCCATACAGTTATTCAAAACGGAAAGCTTAATCAATTCTCTTGCTTCCAATGCCTCATCAACCGCATTGGTAATCTCGGGCGTCAGTCTTCCTTTGCCGATCTGGAAAATGGCTTCGGTCGACATTGCAAGGCTTTTTAAAAAGGATCTCTGTTTACTGGTCATAATGCAGCCCTCTTATTTATAATAATCAAATTGAAGTCCGTACATCCGTACCGTGTCGCCGTCCTGAATGCCGAGTTCCTCAAGCTTCTTCAGGATACCGTTGCTCTTAAGGAAATTCTGGAAGAATTCAAATCCCTTTTCGGAATCGAGGTTCGTATAACCGAGCATTCGCTCGATACGGGGGCCTTCCACAACATACATCGAAGATTCGACATCGTATTCCACCGTATAAGGCTCGTCCGCTCCGGACATCGTCTCCGGAAAATACTCCTGCTCGAAAATGATTGGCTCTTCCTTCAACGATTTCAGCATCTGATAAGCTTTATATAACAGTTCTCTTATGCCGAAACCGGTTGCTGCGGAAATCAGATATACAGGAACTTCTTCGGGTATGGCATCCCTGATCAGGGAAAGCACGATCTCCTGTTCCTCTTCCGTGAAAAGATCCATCTTATTCACGGCAATAATCTGCGGCTTTGCGGCAAGCTTCTCACTGTAACGGGACAATTCCTCATTGATCTTATGAATATCATCAACCGGATCGCGGCCTTCCGTGGAAGCACCGTCAACCATATGGATAATGACTTTGCAGCGTTCCACATGTTTCAGGAACTCATGACCGAGTCCGATTCCTTCCGACGCGCCTTCGATCAATCCGGGAATATCCGCAATGACAAATCCGTCCGTATCCGGAAGATTAACTACCCCGAGATTCGGATTGAGCGTCGTAAAATGATAATTCGCGATCTTCGGCTTCGCGTTCGAAACTCTCGAAAGGAATGACGACTTGCCGACATTCGGGAAACCAACCAGTCCGACGTCCGCAATCACCTTAAGCTCCAGGATAACGTTTAACTCCCGTCCTTCCTGACCCGGCTGCGCATATTTCGGAACCTGCATCGTAGGCGTTGCATAATGCTGGTTCCCCTTTCCGCCTCTGCCGCCCTTTAAGATCACATAACGCCTGTTGTCATGGGACAGATCCGCAATGATCTTGCCGGACTCCGCTTCACGGATCACGGTTCCTTCGGGAACTTTCAGAACAAGATCCTCTCCGTCCTTGCCGGCGCAGTTGTTATTGCCGCCGGGTTCACCGTTCTCCGCTTTGTATTTGCGCTTATAACGGTATTCGTTGAGGGTATTCAGACCGTCATCGACTTCGAAGATGATATCTCCGCCTCTTCCGCCGTCGCCGCCGTTCGGACCGCCCGCCGCGATAAACTTCTCGCGGTGAAATCCGACATGGCCGTCGCCGCCGTTTCCGGAACGAATATAAATTGTTGCAATATCAGCAAACATAAATACTCCGTAATCTTATCTGATAAGATGAAAAAAGCCCCGGTAGCACGACTACCAGGGCTCCGGTTATTCAACTTACTCGGCTACAGGATAAACGCTGGCCTGCTTTACACCGCCTGCCTTGGTCTCGAAACGAAGCGTTCCGTCAACCAATGCGAAAAGTGTATCGTCACCGCCGCGACCTACATTAACGCCGGGATGAATCTTGGTACCGCGCTGTCTGAAAAGAATGTTGCCGGCTTTAACAAACTGGCCGTCAGCTCTCTTGGCGCCAAGTCTCTTGGACTCGGAATCTCTGCCGTTCTTCGTGGAACCAACACCCTTTTTATGAGCGAATAACTGAAGGTTAATTCTCAGCATGTCTATTACCTCCTAAAAAGTGAAAGAACAATCTGTAACAGTTACTTTGAGATATTTCGGATATTCTTCCTCAATACCTTTCAGACCGAGCACCATGGACTGCAGCAGCAATTCCGTCTCTTTCGTGGGTCTGCCTTCCAAGCGGAACTGCAGATTCCCGTCCGACTGTTTCACCGTAAACGGTTCTCCGGTCAGCTGTTCAACGGAATTCGAAGCATTCATCGTCAGAATGGAAACCGCGGAACATACGATATCGAAACCTTCGTCCGCGTAATCGGCATGTCCTTTACAGGAAAATGCCACGATTCCCTCGTCGGTCTTATGAATCAGAATTTTAATCATAATTATGCGTTGATCGCGTCGATCTTAACCTGCGTAAAGATCTGTCTGTGTCCGTTCTTCTTATGATATCCGGACTTTCTCTTGTAACGGTAAACGATAACCTTCTTCGCCTTACCCTCACCGAGAACGGTTGCGGTTACGGTTGCACCGGCAACACAGGGCGTTCCGATCACGAGCTCATTGTCGTTGTTTACGGCAAGAACCTGATCAAATGTGAAGCTCTCACCCTCAGCTGCGCCGAGTTTCTCTACTTTAATGATATCGCCTTCAGCTACCTTGTACTGCTTACCGCCTGTTGCAATAATCGCGTACATATTGGCACCTCCTATTATCATTACTCGCCAACTACGGTGGCACTTACGTGCACTTCAAACCCCATTGTGCGGCATACTGTAATAAAATAACACGATTTTCAATAAAAGTCAAGAATTATTTCACTGCTGTCGTATTCTCTTTGCTTTTCTTTTAATCCCATCGGATCCGTATAAGAAATACTGAAACAGTTTACGGGTTAAAACCGGTCTTCTTTACCGCTTCCGCAAGCGGCGCGTCTACCTTGGTCCTCGTAATTTCCATAATGCCGAGCGGCGTAACATCCACTACGCATACGGAGCGGTCCCCTTTTGTGAACTCCTTCATACGGGAAATCAGATTGTCATCATCGATTCGTCCCGTGGAGATAAAATCACAAAGGATCATTCCGGACATGGAACGAAGCTCAAGCTGCCTTGCAATCTCCTTTGCCGCTTCGAGATTGATCTCATGAAGCGCGTTTTTCTTACGGCTATCAGAAGCCTTGCTGCTGTTTACGTCAATGACCGTCATGGCCTCAGTCTTCTCAATAACGATACTCCCGCCGTTCTTTAAAAATACGACTTTCGAAAGCGCTTCCTTAAAGTTTTTCGAAAGATCGTACACGTGATAAAGACTGACCTGTTCAGAGTCGTATTTGCGGATCTTACCTGCAAGCTCCGGCAGATAATCCGCGCAATACTGCGTGATCCTTCCGTAAACGTTCTCGTCGTCCGTAACGATTTCCGAAAGGTCCGTCAGATGCTCATCACGGAACATCTTCATATAATCCGGAAGCCCCTCCTTCAGGCAGGTTCCGGGTTTTCCAAACTGAAAATGCTGCAGGATTTCTTCGTATTCCTTTTTCAAAAGTTCATATTCGGCAACAATCTTGTCCGTTTCAAAATAAGGCGCATTCGTGCGGAACATGATTCCGTATTCGTCACTCTTCCGCTCACGGAACAGTTCCCTCATGGAAGCTCGGAACTCGGGATCATCGATCTTTTTGGAAAATGAGACGCCGTTTCGTTCCCGAAGCAGAACAACCGCATTTCCGACAAGCGAAATCTCTCCGGTCGCCGAGGCAGGCTTAATGCCCGAAGGAAGCCGGTCGATCTGCACCAGCACGTTATCGCCCTTATGAATGCGTCCGTCGGCATGCGCAGGCGTGGCGTAAGCTCCGTAAAGTTTCTTTAACGGCACGTAAACATTGGTCCTAAGACCGATATCCACAAAAGCCGCATTCACATTGTCAACGATAGAATCCACCCGGCCGATATAGATGTTTCCGACACGAAGCGTATCGTCATCGCGGCACACGGCAAGGCGGAAGCATGTATTCCCCCGAAACAAAGCAGAAACGACGCATTCGTCTTTTCTGCAAATTATGATTCGATCATCCATAAAGGTACCTTTCTATCGGAAATATCACCGAACAGATCCATGCGGTGTACGGTTCGTGCGGGAATCTCCGTGAAGCCCGCATAATTCATAACGCCCTTCAAAAAGAGATCCGCAGGGATATTCTGTTCGCTGCCCGCATCCAGAAATACAAGTATTGCCTTGTCATCGAAAAGGTTAGCTCCGTCGATCGAAGCAAGCATATCAGCATCGGAATAGCGGAAAGTTTCATCATTTCCTACCGGCATAACAACTCCCCCGTCATAAAACGCAATCCCGTGAACGCCGGCCCTTAAGTCGCAATCTCTCGTGCCGGTCTTGGTCGCCTTTTCGATCAGATAGGACTTCTCCGAGTAAAATCTCCGAAACGCATCACAGATACCCTCCGCCATTTCGGAAAGGGAAATCGCGTATGCGGCGCCGGTGATCAGCGCCATACCCGTGATCTTCTTCGCATTTGGCTTATAATCCGGTAGTATTATCACGCGGTTCACGGAAATATCTTCGCACATAACCGAATTGAGCCGTGTCAGAATTTCTCCTGCCTCCACCGGCTCCGTCAGTTCCATGTCAAAGTACTCGCCATTACTTGTGAACGAAAGGGAAAGTGGCTGCGCAAAGGAAAGTAACGGATGCGGATGGTATCCCTCGGAAAACGCGAGCGGCAGTCCGGCTCTTCGGAAAGCCTTCTGGAAATACCGCATGATATCAAGATGCCCTAAGAAACGGGAACTTCCGGTTTTCGAAAAACGCACTCTGACTCTCATCCGTTCACCCCCGTATCCATTCCGTCATAGCAAAGGCTCGTACCGAACTCGTCACGCGGCTCCACGCAAACGCCGCAGCCGAATTTGGCGGCGCCGCAGCCGGAACATTTTCTGCGGCAGTTCGGCGTGATCTCCGCGCGCTGGGAACGTTCATACTCACGCCGCAGGAACTTCTTCGAAACGCCGATATCGATGAAATCCCATGGCAGGATCTCATCCTTGCCGCGCTCTCTCGTATTATAGAAATCGATTGTAATGCCGTGGCGGTCCATGATCTCTTTCCAGACATCGAACTTAAAATACTCGGTCCAGGCATCGTAAATACAGCCTGCTTTATAAGCCTCTTCGATCACATCGCAAAGCTTGCGGTCGCCTCTTGCGAAGATACCCTCCATCACGCTCGTATCGGAATCGTGCCACTGGTAGGAAATACTCTTATGGTTCAGCTGGGCCTGGATGGAGCTTTTTACCAGTTTCTGATGGGAAATAAACTCATCCTTGGTCGCCATTCTTGCCCACTGGAACGGCGTAAAGGGCTTCGGAATGAAATACGACGTGCTGACCGTAACGGCAACCTTTCCGTGCCTCTGTTCCTTCGGAATCCGGTAATATTCCTCGGTGATCTGCTCGGCAAGTTCCGCGATGCCGACCGCGTCTTCATCGAGTTCTCCGGGAAGTCCGAGCATGAAGTACAGTTTCACCTTATTCCAGCCGCCCCGGAAAGCCTTTCCGGCGCCGCCCAAAATATCCTCAACGGTCAACCCTTTATTGATGACGTTACGCATCCTCTGCGTTCCTGCCTCGGGGGCAAATGTGATGCTCGACTTATTGACGTCCTGCACCTTCTTCATAACATCAAGGGAAAATGCGTCGATTCGTAACGAAGGCAGCGCCACGTTGACATATTGGTCTCCGTAGGTATCGATCAAATGGTATACGAGATCTTTCAGACACGAATAATCGCTTGAACTTAAGGAACTGAGCGTAATCTCCTCATGTCCGGTTGACGTCAGCATCTTATCGGCCATGTCCTTCAGCCAGTTAACGTCACGTTCGCGGATCGGCCGGTAGATCATGCCGGCCTGACAGAAACGGCAGCCGCGGATACAGCCGCGCTGGATCTCAAGCGTAACACGGTCCTGGATTACCTGCAGGAACGGTACAACGGGTTTCTCGGGATAAACGGTATTGCTGAGGTCGGTTACGACCATCTTCTGTACGGTTTTCGGAACGTCGTCACAGATCGGACCGAAGCTTGCAATCGTACCGTCTTCGTTATAGGTTACGTCATAGAGGGACGGCACGTACATTCCAGGGATATGCGACAGTTTCCGCAAATAATCCGCTCTTGTTCCGCCGGCCT
Source organism: Lachnospiraceae bacterium (assembly GCA_017427775.1). Lineage (GTDB taxonomy): Bacteria > Bacillota > Clostridia > Lachnospirales > Lachnospiraceae > ISDg. Next base: position 43,758 of record JAFRSD010000035.1, on the reverse strand, counting down.
TTTTATTTTCTTTATAAAGGTCAAGTACGGCATCATAGCTCGTCTCGCCTTCTCCGATATAGAAGAAATCGAAGAAATCCGCGATCGGCTCCGGATTATAGGAACAGGGGCCGCCGCCGACAACGATCGGGTCATCCTCGCCGCGGTCAATGCTACGAAGCGGAATCCCGCTCAGATCAAGCACCTGAAGGATGTTCGTATAGCACATCTCGTACTGGAGCGTGATACCGAGAAAATCAAACTGTTTGATCGGCGTCTGCGTTTCCAGGGAGAAAAGCGGAATATGCTTCTCCCGCATGATCTTATCAAGGTCCACCCACGGCGAATAAACCCGCTCGCAATACGTGTCGGGTCTCCGGTTAAACATATCGTAAAGAATCTGAATCCCGAGATGGGACATCCCGACTTCATAAACATCGGGGAAGCACATGCAGAAACGGATATCGCACGCTGCGGGGTCTTTTACGACCATATTGACTTCCCCGCCCGTATAACGTGCCGGCTTCTCTACGGAAAGCAGAACTTCATCGGAAAGAAACAGTTTTCTCATCATATAAGAATCCTTTCAAAAACTACTATCAGAATATCATATTCTTTGCATTTTCCCAATAGTGAAAATACACAAAACACGGCCGCATTTTATCGCAAGATAACCGACTGTCACAGGATATGCAGGAAAATGCAGAAATCAATTGAAAGGTTGCCTCTTCGCGATTATAATAAACTCTGAAGTATTATTTATGGAGGAATACCATGTTTTGTCCTAAATGCAGAACCGAATACCGTCCGGGGATAGCGGTATGTGCCGATTGCGGCTCCGAGCTTGTGGAAGAACTTCCCGAAGAGAACGAAGAACTGGAAGAATATCATGATCATGCGGAGGAACTCGAACAGATTGCAGAGGAATTTGCCGATCTTCCCGAGGACCTTACCGAGGAGGAACTCGCGCGCGAGGTAAAGCGCCGTCTTGTCGGCCGGGAAGAGATCAGCTACACTTCCGCTTCCTTCAAAGCGAAGGACAACATGTCGAGCGCGATCATGTTTCTGGTACTCGGCCTTGCAGGGCTTGTATTTGCCGTGATCTGTAAGCTGGACGTGATCCATTTCGAATTGTTCCAGACATGGATCTCCTTCGGAACCATGTCGGCGTTATTCCTTTTTATGGTCATTTACGGAATTTATGCCATGACGAGGAACAAAGCGCTTAACGAAGAGGCGGAACGCGAGGAACAGCTTCTTAAGGATATTGCTGCATGGCAGAAGGAAAATGTGACCGAAGAAGTCCTTAAACAGGCTTCCGAAGGCGCGGAAACCGAGGAAGAAGCCGCTCTGCTCCGGTTTGACTGTGTACGCGACATGACGGCGGAGCATTTTCCGGATCTTTCGGCCTCCGTTTTGGAGCATACCGTCGACCTTTTTCTGGAGAATCCCGACAAGGAAGCGGATACGTAAGGGATTTCTCAATTCCCGTTGCATTTTCCTTGAAAAATGTGCAAAAATTGGTTATAATATCATATTATGAAAAATAGTTTGGTTTACTTTATGCTGTAAAAGTAATTTGAGGAGGATTTTGTTATGGCTTATTGTCCGAATTGCAAAAAGGAATACGGACTTTCGGTAACCTTCTGCCCCGAGTGTAACGTGGCTTTGGTTGACGATGATGAAGCGAAAGTCCCGATGTTTTCACTTGCGAAAGAAGAAGCCGCACAGGGGTTTGTAGCGTATGCCAAAGAGCAAGGAGTTTCATGCGCGTATGAGTACTCCCAGCATGAGGATACCTATAAAATTTTCGTCAGCAAGAAACAACAGAAGAAAGGTCCGAAGCTGTTTGCGGAATTCCTTGTACAGGAGAACCGTAAGAAGAAGGGCGATAACGCTCTTCCGGCCAAGGAACCGCCGAGAAAGCCTGTTGTAAAAGAAGAGCCCAAGGTTGAAGAGGCACTGCAGGAATCCGCTTCCGCGAAAGATTTCGATGACGATCTTGACGATTTCCTCGCCAAGGCTCCCGAACCCGCGAAGCCGGTTAACTTCTACATCCCTCCGATCCGTAAGAAGACGCCTGTGAAGGAAACGGAACCCGAAGCACCTGTTAAGCCCGCTTCGACCGCTAAGACCGCTTCCAAGTCCGAAACCGCATCGACCAACCCCGCTGCGGCTCTTTTCGATGCGCCTCCAAAGCGTGCTCCTTATAAGGACCGCTACGCTTCCGCTGCTAAATCCGAGGAGAAGAAAGCCGAGGAGAAGCCCGCAGCTCCTGTTGAGAAGCCCGCGCCGAAGAAGCCCGCTGTTGATTTCGAAGAGATCAAGAAGCCTGTTAAACCCGTAAAGGTTGAGGAAACGCCTGCCGCTGAGGATAAGCCTTTCGTACCGGATGACTCCGTTATCATCGAAGAACGAGTTCCCGCTGCGGAAACCCACAAGCCTTCCGAAGATCTCCTGAAAGCATTCGAGAAGCCTCCGGTGAAGCGTCCCGAGCCCGTAAAGCGCGAAGAGCCTGTTAAAACGGCTCCCGTGAAGCGTGAAGAAAGCGCTGCTCCGGTTAAGCCTGTTGCACCTGTAAGAAAGCCTGAGCCCGTAGCCGAGCCCAAGCAGGAAGAACCCAAGCTTGATGCCAAGAGCGCTGCTATCTCACTGTTCGAGTCAAAACCCGTCGGAAAGCGCGACCAGAGGCCGCAGGGTCCCGTTCTGAATAAGACGAACGATAAGACCAAGCATTCCGATCTTCTGAACCTGTTCCTGAATCCGGCACAGGCCGCTCCGAAGCGTGCCGATAAGACTCCCGAAGCACCTGCAGACGGCAGTCGTTTCTCAGTTGCTCCCGGTGAGGATCCCGTATTCGATATGCCTGCCGATCCTTTCTTCGGCAAGCGCAACACGAAACCTTCCTACGTTCCTTCCGCGAAGGAGCCTGTAGAGGATTCCGAGAACGCTCCTGTTGTTGAAGATATTTTCGAAGCTCCCGAATTAGAGAATCCCGCAATCGATTCCTACTCCGTTCCGGAACCGGAATACGATATTCCTTCGGAAGCTCCTGTTGAAGAGCCTGTTGATGATTATCAGTACACCTACTCTTCCGAACCCGATTTCGAGCCTGAGTTCGAATCCGAAGAAGCCGATTCCTATTACGGCGAGGAGCCCGAAGACCGTGCGTCCGATCCGATCTTCGTGGAAGTTGAGCCGATCAAGGATGAAGAACTTGATTCCGATAATATTGTAGAAGCCGCTAATGTCATTTCCATCGAAAAGGATGAAGAGGAACCCGAGTACGAAGACGGCAACGACGACGCATTTGACACCTTCCTCTCCAACTACCGTAAAGGCGATACCGCTTCTTACAGTGAGCCGGCTTACGATAAGCCCACCTCGGAACAGAACGACGATATTCTTGATTCCTTCCTGGATGACGTTCATAACATGGAAGACAAATACGACGAAGGTGACCTTGAGATCTCCGAAGTCGTTCCCGGGCAGGAATACGATTACGAGGACTATGATATTTCCCTCGGCTCCGGCCGTCCGAAGGACATTCAGGATACCGCGATCAACGTTGGCGCCGATTCCAATATCATTGAAGAAGTATTCGATACGAACGTGGAAGTCGGTCAGTTAGGAAAGGCATCCAGTTCCGTTGCAAACCCGGATGTTGCTTCCGAAGATCTCAGTAAGGCTGCTGCACCCCGCAAGCCGAGACCTGCTAAAAAGATTGATAACTACTCCGATATCGATGATTATGCCGGATTCGTTCCGGACTACTCTTACGAGGATACTACGGAAGTTGAGGAAACGCCTGAGGAAACCGCATACCGCGAGTTTACCGAGAAGGTTGCCGAGCGTAAGAGAGCCATGGATCTCGCTGCTTCCCAGAAGCAATCCGAGCAGACCCGGAAAGCCAACCTTGAGTACAATCTCGATAAGAAGGGCAAGAAAGGCAAGATCGTATTTGAGGATTACGACGATCTTGACAGCTATGCAGGTTTCATTCCGGACTACAAGCCCAACACCGATAACGAAAAAGATTTCGAGTTCTATAAACCGCATACCGTTTCGAGTTACGCAAAGTACAAGAAAGGCAAGAAAGACACTTCCGATTCCTCTTTGATGAACATGACGCATATGCGTGCTACCAACGCCGAGGAAATCCGCAACGTCTTCATCGATAAGATTCCGAGCGGCATTAAAAACGTTATGGATCCTTCTCTCGTACGCTCCACCGGTTTCATCGTTTCGATGAGCGGCAAGCAGCTCGCACAGCTCTTTAACAGCTGGCTCCTTCTGAATATGACTTCCGGTTTTGTGAAGCAGTTCGAGAAGCACGATGCTACGCTTGAAGAGAATGCAGAGAACAAGATCGTCGGTATGAAGAACGTACTGACCAACACCTTCGGCGAATTAAACGAATCCTTCTTGGATTACGTAGTTCGCAGATACTATTCAAAATATCTGGAAGACTAACGAAAAAGGACCGGATCAGCTCCGGTCCTTTAAACTATCACAAAACATTTTTAAGCGAAAACTTCCATCAGTTCTTCCTTTGTCAGCTGCTTCAGAAGATCCGCCTTCATATCGATAACCGAATCCGCAAGGCTCTGTTTCTTCTTCTGCAGACGGTAGATCTTCTCTTCTATCGTATCCTTGGAAAGAATCTTGATCACATGCACATTCTTATGCTGGCCGATACGGTAAGCACGGTCTGTCGCCTGTTCCTCAACAGCCGGATTCCACCAGGGATCCATATGAATAACGGTATCCGCTCCGATCAGGTTGAGGCCGGTACCGCCTGCCTTCAATGAGATCAGGAATACCGAACGCTCTCCGTCGTTGAAACGCTTAACGGCCTGGTTACGCATATCGATCTTCGTCTTGCCCTCGAGCGAGAAGTAAGGAATATCCATCGTATCTAACTGCTTCCGGATCAGTTCGAGCATCGACGTAAACTGGGAGAATACAAGCACTCGGTGCCCGGAGTTCAAAGCATTCTGCAACAGCTCGATCAGAAGATCCATCTTCGCGCTGTCACCGTCGTAGTTCTCAAGGAATGTCGCCGGATGACAGCAGATCTGTCTCAGACGCATCAGAACGCTCAGAATCTGAATCTGATTGCGCTGGATGAATTCGTCATCATCCAGGTTCAATTCGCCCTTATAATGCTCAAGATAAGCCATATAGAGTTTCTTCTGCTTCTCTGTGAGCTCGATCAGGATCTTCTCTTCGGTCTTATCCGGCAGCTCGTCGAGCACGTCTTTCTTCATACGGCGCAGGATAAACGGCCTGATTCGAAGGTTCAGCTGCGTCAGCTTTTCTTCGTTCTCATTGAGGATCGGCTTCTCGTATTCGGTGATGAACTTCGGATGATGGAAAAGGTATCCGGGCATCAGGAAGTCGAAAATCGACCAGATTTCGGAAAGCGAATTCTCGATCGGTGTACCGGTCAGGGCGAAATGCGTCTTCGCCTGCAGTTTCTTTACGTTCATCGCGTTCAGCGAAGTGGAATTCTTAATATTCTGCGCCTCATCGATGATCACGGCGGCAAATGTCAGGTTCTTATAAAGCGACATGTCTCTCCGCAGTAAAGGATAAGACGTGATCAGTATTCCGTTCGTCGCATGCGCGACAAGACTGCTCCGTTCTTCGGGAATTCCGCAGATAACGGTACAGGAAAGTCCGGGCGCGAAGTTCTCAATCTCGTCTTTCCAGTTAAACATCAGAGACGAAGGACATATCACGATGGACAGGGAATCCTGCGGAAGCGATGCCAGGTACATAACCGACTGCAGCGTCTTACCAAGACCCATGTCGTCGGCAAGAATACCGCCCATGCCGTATGCTTCGAGGTTCTTCATCCAGTAATAGCCGACCTTCTGGTACGGACGCACATCGGCGCGGATAATCTCGGGAATCGGATACTCCTTCGGATTCTGGATCGAGTCGGCAAATTCGCTGACCGCGTCGTCCACTTTGGCGTTATAGCGGCCCGATGAGAACAGATTCTTTAAGTAACCAGCCAGGTTACGCTCAACAACGAGCGTGGAATCCTTCATGGTCCGCACGTTTCCGTTCAGATTACGGATCATCTCAAGGGAATCCTCGAGCTCCGGCGAATCTAAAAGCAGGAAGTCGCCGTCCTTCAGACGGTAATAAGGCTTCTTCATCTGTACGGAGATTAACAGGTCACGAAGCTCCTGCTTCGGAATATCCTCCATATTGATATCGAGCGACAGGAAATCCTCGCCCGAATTCATATGAACGCCGTACGAAACCTTCTTGCCGTTACGGATCTTCAACGAATGGAACGAATCCGAGAAGAACAGGTCGCAAAGCTCCGGCAGGCGCCCGCGGTCACCGCTTAAGAAGTTGAACAAAGCGTCGTCATCGCAAAGCAGATAATAACCGTTATGCTTCTCAAATCCGAAGATTTCGAGTTCTTCCTTGATTGTACTCTCCTTTTCCTTATCCCTGACAAGAATATAGCCGTGGATATCCGGATCGGAGAAACTGTTAAATGTATACTCACCGTAGGAGAAACGAAGCTCGGCACTGATATTGCCGTGCACATAATCAAGGTACAGCGAAGCTTTCAGCGGATAGGTCAGGTAAAACTCGCGAAGATGCTCCGGAATCTCGATATTCATCGTATCGTTCAGTCTCGGAAGTACATCGTTCAGAAAACGTTTCGCGTAATCATCCCGGAATACAAGTTGCTGGTTGTCCTTTGACAGCGAATTGTAGATCGGCAGATAATTCCTCGTAAACGTACTGTCCGGCCGGTAGATCGCCGAATTGTAATAGAGAAGGTCTCCGTCGGCCGTTAACGGGAATACGCGCCCGTTCTCACCGTAAGAGATCACAACGCAGTCATCCATCGCGTCGATATCGAAGGAAATCACGGGATTGTCCTCGACATAGCGGATGTTTTCAAGCGTTCTGTTCTCCGAAAGGGTCAGGGAAAATGCCTCGTTCTTAATAATATGAAGCACATTCATGAACAGCCGCTTATTAAGGCGAATGTCGTTCTTCTGGAATACCGATGCCTCGCCGGTAATGCCGTATTGCTCCTCCATGGAAAGGATGTCGATCAGATACATGATCAGCCGGTTCGACGTGGCGTCCATCTCAGTCAATGTACCGCGGTACTTAAAATCCTTGCCGAGGATAAATGTCTGGTTATCACGGATGCTTTCCAGCACCTTCTTAACGTTCTGCACCTTATACGGGCGTTCGTCTCCCATCGAAATACGAAGAATCACATGGTCCTTTTCGCTTCGGAGCATGCCCTTATAGGTAAAATAAGGAATCACATGACAGATCTCGTTCTTAACAAAGGAATCTTCCAGTTCGGTATAGTAATTGAGAATCTGCGCGGAACGAAGGTCCTGCGGATCCGATTCCGCTCCCATCTGGGGCTTATGCTGCAGATGGTATAAGAAAAGAAGCGACGCGATGACATGCTTGCAAGCCCCGGAATGATTAATATTCGCGGAGCAGTTACAGCCGAATGCGCAGCTTTTCTCGTCCATGGATACATTGACCGTGTAGATATAGTTTCCTTTTACGGCAAACCGGTACGCAGTCTTCTCTTTATTCGACTCCGCACTGATAACACGACCGTTTTTATAGTATAAAAAGCCGTCCGTGTAAGAAGTTTCATCCAATGACAGATCCCGGATATAACGTTTTGAAAGATTCATATAAACGATTCCTTTCCATTTACCGTACAGATTATTATAGCACGATAAAAAAGAAAAGGCAACCAGTCCGACGTGTGAAAATGTAACGAAAAAAGCAGACGACATAACATCGTCTGCTTAAAAAACTGACAATAAAAAGTTCTCATTGTGTCTTACCGGGGTGCCGGCGTTTCAAAACGCGGCTTCCAAGCCGTTATACGCCGATCACGGCTTCCGCTTCCTCGCGGAACTCTTCCACTTTCTCGGTGCTGATGATCGGAAGTTCCTCGAGGGAACTTACGCCGAAGCTTCGAAGGAAATCATCGGTAGTTCCGAATAAGATCGGACGACCGGGCGCGTCAAGACGGCCGAGCTCGCACACAAGATGATAATCCATCAGCGTATTGATCGCATAATCGCAGCGGACGCCACGGATACTCTCAACTTCCATTCTCGTAACCGGCTGCTTATAGGCAATGATTGAAAGCGTCTCTAAAAGCGTATCGGTCAACACATGCTTCTCGGGTACATGACAAAGTTTGATGAGCGTTTCATACTGGGAAACCTTCGTGCACATCTGGTATTTGTCCCCGAGACGGCTGATCATGATGCCGTGGGTATTATCCTCGTAGGATGCGGTAAGCTCCGCCATCAGTTCGTGAAGCTCTTCAACCGGGATCTCCAGCGCGGCAGCCATACGTTCCGTCTCCACGGCATTACCCATCGTAAAAAGAATCGCCTCAAGAGCGGCTTTCTTCTCTTCTCTATCCACAATAAACTCCTATGAAAAGGCTTCGATCGGAACAACGTCCGAAGCCAGGTATTCCACTTCGATATCGTCAAAAAGTCCCGCCTGACGGATGCATACGCGTCCCATATGGATCAGCTCGAGGATGCCGAGGAACGTTACGATCAGTTCGATCTTGTCAACGGCCTTGCCGAGCAGTCTGCGGAAACTGAACTTGCGGTGCGACAGTCCGTATTCCTGGATTGCCATCACCTTTTCCTTGAAGTTGACTTCTTCCTTCTCGATCTTTCCGAAACGGCTGCGGATCGGGTCGATCTTGTCGGACTGACGCTTCATGATATCACGGAAAATGTCCTGCAGCTTATTGAGCGTCATATCACCGACAACTTCCTCCGCGGAAATCTCTTCGCGGAAATCAGCCACTTCTTTCGGAAGGGTTTCCTTCTTATATAAGTGCTTGGAAGCGTCAATCCGGCGGTCCTTAAGCTCCGTAGCGGCATACTTATACATCTTGTATTCCAGCAGCTTCTCGACGAGTTCGGTACGGGGATCGACTTCCTCTTCGTTCTCCGTAACAGGAGCCGGCAATAACATCTGCGACTTGATGCGAAGAAGCGTTGCCGCCATCACGAGGAACTCGCTCATATTGTCCATCGGATACTGTTTCAGCTCATTGAGAACTTCCATATACTGGTCGGTAATCATGGCAATCGGAATGTCATAAATGTTGACCTTGTTCTTTTCGATCAGCTGCAAAAGCAGGTCTAACGGGCCTTCAAATGCTTCGAGTTTAAACGAAAGATCCATGCTTACCTCCTTCTCAATGTCATTTCTTACAGTGTACGATCATCAATTCCGGCTTATTCCGGAAACGCAACCTGATCGTGTGGGAACCGAGACCCCGCGATACGAACATCAGGCTGTTCCCTATTGCAAACTTTCCTGCGTCATATTTCGGAAACAGTTTCCATTGCGGCGAGATCAACCCGCCAAAGAACGGCAGTCTTATGATCCCTCCGTGCACATGGCCGGAAAATACGACGTCAAACCCGCCCTCTTCATATACCGGAAACCACACCGGATTGTGGCACATAACGAACCGCAAACCGTCCGGCACATTCGGAATGCAGTTATGTACATCCCTGATCGTCAGGCGATGCATCTGCGGTCCTTTTTTATAACAGTCAAACGGAATGGTCAGTCCGCCGAAGAAGACGCCGTCGGAATACTCCGCGAATGCATTGTCAAGATAGATGATTCCGAGCTTCTTTACTGCCTCGAGGTACTTTTCAAATCGTTCCGGGTCGCGTTTCCGGAACTTCTCTTCATGATTTCCGACTCCGTAATAAACCGGCATACCGAGTTCGGAAAGATCCTTCAGAAAGGTATATGCAACGCGGTTTTTCTTACTTGCGTTCGTCACAAGATCACCGGGGATCACAATGACATCCGGCTGTTCGGAACGGATTGCCTCAAGCAGTTTCTCATTCCTTGTCCCGTGAAGCGTATTGTGCAAATCGGAAACAACCGCTATCTTTTCGGGGACATTCGCGGAATAAGGCTTGCCGGAAAGGTCCGCTTCATAATGTTCCGTTACGAAGGATCGCAAGATACAGTACCTCCTCTAACAGATTCATTATAGACGAAAAAACAGCGGTTGTCAACAAAATCTATGGTTATTCGGTTGTCTATGCACTATTTCTTGTGGTTTAATACACAATATCATGTGTTATAGCGTATGGAATCCGTCCGCATCCACAAACCCATATATTGTGGTCAGTTTCGGAACAGTCCCCTCGGAAATCGTGTATGCGTTATGATACAGCCGTTCCGCTTCATCCAGAACGGATTCCTTATTCGTATAAAGCACAGCAAGCGTATCGCCCTCATTAAAGGTATCTCCGACCTTACAGAAGTTATGGATGCCGGCGCTCATATCGATCGGTGCATTCTTCGTTTCGCGGCCCGCGCCGAGTATCACGGAAACTCTTCCGATCCGTTCCGCGTCGACCGTTGCCACAGTTCCCGCGGTTTTCGCCTTCACAAATCTTTCAAAGCGCGCTTTCGTAAAGCGGTCCGTATCTTCGATATAACCGGTATCTCCGCCCTGGGCTTCAACAAATGCAAGGAATTTTCGATATGCGCTGCCGTCTCTGATCACACCTTTAAGAAGCTTCTTTGCTTCCGCCAGATCACCGGCCTTACCGCAGCCGACAAGCATCAGTCCGGCGATAACAAAGCACGCCTCCATAAGATCCTCTTCTGCTTCCCCGTGCAGCGCTTTCACGGCTTCGATCACTTCAAGGGAATTGCCGACACTTTGTCCGAGTACCTGGTTCATATCGGATATTACGGCATAAACCTTCTTACCGGCAACGGTACCGATCTGAACCATCACTTCTGCAAGTTTCTTCGCGTCTTCAAGCGTCTTCATGAACGCACCGCTTCCGACAGTTACATCAAGCACGATGACATCGGATCCCGACGCAAGCTTCTTACTCATAATGCTTGAAGCAATCAGGGAGATGTTATCGACGGTCGCCGTAACGTCCCGCAAAGCATAGAGTTTCTTATCTGCCGGCGCAAGATCTGCCGTCTGGCCGACGATGGCAAGACCTATGCTCTTCACATTGTCAAGGAAACGCTCATTGCTGATATCGGTACGAAATCCGGGAATGCTCTCCAGCTTATCGATCGTTCCGCCGGTATGGCCCAGTCCTCGTCCGGACATCTTCGCAACGGGAACGCCCAATGCGGCAACCATAGGTCCTACAATCAGCGAAACCTTGTCTCCGACACCGCCGGTACTGTGTTTATCGGCTTTCAGCCCCGGGATAGACGAAAGATCCATAACCGAACCGCTGTCCCGCATACAAAGCGTCAGCGTGGATGTCTCACGGATGTTCATTCCCTTTAAGCAGATCGCCATCAGAAGCGCGGAAACCTGGTAATCCGGAATGCTTCCTTCCGTAAAACCGGATACCACGTACGCGATCTCCTCATCCGTCAGCACATCGCCGTGTTTCTTCTTCGTGATGATATCATACATATTCATGACAGGCCCTCCCGCAGAGCAGTATTTAACACCTCAAATGATTACAAAAAAGGCCTTCCCTCGATGGGAAGGCCTGTAAAAAGTATAAACGATAGCAAAATGTTATGCAAGTTATTTCTTGTTTCCGCCGAGTTCCTGGCTCTTCGCAAAACAGGCGTCGGTCGCCTTCATAACGGCATTGCGGAAACCTGCTTCTTCGAGTGCGGCAACCGCTGCGATCGTCGTTCCTCCGGGACTGCAGACATTGTCCTTCAGCTTGCCGGGATGTTCGCCGGTCTCCAGTACCATCTTCGCCGCGCCGAGTACGGTCTGTGCGGCAAGCACATAAGCCGTATCACGCTGGATGCCGTATTTTACAACCGAATCCGCAAGTGCTTCGATAAACATATAAACGTATGCGGGCGAGCTTCCGTTCGCGCAAACCGCAGCGCTCATCAGTTTCTCGGGAAGCGTTACCATGCGGCCGAAGGAACATACGAGGGTCTCGACGAATTTGGCTTCGGCAGAATCCTCATCACAGCCGGAAAGACTGCGGCAGGTCATACCTTCGGAAACCATTGCGGGCGTATTGGGCATCAGCCGGATGATCGGCACATCGGTATGAAGCGCTTCTCGGATCGTGTCGGTGGAAATACCTGCCATAATCGTGATGAAGCGGTTCTCAGCCGTAATATGCGGCGCAATCGCCTCAAATACGACAGGCGCAACCTGCGGCTTTACCGCAAAAAGGATATAGCGGCAGTCCTTTACAAGCTCCGCTTCGCTTTCATAACGCTTGGAAGCAGTAAGAATGCTTACGTATTCCGCACGCTCGTTGCTCTTTTCAAAGAAACCGGTCTCCTCCGCACCAAGCAGCTTCACAGCGGCCTTGATAAACGGAAGTCCCATATTGCCGGCTCCGAAAAATCCGATAGTACTCATAATGTACCCCCTTTTTTAAATCTTACTCCAAAGCCTTCAGGAAGGATTCAATACGGTCAAGCCCCTTCTTGATCTGCTCCAGGCCGATCGCATAGGAAAGGCGGATGTGGTCCGGTGCGCCGAAGTCTGCGCACGGAATAACAGCCGTATTATAATCATCGATCAGAATTCTTGCGAACTCCGCACAGGTCTCAATCTTCTTGCCCTTATAGGACATCCGCAGAGCCTCGGAGATGTCGACAAATGTGTAAAACGCGCCGTTCGGACGGATCGCGCTGACATGCGGCATCGCGTTGATACGGTCACACATATAAACACGTCTGCGGTCAAACTGCTCTCTCATCATCGGAACGGAATCCTGCGGGCCCGTAAGTGCCTCGTAGGAAGCCTTCTGCGCAATGGAGTTCGGGTTGCTGGTCTGGTGGCTCTGAATGCCTGCCATAACCTTTGCCACATTGAGCGGAGCTCCGGTGTAACCGATTCTCCAGCCAGTCATCGAATAGCTCTTCGCCATACCGTTGCAGGTGATCGTGTGTTTAAAGATATCCTCGCCGAGAGAACCGATGCTGACAACCTCAGTATTGTCATAGGTAAGGTATTCATAAATCTCGTCGGAGATAACATAAATATCCTTCTCTACGATTACTTTGGCAAGTGCGGTCAGTTCCTCCTTCGAGTATACCATACCGGTCGGGTTGCTCGGGGAATTGAGGACAAATGCCTTCGTCTTCTCGTTACAGGCTGCGGCAAGCTTCTCCGCCGTGATCTTGTACGCATCGGAAGCATCGCAGTTAACGAATACCGGAACACCGCCAGCAAGCTTCACAATCTCGGGATAGCTGAGCCAGAAAGGCGCGGGAATGATCACTTCATCGCCGGGATTGATAATGGCTTCAAATATATTGGTAAGAGCATGCTTTCCTCCGTTGCTGATGATAACCTGTTCAGGCTCGTAAGGAAGCTTGTTGACCTTCTTAAACTTGTCGCTTACAGCTTTACGAAGTTCCGGCGTTCCTGCAGCCGCAGTATACTTTGTAAAGCCGGTTTCGATCGCGTCGATCGCGGCGCGGCAGATATTATCCGGCGTAGCAAAGTCGGGTTCTCCGGCACCGAAGCCGACAACATCGATACCCGAAGCACGAAGCTCTTTCGCCTTAGCGGTAATGGCAAGCGTAGAGGAAGGTTTTACGGAAAGTCCCTTTTTCGACAACTCTAAAGACATAACTCTTAATCTCCTGCATTTTCTTAGATTGTATACATGTCTACAATCAATTCAGTATTATATACGATAGACCGCTAAAAAACAAGCGCAAAAATGCAACATTTTTCTTTCGGAACAACGCTCCTTTGCGGCAACTTGCATAGTGTCTGCGGGAAACAGAAAACGGGCCGTTTGAAACGACCCGTTTTCACATCTCTTATTTTGCATAATCCGTGACTCTGGACTCCCGGATGATATTGATCTTAATCTGACCGGGATATTCAAGCTCTGACTCGATCTTCTTGGAAAGATCTCTGGCCATAAGCACCATATCGTCATCGCTGACCTGCTCGGGAACAACCATGACGCGGACCTCACGGCCTGCCTGAATTGCGAAAGATTTATCGACTCCTTTAAAGCTGTTTGCAATATCTTCTAACTGTTTTAATCTGTTGGTGTAAGTATCAAGCGTCTCTCTTCTTGCACCCGGACGGGCTGCGCTGATCGTATCGGCAGCCTGAACAATGCAGGCGATCAGAGACTTGAACTCTTCATCACCGTGATGTGCGGCAACTGCATTGATGATGATCGGGCTTTCCTTGTATTTCTTACAAATGTCAACACCGATCTGTACGTGGGTTCCTTCCATTTCATGGTCAACGGCTTTACCGATATCATGAAGAAGTCCCGCACGTTTTGCAAGACGAACGTCTGCGCCCATCTCGCCGGCAAGAAGACCGGAAAGAATGGATACTTCGATGGAATGCTTCAGAGCATTCTGACCATAGCTCGTACGATACTTCATACGGCCGAGCAGACGAACAATCTCGGGATGCAGACCGTGCACGCCGGTCTTAAGAACAGCAGCTTCGCCTTCCTCCCGAATGATATTCTCCACTTCTCTTTGTGCCTTGTCCACCATTTCCTCAATGCGGGCCGGATGAATACGGCCGTCAACAATGAGTTTCTCGAGAGCGATCCGCGCGATCTCACGGCGGATCGGATCAAACCCGGACAGGATAACCGCCTCGGGCGTATCATCTATGATCAATTCAATCCCGGTAAGGGTCTCAATGGTACGGATGTTCCGACCTTCCCGACCGATGATACGACCTTTCATCTCATCATTCGGAAGCTGCACAACCGAAATGGCTGCTTCCGATACGTGGTCCGCCGCGCATTTCTGGATGGCACCGACAATCAGCTCCTTTGCCTTCTTATCGGCAGTAAGCTTAGCCTCGGCTTCCATCTCCTTGATCATCACAGCGGTGTCATGCTTCACATCATTTTTAACAGTTTCAAGCAGATATTCTTTAGCTTTATCAGAGGTAAGTCCCGAGATGCGTTCGAGCTCCTGAATCTGGCGTTCACGGAACGAGTCAGCCTCTGCGATTTTGGCATCCAGTTCCGATTCCTTTTGATTCATCCGTGCTTCTTTCTTCTCAAGAACTTCAATCTTTCGGTCCAGATTCTCTTCTTTCTGAGTAACACGTCTTTCATAAGACTGTACCTCAGCTCTGCGTTCCTTGATCTCTCTGTCGAGTTCGTTCTTCGCCTTGAGATTCTCTTCCTTCGCCTGAAGGAGAGCTTCTTTTCTGGTGGATTCCGCAGTCTTTACTGCTTCCTTCTGTGCCTTATCAAGAATGTCCTTGGCCTGCTTCTCGGCAGTTCCGACCGTTTCTTCATAATGCTTTTCACAGCTCTTTCTCGTTGCGTTCTTCGTAATGATGAACACGAGAATTCCGACCACCAGGGCTGCAACTACGACAGCAAGGATTGCAAATTCAAGAGCAATCTCGCCCATAGAGCACCTCCGATATATTAAATTTTCAAATTGCAAAATTCAACACATCTATCTTATATGAAAAGCCTGCAATTGTCAACACATAAATTCTACAAAAATAGAATGCTGAATGGGGTAAATAAGATGACTCAAGGACCTCTCTCATCCCACTTCGGTCGTATACCGGAACAGGAAGGATTCTACTGCCATATGCTCCTCGAGATCGCCGGATTTGACTCTTCTTTCCATGTCATTTCCGTCCTCGACGGCCTGCAGTACCTTGGCAAAAGACCAGTTCTTTCTGCGCCGCAGAAATTTCTTGACGGCAAATGGACGAAGTCCGAGTCTTGCCGCGATTTCGTCCGCAGACATGCCGGCATCCGCGAAACAAAGGGTTTTATAGAAACTGTAGAAGTTGTTTGTGAGCATATATAAAATACGAAGCGGTTTCTCCTGCGCCGAAAGCAGTTCCGAATATAACGCAACAGCTTTACCGCGCTCGTCATTGATGATCGCATCCATCATCGCGAAGATCTGTCCCTCCGGGATCGGAAAGGCACACTTTATGATATCTTCCCGCGTGACGACGCCTGTCCCGTTACAATATGCGGAAAGCTTCTCCATTTCGGTCGTGAGACGGTTCATATCCGTACCGACACGCTCCGTAAGGAAATCCGCGTCAGAGGCGGTGATCCCGAGTCCCTGCTTTTTAAAATACGAACCGATGAAAAGACGCAGATCTTCATCCGACATTCCGTTGATCTCGCATACATAGCCGTATTCCTTTACGGCCTTATACATTTCCGACGACTTATCCACGTCGGACTCAACGAACAGAATTACGGTTGTCGGGGGCATTTCGGGAATAAAGGAAGCCAGTTCGCATTTGCCTTTAAACCAGCCGCTGTCCTTAACCGAAATAAGCCTTCTTTCAGCGAAAAAAGGCACAGTATCAGCAACCGATCTGACTTCGTTCACATCGATTCCCGCGTTTCGGTATTGATTGAAATTCATGGAGTCGCCATCACCGGCAATGGCATTGATCAGCTTCGTTTCATTCAGCCGGATCAGATACTTTTCCTTGCCGTACAAGAGGTAACAGGAGGCAAATGTACCGTTTTTGATATGTTCCCGGATTGTTTTCACATCGTCCTCCGCTCCCGGCTCGGACCGGTCAATCTGACATTAGAGACACTATACGAACATAACGCCGATAAAAAGAAGCAAACCGATAGCGCCCATAATAATGAGCTGCTTTCCGTGAGGCTTCGGCCACGGAATGTTGAAGATGAACAGGAATGCGGCAAGAAGCTCGAACCCGCAATATACGAGCGCACGCTGATCCGGTACGAAAGATCCGATAATAAATGCTACGGGAACCATAACGGCCGAACCCGTGATCGGAAGGCCCTGATAAAACTTACGTCTTTCGGAAGTCGAAGCCTGGCGCTCCTCTTCCATGACATTGAAATACGCCAGACGGATCAAACCGCAAAGGGCAAGGAAGAACCCGCAGGTAAAACCGATCCAACGGTTCTCGGCACCCTCAAAAAGGAAGATACCGAAGATTGCCGGTGTGAAACCGAAACAGCAGATGTCGCAAAGGCTGTCGATCTGAATGCCGAACTTCTTCGCCTGTTCACTACGCTGGAACATTCTGGCAATCGTGCCGTCCAGCATATCGCATGCGCCTGCAAGCAGGATGAAAAAGACTCCCGCCTTATAGTTTCCCTCATAGCTATAGTATAAACCGATAAATGCACTTACAAGCCCAAGATAAGTTAAAACAACCGATGGATTGTAAAAGCCGACAAAACGCTTCTTCTCCATTACCACATACTCTCCCATACGCGAATTCGTCACACTCTCTGACGCAATAACAGTATAGTCAAAATAAGCCTTTTTGTCAAACCTTTACGGGTGCATACAGGTTGTTTTTGCGTAACCTTTTTTCACTGTCGTGATAACCGCTCCGTTTTCCTTCGTAATGAGACATATCCCGCCGGATTTCTTAAGTCCCGTAACGACTTCCTGCGAAGGATGCCCGTAGTTATTCCTCCCCACGGAAATTACCGCGACTTCCGGCCGTATCGTATCGTAAAACGCCTCATCATAAGAATAGATACTGCCGTGATGCGGGATTTTTATGAGATACGGACGCACTTTGATTTCAACGGAAATGTTCGTTAAAACCTCTTTTGAGATGTCCCCGAGATACAGAAAGGAAAATCCGTCCAATGTTACTTCTAAAAGCTGGCAGCGGTCATTCTCATCACCTTCCGCGCCTGCCGGATTTCCGAGAATCCGAACATTTATCGATCCAATTCGAATAATATCGCCCGGGTATGTATAAGATATCTGCAATCGATTTGAATCTTTAGCGGTTTTAGCTGTCTCTTCATGCTTTGCTGCGGAAGCCTCAGGTTCGAAGCAGTTTACAGCGGGTTTCAGAAGCTCTGCCGTATCGGTATATGTCCTGTCAACAAATACCCCCTTCAGATTGCCGAAGACATCCGGACAGTTCCTGATGCCGTTGATATGGTCCTCGTCCGTATGCGAAAGGAACAGATAGTCCGCCTCGCTGTAACCGTAATATTGCAGAAACGGCTTCAGAATCTTCTCCCCGGCTTCCGATTTCGACAGGCTCCCACAATCGATCACGATCACCGTGCTGCCGCTCATGATCACGCTGCAATCTCCCTGTCCGACGCTCAGATTTGCCGTTCTGATAAAGCCACGATGGTTCGGAAGAAATATGAGCCACAATGGCAGAATGCAGAGCCATACCTTTCTTAACGTTCGTCGGTCGAACCATAGGATTGCTGCAAATACAACACCGAACAGCAGCAGCCGAAATACACTCTGGTGCCCGAGCGCAATCGTCATCATCCGTATGTTAGCAAACCACGAAAGCACCTTTTCAAATGCCAAGATCAGATAATACACGGGACCGGCGAAGAAAAGACCTGCGGTGAGAAGTAAAAACGAAACGATAACAGCCAGAAAGCTCAGAATAAACATTGTCTCGATCACACATAACAACAGCAGGTTTAAAACAATCCCGCACGGCGCAAACGTATAAAACTGCTGCAGCTGTATCGGAAGAAGCCCGATCTGGAGGATTGTTGACGTCCGGAGTATCGTAAGAACCCTGCCCGGTTTGGTCTTAACCATATCTCTTCTCATTTCGGAAAATGCAAGCAGATACCCTGCCCCGAAAGACAATTGAAACGACAGATTCGTCAGCATATAAGGTTTCAAAAACAGGATTACGATAAGGAGAAAAGAATTCGCGCTGATCCGGTCAAAGGATCGTTTCAGCCGCCCTGCAAAACAGGATATCAGGAAGGTAAAGATTGCCCGGATACAGGAGATTCGAAATCCGCACAGAAATCCGTACAGGATCAGTACGAAAAGTGTTATCCGGTCTGCGTGTTTCCGATCGAAGAATATCAGAAAGAAAGCAAGAATCAGATTACTCAGAAGTCCAATATGCAGGCCGCTAACCGTCAGAATATGCGCGAGACCGAACTGCTCGTAAAGGCTCTTTCGTTCCTCTTCCATCTGCCCTTTATCGCCGAGAAGGAGCGCCGCAGGAAGACCGGATGTGTTATTCGGGAACAATACGCCGATCCGTTCGGCAACCTTTTCACGAAGCTGCCGGACAGCCTTCCGAAAACCCCCGGGGCTTTTTGTAATTCTGACCGTGCCGGCATTTACCCGATAGAGACTCCCGACAGATGAATAATAGGATTTCGCGTCAAATTGTCCCGGATTATCAGGTCCCGTATATGCCTCAACAGTACCCTCCACAATGACCCTGCTGTACTCCGCAGGAACATCGTCGGCGGATACCGTCACGAAAAGAGTATAAAACGGATTCACGCGGTAACTGCCCTGCCCGAAATCATATCGATCGATACGCAGAAGAAACCCGTAGTCATAGGTTTCCTTTACGACACCCGAAAGAGCCACGACGGTCTCATTCTCTGCCTTCAACGGCCTTATGCTTTGCCGATAGCAAAACCCGGTAAACCCGCCGAGTAACACGCCGAGCAATAAATAGAAACATAGTATTTTCCGTACTCTTATGAGAATCAGACTGAGTAATAAGATAAGAGAAAGAATCAGAGGAACGGAAACAGAATTAAGAAAGAGGCAAATCCCGGCCGGCATGCCTGCCGCAGTCCATAAAAGAGGCCGTTTCATCGGACGCACACAAGGTCTTTGATCTCTGCAAAGACCGATCCTTTGATGCCGGATATTTCATTCAATTGTTCGACCGAAGTAAAACGTCCGGCCTTCTCGCGGTATTTGATTATATCGCCGGCACGCTTCTCGCCGATGCCGGGAAGTTCCATCAGCATTGTAACGGTCGCAGCATTCAGATCAAGCCTTCCGAGGCTGTCATACGCATTGCCGACATCATCGGGATACGGCATGATCTCGCCTGTCTTCGGCACATAGATCCGCTGCCCGTCATAGACATACGAGGCAAGATTCCAGTAAGTCCTGTCCGCTTCGTCGGTAAATCCGCCCGCAAGTCTTATCGCGTCGTCAATTCGAGCCCCCGGCTTCAGGTAGACGATTCCTGCTTCTTGGACTTGCCCGCAAACGAAGACACCAAATTCTTGATCTTCAGCGCCACCATTGCGAGACTGATCAGTTTCCACAGAAGTCCGAAGATTCTCCGGATCAGTGACTTTTTCTTCTTCGGCTTCTCCGTCTTGTCGGTTTTCTTTGACATACTTAAAAATCTCCCCGTTACCGTATTGTTTGACCGTAAATACGATTCCGCTGATTACGGCCATGGCTGCCAGAATGGCATACATCAATTTCTTTTTCAATGGTATATTCCTTTCCGGGAATACCATCCGCACACACAATTATTGTAACCGATAGCGCGGTCTCAGGCAAGCACATTTACGGAAAATGAGACGAAAAATGACCCGGCATGTTCCGCCGGGCCACAATAAATCATCATTCACTTATGCAGACAGGTATTCCTGCAGCAGCATATTACTGCGCTGCCGATACCGTATCTAAAGCTTTTCTGAGGCATTCCGCCATCTTTTTAATATGGCACTCTTCCACAATGAGCGGCGGAACGAAACGGATAATGTTCGTACTTGCCGAGATGAGGATGCATTTATTCCTGATAACTTCCTTTACGATCTGGCCTGCGGGAACGCTGAACTCGAGTCCCTGCATCAGTCCGAGCCCTCTGTGTCCGGTAACGATCGGATAATCGGCCTTGATCGCTTCGAGTTCGTCCCAGAGGGCCTTGGCAATCTGATTGACATGGTCAAGAATCTTAGTCTCTTCAAACATGTTGAACACGGTCTCAACAGCCTTGCAGACAAGCGGATTGCCGCCGTATGTCGAACCGTGATCCCCGGGAACCATTGCCGAAGCGACCTTCTCGCTGGCCGCAAAACATCCGACCGGAACACCGCAGCCGAGAGCCTTAGCACTCGTTACGATATCCGGCTGTACGCCGTACTGTTGGTAAGCAAACATCGTACCGGTCCGGCCCATGCCGCACTGAATCTCATCAAGGATCAAAACGATATCCTTTTCCTTACAAAGCGCCGCGATCTTCTGCAGGAATTCCTTATCGGCCGGATAGATTCCGCCTTCGCCCTGCACCGTCTCCATGATGATGGCAGCAGTCTTGTCATTTACCTTCGAAAGCACATCGACATAATCATTGAACTCGGCAAATACGACACCGCCGATCAGCGGCTCAAATGCCTCACGGTAAGCTTTCTTGCCGGTTACCGAAACAGCTCCCATGCTCCGTCCGTGGAACGAATGGTCCATCGCGATCACGATACTGTCGGCAACACCGTGCTTTTGGTAATAGTATTTTCTGGCAAGCTTTAAAGCGCCTTCGATTGCTTCGGTGCCGCTGTTCGTGAAGAATACGCGGTCCATTCCGGAAGCCTTGCAGAACAACTCTGCGGCCTTGATCGAAGGCTCATTATAATAAAGGTTCGAGGTATGAACCAGCTTATCGATCTGCGACTTTAACGCATCGTTATAAGTCTTATTGTTATAGCCGAATGCGCATACCGCGATACCGGCGGCAAAGTCCAGATATTCGGTTCCGTCAATATCATAAAGATACATTCCGTCGCCGTGATCAAGGACCATATCAAACCGGTTATAGGTATGTAACAGAACGGACTCGCCGAGTCCGGTCAATTCCTTCTTCTCCATGCTTAATCCTCCATCCGGTTAACGATCGCGGTTCCGACACCCTTCTGGGTGAAGAACTCAAGCAGCAGGCAGTGTGGCTTGCGTCCATCCAGAATATGCACTCTCGAAACACCGCTCTTAACGGCATCAATGCAGTTACGAAGCTTCGGGATCATTCCGCCGCCTACAAAACCGTCAGAGATCAGCTGCTCGGCATCCTCCAATGTAAGAACCGAGAAAAGCGTGGACGGATCCTTCGGATCCTTGCATACGCCTACGACATCCGAAAGGAACGCAAGCTTCTCGGCGCCGAGAGACTCCGCGATCGCACAAGCCGCATCATCGGCGTTGATATTATATGCCTGATAATTGTCATCCATACCGATCGGCGCGATAACCGGAACATATCCGTTCTCGATCAGCGTATCGATGATCTTCGTATCAACATGGGTAATGTTTCCTACAAAACCGATATCACGGCCGTCTGCAAGTTTCTTATCAACGTGGAGCATGCCGCCGTCCTTACCGGTAAGGCCGACAGCCTTCACGCCGTTCTTTTCAAGGAACTGCACGAGGCTCTTATTAACCTTGTTGAGTACCATCTCGGCAACGCCCATCGTCTCCTCATCGGTAACACGAAGACCGTTAACGAACTCCGGCTCCTTGCCCATCATGGAAACCCACTTGGAGATTTCCTTGCCGCCGCCGTGTACGATCACGGGATGCATGCCGACAAGTTTCAAAAGAGCCACGTCCTGAATAACGTTCATCTTCAGCTCGTCGTCAAGCATGGCACTTCCGCCGTATTTTACGACAACGATCTTGTTATAAAACTTGCGGATATAAGGCAGCGCCTCGATCAGCGTCTGCGCCTTATTCATTGCGATATCTACAGATTTTGTTTCACTCATTTTCTTCACCTATCCTTATTCTTATAACGGCCGCGTTCCTCATCAGGAACGATAATCGCCGTTGATCTTAACGTAATCATATGTCAGGTCGCAGCCCCACGCGGTTGCTCTCTCGTATCCGTCATGCAGATCGACGATAAATTTCACGCGGTCCTGGGAAAGCATTTGCGTCGCGATCTCTTCGGAATAATCGATCGCCATACCGTTCTTCACGATATCCAAGAAATCGTCCTCGTGCTGAATGGATATGTCCACCTTCTCGGGGTCAAAGTCCACGCCGGCATAGCCGAGCGCGCAGAGAACTCTTCCCCAGTTTGCGTCGTTACCGAAGAAAGCGGCCTTTACGAGATTCGAGGAAATAACGGAACGCGCAAGAACTCTCGCGCCTTCTCTCGTCTTCGCATGGAATACCTTACAGGTAAGAAGCTTCGTGGCACCCTCGCCGTCATGCGCCATCTTCTTCGCAAGATCCTTACATACAAGGAACAATGCCTTCGCAAACTCTTCGTACGCCGCATCCTTCTTCGTGATCTTCTTATTGCCCGCAAGTCCGTTCGCAAGGACGATAAATGTGTCGTTGGTCGAAGTATCGCGGTCCACGGAGATCATATTGAACGTGTCGGTAACGGCATCCGAAACTGCTTCCTGTAAAAGCGCTTCGTCAATGTTAACGTCGGTCGTTACGACGCTGAGCATCGTAGCCATATTCGGATGGATCATTCCGGAGCCCTTGCTCATACCGCCGAGAAGTACTCTCGTCTCGCCGATGAACATCTCACAGGCGATCGTCTTCGAAACCGTATCGGTCGTCATGATCGCTTCCGCAGCGTCCTTGCCGGCCTGTTCGGATCCGTTCAGCATCGAAACGGCTTCCTCAATTCCGGGAACGATCTTATCCATCGGCATCGGCTGTCCGATCACGCCGGTCGACGCGGTAAATACCTGCTCTGGTTTAATATAAAGAAGTTCTGCGGTCTTGGAGGCGAATTCGTAGTTATCCTTCACGCCCTGCTCGCCCATGCACGCGTTCGCGATTCCACTGTTCAGAATGACCGCATGCTTTGCAAGACCGTTCTTCAAAAGCGCGATATCCCAGTTAACGGGAGCCGCCTTTACGCGGTTGGTTGTGAATGTTGCGCCGGCAACACAAGGTGCTTCACTATATACAAGGGAGATATCTTTTTTATTCTTCTTACGGATACCTGCCATAACTCCGCTTGCCTGAAATCCCTGAGGGGTAGTTACGTTTCCGCTGAATTTTCTCATAACGACATCCTTTCTTCATGCATTTATGCATCAAAGTTGATATTTATTCATAATTATACACGCTTTATACAGGAATGCAAGACTCATTTTAGATAAAAATAATCTTTTCCTTAATTAAGGTTTTGTACAAATCGTTCATCGGAAGGCCCATGACATTATAATAGTCACCGCGGATGCCCGCTATATGCCTTCCGAACATGCCCTGAATGCCATATGCACCGGCCTTATCCATCGGGTCGCCCGTAGCGATGTATTCATCAATCTCCGCGTCGCTCAATTCGTCGAAGAAAACCTCAGTTTTCGTATGAAAGGTAACGGTTCTCGCGTCCTTCCCGCGCACCTGTACGGTAACGCCCGTATAAACAGCGCTCTTCTTACCGGAAAGGAGCCTCAGCATACGCTTTGCATCCTCCCTGTCCTTCGGCTTACCGAGTACTCTCCCGCGGTATGCGACTACCGTATCGGAACCGATCACAACGCAGTTCTTCTCCGGTACGACCGCCTGCTCCGCTTTCCTTTTTGAAAGCAGCTCCACCATGGCAGCAGGTGCCAGTCGTCCTGTCTTTTCGTCCGCATCGGATTCAGCCATCTGAAACCGCAGACCCATCAGAGAAAGGATCTCGCTTCTGCGCGGTGATTTACTTGCCAGATATATGGTTTCTTTCTGTTTCATGGAAAGTTCCTTCCGCAATCGAATTCTTTAACGATTATAGGTGTTTTTGACGGAAAATGCAAGGCTCACGGGCCGTTCTTCGGTCGGAATGGAGAATTTCATTTTCCGCTTGCATTCTCATACAAGTTGTTGTATATTTATGAATTGAAAGAAGCCGAACCATATCGATCGGTTTTAATAGAGTAAAGTTGGTGTTACCAAGACAGGAGGTCATTATGAAAGAAAAAGTCATTCTTGCCTACTCCGGCGGACTTGACACCACGGCGATCATCCCGTGGCTGAAGGAGAACTACGATTACGAAGTTATCTGCTGCTGCATCGACTGCGGTCAGGAAAGCGAACTTGACGGTCTTGAGGAGCGCGCAAAGTACTGTGGCGCCGAGAAGCTTTACATTCTCGATGTAAACGATGAGTTCGCAGAGGATTATATCGTTCCCTGCGTACAGGCCAATACCGTATATGAGAACAAGTACCTGCTCGGCACTTCCATGGCTCGTCCTTTGATTGCCAAGAAGCTTGTTGAGATTGCACGTAAGGAAGGCGCTACCGCCATCTGCCACGGCGCTACCGGTAAAGGAAACGACCAGGTTCGTTTCGAGCTCGGCATTAAGGCTCTTGCTCCCGATCTTAAGATCATTGCAGCATGGAGAAGCCCTTACTGGACCATGAGCTCCCGTGAGGAAGAGATTGAGTACTGCAAGCAGCACGGCATTGAGCTTCCGTTCAGCGCTGACAACTCCTACTCCCGTGACCGTAACCTGTGGCACATCAGCCATGAAGGTCTTGAACTTGAGGATCCCGCGAACGCTCCGAACTACGATCATCTTCTTGTTCTCGGCGTTTCTCCCGAGAAGGCTCCCGACGAAGGCGAGTACGTATCTCTCTCCTTTGAAAAGGGTGTTCCTGTTGCCATCAACGGCGTTAAGAAGAAAGTTGCCGACATCATCCGCGACCTTAACAAGATGGGCGGACGCAACGGTGTAGGTATTATCGATATCGTTGAGAACCGTGTAGTAGGCATGAAGTCCCGCGGCGTTTATGAGACACCCGGCGGAACCATTCTTATGGAAGCTCACCAGCAGCTCGAAGAGCTCATCGCAGACCGCGACATGATGGCTTTCAAGAAGATCATCAGCAACCGTTTCGCAGACC
The DNA here is from genome assembly GCA_017427775.1 of Lachnospiraceae bacterium. Lineage (GTDB taxonomy): Bacteria > Bacillota > Clostridia > Lachnospirales > Lachnospiraceae > ISDg. The sequence continues at coordinate 18,183 of JAFRSD010000035.1, read as the reverse complement.
TCGTTTACGAAGGCAAATGGTTCACTCCTCTCCGCGAATCCCTGCAGGCTTTCATTGAGAAGTCCCAGGAGTTCGTTACCGGTGAAGTTAAGATGAAGCTCTACAAGGGCAACATCATCAAGCAGGGAACCACTTCTCCTTACAGCCTCTACAACGAGAGCATCGCTTCCTTCACGACCGGCGACCTTTACAACCATAAGGATGCCGAAGGTTTCATCAACCTCTTCGGTCTTTCCCTTAAGGTTCGCGCCATGAAGCAGGCTGAGATCGAGAAGAACAAGTAATTCTCTCTCACTCCGAAAACTATTAAAGCCCTGACGAATTGTTTCGTCAGGGCTTTTTCTTTCCGTTTCGGAACATGTTCCATAATCAGCCGGTCACATTATTTGCATTACCATTTTCCTCAAATTCCTCATCGATCTCATCCGGAAGGGAATACTTGAGACATCCGTATTCATAAATCCGCAGGATTATTGTTGCAAGAACGATTACGCCGAGAGCGATCAATACCAGTATTGCAATTGTATTATTTCTCCTTGCTACCATATCGCTGTACTTTTCATACGCCGCAAGCCTTTCGGAGTAAGAATAGGAAGAGGAATCGAACTTTTCCACATTTCCCAAAACCTTTATGATCGTCAGCAACCCGATAATAATTACAGCATAAATCCCCGTTACGAGAAAAGCGCTCTTTTTCAACTCGCCCCAACATTCCGAAGGACGTTTGAGCATTTTCTTCAGAAGTTTTTTCATGGCGTCACAGTAATAACAATAAAACAACAGGGAAATAAACATCTCGAAAGCACAGGCCTTCAGCAGAACCATTTTATCAGCTGAAGCAGTCACATCAGGTGATATTTCATTAAACAGGAAACTTACGAAACCGATCATTGCGGTTACCAGAAACCCGAATTCATATCTTCCGAGATCGGCAATCGAAGCATAATATAAAACCGAAACGATCATAGAACAGACGTTTATGACAGTTATGATCGGAAACTTATCCGAAATCGAAAGTAACAGCTCTACGGCGAACTTCACTTCACAAAGCGCAAGAATGGACAGCAAATAGAAAAAGACAAGCATTACTGCGCTTATAATGATGGAAAAAAGGACGATCCCCATCAATCGCTTTATCCGCTTGTTGATATCATCCCAATATACTTTGTATTGCATAGACTGCCCCATAGTAATCCCCCTTCTGTTAATCAAATATTTTCGGATCAAACTTTCCGTCCCGGAGCATCGCTATCTCCAGTTTATACGGAGCGAGCTTGTCCGCGCTTCCGCCGATCTCACGGTAAGGCGTTTCAAGAATGATCGGCGTATCGGCGAATTCCGCTATTCTGGTCACTCCGCACAAGGCGTCAAATCCGATCGTTCCGTATCCGATATTCTCGTGACGGTCCTTTGCCGCCCCCTGATCGTTCTTCGAATCATTCAGATGAATGCAGGCGATCTGGTTTAAAGGGAAATACCGCTCAAACTGCTTTAATACGCCTTCAAAATCATTTTTTACATCAAAACCGGCATCATTCAGATGGCAGGTGTCCATACAGATCCGAAGCTTGTCGTTCCATTTGACGCCGTCATAAATACGCGCAAGCTGTTCGAACCGGTTACCGATCTCGCTGCCCTTGCCGGCCATCGTTTCGAGCGCGATATGCACTTTGCAATCAGACGTAAGGACCTCATTCAATCCTTTTACGATCGACGCGATACCGGCATCCTCGCCCGCACCGACATGCGCACCCGGATGCAGCACAAGCGTATCGGAGCCCATAGCGGCGGTACGCTCAATCTCCTTCTTTAAAAACATCACGGCGAGATCATAGGTCTCGGCGTTTACGGTATTGGCGAGATTAATGATGTAAGGCGCGTGTACGATGAATTTCTTCATGCCGTGTTCTTCCATCAGCGCATGAGCTGCCGGGATATTCAGTTCGGCAATTTCCTTCCGCTTCGTGTTCTGCGGCGCGCCGGTATAAAGCATAAAAGTATCAGCGCCGTAAGAAAGCGCTTCCTTTACGGAACCGAGCATCATTTCCTTGCCGCTCATTCCGACATGTGAACCAAGTAACATTTCTTCTCCTTCTGAAAACGCGTGCAACAAGGCACGCGTTTCAATTGATCTTATAATCTTTTAATGACAAATCCGTTTAATCCGCTCTTCTCGCTGATCTCAAGCCGCGATTCAATCCGGTAGCCTGCCGTACAGTACTTATACACAAGCTCGGGATTTCTGACGAGCATCAGAATATAACAGCCTTCCTTCAGATGATCCTTTGCCTTGCCGAAGAAACGGTAATAGATATTATCAATCTTGGCGGCATCCTCTTCCTTGGTTGCAAACGGCATATCGGTCACTATCTCATCGAACAGCGAATCATGGCGAAAATCGAAGAAATCACGGTGGATAAAGTAAATCGGGAATTCCGACTCGTTGCCGTTCTTTCTTGCCTTATCGATAGCTTCACCGAAGGTGTCGACTCCGAACGCCGCTTTCACAGGACTCAGGATATTTCTCTCAAAAAGCATCGTTCCGACACCGCAGAACGGGTCAAGAACCTGCGCATTTTTCTTCAGATACGATTCGTTGATCTTCAAAAACGCTGCAGCGTTGATCGGCTTAATGCTGGCTGCAACCGCTTCCTTACGGTACGCAAACCGGTTGTCTCCCAGCGTCATCAGTTTAAAATGGAACCTAAAGGAATTATCCTCTTTCTTGATGAGTCTCAGCTCCATCTCGTAATGATCTTTACTGAGCACAAGCTCCTGATTGGAAAGCCTGTGGATCTCACCGGAAAGCCGCTTTACAAGCACCGATTTTTTCTTATCGTCGATGCCTTTGATCTCCATCCGGTAACGGAACGGACCTTCGCCCTGATGCCGTTTCTTCAGATACTCCACAAACCCGGCATCCATAAGCTGCATGGCCGCCGCATACGGATCGTCCGTAATGGCTTTCAGATTCGGAAGGAAGAAAAGAATCTCACGATACGTACGGATCGGCAGGTATTGATCGAGCTGCTTCGTCTTCATATATATGCCGGTCGGCAACTGTTTCTTCTTCGTTTCATTGATCAGGGAATCCGTGATCGGAACATATGCCTTATCGGTTACGAAAAGCACCTCATTCTCGAGTTTCCAGCCGGAAAATGTGTGGCTGCTGTCCCTGTTATCTCCGAGGCACTCCTCAATCTCCTGGAGTTCCTCGTTCAGATGTTTCCGGTCCTCGGGTGCAAGATCACCGTTCGTGATTTCTTCTTTTCGTAATGTCAGAATATCAAGGATCGGTTTTTCAAGCGGAAAATGCCGGAGCGATTTCAGATACTGCGGCCGGACATAAAGCACACCTTCCTTCTGAAAAGCCCGGATCAGGATGGACGGAACAAGCGGATCGTCAACATACGCAAGCACTCTCGCCGCATTCTTCCGGACCTTGGCGTCGGCATTCTCAAAATAAGCCGGCACATAGTTCATCAAAGGAATATGATATTCCTCGATTTCGATCGGAAGCATGCCCCCGAGCAGGTCGGCAACCGCCGCCAGTGTCTCACGCGGGCTTACGCCGTATTCCAGTTTTTCAATCAAACTCTTCAATGCTGTTCCATTTCCCTGCGGATATCTTCGATATGTCTGTCAATCAGTGTATAAGGCTCCTGATTTTTGATCAGATCGATATAATCCCAAATCGTCACAATCTTCTTCTCGCAAAGCATTCCGCCGCCGACCGGATGGATTCCGTGAACGTCGGAGCCTGCCGTCTTCTTCAAATGGAACTGGTCCGCATACCAGTCCGCACGGTCATTCTGAATCTTCGGATTGGAGGAATTAATTGTTTCCACTGCGTCACAGTAATCCGGGAAAAGGCGGATGCCGTCCAGATATCCTCTCTGCCGGAACGGATGAGCCTGCACGCAGAAACCGCCGTCCGCATGAACAATCTCGTACTGCTGGACGGGCGTCCAGGTGATCATGTCTGGATGTGCAAGAAGCCAGGCTTTATCCAAACCGTAGATCAGAAACTCTGCTCCGTGGAAGTTCTCCTCCCAGCCGAAAAGAACGTTAAGACCGATCTTGTCGCCTTCCTCTTTCGCATGTTCATAACCGCTGCAGAACTCTTCCACGTACTGTTCCCACGGCAGATCCCGCTTCGGTCTCGTATTTCCGCGGAAGAAATGGTCCGTTATGATAACGGTATCGTATCCTTCCTCTTTTCTGGCGCGTGCGCATTCATATCCTGTCGAATAGCCGCAGGCGCTTCCTTCACTCGTATGACTGTGTGTTTCAATTTTGTACATAGATTGGAAGATCTTCCTTTCTCGTATGACTGTGTGTTTCAAAGAGTTTCCTTTCGGTATGGGCAGTGCATATAAACTCATAAATCAGTCGAGCTGCGAAAGCAATTCCCGTCACAATACCCAAGACTTCCAAGTGGAGTTTCAAAGAATAGCCGGCATGAAACAATAAACCAATTGTGGCGACACCGCAAATGATAAATACGAAATCTATAAACATCAGATTTTTCCAATGGGCAGCCTGCTTTTTGTTCACTCTGGCGGTAATCTCGTTGCGCATCAGATAGTAATACACCGGTCTGACCGAAAAGATGATGATTGCGATTACCAGTGCAACAACCAATTTAAAAGTTCCGTCAGTCATATTCATCATGATGGCGAAAAAGCCCGTAATCGGCAGAAGGCACGCAACACATCCGCAGATTGAAAGAAGATTAAAGCTTTTCCGATACATTCCGAATTTCATAAGAGAAACGCTAAAAGCCAACTGCGAAATCAGTAATAGGAACCCGCCAATGGTTCCGATCAAATACAAGGCTGCCGCAGCTCCCAGACCATTTGCATCATTATCATAAGAAAGAACGGAAGCAAAGCCATAAATCACAAACCCTATCGTTACTGCCTGCATTCCCAAGCCGAACTTTACGACTCTTGCATGTCTGCTGAAATCGTTTTCAAACCCCGAATACGGTTCCATAATTCCCCCCATAAATACAAAACCAATTACATATTGTAGCCCACAAGAAAGGCTTGTTTATTCAGTTCCACGGTCTTCGGCGGAACGGTATTCTCAATAACGTTCAGCCAGTCTTCCTTCGAGAAATCCATATGCTTTGCGGCAAGACCGAGAACAATCGTATTGAACGCCTTCGTGTTGCCGAGCTTTCTTGCTTCGGACAACGCGTCGATCTTCAACACCTTATACTTCTTCGAAAGGTCCTCAAGGATTCCTTCCGGATACTCGGCGTCTCCGATTACGACAGGCATCGGATCGATACGCTGATCGTTTACGATGATAACGCCGTCCTTCTTCATAAAGTGCGCGTAACGAAGCGCCTCCAGACGCTCGAACGCGATCAGAACATCAGCCTGTCCCTCTTCCACGATCGGCTCGAAAACCTTCTCGCCGTAGCGGACAAATGTTACTACGCTTCCGCCTCTTTGTGCCATTCCGTGTACTTCGGAAAGCTTTACGTCATATCCCGCAGCGCGGGTAATTCCGCCGAGAATACGGCTTGTCAGGAGGGTTCCCTGACCGCCTACACCGACGATCATAATATTCTTCGTTTCCATAGGTTACACCTCCACTTTCTCGATCGCACCGAATTTGCAAAGCTGTGCGCAGAGGCTGCAGCCGTTGCACATCGTGTCGTTGATGCTTACCGTACCGTCTGCGTTCTTCGTGATCGCAGGACAGCCGGGCTTCATGCACATGCCGCACTTCTTACATTTGTCGGGATTCGATACGTACTGAACGGTAACCTTCTTCTTGTTGAGCAGTGCGCAGGGCGCCTTCACAACGATAACGCTGAGCTCGCTCTTCGCGGTCTCTTCCTTGATGGCCTTTTCAAGCGCGGGAACGTCAAATGTGTTCACAACCTGAACGTTCGGAACGCCGATTGCCTGGCAAAGCTTCACAACGTCAATCGCGTTAACGATATCGCCCTTCAGGGTCTTACCGGTTCCGGCATGATCCTGGTGACCGGTCATACCAGTCGTAGAGTTGTCAAGGATCAATACGGTACCCGTTGCCTGGTTATAAACCATATTCATAAGGGAGTTCACACCGGTGTGCATGAACGTGGAATCACCGATCACGGCAACCCAGTTCTTTACATAATCGGAACCCTTAGCCTTTTCCATGCCGTGCAGCGTGCTGATGGAGGAACCCATGCAGACCGTCGTATCCACAACACCGAGCGGTGCAACCGCGCCGAGCGTATAGCAGCCGATATCGCCTACCGCATGCAGACCGAGCTTCTTCAAAACATAGAAGGTCGAACGGTGCGGGCAGCCGGGGCAAAGGATCGGCGGACGGTTCGGAACCTGAGCGGCAGCCTCGAGGCCGAGGTCGATGCCGAGGATGGCTTTCCGGAGCATGTTGGCGCTGTATTCGCCCTGTACGGTGAAGATTTCCTTACCGGTGCAGGCAATACCCATGGCTTTCACCTGCTCCTCAATGATCGGATCAAGTTCCTCAACGATATATAACTTTTCTACCTTTGCGGCAAAGTCTTTGATCATCTTCTTCGGAAGCGGATTTACAAGACCGAGCTTCAATACGGAAGCATTCGGAAGCACTTCCTTTACATACTGATAAGGGATACCGGAAGTGATCACGCCGATCTTAGTATCGTTCATCTCCACACGGTTGATCGGGAACGTCTTGGCATCGTCCGCCATGCGGATCTCACGGTCCTCAACATGGAGATGTCTTGCCTTTGCCATGCCGGGCATCATAACGTTCTTGCGGATGTTTTTCTCGTAAGGCTTATCGGCAATCTCCGCACGGTCGCACAGATTCACAAGACCCTGCGAATGCGCAAGTCTCGTCGTGGTACGTACCATAACGGGAGTGTCATATTTCTCGGAAAGATCGTAGGCAAATTTCACGAATTCCTTCGCTTCATTGCTGTCAGAAGGTTCGATCACGGGCACCTTGGCAGCTCTTGCCACCGCACGGCTGTCCTGCTCGTTCTGGCTCGAGTAAAGGCCGGGGTCATCGGCAGCGATCATAACAAGACCGCCGTTTACGCCGATATAAGAAACGGTATAAAGCGGATCGGAAGCAACGTTCACGCCGACATGCTTCATCGAAACAAGCGAACGTACACCTGCCATCGATGCGCCGATAGCAACTTCCATTGCCACCTTCTCATTCGGTGACCATTCCGCGTAAATCTCATCGTATTTTACTACATTCTCACTGATTTCCGTACTCGGTGTTCCCGGATATGCGGACGAAACCTTCACGCCGGCTTCCCATGCGCCGCGGGCGATTGCCTCGTTACCGAGCATGATTTTTTGATTTGCCATGTATGTTCTTTCCTCCTGAATACATAAGACAGACGGCCTTTCCGCCGTTCTGCGTTTCGCATAATAATATATCATTTACCCTCCCGAAATGCAATATTTATGCGTAAAAACCTTTGCTAAAACAAGAAATTGTGATATGATAAACAGGTAAATATCTTAAGTCTGAAAGGAATTACCGTTTATGAAACTCTGGGGCGGTCGCTTTACTAAAGAAACCAACGAACTGGTGAATCAATTCAATGCATCGATCTCATTTGACTCCCGGTTCTATCATCAGGATATCAGAGGCAGTATTGCCCATGTAACCATGCTTGCGAAGCAGGGAATTCTTACCGATGCGGAGCGCGATACGATCATCGCGGGACTCAAAGGGATTGAGGCCGATATCGAAAGCGGAAAGCTTCCGATCGACAACTCCCAGGAGGATATCCACAGCTTCGTCGAGGCCAATCTGATCGAGCGTGTCGGTGATACCGGCAAGAAACTGCATACCGGACGCAGCCGGAATGACCAGGTAGCGCTTGATATGCGTCTTTATACAAGAGACGAAGTCGTTGAAACGAAGAATCTTCTGCTCCATCTGATGAATACGTTAGAGACCATCATGGAAGCCAATACCGATACTTACATGCCCGGCTTTACGCATCTGCAGAAGGCCCAGCCGGTTACGCTCGCGCACCATATCGGTGCCTATATCGAAATGTTTAAGCGCGATTTCAGCCGTCTTTCGGATCTCTATGAGCGCATGAATTACTGCCCGCTCGGCGCAGGCGCCCTTGCCGGGACGACCTATCCGCTGGACCGCGATTATACTGCTTCCCTGCTCGGCTTTAAGGCTCCTACCGCCAACAGCATGGATTCGGTTTCCGACCGTGATTATCTGATCGATTATCTGAGTGCGGGCGCGACCATTATGATGCATCTGAGCCGCTTCAGCGAAGAGATGATCCTCTGGAATTCGAACGAGTACCGTTTCATCGAACTCGATGACGCTTATTCTACCGGTTCGAGTATTATGCCGCAGAAGAAGAACCCCGATATTGCCGAGCTGATCCGCGGCAAGACCGGACGCGTTTACGGGGCATTGACCAGCCTTCTTACAACGATGAAAGGCATTCCGCTTGCTTACAATAAGGACATGCAGGAGGACAAGGAGCTCACTTTTGACGCAATCGATACGGTTAAGGGATGCATCTCCCTCTTCGACGGCATGATCGCTACGACAACGTTCCGTAAAGACGTCATGAAACAAAGCGCCGTGGGCGGCTTCACGAATGCTACCGACGCTGCCGACTACCTTGTGAATCACGGTGTTCCGTTCCGTGACGCGCACGGTATCATCGGAAGGCTTGTGCTTCTGTGCATCGAAAAGGACTGCGCACTCGATGATCTTCCGCTTGCGGAATGGAAAGAAATCTGCCCGGTATTTGAAGAAGACATCTACGAGGCGATTTCCTTAAAAACCTGTGTGGACCGGCGAAATACCGTCGGTGCTCCGGGACCGGAAGCGATTGCCCGCGAGATTGCAGGCAACCGGCAGTTCCTCAAAGAAAACGAATAAAACAGAGACGCAGGGGTTGATTATGCCCCTGCGTTTTTTCATACCCGAATCCCGCCCCGTTATATATTGACACTTTGACAGGGAGATGATTTAGTGTATATCTGTTTTCTCGGACAGCTGTCGGAATTACGAAATATTCCTTTAGAAATAAACGACCGGATTTTATTCTGTTTCTCCGTACCGGAGCTTTTGGAGAATCTGCGGAGCACCGTAGGTTCCGATCCCGGCGCGGTCATCTGTAAACCTCCCCTTCCGGATGACGTTCGGGCCGCCATAGAGGTCTGCTATCCGGAAATCACATTTGTCCCCTATGAAAATGCAGCGCAGCGTATTGCGAAATACAGGGAAAATGTGATCCGTCTGACGCCCGGTTTCAGCATTGAATTGAGCGGACTTCTGTATGCGGAATGCTGCCGTAAGCAGATCCTTTTCCATCGGGACGGCTATATCCGGACGCTCAATTACTGTTTCGGACGGATTCCGTTCGACCTATTGGAAATGAATGGCATCATACGCTGTCATGACAGCTTTGCGGTAAATCTGAACCATGTCGTCCGCCTTGCTCCCGGAGCCTTTATTCTGAAGGACGGAACGCGGATCCCGGTCGGAAGGACTTACTCGAAAAAGATAACAAAATACCGGAAAGCGTTTCGCGGAAACGCCTTCCGGCAACATGATGAATCTGAATCTATTCCGTAAAGAAACAAGCATCGCCGAAGCTGAAGAACCGGTAACGTTCGTGAACCGCCTCTTCGTATGCATGAAGGGTAAGTTCCCTGCCTGCATATGCCGAAACAAGCATGATCAGCGTTGATTCCGGCAGATGGAAATTTGTGATCAGCGCATCCATCTCCTTAAATTGATATCCGGGATAGATGAAGATCTTCGTCTCTCCGCTTTGCGCCTTCATAACGCCGTCTTCACTTGCCACCGATTCAACGGTACGGCAGCTCGTCGTTCCGACGCAGATTACACGGTGGCCGGACTTTTTCGCACGGTTCATCTTCTCTGCGTCCTCTTCCCGCACCTGATACCATTCGGTATGCATTTCATGCTTGAGAATGTCATCCTCTTTCACGGGACGGAACGTTCCGAGCCCGACATGAAGCGTCACATGCGCAATATCTATGCCTTTGTCTTCAATCGTTTTAAGCAGTTCCTTCGTAAAATGAAGCCCCGCCGTCGGCGCTGCGGCCGATCCGGAATACTTCGCGTAAACGGTCTGGTAGCGGTCGCGGTCCTTCAATTCATGCGTGATATAAGGCGGCAAAGGCATCTGCCCGAGTTCATCAAGAATCTCCTCGAATATGCCGTCGAAAAGGAATTCCACGATCCGGTTTCCGTCCGGAAGAACTTCCTTAATCTCAGCGATCAGCTTGCCGTTTCCGAAGCTGACGCGGTCGCCGACACGGCACCTTTTGCCCGGCTTTACGAGACTCTCCCACTGCGTATCGGAGATACGTTTTAAAAGCAGGATCTCAATCCTTGCGCCGGGTACATCGGGCTCACGGTACGGGCCGTCGGTCTTATACAGACGCTCGCCGATCAGTCTTGCAGGAATTACCTTGGTATCGTTGATCACAAGGCAGTCTCCGGGATTCAGATACTCGATAATGTCCGTAAAATGCCTGTGATCGAGCTCACCGGTCTTTCGATGCACGACCAGCAGTCTCGAAGAAGAACGGTCCGTCAACGGGTCCTGCGCGATCAGTTCCTTCGGCAGATCAAAATAAAAATCGCTCGTCTTCATTCTTAGAAGCTGACCCCTTCCGCTCCGTACTCTTTGAAATAGTTTTTGATCGCGGCCATGATTTCATCGTTGATCACAACGTTTCCGTTAACTTCATTGTTGTAAAGCTCTTCAATGACATCCTGCATCGTGACGATTGCCGCGGTCTCAATGCCGTACAACTCCTTGATCTCATCAAGGGCGCATTTGGTGCCTTTGCCACGCTCCATACGGTTCAGGGAAACCATCAGGCCGATCACTTTAATATCGCCCTGCTCCTTTAAGATCGGGAACGTCTCCTCGATGGACTTGCCGGAGGTCGTAACATCCTCGATGATCACGACGCGGTCGCCGTCCTTCAGCTTGCTTCCGAGAAGAATGCCGACGTCACCGTGGTCCTTCACCTCTTTCCGGTTGCTGCAATAACGGATTTCCTTTCCGTACAGCTCGGAAAATGCGATAACCGTCGCCACACTGAGCGGAATGCCCTTATAAGCAGGTCCGAACAGCACGTCGAAATCGGTTCCGTAACGGTCGTGAATTGCCTTCGCGTAGTATTCGCCGAGTTTCTTCAGTTGATACCCGGTCACATAGCTGCCTGCATTCATGAAAAACGGCGATTTGCGTCCGCTTTTCAGCGTAAAATCACCAAACTTCAACACATTGCTTTCCACCATAAAGCGGATAAATTCCTTCTTATACTGTTCCATAACTTCACCCCGGCCGAAGCCGTTATCCTTTCTTTTTATCCTACACAGCCGATGATCTCATGGATATCATCGATATGATTGTCCCGAAGAAATGCTTCGATTCCCGCAGCAATCTCCGCCGTAACAGCGGGATTGCGGAAATTGGCCGTTCCAACGCTTACCGCGGTAGCGCCTGCCATCAGGAATTCGATTGCGTCGTCGGCGCAGGCAATGCCGCCCATGCCGATCAGAGGCAGCTTCACGCTCTTCGCGACCTGATAAACCATCCGTACGGCAACCGGCTTGATTGCAGGTCCGGAAAGGCCGCCTGTACGGTTTGCAAGGGCAAATGTGCGTCGTCTTATATCAATCTTCATACCCATCAGCGTATTGATCAGGGAGATTCCGTCCGCGCCGCCTGCCTCAACCGCTTTCGCGATCTCGGTGATGTCGGTCACATTCGGACTGAGCTTCATAAATACGGGCTTCGTTCCCGCAACGCTCTTCACGGCTTTCGTGATCTCTTCGGCCATCTTCGGATCGGTTCCGAAGGTAATGCCTCCCGCCTTTACGTTCGGGCAGGAAATATTGATCTCAAGAATATCCGCGGTGCTTTCGGAAAGCCGCTTAACCGCTTCCGTATATTCCTCGGTCGTATGACCGCATACGTTTACGATCTTCCGCGTATTAAACTGCTCAAGGAACGGCAGGTCACGATCTAAAAACACATCAAGACCCGGATTCTGCAGCCCGATCGCATTGAGCATGCCTCCGGTCGTCTCCATTACTCTCGGCGTCGGATTGCCTTCCCAAGGCGTAATCGAAACGCCCTTCGTCACTACGCCGCCGAGTTTATTCAAGTCCGCGAAGCGGGCAAATTCCATGCCCGACCCGAACGTTCCCGAAGCCGTCAGAACGGGATTCTTTAATGTCACACCGGCAAGTTTTACTTCGGTATTCATCCCTTTTCCTCCTAACTCCTCGTAAAATCAAGCACTTTCGAATCGAAAACCGGACCTTCGGTGCAGATTCTGGCGTTCTTCACATGGCTGTGGCCGTCGATTTCCCGCGTCTTCGTAATGCAGCCGAGACAGGCACCGATTCCGCAAGCCATCCGCTCTTCAAGAGAGATCAAGGCCGTTCCGCCTTTCTGCTCGGTATACGAAGCAAGTCCCCTAAGCATCGGCATCGGTCCGCAGGCGCATACGGTTTCCACGGAAATGCCGAGTTCCCGGATTGCGTCTACAACGGTTCCGTGTACGCCCAGACTTCCGTCATCGGTCGCGATCACGACCTTGCCGTAATTTGCAAAAGCATCCACAAGAAAGGTTCCTTTATCCCGGAAACCGAGAACGATCGTCACATTCCTGCCCTGTTCCTTCAGTTTTCTGGAAAGATACAGCATCGGAGGGATACCGATTCCGCCGCCGACAACGGTCACATTGTCCGTTTCGATCTCCGGATAACCGTTTCCGACCGGTCCGAGGATCGTGATCGCATCTCCGCTCTTCTTCTCGGCAAATTCGGCCGTACCGAATCCGACGATTCGAAATACAAGCCGCAGATGGCCGTTCATCGACTCACAGATACTGATCGGTCTCGGCAGCAAATGTGCCTGATCGTCACTGTATAAACATACGAACTGCCCGGGGCGGGCTTCCTTAGCGATTCCGGGTGCTTTTACAAGCATGTCTATGATGCCCGGAGCGATAGTCTGAACGGATACAACCGTTCCTTTGGTGTATTCCATATTCCCCTCCGAATAGTAGGCGATATCTTGTAACAGTATATATGAAAACCACAAAAGATGCAATTGTAAATCACCTTTTTTTGAGTTGCTTATTTCCGATAAAAATGGTAGAATAAACGCTGAATGCAGTTTGGGGACTGTATTTTCGTTATGGAGGAAAGGAATGGAACAATACCGTCTCGGCATTGATATCGGTTCAACAACCGTTAAGATTGCCATCATTAATGATAATCAGGAAATCCTGTTTGCTGACTATGAACGTCATTTTGCGAACATTCAGGCTACCCTGGCCAAACTTGTAAAAAAAGCCCTCGAACAGCTCGGCGATAAGAATGTATGTCCTGTCATGACCGGTTCCGGCGGTCTCGCAATCGCGGGCCAGATGAACATCCCGTTCGTGCAGGAAGTCGTTGCGGTTTCATCCGCGCTTTCTTTCTATTCTCCGAAGACCGACGTAGCCATCGAGCTCGGCGGTGAGGACGCTAAGATCATCTATTTTACCGGCGGCATCGAGCAGCGTATGAACGGTATCTGCGCGGGCGGCACCGGTTCCTTTATCGACCAGATGGCAAGCCTCTTAAAGACGGACGCCTCCGGTCTTAACGAATACGCGAAATCCTATCGCGAAATCTATCCGATTGCGGCACGCTGCGGCGTATTTGCCAAATCGGACATCCAGCCTTTGATCAACGAAGGTGCTACGAAGCCGGATCTCTCCGCTTCCATATTCCAGGCAGTTGTCAATCAGACCATCAGCGGTCTCGCTTGCGGTAAGCCGATTCGCGGCAATGTCGCATTCTTAGGCGGTCCGCTTCATTTTCTGACCGAACTCCGTCAGGCTTTTATCCGTACGCTCAAACTGACTCCCGAGCAGGTATACGCGCCCGATCATTCGCATCTTTTCGCTGCGATTGGTTCCGCAATGTCTTCGGAAGGCAAAGCGGAAACAACGCTTTCCGCGATGTTCGAGCTGCTTGACAAAGGCATTCATATGGCATTTGAGGTCGACCGTATGGAACCTCTCTTCGCATCCGAAGAAGAATATGAGGCATTTAAGGAGCGTCACTCGAAGCATACAGTCGAGAAGTTTCCGCTTGCCGATTACGAAGGAAACTGCTATCTCGGTATCGATGCGGGTTCCACGACAACCAAGCTTGCGCTGGTCGGTGAGGACGGCAAGCTATTATATTCGTTTTACAGCAACAACAACGGTTCTCTTTTAAAAACAACGATCCGTGCCATCAAGGAAGTTTACGAGATGATGCCCGAATCGGTTAAGATCGTGCGCGCCTGCTCCACCGGTTACGGCGAAGCACTCGTAAAGTCCGCCCTTATGCTTGATGAGGGCGAAGTGGAAACCGTTGCTCACTACTATGCCGCTTCGTTCTTCAATCCTTCCGTCGATTGTATCCTTGATATCGGCGGCCAGGATATGAAGTGCATAAAGATCAAGAATCATACGGTTGACAAGGTTCAGCTGAATGAAGCCTGTTCTTCCGGCTGCGGATCGTTCATCGAGACATTTGCCCGAAGCCTTGATTACGATGTGGCTGACTTCGCAAAGATTGCCCTTTTTGCGGCCAATCCGATCGATCTCGGCTCCCGCTGTACCGTTTTCATGAACTCAAAGGTAAAGCAGGCACAGAAGGAAGGCGCTACGGTTGCCGATATTTCCGCAGGCCTTGCTTATTCCGTAATCAAAAACGCCCTTTATAAGGTTATCAAAGTTACCGACCCGTCCGATCTCGGTCGCAACATTGTTGTACAGGGTGGAACCTTCTATAATGACGCCGTGCTCCGCAGTCTGGAGCGAATCGCAGGCGTTGAAGTCGTACGTCCCGATATCGCCGGTATCATGGGTGCATTCGGTGCCGCTCTGATCGCGCGTGAGCACTATGACGGCACGATGTCGACCATGCTTGACGAGGAGCAGGTCGGCGAACTGAAATTCGAAACAACGATGGCGCGCTGCAAAGGCTGTACGAACGCCTGTCTTCTTACGGTCAACCGTTTCTCCGGCGGACGCCAGTTCGTATCCGGCAACCGCTGCGAACGCGGAATCGGCAAGGAGAAGAACGCGGAAGGCATTCCGAACCTGTTCGATTACAAGCTGAAGCGTACATTTGACTACACTCCTCTTACCGAGGTGGAAGCAAAACGCGGCAAGGTCGGTATTCCCCGCGTACTCAATATGTACGAGAACTATCCGTTCTGGTTTACATTCTTCACTAAGCTCGGATACCGCGTCATTCTTTCTCCCGCAAGTAACCGTAAGATCTACGAACTCGGTATCGAATCGATTCCGAGTGAATCGGAATGCTATCCTGCCAAGCTGGCACACGGCCACATCACCTGGCTTATCAAACAGAACGTTCCGTATATCTTCTATCCGTGCATTCCGTATGAGCGTAAGGAAGATCCCGGCGCAGGCAACCATTACAACTGCCCGATCGTAACATCTTACGGGGAAAATATCAAGAATAACGTTGATGAACTTTATAACAATCCGGATATCGTTTACGAGAATCCGTTCTTCTCTTTAGAGAACGAACAGATCATCACCGACGGTCTTCTTCGCCATTTTAAGCCGAAGGGAATCCCCGAACAGGAGATCCGCGATGCCGCCCACGCCGCATTTGCCGAGCTTACGAATATTCGTGACGATATTCGCAAAAAAGGCGAGGAAACGCTCAAATACCTGGAAGTAACCGGACGCAGCGGCATTGTACTTGCCGGCCGTCCTTACCATATTGATCCTGAGATCCATCACGGTATCCCGGATATGATCTGCTCTTACGGTGTAGCCGTACTGACCGAGGACAGCGTCAGCCATCTCGGCAAGGCGGAACGCCCGATGATCGTTGTGGACCAGTGGATGTACCATACCCGTCTTTATAACGCGGCACAGTTTGTTACAACCCGCAAGGACCTTGAACTGATTCAGCTGAACTCCTTCGGCTGCGGTCTCGACGCGGTAACAACCGACGGGGTGAATGATATCCTTTCCGCTGCGGGTAAGATCTATACCGTATTGAAGATTGATGAGGTAAATAACCTCGGTGCGGCCCGTATCCGCGTGCGTTCGCTTCTTTCCGCGATCAAAGACCGCAAGCGCAAGAATTATACGTGCGAGACCAAGCCGGCCCGCTATGACCGCGCGATCTTCACACAGGAAATGCGCAAGAATTATACGGTTCTCGCCCCGCAGATGTCTCCGATCCATTTCCGTCTCCTCGAGAAAGCCTTCAACTATTCCGGCTTTACGCTTGAGGTTCTCGGAAACGATAACCGCGACGCGATCGATGTCGGTTTGAAATACGTTAACAACGACGCCTGCTATCCGTCCCTGATCGTTGTCGGACAGTTTATGAGCGCCCTGCTCTCCGGCCGCTACGATACGCATAAGGTAGCGATCCTGATCACGCAGACCGGCGGCGGATGCCGTGCGACCAACTACATCGGTTTTATCCGAAGAGCCCTGAAGAACGCCGGCATGGATTACATCCCGGTAATCTCCCTGAGCACCTCGGGACTTGAGAAGAATCCCGGCTTAAAGTATAAGCCGAAGATTCTTATGCGATGCCTGGAAGCGCTCGTTTACGGCGATCTTCTGATGCGCGTTCTGTACCGCATGCGTCCTTACGAGATTACAAAGGGAAGCGCCAATGCGCTTTATGAGCAGTGGAATACGAAACTGAGCGAGGCACTGAAGCATCCTTCTCTTCGCGCATTCAGAAAGAACTGCCGTCAGCTTGTAAGAGACTTTGATAATCTTCCGATCGATGAAACACTGAAGAAACCGCGTGTCGGAATTGTCGGTGAGATTCTCGTAAAGTTCCTTCCTACCGCGAACAACCATCTGGTTGATCTTCTGGAGCAGGAAGGCGCCGAGGCAGTATGTCCCGACCTGATTGACTTCTTCCTCTACACATGCTATGACAGCGAGATCAAATATCAGCTGTTAGGTAAGAGTAAGAAGGTTGCCCGTTACAATAACTGGGCGATCAATATCATTGAATATGTTCGTAAAGCAGGCCAGGAAGAATTGAAGGCAAGCAAACACTTTGAGCATGCGAACCCGATCCAGTATATGCAGAAGCTCTCCGAGCCTTACGTATCTCCGGGTAACATGACCGGTGAAGGCTGGTTTCTCACTTCCGAAATGGTCGAACTGATCGAGACCGGAACGCCGAACATCGTGTGCGCGCAGCCATTTGCCTGCCTGCCGAACCATATTGTCGGCAAGGGCGTAATCAAGACGCTTCGGGCTCATTTCCCGAATGCCAATATCGTTGCCGTCGACTATGACCCCGGCGCCAGCGAAGTTAACCAGCTGAACCGTATCAAACTGATGCTCTCCGTTGCCAACAAGCGGGCGCAGGAAGGCATCGGAACAAGATAAAAGGAGATTTCCCTTGAAGAAAATACTCGGACTCAAAAAGAAGCATTTTATCATTCTGATCGTGTCGCTCTGCTCCGTAGCTTTGATTGCTGAAGGCATTCTGCTTGCACACACATTTGCCGATAAAAAGGACAAGGATAAGAAGACTTCGAAAGTAACTGCCACTCCGACAATAGATTCTGAGGAAGAAGCACTGCGTGAATCTTTAGATGAAGAGGCGGCGGAAGAAGTAAGGCATTGCATTGAAATCGCTCTGGCGCCAATCGAGACATATGATGAAATGGAAGCCGCCCTCGGAGATGCAACCGATTATGTAAAAGTGTTTAGTTTAATAAATGCCGGTTTACAATACTATAGAGATTTACCGGCGATGCATAAGGTACTAACCGATGTTTATGCTGACAAATTAGACAAAGGTGATTTCTTCAAATCGGAGAAATACAAAAACAGTGAATATATCATTACCGTTAAGCTTCCTGAAAAGCCCAAGGATGCTATGACAGTAAAGGGAACATGGAAAGAAAAGTAAAAAAATACCGTTAAAAAAATCCGCTGATCTCTCAGCGGATTTTTCCAGACTGAAGACAAACGCGGTTTTGGAAAACATCCAAAACCGCGTATCTTTTTATGCCATAAGAGTTTTTTGCTGTCTTTTCAGCTTAAAAGGTCCATCCGGGCCATCCAACAGTCCCATTCTATCCAGCATCTTTGCCAG
>JAFRSD010000034.1 GCA_017427775.1 Lachnospiraceae bacterium | reverse complement strand
CGGATAACAGTAATCGGCGAAATCGGTGCAGAAGTTGTATACGAGAGCCGGAGATACCGGCATAAGAGCGTCTGTCGTCGTCAGCGTCGGAATTGTCCAGACAAGGTTGCCCGTCGCGTTATTGACGTACCCGGTCCCGGCAAATCCCGCGTCCTGAGAGGTATACGTCCAGTAGTCCTCTATTCCTTTCATATCTACGTAAGTGACTGAAAGCTGAGGGCGTACGGAAGAGGTCGAATAATCATTGGAGCGGAACTGCGCGATACCGGTAAACGTTCCCGTCGCCGGCTGGAACATCATTCCATAGTTTTCGCCTTCATACCATTTCTTTACGATCGGAGTTACGTTCCAGGAGAACTCGGGATCGGAAAGGTAATAGCCGTTGCCGTCCGGGTTAAACGTCTGTATCCGGCAGTAGTCGGTAAACGTTGAAGCCGGAACGCCCGCCGTTCCGTTGGTAACGTTCTGCCAGGTCAGGGAGGACGTCCAGTCTGACGTTACGTCGTAAACGCCGACGTAACCGTCGAGTACCGCATTTGCCGTAAAGCAGTTGAGTGTAATCGTTGCATTTGTTATATGACAGTGCGACGGAAGAGAAATGAGAGACGTCATCTTCCAGTAGGCGCGCCACGTGCTGCTTACGTATATGGAAGAAGCGCCCGAAGAGTTTCCTGTTGGATTGTTAACGTTAAGGTCAAGATCGATGACGTCCGACGAATGCGAATAGACCGACGGATCAAGAGTGACGGGATACGTCCTTTCTGGAGCGTTCAGCCATTCGGCGTCGGGAGTATAAGTCAGTCGGTATTCTCTTTTGGAGAGTTGTTCGAGGGAGGTTTCGATCGAATCTGAAAACGAATCGTCGGCGTCCCACATTACGGGACGCGGTATGCGGTATCTGAGCTCTCCTTTTTCATTTCTTACTGTTATCTCTCCGTCCTCCGACAGTTCGGCAAAAAGACCGTCGAGGGAAAGGATGAACGATACGCTTCCGTCTTCGGGGACCGCTTTGAATATTACGTTTTCCTTTACGTCCGAGCCGTAAAGGACGTATTCGATATCCGTCTTCGGCAGGACGTCCTTGTAAGTCACGGCCGAGAGGATGCGGTCAAGAGTGATAAGCCGGTCGAGATCTGTGGCGTCGTCTTCGAACTTCGTTTCTTTGTTGTATATTTCTCCTCTTGCCGACGTGTTTACCTTTCCTTCCAGCGTGAAGGAAATGGATGAACCCTTTGAAGAGAGGGAGAAAACGGGATACTCGGATGACGGATATTCCGGGAAGGTCTTCTTACCGTTTTCCGTAGTTATAAATCCGTTTGAACGGTATAGTCTGTTGTTTATGTCCGCAAGTCTACCGTTTGCGTCGTATTCGTGTATTTCGGTATTATAATGCGCCGTATAAAAAGAACCGTCGGACAGGCGGAAGGTCTTTTCGGACAGAGAGCGGTTTTCTTCAACTTCAATTATTGTGCCGTTGTACGGAGATACGCATTCACTTTCCGCCGTTTCCGGTTCGCTCTCCGGCAGAACAGGATCAAAAGCCCAGACGGACGAAGGGACGGAGTAAAAAGCAATAATAATCGAAAGCATTGCGGCAACGGCTTTGAAAAACGAATTGAAGGGTGTATGTTTCATAGATCCTCCGAAACTGAAATAACAAATTGCGATATTATTATAATATAGCAAGCAGTCAATGTCAATAAAAAACGGCATAAGCAGTTGTTTTTTTAGACTCGAGAGCCAACTATCATTAAGTCAAGAGGAAAATGAAAAAAAGTCGAGATTTTCCTTGGCTTTTGTTCGGGCGGCTGGAAGGTATAACAATAAAGCCATCAAAAGGTGGCTGAAAAAACAAT
>JAFRSD010000002.1 GCA_017427775.1 Lachnospiraceae bacterium | reverse complement strand
TGTGAAAGAGAACGTAAAGAACCACGATCCTAAGTCGCCGTTCCTGATCGGGAACAGTCAGCCCGGGGATGTAATCCATGAGGCAGAGCAGAAAAGCTGGCTGGATCTGCAGATGAGATTGGAGATATGATGGTATATTATCTCGCAATTTTCCTGCCTAAGCTTTATGCTCTAACATAACAAACCCTTGTTACACAAAATATCGAAGTATACTTACTTTAATTTTGGAGGGAATAATGCAGGACATAAGCAGTATTGAAAGATTTATTGACAAGCAAAAGGTGAGTTTTATCGCATCGGTCGATGAGGAAGGATTCCCGAATGTGAAGGCGATGCTGAGACCGCGGAAGCATACCGGACTGAAAGAGTTCTGGTTTTCCACAAATACGTCATCCATGCGGGTGAAACAGTTTCTGGACAATCCTAAAGCCTGCATATATTTTTACCATAAAGGCTTAATTAAATATGTCGGGATTATGTTAAGCGGAACCATGGAAGTGCTGACGGATCAGGAATCTAAGAAAATGATTTGGAAGAGGGGCGACACCTTGTTCTATAAGGGCGGTGTTACGGATCCGGATTACTGCGTCCTTAAGTTTACAGCTGAGAAAGGCCGGTATTATTGTAATCTGAAAACAGAAAGCTTTGATGTTTAAGAACAACTGAAAGAGAGATGCGTGAAATGTAAAAATTCTTGGTATACAATAATAAGGTTGGGGGATTTATGGGAAAGCAAATAGAGTATTATATCGAATTTGAAACATTTATTTCGATAGCAGAAAAAGCGCTGGATTTGGGATGCAAAATCATAAAAAATGATACAAAAAACGGTAAAGTAATCGAATCGGATTCTGTTGATATAATTTCATCGGATTGTTACTTTTACCATTTTTATGTTCCTGAAGCCGGGACATATAGAATTAAAAGGATCAACGGAAAGGAATACTTAGATCACGGATATTCCTCGAGCGGTATTACGTTGATAGAAGCAATGCCGACAATTCTTCGTGTCGATGAAAAGAGAATACAAAGGGGTCGATTGTTTTGCGTTTCTGATTACTACGATGAAGAGGGCAAAAATGTCAGGAGACCTGATTGTGTCACTAAGATTTATAATGCCTTGGCAAATTATGTGAAAAAAACGACACCTTATGTCGAAACCGGACGTACTGTGTTGAAGGACGGAAGAGAATACATATATAAAAAATATGTTTGTGATAAGTATTTGAATCTAATTCAAAATGAAGGTTATAGTTTTGGGGTGTAACGTTGGATAAAAAATGTATAGTATAACAAGGAATTTTGGGAATTAGTTCCGGAATACAAAAAGTTGGGAGGAATAAGCTACATGGATAAAGAAGGGATACTTTGCTTTGTATTTAACACATTACTATTCTTAGTCATGTTTGTGCTCTGCTTAACGATGATTCTGCTTTGTTTTGATTCTTGCATTGTCAGAGTATTGATGGGGATAATTGCTTTGCTGGCTGTTGGCTTTTTAGAAGAACGCGTGCTGTCAAAATACGTAAACGGTATGGTTAAAGGGCTGATAGAGAAAAAGAAATAGTGGCAGAGAGCCTTGTTAACGTATTAACGGGAGAGACTAAGGGATGAGAATAGAAGAGCTCCGGCAACATCTATGGCAACCGGAATAATACAATCAGAGGAGGAATATGATGAACTACAAAATTCTTACCATTATTCTTTTTATCGTTGTGTTTCTGTACCGTCAGGTACTCACGATTCTGAAACTGCGCTCAACGCGGAATCCGATTCCCGAAAACGTGGCGGACATATATGATGCCGCAACTTATGAGAAGTGGCAGTCGTATCGTCGGGAAAAATGCCGGCTTTCATTCTTCGAATCCATCGTTACGCTGGCGGTGGACATCGTGCTGGTTGCCGCCGATTTATACGCGGCATGGGCCGGACTGTTTCCGGATACGGTGTTCTGGCAGCTGTTCGCAGTGCTTTTACTGTCGACGCTTACGGTTGTGTTCACACTGCCGTTCACGTATTACGACACGATGAAGATTGAAGAAAAGTACGGGTTTAACCGGACGAAGAAAGGCACATTTGCCGTGGACCAGGTGAAGGAAATGATCATCTCGCTCGGCATTCTGACGTTTGTCACGTGGCTTTTAGCCGTAATGCACTGGGGACTCGGGGACAAGATGATCCTTGTGTTTGCGATCGCGCTTAGCGTTCTGATCTTCGGGTTTGCTTTCCTGTATCCGATTCTGAGCCGTGTATTCAATAAGTTTACCCCGCTTGAGGAGGGAGAGCTTCGGGACAAGCTGACCGCGCTTCTTACGAAGCACGGCTACACCGTTCGGGCCATTGAGGTGATGGACGGTTCGAAGCGTTCCACAAAGGCCAATGCGTACTTTACCGGCTTTGGAAAGCTGAAGACGATCGTACTTTACGATACGTTGCTTGAGAAACTGACACCCGACGAGATTTGTGCGGTTTTTGCACACGAACTCGGGCACGGCGTCCACAAAGACACGCTGAAGGGGCAGGTTATGACGGTTGTCCAGATGCTCCTATTGTCGGTACTTGCGTGGCTCACCGTGCGGACGGAAGATATCTTCCTCGATTTCGGTTTTACCGCGGTCAACTACGGACTTGCGGTTATTCTGATCCTTTCGGTTGAGTTTGCGCTGATTGCGCCGCTGTTCGGGATCCTCGTCAATGCGCTGTCGCGCCGGCACGAGTATCGTGCGGATCATTTTGCGGTTGAGGAGGGCTACGGTCCCGCCCTTATTTCCGGTCTTAAGAAAATCGTGAAGGCCGACTTCGGCGATGTAGCGCCGTCGCGGGCGCTCGTCATTCTCGAATACTCCCACCCGTCCCTTTCGCAACGCATTGACGCGATTGCGAAGGCGGAGGCATCTTTGTGATTGATATGCAAATGTGGAGTGTATTCTTTAAACATGAGGGGGAAATCGGATGAAGAAAGCAGAGCAGAAGATTAAAAGTGTTTTAGTCGTAATTGAATGCATCATCCTTGGAATCGGTGCGTTAATCAGTGAGTCTGGAACAAGTAGGGCTGTCAAGTATTCGAAGGACTACATGCCCTATTACCTGTATGCCCTTTTAGGCGTTGTATTGATCGTCATTCTGGTTGCGCTGCAAAAGAAGCAGTTTACGATTTATCTCGGAATTGTAATGATCTGCCTGTACGCATTATTTGCCGGTTTTCACGGATACGGAGTCTGCGCACTTGCCGCGGAACGAATGCATCATCTGGAAAAGTATAAGGATGCGTCGGTTATCATGCATGTCGGCGATGATGTATATGCGTGGAACGGGGAATCGTTCTATTATCGGGACGAACTGAAAGCCGCTTCCCTTGAAGGGAAAGATATTATTGTGGAAATAAACGGTGAGATTGAAAAGACCAATGTCCCGGTTTATGTGAAAAACGAGAACTATGATACGCTCTACTTCGAGATCGCTTTCGACTCCGGGGGGCATTATCTGGTTATGGAGAAGGAAAAATAGACCGCTGCTTCGATGCGGGAGGAATCCTGACGAATCAGAAAGGGGGCGTTGCTATGTATGGTGCGGTATTCGGGGATATCATGGGATCTTGGTACGAGTGGCACAACTGCAAATCCGAGGACATTGAACTGTTCCGCAGGGAGTCGCATTTTACGGATGACAGCGTGCTAACCTGCGCAATTGCGGACAGCATCCTCAATATGGGCGACTATTCGCCGCGCAAATGCTATGCCACCTACATCAAAGCATATTACAGACGATATCCTGACGCGGGATTCGGACAAATGTTCCGCGATTGGGCGGAAAGCGACACGCTTTCGGTACAGAGAAGCTATGGTAACGGTGCCGCTATGCGGGTTTCTGCCATCGGCTGGGCATTCGATGAGGAGAAGGAAATACTGAAGCAGGTTTCGGAAAGCTGTTATTATACGCACCACCACAGCGAGGCAATTAATTGCGCGAGGGCGGTGGCGATAGCTGTATTCCTTGCCCGCAAAGGGATTGACAAGGACACAATCCGTAAGAAACTTGAGAAGGACTTCAAACTTCGTTTTACGCCAATCGAAGAACTGCGGGAGAAGTATGTTTTTGATTCCCGGTCGGGCTATTCCGTTCCGCCGGCCATCGAAGCATTTCTTGAGACGGACAGTTATGAGAGCTGCATCCGCAGGGCTATCTCGCTCGGAGGAGACAGCGATACGATCGCGGCAATTGCCGGCGGAATCGCGGAGGCATATTATCATGAGATTCCGAAGGAAATCCGGGACCGATGCCGCTCCAAGCTTGACAGCGGACTGAAGCGCGTCCTGGATGAATTTGAACAGAAATACGGAGTATAGCGGGGACACTCGCAAGGAGGTTACAACAATGCATTTCAGTTATTGCCCGTTCTGCGGGAATAAAGCAATTGATAAGGAGATCGGCGACGAGGGAATGATCCCTTACTGTGAAAGCTGCAGCATGCCGCTCTGGGACATGTTCACGACGAGCATTATCGTTGCCGTGGTGAATGAGTTTAATGAGATCGCGCTGCTTCGCCAGAATTATGTTTCGACGACCAAGTATGTCTGCGTGGCGGGAATCATGAAGATCGGCGAGTCCGCAGAGGAGACGGTTGTTCGCGAGGTTCAGGAGGAACTCGGCCAGACGGTGGAGTCCCTTCAGTACATACGAAGCTATCCCTATGACAAGAAGGAAATGCTGATGCTCGGGTTTAAAGCCTGTGTCCGTAAGAAGGAACTGAAGCTTTCCGGTGAAGTCGATTCCGCGGAGTGGGTACCGCTTGATAAGGCACCTTCCTTACTGCGTGAGGGCGGCATCGCCTGGCAGCTGGTAAAGACGATTATCGAGAGCAAGTGATGGGATAATGATTCCCGTGCGGATTGTTGCCGGTGCCGTGACCGCAGCCGGCTCCGCAGATACTCAACCAAGGTGGTTTTACAATGAATTTTATCGAGATAACAGACATCAACGCCCCGGAACTGGATGTGTTCGCCAGGATATCCGAGGCGCAGCTGTTTCGCTATTATGAACCGAAGGCTGGCATTTTCCTCGCGGAAAGCGCATACGTTGTTCAGCGTGCGCTGGAAGCGGGTTACGAGCCGCTTACGATGCTTTTAGAGACAGGCCGCATTGAAACGGAGGGCAGGCCGGTATTCGAAACGATAGAGCGGATCTGGGGCAGGGAGAAACTGGATTCGATTCCGATTTACACCGCGGGACACGACATCGTAACGAAACTGACCGGTTACGCGATGGTGCGCGGACTGTGGATGACGCTTCGCAGAAAGACGGAGACGCCGGTGGAAGCATTCTGCCGGGATAAAAAGCGCATCACGGTCCTTTATGATGTGATGAATCCGACCAATGTCGGCGCGATTGTCCGCTCGGCGGCAGCGCTCGGAATGGACGGTGTGATCCTTACGCACGCGTCCGTGGACCCGTTAACGAGGCGGTCCGCCAGAGTCAGCATGGGGACGGTATTTCAGATTCCGTGGACCAAGATGGACCGCAGGGAGTCGGAAGGGATCAACCCGGTCACGATGCTTCGGTCTTACGGCTTCAAAACCGTTGCGATGGCGCTGACCGAGGACTCGACGAGTGTTGACAACGAAGAGATCCGGGCCAATGAAAAGCTTGCGGTTTTTATGGGAACCGAGGGAACGGGCCTTCCGAAGGAGGTTATCGCTGCCTGCGATTACCGTGTCATGATCCCGATGTACCATGGCGTGGATTCCCTGAACGTGGCGGCAGCCAGCGCGATCAGTTTCTGGGAACTGATGAAATAAGATACCCGGAAGCGGGATAACGTTTCCGGGAACTGCGGAACGAAAAGACCATAACGTGGAGGAACTGCGCAATGCAGGTGAAATACAAAGCCGTACTCTTTGATCTGTTTGAAACCCTGATCACGGAGTGGGGTCACAAGAAGTATACGAAACGGGAGATGAGTGCGGACCTGGGAATCGACAGGGAGGCGTTCAACCGTTATTGGGAGGAGAAGACGGAGGAACGCTACACCGGCGGCATAAGCTTTGAAGAGTCTTTAGACTATGTGTGCCGGCAGTGCGGAATCGCGATCAGTGACGAGACGAAAGCCAAGTTCGTGGAGAAGCGGACCGCGACGAAAGCAGCCTGCTTTACGTACGTGAACGCGGATGTATATCTGCTGCTCCGAAAGATAAAAGAATTCGGTCTTCCGACGGCAATCGTCAGCAACTGCTCGTCAGAGGAAGTGACGGTTCTGCGGGAATCCGAAATCTGCGAGGACTTTGACGAGGTTGTGCTGTCGTACGAAGTACATATGAAAAAGCCGGATGCCGGCATCTATCTTGAAGCAGCGAGACGGCTCGGTGTTGCGCCGGAGGATTGCCTTTTCGTCGGTGACGGCGGCAGCAATGAACTGGAGGGAGCCCGTAATGCGGGCATGGATGCGATCCAGGCCAAATGGTACACAAACTGTCTCCCCGATGCGCGCGGAAGCCTGCCGGGATTTCCGGTCGCGGAAGAGCCGGCAGATGTGATCCGCTATATGAGCCGCATAGAGACAGAGCGCCTTGTGCTACGGCCTGTCGCGCCTTCTGACGTACAGGATATATACGCGTATGCCGGAGACCGGAGCATCAATATGATGATGTTCCTGCCGTACGAATCGGTTGAAGAGACGGAGAAATTCGTGGAATGGGCCGTATCGAACTGGGAATTGGATGAGAACGACTGGGAGTATGTGATCCTTCTTGACGGCAGGATCATCGGGGGAATCAATCTCGAACGCTGTGAGGAGGAAGGGTCCTACGAACTCGGCTGGATCGTGCACCGGGATTACCGCGGGCACGGTTATGCGTCGGAGGCCGCGAAAGCGTTACTGCCGCTCGCATTTGACGTGGTCGGGGCGGAGCGCGTAAGGGCACACTGCGACAGCCGGAACAGGGCTTCCGAACGCGTCATGCAGAAGATCGGCATGACACTTCGCGACGCATCCGGCTCCCGCGTCTATGAGAAGACCGGCGTGACTTCGGGCGAATACATGTATGTCATCACGAAGGAAGAGTGGGAGGAAGGTAAGTGAAGGCGTATTACCATTTGCCTGGATTATTCGAGTTCTGCGAGCTTTACAAAGTGTTTCTGCCGCTGTTTCGTGAGCATCGGGAGTACTTCTATGACTGGTGCGAGATCGGGTCAGTTTACGGTGCGCCGAAGGACTGCCTCTGGGGCGGCGGACGCGTCGGATTCGGCGATGCGGAGCCGGACGAGGTGCTGGCGCTCATGAACGAATACGGCATCTCCGCGCGCCTTACGTTCAGCAATTCGCTGCTTACCGGGGAACATCTTTCGGATAAGCGATGCAACGCGCTTTGCAGGATGTTCGAGCATGGTGCGGCGGACAACGGGATCATCGTACATTCGGACCTTCTGCTGAACTATCTTCGGACAAATTACCCGGGATTCTATTATGTCTCTTCGACGACAAAGGTGCTGACGGATCCGGGACAGCTTGTTTCGGAACTGAACCGCGAGGAATTCCGCTATGTCGTGCCGGATTTCCGGCTGAACAAGGACCCGGCCGTTTTGAACGGGCTGACTGCGGAGCAGAAGCGGAAGGTTGAATTTCTCTGTAACGAATGCTGCTGGTTCGACTGTTACGACCGGAAGAACTGTTACGAGAACGTGAGCCGCAAGAGTCTCGGCGAGGGTTGCGCGGATCATGTATGTGTCTCGCCGACGGCGGACAAAGGATACCGCTTCTCGGATGCGATGGACAATCCCGGGTTTATCGGAATCGGGGATATCGAAAAGATTTACCTGCCGGCTGGGTTCCGGCATTTCAAGATTGAGGGACGAAGTCTCGGCAGTGCCGTGGTTCTCGAAATGCTCCTTTATTACATGGTTAAGCCGGCGTATCAGCTGAAGGTCCGGGAAGCGGTTTATCTGGACAGTATGCTGGATCTGTTCTGAAAAAATGTACTATAGGGCGGGGGGCGTGAAGTGCCAACAACCCCGTAAATACTTGGTTTTACAGGCTGTCAAAACGTTTTGACAGCCTTATTTTATGCTGTTTCGGGCCGATGTCAAAGACCTTTGATAGACAAGTCCGGGGGTTTCGGGATAGGATGAGGCCAGTCAAGGGAACGAACCCGGACGGACGGCCCCAAGCGGCTGGTAAACGGACATGAAAAGCAGTGTCGAACCACAGACACTGACAAGCCGCAAAGCCGACCGGAGCCGTCGGAGGATTCCCTGAAAAACGAAGATCAAAGGAGAACGGAAATGATTATTTTGGAAGTTATCGGTTGCTGGCTTGCGGCTTATATGGTTTGCGGAGCGGTTCATGAGGGGGCGCATGTTGTAAGCGGTTTGTGTCAGGGGTGGAAATTCATGCTGTTGGTTGTCGGGCCTTTTAAACTGTATCGTGATGAGAATGATAAAGTGAAGTTCGGGATTGAAAAGAACATTCTTTTATGGGGCGGGATCGGCGGAACGCTTCCGCGTGAGGAAGGCGGCAATTACATGCAGGTTTTCGCCAACACGCTTATTGCAGGTCCGACCGCGTCGGTTGTGTTCGGACTGGTTGCGGGAGTCGTTATGGTGTTTCATTTTTCGATCTTTTCCGCTATGATGTGCGCGGTTCCGTTAGCGATGGGCGTAAGCTGTCTGCTTCCCGGCGTGAAGAGCGGTATCCTTTTCAATGACGGAACAAGATACTCAAGAATTGCGAAGGGCGGCCGGACCGCGGCCGAAGAGGAGGCTGTGTTCCGCTGTGTTCTGAAGGAAATGTTCCGTCCGGCGGACCGCTTTGACGAGCAGTCGATTAACGTGATGACCGGAGCGGAGGACACGGCTTTCCGGTACATGGGTCACTATTACGCATGCTGCAACGCAATGAAGGACGGCGACGAGGCACGCAAAGCACAGGAGCTTGCCGCTATGGAAAGCCTTAAGGGCAGTGTTTCGAAGGGCGTCATTTCGATGTGCGCGATTGAAGAACAGCAGTAACAACTTTACTTTTCAAATGCCTCTTCGTATGGTAGAATGGTAGCAGTGCAATGATTTCGGAGGGGCATCATGGAACTCAGTAACCAGATGAAGAAATACAGAGCTGAGGCAGGGCTCTCCCAGGACGCTCTGGCGGAGCGCATCTACGTTTCGCGACAGACCGTATCGAACTGGGAGACAGGGAAGAATTATCCGGACATCAACAGCCTTTTACGGATGAGTGAAGTGTTCGGGATCACCGTCGACACCCTGCTGAAAGGAGATGTCGAAGAGATGAAGACCATTGTGCGGGAAGAGGATCAGCGCGAATTCGTAAAGGCAAGCCGCATTTACAGCGTGCTTCTGATTGTGATGATCGTGACGCCGGTTCCGTTAGTGAAACTGTGGAAATGGACCGGGTTCGGCATATGGCTTTGCCTGGCGGCCGCAACGATCGCGGAGGCACTGATTGTAGAAAAGAAGAAAAAGGCTTTGAACATACAGACTTATCGTGAGATTGTCACCTATCTTGAGGGCGGCAGCCTGACTCCGACAGAGGCGGCCGTGGAGAAAGGAAAGCGGCCGTACCAAAAGTTGCTCTTAGCAATCGGCTGCGGTCTGATCACACTCGGCATTGCGATCATATTTATTGCGATATGGAATTGATACTACAGTAGTAGAACAATTATTATATGGAGCTTCTGAAAGATGAAAGCGGGCCTGTAACAGGGTAAAGAAAGAGGAACTATGGCACAGGAAAGCGTAATGAAAACCGAGGATTTCAGTATTCTTGACGCGGATGGGAAGGAGCGCAATCCGGAGGAAACGGATGCTTTCTTTCTGGATCTGAATCTGCTTCAGGTCATCGACAAGCTCACAGCCGGATGGGGCAGGGATGTCCGCAAATACTACCGCTATATGCCGGAAACACCGGAGGCGGAAGCATACCGGCGGGCGGTTTACGAGGATATTAAGAAGGGCGCGGCATATCGCGCCCTTATGGCGTTTACGGAGCGTATGGCCGGCGTAGCGGAACTCCGCCGCGAGAAGGAAAAGGTGAACACACCGATCCAGAAAGCGGTCTGGATGATCCGTGAGGCGGGTGCGTACGGAGACGCATACGAGGCGCTCGAGAAGGATCTTTCCGAAGCCGAGATCACTTCGGAAGGACTGTGCAGGTTCCTTGGAATTCTCCGGGAGATCCTCGCGAGTGAGGCGTACCGTTCGATGAAGGAACACACCGACCGGGTTCTTGGCGAGATCCGCGGAATCCGCTTTCTCATCACTTATGAAAAGGACCGCATGAGTATTACGTTAACGGACGATCCGGGGCCTGCCGCCTACGAAGAATGGATGAACAAGGTCGGCGGCGGTGAGAATGTGCAGCTGCAGAATCCGTTCAAGGCGGACACTTCGCTCACCGAACTCGAATACGCCTGTATTGATGTACTCGAAAAGAAGAAGCCAAAGTTCTTTAAGGAACTGGAGGAAACCGCCGGGCGCGACTCGGAATTCTCAAGTCCGGTCCTGCTGCGTTTTGAGCGGGAACTCCCGTTCTACCTTTCGTTCCGGTCACTGCAGCTCGAGATGGAGAAGAAAGGCTTTGCATTTGCCACGCCCGAGACAGGCGAAGGAAAGCCGATGGAAGCGAAGGGACTCTATGACCTTGCGCTTGCCCTGACCAGCTTTGCAAGCGGCAGGAAAGTCGTAGCGAACGATTTCCACTACGGCGAGGGCGAGCGGTTCTTCGTTCTGACGGGACCGAACCAGGGAGGCAAGACCACATTTGCCCGCAGCCTCGGGCAGCTTGTATATTTCACGAAAATGGGACTCGATGTGCCGGCGCAGTCGGCATGCGTGCCGTTCTTCCCGAACATCCAGACACACTTCTCGGTGGAGGAGAGCGTGGAGACCGGACGCGGCAAGCTGATGGAGGAGCTGGTGAGACTGGCGCCGATGATGGAGTCGTACCGGAGAGACACATTTGTCATCATCAATGAACTGTTCACGACAGCGGCGAACTACGACGCGCAGATCATGGGCCGGAGGGTGCTGAAGCATTTCATCGGGCTCGGGTGCATGGGAATCTATGTGACGCATCTGACCGAGCTTGCAGAAGGGAGCGAGGGCGTCGTGAGCCTTCGCGCGATGCTTGACGAGAACGGCGTGCAGACGTTTGAGATACGCCGCGGCGCGGCAGAGGACACAGCCTGCGCGGCCAACCAGGTCAACAAGTACCGGCTGACTTACGAACAGCTGAAGGAGCGCCTATGAGAGTATGTCTGTTGTATGAGGACCGCGAGCGGACCAATGAAGAAACCTATTATGACACCGCGAGCATCATCCGGGACCTCGGGCTTAGGGCACTGTTCTCATCGGCTGCCAAGGAGATCATCTACGAGAATGGCGAGGTGCAGAAGATCGAGAAGGAAGACACCTTCATTTCGGATACGATGAAGAAGGTGATGATGGTGCCGCTTGGCTCGGAGCAGGAGATCGTGTTCCGCCAGGAGATCGTGGCGGACTGCTTTAAGCATGAGACACTGATCCGCGAGCTGTACCGGATCAGCGGCGATGTGCTGCGCAAATGGACCGAGCTCGGCAGGGGCTTCCGCGAGCGGATGCGTCAGGGCAATCCCGTGACGCGCCTGTCGACGGATATCCGCGTGCTGCATCTGTTCTGTGACGCGCTGACCGAGATCCGTGCCCTTCTCACAAAGCAGGAAGGATTAACGGCCAAGGGCCTCTGCGCATTCCGTGAGGAGTTCTTCGCGGCATACACGAAAGAGCGCGAGGACAACATCCGCAAACTGCTTTCCGACATTTCCTTCTACACGAACGGTCTCGACGAGAAAGACGTTGCGCCGGAGACGATCGTCCGCCCGCGCATCGTGCTTGAATGCGGCTTGCAGGACGGTCTGAAATTCAGTAATCTCAAGCTGCACGAGGTTTCGTCCGAAAAGTCGAAATTCTACCGCCGCGGCAGCACGATGGAACGCATCCAGACGTTTCTCAACGCACGGTCAAAGGATTCGTTCTCCACGCAGGAGGACGCGCATATTAACGAGCAGACGCACCAGCTTGAGTACGGTATCGTCAGCTACATGATGCGGAAAATGAAAGGTCTCACGGACGAGTTCCAGACATTTTTCGACCAGTTAAGATTTCAGTCCGCGTTCTACCTCGGTGCGGTTCAGTTAAGCCAGCACATGGAACGCTTCCGGATCGGATGGTGTTTCCCTAAGGTGTGCGGCCGCAGGGACCTCGAATTCGAGAACCTGAAAGAGGTTGTGATGGGAATCGAGCAGCGTGTTGACGTGATCGGAAACACATGCTCGCTGTTACAGAAGGATCTGCTGATCGTTACAGGCGCCAACCAGGGCGGAAAGTCCACGTTCCTGCGCAGTATCGGCATTGCGCAGGTTATGATGCAGTGCGGCCTGCAGGTTGCGGCGCAGTCGTTTAAGAGCGGTCTGTTTCCGCGGATATTCGTGCATTTTACCCGCCGCGAGGACAGCGCGATGAACAGCGGACGATTAGACGAGGAACTGAAGCGCATGAACGGAATCGTGGAGCAGATCGGGGACGGTTCGCTGCTCCTGTTAAATGAATCCTTCGCAACAACGACCGAGAAGGAAGGCTCCGTGATCGCTTACGACGTGATCCGCGCGCTGAAGGAAGCGGGTGTCCGGATCCTGACGGTAACGCATCTGTTGTCCTTTGCAAAGCGTGTCCATGAGGAGACGGCGGGACGGCCAGAGGCCGGCGTCGAGTTCCTGTCCGCAGAGCGTAAGGAGGACGGTACCCGTACTTACCGGATGATCCGCCACGAGCCTGAGCTCACAAGCTTTGGCTTGGATCTTTATGAGATGATAGTAGGACGATGAGAGACAGCCGCTGCCCGCCTTGTGCAGGCAGCGGCGTTTTGATTAGCGGGGCATTCCGCAGAGCGAAAACTCCCACCAGGCATGCCAATATTTTCAAAACAACGGTGACGGCGGAAATAACAAGATTGTTTCCGCCGCTTTTTTGTGATATAATAATACAAATACGCGAGGAAAGAATAACTAATAACTGCGAGGCCCACCCGATGACTGAGAAGGAACTGATTGAGAAGACCAAAACCGAACAATTGACGGAGCTTTCGAAGTATCGGGCGCAGCTGCGGAAAGAGCCGTGGCTTCGGTTCCTGTTCTTTGAGCTGACGCTTCGGTGCAATGAGAACTGCATCCATTGCGGCAGCCGGTGCGGAGAGGTGCCGAGCGACGAGATTCCGGCGCAGGTTTTCATTGACCTGCTCGATAAGATTGCGAACGACTTCAAGGAGAAGCGTCTGAAGACGCCGGAGTTTTCGGGCATCAAGCCGCGTCTGCCGATGCTGAACATCACCGGCGGCGAGCCGCTTCTGCGGAAAGAATTCTTTGATATTGTCAGCCATGCCCATAAGCTTGGTTTCCCGTGGGGCATGACGAGCAACGGTACGCTGATCACGAAGGAAGTCGCGCGGAAGCTGAAGGAAGCCGGGATGGGGACCATCGCGATCAGCCTGGACGGCACGAAAGAGTATCACGACGCTTTCCGCCGCTCGAAGAACGCGTTCGAACGCACGGCGGAGGGTATCCGCAACCTGATGGAGCAGGGGTTTCAGGAGGTGCAGGTAACGACGGTTGTGACAAAGCAGAATCTGCCGCAGCTGGAAGAAATCTTCAAAACCGTTTGCAACCTCGAGGCGGATTCGTGGCGGCTTCTTGCGATCGAACCGATCGGAAGAGCGCTTGAGAATCAGAACATGGCGCTGAGCCTTGATGAGCACCGTCAGATGCTCCGCTACATCCGCGACAAGCGCGAAGAAGGCTACCCCGTCACCTACGGCTGCTGTCATTATCTCGGGCTCGACTTCGAGCACGAGGTGCGCGACTGGTACTTCCTCTGCAACGCGGGCGTTTATACTGCCAGCATCATGGCAAATGGAGACATCGGTGCCTGTCTTGACATTGAACGCCGCCCGGAAACGATTCAGGGCAACGTCCTGAAGAACGATTTTACGGACGTTTGGAATAACCGGTTTGAGATTTTCCGGACGCCGCTTTCAACGCGGTGCGCGGAGTGCGGTGGCTGCCCGGACGAGCCGTTCTGCGAAGGCGGATCGGCGCACAGTTGGGACTATGATAACAACCGGCAGATGGTATGTTTCCGCAGGAAAGAGTAAATCACCGGCCGGCATTTTCCGAAAAGAAGAACAACCGATTCATAGCATTTCCACAAGGACTGATCAGAGAAGGAGGGGCAATTCATGTGGACCATTCATGAAATCAAGAAGGCGACAAGACGTTCCGTTATCCGAAGTTTCTGGGCCTGCATGGCCGTGTCCTTCTGCCTTGTGGCGGTGATTCACATCGGTGATTTTATGAAAGCCGCAGAGGCCGACTCCGATCAAGGTAACGGTATTCTCTTTATCTTCAACACGGAGGGTATGAAGCAGAAGAACTTCGCATTTGACATGTATCTGCTGAAGGCCGAAGGCGAGTACCTGATGATCCGTTATGAAGAAGGCTTCACATACGAAAAATCGGACCTCGGCAGCAAGCTTTCGGAATGGAAAGAAAAGCGGATGAAGCACAAAGCCGAGGTTAATACATTTAACCGGGAGAAGGAGCCGTCGGACTATTTTGATTGGGTATATTCCTGGTCGAATGTCAGGAGGGAAGGTTTTCCGCGTATGGCCGGACAGAAGGTGGTCAGGTTTAAAACCGCGGAAGATATTATCAAACCGATATTTGTCTCAATCATCCTTTTCATCGTTTTTCTGTTCGGGCTGGTGAAAGACTGGTTCTTCCTGGGTGTCGCCCGCAGTAAGAAGAACAGCTACTGGGCCGAGGCGGATGACCTGTCCTTTAACAAGCGCCTGCTCGGCATATATCTGCTTACGCACATCAAAATACTCCTGTGGACGATTCTGCTGATCATCCCGGGAATCATTAAGGAACTGGATTATCTGATGGTTCCGTACATCCTGCGCGACAACCCGCAGATTTCGGCAGGGGAGGCATGGAAGCAGAGCACGGAGATGATGAAGGGCAACCGCAGAAAAGCGTTCCTGATGGGACTTTCCTACCTCTGGCTGGCGATACCGTATATCCCGCTTCGTTTCGTTATCGGATGGGCGTACGGTCGGACGGTAGCGGTAATGTTCAGCGTAGTATTCCTGGCACTGTTCGTATATCCGTTCACGAACTCGGTTTATGCGCATCTGTATGTGAAACTGAAGGCCGATGCGGCCGCCTGCGGTGCGGCGTACGCTTCCCCGGTTACGGAGTATCCGACCGCGGAGTAATTCGACGCGAAAACGGGCTGCGGGCACCGGTCAATCCGACCGCGTATCGCTCGTCATTTTACTATGCACTGCATCGGGGAGAGGGGTCTTGTATTCCTCTCTTTTGTATGCTATAATAGTTCAAATCCATAAAGTGTGCAGTTGCGGCTCCGGCCGCGGAGCTTCGGAAAGGAGGCAGCATGAAAAAAGGATTGAAGAAGACATTTGCCGTTGGGCTGCTCTTCGTGGCGGCAGCCAATCTGAATGCGTGTGCCTACGGTCCGCCGAAGAATTTTGACGAGGATAACAGCAGTCAGTCTGTCGTTGTGACGCCGCAGGCGGAGAACGTTGATTATGGGGCATTTCCCGAGGAATACAAGGTGGAGACGGCAACGCTCGAAGCAGAGTGAGACTGCGGTACGGAGTCTGGCATTGACGGAAACTCCGGACGATGTGATTTACAGTCTGTATGCCGTGGCATGCAGACTTTTTCTATGTCAGTGATATATTTTCAGGACCGGAGGAACAGCAATGAATTATTTCCTTTTCGATCTGGACGGAACGCTTACCGATCCCGGACTCGGAATCACCAATTCGGTTATGTATGCGCTCAGAAAGTTCGGTATCGAAACAGAAGACAGATCGTCCCTTTATAAGTTCATCGGACCTCCGCTCAAGGATTCGTTCATGCGTTTCTACAGCTTCACGGACGAGCAGGGAGACCTTGCGGTCGGGTATTACCGCGAATATTTCCGCGCGGGCGGCATCTTCGAAAACGAAGTGTACGAAGACATTCCAGAACTTCTTAAAAAACTGAAAGAGAAGGGAAAGAAGGTCGTTCTGGCGACCTCCAAGCCGGAAGCGTTCGCAATCGAAATCCTGAAGCATTTCGGCCTGTACGAGTACTTCGATTTCGTTGCGGGTGCCACAATGGATGAGACGCGGAACAAGAAAGCGGATATTATCCGGTATGCCATGGAGGAGTGCGGCATCGAGCCACCGGACGCGCTGATGATCGGAGACCGCGAGCACGACATCATCGGGGCAAAGGCCAATGCGATCGCGTCCCTCGGCGTGCTATACGGTTACGGAAGCGAAGAGGAGCTCCGGAGCGCCGGAGCAGATTATATTGCTGCGAAGCCTATGGATATACTGGGGTTTGCAGAATGAGAAGTGTCGGAGGGGGAACATGACAGGTTATATCATCGGCGGAATATGCGCGGCAGCCGTCACCGCTGCGGGCGTTGTATCGGTTATCCGCGGGAAGAACCGCACGAAGACCGCGCCGAAGCAGAAACGGGAGCGGGAGATTCAGGCCGGCAGCCACATCTTTAAGGCGGATGTGAAGGAT
Organism: Lachnospiraceae bacterium; assembly: GCA_017427775.1. Taxonomy (GTDB): domain Bacteria; phylum Bacillota; class Clostridia; order Lachnospirales; family Lachnospiraceae; genus ISDg. The sequence goes on along the minus strand of JAFRSD010000002.1, from coordinate 201,185 downwards.
GTCGGAGAATTGTTGGAAGTGATCAACGAGAAATCGCTGAACCGTAAAGATATCTTTTTGGAGCCCGAGATCGAAGCGGACCGGATCTTATTCAGGAACGGCAACGGGTCATTTTCCGCAGAACTCATCGGAAGGGACGCGGAAAGCACGGGCTACGGGCAGGGCGGAGCTACGGAGGACACAGGCCGTGCCGGAAGCGGAGGCCTGCGGATATACCGGCTTTCGATTGACAGGCGCCGGGCTACGGACAGGGAGGCAGCGGATGCCGCGGCTGAGGCAGTGCTTACGGCACTTGAGAAGGCTTTCCTGACGCTCGATTACAACGCGATCGTCGAACACGTATACAGGAATCATCGGAAGACTAAGTAAGTTTGTTTTGCGCATACCGAAACAATCGGAAATCTAAGCCGGTATGCTTTTTGCATACCGGAATAATTGGAAATTAAAGTCAGTATGCTTCGGGGAGAGAAATAATGAAACGTAAGAAGAAGGAATGGGACAACGGATCGCATACGCCGTTTATGAGTACCATTATCATTCATTCGAATACGTCGCCGGTACGGGAAGAGCCCGTAGAACCGGCGGCCGAACCATCCCATTTGTCGAAAATCGGAATCCCGTCGTGGGAAATCTGCGGTATCCTTCTCGGATGCCTTCTTGTGCTGTTCTTTATCTGGAAGCCCGTTCTTGCGGCGAAGAAGACCGACAAAACTTCGGGGGACGAAGACGAGGATGAATATACCTATCTCAGTCCGTATGAAGGGTACGGCGATTATGCCTGTGCGTATATGGATACCGTGCTGAACCTCTCGGAGGATTCTCCTTTCTTCTCACTTTTCCAATGGGACTGGGATGACAGCTGGACGTACTCCATACTCGATCCCTGCTGGACGGACGATCCGCCGCAAGCCCATACGGGCGAATGGACGGAGCACACTATGGACGGAAAGCATCCCGATTATGACGAAGAAGCGCGAGCTTCGGAGGATTCGTTCCGTTTAATGGATGATGCGGTTCTTACGGTGGATGAACGGCTTTTCGGCCTGTCTTATTTTGAAGCCGATCTGTTCTGCCTCGGTCGGCTTACCTATCCGAACACGTTTCTCTACGGCCCGCTTCCGCTTCAGTATGCATACTATTCTGCGCCGGATTCCCGCGGGTATGAGCTGTACTTCCTGAATGATAAGCTGATAGCGGTAAGGTACTATGAATACACCAATTCCGAGAGCGTCCCGGACGAATTGCTTGACGTGCTGAAGGAACGGTTCGGACCTCCGAGGACGGAGGGAAGAGACTTTTATTCCGGAGAGTTTTCGTCGGGTATTCCGGATTATTATATTATCGATGGAAACCGTCCGCTGGTTTCTGTGGCTTTCGATACGAATATCGGAGACTATTATGCGAACTATTCGGTCTTTCTGCGCCAGGAATACGGGGAACTGGAATTGTGCCATCAGATCACTTCGCAGTACTATTATGAATCCTTCCTGAATAATCAGGATTCCTTCAGGCAATACTGGTATGAGTCTGAAACGGAAGGGGGGCTGAAGTCATATGAGAAATAATATGACCGATAAAACCCTGCCGGACATCATATGGCTCAGGGACCGCTATCCGGATATCGCCGGGAGGCACCGTGAGAACGGAACGGACTGCGAACCTTCCGCGGCGCATATGGCAGCAGCCGCTTTCAGCGATGCGGAACGGTATGAAATGCAGGAATACAGTTCGGTGACGGCTGCCGACCAGAAGCTCAATCTGCGTCCGACCAAGCCGATCGCATCGGAACCGGATACAACCTACTCGCCGTTCGCCGTGCCGGACAGCGATATCGTATTTGGCGTGGAACCGCTGCCGGGTGCGGACCCCGACGAAGCGGCAGCCGGCTTGCAGGCATATGGCAGTGGTGAGAATGCGGACAATGCGGACGCAGGACTTATAGACACTGACAATGCGGACGCCGGTTCCATGGGTGAAGATTATACGGAGGATGCGGAGAGCGGAAGAGGTGAGGAACGCGCCGTATGGCGGTATAATGCCGTTCTTATGGCAGCCATTGGCTTCCTTTTCAATCTTATATGTGTCTGTATGTATGTTCAGGGAGACCTCAGCTCTGACGCTATCAGGTCGGATTACAGCACTGCGTTAGGACGATGCCTCGTCGCGCTTTGCGGCGCGGGAACGGTCACATTTGCCGTACTGATGCTGACAAGAAAGGTTTCTTATTCGATGCTCTTTCCGATTGCGGCACTGGCAGTCGCGCTCAGTGTTCTGGCGCTGGCAGGGCGTGTGAACCGGGAGGCGAAGAAACTCGAGAAAATTTCCGAATATGATGAGCCGTTCTATTACGGCGAAGATTATTCCGACGGGTTCTGGTGGAACGGCCAATTCTATTATTACGGAGATGATTATTATTTAGACGATGACGGGTATATGCATATCACGGAAAGGAGTCCTGTGGTAGGAAACGACTGGCACGAAGAATACAGCCGGGACCGGTATATCCGGGCGATTGTCCTCGCGGCCGCGGCAGGACTGGCGTGTCTGTTCTTCCTGGTGTATCTGCGCCGTCGGAAAGTCCTGTGGCTTATGATCGGAGCCCTGTGCGGTGCCGGATTCGGCATAGCCGGTATGACGCATTTTGAGGAGGCTTTTCCGAACCTGTTCGTCAATCTGTTCTCGGTGTGGAACCTCGTGTGGTTCGGGGTGACGGCAGCACTCTTCGCGCATGCGTTCCCGCGTCTTCAGAAACCGAAAGAAAAAGCTGTAAATTCAGCAAATTGATATTGATTTTCTTAACGGGAAATGGTAAAATTTATTTACGGTATCGAACCGGACTGGGTAAGCGGTTCGCCGAATAAAAGAATTACGGAGGGTTTACCATGTTTTGTCCTTCTTGCGGAAGCAATATTGCTGACGGAACAAAGTTCTGTCCCATCTGCGGTAAGAAGATTGAAGTTACCGCAAGCGACAACAATCCGAACGTGAACCGGTTCGGCGGCCTTGACCAGGAGATCGGAAATGAGTTCAATAATATCCGGGATTCCTTCGGTATGGGCGGTGCGCCTCGCGGACCGAAGCTGCAGACCGACCGTTCTCTTCTGATGTTTATCATTCTTTCCATCGTAACATGCGGCATCTATTCTTTCTGGTTTATCTACACGATTTCCCAGGATGTGAATACGGCGTGCCAGGGTGACGGAGACAATACAACCGGTCTTGTTGCGTATATCATCCTCAGCTATATTACATGCGGACTGTATTCCTGGTACTGGCTGTACAGACTCGGAAACCGTCTCCAGAGCAATGCTTATCGTTACGGTATTACAATCACCGAGAACGGTACCACGGTTCTTCTGTGGGCTATCTTCGGTTCCCTTCTTTGCGGACTCGGACCTTTGATCGCAATGAATATCATCATCAAGAATACCAATACCATCTGTATGGCATATAACCAGGTTAACGGTTATTAATGATTATGGGGCTTAAGGAAAGCATAACAAAGAAGCAATTCAGGGATGCGGTTGTCGCGGTTGCGGCAATCGCTTTCCTTTATCTGGTCTTTCATCTGACAGGCGTCGGCTGTCCGCTGAAATATATCACCGGTATATCCTGTCCGGGATGCGGAATGACGCGTGCCTGGGGGGCGGTTCTGCGGTTGGATTTCGCCGCGGCTTTCCGGTTCCATCCGCTCTGGATCCTTCCGATTCCCGGAGCGGCGATCCTGTTCTTTCGGAACAGGATTCCGAAGAAGGCGTTCCGGACATCGCTTATCCTGATCGGCATCTGCTTTGCCGTCGTGTATGCGGTACGGATGGCGGACCCGGACAATACGATCGTCGTATTTGCCCCGGGGGAGGGGCTCATCGGCAGGGCAGTCCGGTGGATTGCAGGCCGGTTTTAGAGGAGAAGAATTATGTGGGCTGAAATGAAAACAATGTTCGGCGAAAAGGGTTTTCAAAGCGTGGAACTGAACAATCCGGGAATGGCCTTATTCTACGGGGTTGACACGGGGACACAGCGTCTGACCGCCGTATGGATGATCAGCGACGCGGAGATGCATCGCATGAACCGCATGCAGTATCAGGCATACCTTTCGACGCTGTTAAAGAAACTGAGAGGCAGGGCGCCCCGTACGCGGATCATCTCGCTGTTCATGACCTCGGACATCGATTATGTCAATCTGATCGCGGGGCAAATGGATCCGATGATGTTCGGCTACTATATCGTAAATCCGATCGGTTCGCAGATTCTTGTCGATCCGTACCAGGATTACAACAATATGCCGTGGATTTCCAACGAACTCGCGCAGCTTTTGGAAGACGACCGCGTGAAGACGATGGCGGGCGTTACCATTCAGCCGGACTGGGCCGATCCGGTTCTTTGGAAGCAGGATACTGCACACAGTCAGGAGGAAGTACGTTCCTGGTACACCGGCCGCGGTAAACGGTTAAAATGTAAGCAGACGATGTATCTGATCATCATAAACGCCGTGGTATTTCTCTTCACGCTTGTGGCTGCGATTGCCGGCCGCGCGGAGGATCTTGTGCGCTGGGGCGGCGCGAGCGGAGAGACGGTCTTCGGGAAGTTTCAGATTCACCGCCTTCTTACTTCGACATTCCTGCATGCCGGTATTGCGCACATTGTCGGCAATATGGTCTTCCTGTTCGCATTCGGCGACGTTGTAGAGCAGTATATGAAGAGTAAGAAATACACGCTTCTTTATTTGATCGCAGGTGTCGGCGCGAGTTTCGGAGCCGTATTGTGGCGTACCATAACCGGTTCCTACGAACTGCTTGGAATCGGTGCGTCGGGAGCGGTCTTCGGCATCATGGGAGCGCTGACGGTATTGATGTTCCGGCATCCTGAACTCCGAAAGACTTCGAAAGGAGTTCCGTTCTGGGCGATTCCCGCATATGTTGTCTATAGCATCTGTGAGCCGCTGGTTCTCGGCGCGATCCTTGACCAGGAGACCAATATCGACCTTGCCGCGCATGTGAGCGGATTTATTGTTGGTGCCGTGCTGTTCTGGTATATGGAGAAGAAGAGAGCAAAGCAGTAACGGACAGAAATGGCGGTTACCGCGAATGCGCAGTCCACGGGATGACACTCGAGGAAGCAGTTGCCAAAGCAGCGAACGGCTTCCCGAAGTATGAGGGGTCTTTGGGATAAAGAACGGAAACAGAGAGGGCGGTCCGTGTGGGTCGCTCTTTGAAGATTCGGGAGCAGACGGCCGAAGCCGTGCGTGAGACAGGAGTAGAACACAGTAAAATATGTGTTTTGCAGGGGGATAAAAACATGAAAATGACAGGTTATGAGAAGGCCAATGCGCGCCGTTTTACGCTGATCCTTCTGAATGTCGTGCTTCTTCTGGGGGCATTCTTTCCGATCATCTCGCTCGATTATGAGCAGCTTTCGCTATTTACGATCGCCGGATCGCACGACTGCCGTTATGCGTGGAACGATCATGAAAAACTGCGTGAAGCCTACAATTGCCTGATCGGGCTGATGGGTTTACTGTACTTCGGAGCGGCTACGCTTCATCTGATGAAGCTGCTGGGACTTCTCGGGGAGCGGCGCAGAAATTCACGCTTCCTGAGCATCATGTTCTCGGAGGCTTCTCTTGCGGGCACGATCGGAACACCGCTTCTTTGGTATCTGAGCATCCGTGCGAAGGAACGTTACGAAACAGCGACCGCTGCGGAAACGGCGAGTATTATGGCTCCGGGCGTATGGGCTTTCATCTGTCTCGCGATCACCGTGTGGATGATTCTTCTGTCCATAAGGCTTGAACCGACCAAACCGGTATTCGAGAGTCTTACGGGGGCCCGCACGGAAGACGGTATCATGGATTATGCCGCGGCGGGCAGAGAGGATATCAGTGTCACGCTTTTGGAGAATACGACATCCGTTTATGAGAAGAACAATCTGAGACGGTGGCTGCTGTTTGTGATTACTGTATTCCCGCTGTTTGGAATGCTTTTAAGACTGATGAACGGACTGACCGCCTGGGCCGTTCCGGGTATTCTGCGGTACGGATATACCGCCAATAAGGATATTTTCAGCCGCTATGACAGAATCTGGGCGTGGCTGAGCGCGATAGCGGTTCTTGTTCTTTTCGTGACGACGCTTCTGCACATCATGAAGATGATGGGACTTCTCGGGGATAAGTGCAGGAATAATAAGAGACTGAGCGAGGACTATTTTATCCTGCAGATTGTTGCGCTACTCGGACTCGCTGCCTGCAATTACATGTTGAAGGTGGATTTTATCGACGACATGCAGGTGCGGTGGACAAACGCAGATAGCATCATGGCAGTATTTCTGGAAAAACAGTATGAGTATTCGGCATTCTACGATAAGTCGAGTGTCTGGAATTACATGAAGAGTCTTTCGTGCTGGTATTATCTGTGGCTCGGAATCAGTGTGTTCGGCCTGATCTCCGCCCACAGACTCACATGGACCAAACCCATGATCGAGGGGGCTTCCCCGGTGGAACCGCAGCCGCCTGAACCGGAGAGCGAAGATCCCGGACAGGAGCCGGACACAAGCGAAGAATAGATGTGTGTTATATGATCCCGGTGCTTCGGTACCGGGATCAAAATTTATACTTTGCTTTCAGAAAAATATTATGTATAATAATATCGGGTAAGAATACGGTGAGAGAGGAAGAGGTCATGAACGAGACCGATGAGGTGCTGTACAACCGGTATTTGGCGACCAGGGATGAGTCGGTTTTCGTAATCCTTCTGGATCGTCATAAGGAAACACTGTTACTGTTTCTGAACGGTTTCGTCCATAACTTTGACGACGCCGAGGAACTGATGGTTGACACCTTTGCCGAAGTCGCTGCGGGACCGACACTGTTCTCCGGACGAAGCAGTTTCAAGACATGGCTGTTCTCGATCGGAAAGAATCTCGCGCTGATGCGTTTAAGGAAGCTTCGTCGCATGCCGATGGCCGACGAAGCGGTATCCGAAGAGGTGCCTGACGCAGCGGATACACCGGAGATGCAGCTTCTCAAGGAGGAACGCCAGCGCCAGTTATACACGGCGTTACAGCAGTTACATGAAGATTACAGACAGATACTGATGTTACTGTATTTTGAAGATATGTCCCATGAAGAGGCCGCCCGTGTCATGGGAAAGAGCAAGCGGCAGGTATATCACCTGGCGGAGCGCGGAAGGGCGGCACTGAAAGAAAAATTAGAAAGGATGGGATTTGCCGATGCGTAGTTCTGAAGATTACATGAAGATGATCATGAAGCGTGCCGATGTCGTGCGGGAAGACCGTCGCGCGAAGAGACAGTTCTATGTGTATGCCGTTTCGTCGGCTGTGTGTCTCGGTATGCTGATCCTTGCCGCGGCTTTGTTACCGCGCATTACGGATGCGGCGGCGACCGAAGGCAGCGTACAGCGTTACGGAAGCCTGATCCTGTCCACCCGCTATATGGGTTACGTAGTGATCGGCCTGATCGCATTTGGCTTCGGAATCCTTGTAACGCTGCTTTGCAGCAGCTGGCGTAAGCTGAACCGTCGGAACAATGCGTTAAAGGAGTCAGATCCGGCATGATCGTTTCCGTCTTAATCCTTTTCAACATTTTTGTGATGGTGTGTTCGCTTCTTGCCGTCATATTCGCCATGAAGGAAGGAATCCGTTCCATGAGGCTGATCCTGTTCGGATTTGCCGTGGCCTGCGGTTTCCTTTCGAATGTTTACTGGCTGATCTATGATTTCATGTATCCGGATAAAATCATGCCCTTTGCAGCGAATGAAATCGCGGAATGGGCTCTTTTTATGCTGTTGGGAGCATCACTTGTCGCCGACCTTCCGAAGAAGCGCATAAACCCCGTGCAGGAGATTCTTCTGGCCGCCCTTTTCGTTGCGGGCAACACGGGCGTGTGGATTCTCGCAAGCGGTGAATGGGTGCAGGATATTTTGACCGGGCTGACGCTTGGTTACTTCATATGCTGTATCATGTACCGCATGCGGTATTCGGAACAGTTCACGAAACCCGCCTGGCGTATCCTGGCATGCGCGGCGCTTGCCGTGTTGGTGACGCAGTATATCTGTATGCTCGCCGATGCCCCATACGCTGTCTATGCGGAAAATGTGTGCTACGCCGTTCTGCTGATCGGAATCGTGTTTCTGCTTGTGTCATCTGTTAAGGAGCTGACGCGCGGTAAGAATCCGGAGCTGGCAGTGTGCCTTTCTTACGGAATGATCGCATGGTGCCTTATCTCAATGTATCTCGGAAGCTCTGATTTATTCTATGGAATTGCGTATGCTTCCTGCTCGGTGGCAATCATCCTCACGATGATCGCAATGCGGAAGGAGGTGCTCAGCAGGTGATCTATTCGGAGAATATATTCCTGTGTATCGCGATTCCGCTTGCGACATGCCTGCTCTTTATCCGCGACGAGGTGCGCCATTTTATTGCAGCATTCCTGCTCGGCATGGGCATGTGTCTGATCTCTGCTTACATAAGCGGTTATCTCAGCCTTGTAACCAATATGGGAAACAACGACACGGCGATATTCCTTTCGCCGGTGGTAGAGGAGATTCTCAAATTGTTCCCGCTGTTGTTTTTCCTTGTCGTATTTGAACCGAAGGACCGTGTCCTGACGACGCTCGCCATCGCGATCGGCGCAGGGTTCGCAACCTTCGAGAACTGCTGCTACATCCTGACGGTCGGAGCGGAGAGCCTTCCGTATATCATGATCCGCGGCCTTGCGGTCGGTGTCATGCATATCGAGAGCATACTTGCTCTGTCCGTATGGCTCATCATGGCGAAGCGGCTGAAAGCGCTCAGCTTCCCGGCTGTCCTTGGCGGCCTCGCACTCTCCATGATATTCCACGCAATTTACAACCTGCTTGTATCGAAGCCCGGAATTACCTCGGCCATCGCTTATACATTGCCTCCGCTGACGGCGGCGCTCCTGTACCTGATGTACCATATGATGCCGGAGCAGGTGAAGCGGAAGGAATGACCGGAATGGTCTTGCAGGAAAATGGTATGTGATGCGGATGCTTTTGCCCCGGAACAGTCCGGAGGGGACCCGTCATCCGGCCGTGAATTTGTTTTTAAAATCGAATGATATGATTTACATGAGTGACCTCTCACGCCGATGGGCGTGAGAGGTTTTTTCATGTTCTTTTCCGGAAAGAAGCGCGGTACTGAACCAGGAGGATCAGGTCGTCAAAGAATTATAAAACATATAAAAAAATTTATAAAAAAATTATTTTATTTCACCTGGGTAAAATCTCCGAAACCTGCAACCAATGAGTAGAAAGCAAAGTGACGGGAAGCCGGAAAAGGCCGGCAGTGGGGCTTACGGAGGTGAAAGTAAGTGAAATATAACGATAATCAACTGATGGAGGAAATCCTGCGGCGCGGGGAAGCGGTAGAGGACCGGCGAAACCGGAAACGGTTCCGGATCCTGCAGGCGGCGAGCGGAGCAATGCTTGTTCTGCTGATCGCGGGAATCATCGGATTTTCCGGGCTGACGGTGTCCGATGCTAACCTGACGAGCTACGGGGCACTGCTTCTTTCGGAAGAGGCCGGCGGATACGTTCTCGCGGGAACGATCGCATTTGCCTTAGGCGTGGCGGTGACGATCTTCTGTCTGTGGCAGAAGCGCAGGCACATGGAACGCACCAGGGAAGAGGAACTTGATAAGAAAGAAGCCGAAGAGGTCGCCTCGGAATGGGAGGACGCGATATGAGAAAAGCACATGCATACCGGTTCCGGGCGGCGGTCCTGATCCTCCTTCTTTCGATTCTACTTACGTCGTGCGGCGATTCAAAGAGCGCCGACGGGCAGGCGCAGCAGGATATCAGGGATCAAAAAGAACAGATTAGTGAAAACGGCGCGGAGCAAGCAGATAAGCGCTCCGGCGTGAAAAAAACAATAGATGATACAAACGTAGAATTGCCCCTGTCCCTGACGGTAACGCAGGAAGCGAAGCGGGACGGCCCCGAGTCATTCGCAGACAGTCCACAGAGGATTGAACGGGCGGCGGCCTCAGTCGTTAAACTGGAGGCCTTTAATCATTCCGGGGACCGGATCGGAACCGGCAGCGGTTTCTGTATCTATGAACCGGACATCCTTGTGACGGCGGCACATGTGATTGTAAACGCGGAATACCTGACCGCCACCTGTGATAACGGAGAGACGTTCCGGATCGACCGTTTCCTGAACGGTTCGGAAGAGGATGACATCGCGATATGCCTCATCCCGGAAGGCGTGAACCTGACACCGCTTCCGGCGGGCGAAACCCCGCAGAGGGGCGAGCGGCTTGTCGTGATCGGCAGCCAGTTCGGCGTCGTCAACCTCGTCACACAGGGAAACCTGTCCGGCATATACCGTAATGGGACAGTGGAGCGGCTGCTCTTCACCGCGCCGGTTTCCTCGGGCAACAGCGGCGGGCCGGTCTTCAATTCGGAGGGCGCCGTAGTAGGAATTGTCTCAGGAACCTATGACAAAGGCCAGAACCTGAATATTGCTTCCCCGGTCAGCCTGGCGGAAGTGCTTTATAAAACAACGATTACGGAGAGTGAAAGATGAATAAACCATTACCGATTCGAATCATGGCAATTGTGCTGACGGTTGTGATCACAGCCGCGTTGCTTGCGGGGTGCGGACGAAAAGCCGACACGAGCAAGAATAACAGCAATCAGAATCAGCAGCAGGGCGGTGAAACCGTGAACGGCGATATCCCCGAAGGATACGTGAAAGTCTCATTTGCCCTCCCGGCAAATGCAACCGACCGCGAGAAGGAATATACGAAGCTTCCCGCGGAAGCAGTCGTTAAGGCGGGAACGCCGGTTTCGGAACTCGAGGAAGCGACACGCATGAGCTCGCTGTTCCTCGGCTGGAGCTACGACGAGGCGGGAACGACGCCCGCAGAAGAAACCGATGCGATCAGTGCAAGCACAACCCTTTATCCTCGTTTCGCGGTAAAGGAAGGCATGCAGGACGGCGGCGAATTCAATTACGTGGCACTGAAGGACGTGAAGGAAGACTTCGTGTACGAATTGATTGCTTACGGTCTTACCGAGAAGCAGATCCGCGAACTCCTCACACTGGAAAACGCGAGCCTCCAGACGACGGATCTTCCGTTCGTTCTGACTTCCTCGCGCGTGACAAAGGATAAGGAATGGATCGCCGGCAAAGGCTTCGACGAGGCAATGACCGAGAAGATCTGGGCCCTCATCGAGCAGAAGCAGGAACGCGGCGACGAATTCTATCTGTTAGAGGAACTGAGTAAGCTGGTTGACCCGAAGCGGCAGGATTCGGCGGTCTATGATGAGCGCGTTCTCGAGATCGTCGGCCGGTTCGCTCCCGTGGAATTCAGTAATGAAACATTCCTGGATGAGACCGATGAGGACGGCAATCCGATCGATATCACGAAGTATACGGCAGCCACATGGGAAACCGTTGACACTTCCGAACTGGATCCGGAGACCGCTGCACTCGTTGAGTCCATGATGATCAACCTTGACACGGCGACCGAAGAGGACATTAAGCACTACTTCGGCGTTGGCGAGGACGACAGCCTCCAGAGATTCTGGAGAGAGGATATGGACCTGAGCGTTAATCAGGTGAATCTTCTCGAGAACCTCCTTCTGAACCGTGAGGTGGAAGGAACCGTATGGGAACTGAAAAGCGAGAAAGGCCATTGGGACGGCGGTTACATTTATTCCCTGATGATCAGCGATACCTCCAAGCTCCGTTTTCAGTATGAAGGCGCGGCGACCGATCCCGAGGTCGATGAGTTCAATATCACGATCCATCAGGACGAAGTGGTGAACATGAGCATCGCGGACCATGTGAAATACATCGACGCGAACAGTGTCGATGGCGTTTCCTTTGTCAGCATCCTGGACCTTGACACCGATGAGGACGGTAATCTGATCGCGAAGGAGAACATGGGCTCCGGCACCATGACCTATAACGGCTCCGATAAGCTGAAGAAGGGCGACGTGATCGCAGTCAGCGACGGTACCGTGAAGGAGAGAGGCTTTACCGACGGCAATGTAACTTACATCAAGGTAAAGAAGGATCTCGGAAACGGCAAATACGAATACGAAAACGCGAACGTTGCGGATATCGTAGCGATTCCGGACCTGATCCCGGTTCCGGACGACGGCAGCATCGAGGACGGCGTTATCAAGATTGCCAAGGCTTCGATGAATTTCGGCAGCGCCGCATTCAAGAAATACGAACTGACCGCCGATACGACGGTGGACGAGGGCGACTACCTTGCATTTTACAAGGGCACGCTCGGCGCGAACAATTACAAGGTGACCGGCTACGGCCGCGTTACGAAGACGGAGAAGACCGACGCCGGCATTACCGCAACCTACAAGGCTGTTTCGGAGGATGTCATTTTCGCAGACGAGAAGCTTCTCTATATGCAGATGCCCGAAGTGGAACTCGAGCTCAGCGACGTTGAGAGTGAAGAACTCGAAAAGAGCATGCGCGAGCAGATCCTGAGCAGCGGTATCGTGGATGAGACGTCCGATTTCCTGACGGCTCTCGTACTCGGCGAGGACAAGGATATCGACAGCCTTGAGTATGCCGAGCAGATCCGTAACATGACGATCAAATCCGAACAGGGTGACCTGACGCTCGATGACCTCCGCAAACTTTCGGACGGCGCGAAGAAGGTCGAAGTTAGCGATATTGATGTAACATTCCTCTGCGGACTGGAACTGCAGCATTTTAAGAATAAGAAGGGTGTCCGCGCGGAAGTTGCGGTATCCTTTGTCATTACCATTACGATCATGGAAGCCGGCAAGCTGGAGATTCAGCCGGTGATCGCACTCGAGCAGGAATTCCTGCTGACGCCTACCATCCATGTGGTACGTCACAAGAACCCGATCGGCCTTACTTCAAGCCTTGACGTAACGGCTTCCCTGCAGGCCGGTACCTATACCGGTTTCGGTGTTATGGTTACTGCGAAGACCAAGCAGATGGATAAGGATAAGTCGAAGAGCTGGGAGGAACTCGTAGGCGACTTCGCTTCCGATAACAAGGGCGCGGAGATGGACGATGAAACGAGAAAGAAGAGAACATCCGCCGCAAAGGCACTGATCAAAGCCGGAAACAAACTTCTTGAGAAAGCGGAAAAGCAGGAGAAGAAGGGACAGGGCCAGGGTGCCCAGTTCAGTTCGAACGGCGATGAGAAGAGCGGCAAGGATTCCAAGCAGGATTACAAGTCCAGCGGAATCGGCGGAGACCTTCCGACCAAATACTCCTCGATGCTTTCGAACGATTCGCAGTACATCAACCTTGTCGATGTAACGCTTGCTTCGTTGGATTTTCCGGTTGACCCGATGAACATCGTTCATGTCGGAATGAAGATCAAATTCACCGTCGGCCTGAAGATTAACGCCGCGATCGGCGCAGGCGTAAGCTATGCAAATGCGAAGGAATATTCCTACACGTTCCGGGCGAAGATCTGGGGCGGCGGTGAGGAAATGAACGAGAAGCGCGTCGGTGACGGCGCAAGCGTAAAGGATGTTGAGACACCCAACTTCCGTGCCGATTTCTACGCATTCGGTATGATCGGCCTGAAAGCCGGTGTATCGCTTGACCTCAGAATCGGCCTGTTCAGTACGGATCTCGATTCCGTAGGCGTTGTTGCTTCCGCCGGTGTCTATGCGGAACTGTACGGATTCCTTTACTGCTGGTATGAATGGACCTCGGGACGCGGTTCCACAAGCGGGGCAATGGGTTCGCTTCTGTTTGAGATCGGTATCTACGCGGACATCAGCATTAAAGTTCAGGTGGCGATGGGAAGAGCCGCGAAGAGCTGGAGTCTCTACAACAAGAAGACGCCGCTGATACAGCTCGGCTGTGTCGAGTACCCGATCGAGCTGATGATCAGCCCGAATGATTCGAAACTCTCCGTCGAGATCCCGAACGGACAGAACACGGTCAAAGTCACGGACGACCTGTTTAAAGTTAAACTGATGGCTCTCAGCACCGGTAAGGTCAGCGAGAGGAGCATGGATTCGACGAAGGTCAACGGGGAAAATGCGAAGGAGTTTACGGTCAAGACCGAGACAATCGGATATGACGAGGAGAATAACCCGGTCGTCTTTAACGGAACACGTACCTGGAAGCAGAACAACGAGGAACACTTTATCGTAGAGTGTTTCGACCTGACCGGCAAGAACGGCAGCGTGAAGTCCGGCGCTTCTTCGTTCCAGTATCTTCCTGCGACCAATGAGATCTATGTGTGTCCGGTAGATCCGAATACGGACGAAGTATACGGCAAAGTCGTATTTACCTACCAGAATACCGCGTTCGGTTTCAGCACGCAAAAGCTGCAGCGTACCGTTTACGTTCACTGGAAGGGAACGCAGCGGACCGCGAAAGTAGAGTATTACCTGCAGGACAGTGCTAACGTATGGAACAAATGGAATCTCGTCGGTACCGGCGCAGTAAGCGGTTACGAAGGAATTGAGTGCTACGTTTATATCGATGAGAAGATCACGGAGAAATTCCCTGGTTATAAGCTCTATTATCTCGGATATCCGGATGAGCAGGAACTGAAAGACAAGCGGAATGTTGCCCAAAAGGAACTGCAAACTGCGAAGCTGAAAAAACAGGCCAGATCTTCCGAGTATTACGTATATAAGTTCAGCGCGAAGCCGGATAAAAACACACTGAAGGAATTAAAAGACAAGCTCGATGCGGCGGTAGCGGATTTTATCGTAAAGCAGAATATCTATAATGCTTATGCGAGACTGGTCGATAAGTTCTGTGAACAGAATCAGAAAGCCATTGACGACGGTCAGGGCGAGACCCGTTTCACCATGCGCGGAACCGAGACGGTAATCCGTATCCTTTACCGCAAGATGGAGAAACCGGTAAGCTGGGATATCTTCGATGAGAACAATCTGAATCCGGACGTGCGTGACTGGTCACTCTGCTCCAGTGAATGGAACTGGAATCCGGACAATGTCCACGGCTGGGATTATCATCCGGATTGCGAGCGCGTGCTCGTAGGTCTTCCGATCATGGATTACATTCCGAAGCGTCTGGCTGATTACCGTAAGGATTCTTACACGACCGAGTGGTATATGTATGACTTTACGGTACAGAGTTATTACAACTGGGGCGAGACGATGCGCCAGGCACGTAACCAGGCACTTGCGGCAATGAAACGCGGCGATTACAGCCATCTGACCAAGGTAGACGCGACGACAAAGGTTCCGTCAAGTTACATTGTCATGATCGGCATACAGACGCCTAAGGACTTTACCGTAACCTTTAAGAACGGCAACGCCGTTGTGGCGGAGTTTAAGACGCCGTGCGGCCGCACGATGGATCTTCCGGACGGCTCCGGACTCAAGAAGGCGGGCATGACATTTTCCCACTGGCAGACCGCGGTCGGCGGAGTCGTTGATAAGAATACCAAAATGCCCGAGCACGACACAACGTATTACGCCGCATTTGTCGGCAACACGCATGAGGTTACCTGGATTACCGACGATTCCTATAGGAAGATAACCACAGCCCGGACCGGCGATCTTCTCTACATGAAGGTTCCTGACGAACTGTACAGAGAGAACTACCAGATGCTGTTCCGGACCGCGCCGGAGAAGGATTCGCCGGAGTACCCGTACGAATACGCGATGCCCAATAAGGACATTACGGTTTACGTAAGATACACGCTCGGTACGAGCAAGATTACATGGACCGAAGACGGCAAGGACATCCGCACGGATATTGTCGAGATCGGTACCACGCCGACAGCTCCGACACTGGCCGCCAGAGAAGGCCTTGACCTTGTATGGATGATCGACGGAAAGGTTATGAACTCCACCTATGTAATGCCGAGAGGCGACGTGATCGCCAATGCTTACTGGCATGTTCATGACTGGACCGGGGAAAATGTAACGATAGAAGCGACCTGTGCGAAAACCGGTCTTGCCGGATATACATGCGTACTCTGCGGACTGGTTAAGGACGGCGTTGAACTGCCGATCGAACCTGACCGCCACAACTGGGAAGAAATCGTTCTTTCCACCTCGACCTGTTCCACACACGGCGATCTGCTTCGCCGCTGTCTGTGGTGCCATACGGAAGTGCATGAGGAGATTCCTTTCGACACGACCGTACATGGTGAATCGTACCGCGAAGAAGGCATTCCCGCGACCTGTGCGAAGGACGGTTTCTCCGGTAATTATCGTTGTAAGGATTGTGACGCGATCGTGGGCGAGGGATTTGTTATCCCGGCGCACGGAAATCATCTCTCGGACGGTACCCGCGTGACGGTCAAAGAGAGAACCTGCAGCAGTGACGGATACACCGCAGAGCACTGTCTGACTTGTGGCAAGGAATTGAATATCATTGAGCTGGCAGCCTGCGATCTGGATGAATTCCATGACTGGGGCGAGTGGGTAGTAACCAAGGAAGCTACCTGCGAATACGGTAAGAAGCAGCATACCTGTAAGCTGTGCAGCGTTACGAAGGAAGAGAGTATTCCTCCGGTTGTGACGCATACATATATCGATACCGGCCGCTATAAAGAAGGCAGCTGCGTAAGACCGAGCGAGTTCTACTTTAAATGCAAAGTCTGCGGCGCGGAGAAGACGGAGGTTGCCGAACAGGCTGCCGACGCTAACCGGCATGAGCATCTCGGCGATCCGGTTGTTACGAAGGAACCCGGCTGTTTCGATTTCGGAATTAAGACGAGAGTCTGCAAAGACTGCGGACGTTCCGTAGAAGAGAGGATCGATCCTGTCGGATGTGACTGGGGCGCGCCCGAATATATATGGGGAACGGACGACCAGACATTGACGGCCAAGAAGACCTGTAAGAGAGACAGCAGCCATTACGTTTCTGAGACGGTTTCGGTTGACAAGACCGTTCTCGAACCCGCAACCTGTACAAAGGACGGAAAGACACAATACACGTCGAAGAACTTCACGAAGGACGGTGCATTTGTCCGCCAGAAGAAGACGGTAGTTACCCAGGCATTCGGCCACGAATGGGGCGAAGTAACATACGAATGGTCCACGGACAAGAAGACGGTTAAGGCAACACGGTACTGCAAGAATGATAACAGTCATTATGAGACGGAAACGGCAAATGTGACCAAGAAGCAGACCAAGGATCCGACCTGGACCGATAAGGGCGAGACGACTTACTCGGCGAAGTTCAATAATACCGCATTCGGAACCTGGTCGAAGACCGTTGCGGATGTACCGGTTCTGGATCCCGTATGGAGTGAAGTAACGGTAGAGATGACCGAAAACAACACGAAGATGAAGGCTTCCCGCTACAACAAGGAGAACCCGGAACAGACGGAGACGGAAACCGTTGCCGCATCTGTTAAGAAGAATCAGCCTGCAACCTGCGAAGAGGACGGTGAGATCATCTATACCGCGACCTTTAAGAATCAGGCGTTCGGAACCCGTGAGATTACGGTTAAGGAGAATAAGAAGGGTCACAAGTATGCTGTGGACACGAACCTTACCGCAAATCCGGAGAGAATCTTTGAAGAGAATGAGTTCGGCGGAAAATATATGAGTGGCTGGAAGGCCGGCAAACTTGTGGAAGTCTGCGAGAACGATTCTTCTCATACGAAGGAAACGCCGCTGCTTGTAGAGCTGGCGTTGACAAGTGAAGTGGAGACGTTCCGCAAGGTTAACGGCACCTATGTTCTCGACATCACTGAAATGATTGAACCGAAGGAAATCAACAGTGAGAATACAGCTTTGTCGGTGTGCTACTGGTTCCTTGGCATCGCAACCTATTCGAGTTATACGGATGCCGGGCAGGGAGAGTGGTACCTTGATGATGAGAGCGAGTATTACCAGATGAACAGTTACCGGCTCGTTATCGATCCTGAGGATGAAGATTCCGACGGAGTTTTCGTGGTCGATAATAATATCAACCTCGAAGACATCAATGGAGAGTACACGTTTACCCTCACCGTGAAACCGAAGAAGGCAGACATTTACAAAGAAACTTCCTACAAAGTTACAATCAAATTACCGGATTTTAATTCATAATTGAGAAAAACGGGAACCGGAGCTGCATGAGAAATGTGGCTCCGGTTTTCTTGACTTTCATTTTCGTAAATGATACAATTTTATAAATACCAATCAAAGGAGGTTCCATCCATGAATGATAAAAGCAAGAAATTCGCATTTGCCTCGGGAATCTTGTTCCTTGCGGCATTTATCGCCGGATTGTATGATTATGTTGTATCCATGCTTTATACGGCCAAGGCTATGGATACGAACGTGTTCAAGGTACTGAAGATGATTTTCAAGAATAAGGATTCGCTCAAGTTGCATATGCTTGTTTACGCACTGCTTCTTGTACTCCTTGTGCTTTTCATCGCCATGTTTACCGAGAACCGCGCCATGTTCTTTATTAGTGTGCTTCTCGCAACGGGACTGTTCGCGTACCGTATGTATTATTGGGCTGATTACGCGTCGAAGTATATGAAAAACTGGAAATGGGACAGCATGAAGACATTTACCTTCATCTATTCCTGCGTACTGGTCGGAATGGTTCTTGTGTTCTTACTGTGCGCATCGATTGCTTTGCTCGGAAAGTCTTCGACGGTCGGAGCATTTTCGACGCTGGCATTTATCTTCAGTGCGTTTATCCTCGGAATCTCCATTGCGGCAGGAATTCTCGAACTGTTTACGGATGATTTTGATTCCGATCTCTGGTCGAGTTATGTGTCGAGATTCCAGGCAAACAATATGAATTCTTTCGCGACAACGCTGTCCATGTTCTTGGTTGTAATCCTGCTGGGACGCTGGGCAACCCTGAAGTGTGAGGCACTCAACGGCGTGAAGAATGCTTCCGTTCCGGTTGACCAGGGTCAGCCGCAGGTAGCAGCTGCGATGTTCTTCCAGGCGCAGCAGCCGGCATACCAGAATAACCGTCCGATCTACCCGGCACAGCCCGTTCCGGCAGCAGTTCAGCCCGCACAGGCAGCAGTTCCGGCGGCAGCGCAGCCCGTTCCGACTGCAGGTCAGCCTGCACAGACGGCAGCTCCGGTAAACAACCAGCCTGCACCCGCAAAGCCTGTGACGCCTCCGCCGGCCAATACGGTATTCGCAAACGTACCCGAAGCTCCGAAGGCAGCCGCGAAGGTCGAGGAAGCTGCAGCAGTAGTTGCATCCGTTGATGCGATGAAGGAATCGTTGAAATCATCCGGCCCTTCCGCTGAGGAAATTGAGGCTGCATACGAGAAGATCAGTAACACGACCGATCTTTCTAAGGAAGTTTCTTATACCGTTGACAATCTGTCTGACGACATGGCAGCGAAGCTTGCGCGTCTCAGCGAAGAGGCAGCCAAGGAAGTTGCTACGGGCAAGGAAGATGACCTTTCCGACGCGCTTGAGAGAATCGGCGAGAAAGTAGAGAAGAAGGCCGACGATGCGGCTGAGGCTGTTGAGGAAGCTGTAGAAGATGTCGCAGAGGAAGCGGCGGACGTAGCAGAGGAAGCGACCGACGTCGTTGAGGATGCGGTAGAAGATGCAACTGAGTCAATCAAGAAAGTGGAAGACGCAGCGGAAGTTGTTTCCGATGGAGCTGAGGCGGTTGAGGAGGCAGTAACCGAAGCTGCTGAAGATGTTGTTGAGAAATAAACGGTAAAATGACTGATTGGGCATGCCGGACGGGAGTTTAAGCTCCCCGGCATGCCCTTCTTGCTATTTAGAAAGTGGTAAAGCGGCAGACCGGGCATGCCTGCGGAAGAAAAACACCCTCCGGCATGCCCGTCGGCCGCTTCCACCGATTTGCGCTATAGCGGAAGCTGACTTTTTTCAATTGCGGAAATTGTCATTTGCGGCTTGACATTTTCCGAATGTGCCTTTATAATCTGCCATGTCAGCAGTGCTGGCGAAATCAAATACGCTATAAGCGAGAAAGGGAGGTATACAAATGATTATTAGTCTGAGAACTTTCACAAAAGAATATTTGTATGTTGGTACTGCCTCCCGGAGAAGCGCAAAATAGCACATGAGAATTCTATGCCAGAACAGGCATAGCTATATAATGCTGATTTTATGCCCCGATACCGGAAGGTGTCGGGGCTTGCTTTATATTCAGACAAATCGCTCGAATCGGATTTGCGTATGAATATGAAGGCGTTCCCGGGGCAGTTTTTGTGAACCGAAGGAGGTGGTCTTCATGTTTCAGATTAAAAACGTAACGTTAACACATAAAAAGGATCTGCGAACGATCCTTGACGGATTTTCCTTAGTGCTCAATAAGGGTGACCGCGCCGTGCTGATCGGCGAGGAGGGAAACGGCAAAACATCACTTATGAAATGGATCTATGATCCGGACTTGGTCGACGATTATCTCGAGTGCCGGGGAGAGCGGATCATGAGCGGTGAGAAGCTCGGATACCTGCCGCAGGAACTTCCCGAACAGGAGAAGAACAAGACCGTTTGCGAGTATTTCTGCGAGAGCGCGGATTTCCTTGACCGGACACCGAAGGAACTTGCCGGATTGACAGCCGACTGCCATGTCGAGGCTCAGTTCTTCTACAGGGAACAGGAGATGCGGACGCTCTCCGGCGGGGAGCGCGTGAAGGCGCAGATGATGCGTATCCTTTGCGAGAACCCGACGATCCTTCTGTTAGACGAACCGTCCAACGACATCGATATCGAAACGCTCGAGTGGATGGAAGAGTTGATCAACGGATGGCCGTATGCGGTGCTTTTCATCTCGCACGACGAGACGTTAATTGAGCGCACGGCGAACCGCGTGATTCATTTTGAACAGATCCGCAGAAAGACGGTATGCCGTCATACGGTGGCCAATGTGCCATACCGGCAGTACGTCTCGGAGCGTCTGAACGCCTTCGAAAAGCAGGAGCAGATCGCACAGTCCGAACGCCGCGAGAAACGCATCCGCGACGAGAAGATCCGTAAGATGGAGCAGACCGTGAACGCACAGCTCAGTAACGCGAATTTCAACTTTCACGATTCCCTCGGACGGCTCCTAAAGAAGAAAATGAAGAACGTCAAGGCGATGGAGCACCGCTTCGAGCGCGAGGACGAGAACATGACCGAGATGCCCGAGCAGGAGGAGGCAATCTTCTTCAAGCTCGGAGACGCAAACAGCGTCATTCCTTCCGGCAAATGGGTCGTTCAGTGCGTAATACCGGAACTCCTTACGGCGGACGGAAGCCGCATTCTTGCAAAAGACGTCGAACTGAAGCTTCGAGGTTCCGAAAAGATCGCAATCATCGGTGACAACGGCAGCGGCAAAACGACGCTTATTTCAAAACTTGCGGAGGAACTGCTTGCGAGAAAGGACATCCGTGCGCAGTATATGCCGCAGAATTACGAAGAACTGCTTCCTCTTGACGAGACGCCGGTCGATTATCTCGATATGACGGGCGACAAGGAGGAACGCACGAGGATCCGCACGTACCTCGGTTCGCTGAAGTACACCGCCGACGAGATGGATCATCCGATCCGGGAACTCTCGGGCGGGCAGAAGGCGAAAGTCCTGCTTTTGAAGCTCAGCATGTCGGGGGCAAATGTGCTGCTTTTAGATGAACCGACTCGAAATTTCTCGCCTCTTTCGGGTCCCGTGATCCGAAGGATGCTGAAGGAATTTCCGGGGGCGATCATAAGCATATCCCATGACCGTAAATACCTTTCGGAAGTGTGTGACCGGATTCTCCGTCTCACGCCCGAAGGACTCAGAGAAGAGACGGGAATGTTCGAAAAGTAACTTTGTGAATCAGGGTCGGCGGGTCATGCTGCCGCCCGAAAAAGAGACACATTTTCAGGCAGCTTTTCATTCCATCTGGGGGCCTTTTGTGGTATAATAGACAAAATGGTCAAAAAGGAGTGGGAAGTGCATTTCCAAAGGATGAAGAGATGTTAAAAAGATTTGAAAAAACAACAGGACGGTACATCGAGAAGATCTGCGGACAGGACCGCCTTGCTTATGCGCACACGGACACGTCGGACCTTTATGATCTCGTCGAGTGGGCGGAACGCGGCGGCTATCCTGGCTCGGTGATACTGTTCTATGATTTTACGAACGGAAAGGTTTACCGGCCGTTTCGAAAGAAGAAGGAAACCGCATACGCAAATCCCGCATATGCAGGCGGGTATTACTGGATCCTGCAGGGGGATTACGGAAAGAAGAAAGTGACATTGTATCGTTACCTGCCGGGGGAGCGCCCCGAGGCCGTGGCGGAGTTTGGCACCGATGAGGTCAAGCTTTATAACCTTCGGATTCTCGGTAATCCCGTATATGTGGTAAGCCAGAATACGGATAGCGCGGAATGTTATTATCCGTCGCATTTTTCAATGAAGAAAGAACCGAACCAGAGTCTTGCCCTGATCGAAGAGAACAGGGTTTACCTCGAGGAATGGGTCGAGGAAGGCTGGGACGAGGAGCATGACCGCGCGACCGAAGACTACCGCTTCTATACGAGGCTGGTTGTCAAGGACTGGCAGGGTAAGGAACTTTCCCGCGAGACCGGCTCGGTCTTTCATTCGCCGGACGGAAGCTACTGGATTTCATAGCGGCTGCACGGTGGCACATACCCGGAAACGGCAGAGTATCGAAACTGCGGACCGCAGGCGGTTCCGCATAGGAGAACACAATGAACACAATCGGAACAAAGACAATTGAGACGGAGCGTCTGATCCTTCGAAGATACCGGATTGAGGACACCGATGATATGTACAACAACTGGGCATCCGACCCGGAGGTCACGAAGTTTTTAAGCTGGCCGACGCATGTAAGCGCCGAGTTTACGAAGAAACTTCTGACGCAGTGGGTTTCGTACTACGACGAAGGCCGAACCTACAACTGGGGCATCACCCTGAAGGGCGAGGGCCGGGTAATCGGAAACATCGCGGTTGTGGAACGCGACGAGCGGACATGCTCATATGAGATCGGATACTGTCTCGGAAAAGCGTACTGGGGCAGAGGCATTATGCCGGAGGCACTTCGTGCCGTGATCCGGTACCTTTTCGAAGGAGAGAGCGACCTGAACCGCATATACGCGACGCACGATCTTCGGAACGCCAAATCCGGCCGCGTCATGCAGAAAGCGGGTATGACATTTGACGGCATCTTAAGAGGCTCAAAGAAGAACAACCTCGGGCTTCATGATACCGCCTATTATTCGGTACTCCGGACCGATCTGGCAACGACCGATGACTACGAGAAACTGCTTCTTGAGCTGAAGCCGGGGTTCTTTGAGAGGGACTATATCCGCAATATGCCCGACGGTGAGACGGCGTCTGAGCAGATTCTCAGGCTGCAGAACTTCGACGCGAAGGTTTACGATAAGAAGCTGCCGGCAAATGTGACGTTCGGATTTTACAAAGGCGATATCGAGGAACTTCGTGGGCTTGTCGCGCAGGTGGTAGACCACTGGCCGCAGTTCTTCACCGAAGAGAGCAGAATCTACTGTGGCTATGTCGACGGCAAAGTCGCAAGCTTCTGCATCTTGGAGGACGGCGGAGAGCACGTGATTAACGGCGTAAAGTGCCGTGTGGGAGAGCCCGGCTGCGTCGGGACGCTTCCCGCGTACCGGGACCGCGGAATCGGGCTTACAATGATCCGGAACGTGACGGAGATCTTCCGGCAGGAGTTGTACGATTTCAGTTACATCCATTGGACGTTTGAGACACAGTGGTATGCAAAGCTCGGTTATAAGACGGTGCTTCGGTGGAACAACCGGGGCGTGGTCAGAGAATAATGCCTTAGGGCAGAAAATGAGCTGCAAGGAGAGTATTCAATGAGATTGGTGTTGGTGCGTCACGGTGATCCGGACTATGCGTTAGATTGTCTGACGGAGCTTGGACATAAACAGGCCGAGGTCGTTGCTAAGCGGCTTATGGAGGAAGGAATTCAGAAGATTTTCTGTTCGCCGCAGGGACGCGCGCAGCAGACGGCGAAACCATTCGCGGAACTGTCTGGGTTAAAGGAAATCGAGACACTTGATTTTATGCGTGAGCTTCGGTTCGGAAGTCTCGAGAACCTGTTCCGGGAGGGAAATCCCTGGCTTTGTTCGTTCGGATTGATGCATCAGGGTGTGGATCTCAGGGATCCGGACTGGCAGAAATTCGACGATTTCGTGAACAATACGGCAACGGTTGACGTGAATACGGTTCAGGCCGGAGTCGACGGGTGGCTTGAGACTCTCGGTTACAAACGCGAAGGACTTTATTATCGCTGCACGAACGAAACCGACGAGAAGAAGACGTATGTTCTGTTCAGTCACGGAGGCTCTTCGACGGCGTTGTTGTCGCGCGTATTCAACATTCCGTTCCCGCATATGTGCGTCATGTTCGGGCATATCCCGCACACTTGCATTACGTCGCTACGGTTTGACCGGCGGCCGGGAGCACTGTCGATGCCGCTCCTTGAGTACGCGGTGGATGTAAGGCACTTAAACGTGTTAAAGGAAGGAATGACCGGCTCGGTGGAAAGAGCGCAGAGTTAGGAGAAACAAAATGATATTCCAAGACAATATAATTAAGCAGTATTTGAAAAACGTTTACTTTATCGCGGGTACGCCCTGCGGCGGCAAGACGACCGTTTCAAGGGCACTCGCGAAGAAATATAATATTCCGGTGTACGACATCGACGAGCGTTTCCCGGAGCATCAGGCAATGTCCGATCCGGCGTCGCAGCCGGCGATGAACAGGGATTTCCGCGATGCGGACGAGTTCTTCGGGCGGAGTGTTGAGGAGTACAAGGCATGGCTTCTTCAGAACACGAGAGAACAGTTGGACTTTGTGCTTCTTGATCTGATGCGGATGTCAAAGGATCAGATTGTTCTGTGCGACTGCCATCTGACACTCGAGCAGGCGGCACAGGTTACTGACCCCGGGCATGTGGCATTTATGCTCAGAAAACCGGTGAACCTTGTGGACGAGTATTGCAACCGCCCCGATCATCAGGGCTTCAGCGATTTTATCCACAGCGCAACCGATTTCGAGGCGGCCAAGGCGACCTGCAACGAGACTTTGATGTCGTTAAATGCGAAGTATTATGAGGACGTGAAGGCAAGCGGTTATTTCTTTATTGACCGTGCGGACGGATTGAGCGTCGAGGAGACCGTGGCGCGCACCGCGAAGCATTTCGGGTTTACGGAGATGTTTGAAGACGCGAAGGCAGACGACGCGACGACGGTAGGCGAAGCGGCAGCCGGACAACAGCCGGCAGCCGGGCAACAGACGGCAGCCAAAGTGAAGACGGAAGGCGACGATGTAACAATCCTCAAGGTTGAAAAGGACACACCCTTTGCATCGGAGTTCCTTCATTTCGTTGAGAACTGCTCCTGGACGGAGGTTCGCGAACATATCGCAGGACTGATCCGCGAGTGGCAGTTTACCGACTGGGAAACGATGTTTGCAGCGGTGAAGGACGGCAAGATCATCGGAATGACATCGGTTCTGAAAACGGATTACTATCCGCTTCCGGATATCTATCCGTGGGTGTCGTGCGTATTTGTCGAAAAGCCTTACCGCGGTCAGCGGATCAGTGAGAAACTGATCGATACGGCCAATGCTTACGCGAAGGCGCAGGGCTTTACGAAGACTTACATTCCAACCGAGTTCACGGGGCTCTATGAGCGTTACGGATACCGGTATATCAAGGATATCGTAAACTACGGAGGCGGCACGGACCGTCTTTATGTGAAAGAAGTGCAGTAATGAGGTGATCCATTCATGAATTATTTCGTGGAAGGCGTTCAGGGAGCGGGCAAGAGCACGCTTGTGGGACGTTTAGCGGAGCATTTTCCGGATTACCGGGTATATCGCGAGGGCGATTACAACCCGGTGGAACTCGCGTGGTGCACATATATGACAGAGGCACAATACGAGTCGGTGCTCGCAAAATATGACAGACTCCGTGAGGAGATCATTGCGAACACGCATACGGAGGGTGACCGGCGGATCGTCACTTATACAAGGATCATTACGGATGAGCCCGGGTTTCATAAAGACCTGGATCAGTACGAGATCTACAATAACCGCTTAAGCCGCGTGGAGTTTGAGGAGATTATCATTACCCGCTATGAAAGGTGGAGCGGTGACAAAGCCGTTTTCGAGTGTTCTTTTTTCCAAAACATAGTTGAAAATCAGATCCTGTTTTACGAAATGACAGACGAAGAGATTGTGGCATTTTTCCTGCGGCTTAAGGCCGTTCTCGCGGGGCGGGACTTCCGGATTCTGTATCTGGAGGCAGATGATATCGCCGGATCGCTTCAGGTCATTCGGAAGGAACGGGTTGACGCAAACGGCAACGAAATGTGGTTTCCGCTGATGGTCGGATTCTTAGAGGAGAGTCCCCACGGTGTGCGCCACGGGCTTCGCGGCTTCGACGGGCTTGTGAAGCATCTAGAGCATCGCATGGCGGTGGAGAAACGAATCCTTAGGGAGGTTTTTCCGGAGCAGGCGGTGATTTTACAATCAAAGAATTATGACTTGGATGAGGTCCTTGGGAACATGTAGCCCGGGGCGCAATATATGAAGGTTCCGCCCGATACGGCGGAAGGAGGACTATATGAGTAACAATAAGAAGACTGAGGAAGCAGTAGATGAATCACTGCATTTTGAGAAGATTACGTGGGACAATTTTGAAGCAATCATAAACCTTCACGTGAAGAAGGAACAGCAGAATTATGTCGCAAGGAATAAGGACAGCCTTGTTCACGCCTGCGTTTGCATGATTTCCGAAGGAAAGCAGGTAGCTCCTCTCGGAATTTATAAGGGCAAGAAGCCTGTCGGATTCATTATGATCGGGTATGATGTCGGTGAAGATGACGGAACGGAGCCCAGCGCTGATTGGTTTTTGAGGAACAACTATTGTATCTGGCGTTTCATGATTGACCGGAGATACCAGGGAAACGGCTACGGCCGGGAAGCCTTTAGGCTTGCGCTTGAGTATTGCCGTACCTTCCCGATGGGAGAGGCGAAGTACTGCTGGCTTTCCTATGAACCGGAGAATGAGGTGGCAAAGAAGCTTTATCTTTCGTTCGGATTTAAGGAACTTCCCGAACATTATGAGGAAGGCGAAGAAATGCCCGCGGTATTGGAACTGTAGGGGAAAATGATTTAAAAGATTGCGCGGGTGGGGCAGACCACCTGCGGCAGTTGGAGAACGTTGATTTCAAGGAAGCAGTGACCGCAGGCAGGTTGCCTTGCGGTCATGGGAGCGAATATGGATGATGTTATGAAAAACCTTCCGGAATCCATCCGGAAACTGACGGAGGACAAGCCTTACGAAACCAATGATTTCGGCAAATCCGGCTCGCTTGTGCGAATCTACGACGACTTCGTCTTGAAGATTGAGGAGGAACGTCCCGGGATCGCGCAGATGGTAAATGTCATGCAGTGGCTTGACGGCAAGCTTCCGGCACCGAAGGTCCTTGCGACCGAGGTGAAGGACGGTTATCGGTATCTGCTGATGAGCAAAGTAAGAGGTCGTATGGCATGTGATGAATATTACATGACCCGCCCGGAGGAGCTTGTGACGCTTCTTGCGGAAGCGCTTAAGATGCTCTGGAGCGTTGACATCTCGGACTGCCCGAAGACCTTTGATCTTAAGGCGGAACTTGAGGAGGCAAAGTACCGTATCGAGCATAATCTGGTGGACCTTGAGGACGTGGAGCCGGAAACCTTCGGCGAGGGCGGATTCAACAATCCCGAGGAGCTTCTTCAGTGGTTATATGACCATCAGCCGGAGCCGGACCCGGTGTTCGCGCACGGAGACTTCTGCCTGCCGAATGTATTCTTCGAGGACGGCAAAGTGAGCGGATTTATTGACCTCGGGGATGCCGGGATCGCAGACCGCTGGTACGACATCGCGCTCGGCTACCGAAGCCTCAAGCACAATGCCGACGGCACGTACGGCAAATACTATGAGGGAGTCAAACCGGACGACCTGTTCGGAAAACTCGGAATCGAGCCGGATTGGGAGAGAATCAAGTATTACATTTTGCTGGACGAGCTGTTCTAACGATGCGTAATGGCGTTGCCTGAGCACGCGGATGGAGCAAAAACACAGATTAAATAAGGCAGACATTGATATGGAAATCACGTATAAAAAGATGACCGAAGCGGAGCTCGGAACGTTTATCAAAATGCGGATTACGCAGCTTAAGGAAGAGTACACCTCGGAAGGTAAGGTGCCCCCGGAGGTTGATCTCGAGGCGGCACTTTGGGACTTCTATCACCGGCATATGGCGGACGGGACATTCGTGTCGTGGCTTGCGATGGACGGGGAGAAGATCGTCGGAACCAGCGGCATGTCAATGGTCGAAAAGCCGCCGTATTTCAGCTGCCCGACGGGGCGGTTGGGACTTCTTTCGAGCATGTTCACAGACCCGGCGTACCGCCGCATGGGCATCGCGAAGGAGCTTCTCCACCGTGTGGTGGAGGAGGCGAGAGCGTACGGCTGCGGCGCGGTGCAGATCACGGCGTCGAACATGGGCGTGAAGCTTTACACCGCCTACGGATTTACCCACAACGGGAATTTCATGCAGTACAAATTGTGAGGAGACAATTATGGAAGTACGAAAGTTAGCCGGCGAGGAGCGATATGCCGCGTACCTGACAGCGGTTTATTGCTTTCACATGCGTGTTGATGACGTGGAAGCAAGGCGAGAGCGCCAGCTGAATGCCACAATCGAGGACTGGGGCGCATTTGACGACAACAATACGTTGATGGCGCGCATTATCAATAATCATTTTGATTTTTATATGGACGGAACAACTGTGAAGGCCGGCGGCATCGGCGCTGTGGCAACACTGCCGGAGTATCGCAATTCGGGCGCGATCCGGGCAATCTTTAAGGATTTGCTGCCGGAGGCGTATGCAAACGGCGAGGTAATCTCGGCGCTCTATCCGTTCAAACATGAATTCTACCGCAAATTCGGCTACGAGACGGTCATCGGCTGGAGCCAGTACAGCCTCACGCCGGAGCTTCTGTGCCGGTACCGTTTCGACGGTGAGGCCGTAAAATGGAAGCAGGGCAGTCCGGTGGACGATTTCCTTGCGGTTTACAACGACTTTGCGCCTCAGTATAACCTGGCGCACAAGCGCACGGAAGAACAGATGCTCGAGCACATGAAAGTCGAGAAAGAGTATATCGACCGCCGCTTTTCCTATGTGTTAAAGGAGGACGGCGAGCCGATTGCCTATGTGATTTTTACAGACATCAAGAACGATCCGGCCGCAATCCTTCAGGTGGAGGAGTGCACATGGACAGGCCGCGAAGGCTTCCGCGCAGTGCTCGGTTTCCTCGCGAGATTCGAGGCGGACTACGGCACGATTGAGCTGAGGCTTCCCGCAGGGATTGACCTTCTTCGTGTCATCGTGACGCCCAACGCGTACGCGATCAAGGAGACGGTATTCCCGAACTTCATGGTGCGCGTCATTAACGCAAAGAAGCTTCTTGAGACGATTAAGAAGCCTTCGGACTGCAACTTCACAATCCGGATTTCGGACGAAATGATTGAGGAGAACAACCGCACTTATCGCGTTCTTCCCGACCGTGTCGAATTAGTGGGGGAACGTTTTGTGGCGGACGACAAGAGCGCCGCAGGTGTATCACCGAAAGCCGATCTTGAGATTAACGTGCGGGCACTCGGACAGCTTGCAATCGGTGCACTTAACGTGGACGAGGCGATGCTTCGCACGGACGTAACTGTGAACGCGAATGAAGAGATGTTACGCCGCGTCTTCATCCCGAAGAAGATTTATGTCGGAGAGCATTTTTAATGTGACATAGGAGACACGCCGATGCTTTTATACCATTATTACGAAAAGAAAAACGGACCTTTCCGAAGCATTTCGGAGCTTTCGGATGCACAGGCGGAAGAAGTGTTAAAACGGATCCGCTCGGAGAAGCCGGACGCCTTCATCTCGAAGCGGCCGGAAGATTATGTGCAGAAGCGGCGCAGGTTCGAAAAAATCCTTCTCGATGAATTCCGCAAAAAAGGCGGACTGATCGAGCGGGAAACCCCTCATTACCTGGTCGTCGAGGCATGTCCTTTCTTTGAAAAATGGTACGAGCAGACCGCCTTTGTCACAATCGATACAGCGGATATTGACGTGCGAACGCTTTCCTTTACCTACGGCGATTCGCACCCGACCTTCAGCGGAAATGTGAAGGACGGCAAAGAATATCGGAACCGGCTTTACACCTACAAAGAAATCCTCGGAATCATCGAAAAGTACGGCCTTCCGCAGCACTGGAATCCGGATTTTAAATTCGGCCCGGAGTGCTATGTGGAGGTTCAGATGTGGACCGACCGAGGAATCGAAAAATACTTGAAATAATTGGCAGGGACAAATGGTAATTCGTGGGCTACAACCGAATGAGGCTGGCAGGGTTGCAGGACAATTTACACAGGAATCCGAGAGAATCCTCGGTGACAACCTGGTCGGCGTATACCTTCACGGCTCGGCGGTGATGGGGTGCTTCAAACCCGAAAAGAGCGATGTCGACCTACTGGTTGTTGTGAATGAGGAACCCACGGATACCGTGAAACGTGCCTTTCTGGATATGGTTGTATCCCTCAATGAAACCGGTCCCGCGAAGGGCATCGAGATGAGCGTCGTGAGGCGCGGGGTATGCAAACCCTTCGTATACCCGACGCCTTTTGAGCTGCATTTTTCGAAGATGCACCTTGATTGGTACCGGAGTAATCCGGAGAATTATATTGCAAAGATGAAGGGCACCGACAGGGATCTGGCGGCGCACATTACGGTAATCCGCGCAAGAGGCGTGTGCCTGTGCGGAGCGCCGATTGAGGAAGTCTTCGGGGAAGTGCCCGCAGAAGATTATATGGACTCGCTTTGGTACGATATCGCCGATGCAGAGGACGATATCGCCGAAGATACGATGTATCTTACGCTGAATCTCGCCAGAGTCCTTGCGTTTCAGAAGGACGGAAGCGTCCTCTCGAAGAAAGAAGGCGGCGAGTGGGGGCTTAAGAACTTACCGGAGAAGTACCATATGCTTCTCCTGGGTGCATTATCGGAATATCGCGGCGAAACGCCGGGGTATGATATAAGCGCTGCGAAAGAGTACGCAGGCGCTATGCTACGTCTGATCAGAAATAATATGCAGCCGCAGTAACGACAGGAGAGCATGACTCCCGCGTGTAACGAGCACGCGATGCGGATTTCGTAAGACGAAATAATGATCAGGAGTATGAAAATGAAAACAAATAAGAGTATGAACGCGCGCCTTCTCGGGCTGTTCAGCGGCTTCCCGGAGCATTATTTTAACGATGCTCTTGCGGCGGTTTTACGTGAAAACCTACCCAAACGGGATCTGATTGTATTTATCAGTGCTGACCCGGAGAATTATGCGCAGAATGATGACGACCGCGACGGTATGCATGAGATGCTTGCGGAGATTGGCTTGGCATTTGCCGTAAAGCACGTGATCGACCGGCGTACCGGAGCGGAAGAGGCAGTAAAACTTATCCGTGAGGCGGATTGTATCTGGCTCATGGGCGGCGAATCGACATGGCAGATTCAGCTGGTCCGTGACCTCGGGATTGATACGGAACTTCATAGGAGCAAGGCAGTGATCCTCGGCGTGAGTGCGGGATCCATGAACCTCGGACGCCTGGTTGCTTATGTCTGGGACAATCCGGAGTTCTATGAGGCTCTCGGCTTCACGGACATTACGATCAAGGCCCACTATGAGGAAGGAGAATGGTTCGTTTCGCTTTTGAAGGAAATGTCCATGACCCATCCGATTGTCGCGATGGAGGATTGGAGTGCCATCTTTGTAAAGGGCGATGCCATTTGGAAGGTCGGCGAGATGCACCTGTTTGACAAGGGTGAGATCGGGCCGGTTACCGATGAAAAGCTGAAGGAGTTACGGTAGCACGCGACACGGATTTCGGAGG
Organism: Lachnospiraceae bacterium; assembly: GCA_017427775.1. Classification (GTDB taxonomy): domain Bacteria; phylum Bacillota; class Clostridia; order Lachnospirales; family Lachnospiraceae; genus ISDg. Next base: position 169,273 of record JAFRSD010000002.1, on the reverse strand, counting down.
ACGGAGAAATGGATAACAGGGAACGATTCTATTTGGAAGTTCCGAGCCTTGAACGAAAAGAAGAAGCAATCGAATATATTAATGAGTTTGTGAAATTCGGCTCGCACGTCAATGGTGCCGGAGGCCTCAATCATCATCTTGCGGATTACGAGGAATGGCTCCGGATGACGGAAGCCCACAATCTCGTTACGCCAAATGAGATTCGGGTACCCGCACGGGAGTACTTCTTAGTCAGGGAAAGCGATAACAGGATCATCGGCATGATCAACATTCGCCTTGCACTGAATGAAAGGCTCAAAAAGAGCGTCGGGCATATCGGTTACGGCATCCGACCGACGGAGCGCGGCAAAGGATACAACAAGGTCAATCTGTATCTCGGGCTGAAGGTCTGTAACCGATATGGGATCAATCCCGTTCTGATGGATGCAGACCTGAGTAATCCCGCATCCTGGAAGACGATGGAGTCTCTCGGGGGAGTCCGTATCCGCGAGTATATCGACGATCCGGAAGACGGTGTACAGGTGGCTTATTCCATCGATACGAAGAAGGCACTTTCGGATCATGCAGAGCTTGAGGAAAGGGTCGCGCCATTCCGGCTTGAAACCGAAAGGCTTGCGCTTCGCGAGATGCGTCCGGAGGACTATGACGCACTGTATGCCGTTTTCTCGGATTCCGAAAATATGAAGCATTACCCTTATACCTTTGACGAGGCGCGGGTGCGTGACTGGATTAAAAGAAACCGGGAGCGCTATCAGCAATTCGGCTTCGGTCTTTGGGCGGTATGTCTTAAGGAAACCGGTGAACTGATCGGAGACTGCGGATTGACGCTTCAAAACATTGACGGTGAACTGTTGCCGGAGATCGGGTATCACATCCGAAGAGATCAGCAGAATCGGGGATATGCTAAGGAAGCGGCTGCGGCCGTTCGGGACTGGGCATTCCGCCACACATCCTATCCTGCGCTTTATTCCTACTGCAAGTACACGAACGAGGCATCCATAAAGACCGCGGAGGCCATCGGAATGAAGGTCCTTCGTGAATACGCGGACGAGGCCAACGGGACTACGCATGTGTCGGTAATCCGGCGCGATGAGGTTACGGCTTGCACGGACCGGGAGTGGATCCTTTCGGAAGATGCATACGGGATTTACGCTTCCTGCATGTATGAACCGACTTTTGAGAGATATGTTGAAACAATGACGGCGCTTCAAAAGAACCCGTCGGTCGAGACTTATGTATACCGGACAGAGAACTATATTGCAGGCATGCTTGTAATTGACGGGAAGAACGGAAAAGGAGAGCCTGACGGTTCGAGACAATGTGGCACCGAAAAAGGTTTGGAGCCGGCCTGCGCCGAGATCATCGGGATTGCCGTTGATCAGGGCTGCAGGCACTTCGGAATCGGAAGGAAACTGCTTCAAAAAGCAACGGAATCCGGTCGTTATGCATCGCTTTACGCACAGACGGACAGTGACGGCGTGGACTTCTACCGGTCCTGCGGATTCGCGGTTACCTCCGAGGTAAAGCAGTATCCGAACGGTGAGGTTACCAGATATCACTGTCTTTGGAAAGGAAATCAGTCATGAGGAATGTATTTGTATTTACCTACGGTATTCTGTACGCACTTGTAGTGATCGTGTGTCTCAGCATTTACCGGCTTCTGCGGCCGCTCGTCGGCGGGGAGTTCGGAACAGTGCTCGTTGTTGTACTTATTCTTGCACTTCCGATCACATATCTGCTCCTGCGGTTTGGACTGTTTCGCGAAAGAAAGAAACCGGAAAGTAATCTTCATGAAGAATTCCGGAAGGAACTGCTTACGAACGGATATACCGAGAAGTCTCTCGGCATCGCGGAGCAGGTTATCAATGAAGTCAGAGAAGGCAAGAAGGTTAACTATGTGTACCTGAAAGACTTTGTCGTCTTCTCGGCGGATTACCGGAACCAGAACGGGGATTATCAGAAGGCACTGGAGCTTCTGAATATGCTGGATCCGAAAGACGTGCATAGCAGAAGTATCCGGCTCATTGATCGCGGGACATCGCTGCTCCTATATCTGAATGTAAGGATGGATGCAGTCTGCAGTCTCTGTGATGAGGCAGCTGCGCGGGGCATTAAGAATGAGGCTCATGAGCTCTTCGACAAGGAGAAGACCGATCCGTTCGTTACGATGCTTGATATGATTGATTACGATTATCATCTTATGCGTAAAGAGTATGACGAGGCAATGGCAGTAACTGACCGGATGATGGCGAATACGTCCGCATTTGCCAAGGAATATGTCGGCAAATACTATGCCTCTGCCGAGGTCCGCAAAAAGCTCGGAATGGATGCGGAGGCAGAGGAATATATGCGTAAGGCGTGGGAGTTCGTGAAGGATAAGAACCCGGCCATACAGCAGACTTACCATATGACGCGTACGCGTCTCGGTATGGACGAACAATAGAGTAAAGGAGACCCGAAATGGATAAGGGGAAGATTATATTTTTGAACGGCGTAACAAGCTCCGGCAAGACCTCGATTGTTGAGGCACTGCAGGAGCGCAGGGATCAGTTTTTCTATGTGGTGGCCAATGACCTGTTCCAGGAGATGGTCGGCGAGCAGTATCTGGAGGAGGACTACTGGAAGTACCTTTCCGAGGTAATCATTATGATGTATCACACGGCAAAGCTGTACTCCGACCTCGGGAAGAATGTGTTGATCGACGGCATCCTTGTGGAGCGCGACGAGATCAAGCCGCACTATGAAAAACTCCTGGAAATCATGAAGGGCAGTCCGCTTAGTATCGTGGAGGTATATTGCCCGCTTGATATCTGCAGGCAGCGTAATATCGAACGCGGCGACCGCTTTGAGAGCCAGTCGGATGAGCAGGCGGAGCTGATGAGTAAGGGCATCAAGTACACGATGCGTGTGGACACAAGCAAGAATTCTCCGGCGGAATGCGCGGATCAGATTGTGAAGACGCTGTTTGCGTGAAAGCGGGGACTGCCTGCGAACGTGGGAAACCGTCCTGAACGAATGATTTTAGAATAACAGGAGGAACATATTATGGTATTGTTAGCAATCGATCTTCAGAGAGGCATTCTCGTTGAAGATTTGTATAACTATGAAGGATTTGTAGCAAATATGAAGAAGCTTCTTTCGGAAGCAAGAGCACGCGGCGTGGAAGTCATCTATGTACAGCATGATGCAGGCGAGGGAAGCGGATTCACTAAGGGCGACTGGGATTATGAGATTTATGACGAACTTGCACCGCTGCCCGGCGAGAAGGTGTTCGTGAAGACCGTCAACAGCTGTTTCAGCAACAAGGAACTTTGCAAATATCTCGAGGACAAAGGAGAGGAGACGGTGATCATCGCCGGTCTTCAGACCAACTACTGTATCGATGCGTCGATCAAGTCCGCATTTGACCGTGACTACAGTGTGATCGTTCCAAAGGGATGCAACACCACATTTGACAACGACTATATGGACGGCGAGACTACGTACCGCTATTACAACGAGGATATCTGGGAACGCTTTGCGTATTTAGTTCCCATCGAAGAAGCATTTGAGGTAGAAGAATGAAGAAAGAACATACAATAGTACCGCTTCCGAAGGCGGAATGGAAAGGCACTCCGATCATGATGCGTTATACCACGGAGGAGTATTTCGACGTGGAGATTTCGGAGAGCCCGGACGCTTACGAGGCGAAGCTTGTTAAGAAGAAGTTTGACACTCCGGTGACACATACGCCGGAGGAGTATGATTTTCCGGACAGCCTTTATCAGGATCACTGGGAAAAGGCAGAGGCCTACGGCATGTACACCGAAGAGAACGGTGAGCGAAAGATGCTTGCCTGCATCGAGGTGTGCCCCGAAGAGTGGAGCAACCGGTTGATGGTAACCGAGCTGTGGGTGGATGATCCCCTGCACAGACAGGGTATCGGCACTGCGCTTATGAACAAGGCAAAGGAGGTTGCGAAAGCCCAGGGGCGAAGAGCAATCATCCTGGAGACCCAGTCCTGCAACGTGAGAGCCATTGCATTCTATCGTAGCCAGGGCTTCCAGCTGCTTGGCTTTGACATCAACTGCTACACGAACCGCGACATCGAAAGACATGAAGTCCGTATCAACCTTGTATACTACATGGACAGACGCGACGGACGGTACTGATCAGTCCGGAGAACGGAGGCAATATGATCACAACGAAACAATTTCAGATATTGACGGACATCAACCTGGTGTGGAAGCTGATGACGGAGGTTTATGATCACGAAGAGAGCAACGGACCTGCGGCACCTTTCTTTGAGTACGCGATAACTTCACCGTGGCACGACCGCGATTACGACCGCCTGGACCGATTTTGGATGGATGGTGACGTACCGGTCGGGTTCGTCTTCTACGAGTCGACTGCGGATGAGATCCATTTTGTGCTTCGGCCCGGTTATGAGGCACTTGCAGACGAAATGATCAAATACGCGGAAACGGCGTTTCCAAAGTTTGAAGACCCGACGGAGCTCGTGCTTGGAAGCCGCCAGAAGGCACTGATCGAAGCAGCAAAGAAGCGCGGATATCAGCTTTCGTATGAGGAATCGGATCTGTACTTTGATTTTCGGACCGGGACGCTCGATTATCCGCTCCCGGAGGGGTATCATTTTACGGACCCGTTGGACAACGACCCGCTGAAGGTCGCCAAATGTCTGTGGGACGGCTTTAACAAGGCGGAGCATGGTGAGTTTAAGGACTGGGAGAAGCCGGTGAAGAACGGCGGCATCAGTCCCCATGAGCTTTATCAGAACGTGCTCGGGGCTACGATTTCGCCCGCACCGCATGCAACCTATGAGTATACCACCGTCATTGCGGACGAGAACGACAATTATGTATGCTTCTCCGGGATGTGGTGGGTGCCCGAGAATAAGCTTGCTTACATGGAGCCTCTGTGTACGGTGCCGGAGCATCAGCACAAGGGTCTGGCAGCAGCCGCGCTTGCGCATCACGAGAAGAACCTGCGTCCTCTCGGCGCCGAGGTTATGACCGGGGGCGGCAACGACTTCTATCGGAAGATCGGATATAAAGGCGTCCATGTGCAAGGGCACTATCGGGGACGGGGTTAGTGGTCCATTACCGGGCATCATCAAAAGAAATGAGGAGCGATATGGATTACCTGAAAGAAAACAGTAAGATATGGGATGACCGGTCTGCGAATGCGGACCGGTGGTCCGTCCCGGTTTCAAGCGAGGAAACCGCACTCGCCGGGAAAGGTGAGTGGGGCATTTTGCTGACACCCACAAAACCGGTTCCGCGGGACTGGTTCCCAAAGGAGCTCACCGGGAAAGATGTGCTGTGCCTTGCAAGCGGAGGAGGACAGCAGGGTCCGATTCTGGCAGCAGCCGGCGCGAACGTGACAGTCTTTGACAACAGCCGGACACAGCTTGAAAAAGATATTCAGGTCGCCGAACGCGATGGGCTTAAGATCAAAACGGTTCAGGGAAATATGCAGGATCTCTCCGCATTCTCCGATGAAAGCTTTGATCTGGTATTCCATCCGTGGTCAAACAGTTATATCGACAACGTGCTTCCCGTGTGGAAGGAGTGTGCCCGTGTATTGAGGCGCGGAGGAATCCTTTTAGCCGGTTTCAGTAATGCAATTGAGTGCATTTTTGATCCGGTGAAGCTGGAGCAAGGCGAACTTAACGTAGCATACAAGGTTCCGTACGCAGATGTTGATCATCTGGATAATCCGGAAATCAAACGCATTGCGGAAGCGGAAGGTTACATCTGGGGACATACGCTCACGGACCAAATCGGCGGGCAGATTGCCGCCGGATTCGCAATTGTCGGTTTCTACGAGGACCGTGGCGGTACCGCGCTGGACAATTACATCAGCGGTTCAATCGCGACGAAGGCAGTGAAACTGTAAGTTGAGACGCCGCAGCGATTGTTTCCTCATCTACGGAAATGTTGCGTTGCCGAAATCAGTTCGGGCAAAGGAGCGAAAGATATGCCGGTTCATCCGATACCACCTGTATTCGACAGGGATTCTAAAGTACTGATCCTCGGAAGCTTTCCCTCGGTGAAATCGCGGGAAGAGGGGTTCTTCTACGGTCATCCGCAGAACCGTTTCTGGAAGGTAACGGCAGCGGTGTTCGGCGAGGACGTGCCGCAGACGATTGAGGAGAAGCGGGCATTTCTGCTTCGTAACCATGTTGCGGTCTGGGATGTGATCTGCTCGTGTGATATTGACGGCTCGTCGGATGCGAGCATACGGAACGTCGTGCCGAATGACCTCAGCGTAATCTTGGACGCAGCAGCAATTGATACTATTTATGTGAACGGACAAACGGCTCGCAAATACTACGAACGGTATTTGAAGCCGACAGTACACCGCCCGGCGGTCTGCCTTCCGTCCACGAGTCCCGCGAATGCGGCGTGGAATACGGAGAGGCTTGTCGCGGAGTGGAAATGCATAAAGAATTTTCAGAATTGATAATGTTCGCTAAGGAGAATGAAAACATTGATCACATATCGTATCGCGAAGGTGGAGGACGCCTTGCGGATTCTTGAAATCTATGCCTATTATGTGGAACATACCGCGGTCTCGTACGAGTACGTTGTGCCGTCGCTTGCGGAGTTTACGGAGCGTATCCGAAGTACGCTTGTGAAGTATCCGTACATTGTGGCGGAAGAGGACGGCCGGATTGTCGGCTATATCTATGCGTCCCGGTTTGCGGAAAGGGCGGCCTTCGGCTGGGCGGTAGGCACATCAATCTATATTGACCAAGACTACCACCGAAGAGGTATCGGGAAGCATCTGTACGAAAAACTCGAGGCAATTCTGAAACTGCAGAACATTACCAATCTTTACGCAGGCGCTGCGGATCCGATGGACGACGAAGACCCGTATCTCACCCGGAACAGCGAGCATTTTCATGAGGCAATCGGTTATAAGACGGTTGCCCGCTATCATGGCGTCGGCAGCAAATTCGGCAGATGGTACAACCTTCTGTGGATGGAGAAGATCATTAACGAGCACGGCATGCCTCCGAAGGAAGTGATCCCTTTTTCCGAACTAGGGGCGAGCGCGGTGCAGGCAATCCTGCAGGACTGATTGACGGCTGAGAGATTTGAAATTTACAAAGCAGATCATTTTGTATATGATAGACATAATAACTGTTTGTGCTTTGCAAGGAATCTTCGAAACAGGAAGGGAAGAGCAGCATGGAATTATGGGATTTGTATGACAGCGAGAGAAAGCCTTTAGGACGTACGCATGTGCGCGGCGAGGCATTTGCCGAGGGCGAATACTATGTGTGCGTTGAGGTCTGGATCCGGAATTCGAAGGGAGAGTTTCTGATTCAGAAGCGTCATCCTAATAAGAAGGCCGGCAATCTGTGGGCATTTGTTGGCGGCGGAACGCTTGCGGGCGAAACCACGCTGCAATCAGCTGTACGAGAGGTCGCGGAGGAGATGGGCATCGTTGCGAAGGAGCATGAGTTCACATTTTTCGCAACGTATCAGCGCAAGAACTACTTCCAGGACCTCTGCCTGCTTCGAACGAATATCGACATCAAGGACCTTGTTCTGCAGCTCGAGGAGGTAATTGACGCACGCTGGGCAAAGGAAGAGGATATCCTGCAGCTGATCGCGAACCAGGAGTTCGTATATACGGTCGGGGTTCGGTTCGGCATGTACCGGGATATGGTGCGGGAACTCCCGGCGCAGCCCACATTTTACGATGTGAGTGACTTAAAGTCGGATGAATTATTCCTCCGGCTTGTCCGGTTGAGCGAAGCACTGCCGGAGAAGCAACGGGTACCTGCGTATCATTTTGAAATCTGCCTCCCTGACGGTACGAAGATCGGAGCATGTAACCTTCGTATCGGACACAACGAAAGAACCTACTTGGGCGGAAACATCGGCTATGAAATCGATGAGCCGTACCGTGGACACCATTATGCGGCGAAGACATGCGAGCTGTTGTTCCGGCAGGCACGGAAGCACGACCTCGGGTACGTGTACATCACCTGCGTTCCGGAAAATGAGGCGTCTGCCCGCACATGCGAGCTGGCCGGCGGAACGTATATCGAGACCGCGGACATCCCGGAGGATAATGACATGTACGAGCAGGGCAAGCGTCAGGTAAAGGTGTACCGGTTTGAACTGTAGGAAAAAGAAATAAAACAACTTGGGGGATACCATGGAATACCGTAAGATTTTTGATACCATACCGGAGCAGTTTGACAAATTCCGTCCTCGTTACAGCGCGGAGCTGTTCGCGGATCTGATCGCCTATGCGGGAATCGGTCCGGATAAGACAGTTCTCGAGCTCGGACCGGGAACGGGACAGGCGACGGAGCCGATCCTTAAGACCGGCTGTGATTACCATGCAATCGAGCTCGGGGAGAACTTCTACGCGAAAATGAAGGAGCACTTTGACTCCTACCCGAATTTCCACATCGTGAACGATGACTTTATCACGCATGATTTCGGGGAGCAGAAGTATGACGTGATCTATTCTGCCGCGACAATCCAGTGGATTCCGGAACGGATTGCCTTTCCGAAGACGCTTTCGCTGCTGAAGCCGGGCGGAGTATTAGCGATGATGCTCACGAACGGAGATTACAAGTCACCGAACGAAGATCTGTACAATAAGATTCAGAAGGTTTACGACGAGTACTATAAGCCCGAGAAGCTTTATAAGGACATGAAGGAGCCGTTTGATTACCGCCATGCGACGGATTACGGCTATGTGGATTTCGAACGGCGGGATTTTTACGGAAAGCGGATTTTCAATGCGGACGAGTATGTTTCGTACTGCGGCACTCACAGCGACCATCTGGCAATTCCGGAACCGTTAAGGACGAAGTTCTTTGAGATGCTTCGAAAGACGGTAGCGGACAACGGAAACAGGGTTGAGTTCCGGGATACCTATATCCTTTTCCTTACGAGGAAGCCGCTCTAAGCGGAAAGAGAGACAGTGCATCCGGCGAACGGAACGCAGATTATTCGTCCGGCGAACGGATTTTGAAAAGCGGAAAGCAGGAATCATGGTCATAAAAGAAGAAATCAACGGAATCGAAGTTGTATGCGAAACCGGTGAGTACTATTTCTCGCCGAAGGGCGTGGATAGGGGTACAAGGCTAATGCTTGAGACCGTACCGGTAGCGAACGGCGACAAGGTGCTTGACCTCGGATGCGGCTACGGCGTGGTCGGAATCTACGCGGCGAAGAAACTCGGCGGAGAGAACGTCGTGATGTGCGACATACTTGAAGACGCGGTGGCGCTTTCCACGGAAAATCTGACGCGTAACGGGATCGAAGGCGTGCGCGTACTGCAAAGCGACGGGTTAAGAAGCATCGAAGACCGTGATTTCACGCTGATCCTTTCGAATCCGCCTTATCATACCGATTTCTCGGTTGCAAAGGAATTCATCGAGGACGGTTTCAAGAGGCTCAAGGTCGGCGGCCGCATGGCACTTGTTACGAAGCGTCTCGACTGGTACCGAAATAAGCTGAAGACGGTATTCGGCGGTGTGAAGGTGTTTGAAAAAGAAGACTATTACATTTTCCTCAGTGAAAAGCGTGCACCGCGTGTGGAAAAGGTGAAGAAGACGCAGACATTATCGAAGAAACTGCAGAGAAAATACGGAAATAAAGGAAAATAACATGACGACATATTATGAAGACGAGAACATCCGGATCCGAAGCATGGTTCCGGAAGATGCAAAAGTCATCTTTGATACCTACCAATCCTACGGCTGGCATCCGGAGATGGCGACATACGAGAATTATTACAAGGAACAGGAAGCAGGGGACCGCATCGTATTTATCCCCGAGTATAAAGGGGAGGTTGCCGGAATCTGTACGCTTGTGCTCTGTCCGACTGAGGGTCCCTTTGCCGACAAAGGCTGGCCGGAGATTGTCGACCTTTGTGTGTTCTTCCATATCCACAACAAAGGCATCGGGAACAAGCTTTTAGATGTGGCGGAACGCGAAGCATCGAAGCTCACGGATTACGTGTTCCTTGCCGTCGGCGTGCACTCCGGTTACGGCCCGGCGCAGCGCATCTACGTGAAGCGCGGCTATATGCCCGACGGAAGCGGCGTATGGTATCAGGGAAAGCAGCTTGACCAGTACGCGCCGTGCGTCAACGATGACGACCTGCTGTTGTTCTTTTACAAAAAAGTTAGATAAGGACCGGGAATATGATTCTGATCTTTGACTATTTCGAGACGATCGTTTTGAGCAGCACCCACGATTTCAACCGCGCCTTAAAGGTGTTCTGGGGCAAATACTATCAGGACCGCTGTTCCTTCGAAGAGATTAAGGCACTCGGAGAGGAACTTTTTACGGAGCTGATGACGCTTCATCGTCAGGGCATTGAATTTCCGTTCGTAAAGGAAGAACTTCCGCGTTATGCGGAGCGATTCGGCGGAGAGACCGTTCCCATGGATAAGGAGGAGGAAGCGGATTTCCTGATGGAGGCCAATGGAATGTCCGTCGCCCCGGGTCTTGCGGAAATGCTTGAAAAATTTAAGGCTGAAGGGATTCCGATGTATGTGCTCAGTAACAGCGGATTTACCGCGGGAGCATTACATACCATCCTGAACCGGCTCGGGATCGGGCAGTACTTTTCGAAGGTTTGGTCCAGCGCCGAGTACGGCCGCACAAAGCCGGACCGGGGGTTCTTCGAGCAGGCGATCGGGGCGGCACTTTCGGAGCATCCCGGGGAAAGACGGGAAGACATCGTATTTGTCGGAGATATCTATGAGACCGATGTTGTCGGAGCGTTTCAAGCGGGGATCAAAGCAGCTTGGATCGACCGGGAGGGAGCGCGCGACGAGGCGCATCCCGCAACGTACATTATCTCGGAGACAAGCGAGTTGGCAGACATTTTGCTAAAACTGTGACAGTGAAAGCTTTGTTGTGCGGCTTAACCGAGATTCTTTGACAAGTGAGGAGACCGAAGCGGAATATGATTTACAAGGTGATTGATTCCCACCGAACGATGACGAAGAAGACAAGAAAGGCTCTTGAGGAGTTCTTTCAGGAAGTGAAGGGCGCGCCGGCGGAGGTTGCCCGCCGGCAGGTGGATTTTTGTTGGGATTATGAGCGTCAGTATGCCGTCAAATGGTTCGAAGTCCTTTCCTGGGACGGGGACAAGGTGGTCGGCTATCTGCGCTGCATGCGCGACCCGGAGACGGTCAAGAGGTGGTATGTCGGTGACGTGCATGTAAGAAAGGCCTATTGGCAGCAGGGCATTGCCACGCAGATGTACGCGGAAGTGTTCGCGACGCTGCAGGACTACGATTCGGCGGAAAAGGTGGTCGTATCCATCGATAAGGATAACGTAAGATCCATCGGCCTGCATACAAAACTCGGCTTCCGCGATACGAAAGAACCGTGTGTGTTCGCAGACTTCTATGCGCAGGAGAACGAGACCTGCTACGAAAAGCTTTTGTTCATGGTCTTAGACCCGCCGCGGGATCCGGAAATCGGCGTAAAGTTCATCCTTCCGGTGTGGACCGAGTGGAAGAAGCAGTGCGGCACATTTGTCGACGAGGAAGAGGCACGAAGCAGCCTTCTGACGGTACTCCGGCAGGCGACCGAAGGCGCCGTCCGTTTTGAAACGATATGGAACGGAATGAATCTTTGCGGCTTCCGTATGAACGACGGAACAACGAAGGAATACAACAAGCTTAAGGAGGGGTAAGATGAAGTACTATGTCAGGGTTATGTCTATGCTTGGTTTGGTATTCCTTTCATTAGCAGATATCGTTTTCTTCGTGGCCACGATCGGGCAGATCGGGAACAGGATCTGGGCTTATAATCATCCGCAGAACGGACCGTCGAATGTGATGGACACTTCCTTTCTGATCCCGGCCGAGAAAAGGGGAAATGTGTTCATGATTTTCCTCTTTATAGCTGTCTGTATCTTTCTTCTCGGCGAAATCGGGGTAAAGGTCTGGCTCTTTGTGAAAGCCTGCCGGGAGCAGGATATCGGACCGCTTGTTCCTTTCGCACTGATCTGCGTCGGTGAGATGATTTTTAACATTCAATTTAACTCCGAGAGCTATATTTCGGGGCTCAAACGACTGGGGTTCAACGAGCAGGTAACGAATGTCGCGACGAGGTATACTGTCGTAACTACAATCTTTCTGTTTCTGCCCATGGTGGTCAACGCAATCTTCACATTTATCCTCTCTAAAAGACCGGATACCGAATTTAAACTATGAACAGGGACTTCCTTTGAAAACAAGATGAAAAAGAGGCTGTCGGATAACCCGGCAGCCTCTTTACGTTATATTCTTTTGCGGATAACAGGACTTGAACCTGCACGCTTGCGCACCAGAACCTAAATCTGGCGTGTCTGCCAATTCCACCATATCCGCATGTGACGATTTATTCTATCATTGCGGAGGAGGATTGTCAATCGCCGCTAAGCTTCACGGCGGCAGTAAACTGTTCGGAGAATCTAAGCCTCGCGGCGAAGAACCTTGTCGAATGCCTTATGGATTCCGAAATGCCAGCAGAGGGCAAATCCGACTACTACGCCTACAAGACCCTGAACGATCTCAAACGGAAGTTTCAGCATTGCGTACTCGAACGTGCTGTAAACATAAATCTTACCAAGCGTGTAGCCGACTACCATGATCACGGCACCAATGAGAGCACCGATACCGGAAGCAATCCGCGGGTGTTTCTTCAGCGTGTAATGGGAGATGACCGAGATCACAACCGCCTGCAGGCCGTGGGTTACGAGCGATACGTACATCGGTTCCGGGTAGAACAGGAAGTCTCCGAGGAAGGATCCGATACCGCCTGCGACAAATGCCTCGCCCGGGTTCAGCAGGATTGAAGCCAGTACGATCACTGCGTCACACAGATAGAGGTGGCCGCCGGGAACCGGGATACCGAAAGAGGACATTGCTATATTGAGCGCCATAAAGAGCGCGGTCAGTGTTATGCGGATGATTGTCGTATGATTGTTACGTGCCATAGGTCAAAGCTCCTTTACAAATCGTTGTGCGTAGTTTAATATATGACTGGACATATAAAAATAACCAGAAAGGATTTGTTTGATATAACCAGATGAATTATTCGATTGAACGTACGGCGCAGGAGCCGGCATATATACAGCTGTACCGTTATCTGGTGCGTGACATCGTTTCGGGCGTGTACGGATACGGAACCAAGATCCCTTCGAAACGGACGATCGCCGAGGAAACGGGGGTCAGCGTGATCACGGTGGAGCATGCCCTGACGATTCTCACGGAGGAAGGTTATATTGACAGCCGCGAGCGGAGCGGCTTCTTCGTGACGTACCGGGGCGAGGACTTTGTTACAAAGGGCAATGCGGCGGGGCCCGCCGAGGAGCGGGAGAGTGCAGAAGCTAACTTCGCGGAAGAGGAAGAAGACGTTGAATCTGTCGAAGAAGATGTGACGGACCTTGGCGGAAGCGCCGAGGGAGGACTGTCCGCTTTTCCGTTCTCGGTGCTTACGAAGACGATGCGGCGCGTGATATTAGACTACGGCGAGAAGATTATGATCAAATCGTCGAACCGCGGCTGCCGCGAGCTGCGCGAGGAATTGAGCCGGTATCTTGCACGGAGCAGGGGCATCAGCGTGAAACCCGCGCAGATCGTGATCGGATCCGGCGCGGAATACCTGTACGGAATGATTGTACAGCTACTCGGTACAAGCCGCGGCTATGCGATCGAGAAACCGTCATACGGCAAGATCCGTGAAGTTTATGAAGCGATGGGAGCAAATGTAAGCATGCTTCCGATGGGAAATGACGGTATCCTTTCCGATGCTTTGTGGGACACGAAAGCGGAAATCCTTCATGTGACGCCGTTCAACAGTTACCCGAGCGGAATCACGGCCGATATCAATAAAAAGAAAGAGTATCTCCGCTGGGCGAAGCGCCGCGGCGGGATCCTGATTGAGGACAATTACGATTCTGAACTGACCGTTTCCAGGAAAGCGGAGGAGCCGCTTTTTTCCATGGCGGAAGGGGTGGAGGTCATCTATCTGAACACATTTTCCGGAACTATTGCGCCGTCCATCCGTATCGGTTATATGATCCTGCCCGAAAGCATGATGCGGGAATTCAACCGCAGGCTCGGATTCTATTCGTGCACGGTGCCGTCTTTCGAACAGTACGTTCTCGCGGAGCTTCTGAAGGGCGGCGAGTTTGAGCGGCATATTAACCGCGTACGGCGCGAGAAGAGAATGCTGATATAAATCTCCGTTTTGGTATTGACTTTTGTCTTATTTGTTGTATAATACAATCAAACATATGAACATGTATTCATATGAAAGACAAATGTGAGGTACATGAAATGAAGAAGACTTATAGGATTGAAGTGGACTGCGCAAACTGCGCCAACAAGATGCAGGAGGCTGCGAAGAAGACCGAAGGCGTTAAGGACGCGGTTGTGAATTTCATGACGCTTAAGATGAATGTGGAGTTTGAGGACGGAGCGGACGAGAAGGCCGTTATGAAAGCCGTTCTTAAAAACTGCAAGAAGGTTGAGGATGACTGCGAAATCTATCTGTAAAAATGGTGAGCTGTTATGAGTAAGAAGCAAAAGAGGATGCTGTTTCGGATTATTCTTGCGTCGGCCCTTTTGATTGGAATCAGGGTGACGCAGAAACTCCTTTCGGACAGCGGAATAAAGGAGCCGGTATGGTTTCTTCTCTACCTGATTCCGTATCTGGTAATCGGGTATGACATCTTAAAAAAGGCAGGTAAAGGCATCTTAAACCGTCAGGTTTTCGATGAGAACTTTCTGATGGCGATCGCTACGGTCGGCGCCATTGCAATCGCGCTGATCGGAAAGACGGGCGACTATATTGAGGCCGTTGCCGTAATGCTTTTTTATCAGATCGGTGAGCTTTTCCAGAGTTATGCGGTCGGCAAGAGCCGCCGGAACATCAGTGCGCTGATGGACATCCGTCCGGATTACGCCAACCTCGAAGAGAACGGCGAAGTCCGTAAGGCAGATCCCGACGAAGTCGCGCCCGGAAGCATTATCTTAGTTAAGCCCGGCGAGAAGATCCCGATTGACGGAACGATCGTCGAAGGAAGGACGACGTTAAATACGAGTGCCCTTACCGGAGAGAGCATTCCGCGTGAAGTGAACATAGGGGACGAAGTCATCAGCGGCTGTATCAACATGACGGGTGTGATCCGCGTGAAGACGAGCCGTGAATTCGGCGAATCGACGGTCTCGAAGATTCTCGAGCTGGTGGAGAATTCCTCCTCTCGTAAATCCCGTTCCGAAAACTTTATTTCAAAATTTGCAAAGTATTATACGCCCGCTGTCTGCATCGGCGCTTTGGCACTTGCGGTACTTCCGCCGGTGATCTCCCTGATTATGGGGAACCCTGCAGCATGGGGCCGCTGGATCTACCGTGCGCTTACGTTCCTTGTTATCAGCTGTCCGTGTGCACTCGTAATCAGCATTCCGCTTACGTTCTTCGCAGGCATCGGCGGCGCAAGCCGTGCCGGAATCCTGGTGAAAGGTTCGAATTATCTTGAGCAACTTTCGAAAACGGGTATCGTTGCGATGGACAAGACCGGAACGATGACCAAAGGCGTTTTCGAAGTGAGCGGGATCCATCACAGCTTGATGGAAGATGAGAAGCTTCTTGAGATCGCGGCCCACGCGGAGTCCTTTTCGACGCATCCGATCGCGAAGAGCATCCGCGACGCATACCTGAGCGGACGGTTCCGCAAAGACGCTTCCTGTGAAAAGCCTGAGATCAGGGCGGAGCGTGTAACGAGCGTGGAAGAGATCGGCGGCAACGGTATTTCGGCCGTCGTGGACGGCAAGCAGGTGCTTGCCGGCAATACGAAACTCATGGAACGGTTCGGTATTGAACCGATTGCCTGCCATCACGTCGGAACAATCGTGCATGTGGCGGTAGACGGGACTTATGCGGGACATATCTTGATCTCCGATATGGTGAAGCCGACTTCCAAAGAAGCCATTCGGAAACTCGGCGCGGCCGGCGTCAGCCGTACGGTAGTACTGACCGGAGACGCCGCCAACGTGGCGCAGAAGGTCGCCTCGGAACTCGGGATCAGCGAGATCCGCGCGGAACTCATGCCTGCCGACAAGGTAACGGAAGTGGAGCGGCTTCTTAGGGAGAAGAAGAACGGAGAAACGCTCGTATTTGTCGGCGACGGCATCAACGACGCGCCGGTCCTTTCGCGGGCGGATATCGGTATCGCAATGGGCGCGCTCGGCTCGGATGCGGCCATTGAAGCTGCGGACGTTGTCCTGATGGACGATGACCCGGTGAAGATCGCGAAATCCATCGGCATCGCGCGAAAATGCATGCGCATTGTATATGAGAACATCGTATTTGCCATCGGCGTCAAGGTGCTTTGCCTGATCCTCGGCGCACTCGGCATGGCCAACATGTGGATGGCTATCTTCGCGGATGTCGGCGTCATGGTGCTAGCGGTACTGAACGCGATCCGAGCGCTGTTCGTAAAGAGGGTGTAACACAGACGACCCCTGTTTTGAAGCAAATGTAAGCGCGGACAGGCGGCCGGGAATCACCGGAAGACAGGCGGTCGGAATCATTTAACGGATACGGAAAAGGGGGCGGAAACGCCTCCTTTTTTGCGCCTTTTTACGGAGCACCGTTTCTATTTTCATGGATAATTGAGCCGCTTTATTTTGACTTTCCCCCCATAAACCGATATAATGGGGAAAATGCTTACAGGCGGGACGGCGGAATGCGTGCCGCGGAAAAAAAGGGGGAAACTTGCAATGAAGACAGGTTTGGTACTGGAAGGCGGCGGAATGCGCGGCCTTTTCACGGCGGGAATTCTGGATGTATGGATGGAGCGCGGACTCACATTTGACGGTGCGGTCGGCGTTTCGGCAGGCGCCTGTTTCGGCTGCAATTATATGTCGGGACAGATCGGAAGAGGAATCCGCTACAACGTCAAATACGCAGGCGACTGGCATTATAAGGGATTCCGTTCGCTGCTTCTGACCGGAGACATCTTCGGCGCGGATTTCTGCTACCGCAAGCTGCCGACGGAACTGGATATTTTCGACGAGGAAGCATTTGCCGCGAATCCGATGGAGTTCTATGCGGTTGCCACCGACGCGAAAAAGGGAATACCGGTTTATAAGAAACTGAAGGACGGGGGCGAGGCGGACATGCTGTTCGTCCGTGCTTCGGCGTCGCTGCCGCTTGTTTCGCGCGTCGTTCCATACGGAAAGCGAGGCCTTCTCGACGGCGGCATAACCGATTCCATTCCGCTCAAGTTCATGGAAGGAAGAGGATACGAGCGGAATGTGGTTGTCCTGACGCAGCCGGAAGGATATGTGAAGGAGAAGACCAAACTCGTGCCGGCGGCAAAGGTTCTGCTTCGGAAATATCCGAAGATGGTCGACTGCATGGCGAACCGCCACATCATGTACAATAATCAGACCGCATATGTACAAGCACGCAAGGAGCAGGGCAAAGCGTTCGTGATCGCGCCGTTGGAGGCGTTACATATCGCCAACCTTGAGGCGAAAGAGGAGGAACTCCGGCGCGTTTACGATGCGGGACGCGCGGCAGCCGAACGGTCCTGGGACGACCTGCTGGCATTCCTTGCGAATGGCAAAGAATAAACTTTGAACGCCCCGCAGGCGTTTCCGGCGAGTCGTGAAAATAATCTTTGAAAAAAGTGAAAAACAGTCGCATTTTTGTTCAGTATGTGATATAATTCTATGAATTCACCAATTTCGAGGAGGAAAACTATGGGAATTATGGAAAGACCTGCCGTTTCGATTCTCAGTAACGGCGGAAAGTATTGGGAGCATAAGTATGAGAAGTTCTTTTTGAAGACTTATGTACCGAAATCGGATATCGACGGTGAGGCATTGAACTACACGTTCCGCGCACCGCTGCTGCTCGTATTTGAGGAGAAACCGAAGACTGCCGAGGAAGCGGTCGCATTTGCCGAAGAGAGCGGTCTTGCGGGAATCGCTGCGGCAGTGGATTCGAGCGTGCTGTTCGTTTACCCGACCTGCGAGAACGGTTGGGCGGGCGCAGACGAGAGCCTGTATGCTTCTCTGATCGCCGAGATCAAAATGAATCCGTTCTATAAGGACGGCATCGTTGAGATCCAGAATTTCTTCACCCGTGAATTCCAGGGTTATTACGTACGCGGCGCGATCTTCCGTGCGGATATCTACAGCTACGGCGCATCGGCCGATTATGTTGCGAAGTACCTTCTGAAGACCCTGCAGGGCGAGTATCTGTGGGGACCGGGCGAGATTACGCCTGCCATGTGCTCGATGGAGCGCCTGAATATCGTTCCGAACATTGAGCGCAAGGACATCGGTATTCTTTCCGTTGCAAACAGCGACGAAGTGAACGCCGCATTTGACGGCTGCGAGAACCTGCTTGTAAAGGACCGTGCGGATTACCCGGCGGATTTCAAGGCATTTGTCCGCAAGTTTAAGATGTGGTGCGGGAAGATGGAGTACGAGCCGGATTTCGACGCGCTCGGCATGAAGGAAGATCCCGGCATCGTGACCGTTAAGACGAGTCCCGACAACCGCGGCATGTATAAGGACACCGAGACCCACAAGGTCGGCTATTTTGTTTACTACAATAAGGACGCGTTCGACAAGGGACCGGCACCTCTGATGATCGGTTTCCACGGCGGCGGAGATTCCTCGATGTACCTGACGTTTGTTGCAGGCTGGTGGGAAGTATGCCACAAGTACGGGTTCCTGTTCGTTTCGATCGAGAATCACCAGAATGTTACCGCGACCGAGGTCGTTCAGGTTTATGAAGAACTGAAGAAGCGATACAACATCGATACAAGCCGCGTATACGCGAGCGGTTTCTCAATGGGAAGCGGCAAGACATGGGATATGTTCCAGGAGTATCCGCAGCTGTTCGCGGGACTTGCACCGCACAGCGCTCTGTTCCCGGTTAAGAACAATCCGTTCGGCATGTCGATTGACGATCCGCGCATGAATAAGAACGTTGCGGTTCCGGTATTCTATTCGGGAGGAGAGAAGTCGCATCTTCCGGAGCTTCCGTTCCAGGCGGAGACCGGTCTCGACCGGATTCAGTATCTGGCACAGGTGAATAAGCTTGTGAAGAAGTTCGACGTTGCATATGCCGACAAGGACAAATGGGCCGACCCCGTTTACGGCGAGGCAGCTGACCGCGTTGAGAAGATTCCGGACGAGAGCCGCGGAAGTATTCTGACCGTTCGCTACTACAACAGCGAAGACGGCGTATGCCGCACGGCGCTTGCGAGCATCGACAACCAGATTCACGAGTGCCGCCGGCACACCTGCGAGAACGCCTGGAAGTTCCTGTCGCAGTTTACGAGATAAGGAAAGTGTTATCGCTGCAAGTTGATATTAAAATGCATATGACGTAAGCCGAAGGGCCCCGAAAACGGGGCCCTTTTTGGATTCGAAGGATTCTTTCGGTAATATCAAAAATCATGTCTGAGAAGATTTATGTAAAATATACTTGACAAATAGAATGAGATGATATACAATCCGTATCAGAAGGCGGGGGAACGGAAAGCCCGCCGGAAGAGAGGAATAATATTATGGATTTATCGAATGTTGTAATTGCGGTTGTTATTCTTGCATGCATTGTTATGGTTCTGCTCGCGACCCGGTACACGACCGATCAAAAGGGCTTTGACGAAATGCAGCTCAAAAAGCGCGGCGATGCATTCCGCATCGGATTCTTTACTTTGCTTGCATGCGTTCTTCTGATGCTTTTTCTCAACTCGCTCGATTCCTTCGCAGAGAAGGTTACGGTCGACTTCATGCTGATCGCTTCGATCATGATCACGGCCTGCGTGTTCGGCGTATACTCGATTTGGAAGGATGCTTTCTTCCGCATGAATGAGAATCCGAAAACCTATCTCGGGATTTGTTTCGCTGTTGTGTTCCCAAATGCCATTGTTTTAATCGGGGAGTTGAAGCAGCACGGTACGCTTCTCAAAGACGGAAAAGTAACCTTCACACCTTGCGGAAATCTCCTGAATGTAGTGACATTTACGATCATTGCCATCACCATCATCATCAAGATGATCGTGAACCGCAGAGAGGAGAAGGAATGAAGAACCTGAAGCTGAAAGCCGCGCGTGCGGCGATGGATATGTCCCAGGAGCAGCTTGCCGATGCCTGCGGCGTATCGAGACAGACGATCAGCGCCATCGAAAAGGGCGATTACAATCCGACGATCAATCTGTGCATTGCGATTTGCAAAGTGCTTGGAAAAACACTTGATGAACTGTTCTGGGGGGATTAAAATAGAAAGTGCGTAATGACCCGTGACGAACAGAAATCCGTTTTACGGAACGAAAGCCGCTGCGAAAGAGCAGACGGTTTTGGAAGATCGGAACAGCGGGCGGAATGGAGAGAATCGGATGGAATATTATGCGGAATGGCGCCTGCGGGGCGACCGGTATGACAACGGCTACGGAAACGGCATGACGCTCTCGAACGGAGAGTCCGTGCAGGAGATGACCAAAGTTAAGGACGATGAAAAGGAGACCGTGTTCCGGGGAAAGAACGGGCATATGCTCACCTGCCTTCACGAAAAGCAGGGAGACGTGACAGCTTTCAAAACGGTATTCCGAAACGAGACGGATCAGCCGGCGGTGCTTGAGATGCTCGCAAGCTTTGCGATAAAGGGCGTGAAGGCGGACCGAATGCACCGCGCGACATCGTTTTGGAGCGCGGAAGGAAAACTTCTTTCCCAGTCCTTTACAGAACTCAACATGGAAGAGTCCTGGGCGGGGCACGGCTACCGGGTCGAGCACTTCGGCCAGACCGGCTCGCTGCCGGTGCGGAAATGGTTCCCGTTCCTCGTTCTGGAGGATAGTGAGACGGGGCATTTTCTCGGAATTCAGTTATATATTGCCGGCTCGTGGCAGATCGAAGTGCTGCACGGCTACGGCGATATCCGCGTACTCGGAGGACTTGCGGACCGGGATTTCGGTGCCTGGACCAAGAGCATCGCACCCGGAGAAAGCTTTGAAACGCCTCGCGCCGTGATCGCGGAAGGCAGCTCTTTGGAGGAAGTCTGCGACCGGCTTGTGAAGGCACAGAAGCCGCGTATCGCCGCGCCCGACCGGGATCTTCCGGTCATCTATAACGAGTACTGCGCGACCTGGGGCAACCCGTCCGAGGAATTGATCGAAAAGATGGCGGCGCGCCTTAAAGGCAGCGGCGTAAAGTACTTCGTGATCGACTGCGGCTGGTACCGCCAGCGTGAGGATGAAAACTGGTTTAATTCCGCCGGAGACTGGAAGGTAAGTCCGATTCTTTTCCCGAGCGGTTTGAAGAAGACCTGTGATACGATCCGGTCGAACGGACTGATCCCGGGCATCTGGTTCGAGATGGAAGACTGCGGCGTGGATTCGGAAACCTATTCCGAGACGGACCTTCTTGTGAAGAGGGATGGCATTCCGGTAACGGTCGGGACGAGACGCTTCCTCGATATGCGTAAGAAAGCGGTTTGGGAACGGCTTGATGAGCGCGTGCTTGGGCTGTTGAAAGAGAACGGATTCGGCTATCTGAAGGTCGATTACAACGAAACTTACGGCGTCGGCGTGGACGCTTTGTGCGGCGAGGCTTATGAAGGCGCGGACATTCCGGCAAGCGGCGCGTGCGGAAACGGCGCGGCGGACGGCAAGGTTACGGTCTGTGACGGGCCGGGCGAGGGACTTCGGCAGTGCATCGAGGGAACGCAGGCGTATTTCCGGCACCTCACCGAAGAAATGCCCGAGCTGGTCATCGAAAACTGCGCGAGCGGCGGGCACCGGCTGGAACCGTCCATGATGGAACTCGTTTCCCAGGCCAGCTTCTCGGACGCACACGAGTGCACAATTATTCCGCTCGTGGCGGCCAATCTGCACCGGCTGATCCGTCCCGAACAGAGCCAGATCTGGGCCGTTCTTCGAAAAGAATCCGACCCGGACCGTATCCGGTACCTGATCACATCGGCGATGCTCGGGCGGCTGTGTCTTTCGGGCGAAATCTTTGAGATGGATGAAGAGCAGTGGGCAGCCGTGACGGAGGGCATCGCATTTTACGAAAAAGTAAAGCATATCATAAAAGACGGCTTCACGAAGGTTATCCGCGCGACGGTAGCGGATTACAAGAATCCTGCCGGATATCAGGCGGTTTTAAGAACGCTCGGCGACGAAGCACTGTTACTTGTCCACACGCTTGCGGACGGAGCCAATCCGCCGGTGGACGATCTGCTCGCAGGATATGATACCGTGGGAACCTACGGTTCGGAGCTCGGCGCGGACTTCCGCGGCAAAGCGTTTCTTCTTAGTAAGCGCGCGTGAGAACTGCCGCAGTAATACATTTTTTTGATCGCATTTTCCGAAAACGAAGATGCCTGTACCGGCAGGACAGCCGAAGCGGGCATCTTCTTATTTTTTCGGAAAATGTTATTTACAAATCACGGTAAATCTTATATAATTCTAATGTTAATGACCGAACTTTCCGAAAGTGGGAGAGCTTGGCTTATATAAATTAAGGAGGACGCTTCACATGGCTAGAGAAAAACAGTCAATGGATGGTAATACCGCTGCGGCTCACGTTGCGTATGCATTTACCGAAGTAGCAGGTATCTATCCGATTACCCCTTCCAGCCCGATGGCCGACTATGTTGACCAGTGGTCCGCGGAAGGCCGTAAGAACATCTTCGGCAACACCGTAAAAGTTGTCGAGATGCAGTCTGAAGCAGGTGCAGCAGGTACCGTACACGGTTCCCTTGCAGCAGGTGCTATCACAACCACATTCACCGCATCCCAGGGTCTTCTTCTGATGATCCCCAATATGTACAAGATTGCAGCAGAGCAGCTGCCCTGCGTATTCGATGTATCTGCTCGTTGCGTAGCAACGCAGTCCCTGAACATCTTCGGTGACCACAGCGACGTTTATGCATGCCGTCAGACCGGTTTTGCAATGCTTGCTGAGTCCAACCCGCAGGAAGTTATGGATCTCTCTCCGGTTGCTCATCTTGCAGCAATCGAGGGTAAGGTTCCTTTCCTGAACTTCTTCGATGGTTTCCGTACTTCTCATGAGATCCAGAAAATCGAGAAGTGGGATTACGAAGATCTTAAGGAAATGACCAACATGGATGCCGTTAAGTACTTCCGTGAGCATGCTCTGAATCCCGAGCATCCCGCAATGCGCGGTTCTCACGAGAACGACGACGTATTCTTCCAGCATCGTGAAGCATGTAACTCCGTATACGACGCCCTTCCGGCAGTTGTTGAGAAGTACATGAAGAAGGTTAACGACAAGCTCGGAACCGATTACGATCTGTTCAACTACTACGGCGCAAAGGATGCCGATCGCGTAATCATCGCAATGGGTTCCGTTTGTGACGTTGCAGAAGAAGTTATCGATTACCTTACCGCAGCAGGAGAGAAGGTCGGCCTTATCAAGGTTCGCCTGTATCGTCCTTGGGTTTCCTCCGCACTTCTTAAGGTTCTTCCTAAGACCGTTAAGAAAGTTGCCGTTCTTGACAGAACGAAGGAGCCCGGCTCCCTCGGTGAGCCTCTCTACCTCGACGTAGCTACCACGCTTCGTGAGGCAGGTCTTGACAGCATTATCCTTTCCGGCGGCCGTTACGGTCTCGGTTCCAAGGATACCGCTCCGTCCTCCATCTTCGCTATCTACACCGAGCTCGCTAAGGACGCTCCGAAGAGCCGTTTCACGATCGGTATCGTAGATGACGTTACCAACCTTTCCCTTCCGGAAGTTAAGCCCGCTCCGATCACCTCTGCAAAGGGTACCGTAGAGTGCAAGTTCTGGGGCCTCGGCGGTGACGGTACCGTTGGTGCGAACAAGAACTCCACCAAGATCATCGGTGACCATACCGACAAGTACATCCAGGCATATTTCCAGTATGACTCCAAGAAGACCGGCGGTATCACGATCAGCCATCTTCGTTTCGGTGACAAGCCGATCAAGAGCCCTTACTACATCAACCAGGCTGACTTCGTTGCATGTCACAATCCGTCTTACGTAATCAAGGGTTACAAGATGGTTCAGGACGTTAAGCCGGGCGGAATCTTCATGATCAACTGCCAGTGGAGTGACGAAGAGCTGAATCAGCATATGCCTGCTGAAGCTAAGCAGTACATTGCTAAGAACAACATCAAGCTTTACACGATCAACGCTATCGATAAGGCAATCGAGATCGGTATGGGCAAGAGAACCAATACGATTCTCCAGTCCGCATTCTTCAAGCTTGCTAACGTTATGCCGATCGCTGAGGCTGTTGAATACATGAAGGCTGCTGCGAAGAAGTCCTACGCTAAGAAGGGCGATGCAGTAGTAGAGATGAACTACAAGGCAATTGATGCCGGTGTAGACGCTATCCACGAGGTTAAGGTTCCGGCTGACTGGGCTACCGCAGTTGACGCTCCTAAGAAGGTTGAGCGTACCGGCCGTCCCGCAACCGTTGAGATGGTTAACAAGCTCCTTGATCCGATCGGTCTCATGGATGGTTACAGCCTTCCTGTTTCCGCATTCAAGGATATCGCAGACGGTCAGTTCGAGACCGGTGCTTCCGCTTACGAGAAGCGCGGTACCGCTGTTACCGTTCCTGAGTGGGATGCTGCTAAGTGTATCCAGTGTAACCAGTGTGCATTTGTCTGCTCACATGCTACGATCCGTCCGTTCCTTCTTTCCGAGGACGAGGTTAAGGCTGCTCCCGCATCCATCAAGCTTGCGGATACGAAGCCTAAGGCTAGCGAGTACAAGTACACGATGACCGTTTCCCCGCTTGACTGTATGGGTTGCGGTGAGTGTATCACCGTATGTCCGGTTGGCGCTATCGCTATGGTTTCTCAGGAATCTCAGGCAGCAGAGCAGCCCGTATTTGACTACCTTGTAGCAAATGTAGGCAAGAAGGCTGTTGCGGATACGATGCCCGCAGTTAAGGGATCTCAGTTCAACCAGCCTTTGCTTGAGTTCTCCGGCTCCTGTGCAGGTTGTGCAGAGACTTCTTATGCAAGACTGATCACCCAGTTGTTCGGTGAGCATATGTATATTTCCAATGCGACCGGTTGTTCCTCCATCTGGGGCGGCCCGGCTGCTACGTCTCCTTACACCGTAAACAAGGATTCTAAGAAGGGTCCGGCTTGGTCCAACTCCCTCTTCGAGGATAACGCTGAGCACGGTTTCGGTATGTATCTTGGTCAGAAGGTTCTTCGTGACCAGGCTATCGCTAAGCTTGAAGAGATCGCTGCAGGCGATGCATCCGATTCTCTGAAGGCTGCCATCGCTGCATTCCTTGCAACGAAGGATGACACCCAGAAGAACTCCGCTGATGCGGCTGCTTTGATCGCAGAGCTCGAGAAGTGCAATTGTGACCTTTGCAAGGAAGTTCTTGAGAAGAAGGATTACCTTGCTAAGAAGTCCGTATGGATCTTCGGTGGTGACGGATGGGCTTACGATATCGGTTACGGCGGACTTGACCACGTACTTGCTTCCGGTGAGAACGTAAACGTCATGGTATTCGATACCGAGATGTATTCGAACACCGGCGGTCAGGCTTCCAAGGCTTCCAATATCGGTGAGGTTTGTCAGTTTGCCGCAGCCGGTAAGGAAATCGGCAAGAAGAGCCTTTCCGAGATTGCTATGCAGTATGGTTACGTATATGTAGCTCAGATCGCACTCGGTGCTAACCCTGCTCAGGCCGTTAAGGTTCTGCAGGAGGCTGAGGCTTACAACGGTCCTTCCCTTATCATCGGCTACGCTCCTTGCGAACTCCACGGAATCGCTAAGGGCGGTATGAACCACTGCCAGGATGAGATGAAGAAGGCTGTTAAGGCCGGTTACTGGAACCTGTTCTCCTTCAATCCTGCTCTTAAGGCTGAAGGCAAGAATCCGTTCACCCTTACCTCTAAGGAAGGCGACGGAACATATCAGGAATTCCTGAACAACGAGTCCCGTTACACCCGTCTTGTAAAGCCGTTCCCGGAGAGAGCAGAGAAGCTGTTCGCAGAGTCCGAGAGAGTTGCAAACGAGCGTTACCAGCATCTGCTTAAGCTGGTTGAGCTCTATAAATAATTTCAACTCTTTAAACGGTTGAACTTTACAAAACCGGTAAATATGTAGTATGATTGAGGCGGTATGTGAAAGCATGCCGCCTCATTTTATGCAGATCCGATGACAGTCCCCGGCCGGGCGAAAAGGCCGCGGCACAGTCCGAAGACTGACGCGTGCGAAAAATGAGAGGATAAAATAAAAGGGGTTTATACGTATGAAACTGGAAGTATCATTAAAGGGTACCGAGAAGGTCGATTTTTGGAACAATGTCGACTTCTGCGTCGGAACCGGCCGTATGGGACTCGCCCTTACGGAGGAATACCTGAAGGAACTGTCATTTGTCCAGGACATTATCGGATTTAAGCATATCCGCGGCCACGGTCTGTTCACGGATGACATGGCCATCTATCAGAAGCGGAGAAACTGGTTCACCAAAGAAGAAACGATCGAGTATAACTTCACCTATCTGGACCGCGTGATGGATGCCTATCTGGAACGGAAGATCGTTCCGTTCCTTGAGCTCGGCTTCATGCCGAAGGAGATGGCAAGCGGGGACAATACGATTTTCTACTGGAAGGGCAATACGACGCCTCCGAAGGATTATAAGGACTGGACCGACATGGTTACCGCAACCCTTGCGCATCTCGTAAAGCGCTACGGCGAGCAGGTTTATTCCTGGCCCATTGAAGTCTGGAACGAGCCCAACCTTCCGGGATTCTGGAAGGACGCAAACATGGAAGAGTATTTCCGCCTGTTCAAGGAGACGTTCCTTGCGATCAAGAAGCTTGACAGCCGTTTCCGTGTCGGCGGTCCCGCAATCTGCGGCGTTCGCGATAAGGAATGGATGAAGGCATTCTTCGATTTCTGCAAGAAGGAGAAGCTGAAGGTAGACTTCGCCACCCGTCATCATTACACGACCGAAATGCCGAAGTATGACGGACATTACACCTATCAGCAGCTTTCGGATCCGGAAGTGGGATTTGAAAATCTGCAGGGTTCCCGTGACATCATTGATTCCTATAAGGAATTCAAGGGTCTCGAGATGCATCTGACGGAGTTCAATACGTCCTATACGCCTACCAATCCGCTTCATGACACCAACGAGAACGCGGCTTACCTTGCTTACCAGCTGGAGCGTCTCGGCGAGACATCGTATTCCTATTCCTACTGGACGTTCGGTGACGTCTTTGAGGAAAATGGCGTGCCGTTCAGCCTTTTCCACGGCGGTTTCGGCCTTGTGGCGCACGGTTGCATTCCGAAGCCGACGTTCTGGACATTTGCCTTCTATAAGCGCCTGCAGGACCATGCGACGGAGTGCGTTTATAAGGGAAAGAACGCAGTCGTTGTAAAGAACGCGAACGGCGGCTATGAGGGCATCCTCTGGAATATGTCCGATGCCGAGTCTTTGGTTGCAACATTGAAGCTTCCGGCAGAGGCTAAGGAGTATACGCTGATCTCGGAGGTTGTCGACGAGGTTACCTGTAACCCGAGAAAGGCATGGCATGATATCGGAGAGCCGAAGAATCCGTCGAAGGAGCAGATCGAGCTGATCCGCAAGTTCGCTTATCCGTTCTGCGAGAGCGATATCGTGAAGAAGTCCCGCGGCGGAAAGATTGCCGTTGAGGAAGCGGTTCGTCCGCACGGCGTCATTTACTTCAGTGTTAACCCGAGAGAGTTTGAGGGCGACAGAGGCTTCGATTACGAGAGAAGAGAATAAATGATATAAGAGTTATACCGGGAGCAGGGTTCATCCTGCTCCCGTTTTTTATGGATAACGGAAAATGAAAATACCCTCTTGACATGCCGGGTGTACTATGCTATTTTGAAATTGTACTATTCGACATAGTACAATCAATACAAAAACAGTTTGTGTGGGATACCGGCC
The DNA here is from genome assembly GCA_017427775.1 of Lachnospiraceae bacterium. GTDB lineage: Bacteria > Bacillota > Clostridia > Lachnospirales > Lachnospiraceae > ISDg. The sequence goes on along the minus strand of JAFRSD010000002.1, from coordinate 141,323 downwards.
GGGCATCAGGGGAGGGCCGGGAACGAAGAAGTAATGAAGAAAGGAGCAGCAGTATGATTGTCATTGACGTGTCAGGCAGAATACCGATCTTTGAGCAGATTTGCCGCGGTATCTGCGGGGACATCGCGAAAGGGATTCTGAAGCCGCATGACCGGATCCCGGCTGCCCGCGTGCTTGCCAAGGAGCTGGGAATCAACCCGAATACCGTGGCGAAAGCGTATACGGAGCTGGAACGCGACGGGATCATTTACTCCCGTGTCGGAAAGGGAAGCTTTATAGCAGAGCACGGGAACAAGGCGGACCGGAGATTTACCGGCGAATTCGAGCAGAAGACGCGTGAAGCGATGCAGGCAGGAGTTCCGAAAGAGGCACTCGCGGAGATTCTGGAACGGGTCTATGCAGAAACGGCACAGGATAAGAAGGGGGATGAAAGAAATGATTGAAGTGAATGGAGTTACCGTAGCATACACGTCTTTACGGGGCTTGCGAGTCGTTCAAAACAAGGCGTTAGACGACGTCACATTTTCCGTACCGGAGGGGAGCGTGTGCGGACTTCTCGGTACAAACGGTGCCGGCAAATCCACCTTGATGCGTACAATGGGCGGAATATTCCGTCCGGATTCCGGAAGCGTCAGCATCGACGGGAGGGATGTATGGGACAATGCGGAAGCGAAAAACGATATCTTTTATGTCGGGGATGAGATTTCCTGGTATGAACGCTTTACCGTTGAGGAACTGAAAGCGTACGGAAGGAACTTCAGAGCGTCCTTTTCCGATGAGGCTTTCGACCGGATGATAAACGCTTTGGAACTTCCGAAGAATCAGAAGATCAGCAGATTATCAAAAGGTATGCGCAGACAGGCGGCTACGATTCTCGGGGTTGCCTGCCGTACGAAGTATCTGCTGTTAGACGAATCATTCGACGGACTGGATCCGGCGATGCGGAGAGTGGTCCGGGAGATGTTAATTGACGAGATGTGTGACAACGGGGCCTCTGTCGTTCTTTCTTCGCATAATGTGACGGAGATCAGCGAGGCGTGCGACCGAATGTTGCTGCTCCATGCGGGAAAGGTCGTGGAGTCCGGTGAGATCGATGAGATCCGGTACAAGTACCGCAGGGTTCAGCTGGTTGGCGGAGAGGAAAATGTGACGCGGGAGATGCTTGCAAAAGCGGGGCTTACGGTTCTTGATTTTGCAGGTACGGGAAGTATTGCTCAGGCAATCGTCAGCGGGACGGAAGAGGAAGTAAAAGCGGGTATTGCGAAGCTGCCCGTCAGCCTTGCGGAGACTGCGCCGCTCTCGCTTGAGGAAGTGTTTATCTATGTGATGAGGGGGAAGGGTTATGGAAAAATCAATACGGGAAAATGATGTGCATCCGTTGCGTTATGAACTGCAGGCACATAAAACAAGCACAATTCTGGTGCTGGTTGCAATCGCTGTGGCGGCGTTCCTGAATGTCGGCTCGCGCGGAGCCGTCAACGGAGATCCGACCGATACGCCCGTATTTTACCTGTTCGCGATCGCAATCGCCGTGATAAGCGGAATTATCCTTACGAGGGAGACATTTGCCGATACTTACCAGGTTACAGCAAGGGATGCGCAATATGCGATTCCGGTAAATGCCCGGACGAGATACTTTGCAAAACTGGCGTCCATCCTGCTTCGCCATATTGCGGCAATTATTTTGGTCAATGCCGTCTTTATCGGCGTATGTGCGGTGCTCAACGTATGTGCAGGAACCGAAATCGTGGATATTAAATACTCCGTTATTCAGGCTTCCGATATTCTTGGTTTCTGCCTCGGGGCAGACTGCCTGACGGTGATCACCATGGCCTGCACGGGAACGGTTGCCGCTCAGGTAATCTTCGGCTTTGGAATCGGTAGTGTCGCCGGTTTCTATTGGATATATGCGGTTGCCCTGGAATTCGTGGACAGCCTGTTCGGTTTCGAAGGTGCCTTTGAATGTAACGGTCTGATCGTGTGGTGCGTGATCGCGCCGCTGATCCTCACCATCGCGGGAGGAGTCTATATCCGACGGGACGGAAGGCACACGGGAAAGTTTATAGCGGGACGGGCCGCATGGGAGGTGCTTACGGCGTGCGTGATCCTTTTTATGGAACTGTCCTTCACTTTATCCGAATATACCTGGCTTGTCATGATTTCTCTGCTTGTCGGATTCTTTGCGGTACATTATCTCCTTTTCCGTGAAAAAGCGCGGAAGGAACTGCCGTTCGCGATTGCAGTCTATATTACGATCACGCTTTTGTTCCTTGCTTTTGCACTGTTTCGTTACGCTTCGACGCGGGGAAAATTCTACAGTAAGGACCGTAATGCGCTGGAGAGCGGGGAGTACTGGATCGACAATGAGGATTGGAATAACGAGTGGTGGCGCAATGCACGCAGATACGCGAATGAACCGGATTGTGAGCTGATGATCGGAAGCCGCATACTAAGCTGGATTGATTCCAGAAGCAGCGACGAGTACCATATCACCAATGCGGACGGAAGTCTTCTGAACGAAGAACAGTACGCGAAGCTGGTAGGGGTACTGCGGGATTTCTGCGAGAATAATGAGATTCGAAAGGACTCTTTCGGAGATGTATTGGCGTTTATCTTCTGCGGCGCCGATTCCAATTACGAGGGAATAGAACTCGGTTTTCAGGTGACAGCCAGCTTCGGCGAAGGGCGAAACGCGCACAGGGAGCGCTGCACCGGGTATATCCTATACGAGGACCGGGTGCCGGATTTCCTGAAGAAGATCGAGGATGCGGGATTTGTCGTACAACGGGCAATAAACACACGAAGATAAGGTTTTACATGACTGCGCGGGAAACTCGCGCAGTCTTTTTGTGTGGATAAAGCGGTTTGCGAGGATTAATAGAATACAATACAGACAGGAATAAATCAAAAAGAATTATGTATCCTGAAATGATGAAATAGTTCTTGACTTTAACGCGTCAAAGTGTTACACTTTGACTGAACGAACTGGAAAGGGCTTCTTTTTTTATGCCCTGACAGAAGAGAGACGGAGGAAGATGACATGCCGATTACCGAATTCCTGGTACGGAACGCAGAGCTTTATCCGAATGAGGTTTGTCTCGTTGAGATCAACCCGGCGGAGCAGAAGAGCCGTACCTGGCGTGAATATGAACTGATTGAGAGCGACCGCGACGAGAAATACCGCCGCGAGATGACTTGGGAGGATTTCGACCGCAAGTCCAACCGTTTTGCAAACCTTCTTTTAAGCCGCGGCGTAAAGAAGGGAGACAAGGTCGCCATTCTTTTGATGAACTGCCTTGAGTGGCTTCCGATTTACTTCGGCGTATTGAAGACCGGTGCCCTTGCCGTTCCGATGAACTACCGTTATACCGCTGATGAGATCAAGTACTGCCTTGATCTTGCGGACTGCAGCGTACTCGTTTTCGGACCGGAATTTATCGGCCGTATCGAAGATATCGCGAACCGCATCCCGAAGGTAAAGGAGATGTTCTATGTCGGCGAGGACTGCCCGTCATTTGCCGACAGTTATGAGAAGTATGCCGCATACTGCACTTCCAAGAACCCCGGCATTGCCCTTACGGATGATGACGACGCAGCAATCTATTTCTCCTCAGGTACCACCGGATTCCCGAAAGCAATCCTGCATGCGCACCGCGCTTTGGTTTCGTCCTGCCGTACCGAGCAGAACCATCACGGTCAGACGCATGACGACGTATTCCTCTGCATCCCGCCGCTTTATCATACCGGTGCGAAGATGCACTGGTTCGGAAGCCTTTTAGTCGGCGGCAAGGCCGTTCTGCTTCGCGGCGTAAAGCCCGAGTGGATCATTGAGACGGTATCCCGCGAGAAAGCGACCATCGTATGGCTGCTTGTTCCGTGGGCGCAGGACATTCTCGATACGATCGACCGCGGCGAGATCGACCTTAGCAAATACGAACTCTCCCAGTGGAGACTCATGCATGTCGGAGCACAGCCTGTTCCGCCGAGTCTGATCAAGCGGTGGAAGGAACATTTTCCGAATCATGATTATGATACGAACTACGGCCTGTCCGAGTCCATCGGTCCCGGCTGCGTACATCTCGGAATCGAGAACATCCGTAAAGTCGGCGCGATTGGCGTTCCCGGCTTCGGATGGGAGTGCGATATCGTGGATGAGAACCGCAAGAGTGTAAAGCAGGGTGAGGTCGGTGAACTTGCCGTTAAGGGGCCCGGCGTCATGAAATGCTACTATAAGGATGAGGCGGCGACCAAAGCCGTTCTTTCCGACGACGGATGGCTTTACACCGGCGATATGGCTAAACAGGACGAGGAAGGCTTTATCTATCTCGTAGACCGCAAGAAGGACGTTATCATCATGGGCGGCGAGAATATCTACCCCGTCCAGATCGAGGACTATCTCCGGGCAAATAACAAGATTGCCGACGTAGCCGTCATCGGCGTTCCGGATGCGCGTCTCGGCGAAGTTACGCTGGCGGTTATCCAGGTCAAAGAGGGCATGAGCATGACCGAGGAGGAGGTCAACGAGTTCTGTCTTGATCTGCCCCGTTACAAGAGACCCCGGAAGATCGTCTTCATGGACGTGCCGCGTAATCCTACCGGCAAGATTGAGAAGCCGAAGCTTAGAAAGCAGTTCTGCGGCGGCAGCCTCGTAGAAGCGCAGATTAAATAAAGGAGAATGATCATGTTAATTGCTCTTACATCCATTTTGCTCGTATGCTTTTTCGCATTGATGATCTTCGTAGGATTCCGTTGCAGAAAGCATGCGACCGACGTAAACGGATTCGTCCTCGGAGGACGTAACGTTGGCCCGTGGCTCACCGCATTTGCCTTCGGTACTTCGTACTTTTCGGCCGTTATCTTCGTCGGATACGCCGGACAGTTCGGTTGGAACTTCGGTCTTTCCTCGACCTGGATCGGTCTCGGAAATGCCTTCATCGGATCCCTTCTTGCATGGGAGATTCTCGGACGCCGTACCCGCGTCATGACGAGACATCTGGACACGAAGACGATGCCCGATTTCTTCGAAAAGCGTTACCAGAGTAAGGCTTTGAAGATTATCGCTTCCATCATCGTATTTGTCTTCCTGATCCCGTACACCGCTTCGCTGTACAATGGTCTGTCGAGCCTTTTTAACATCGTATTTACGATCCCTTACTGGGTAGTAATTCTGGTTATGGCAGTGCTGACCGCCATCTACGTAATCTTCGGCGGATACATGGCTACCGCCGTGAATGACTTCATTCAGGGTATCATCATGCTGGTCGGCATTATCGCGGTTGTTGTATCCGTACTGCTGAGCCAGGGCGGTTTCTCTGAAGCAGTCAGCAAGCTTTCCGCGGAGAGTGCACCGCTTCCGGGCGGTCCGGTTCTGAACGGCGCTTACACAAGCTTCTTCGGACCTCACCCCTTCGCACTGTTGTTCGTTGTTCTGCTTACCTCTCTCGGTACCTGGGGACTTCCGCAGATGGTCGGCAAATTCTACTCCATCAAGAATGAGGACGCGATCAAGAAGGGTACCATCATCTCCACATTCTTCGCAATCGTTGTTGCCGGCGGATGCTACTTCCTCGGCGGCTTCGGCAAGCTGTTCGCGGCTTCCGAGTACATTAAGAAGAAGCCGGACGGCTCAATCCTTTTCGACTCCATCATCCCGGCTATGCTCCGTGACCTTCCGGACCTGGTTGTCGCTATCGTTATCGTATTGGTTCTTGCCGCTTCGATGTCGACGCTTTCCTCCCTCGTTCTTACCTCCAGCTCCACGCTGACGCTTGACGTTGTGGCACCGGCTGCAGGCAAGAAGATGGACGAGAAGAAGAAAGTCTTCACCATGCGTGTATTTATCGTATTTTTCGTAATTGTATCCGCAGTGATCGCGGTTTTGAAGGACCGTTTCAACATCACCTTCATCGCACAGATGATGGGTGTTTCATGGGGCGCGCTTGCAGGCGCATTTCTTGCTCCGTTCCTGTACGGCTTGTACGCGAAGAAGATTACGAAGGCTGCTGTTTGGGTATGCTTCGCATTTGCCACCTGCGTTACCGTAATCCAGCTGCTTTGCTCCTTCGGTGCGATCCATTTCGACGGCGCCGTGCTCGGTTACATCTTCAAGTCCTCTATTAACTCCGGCGTTGTATCGATGGTAGGCGGTCTGATTCTTGTTCCGATCGTCAGCCTTGTTACGCCGAAGCCCGACAAGGACAAAGTCGACGCCATGTTTTCCTGCTACGACCAGAAGGTTGTTGTGGAAGTGAAGATGAGCGAGCGCCTCGAAGAAGAATCAAAATAACGAATTGCGACTGCCGGGACATCCCGGCAGTCGTTTCATAACAGGAGAACCGATTATTATGAAGCCAAATGAGAAGACCAATGTGATGCGGGTACTCGACCAGAAGAAGGTTGTTTACGAAAGCCATTCCTACACGCCCGATGCGACGATGACCGGAGAAGAGATCGCGGCGCTTCTCGGGGAAGACCCCGCGCACGTATTCAAAACGCTTGTGACCCGCGGCAAAACGGGACAGTATTATGTCTTCGTCGTGCCCGTTGCAGCCGAACTGGAACTGAAGAAGGCAGCCAAAGCCGCCGGCGAGAAATCCATAGAGATGATCAAGCAGAAGGAACTGCTTCCGCTTACCGGTTACGTACACGGCGGATGCTCCCCAATCGGCATGAAGAAAGCCTTCAAGACCTTCATCCACGAGACTGCGGAGCCCCTTGATAAAATGTTCGTGAGTGCCGGCAAAGTCGGTTTCCAGGTGGAACTTTCCCCGCAGGATCTTATCAAAACAGTCGGGTGCGGTTTTGCGGATATTGTTTAATATGAAAGATTAAGAGGAACGGGATGACCGTTCCTTTTTTTGTGTGGAAATTGGGGTGGTAAGTCATCAAAAACGAAATTGTACTGAAATAAACTTTTGCTAATATAATTTAAACTAAAACTTTAAAAATGTATTGACAAACTTTAAACGGTATGTTATTGTTGAATCATCAAAGAGGAATCCAATGCATTGAATGAATCAAAAGAATACCATTTGGAGGATAGGTCATGAAGAAAGAAACATTAAGTAAGGAAGCAAAAAGAAGAGTAAGACGGTTGCAGATTACTTCAATCATCTCGTTGGCAATCGTGATGATGCTCATTTTCCGCGCGAAGGATTTCGTTACGGCTGTTTTCTCAAAGAGTGACAGCTATGAAATCCGGCTTGAAGAGGAAAGCGATACGGAGGGCCGTCAGCAGATTTACCGGCTCTATAAGAACGGCGAGCGTATGCGGGATATTGACTATAACCGCTACGCCGTTACAGACGAGAAGGGCAATCAGGATGTCCGTTACTGTGTGCTCATGGAGGAGGCGAAGAATCTCAGTTACGCGATTCTGCTCGGCGCCATGCTGATCATCGCAATCGTTGTTGCCGCCGCATCCGCGGACGGAACACCGTTTACTAAGAAGAATGCGAAGCGTATCCGATGGATCGGCGTCCTGCAGTTCGGCCTGGCGATCATTCCCGGCCTGGTGTGGTTCCTGATGTGCTTTGTCCGGTTTGAATATGTCAGCATCAAGCTGACGCTTACTCCTTTATACATGTTCGGAATCGGTATTGCGATCATGATCCTAGCGCAGGTTTTCGACCATGGCGTTCGGTTACAGGAAGATGTAGACAGCATCGCCTGAATGCGATAGAATGAGTGGGCAGGAGGGAGCGTATGGGCATTATTATTCGACTGGACCGCATGATGGCGGACCGAAAGATTTCACTGAACGAATTGGCGGAAAAGGTGGGCATGACCAATGTCAACCTATCCAATCTGAAGACCGGCAAGATGAAAGGTATTCGTTTTGAAACGCTCGAGGCAATCTGTAAAGTGCTTGACTGCCAGCCGGGAGACCTGATGGAATACCGGCCGGAGGAACAATCGGAATAGAAATAGAGGCGGAGCGGCAAAACGCTCCGCCTTTGTATTTAAAATACAATATATGATATATTAGCGATAAATACTGAAGATAAAATATAATATATTGACTTTTACAATTCGGGGCGGTATAATGAGGGCAGAAGAGGAAAGCGAGGTGTGGAGCATTATGAAGATTGACGACACCCTTAATGAAAAGGCTATTGCGGCAGAATTGGCAAAACGGTTCCGGCAGTATCGTATTTCTTATCCGATGACCAGAGAAGAACTTGCCGATAAGTCCATGGTTTCCGTCGGCACCATTGCGCGTTTTGAAAACGGTAACGATATCGGTCTTTGTAATTTTGTGAAGCTGATGAAAGCGCTTGGGATTGTAACGCATTTTGAGGAACTGATTATTGATCCGGAGGAGAGACCGTCGCGGTATCTTGATACTTATAAGCCGAGAGAACGCGCTTCCAGAGTATCCGAGAAGAATACCGAATGGAAGTGGGGAGATGAACAATGATTGAAACAGCTGAAGTATTCCTGTGGGGAACCAGAATCGGTGTCCTCCACCAGAGGAACGGAGACAGTACGGCAAGTTTTGAATATGACAGATATTTCCAAAGAAGCGGGATTGAACTGTCGCCGTTTATGATGCCGCTTTCCGGCAGAATTTATGCCTTTCCGGAGCTGAACCGTACGGATGCGTTTCGCGGTGTTCCGGGACTCTTTGCAGATTCGCTGCCGGACCGTTTCGGCAACGCAGTGATAAACCGATGGCTATCGGAACAGGGAAGGGCGGCGGATTCATTTTCCGCAATTGAAAGGCTTTGCTATATCGGTCGGAGAGGAATGGGAGCTCTGGAGTATGCTCCGGCAACCGGACCCGCGTGGTCTGAACAGGAAGTCGATGTGACCGAGATGACCAGACTTGCATCAGATGTTTTGAGCGGTAAGGAGAGCCGGATTCTGCGTGATCATGATGCAAGTATTGCGCAATTGATGGAAATCGGATCTTCGGCCGGCGGAGCCCGCGCAAAAGCGATTATTGCGTGGAACGAGGAAACCGGAGAAGTGAAGTCCGGCCAGGTGGATGCAGGCGACGGATTTGAATACTGGATCATCAAATTTGACGGCGTTACGGACAACGGTGACCACAACCTGACGGACGGCAGGCAGTATTCGCTGATTGAATATGCATATTATCGGATGGCGCTGGATCTGGGGATTGAGATGAGCGAATGCCGGATTTTCGAGAAAGACGGGCTTAAGCACTTCATGACGAAACGGTTTGACCGGAAGAACGGCGATAAGATTCATATGCAGACGCTTGCCGCCCTCGGTCATTTTGATTATAACGTGCCGAACCTGTGCAGCTATGAAACTTATGCCGATATGGCCATGAAGCTTGGTGTCGGGCGTAAAGGGGTGGAGCAGATCTATCGCCGTATGGTATATTGTGTGCTATCGGGGAACTGTGACGACCATGTCAAAAACGCAGCGTTTTTGATGAACCGTCGCGGCGAGTGGAGTGTTTCGCCGGCATATGACCTTACATTTGCCTTTCATCCCGATAACCGCTGGATTTCGAGGCATCAGATGTCGGTAAACGGGAAGTCTTCGGGAATCACCGAAGCGGATTTGCTTCTTTGCGGACGAAATATGGGACTTCCGGCGGAGTTATGCAGGAAGACGATTGCGGAAACAGAACTTGTAATCGGAAAGTGGATGACATATGCGGAGCAGGCAGGCATAACGGAAAGCAGGGCAGAAGAAATTCAAAACGGAATCAGACTGTCGAATCAGGTGTCGAACTGAGCAACATAGAAAAAGGGCGGAGCAGGTTATGCTCCGCCTGTATTTTTTATGCTTTACCATTCAATTTGTTCTTCTGTCACACAACGAATGGTTGTAAAATGCAACGATTGCCATACTTTCCGATGTTTGAAAACCGGATTCTGTGCTATTATAATCATAGATAAGTGATCACGGAAAAACCAAAAAGGAAGGTGATAATTATGGAAATTGATCTGAAGAATAAACTTCGAGCATTGCGTCGGCAGAAGAATATTACACAGGAGGATCTTGCAAACCATCTCGATATCACGTCCCAGTCCGTCGGCAAATGGGAACGCGGCGAAGGGTACCCGGATATTACGCTGTTACCCAAGATTGCGCTCTATTTCGGAATTACCGTGGATGAGCTGCTGAATGTTGATAAAGCCCGGATTGAAGAAAAGATTAACGCCTACAAGGATGAAAGCAGGCAATTAAACAACAAGGGTGATATGAAGAAGAATCTCGAACTTTGGGAGAAGGCATACAAAGAGTTTCCGAATGATTTCGGGGTCATGGTTAAGTTGATGTATGCGATTTGTCTGGATTCGAGTAATTATGAAGATCCGATGCCGGAGGAAAAGCTCAGACGCATTACCGAACTTGGGGAAACCGTTCTTTCTAAGTCAACCGATAAGGATTATCGGGAGAGCGTGATTCAGATGCTCTGTTATTCCTATAGGGGAAATGATGATAAAAAAGCGCTTCAATACGCGGATATGGGAGGAAATTTTTATGTGAATCAGAGCAATCTTCGCTGCCATGTTTTAAGCGGAGAAGAAGGGGTTAAGGCAAGTCAGGAGTACCTGAGCAATCTGATTCGGGAGGCGGCGTCGACAGCATACGGGATTCCTCAAAAAACAAAACTCAGCTATGAGGAAAAGGCAGAAGCGTACACATTTGCCATCGACATCATTAAACGCCTTTATTCCGACGGGAACTACGGCTTTGACAATTACACTCTGGCAAATAATTACTATCGCCTGGCACATTTACATGCAGAATACCAAAATGCCGATAAAACCGTTGAAATGCTCAGAGAGTGCTGCAAGCATTCACTCGAGTTTGACCGAATAAAAGATCTGGATTTTGACTATACCGCACCGATGGTGAACTGCCTTCAGCAGAAGAAAGGGGATGTGTTGAGTACCAACACATGCAACACTGCGTACATTCACATGAAACTGCTCGAAGAGAAGAAGGCCTTTGATTATATCAGAGATGATGAGCGGTTTCAGGAGATCCTTTCCGAACTCAGAAAACATGCGGCGGGGGAAGAATAAAACAAGGCGGGGCAGGTTGGCTGCTCCGCCTTAAATTATGTCATGAAAACCGGAACGATATGAGGTCAAAGTCGGTTCCCGGAAGGAATATGAAGTTCACCGTGCAAGCTCCGTACACGGGCTCGAGGGCAAATGTGAACGTTTCCGCCTCATCTGTCTTCGGTATATCGATGATCTGTGTTTCGGTTACGCCGTCCTTCGTAAAATGCAGATGAATCGTGCATTGCGGTACGTGAGAACACCCGGTAACGGTGATCGAACGGGCACCCCGTTCCCCAAAGTCGAATGTGCCAAAGGCAAGGTCGACGTTGTTTGAGATGCCGTAGATACCGTCTTCGGTTACATGATAGGCGTCACCGCTTGCGTACTGAAGTTCGGTTACGCCGATTTCAGCCCACGCCTTGTCGATTCGCTTGAAGACGAAGCCATGCAGTGACAGCTTAAACGGCACGCGAATCGAAAGGCTTGTCACGCCGCGAAGGCGTTTCGAAAGCTTAAACTCGTTAGCCTGATAAGTGTTATAGATGCTTTTTGCTTCGTACTGCCCGCTATAGAGCAGTTCGCCTTCATCGGGAGTCCCTTCCCAGATTTCAATCGGAACAACGTCCGAGAAGGAGAAGAGCGGAATCGTAACGGTGTCGGAGCCGTAATCGCCGAAATCCACGTTATCGTATCTTACCCACGTCGGTTCGTCCGCGGTAAATGCGCCGCCGTCGAAGCTGAGCGTGGGCTTTTGATTGCTCGCGTCGAATCGGATTGCGTTAACGAATTCATACGGATTGACCGTCGCGCGGCCGAGCCCAAAGCTGCGAATCGCAAGGGACGAGATGACGTCGGCGTGAGGCTTCCCATTGGCCGCAAAGGCGTACAGATAGCATTCCTCCTCGTCGCCGAGGGCCGTGATCAGAGCGGAGCGGCCGTCTTCAAGGGGCATAACGCGGATGGCGGCGGAATCGATGCCGTCTTTCGTCAGAACGCGAAATGTGATGTCACGGAAGGTTGTGTTTGCCGGGAAGAGCTCCGCGGTTACAATCACTTCGCGGCAGTCCGGAGTAAGGTCATTCGGGCCGGAAAGCGACAGCGCAATCTTACGGACCGGAACTTCAGAAAGAATTGCCGGATCGGTAATCCGGGGCGAGTTCTCAAAGGAAGCACAGACGGCAGAAGCGGGAGCGGTATCCGGCAACATCGCCTGTAACATAAGCTCCGCATCCGGAAGGCCTGCGGAGGTAACCTTTACATTTACCGTACCGGGTTCTTTACGGGCCGCGAGCATAATGAGAAGTTTCCCGGAGAACAGTCTTTTCGAGGTGCCTTTATATTCGTCATAATCGGTGGAATCGCCGTTATCGAGGCCCACGAGGCGGGCAGCACCGGTAACGGTTACGTTCATACGGTTTCGGGCGTTCTGAACGGGTCTGCCGTTTGCGTCATTGAGCGTAACGGTGATGAAGGTCATATCCTCGCCATCCGCCTGTAAAACGCGCTTATCGGGGCTTAGGATGATTCCTGCAGGGTCGTTAAAGGAGCATTGCCGGTCGGTTGCAACAATGATTCCGTTTTGATCATATGCAACTGCGTACAGTTCGCCCGGCGTATACGTTACCTGCCACGAACCGTGCAGCTCTTTCCCGTGAAGCGGGTCGATGTCACGGGTGCCGAGAGAGACACCGTCCTGAAACAGTTCCACCTTCGGGCAGTTGGAGAATACCTGCACGTCAATCAGCTGTCCCTCGTTAAAGTCCCAATAGGGCACAATGTGCACCATCGGGTGCGTCGCGGCATCGGTCCAGCCGGCCTGGTAGATGTAATAGGAATCCTTCGGAAAGCCCGCGGTATCGCACTGGCCGAAGTAGGAATTCTTCGTGTGATATGGTGTCGGCTCGCCGATATAATCCCAGCCGGTCCAGATAAACTGGCCGAGGCTGAAGGGCGTGTCGCGGTCACCCGTGATGACGACGGTCGGATTTTTCGCGCCCCAGTTTGTTGAGCAGTTCGAGAGCGAAGAGCACTGCATGTCGGCAAATGTCAGAAGCCGCACATCCGCAGGAAAATGGTACACGCCCCGGCTCTGTACTGTGGAACTTGTTTCACTTCCGTAGATGCACCAATGCGGGTATTTCCTGTGGTGCTCGTCATACAGACGCTCGAGATAGTTGTAGCCGGAGGCCTCTAATTCGTTTGCGCAGTCCTGCGCACCCTGCCAGGCGACATAGTTCGAGCCGATGGTGATGTAAGCATGGTGACGGTAATCCAGTGAACGGACTGCGTCGCGCAGTTCTTTCGTGATGCGAAGTCCCTCGCCGCTGTGGGTATCATAGATTTCGTTTCCGATGCTCCAGAAGAAGACGGACGGGCGGTTCCGGTCGCGGCGAATCCACGATCTGACATCCGCTTTCCAATGGTCTTTAAAAAAGCGTGCGTAGTCATATTCGGTCTTATGAAGTTCCCACATGTCGAACGCCTCGGAATCCACGAGAATGCCGAGCTCGTCGCAAAGATCCATGAATTCAATAGAGGGCGGATTGTGGGAGGTCCGAACGGCGTTACAGCCCATCGAAAGAAGGGAAAGCAATTGCCGTTTTGTCGCTGTCTTGTTAACGGCGGCGCCTAGCGCACCAAGGTCATGGTGCATGCAGGCACCTTTCAGTTTTACATGCCGTCCGTTCAGGAAGAAACCCTGAGCCGGATTTATCCGGACCGAGCGAAACCCGATCTTCTGGGTATAAGAATCAAGAAGAACAGGCTTTCCGGAATCGTCGCCCGGAAGGAACAGTTCGGTTGTCAATTCATATAAAACGGGAGAGGTGATATCCCAGGCGCGCGCATCCGTAAGGGTGAGTGTCTGCGTGGGCGCAGTAAACGTCTTTCCGGAAGTCGCCAGATTCGGCGTGTCATCCACCGCCGCTTCAGTGGCAACGGGGGTAACATCATCTTTAGGTAATGCAACAACCGACTCCGCCGCCGCAACAACCTTCCCGCAGGAATCCTTCAAGGTCTGCCGAAGCAGAAGTTCCCCGGGGTAACTTCCGGCAATTTCGGTATCAATCAAAACCTTGCTTTCTCCGGGGAAGACTCCTTTTCCATCCATCGCCTCGCACGCCGGCTCCGAGGCGGCATAGATGCCGTCTGAGACGAGGAAGGTGTCACATTTTCCAAGGAGCCATACATTCCGGTAGATTCCGGCGCCCGAGTACCAGCGGGTGTTCGGACTTTGGTAGGTAGCGGTGACCACAAGCTCATTGTCGCCATCCCTCAGGTAAGGCGTGATCTCGAATTCAAACGTCGTATAGCCGTAAGGCCATGCGAAAACCTCGCGCCCGTTCAGATAGTAACGCGAGTCCATATAAACGCCTTCAAAGCGAAGAAAGTAACGGGGAGTTCCGAGTGCGCACCGGCTGTCTTTCGGAATCGTGAAATGTTTCCGATAGCAGCCGATGCTGTCCTCGTAAAGATTATTCACCTGACCTATCATCCAATCGTGCGGAATGTCGACCGGCGCAGGGGTAGAGAGGCAGTGGGCGGAAGAGCCCGTAAGAAGCTCCTCCGTGGTAGCCGCCAAAGAGTATTTGGCAAATGTAAAGCTGTCATTAAAAAGTTGTTTCATAAAAAACCTCATACAAAGTATTACGCGCAGAAAACTAAAAAACGAATGGACTAAAACCACTTTTTCTTCTTCAAAATGATCAGAATCGTAGACGCAATCAGAATGCAGACGCCGAACACGATCGGATAGGAGTACGGCCAGTCAAGCTCGGGCATATATTTAAAGTTCATGCCGTACCAGCCGGTAATCAAAGTGAGCGGCGTGAAAATCGTCGCGATGATTGTGAGAAATGACATGTTGCGGTTCTGTTTTACCTCGAGTTGCGAATGGTAGAGGTCACGCACCTGCATTGTATGCTCGCGAAGGGAGGTCACGATGGACTGCAGACGCTCCACGCGTTCGATGAACAGCCTAAAGAAACGGAGGTTCTTCGTCTGGAAGAAACCGTTTTCGTTCTCTTCAAGCTCCGAGCCGAGATCGACGAGCTGCTCGTAATGGGTCCGAAGGTCCAAAAGCTCGCTTCGGATGTCGACAAGCCGTTCCATCGTTCCGCTTAAATCACCGCTTAAGATGCGGTCCTCCATGGCATCCATTTCTTTTTCGTATCGCTCGAGCATGATCAGATCGCCGGTAAGGATTCCCTCGAGAAAATCATATATGAACCGTTCGATGCTCGGAAGCTTCCAACGCTTGCTTGTCTTAATCTTCTCAAGAATCGCGCCTGCCGTGCCGTCATCGTCGATGATGACGACGCCGCGCTCGTCAATCGCAAAGAGAAATGTATGCGGCGGGCTGTCGATGCTTGTGAAGTCCGGAATCGCAAAGCTTCCGGTCAGCGAATCGTAGTTGACCTGAATTTCCGTGATGTCATCACCCTCGGCATGCAAATCAAGATCGATGCCCATGTCGAAAAGGTCTTTCTTTTCCTCAAATTCCTCAAGGGAAACGTTGGCAACATATGGAATCTTCCGGTTCCCGATATCCTTTGCCGCGCATTCCGTAAGCGTGTCTTTAATCTGGTAGTACATAAGTTGTCCTCCGCATTTGTCACATTGATATTATTATAATCTTTTTATGCGGAAAATGGAATTTCTTTTTCTTTGTAAGGATTATCTATAACATTTTCCGAAATGCCCATGTTTTTTGGTCATTCTCATTCTTGCGAATAGCAGGGAATGAGAGTAAAATCCTACTTGTTGTGTTTTCATTTCGCAAATAACCGGCCCGGTCCGTGCGGCCGAAGAAAGAGGTTTCCATGAAGGTTTTTCAGCCGAAAATCATGACTGCCCTTAAGGGCTATAAAAAAGAACAGGTGGTAAAGGACATCGTTGCCGGCATCATCGTCGCAATTATCGCTTTGCCGCTTTCAATCGCGCTGGCGATCGCGTCGGGCGCAAATCCGGAGCAGGGTCTTTATACCGCGATTGTCGCGGGCTTCATCATTGCTTTGATGGGCGGAAGCCGCGTGAACATCTCGGGACCGACCGCCGCATTTGCCACAATCGTAGCAGGTATCATTTCCGCGCACGGTATGAGCGGACTGGCGCTTGCCACGATTATGGCCGGCGTTATCCTGATTCTGATGGGCATCTTTAAGTTCGGTTCTTTGATCAAATACATTCCCTACACGATTACGACAGGCTTTACCGCAGGTATCGCCGTAACGATTGCCGTCGGACAGGTGAAGGATTTCCTCGGGCTTTCGTATCCGGATGGTACGAAGAACGTGGAAACCATTGACAAGGCGGTCAATGTCGTTAAAAACATTTCCTCATGGAATTACATGGCGCTTCTGATCGGACTTCTCGCGCTTGCCATTCAGATTATCTGGCCGAAGATCAACAAGAAGATTCCGGGATCTCTGATTGCCGTTATCGTCGGTGTTTTGATCGTGAAACTCGGCGGACTTAAGGTAAATACGATCGGAGACCTGTATTCCATCTCGAGAAGCCTTCCGAAATTCACGGCTCCTGCGTTTTCCTTTGAACTCGTGAAGGAACTGATCCCGAGCGCATTTACAATCGCAATCCTCGCGGGAATCGAGTCGCTTCTTTCCTGCGTCGTTTCGGACGGTATGATCGGAAGCCACCACAATTCGAATACCGAGCTGATTGCCCAGGGTACCGGTAACATCGCATCCGCGCTGTTCGGCGGAATTCCGGCGACGGGTGCCATCGCAAGAACTGCGGCAAATGTGAAGAACGGCGGACGTTCCCCGATTTCGGGTATGGTGCACTCAGTAACGTTACTTCTGATTCTTGTTGTTCTGATGCCTTATGCGTCTTGGATTCCGATGCCCGTGATTGCGTCCATTCTCTTCATGGTTGCCTATAACATGAGTGAGTGGAGACATTTCCGCGACATCTGCAAAACCGCTCCGAAGAGCGATATCCTGGTGCTCCTGCTGACGTTCGGTCTGACCGTCGCATTTGACCTCGTAGTCGCTATCGAAGTCGGCATGGTGCTTGCGGCGTTCCTGTTCTTAAAGCGTATGACGGAAGTAACCGAAGTGCGTAACTGGACTTATATTGCCGAAGACGAAAAGCAGACCGACGAGCTCCACGGATTAAAGCCCGTACCGAAAGGCGTAAGCGTATACGAGATCAACGGACCGATGTTCTTCGCCGTTGCCGACCGCTTTGCGCACATCACGCTGAATGATTCGGACAAGGTAGTCATCATCCGTATGAGAAACGTACCCGCCATGGACCTGACGGCGCTTCGGAACCTTACCAATATCTGCACGGCGTTCAAAAAGGCCGATAAGACGGTACTTCTTTCCCATGTGAACGAGCAGCCGATGAGTGTGATGAAAAAGGCAGGCTTCGACAAACTGATCGGAGAGGAGAACTTCCTTCCGAACATCGATGCGGCGCTTGCGAAGGCAGGAGAGTTGGTAAAGTAAATCAGATTATATGGGTTTAAAATATGATATAACATTGTAAATGCATTTGAATCCTGTTATAATCAGTTCATGAACAATTTATTGTTCACATTTAAAAACCTATGGTAAAGAAAGAAGTTAGTATGAAAAGATTTATCAAATTGATATCTATGTTTATGGTCGTTTGTATTTTCAGTCTCCACTTTGCGTATGCTGCATCGACAGAAAGCGGCTATTTGGGCTCGTACAGTGTGAGCGGTAGTGTTGGGTTTAACGGATACACCAGCAAAGTTTATGCGGAGACTAATTGCAGTAGCTTGAACTCAAATGTTACTGTTGAAATGTATTATTATGTTACGATTGAAAGTTCAGGTGTTATTGTGTGTACTGCTCATAAGACTGATGCTGGGACACAATACAAAAGAGTTGAGGAAACTTATTCTGTTTCCTCGGTCTCGCGTCCTTACAAAGTTACAGGTTCACACTCTGTAACAATACCTTCACAAAGTTGGTCGGCAACAACGGATAAATACTATTGATTATGAAAAAAGTTCTGCTCTCAGTCTCTTTCCTTGTGTTTTGTCTTGCGTTGACATCCTGTCATAAGAAGCAAAAGGAGGCCGACAGTTCACCTTCACCTATTCCGATTCAACGGGCTAATGCGAATATAATCATATTTCCGGACGGTGTGCTTTTCGATTATGACGATATTTTGTATACGATGGATCCGGAGAGCGGAATGGTTGCGCCTGTCTGTAATAAGATGGATTGTCTCCATGAACCTCCTTCGTCCAAGAATCCCGATCCGGTGTGTTATGCGGCATATCCGGGACTCAGTATGAATCATGTTTTTTTTCTGGGTAAAGATCACATATATACGATCCTAGGTACGGGACAGAATCTGACAGCGCTCTTTCAATCTGATCTGACAGGTGAGAACCGCCGAAAGATTCTGGAATTCGGATATGAATTGGTTAGTCAGGGAGTGTATACTTCGGACGGGGTATATTATGATATCGCATGTTATCGGGAATACGAAAGCGGCGAATATGGTCCCAGAGCCAGGTCGGAGGAGTATTATCTCATTCGTGTTGACATGTTGAATCGCACATATGAGGTTATTCCGTCGCCTTTTGAGAAGAATAGTGTGCCTCTTGCGGCGACAAATGATAAGCTTTACCTGACTGTTTCCGACCCGTATGAAGGAGAGTATGATGATCAAGACTATTATCTTGAATGGGCAAAATCTATCCGAGCGGTATGCTTTGATTGGGAAGCGAAGAATTATCAAACTGTTTTCAGCAATGATTTAGCTGTGGGAGGGCAGTTCCTGTATCATGCCGAAGAAGAACCCAACGGCGGTTGGGTTTTGAAACGTAAGGAGTTGCAGCATCCGGAGGAAGAGGCGGAAACGGTTTATTTTTCCATGGAGAGATTTGAGTATTTACCGGTTGGCGACAGATTGATTATACTTAACCAACGTACAGAGTTTCAGTCGCATCTGGTTCCGGCGGGGGATCTCGGAAAGAAATGTTTGGTTTATGATGACAGAACTAAACAATATGGACTGATTTCATGGGAAGACTATGAGAAGGATATGGATCATATTCAATACATTGATCTTTATCCGAAGTAAGAGAAACTGTACATCGGTATCGAAACACTCGATACCGATGTGTCATATTATCGTGAGGAGTATCGAAAATGCGTTTTAAGAGGTGCTGTATCGGGTGTCTTATTTGCTGTCTCGCATTTATGTCCTGCAGCGGATGTCAGAAAAAGAAAACCGGCACAAAGGAGGATAATCCGGCTCAAACAGAGAAGTACTCGATGAAATTACAGTATTCCGCATCGTCGGTTTATCCGGACAAAACGATTCTGCGATGGGTGGTTCCTTATGGTATCCCGGATAATTCCGACCGGATTTTTGCTGCTTTTAATGAAAAACTGGATCAAAAAGGGTTACCTTATGCGGTTGATTTTTATGCCTTCGGGAAGCCGGAGGAGTATGCGGATTTCCTGACTTATTCGAAAGAGAACCGTCTGCAGATGGATGTGTTTAATATCGGATACGCATATTATGCGGGTTACTTTACGGATATTATCCGGAGCGGATACTGTATAGATTTAGATAGTTATCTTTCCTCCGGGAAAGGCAAGAAGCTGTACGATTCTTTTGATGAATACTACTGGAAGGCTTTGTCGGACAACGGAAAATGCTACGGTATTTCTCCGAGTGCTGCAGGGTTTGAGCGGCAGTATTACGGTTTTAACAAGGTATTGGCCGAAAAATACGAGGTTGATACGGCAAGAATGGTAACAGATTCCGGGTATTACCGGGATACATTACGTAAGGTTTGCGAGGGAGAGCGTGGTGGACGGTTCTTCGGGCTGGTATCACCGCTTACTTTCATGTTTCCGACACCGAAAGGATATTGGCCTGTCTCTTCTCCGGTCGGGCTTCGGATGACGGAAGGAAAGCTTACTGCAGTGAATCTATGCGAGGATGTTGAGGTTAAAGAAAATGTCCTTTGCTATGTTGAACTGTAT
Organism: Lachnospiraceae bacterium; assembly: GCA_017427775.1. Classification (GTDB taxonomy): domain Bacteria; phylum Bacillota; class Clostridia; order Lachnospirales; family Lachnospiraceae; genus ISDg. The sequence goes on along the minus strand of JAFRSD010000002.1, from coordinate 121,327 downwards.
CAAAATGGATTGGTAGCAAACGGAATATCCGAGGCGGGCGCTCCCGATAAGATCACCCGGGAAGAAATTAACGGCGGAAAATTCTTTATGATCATTGATTCGGAGAAGCAGGACTATGAAAACTGTATCTGGGAAAACGGTACGGTGATCCCCGTCAATAAAGAAGGTAATGTGAATTGCATTGCGTCTTGGTCGGAGCACCGGGATACGGCGTTTGATCTGTTAGCGGAAGTATATACGGATCCGGAACTGTCGATTCTTCTGGCATTCGGCATTGAAGGAATACAATACTCGCTAAAAGACGGTTTAATCACGCCGGAGGAGGATCGCCTTGAAGGAACGGCTTCGTGGGCATTCTTCCCCAATCAATCGATCCTTCCCGCATGGAATGAATCGGAATACCATATTCGAAGAAATAAGGAACTATCCGAAGAAGAGAAGGAGAGGATTGAGCCGAGTCCGGTTTTAGGAAAGCGATTTCTCTTAAAGGACTGCGAGGAACAATTGCAGAAATTGCTTGACTATGAACTGCTTACACTATGCGTTTATCAGGAAAAAGTGTGGAAGGACGGAAATCTTTCCGACCGCTATGAAACAGAACTAAAAAAGATGAAAGAATGGACGGATGTAATAGTGAGCGTTCTGAACCGCCAGATTCCTTAGCGGCGGTTCAAACGAAGAATCTTTGAAGGAGCACGGGATGGAGTTACAGCTTCAGACAATCAATAAGAGCTACGGGAAGAAGAAGGCGCTGACGGATTTCTCGTTTGTATTCCGTCCGGGTATTTATGCGCTTCTCGGACCGAACGGTGCCGGGAAAAGTACTTTAATGAAACTGATTACGGACACGGTTCGTCCGGACAGCGGTAAAATCCTTTATGACGGAGTGGAAACAACGGAATTGGGGCGGGATTTTCGGAAGTGCCTCGGATATATGCCGCAGCAGCAGAATATGTATGAAGGCTTTTCCGTATTACGTTTTTTATATTACATCGGGACCCTGAAGGGCCTTCGCCGTGAAGAACTGGATTCCGCTGTAGAGAATGCGATGTTGCGAACCAATACGAAAGAATTCGCAAATAAGAAGATGGGAGAACTTTCCGGAGGAATGCGCCAAAGAGTGATGCTTGCCCAGGCGATACTGAATAATCCCGATATACTTCTTTTAGATGAACCGACTGCCGGATTGGATCCGAAAGAACGCATCAGAACCAGAAACCTGATCTCGGAAATCGGAAGGGATAAGATTGTTGTTCTGGCAACCCATATCGTTTCGGATGTGGAAGTTATTGCCGACGATTTCATTTTCCTTAAAGAAGGGGTATTAACGGAGCAGGGAACCGCGGAAGAATTATGCTGCAAATACCGCGGAATTGTGAATAATGCAATTGTCGACCCAGAAGAAGCAAAGAGGCTTCAGGAAGAAAACCGGGTCAGTCACCTGGAGAAAGACTCGAACAATATGTTCCGCGTCCGTCTGATTGGGGAATGCCAGGACTCCGTGGAAACGAATCCGAATCTGGAAGACATCTATCTTTATTTGTTTCGTGAATAACAGCCTGCCGTACGGAGGAAGTATCAATGCGCCTGTTCTGTTGTGAATGCAGAAAGATCTGGGGCAACAGCATCGTTCAGAGAGCGATTCTGCTGTCTTTTTTGCTTGATATCTGCGTAATCGGCATTCTGGCTTTTCGGGATAACCAATCCTTTCCCATCTCAGAATACAGGGCAATCTGTGAAGAACTGGAAAGCAGAGAACCTAAGTCCGCACAGGCATATCTGGGAGAACTGGCCGATGCCTGTAAACCAGAAACAATCGGAATATATACGGAACGGTATCGAAGGCTTTCCGCTTTATCGGATGAAGTAAACAAGATACTGTCTTATGAATCCTATATAGAAAGAATTACGGAAGCACCGGAGAAATATCGTCAAATCAGTCTTTTTCATTTGAATGAGAGCTCTTATGACAAGGCAAAGATTGAGAAAACAGCCGATACTTATGCCGGTCTTCAGGGAATCCGTTTACAGGTTAAGAATACGCGTGGGACGGAGATGTTTCTTACGTCAGGGACGCGCTTATGGTGTATTCTTGCGGTCATGTTTGTCTGCAGTCTTGCCGCTTTCTTCTGGGAACGTTCCAAAGGGGAAGAGCAGCTTGCATACACCATGTATTCCGGACGGCATATGCGCGGTATATGTAAAATCGCAGCGCTGTTTTGTACTTCGTTCGGTGTTGCGGCGCTGTTCTTTGTGACGGATTATCTCTTCTTCGGGTTTGTATACGGTTTTGAAAATCCGGGGGACATGGTTATGGGAGTCCCCGGCTTTATCAGTACTCCATATGCCTATACGGTTACATCTTATACGGGACTACTCTTTCTTTCGGCTGCGGCCGCGGCATTTCTTTGGACAATGGTGTGGGGGCTGACGGCTCTTCGGGTAGATTCTGTGGGACTGATTATTCTTGCCGCTACCGGACTATTTGGTGCGGCATATATGTGTTCCTACGGGATACGGGACGTATCGTTTCTACGCGTTTTTAAGTATATGAATCCGGTAAGTCTTTTACTCGGAAACGTTCTGTATCAGACAATCTGTTTTATCAATATTGCAGGCAGACCGGTTAACGTAATCCCGCTTGTGTGGGGTGCTTACGCCGTGTCGGCCGCAACGCTCTCGACAGGTATTATTCTGCATCGCTCCCGCGTGACGGAAGGAGGCAGGAGATTCCTGCGGATTCGCAGGCAGCACTATCCGGACAGTCTCTTTCTTCATGAATCTTACCGGCTGCTGTTTTATTGCCGCGGAATCATCATCCTTGTTCTTACAGGAGTGTCAGCATTGGCATTTGCCCATTATGATATTGAGTTCCTGACGCCCGATGAAGCCTACTATAAAGGGTATGCGGAAGCTTGCAGCGGATATAAAACGGAACAGATCAAGGAACTGATAGAGCAGGAGGGAAGACGTATTGAGACTGCGGATAATGAAATCCGCAAGCTTGAAGAAAGACTTTCGGAAGGCGAAATATCCGCAGAAGCATTCTCTTTCATGTCGGCAGGACCGGAAACGGTTCTCAACAGGAAAAATGCCTTTACCAGGTTGAAAACCAGAGTCGGTCAGATAGAAGAGATTCCGGGAGCGACGGTAATATATGAGACCGGATATTTGAAGTTGACGGAACCGTGGAATGCAAGACATATTCGATCCTATATCATTATTCTGACAGCAATATTGGCGATTCTTGTGGAAAGTGAAATCAGAGACAGGACAAATGACATGATTTCACTTATCGAATCAACGGCTTGCGGGAGAAAAAGGAGGCAGAGAACACTGCTGCTTCTTCATGTCCTTTATGTGATTCTTATATGCGCGATTGTATTCGGATGTGAAATTCTCGCAATCCGGAACAGTTATTTGTTGAAATCCGCCGGATCTAAAGCAAAAAGTATTCTTGAGTGGAAACATACCGGAGAATTAAGTGTTCGGACATATTTACTGTTCGGCTACTGCTTCAGAGCCGCCTGCATAATCGCAGGTTTGCTGGTAATTAAACTTTTCGTGTCGCGAAAACACCGAAAAGGATTCTGATGGTTTTTCATCAGACGGGTTGCCGATTTTGCTTGACAAACTCCGCCGGGGTGTTATACTACTGTTAAATCGTTGAAGGAGAAGAGTAAGCCGCAGGACTCCGCCAGAGAAAGGCACCGCGTAAGCGAGCTGGAAGTGCCGAAGGAATAAAGCGACCGAAGACCACCTCCCGAGAGACCCCAATCCGGTCCGGTGATTCCGTTATAATCACAATGAAGAGGGCTTTCTTCGGAAAGTCAAATAGGGTGGAACCGCGAAGTTAATTCGTCCCTGTTGATACGTAAGTGTCGACAGGGATTTTTTATTCCTGCCGACAGAGTTTTTCACAGTCAACGAAAAGGAGAAAGAAGACATGAAAATTACTTTGAAAGACGGCTCTTTTAAAGAGTACGCGCAGCCGATGCGTATTATCGACATCGCTGCGGACCTGAGCGAAGGACTCGCCCGTATGGCATGCGCAGGCGAAGTTGACGGGAAGGTTGCGGACCTTCGTACCGTTATTGACAAGGACTGCGCGCTGAACATTTTAACGTTTAACGATGAAGCCGGTAAGGCAGCTTACCGTCACACGACCTCCCATGTTCTTGCCGAGGCGGTGAAGCGGCTGTATCCCGACGCCAAATGTGCCATCGGTCCGTCCATCGACACCGGTTTCTATTATGATTTTGATATGGCACCGCTTGACCGCGAGGCACTCGACGCCATTGAAGCCGAGATGAAAAAGATCATCAAGGAAGGCAACGAACTCAAGCGCTTCACGCTTTCCCGTGCCGAGGCAATCGAGCTGATGGAGAAAAGGGGCGAGCCTTACAAGGTAGAGCTCATCAACGATCTTCCTGAGGATGCCGAGCTTTCGTTCTATGATCAGGGCGGTTTCGTGGACCTCTGTGCCGGACCGCATCTGATGAGCACGAAGCCGATCAAGGCGTTCAAGCTGATTTCCTCCTCCGGCGCTTACTGGAGAGGCAGCGAGAAGAACAAGATGCTGACGCGTATCTATGGTACGGCTTTCACGAAGAATGCTGACCTTGACGCATATCTTGCCCATCTTGAGGATATTAAGAAGCGTGACCATAACAAGTTAGGCCGCGAGATGAAACTGTTCCTGACGGCCGATGTCATCGGTCAGGGACTGCCGCTCTTCACGCCTAAGGGCACGAAGATGATCATGACGCTTCAGAGATGGATTGAAGACCTGGAGGATAACGAGTGGGGCTATGTACGTACGAGAACGCCTCTGATGGCCAAGTCCGACCTCTATAAGATTTCCGGTCACTGGGACCACTACATGGACGGCATGTTCGTCCTTAATAAGGATGCTGAAGCCGGCAAGGAAGTTATGGCGCTCCGACCGATGACGTGCCCGTTCCAGTACTATGTTTACATGAACGAGCAGCGTTCCTACAGAGACCTGCCTTACCGCATGTCCGAGACGAGCACGCTTTTCAGAAACGAGGATTCCGGTGAGATGCACGGCCTGACGAGAGTCCGTCAGTTCACGATCACGGAGGGCCACATCGTGCTTCGTCCCGACCAGGCGGAAGAGGAACTGACGCGCTGTGTTGAGCTTGCAAACTACGTCATGAAGACGCTCGGAATCGACGGAGACGTTACGTACCGTCTTTCCAAGTGGGATCCCGCGAACAAGGACAAATACGAAGGCGACGAAGAGTATTGGAACTCGACGCAGCAGTATCTTCGTGACGTTATGAACAAGAACGGCATCAAGTTCACGGAAGCCGACGGCGAAGCCGCTTTCTACGGCCCGAAGATCGATATCCAGGCCAAGAACGTTTACGGCAAGGAAGATACGATGGTAACGATCCAGCTTGACTGCGAGAGCGCTCAGAAGTTCGGCATGACGTATGTCGGAGCGGACGGCGAGAAGAAGTCTCCGTGGATCATCCACAGAACGTCCATGGGCTGCTACGAGCGTACGCTTGCATGGTTGATCGAGCATTACGCAGGTCAGTTCCCGACGTGGCTTTGCCCCGAGCAGGTTCGCGTGCTTCCGATTTCCGAGAAGACGAACGAGTATGCCGAGCAGGTTTGCGCAGAGCTTAAGAAAGCAGGCATCCTTGCAACGGTTGATGCCCGCGACGAGAAGATCGGCTACAAGATCCGTGAAGCCCGTCTTGACAGACTTCCTTACATGCTCGTTGTCGGCGCCAAGGAGGCAGAGGAAGGACTTGTATCCGTCCGCAGCCGTTTCTTAGGAGACGAAGGCCAGAAGAAGCTTTCCGATTTCATCGCTGCGATCAAGAAGGAAATCGAGACGAAGGAAATCCGTAAGATCGAAGTGGAAGAGAATCAGTAAACATGAAAAACCCCCGGGATTGCAATCCCGGGGGTTACTTTTCTTCTAAATTCAACCGAATGACCGGCGAATCAGCTGAGTTTCTCGATCAGGCAGATCGCTTCCACTTTCCACTCGCGGCAGGCGTAGAAGCCTTTTTCGGAATAGAGGAGTGCTTCTCTTGCGTAATTGCAGGCGGTTTCCTTATCAAGTTCGGCCTTTCCGGCGCATGCAAGCGTGCTCATCGTGTAGATGGCGCATGCCTCATCGAAAAACTCGTTGGATTCCGAAAGACAGGGCTTGATGATGCGGGCTGCCTCTTCGTATTTGCCGCTGCGGAAGCGGGCCTTGGCGTTCCGGATGATCTCATAATCGGTGGGAATAACGGAACGGCTTTCCGCATTCTGGCCGGCACTCAGCATCTGAATGGAGATATCCAGTTTCTTGGAGAGATACTCCAGCGTTTTTATGGACGGAACGGCAACGCCGCTCTCAATCTGGCTTAACATGTTACGGGTAATGAAGTTTCCTACAACTTCGCTCTGAGTCATCTTCTTTGCAAGACGCGCATCTTTAATGATCTTTCCTAATTCTGCTCGATCCATATAACTCCTCCTTACGATTCTGATTCCTATGAAAAACAAACAAAGCCAAAGGCTGCGGTCAGCCCGGCCGTATACGCAGGTTTCTGTAAACTGATTTTACTTGTCACTGTTATTGTATCTGATTTGAAAGGAAAATGCAAGTGCTGTTTACAATTTTCACGGATATTTAAATGAGATTGACGCATGAGATTGCGTAAAAGGTTGCTTTATCGATGCTTTAAGAGTATACTGTCACTATCGGAAAGGAATCAGCGCAGCAAAGAGAGGATGGACTGTCCGGACGGCATGCCGGTTCATGGGGGAACACGGCAGGCACGCACAGCCCGCGTGCAGAGACGAAAAGTCCGTTTCCGATGAACGGTAGGTTAAAGCCCGACAGAGGCTTTCGGCGACATGTTACAGGCGCATGCCGTTGTGTCCCATGCCTGCGTAAGGAATGAAAGATGAGAAAACTGTTAAAGAATAAGATTGCGCTTGTTCTTGCATTGATCCTCTGCGTGACCGTACTCGGTTCGTGCGGAGACAGGAAGGTTCCCGAAAAGGGATCGCAGAGAGAGAAGAATACCGTTACCGTAACCGCAACGCCGGATGTGACTCCGACGGTAACCGTTACGCCGACCGTCACGCCGACTCCGGTGATCACCAATGCTCCGACCCCGAACGGCAAGCCTTGGTCGACGCCCAATTTCGGAAAAGTAACCTACAACGAAGAGCAGAAGCGGTTTGATGACTTTTTGTACGAGATTGCCGCGATGGTCAGCGACGGTTCCGGCATCAGCCTGCATTTTTACTTCGAGAATCCCGAACAGTACGGAATGAAGAGGCAGCTGGACTTCGGTTCGGCAGAGGATGCCGAGGCCCAGACGCAGGAATACGGCGAGAAGTGCCGCACGTTTCTTGCCCGCCTCAAGGAGTTTAAGTATGAGGAACTTACTGCCGCACAGAAGGTTAACTATGACCGTCTGGATCATGAATTCAATGCCGCTTTGCGGGCGGAGAATCTGAATCCTTCCACCTATTGCGGACTGTTCTGCGTCAACGGCGATATTGTGGATGATCTTTCCACGATCATTTCCGAGTATGCTTTCTATAACGAGCAGGATATTCAGGATTTCTTCACGGCACTTGACACGTTTCCGGCTTACCTTGACCAGGTAGGCGAAGCGGCGAAGAAGGCATATCTTTCGGATGGCTGCCTTCTGACCAAGAAGATGATCGATACGCTTTCGGAAAATGTGGACGGCCTCACGGCGAAGGAGCATAACCCGTTAGTCGAGGCATTTGCCGAGAACATCAAGCAGACGGGAGTGAGCGATAGCGCACAGCAGGCGTATATCGCGCAGTATCAGGAGAAACTGAACAGCGTTGTATTTCCCGCACTGAATAATCTTAAGGCGGTTGCCGAAGGCATGCGCGGAAACGTTTCCAAGGAACTGTTCGGAATGTGTGCTCTGGATGGCGGAAAGGAATACTTTGAATACCTTGTCCAGGAAACCGTCGGAACTTCCATGAACGGTTATGAGCAGCTGCAGTATATGCAGAAAAAGTTCGAGCAGGACTATAACGAGATGGTGGAGGTTGTCAGCAAGGATATTTCGATCATTTACAAGTATCCTTATCAGGGCTATACCGTTACCGACCCGAGACAGATGCTCGATTCCCTGAAAGAGTATATCAAGACGAATTATCCCGCGATCCCGGATACCGACTATATCGTTTCGGCGCTTCCGGAAGCATTACAGATTCCCGGCGTGCTTGCATACTTCCTGACGCCGCAGTTTGATAATCAGGCAAGAAAAGTCATCCGCTACAATCCGAGTTCGGTTGATAAGGATGACCTTGCGAGTTTCTTCAGCACGCTGGCGCATGAAGGATACCCCGGACACCTGTATCAGAACGAATTCTTCGCGAACTGCGAGGGATGGCATCCGCTCAACATGCTTTTCAGCTATACCGGATACATGGAAGGCTGGGCTGTTATTGCCGGACAGGAAGCTTACAAGTATATTATTCCCGATCCGGATATCGCATATATTTCGACGGTGGATTACAATATCTCGATGGATCTGGTATCCGTTACGACGCTCGGCGTTCATTATGCCGGCTGGACCGTTGATGATGTTAAGGCGTTCATGAGACCTTACGGTTACGAAACGGTTGCAGAGGGTTTCTATGAGGAGATCCTGGCGGATCCGGTCGTTTACCTTCCGTATACGATGGGCCGTCATCTGATGTTAGATACAATGGATAAACTGAAGGCAAAGGGGTACACCGACATGGAGGCGAAGACCGCGATCCTGAATATCGGTCCCTGCACCTTCGATGTTATGTGGAAAGAACTTGGAATCCAGTAAATGAGGAACGAAGAGCCCGCTTACCTTTGCATTGACCTGAAATCATTCTACGCATCCGTGGAATGCGCGGAACGCAATCTGGATCCGATGACCACCAATCTGGTTGTCGCGGATCCGGAGCGTTCGGACAAGACGATCTGTCTTGCCGTTTCGCCGTCCATGAAGGCGCTCGGCGTGAAGAACCGTTGCCGTGTATTCGAGATCCCGAAGAACATCGAATACATTATGGCGGAGCCGCGGATGCAGAAATACATTGATTATGCTGCGGAGATCTATGGGATTTACCTGCAGTATATCGCTCCGGAGGATATCCATGTCTATTCAATCGACGAATGTTTCCTCGACGTGACGGGATACCGGAAAAGGTACGGTCTGACGGCAAGGCAGCTGGCGGTCAGGTTCATGGAAGAGATCCGATCAAAGCTCGGGATCCGGGCAACCTGCGGGATCGGAACCAATCTGTACTTAACGAAGATCGCACTTGATATTACGGCGAAGCATTCGCCGGAGTTTATCGGCGAACTGACTGAAGAATCCTACCGGGAATCGCTCTGGGACCACCGGCCGCTGACCGATTTCTGGCGGATCGGACGCGGTATCGCGACGAAGCTCGCGTCACACGGCATCTATACGATGCGGGACATCGCGCATGCCGACGAGGATATGCTGTATCGCTTGTTCGGCATCGACGCGGAACTTCTGATCGACCACGCATGGGGACGGGAGAGTACGACGATCCGGGACATCAAGGCATTCCGACCGAAGTCGAACGGACTCAGTTCCGGCCAGGTACTGATGCGCGATTATTCGTTTGAGGAGGCACGGCTCGTGCTCAAGGAAATGGTAGAGACCATGTGCCTTGAGATGGTAAAGAAGGAACTGATGACGAAGTCCGTTTCCTTCTTTGTCGGCTTTTCGAACAGCCTCCACCTGCCGGCAGTCGGCGGAACCGCTTCGCTTCCGGAGGAGACGAGCAGCGACACGGAATGGATCAAAGCCGTCATGGCGGTATACGACGAGATCGTCGAGCGGGACATCCCCATAAGACGTATGGGTCTGTCATGCAACAACGTCGTAAAGGATACCGGAATGCGTCAGCTGAGCCTTTTCGACGTGGCAGAGGACGACGCGGAAAGGGAGCGCGAGAAGACGCTTCAGAAGACGGTTTTAGAGATCAAAAACAAATTCGGCAGTAACGCGGTTCTGAAAGGACGCGATCTTTCAGAGGGCGCGACGGCGATCGAACGCAACAACCAGATCGGAGGGCATAAGCGTGGGAAATAAGCCGAGACCGAAGATGAGTCCGGCGGAGCGCGCGAAGCAGTTCATGCCGTTCGACGCGGTGAAAGGACTCCGCGAGGCGCTCGCGAGAAAAGAAGCCGAACTCCTTTATACCGAGCGGCAGGAATTGTCCGACGAGGCATCCGAGGCGCTCAATGCCGTGCTGGCGTCGCTCCGCGCGGGAGACCGCGTGGCGGTTACCTTTTACGAAGGCCACCGGTACCGTACGGTTACGGACGCCGTCCGGCGTATCCGTCCCGGCGGCCGGAATATCGAGCTGAACAGCATCTGCATACCGCTTTCCGACATTTTTACGATCGTCCGGGAGGAAGAAGCATGACAGGACTGTAAGAATCCGTGTCATTTTCCGTGAGAAACGGAAAACGGCACGTTTTTTTGTGTTTATTTTTGGAATTATTAACAAAAACAATTGAAAGATTGAGCAGAAATTGGTAAAATGTTACTGTGTTTCACAAATCCTATTGGAGGTTTACCGTTATGCAGACCTATAAGTACGAAAAGATCCGTAACGTTGCCATTTTGGGACATGGCAGCTGCGGAAAGACGACCCTGTTGGAAGCGATGGCTTATACAACGGGCGTAACGAAGAGAATGGGACGTGTTGAAGAAGGCAACACCATCAGCGACTACGACAAGGAAGAGCAGAAGAGACTGTTCTCCATCAGCGCGACCGTTGTTCCGATTCTCTGGGAGGAGACGAAGATTAACTTTATCGATACCCCCGGTTATTTCGATTTCGTCGGGGAAGTAGAAGAAGCAGTCAGCGCAGCAGATGCGGCAATTATCGTTGTTTCCGCCAAAGCCGGCGTGGAAGTCGGAACACAGAAGGCATGGGATATCTGTGAGAGAAACCGTCTGCCGCGTATGTTTTTCATAACCGATATGGACGACGACAACGCCAGCTACCGTAGTGTTGTCGAGGATCTGAAGGAACGCTACGGCAACCGTATCGCTCCGTTCCATACCCCGATCCGTGAGAACGAGAAGTTCGTCGGTTTCGTTAATGTTGTAAAGATGGCAGGCCGCCGTTTCAGCAACAACCTCGGCGAGTATGTTGACGGTGATATCCCGGATTACTGCAAGGAGTATTCCGAGAATTACCGCGCGGCTCTGATGGAATCCATCGCGGAGTCCAGCGAAGAGCTTATGGAGAAGTATTTCGAGGGTGAAGAGTTCACGATGGTTGAGATCGAGAACGCGATCCGTACGAGTGTTGGCGCAGGAGACATGGTTCCGATCCTCTGCGGTTCGGGCGTGCAGGCAAGAGGTACATTTGCCCTCTTACAGGCTATCGATAAGTATTTCCCGTCACCGAACAAGGGCGTTGTTACCGGTATGAGCCAGAAGACCGGCACGACCTTCTTCGCGGACTACGATGCGAACAAGGATTTCTCCGCACGCGTCTGGAAGACGATCGCCGATCCGTTTATCGGTAAATTCTCGCTCATCAAGGTTTGCTCCGGCGTTCTGAAGAGCGACTCCGTTATTTATAACGCAAATAAAGAGACTGAAGAAAAGCTGTCCCGTCTGTATGTCCTTCGCGGCAAGGAGCAGATCGAGGTGAAGGAGCTGTACGCAGGCGATATCGGCGCCATCGGTAAGCTTTCCGACACGCAGACCGGCGATACGCTTTCCACGAAAGCCAATCCGATCATTTACGATCCAATCAAGTTCTCCGTTCCTTACACCTATGTCCGTTACGAAGCGAAGAACAAGGGCGATGACGATAAGATCTCCCAGGCTCTTGCCCGTATCATGGAAGAGGACAAGACGCTTGCTCTCGTGAATGATAAGGAGAACCGTCAGGCACTCCTTTACGGTATCGGCGACCAGCACCTTGAGGTAACGGTCAGCAAGATTCTCAGCCGTTATAAGGCAGAGATGGTGATCAGCAAGCCGAAGATCGCTTACCGTGAGACCATTAAGAAGCAGGTTCAGGTGCAGGGACGTCATAAGAAGCAGTCCGGCGGCGCAGGCCAGTTCGGTGATGTTATTATGATTTTTGAACCCTCCGGCGATCTGGATAAGCCGTACATCTTCGAAGAGAAGATCTTCGGCGGTTCCGTTCCGAAGAACTTCTTCCCGGCAATCGAAAAAGGTATCCAGGAGAGCGTTCTTGCAGGCCCGCTTGCCGGTTATCCGGTAGTCGGCATCAAGGCTACGTTGATCGATGGTTCCTATCATCCGGTTGACTCGAACGAAATGGCATTCAAGCTTGCCGCGAGAAAGGCTTTCAAGCTCGGTATCATGGACGCCATGCCGATCATTCTCGAGCCGATCGCAACCCTGAAGGTTGTTGTTCCGGATAAGTTCACCGGTGATATCATGGGCGATCTCAGTAAGCGCCGCGGCCGCGTGCTCGGCATGAACCCGCTTGCGAACGGCAAGCAGGAGATCGTTGCGGATATTCCGCAGTCCGAGCTGTTCGGTTATTCGACCGACCTTCGTTCCATGACCGGCGGTATCGGCGACTATTCCTATGAGTTCGCAAGATACGAGCCTGCAACGGCCGATGTTCAGGCAAGAGTAATCGAAGAGTCCGATAAGGTTAAGGACGAAGACGAGTAAGTTTTTTTAGGGTGGCATGGCGGGATGCTGTGCCACCTTTTCTGAAAAATCCCGGGGTTTCCAAGGAAATCCGAAGAAGGAACCGTTACTGAATATGTTTTCCAGGTTTTATCCCGCCGAAATGGCGGAATCCAGTTATGACATCGATTATGAGTCACTTTACCGGCAAGGCTACCGGGGACTGATCTATGATATCGACAATACCCTTGTGGAACACGGAAACGATGCCAATGAAGAGGTGATTGCTCTGTTCCGCAGGTTGAATAAGATCGGATTCCGGATCTGCCTGCTCTCGAACAACAAAGCACCCCGCGTCCGCAGGTTCTACCGCGGCGTCTCCATTAAGGGCGTCCGGCTGCATTACATTTTCAATGCGCATAAGCCGCTCCGCAGAAACTACCGCCGGGCAATGCTCGTGATGGGTACAACGAAGAAGAACACCCTGTTCATCGGAGACCAGCTGTTTACGGATGTGTACGGCGCAAACCGTGCCGGTATCCGGTCATTTCTGGTAAAGCCGATCAACAAGCGTGAAGAGATTCAGATCGTTTTAAAGCGTCCGCTTGAGAAGTTCATCCTGTTCTTCTACCGTAAGAACAGGCTTAAGAAGCTGAAGAACACGAACCTTGTACTGATCGGATTCATGGGAAGCAACAAGGCGGCGATCGGACAGCGCGTAGCGAAGGATTTCGGTTATGAATTCATCGATACGGACCGCCTGATCGAAGAAAAGATGGGAATGACCGTTCCGAAGATTGTCGAGACCAAGGGCGAGGAGTATTTCCGGGACCTGGAGTCAATCGTATTGAAAGAACTGGTTTTGAAAGGAAAGCAGAATGTCATCGCGACGGGCGGCGGAATGCCTGTCCGGCCGAAGAACCAGAAGAAGCTGCGGCGTCTCGGATATGTGATCTGCCTCGGCATCGCTCCCGAACATGTGGAGGAGCGTGTGGCGGATGAGCCGTACCGGGCGCTTCTGCCGGAGGACGGCAAGCAGCTCCAACGGCTTCTGACGGAGCGGATGTTTGCGTACCGTATGACGGCGCACCGCGTGATCATGACGGACGGACGGTCCGAAGACGAGCTCGTCGGTGAAGTGGAGCGCTGCATTTAGTGAAGGGTGCCTGCCCCCTTTCGGGGAGGCTTAAGGGAATACAAGTTTGAAAAGGAGGTTGGATTATGGGACGCAGGATATTGGTCGTGAACGGACCGAACCTGAACTTTCTCGGCAAGCGGAACCCGCTGATCTACGGGTATGAGAGTTATGACGATCTGATTGCCCTGATTGAAGAGCAAGCGAAGAATCGCGGAATCGAAGTGGAATGTTTCCAAAGCAATTACGAAGGAGCCATCATTGACCGGCTGCAGAAAGCTGCAGATGACCGGGTCGACGGTGTGATCATCAACCCCGGTGCGCTGACACATTACAGCTACGCCATCTATGACTGCCTCTTAGATATCCCCATGCCTAAGATTGAGGTGCATCTGACCGATATTTATAACCGTGAGCAGTTCCGCCGTCAGTGCGTAACGTCTCCCGCATGTGACACCGTTATCATGCGGATGGGCATGGACGGCTACATTGCCGCGATGGAAAAATTAATCGAGCTCTGGGGAGAGGAAGAGTAATGTCAGATCTGTTAAAGCGCGTTCGGGATATGTTCCCGGTAATGAAGGCCGATGCCGTTTTGGTTTCCGACCCGTATAATATCCGTTATGTTTCCGGCTATACAAATGATACCGGAGTGCTCCTGATCACGAAGGAGGCGGCATATCTGCTCACGGATTTCCGTTTCCTGTTCCAGGCGAAGAAGGAAGTCAAGGGACTTATCCAGGTAGTCGATATGACCGCGTCCGGCTATCCGCTCCTGGTTGCCGAGTTATGTAAAACGCATCAGATCGGACGGCTGGCTTTTGAGAAAGAACAGATGACCTACCGTGAGTTTGAGGAGTATTCGAATGCCGTGAAGGCTGAACTTGTTCCGATTCCGAATTACATCTCGGAACTTCGCTGGATCAAGACACCTGAGGAACTCGAAAAGCTGCGGATGGCAGAACATATCGGAGACATCGCATTTTCCGAGATTCTGCCGTTTCTCAAGCCGGGCGTGACGGAACTGGAGATTGCCGCAAGGCTTACCTATTCCATGCAGTGTCACGGCGCGTCGGCGAACTCGTTCCCGCCGATCGTGGCATCGGGAATCAATTCGTCCATGCCGCACGCGATGCCTTCGGAGAAGAAGCTTGAAAACGGCGATTTCGTTACGATGGATTTCGGCTGCATTTATCAGGGCTATTGTTCCGATATGACGAGAACGGTCGTGCTCGGAACGGCAAGTCCGAAGCAGCGTGAGGTGTACGAGACGGTATACCGTGCACAGACCGAAGCGCTTGCCGCGCTCCGTCCAGGAAAGAAGGGGAAGGAGATTGACGCGGTAGCGAGAAATATCATCGCGGAAGCCGGATACGACGGCTGTTTCGGCCACGGACTCGGCCACAGCGTAGGTCTTGAGATTCATGAAGACCCGAACTGCAACGCCCGTGAGGAGCGCGTCCTGCAGGCGGGCATGATCATGACCGTGGAACCGGGTATTTACATCGACGGGTTCGGCGGTGTCCGGATCGAGGATATGGTCGTACTGACCGCAGACGGTTACGAGAATCTCGCATTTTCCGAGAAAAAGTTAATCGAACTGTAAAAAAATGGTTGAAAAAAGCCAAAACATAAGATACACTATGTAGCGGTGGCTCTGCGGGCAGGCACAAGAGCGTGCAGAGTTGAATCGGAATAAGAGATAAGATTTGCCGAAAAGGAGGATTCCAGAATGATTTCAGCAGGTGATTTCAGAAACGGTATTACGCTTGAGATTGACGGAAAAGTATTGCAGGTAGTAGAGTTCCAGCATGTTAAACCCGGTAAGGGCGCAGCATTTGTAAGAACCAAGATGAAGGACATCAAGAACGGCGGCGTGGTTGAGACGACTTTCCGTCCGACCGATAAGTATCCGCAGGCTCATATCGAGAGAGCTGACATGCAGTATCTCTATAAAGACGGTGATATGTACAACTTCATGAACACCGAGACTTTCGATCAGATTTCCCTGACCGAGGAGCAGTGCGGTGACGCAATGAAGTTCGTTAAGGAGAACGAGATGGTTAAGACGCTTTCCCACCAGGGTCAGATTTTCTCCATCGAGCCTCCGTTGTTCGTAGAGCTTGAGATTACTTCCACCGAGCCCGGCTTCAAGGGCGACACCGCTACCGGTGCTACGAAGCCCGCTGTTGTTGAAACCGGTGCTACCGTATACGTTCCGCTTTTCGTTAACGAAGGCGAGACCATCCAGATCGACACCCGTACCGGTGAGTACATGAAGAGAGTTTAATACCCGGACTAACCTGATTGCATTGAAGAGCCTCTCCGCTTTGCGGAGGGGCTTTTTTGTGCTTTGCGGGGAGGATGCGGAGGTTTTCTTAAGCCGGATGAGGGCTTTCGAAGCCTGTTTAATATATTTTTGAAAGATTATTTGAGTTTTTTTGCGGTATTCTGAAAAATAAAGTGACCGAATCCCGTATACCGGGCATTTCAGAGTCAGAATACCGATTGGAAAGTCGACTCTTGCTGAGAGGGGGATAATCATGAAACGTTGGAAAAGGGTAATAGGGATTGTTCTTGCGGTTACGATAGCGGCTTCCCTTTGCGGCTGCGGAGATAAGAAACGCTTCAAGCCGAAGGGAAAGGAAACGGTTGTTCTTACTGCGAATCTGAAAAGCAGCGGAGCAAGTTCGAAGACTCCCGGCGACATTTTCAAGAAGGCATACGCAGAGTTTACGATCGGGCTCTTCCGGGAACTTCGAAAGACCGGCGCGGAGTTCGTTTCGCCGTACTCGATGTACTCGGTGCTGGCCGTCGCAATGAACGGCGCCGGCGGTGAGACGCTTAGTGAGATGCAAAATGTCCTCGGTCTGTCCGGAAACGAGCTGAACGAGTATATGAAGACGTTTTCGGACCGCTACAGTAAAAGCGAAGTCGTTACGGTTGC
Source organism: Lachnospiraceae bacterium (assembly GCA_017427775.1). Lineage (GTDB taxonomy): Bacteria > Bacillota > Clostridia > Lachnospirales > Lachnospiraceae > ISDg. Next base: position 104,568 of record JAFRSD010000002.1, on the reverse strand, counting down.
CGATTCCGTATGGATCAACAGCCCGTACCGCAAGACGATTCAGCAGGATTTTCTGCAGGACGTTTCGGATTTCTACAAGGCGGATGTGATCTCGGCTGACTTTAACGACAGGAAGACGGCCGACGACATGAACGCGTGGGTGAAGGCGAAGAGTCTCGGCCGGATTGAGGACATGATCAGTCCCGAGGAACTGGACGCGCTTACCGTGATGGTTCTCTTCAACTGCCTTACATTTGACGGCAAATGGGCCAAGAAGTTCGAAAAGGACAGCACCACCGAAGAACTGTTTCACAAGGACGACGGCACAACCCGGACAGTTAAGATGATGCACGGCAAAGCGGAATCGTATTGCGAGACGGACGATTACGTATGTGTCGACAAGCAATACAAGGATGGGTTCCTGTTCCGGGCGTTTCTTCCGAAGGAAGGCACGGCGGACCAGCTGCTTGAGAAACTTGACGCGGATCTGCTGCTCGTGCCGGGGACCTATGACGGAGGCGCTTACCTTGACATGCCGCGGATATCGCTTGTCAGTCTTGAGATGAATATGACGGAGGCGCTTAAGGCGCTCGGAATGGAAAAGGCATTCTCGAAAGAGAATGCGGAATTTCCGAAACTGTCGACCGTTGAGTGCTATCTCGAAAAAGTCAGCCAGAAGACATATCTCGTGGTGGATGAGGAGGGTACGAAGGCTTCTTCGGCTTCCAAGGGACTGTTCGGGACGAAATCGATGGATTCCACGCCGCATCATGTTACGTTAGACCGTTCGTTCGTATACGGGATTTATGACGCTGAGAGCAGAATCCCGTTATTCATCGGTATTTATCAGTAAGAAGGGGAGGATAACAAAATGAGAAGAAGTAAGAAATGGATCGCAATGATTCTTGCCGGCGTTATGGCTTTCGGGCTCTGCGGATGTACCGGCAAAGATCCGGGCGGAGATAAGCCCCGGAAGGCGGCCGAGAAAACCGTATGCCTGACGGAAGGGATCAAGACCGGAACAAGCAGCTGCCGTGAAACAGACGAAGCGTTTCGAAAGGCATACAACACATTTGCCGCGGGTCTGTTCCGGGAAGCAAGAAAGACGATCGGCGCGGAGTTCATCTCGCCGTATTCCGCATACGCGGCGCTTGCCATGGTTATGAACGGCGCGGACGGTGAAACACTTTCCGCGATGCAGAACGTGTTCGGTCTCCCGGCGGACGAATTAAATCTCTATCTGAAGACGCTTGCGGACCGTTACAATGTCGACCAATCGGTCAGCGTAGCCAATTCCGTATGGCTTAACGGCGATTTTACCGAGCGTGTCCGGGAAGAATTCCTGCAGACCGTCGCGGATTACTATGCGGCTGAGGCGTTCGCGGCGGATTTCTATGATCCGCAGACAAGAGAAGACATGAACCACTGGGTAGAGGAGAAGACACTCGGACGCATCCAGAATATGATGGAACAGCTGGATCCCGTTATGGTGATGGTACTGTTCAACTGCCTTACATTTGACGGCAAATGGGCCGATCCTTTCGAAGTTGACAATACGAAGGAAGAGGATTTCCATAAGGGCGACGGAACCGTAACCCGCGTGCAGATGATGGAAGGGGAAGCGGAGAACTATTTTGAGACCGAAACCTATGTCGGCTTCTCGAAGAATTACGAGGACAAATACTATTTCCGCGCATATCTGCCGAAGGAAGGAATGACGGCTTCGAAACTGGCGGAAACGCTGACCGCGGAGCAGCTTACGAACCCCGGTACCTATGACGGAAAAGCACATATCAAGATGCCGAAGATCAAGTTCAGAAGCGAAGGAATGGACCTGATCCCCGCACTCAGGGAACTCGGCATGGGTAACGCGTTCGGTACCGCGGATTTCTCGAAACTTACGAAGAGCGACGAACTGATCCGCATATCCGAAGTGATGCAGAAGACTTATCTGGAAATCGATGAGGAAGGCACGAAGGCGGCAGCGGCGACCGAAGTCGGCATGAAGTGTTATGCGGTTGCTATCCAGCCGATTGAACATGACGTATTTCTGGATCAGCCTTTCGTATACGCAATCTATGACAGCTATAATGATATTCCGCTGTTCATCGGTATTTATGAGTAATCGATTGATGATGGGAGATAGGAAATGAAAACAATTCGAAAACAGGTTGCGCTCCTGCTGGCAGTGGTCATGATGATTCTTATGACCGCCTGCACGGGAAGTGACGATGCATCAAAGGGAAGCGGAAGGTCTGCTTCCAAGGATCCGACCGGTACGCCGGCCGCAAATCCCGTTTCGCAGGAACTGACACAGACATCGTCCGGTGAGTCGCCGGATCCGGGAAAACTTGCACAGACGTTCCAGAATGCGGAGGATTACCGTAAGGGCATCCGGAGTTTCGCGGCAAAGCTTCTTCTCGGCAGCTACCAGGGAGATACCGTTATGGTGTCACCGATTTCCATCTATGCGGCGCTCGGCATGCTCGCAAACGGAGCAGAGGGCGAAACGCTTAAGGAAATGGAAGACATGTTCGGTTGCAGCTCGGATACGCTGAATCAGATTATCTGCTATATGAACCTGAGCTCCAAGGAGTCCGACGTCGTGCGGATGGCCAACTCGATCTGGCTCAACTCCGGTCGGGAATTCACCGTTCCGGACGAGTTTCTGAAAACGTGCGGCATGTACTATCGGTCGGCGGTTATGAAGGCGCCCTTCGGAAATCCGCAGACGCTTAAGGACATCAACGACTGGGTTAAGACCAATACGAAGAACCGCATTGACAGTATCCTTGACAACCTTACCGACGATCAGGTGATGGTTCTCATTAACGCGATCACATTTGACGGCGTATGGGAAGAGCCGTTTGAGGAAGACGCAACAAGGAAGAACGCTGATTTCTACCGCGCGGACGGAACGACGAAGAAAGTGGATTTGATGAGCGGCAGCGCTGAACGGTATTTCGAGGATGATGACATGACCGGCTTTGAAAAGCGGTATAAAGAGGGGTATATCTTCCGTGCATACCTTCCGAAAGACGGAAAGAGCGTTTCGGATATTGCATCGAAGCTCGCACAGGTGCCGGAGATCCCTTATCAGAGCGCTTCCGAGATCTACGTTAAAATCCCGAAGTTCACGGAAGAGAGCAAGATCGACCTGAACAGCATCCTAGCCGGTCTCGGCATGAAGAAAGCATTCACGGACGACGCCGAGTTCGGCCGCCTTATGAATATCGGGGTGCATATCAGCAAAGTGATCCAGAAGACATATATCAAGATGGATGAGCACGGAACGGAAGCAGCGGCGGTGACCGCAATTACGATGGAAACGAACTGCTATAACCCGCAGCAGATCATCCGATCGGTTACACTGGACCATCCGTTTGTATATGAGATTATCGATTCTAAGTCCGGTACGCCTTTGTTTATCGGAATTTATGAATAAAACGCAGTTTGTTTGAGGGGAAATGGGAAGTCCGCATACGCCGCGGCGCTGCCGCGGTGCGTGACGGACAGTTGACGGAAAGCGTGGCATAAGGTATACTGTAGCCGTTCTTTGACATTACGGAGCGCGCGGAGAAAACCGCGCAATCTTCTTTCAGGAGACGATACATGAGCCTTGGCCGCTTACAACAGGAGGAACATATCCGTCACATTCTTGACACGTACGGTGATCTTATGTACCGCATGAGCTTTTCGATTGTCGGAAACGCTTCGGACGCGGAAGATATGGTCCAGGATACGCTGCTTACGTATGTATCGGAAGCGCCGTCCTTTCCGGACGAGGCGCATGAGAAGCAGTGGCTGGTCAAGGTAGTGAGAAATAACAGCCTGATGCTGATCCGGAAGCAGAAGAACCGGGAACGGATTCTTTCGGAGCAGGCAAGGGTAAGCGTCGGAACGGACGCGGATTACGGAATCATGGATGTGCTCCGGACGCTTCCGGAGAAATACCGTACCGTATTGGTGCTCTTCTACGTGGAAGAGTATACCGTAGAGGAAATTGCAAAAGTACTGCGCAAAGGCGTTTCGGCTGTCAAGATGCGGCTTCAGCGCGGCAGGAAAATGTTAAGCGAGCGATATAAGGAGAACGGCCGATGAAGGCAGAGGAGCAACTGAAACAATCGATGCAGGAACTGCACCTTTCGACAGAAGCGAAGAACCGCATTCTGGCGACCGTGGTGTCTGCTCCCGCTGCGCCCGAAAAGCGTAAGAAGCCGTTCTATTGCTCGAAGGTCTTCACGCGCATTGCAGGAGCTGCGGCAGCGGTCATCGTCGTCGTATGCGTTCTTACGGCCGTATCCAGGATGACGGGAGTGACGAAGGGGAAAGATGAATCCGCAGCGTCGGCACCATATGAGCAGGAGGGAATGCGCGGAGAGTCGCAGGCGGCGGAGATTATGCCGTCGTACACCATCGCATTTTCCGTAAATGTGAAGGCGGATCCGGCGGTAGAATCAAACGTGTACTCCCCGGGTGATCCCGTCGATTCGAAGACGGATGTGACGGATAATACGGAGAAGAAGCATTACAGGCTTTTCGGATGGGCTACGGAGAAAGACTATTACCTGAGTTATCAGAGGGAGGACAGTCCGGGCACGTCGTATTACGCCGTTCAGAAAGAGGAGAGCGGTAATAATTCGGACATTTCCTTTGCGACGCAGATCAGTCTTGCGTTCGCGCTGCAGAAGAAGATGGATGAGGATTATCCGGCCGGAACGTGTTATATTCTGTCTGTGTCGGAAGCGCTGGGCGTATATACCGTAAAATTCCGGTATACGGAGACCGTCGAAACCGCGGGGGTATATATTTATTCCGAAAGCGGCATTCCCGCCACGGGACGTAACTTTACGGCCGTTGTTTCAAAGGACCCGGTTACGGCCGGCTTAAAGGTCGACAGCATCAAGGAACATTAAACGGAAAATGATACCGCATTGCAGGAATGCAGTGCGGTATTTTTATGCCCTTCGGGGCTCCCGCGAAAAAGCTTTTGCAAGGGTTCGGAAAGTCGATTTTAGTTGCTATTTTCCGCTTGATTTGGTATAATATCGGTAATATTGGAGTAAAATGCCGTTCGAAAGAAGGAGGACCATAGAAGTGAGTAAAGAAAATGAGCCGATTTACGGTGCGAAACTGAATCCGGAAGGAATGGACGGAGCCGTAAAGATCGCCAATGACGTGATTGCATCCATCGCCGGACTGGCCGCTACGGAGGCCGAGGGCGTTGCCTACATGAGCGGGAATATGACGAAGGAATTCATCGGAAAGTTCGGGATCAAGAACCTCTCGAAGGGAGCCGTGATCACGGTCGAAAACGGAGAGGTAAGCGCGGAGCTTTCCCTGGTTGTTCAGTATGGCTACAGCATTCCGAAGGTAGCCAAGGCGGTACAGGAGAAAGTCAGAACCGCGATCGAAAGTATGACGGGACTCACGGTGTTACGCGTGAACGTGCACATTGTGGGAATGGACATTGAAAAGGCGTAATGTTAGGAATTAACCGGGAAGTGACGGGTTACGCCGAAGCTTCCCTTCATTTTTTGTCAGAGTAAGGAGAATCCCATGGTGAATGAGGATAACCGTATCGTGGAAACGGATAAGATGAACCAGAGCGGAAAGCGCGAACAGGTATTCATTTCGCTGTTTCTTTCGGGCTTCTACGAAGAACCCGACAGGGAAGAAGCCCTCATGAATTATTACGAGATGCAGGACTTCGGGGAGCAGCTGAAGGAACAGCTTTACGAGCGTTACCGCGGCGTGAAGGAGCATCTCGGAAGCATTGATACGATTCTGCAGAAGTATGCGATCGGATGGGATCTGAACCGCATGGGCAAAGCGGAGATCAGCATCCTGCGTCTTGCCGTTTATGAGATTCTGTTCGACGAATCAATTCCGGAAAAGGTTGCCGCCAACGAGGCCGTTGAGCTGGCGAAGAAGTACGGAACGAAGGAGTCCTACAGCTTTATCAACGGCATCCTCGGAAAGGTAATAGCAAGCACTCATGAATCCGGTTTATAGTGTTTCGGAGGTATCGATCTACCTCAAGAATCTGTTCAACCGGGACGCGATCCTTTCGCGCATCGTCGTAGAAGGAGAGGTGTCCAACTGCAAATACCATTCGACCGGACATGTGTATTTTACATTAAAGGATTCCGGCGGACAGCTGAAATGCGTGATGTTCGCATCTTCGCGGGTAAAAGGGCTGCAGTTTCCGATGAAGGAAGGCGACTGCGTCCAGGTGCTCGGCAGGATCTCGGTCTTTGAACGGGACGGCGTCTATCAGATGTACGCCGAGCGGATCGTGCTTGCGGGTCTCGGCGTGTTATTTGACCGCTTTGAGCAGTTAAAGAAGCGGCTGAGCGCCGAAGGGCTGTTTGATAAAGAGCATAAGAAAACCATCCCGCCGTATCCGAAACGGATCGGCATCGTAACGGCGCGGACCGGAGCGGCGCTGCAGGACATTTTAAACATTCTGCACCGCAGAAATCCGTATGTGCAGCCGATTCTGGCGCCCGCACAGGTACAGGGCGAGGGAGCGGCCGAAACGATCGTACGGGCGATCAGACGCTTACAGGATGCGGATGTTGACATTATCATTGTCGGACGTGGCGGCGGGTCCATCGAAGACCTGTGGGCCTTTAACGAAGAGATTGTCGCGCGGGCGGTATACGAGTGCCCGGTTCCGACGATTTCATGCGTCGGTCATGAAACCGACTGGACGATCATCGATTATGTTTCGGATCTTCGCGCGCCGACACCTTCCGCTGCCGCGGAACTGGCAGTAGGAATTGCCGAGGAACTGACGGCGCGAATGGTGGATTATCATTGCGCACTGACCGGCGCCATGACCGAAGCAATCGAGCGCAGGCGTGAGGCACTTGCGCACGCGGAGAGGCTTCTCATGATGCAGAAGCCGACCACTAGGCTTGCGAGAAGACGGGAACGCATGGAAGCGTTTGAAAAACAGCTGCATGCCGCGATCAGAAACCGGTTCGAACGCGAATCAAAACGGCTTGCCGTTGCCGCGGCAAGACTGGACGGACTTTCGCCGCTTAAGAAACTCGGCGGCGGGTTCGGGTACATTTCGGATCCTGACGGGAAGCCGGTTGTCAGCATCACACAGAGAAAGCCCGGTGATACGGTGCGGATCGTACTGAAAGACGGCGAGCTGAGTGCGGAAGTAAAGAGCGCGGTCGCATTTACCGGTCCGGAAGGACGTACGGAATAAGGCACGACGGAGGCAGACTGTCCCTTCCGGGACGTGAAGGAGAGGCATATGGAAGAGAAACCGAAGGAGCTGTCGCTTGAGGAACGGATGCAGAAGATGGAAGACATCATCCGCCGCATGGAAAACATGGAGATGACATTAGAGGAATCGTTCCGGCTTTACAAAGAGGGTATGGACCAGCTGAAAGCATGCAGCGATATGATCGATACCGTGGAGAAGGAACTGCAGATTATTGAGGAAGGCGGAAGTGAGAATGAGTGACCGCACATTTCAGGAAGTGCTGAAAGAGAAGACCGAGCAGATCACGGAGATCGTGAAGTCGTATCTTCCCGCGGAAGAGGGAAAGCAGCGCATTCTGTTTGAAGCTATGAATTACAGCGTTCTGGCCGGCGGAAAGCGAATCCGGCCGATGCTTATACTGGAGACGTACCGGTATCTCGGCGGAGACCCGGCACGCGAAAAGGATATCGTATACCCGTTCCTGTCGGCGATGGAGATGATCCACTCGTATTCGCTTGTGCATGACGATCTGCCGGCGATGGACAATGACATGTACCGCCGCGGAAAGATGACAACGCATGTTGCCTACGGACACGCGATGGGAATTCTCGCCGGAGACGGCCTTTTGAACTATGCGTTCGAGACCGCGCTGAAAGCAAATTTGCTTCCGGGCGAACAGAATACCGTGCTTTCCGCCCTGCGGGTTCTTGCGGATAAGGCGGGCGCTTATGGCATGGTAGGCGGACAGACGGTTGACGTGATCGGAACCGGCAAGAGTTTCTCCGAAGAGGAACTGCTTTTCATTTACAAGCTGAAGACCGGCGCGCTTCTCGAAGCGTCGATGATGATCGGCGCAATCCTTGCGGGAGCAGACAAGCAGACCGTCAAGGCCATGGAAGAGGTTGCTGCGGACGTTGGCATGGCATTCCAGATCCAGGACGACATTCTTGACGTGACCAGCACGGTAGCCGAGCTCGGAAAGCCCGTATTCAGCGACGAGAAGAACAAGAAGACGACATACGCATCGCTGTTCGGCGTGGAAGAGTCCTCCGCTGCGGTGGAGAACCTTACGGCGCGCGCAATCGCTAAATTGGATGAGTACGGTGACAACAGTCAGGACAACACGTTCCTCAGGGAACTGCTGATGTACCTCGTACACCGCAGGAAATAATACATTTGCTCACGGACGTTCCACGAGACGGGACCGTCCGGGGGAAGAGAGAACATGAGTAATATACTGGATACAATCGAGCGGCCCAATGACGTAAAGAAAGTCCCCGAGGGCAAGCTTCCGCAGCTCTGTAAAGAGATCCGGCGCAAGATCCTTGATACCGTCAGTAAAAACGGCGGCCATCTCGCGTCCAATCTCGGTACGGTCGAACTGACGGTTGCGCTGCACCGGTTCCTGGACCTTCCGAAGGACCGGCTGATCTGGGACGTCGGCCATCAGGCATATACGCATAAGATCCTGACCGGACGTAAGGATGCGTTTCATACGCTTCGAAGAAGAGGCGGCATCAGCGGCTTTCCGAAGCGCAAGGAGAGCCCGTGCGACGTTATTGATACCGGACACAGTTCGACTTCGGTTTCGGTTGCGGTCGGGCTTGCTAAGGCAAGGGACTTGAAGGGCGAAGACAACCGCGTCGTTGCGGTGATCGGCGACGGTTCGCTTTCGGGCGGCCCCGCCTACGAGGCACTCAACCACGCGGGACGTTTCAAGACCAACCTGATCATTATCCTGAATGATAACGAGATGTCGATCTCGAAAAATGTGGGCGCCATGGCCAATTACCTCCGTAAAGCCCGCATGAGCGTGAATTACATCGATTTAAAGAGCAATGTTGAGCAAAAGCTCAATAAGACGTCACTCGGTGCGAGAATCGCCAACCGGATCAAGAAGATGAAGGCGGCAATCCGTTTCATGGTAGTTCCCGGCGAATTCTTCACCGAGATGGGAATCGCCTATTACGGACCGGTTGACGGACATAACATCAAGGAGCTTGAGAAGGCGCTTAACGCGGCTTCCCGTATCCGCGGCGCGGTACTGATCCATGTTGTCACGAAGAAGGGCAAAGGATATCAGTTCGCCGAGGCCGATCCAAGCAAATTCCACGGCACACCGCCGTTCAATCCGAAGAACGGAAACCCGGTGGGCTGTTCTATCAGGGAAACCTATACCGACGTGTTCCGCGATGAGATCGTGAACATCGGGAAGAACAACCCGGAGGTTGCCGCGATTACGGCAGCCATGTCCGACGGTACCGGACTGGACAGTTTCCGGAAGCAGTTCCCGTCCCGCTTTTTCGATGTCGGGATTGCCGAGGGGCATGCGGCTTCCTTTGCCGCCGGTCTTTCCCTGAACGGCATTCATCCGGTGATCGCCGTATATTCGACATTTTTACAGAGAGCATATGACGAGATTCTCGAAGAAATCTGTCTGAATGAGCGCCCGGTTACGCTTGCAATCGACCGTGCCGGCATCGTCGGTTCGGACGGAGAGACGCACCAGGGACTGTTTGATATTGCATTCCTGTCCCATATGCCGGGAATGACCGTGATGGCACCGCGAAACGGCGCAGAGCTCCGTGCGATGTTACGATTTGCCGTAACGCTCGAAGGACCGAGCGCGGTCCGCTATCCGAAGGGCAGCAAGGACCTTACCGCGCTTCCCGAGGAAGTATCGGAGATCCGCTTGGGCAAAGCAGAGGTGCTCCGTAAAGGGAACGGAACCGCGATCCTGTTCCTCGGAACGCTCGGGGAAGAGGCAATGGGCGTAAGCAGGATCCTGAAAGAGCACGGAACGGATGCCACCGTTGTCAACGCGCGTTTTGCGGCTCCGTTTGACAAAGCGATGATCCGCGAACTTTCCAAGTCGCATAAACTTCTTGTGACGATGGAGGAAGGCGTGCGGACAGGCGGCTTCGGCGAGCGTGTCGCGGCCTTTGTGATGGAAGAGCAGCTGCCGATGAAGGTTATGATCTGCGCGATGCCGGATGCTTTCCAGGCGCAGGCTTCCCAGCAGGAGATCCGCGACGCCTGCGGACTCAATGCGTCATCCATTGCGGCGAAGATCCTGCAGAACGGTACGGACGTATGAAAGACAGACTGGACATAAGAATGGTGGAACGCGGCCTGTGTCAGACGAGAACGCGTGCCAGACAGCATATCCTTGCCGGAGAAGTCTCGGTAAACGGAACGGCTGTGACGAAGCCCGGAACGATGGTGGAAGAGGACGCTGAGATTACGCTCGGCGGAGAAGGTGACCGTTATGTCGGACGCGGCGGCTACAAGCTCGAAAAGGCGCTTTCCGAATTCGGGATCGGTCTTTCCGGACTGACCTGCGTTGATGCCGGCGCCTCGACCGGAGGCTTTACCGACTGCATGCTGCAAAACGGCGCGGCGCTTGTATATGCCGTCGATGTGGGAACCGCCCAACTTGCGGAGAAGCTCCGCAATGACCGGCGAGTCGTTTCGATGGAGCAGACCGATATCCGCGCAATGACCGGAGAAGAACTTAAGGATCCGGCGGATTTCCTGGCGGCTGACCTTTCGTTCATTTCACTTGGCAAAGTATTGCCGGCATTTGCCTCACTCGTAAGGGAAGGCGGCCGGATCGTATGCCTGATCAAACCGCAGTTTGAGGCGGGAAGGGAACATATCGGAAAGAACGGGATCGTGAAGGACCGCAGGGTTCACCGGAACGTGATCGTTACCGTGACGGCGGCTGCCGCGGAGCAGGGATTTGCCTGTGACGGCATTACATTTTCCCCGATCACGGGAGGAAGCGGTAACAAGGAATACCTGTTCACCGCCGTAAAGACATTAAAGCCCGCCGCGGGGATCGATGCCGCGACAGCGGAAAGGATAGTCGATGAAGCGTTTTCGTATCATAGCAAACAAGGAAAAGGATCCTGACGGCCGGATGGCAAAGCGCCTCGCTGCCTGCATCAGTGAGCACGGCGGAAGCGCCTATGTTGTCGCGCCGCTCGTTATGGGCACCGGTCACTGTGAGGTGGAGCTGGAGCCCGGGACCGAATGCACGATCATTCTCGGCGGAGACGGAACCTTCCTGCGCGGCGCCAAAGTGCTTCAGGCAAGCGGAATCCCGGTGATGGGGATCAACCTCGGACACCTCGGTTTCCTGACCGCGGCCGAGTTCCAGGATGCTGACCGCGCTGTGGAAAAGCTTGTCAACGAAGAGTATGTGATCGAAAAGAAGACGCTTTTACAGACGGAGCGGAACGGCAAGGTTTCGGAAATCCTTGCGATGAATGACGTCGTCATTGCCCGTTCGGGCTTCTCCCGTCTGATCAAATTGAAGGTTTCGGTCAACGGACAGCTGGCTGATAATTATCAGGGCGACGGCGTTATCGTTGCGACGCCTTCCGGTTCGACCGGCTACAGTTTAAGCGCCGGAGGCCCGGTTGTGGCTCCGCAGGCGCACGCGCTTGTGATTACGCCGGTATGCCCGCACATGCTTCACGCGAGACCGCTCCTCATTTCGGACGAGGACGTGATCGAAATCGAAGTTTGCAGCAGTTCCCGTTCCCTCGAGCAGGAGGCAACGGTGACCGTCGACGGGGACGAGGTGATGGCGCTCTCGGTCGGCGACAAGGTGATTGTATCCAAAGCGGCGCCGGAGATTCCGGTCGTTATGCTTTCCGATATTTCCTTCTGGGAGAGAGTCAGAGGGAAACTGTAGAAGGAAACCTGCTTTGCAGGGATGAAGCAAGTAAGGAGGTATCATGAAAAACAAGAGACAGAACAGGATTTTGGAACTGATTTCGGAACGTGAAGTCGGAACCCAGGAGGAGCTTGCGAGCCTTCTGACGGAATCCGGTTTTCGTGTGACGCAGGCGACGATCTCGCGTGATATCCGGGAACTCCGGATCACGAAGATGCCCGTTGCGAACGGCCGCCAGCGGTATGTCAGCATTTCCCCAGACGGACCGTCGGACACGAACCGGGAACGCTTCAAGCGGATTCTGAAAGACGCGATTGTTTCGATGGATACCGCGCAGAACATTTTGGTAGTCCGCACAAGCGCCGGTATGGCGATGGCGGTTGCGGCCGCGATAGACGGAATCCGTTTTTCGTCGATCGTCGGGTCGCTTGCAGGTGACGATACGGTATTTCTTGCCGTGAAATCCGCCGAAGAGGCGGAGGGAATCCTGAAACGGATCCGGGCTGTCACCGAAGAAGCATGAGATTTAATAAAATCAAATAAATCTAAATCGAAAAGAGAGGAAGAAAGTTCTATGTCAGGACATTCCAAATTTGCCAACATCAAGCACAAGAAAGAAAAGAATGATGCCGCTAAGGGTAAAGTATTTACCCGTCTCGGCCGCGAGATTGCCGTTGCCGTAAAAGAAGGCGGCCCCGATCCGAACAACAACAGCAAGCTGAAGGATATTATCGCCAAAGCCAAATCCAACAACATGCCGAACGATACGATCGACCGCAGCATCAAGAAGGCTGCCGGCGACGCCAATGCCGTTAACTACGAGTTTGTTTCCTACGAAGGCTACGGCCCGAAGGGTATCGCCATCATCGTTGAGGCACTTACCGACAACAAGAACCGTACCGCGGCCAACATCCGCAGCGCGTTTACGAAGGGTAACGGCAGCATCGGTACTCCCGGCTGCGTATCCTTTATGTTCGACGAGAAAGGACAGATCCTGATCGACAAGGAAGAGTGCGATATCGATCCCGACGATCTGATGATGATGGCGCTTGACGCCGGCGCTGAGGATTTCGCGGATGACGAGGATTCCTATGAGATCCTGACCGATCCCGACTCGTTCTCGGCAGTACGCGAGGCGCTCGAGGCACAGGGCATTCCGATGGCGCAGGCCGAGGTAACAAAGCTTCCGCAGACCGAGGTGGAACTGACCGACGAGCAGGATATTAAGTGTTTCAACCGTACGCTCGATCTTCTGGATGATGACGACGACGTACAGGAAGTATACCACAACGGCATTTTGCCGGATGAGGAGTAAGCCTGAATTCCCGGGGAGAAGGAAAGGGCGATTATGTTACTGAGTTTACATGTCAAAAACTTCGCGATCATTGACGAGGTTTACGTGGATTTCGGCGAAGGGATGAACATCCTGACCGGTGAAACCGGCGCAGGCAAATCCATCCTTCTCGGTTCCGTGAACGCGGCACTCGGCGGAAAAGTCAGCAAAGAAATGCTCGGCCGGAACGCCGATTACGCTCTGGCGGAGCTGATCTTCGACAGCGGAGACGAGAGTATCCGTGAGCTGCTTAGAGGAAACGAGATCCCCGTTGAGGACAATCTGATCATTTCCCGCCGCATCTCGGACAGCGGCAGGAGCATCAGCAGGGTGAACGGGGAAGTCGTTAATACCGGCTTTTTGAAGGAACTGTCGGACAAGCTTCTCGAAGTCTACGGGCAGCGCGAGAATCAGACGCTTCTTGACCGGAAGAACCAGCTGAAGCTGGTGGACCGTTTCGCGAAAGAACAGACCGCGCCGCTTCTTGACGAGATCCGCACGGCTTACGGCGTATACCGCCAGACGCTCCGTGAGTATGAGGAAGCGCAGGCGCATTCGGAAAGCCGGACGCGCGAGCTGTCACTGCTTCGTTACGAGCATGAGGAGATTGAACGCGCCAATCCGAAGCCAGGAGAGGATGCCGCCCTTGAGGAACGCTACCGCGTGCTTTCGAACCGCAGCAGGCTTTTAGAGGCTGCCGGTGAGGCGGACAGGCTTCTCTGCACGGATTCCGACAGCGCGTCGGATCTGATCGGACGGACGCTTCGGCAGATGGGCCGCGTTGTCGCATATGACGAGAAACTCGATTCCATTTACCGTGAGATCGAACAGCTCGAGGAACTGCTTCGTGACATTGGGGCGGGACTTTCGGATTACGTCGATGACCTCGGCTCGGATGAAGGGGAACTGAACGAGACGGAAGAGCGGCTCAATCTTTTGAATCATCTGAAAGCCAAATACGGCAAGACGGTCGAAGATATCCGCGCATACGACGAGGACCTTGTCGTGAAGATTGACCGGCTCGAGAATTATGACCGTTATCTCGAAGAGACGAAGGCAAATGTGCGGAAGCAGGAGAAGAAACTTGCGGAACTTTGCGGACGGCTCGGAGAGGTCCGCAGGGACGCGGCCGGAAAGCTTGAGGTTAAGATCCGTGAGGCACTTCGGGATCTGAATTTCCCGGATGTGGTATTCCGGATTGATATCGAGACGGTACCGATGACCGGTGACGGAACGGAGAGCGCGGAATTCATGATCTCCGTGAACCCCGGCGAGCCGGTAAGACCGCTTGCAAAGATCGCGAGCGGAGGCGAATTGTCGCGTATCAGTCTTGCGGTGAAGTCCGTATTTGCCGGCAAGGATGAGATCGAGACGCTGATCTTAGACGAGATCGATACCGGCGTCAGCGGGCGGACCGCCCAGAAGGTCGCGGAGAAGATGGCCGCGATCGCGAAGGAGCATCAGGTACTTTGCATCACGCACCTGCCGCAGATCGCCGCATTTGCCTCGAAGCATTTTCTGATCGAAAAGGCGACCGACGGGGCGTCGACCAAGACAAGCGTGACGCCGCTTTCGGAAGCGGAGACCGTCAATGAACTGGCAAGAATGCTGAGCGGATCGCAGATCACCGATTCGGTAATGGCCAATGCAAAGGAGATGCGCGAACTCGCGCTTAAAAGAAAGAACGCGTAACAAGGATAGAACAGCAGACCCGGGAACGGATGTCTGAATCGGGAGCCAACGGCTTCGTGGAAATATTACATTGAGCGAGGTTACTATGAAAAAGGTTTTATTTGTAGCATCGGAATGTGTTCCGTTTATCAAAACAGGAGGTTTGGCGGATGTTGTCGGCTCGCTGCCGAAGTACATCAACCGCGACGAATTTGACATTCGCGTGATGGTACCGAAGTACCTTGCCATTCCGCAGAAATATCGTGACAAGATGGAGTACGTTACGCACTTCTATGTGGATCTTGCATGGCGCAGCCAGTATGTCGGCGTGCTGAAGATCGTTCTGGACGGCATCACATTTTACTTCATCGATAACGAGTATTATTTCAATGGAGACAAGCCCTACGGCTACATTCATGAGGACATCGAGAAGTTCGCCTTCTTCGATAAGGCATGCCTTTCCGCGCTTCCCGCGATCGATTTCAAGCCGGACATCATTCATTGCCACGATTGGCAGACCGGCCTGATCCCGGTTATGCTTCATGACCGTTTCCAGGATAACCCGTTCTACCACGGCATCAAGACGATCATGACGATCCACAACCTGAAATTCCAGGGCGTCTGGGACGCAAAGTCCGTTCAGGACATCACGGGACTGTCTTCGTACTATTTTACGCCCGACAAATTGGAAGCCTACGGCGACGCCAACTACTTAAAGGGCGGCCTCGTTTATGCGGACAGGATTACGACGGTCAGCAATACCTACGCCGAGGAGATCAAGACACCGTTCTACGGCGAAGGCCTCGACGGATTGATGAACGCGCGGAGCAATTGCCTGTCCGGTATCGTAAACGGTATCGATTATCAGGAATATGATCCGGCGACCGATCCGTTCATAGTGCAGAATTATAACGCGATCACCTTCCGGAAGGAAAAGGTGAAGAATAAGCGTGCTTTGCAGAAGGAACTCGGACTGAACAATGACGACAAGGTATTCATGCTCGGCATCGTATCCCGTCTGACCGACCAGAAAGGTCTCGACCTTGTGGACTGTGTGATCGAAGAGATCTGTTCGGAAGATACCCAGTTCGTCGTGCTCGGCACCGGCGATCCGAAATACGAGAACCTGTTCCGCCATTTCGAGTGGAAGTACAAGGACCGCGTATCAGCCAACATCTATTACAACAACGAGCGTTCGCATAAGATTTATGCTTCCTGCGATGCTTTCCTGATGCCTTCGCTGTTCGAGCCCTGCGGGCTTTCCCAGCTGATGAGCCTCCGTTACGGAACCGTTCCGATCGTTCGTGAAACGGGCGGCCTCAAGGATACGGTTGAACCTTACAACCAGTATGAGAATTCCGGTACCGGCTTCGGATTCCGGAACTACAACGCGCACGAGATGCTCGGAACGATCCGCTATGCGAAGGATGTTTATTACAACCACCGCCGTGAGTGGAACAAGATCATAGACCGCGGCATGGCCCGGGACTTCTCGTGGACCAATTCCGCGAAACAGTATGAGGAATTGTACCGGTATATGTAGAATGCCGGTTTTCGTTGACGCCATTGCAGTTTCACAGAGATAACGTCAATAATAACAGGTTACAAGGAGGTTTCCCTTTATGAAACTATCCGATTTACTCAGTGAATCCCGCGTCCTGCTTAAGGGTGATCCGGAGACGGAAATCACGGGAATCGCGTATGATACAAGAAAGATACAGCCCGGCAACCTGTTCGTCTGCATCGTCGGAACGGTCGTTGACGGACATGACTTTATAGATAAGGCAATCGAACTCGGCGCAGCGGCAGTCGCGGTCACGAAGGATGTGACGGTACCGGAGAAGATTGCGGTTATTAAGATGTATGATGACCGTGCGGCGCTCAGCGCAATGAGCACGATCTGGTTCGGCCATCCGGCGGAAAAGCTGATCACGATCGGACTTACCGGCACAAAGGGCAAGACGACGACCGCATTCATGATCCGTGAGATACTCGAGGAAGCCGGCATTCCGTGCGGACTGATCGGTTCGGTAGAGAATATCATCGGCGACGAGCATATCCCGGCGTCCCATTCGACGCCCGAATCGTATGTGCTGCAGGAGTATCTGTCCCGCATGGTCGCAAAGGGACTTCGCGCCGTGGTGATGGAGGTTTCCTCTCAGGGACTTAAGATGCACCGTGTCGGCGGCATGACATTTGACTACGGTCTTTTCACCAATTTCGGCGTGGACCATATCGGGACCGGCGAGCACGCGGATCTTGCGGAGTATTTTGCCTGCAAGCGCATGCTGTTCGGCATGAGCCGTACCGGCATCTTTAACGGTGATGATGAGCGGGCGGACGACATGATGGCTGACCAGCCGTGCCGTAAAGTCGTATTTGGCGCGAAAGAGGGCGCGGATTACCGGCTCAGCGACGTGACGCTCACAAACCCGGGCGGAAGCCTCGGCGTATCCTATACGGTGTCCGGACGATGCAATATGCGTGTCGACGTGGATATCGCAGGCTCGTTTAACGCCTATAACTCAATTGCGGCACTGTCGCTTGCCAAAGAGATGGGGATCGCGGACGAAGTGATCCTTGCGGTGATGAAACGCATTCACGTGAGAGGCCGTGTGGAGCCCGTAAAGGTCTCCGACAGTTTCTCCGTCATGCTTGACTATGCACATAACGGAATGTCGTTAAGAAGCCTTTTGAAGACGATCCGCGAGTATCATCCGAAGCGTCTTGTATGCGTATTCGGATGCGGCGGAAACCGTTCAAAGGACCGTCGTTACGAGATGGGAGAGGTTTCCGCCAGCCTTGCCGACCTGACCGTCGTGACATCCGATAACCCCCGGTTTGAGGAGCCGAAGGATATCATCGCGGACATTCTGATCGGCGTGAAGCGGGCGAGCGGAACGTTCGTGACCATCGAGGACCGCAGGGAAGCGATTCATTATGTTTTAGAGCATGCCGAGCCGGGTGACTGCATCGTGATCGCCGGCAAAGGACATGAAGACTATCAGGAGATCCGCGGCGTCAAATACCATATGGACGACCGTGAGATGATTCTCGAGGAGGCGGCAGCCGTAGGCCTTTTGTAAATAGGGAGGATTGACACGGATGCTGTATGCGGATGTGATAATTGACATTTCGGCAGCCGCGCTTGACCGGACATTTCAATACCGGATCCCCGAATCGTTAAGCGGTTCCGTGGATGTCGGTTCGCCGGTCATGATTCCGTTCGGCACGGGCAACAAAGTCCGCAAAGGCTATATTGTCGGAATCGGAAACGAGCCGAAATTTGACCCGGGAAGGTTAAAGGACATCATCGGACCTGCCCCGAAGGATCTGTCGATTGAAGATACGATGATGGGTCTCGCGTACTGGATGCGCGAGCAATACGGCGGAACGCTTTATGATGCGCTCAGAACGGTGCTTCCTGTCCGGAAGAAGGTCACGAAGCAGCCGAAACGGATCATCCGGAGAACCGTAAACGAAGAGGAGATCCGCAGGGCTTACGCGGAGGCTTCCGCGAAGAAGCATAAGGCAAAGGCAAGGCTTTTGGAACCGTTATGCACGCAGGATTTTATCCCGTACGAGATTGCTTCCGGGAAGATGAATATCGCGAAAGCAACAATCGACTTTTATGTCGGCGCAGGCCTTATTGAGGTGGCGGTGACAGGACAGGAAATGTATTCCGGCGACGGTCTTAACGTGCCGCTTAACGAGGAGCAGCAGAAGGCCGTGGATACGGTCATAAAAAAGCGCGGGGAAGGAAAGCCGTTCCTGCTGTTCGGTATTACCGGAAGCGGTAAGACCGAGGTTTATATCAAGGTTATCGAGCGCGTGATCCGGGAAGGAAAGCAGGCAATCGTCCTGATTCCGGAGATCGCGCTTACCTACCAGACGCTGTTGAGATTTTACCGCTGTTTCGGCGACCGTGTCGGCTATGTCCATTCAAAGATGGCTTTGTCCGACCGGTATCTGCAGTGCGAAAAGGCCAGAAACGGAGAGATTTCCGTTATGATCGGACCGCGGTCCGCTTTGTTCACGCCGTTTCCGAACCTCGGACTCATCGTGATCGATGAGGAACAGGAACTGTCTTATCACAGCGAAACGACACCGAAGTACTATTCGGATGAGGTCGCGATCAAGCGCACCCGCGACTGCGGAGCGGCACTTGTGCTCGGTTCGGCTACGCCTTCCGTGAAGAGTTTCCGTAGGGCTGAGACCGGAGCGTATATCCTCCTCGAGCTCACGAAGCGGGCAAGAGAGGGGGCAGAGCTTCCGAAGGCGGAAATCGTCGACATGCGTGAGGAACTGACGAGCGGAAACCGGAGCATCTTCAGCCGGAAGCTTCGTCAGGCAATGACGGAATGTCTCAACGCCGGACAGCAGGCAATGCTCTTTTTGAACCGACGGGGCTTCTCGGGATTTCTCTCGTGCAGAAGCTGCGGCGAAGTCGTCAAATGCCCGCACTGCGACGTTTCGATGACCGTACACAGAAGCGGCAGGCTGACCTGCCATTACTGCGGCCATACGGCACCTTTGCCGACGGTATGCCCGTCATGCGGCTCAAAATACATCGCCGCGTTCGGTACCGGCACGCAGAAGATTGAAGAACTGGTTAAAAAGGAATTCCCGCAGGCCCGCGTCATGCGTATGGACGCGGATACCACGAAAGGAAAGGACGGATACGAAACGATCCTGTCCGCATTTGCCGAAGGAAAAGCGGACATCCTGGTCGGTACGCAGATGATCGTGAAAGGACACGATTTCGGCAATGTGACGCTTGTGGGTGTACTTGCCGCGGACCTTTCGCTCGGCGTTTCCGAGTATTCGGCAGCGGAGCGGACGTTCCATCTGCTGGCGCAGGCGGCCGGAAGAGCGGGACGTGACCGCCTCCCGGGACAGGTTGTCATCCAGACGTATCGCCCCGACCATTACGCGCTGATCGCGGCCGCGGCGCAGGATTACCGCATGTTTTACGCGCAGGAGATCCGGTTCCGCAAGCTGGCAAACTATCCGCCCTGTGCGGGAATGCTCAGGGTGCTCGGGCTCGGAAAGGACGAGGCGGCGCTCAATGAAGCCATGAAGACGCTGGCGGAAGCGGTAAAAACGAATGGCGTAACGGTTCTCGGACCGGCACCGGACGGCATGCGTTACGCAATGGATATATTCCGTACCGTACTGTATGTGAAAGCGCCGGGAAAGGACGCGCTGATCAAGGTACGTGACCGGCTGGAACAGATCGTTCCGGAAGGGATCACGCTGCAGTTTGAATTCAGTGAATAAAGATAAGGAAGACGGCGGACGCACTCCGCACGGCTATCTGGGGCAAGGAGGAAGAAAATGGCACTACGCAAGATTCGGACAAGGGGAGACAGAGTTCTCGAAAAGGTTTGCAAACCGGTGACGGAGATGAATGCCCGCACGCAGGAGCTGATCGACGATATGCTTGAGACGATGTACGAAGCGGACGGCGTCGGTCTGGCGGCCCCGCAGGTCGGCATTCTGAAGCGTATCTTTGTGATCGATGTGTCTCCGGAAGGAAATGAGCCGATCGTATTTATCAATCCCGAGATTCTCGAAGTGTCCGGTGAGCAGACCGGATATGAGGGATGCCTGAGCGTTCCCGGAAAGAGCGGCGTGGTTACGAGACCGAACCATGTAAAATGCCGCTATCAGGACCGCGAAATGAAATGGCAGGAGATTGAGGGAGAGGAGCTTCTTGCGAGAGCCATCCTTCATGAGAACGACCACCTGGACGGACACCTCTACGTTTCGCTTGTGGAAGGCCGTCTTTATGACAATTCCGAACTGGAAAAGATGGAAGAAGAAAACGCTGAGGAGTAAGTATGATTCGTGTCGTTTATATGGGAACTCCGGACATCGCGGCGGTGATCTTGCAGCGCCTGCTCCGGGAACCTTACAAAATCGTGCTGGCCGTTACGCAGCCCGACAGGCCGAAGGGCAGAGGCAAGGAACTGGCGAAATCACCCGTGAAGATCGTGGCGGAGGAAGCCGGAATCCCGGTATTCCAGCCCCTGAAACTGCGTGACCCCGAAGCCGTTAAAACGGTCGCCAAAGCAAAGCCCGATATGATCATTGTTGCGGCCTTCGGACAGATCCTTCCGAAGGAAGTGCTGGATATTCCGAAATACGGATGCATCAACGTCCATGCTTCGCTGCTTCCCGCATACCGCGGCGCGGCACCGATCCAGTGGGCAATCCTTGACGGGCAGAAGGAAACAGGCATCACGATCATGAAGATGGATGTCGGCCTCGATACCGGCGATATCCTGCTGCAGAAGCGCATCGAAATCGCACCGGATGAGACCGGCGGCTCGTTACATGACCGGCTGGCGGAACTCGGCGCGAAAGCGCTTACGGAAGCCATTCCCGGCGTGATCGACGGAAGCTTAAAGCCTGTTCCGCAGGGCGAAATGACAACGCCCTACGCGAAACAGCTGACAAAGGAAATGGGACGGCTTGATTTCACGAGACCTGCCGAAGAGCTGGAGCGTACCGTGCGCGGACTGTATCCGTGGCCGGGCACGTATACCGAACTGGACGGCAAACTTTTGAAGATTCAGAAGGCCGAGGCCGTTGTCTTGAAAGAAGCCGGACTGACACCCGGCACGATCACGGATATTACGAAGAAATCGTTTACATTTGTCACCGCTGTCGGCGGCCTTCGCGTGCTCGAACTGCAGCCTGAAGGCAAGCGCCGCATGACCACCGAGGAATTCCTTCGCGGATACCGGTTTTCATAAGGCGGATGATGTGAGGAGAACGGATGAACGCGCGTGAATTTGCCATGAAACTGCTGCGGCAGATCAATGAAGAGCAGGTGCTGAGCCATGAAGCGCTCGCTGCACTTGAGCAAAGCGGACTGGAACCGCGTGACCGCGCGCTTGTGAACCGTCTCGTTCACGGAACGTTGGAGCGGCAGTGGACGATTGACCGGATCCTTGAAAAAAAGACCGGAAAGCCGGTAACGAAGCTGAAGCCCGGCATCAGAAACATTCTCCGTATGGGCGTATACCAGTTACTTTTCTTAACGCAGATTCCCGATTCGGCGGTCTGCAACGAGTCCGTCAAACTCACTAAAAAAAGCGGATATGCAGGCCTTTCGGGGTTCGTGAACGGTGTTCTGAGGGGCATCGCGAGAGATGCGGAAGCAGCCGGTTCGAAGGAACTGTGCCTCGCCGGATATGCCAAAGGATACAACGAAGAAGAACGGTTCTGCTTTCAATACTCGGTTCCGCCGGAACTTGCCGGTTATTATCGGGAACGGTATCCGGACGAAGCGGAAGCCATGTTCGAAGCGTTTCTTAAAGAGAGCGGAACGGCGGTCCGGCTCAATAAGAGCCGCGGCAGCCTGGAAGACCTGAAGAAAGTGCTTACGGACGAAGGAATCGCGTTTCACGACGGGCTTCTTCCGAATACGCTGCGGATGGAACGAAGCGGCAGCCCGGCCGCATCGGAAGCTTTCCGTATGGGCCTGTTCAGCATACAGGATGAGAGCTCGGCGCTTGCCGGAAACGTTCTTCCGCTAAAGGCGGGCATGCGTGTGCTTGATCTCTGCGCTGCGCCCGGCGGTAAAACCGTGCATGCCGCGGACGAGTTAAGCGTTCTCGGCGGCGGAAGCGTAACCGCAAGGGATCTTTCGATGGAGAAGATTGAACGCATCCGCGAGCATGCGGAGCGTGTCGGACTGACGAACGTGACTTGCGAAAAGCGGGACGCGCTCACATTTGACGCGGCCTTAAACGAAGCGTTCGACATCGTGCTTGCCGACCTGCCTTGTTCGGGACTCGGGGTGATCGGACGAAAGCCCGACATCAAGATCAAAACCGGCTTGCAGGATATCATAAACCTGGCGGAGATCCAGCGCGGCATCTTAAAGAATGCGGTGCGGTACGTGAAAAACGGCGGGTACCTTTGTTATTCGACCTGCACGATCACGAAAGAAGAGAATGACAGTAACTGCGATTACATCGAGTCGCTCGGTTTCCGCCCATATGATGTGACGGAAGCCGTTCCGGAGAGACTTCGGAAGCGCTATCGAAACGGCAGACTCCAGTTGTTCCCGCAGGACGGGACCGACGGATTCTTCCTCGCGGTTTATCAAAAGAAAGACGGGACGGATGAACAGAACTGACCTGAAAAATCTGACCATGGAGGAGCTTACCGCGGTTGTGACCGGGCTCGGCGAGAAAAAGTTCCGCGCGGAGCAGCTTTTCAACTGGATGCATAAGAAACAGGCCCGCTCGGTCGCGGAGATGACCGATCTTTCGGAGGCTTTTCGCAAGAAACTCGCCGAAGAATTCGATTATACGGTGCTCGAAAAGGTCGTTGAACTTGTTTCCGAGATCGACGGAACGCGCAAATATCTGTTCCGCCTGCAGGACGGAAACGTGATCGAAAGCGTGCGGATGGAGTATCATCACGGCCTGTCCGTATGCATTTCCTCGCAGGTCGGCTGCCGGATGGGCTGTTCGTTCTGCGCGTCGACGATCGGCGGGCTCGTGCGGAATCTGAGTGCCGCGGAAATGCTTGAGCAGATTTATTCAATCGAGCGGCTCGGCGGCGAGAAGATCAGTAATGTTGTCGTGATGGGAAGCGGGGAGCCGCTTGACAATTTCGATAACCTGATCCGCTTTATCGGCCTTCTGTGTTCGGAGAAGGGGCGCAATCTGAGTCATCGTAGCATCACCGTATCGACCTGCGGACTAGCCGACAGGCTCAAAGAACTCGCGGATCTCGACCTCGGCATCAATCCGGCGGTTTCGCTGCATGCGCCGAACGATGAGATGCGAAAACAGCTGATGCCGGTTGCAAAACGGTATTCGATAAAGGAATTGATGGAAGCGGTCGATTATTACTTCGAAAAGACCGGACGGCGCATGACTTTCGAGTACAGCCTGATCCGCGGGCAGAATGACACCGACGCCTGCGCGAGAGAACTGATCACCCTTTTGAAAGGCCGGAATTGCCTTGTAAATCTGATTCCGGTGAACCCCGTAAAAGAGCGCGGATATGAGCGCCCGGAGGGGCCAAATGTGCAGACTTTTCAGAAAAAACTTGAAAAAGCCGGCATAAATGTTACTATTAGAAGGGAAATGGGCTCTGATATTAATGCCGCCTGCGGACAGCTTCGCAGGCATTATGAGGAGGAAGCAAAGGGATGAAGGCAGTAGCCGTAACCAATGTGGGGAACAAGCGCAGCATGAATCAGGACTATTATTTCTGCTCCGACGAACCGGTCGGGATCATGCAGAACCTGTACATTGTTGCGGACGGCATGGGCGGACACAACGCCGGCGATTATGCCGCCAGGTTCTCCGTAGACCGTTTCGTAACGCTCGTGCGGGAGAGCAAGGACCGCACGCCGATCTCCGTTATGGAGAACGCGCTGAAGACAACCAATGAAGAGCTGATCGCGAAAGCGAAGACGCAGCGGGAGTATGATGGGATGGGCACGACATTTGTCGCGGCCACGCTCCAGGACGACGGCTACCTGCTGATCGCCAATATCGGTGACAGCCGGCTCTATATCGTAAACGACACGATCAACCAGATCACACAGGACCACTCGCTCGTTGCCGAGATGGTACGGAACGGGGAACTGAAGAAGGAGGAGGCAAGGTTCCATCCGCAGAAGAATGTCGTATTGCGTGCGCTGAGCACGAGGTCCGTGGCAAGCCCGGACTTCTATAAATATAAAGTAAAACGGGGAGATTATGTTCTTCTCTGCTCAGACGGCTTATGGGAGATGGTGGAGGAAGGAGAACTTCTGAAGCTCGTCAGTGAATATGAGGATGTTCAGGATATCGCTGACAAAATGGTCTTCATGGCCAATGAAAATGGGGGAAAAGACAACATTACGCTGATTCTGATGAAGATTTAGCATTTGTCCCGAAGGAGCCCGCGAAGCGGGACCGCCTTAAGGACACAGGAAAGGACAGATCGGTATGATAATTACACCAGGTATGTTAATCGGTGACCGCTACGAAATCATTGAAAAGATCGGTACGGGAGGCATGGCCGACGTATACAAGGCCAAATGCCACCGCCTGAACCGTATGGTGGCGATCAAGTTTCTGAAACCGGAGTACAGCAGCGACAATTCCTTTGTAAGCCGTTTCCGCGGCGAAGCAGAGTCCTGTGCGGGACTGACCCATCCGAACGTGGTCAGCGTGTACGACGTAGGAGACGAGGGCGACCTGCATTACATCGTTATGGAGCTTGTTGAAGGCATTACCTTAAAGCGCTATATCGAGAAGAAGGGACAGCTCGAGATCAAGGAAGCGGTCGGCATTGCGATCCAGATCGCACAGGGTCTGGAAGCAGCTCATGCAAAGCATGTTATCCACCGGGATATCAAGCCGCAGAACATCATTCTTTCCCGCGAGGGCAAAGTAAAGGTTGCGGACTTCGGTATCGCGAAGGCTGCTACGACAACCAATACGATCCAGGAGTGTGCGGCAGGTTCCGTGCATTATCTGTCGCCGGAGCAGGCACGCGGCTACAGCGATGAGAGAAGCGATATCTATTCGCTCGGTATCACGATGTACGAGATGCTTGCGGGACGCGTTCCGTACGCGGGCGACAACAACGTTTCGGTTGCGCTCGCGCACATCAGCGAATCCGCGACACCGCTCGTGGAACTGAATCCGAACGTAACACCGGCCGTTGAGAAGATTGTTCGCAAATGTATGAGCAAGAAACCGGAACGCCGTTACGCGACGGCTGCCGAGCTGATCACCGACCTGAAGGCGGCACTTGCCAACCCGGACGGCCAGTATGTTATGATCGCACCGCTTGTTACGCCGGACGCACCGACGAAGCAGCTGTCCGATTCCGAAGTAAGACAGATCAAGAGCGGCGCCCGTTCCGCATTTTTCGATGAGGACGGCGACGGTGATGACGAGGACGAGGATCCGATGAAGGCAGCGGCTGTCATCAGCAGACGCAGAGTGGATGACGACGAGGAAGATGATGACATCGACAACGTCGGAAACATCTGGGAGAAGGTCGGACTTGTCGCGAGCATTGTTTTCATGGTTGCGATCGCCGTTGTGGTAATCCTTGCGGTCAATAAGATGACCGGTATCTTCAGCAAGAGCAATTCCGGCCAGACGTTAAAGCCGAAGAAGACGGTTACTTCGACACCTACGCCTACACCGATAGCGAAAACCGAAGTGATGCCGAATCTTGTCGGACAGACGAGACAGGCGGCACAGCAGAAGCTGATCGCTCTCGGACTGAATCTGAACATTAAGATCGAGCCGGAGTCTTCTCCGACCGAAAAATATGCTGCGGACACCGTTACCAGACATGAACCGATGCAGGAGGCAGTACTGTCCGTCGGGGATACCGTAACGTTGTATTACAGTATCGGCCGCGGTGATATCACCATCCCGAAGGTTAAAGGCCGCGATCTTGAGAATGTTAAGAAGATCCTCGAAGGCAACTTCGAAGTAATCGCCATTCCGGAAGCGAGCGATCTCGACGAGGGAATCGTTATCCGTACCGATCCGGCCGAGAATACGAAGACCGAACGCGGACGTACGATCACGGTTTATTACAGTATCGGGCCGGAGATGATCACGATCCCGGATACGTTCGGAAATACGATCGCCAATGCCGAGAAGAGTATAACGGCACTCGGACTCAAGTACGAGATCAAGGAAGAATACTCGGAGCATGAAGCGGGAACGGTATATAACCAGCTGCCCGCGGCAGGTGTGGAAGTGAAGAAGGGCTCGACGGTAACGCTCTTCATCAGTAAGGGACCGGAGCCGACACCGACACCGACCAATACACCTACGCCTACGCCGTCACCTTCCCCGGTTCCGACTGCGGATGACAGCGGCAACACCGGTGAGAATAACGACGGGGATACGAACTGATGCGAAATAGGAAACTATGGAAGAATGTATCGGTAAGATAATGAAAGGAGTCGGAGGACTCTACGAAGTGTATGTAGAAGACCTTGGTCCGGTAACATGCCGGGCCAAGGGCATTTTACGATATAACGACATTAAGCCATTGATCGGCGACAATGTGAAGCTGACGGTCCTTGACGAGAAGGAACGGACCGGCAATCTGACGGAAGTGCTTCCGCGAAGGAACGCGCTGATCCGCCCGGCAGTTGCCAATGTCGATCAGGCAATGGTCGTATTTGCCGTAAAGGAACCGGAGCCGCACCTGAACCTGTTAGACAGGTTCCTGCTTCTGATGGCAAAGGAGAACCTTCCCGTTGTCATCTGCTTCAATAAGACCGACCAGGCAGGCGGAGACGAGCTTTCGCATTTTCGTAAGATTTACGAAAAGAGCGGTGCCAAAGTCTTATTCGCGCAGGCGAACAATCCTGACACGATGGACGAAGTGTATGCGGAACTTTTGGGAAAGACGACCGTACTTGCGGGACCTTCGGGTGTCGGCAAATCAACAATCATGAATTTCGCCCAGCCTGAGGCCGCGATGGAAACGGGTGAGCTGAGCGAGAAGATCCGCCGCGGAAAGAATACGACAAGGCATGCGCAGCTCAACTACGTGACGCGGGAAACCTATCTGTGCGATACGCCCGGGTTCAGCTCGCTGTTTCTGCCGGAGATCGAACCGGAGGAGCTGCGGCTTTTGTATAATGAATTCAAGCCTTACGAAGAGCAGTGCCGTTTTCCGGACTGCGTGCACCGGAAGGAACCCGGCTGCGCGGTAAAGGAAGCGGTCGAAAAGGGCGACATCGCAAAGGAACGGTATGAAAACTACCTGCTGCTTTATGAAGAACTGGCAGCAAGGCGCAAATGGTAGAAACCGGAGAGTACTATGAAGATGAAACGATACAACCGACTGTCACCGTCCATTCTGGCGGCAGATTTCAACATTCTCGGTGAGCAGATCGCCATGGTTAAGGAGGGCGGAGCAAAGTTTCTGCACTTTGACGTTATGGACGGACTGTTCGTTCCGAGCATCAGCTTCGGAATTCCGGTGCTCGAGAGTATCCGTAAGAAGACCGATCTGTTTCTCGATGTACATCTGATGATCGAGGACCCGATCCGTTACGTGAACACGTTCGCGGATGCGGGAGCGGACCTGATCAACGTGCATTACGAAGCATGCAAGGATATTCCCGCGACGCTTGCGGCAATCCGCAAAACCGGCAAGAAGGTCGGGATCACGATCAAGCCGAAGACGCCGGTGAGCGTTCTCAAGGATTACATCGATGATGTCGATCTCATTCTGATGATGTCCGTTGAGCCCGGATTCGGCGGGCAGAAGTTCATTCCCGAAACGATGGACCGTCTGCGCGAACTGCGGGGCCTTCTTTCCGAGAAGAAGAACCCGCCGCTCCTTGAGGTAGACGGCGGTATCACGCTTGATAATGTGGCGGAAGTACTCGAGGCCGGCGCCGACACGATCGTTGCCGGAAGCGCCGTGTTCCGCGGAGATATTACGGAAAATGTAAAAGCGTTTCAGAAGATCCTTCTCGGACGCTGATATAGGAAATACTTTCGGAGGATTTTAAGTTTTATGAAATTAGGTATCGTCGGACTTCCCAATGTCGGGAAGAGCACACTTTTCAATTGCCTTACAAAGGCGGGAGCGGAATCGGCCAACTATCCGTTCTGCACGATCGACCCGAACGTCGGCGTGGTAACCGTGCCGGATGAGCGGCTCGGCGTTCTGACGGAGATGTATCAGTCGAAGCGGACAATCCCGGCCGTTGTGGAATTTGTCGATATCGCAGGTCTTGTTAAGGGCGCGTCGAAGGGCGAGGGACTCGGAAACCAGTTTCTTTCCCATATCCGTGAGACGGATGCTATCGTACATGTGGTACGCTGCTTCGATGACTCTAACATCATCCATGTGGACGGAAGCATCGATCCGATCCGCGACATCGAGACGATCAATCTTGAGCTGATCTTCGCCGATCTTGAGACGATCGAAAGAAGGATCGCGAGGGTTGCGAAGAGCGCAAGTTATGACAAGGCACAGGCGAAAGAATACGAGATGTGCAAGAAGCTGAAGGAACTCCTCGAGAACGGTACGAAGGCAAGTGCCTACGTGACCGACGACGAGGATGAAGCAGGCTGGCTCCGCGGTTATTCGCTTCTTACCCGTAAGCCCGTCATCTACGCGGCAAATGTGAGCGATGACGATATCGCGAATGACGGCGCCGATAACGAGTATGTGAAGAACGTGCGCGCATTTGCCGAAAAGGAAGGCTCGGAAGTCTTCGCGGTATGTGCCCGACTTGAGGAAGAAATGGCAGAGCTTGAGGAAGACGAGCGCAAGGAGTTCCTCGAGGAGATGGGACTGAAGGAGGCGGGTCTTGAAAAGCTGATCCGCGCAAGCTATCATCTTCTGGGACTGATCAGTTTCTTAACGACCGGCCCGGACGAGACGAGAGCATGGACGATCACTAACGGCATGAAGGCTCCGCAGGCAGCCGGTAAGATCCATACCGACTTTGAGCGCGGCTTTATCCGCGCCGAGGTTGTCGCATATGACGACCTTGTGAGCTGCGGCGGCATGCTGCAGGCAAAGGAGAAAGGTCTTGTCCGTTCCGAAGGAAAGGAATATGTCGTAAAGGACGGAGACGTTATCCTTTTCCGTTTCAATGTGTAAAGGGGGAGCAATATGAACGCTTTGTTCAAGTTTTGCGCTACGGATATCAATTTTCCGCATATCGGGCTGTATCTGAAAAATGTTCCGGACGGCTTTACGGTATTCGGATTCCGTATCGCCTTATATGGCATCATCATCGGACTCGGCATGATGTTCGGATATCTTGTCGCGGAACAGACCGCGAAACGGACCGGGCAGGACAGCGAGAAGTACCTTGATTTTACGATCATTGCGATCGTCATCAGCGTCATCTGCGCGCGGATCTACTATGTGGCGTTCAACTGGAGCGCATTTTCCGAGAAACCGCTTTCGGTGTTCGACATCCGAAGCGGCGGACTGGCCATTTACGGAGGCGTGATCGGCGGCGTTACGACGGCAATCGTATTTTCGAAGATCAAGAAGCTGAATCCCTGGCAGTTCCTCGATACCGCGATTGTCGGTCTGCTGACCGGACAGATCATCGGCCGGTGGGGCAACTTCGTGAACCGCGAGTGTTTCGGCACCTATACGGACAGCCTGCTTGCCATGCAGGTAGACGTGAAGGACGCCGCGTACTGCTTTAATCCGGCTGCTTCGACGGAATATGTCGAGAACCTGTTCGCAGGCAAGGCAAAGGCACTTGAAAACGTCATGGAGATCCGGCAGAATACGGTCGTTACCAAGGCGGCGACCTATATCCAGGTGCATCCGACTTTCCTTTACGAGTCGCTTTGGAATCTGGTGCTTCTGATCGGACTTTTGATCTACACGAAGTACAAGAAGTTTCACGGTGAGATTTTCTATCTGTACCTGATCGGATACGGTCTCGGACGGTTCTGGATCGAAGGACTGCGGACCGACCAGCTGTTCCTGTTCAACACGCAGATCCCGGTTTCGCAGGCACTGAGTGCCGTGATCGTATGTCTGGGTGCCGCGCTGTACGCAATCAATTTTGTGAAGTACCGCAAGAAGAAGGCGGAAAAGCCTGCGGAAGCATAAAAAAGCATAATAGAACACATTTTTTAGAGCTGTTGCTTGAAAAAGCAGCGGCTCTTTTTCATTTTCCCCGAAAATCGAACAAATTTTTAAGAAAATGTAAAAAAACTCTTGCATTTTGATTTTCCAGTCTGTATATTAAAGCTGTGGAGCAAAATGGATGGATTTTCCACAGAAATGATACAAAGTGGTGTGAGATGAACAGACTGGCCGGAAAATATGAGCACACAATCGACGCGAAGGGGCGCATTATCGTTCCCTCCAAGATCCGTGAAGGTCTTGGGGATTCTTTTATTGTGACGCTCGGACTGGACGGCTGCCTGTATATTTTCTCGGATGACGGATGGGACAAGTTCACGGAACAGCTTGAAAAGCTGCCCGGAACGAAGGAAATCCGCCAGACCAAACGGTATTTTATGGCGAACGCAGCACAGTGCGATATCGATAAGCAGGGCCGAACGCTCGTACCCGCAGCACTTCGCGAGAAGGCAGGTATTGATAAGGAAGTCGTTCTTGTCGGCATGATCGATAAAGTCGAGCTGTGGAGTAAGGAACGTTTTGATGCACAGAATGAAAGCATCGATTCGTTCTCGATCGAATCGGCCGCCGAGAAACTCGGTGAATTCGGCGTAACCTTCTAAGGAGTCGTTATGGGAGAGTTTAAACACTATTCCGTAATGCTCTCCGAAACAATCGAAGGGATTGCGGTTAAGCCGGATGGAATCTATGTGGATGGTACATTAGGGGGAGCGGGACATTCCTCGGTCATTGCATCTAAGCTGACAACGGGGCGCCTCATCGGGATCGACCAGGATGGAGACGCCATAGAGGCAGCGGCGGAGAGACTGGAACCGTATAAAGAAAGAGTTACCATCGTCCGTGACAATTACGAAAACATACCTGCGGTTCTCGACCGTTTGGGAATCGGGCAGGTGAACGGAATATTACTGGATCTCGGTGTTTCCTCGTATCAGCTCGATACGGCGGAGAGAGGTTTCTCCTACATGGCGGACGCGCCGCTTGACATGCGGATGGACGACCGGATGGAGAAGACCGCCGCTGATATCGTGAACGGATATACCGAGACCGAACTTTTTCACATCATAAGAGACTACGGCGAAGATTCCTTTGCGAAGAACATCGCGAAACATATCGTACTGGAACGGGCGAAACGGCCGATCGAAACGACCGGAGAGCTCGCGGAGATAATCAAACAGTCCATTCCGGCCAAGATCCGCATGACAGGCGGACATCCGGCGAAGAGAACCTTTCAGGCGATCCGGATTGAACTGAACCGGGAACTTCAGGTACTTTCGGATTCACTTGCGGGGATGATCGAAAGACTCGCACCCGGGGGGAGGCTTTGTATCATTACCTTCCATTCATTAGAAGACCGCATCGTGAAAAACGCCTTTAAAACGGCGGAGAACCCTTGCATTTGCCCGCCCGGTCTTCCGGTTTGCGTCTGCGGCAGGAAACCGGTCGGGAAAATCCTAACGAAACACCCCGTTATTCCGAGCGAAAAGGAGCTTGCGGAGAATACGAGATCCAAGAGCGCGAAACTCAGAATATTCGAAAAATACTAAGGAGGCGGCGTCATGGCAGCATACGAGAAGAAAGATTATAAAAACAGTGTTGACAGATTGAGAAAGCAAGCATATATTGACGGTAGCGCCGCACGTAAACTCGCAGTTCGTCCGGAGGAAATGCCGGATCAGAGGACCGAACAGCAGGCAAAGCCGAGAAAAGAAATCGATAAGAGACCGCTCGTCGGTTTCCGCAGAAGCATGGACCTTTTCTCGCTTGTTGTTGCAGGCATGTTCCTTGCGTTCCTCGGTTTCATGACCGTACGTTTTCTGTCGGTAAACGCACAGTCGACGGAGATGGACAAGGAGATCACTGCACTTACGAAGGAATACGAAGCTATCCGCGGAGAGAATGACTCTCTGCTGTTCGATATCGCAGATGACATTAACCTGAACGAAGTATACCGGATCGCGGTCGGCGAGCTTCACATGGTATACCCGAACAACAATCAGGTTGTGGAATTCAAGAGCGCCGGAGAGGGCTATGTAAGACAGTTCGCCGACGTTCCCGAAGCGGCTGACGAAGGTGACGTGGATGCGGTTACCGAAGTGCTGCGCCGTCTGATGAAATAATCGGACAAGTTCAATAAAGGGGATTGATTATGGCTGCAAGAACGGAAGGAAGAACGGCCGCAGACCGTAACCATAAGAAAAAGAAGATTTTCACACGCAAAATGCAAGCAAAATTCATGCTTGTATTTTGCGTTGTTTTTGTATTGTTCATGGTTCTCGTGTTTCGTATCATTTATCTGAAGCAGCGTCACGGCGTGGACTACACGAATGCCGTGCTGAGCCACCAGAGTTATGTCAATACGAATATTCCGTATGAACGCGGGCGGATCATGGACCGTAACGGCGCCGTGCTCGCAAAGAACGTCGTTACCTATAACGTCATTCTTGATCCGAGCGTGGTAAATGCGAACAACGGCATGTATGTCGACCCGACGGTCGAGGCGATCACGAAGGCGTTTGACGATGTTTCGGCGTCGGAAGTACGCGATATCTTAAAGAAGAACCCGAAGAGCGCCTACATCGTTCTGATCCAGGGCTGCAGCTACGATAAGGTACGCGAGTTCAAGCGGCTTCAGGAGGAGAATCACAAGCTCGTTAAGGGCGTCTGGTTCGAGACGATCTTCACCCGCGAATATCCGTACGGAAGCCTTGCTTCCCATATCGTCGGATTTGTCAACAGCGACCATTCGACCGGCGCAGGAATCGAATATCAGTACGACAAATACCTGACCGGCAAATCGGGACGCGAGAGCGGCTATTATGACGCCGAGCTGAACCTGATCAAGAAGACATGGCCGGCAGAGGACGGTGCAACGATCTATTCAACGATCGACGTGGCCGTACAGACTGCCGTTGAGAAGAATATAAAGCAGTTTAATGAGGAGATGGGCTGCAAGAATATCGGTGTCATCGTTATGAACCCGAACAACGGCGAGATTTACGCGATGGCAAGTAACGAAGGCTACGACCTCAATAACCCGCGTGAACTGACTGGATTTGTTTCCGCCGAGGAACTTGCGGCGATGAGTGAAGAGGAGAAGCTTACGAAGCTTAACGAGATGTGGAAGAACTTCTGCATCAGCTATACGTTTGAGCCCGGTTCGACCTTTAAATGTATTACCGTTGCGGCAGCGCTCGAGGAGGGCATTGCCACACCGGAGAGCACATATTACTGCGGCGGCGTTGCCGAACTCGACAACTACAAGATCCACTGTAACGCCCGTCATGAGAAACTGACGTTAGAGCAGTCACTGATGCGTTCCTGCAACATGGCCATGATGGACATTTCCGATAAGATCGGAAGAACAACGTTCCGTACTTATCAGGATCGTTTCGGATTCGGCTTCAAGACAGGCATCGACCTTCCCGGCGAGGAAAAGGGTATCGTTGTTGACAAGCTGAACCTGAACCAGGTTGAGCTCGCAACCAGCAGCTTCGGTCAGGGCTTTAACGTTACGATGATCCAGATGGCTGCCGCGTACAGTTCGATCATCAACGGCGGATACTATTACACGCCTCACGTTGTTAAGAAGATCGTAAACGCAAGCGGAGCGACCGTTTACGAAGCCAAGAATACGATTTCGGCGCGGACCGTTTCCAAGACCACGACCGAGTTTATGCGTAAAGCGACTTACGAAACCGTAAGAGCCGGTACCGCGACGCCCGCGCAGGTAAAAGGATACCTTGTCGGCGGAAAGACCGGTACGGCGCAGCAGGGTGTGCGTCAGGAAATCGTAACCGATAACAAATACGTCGTATCCTTTATCGGAAGCGTACCGGCCGACAACCCGCAGGTTGTGATCTACGTAGTTATCGATGAGGTTAATTCCGACACACTGTACAACTCCAGCCGTCCGGCAACGATGCTGACGAGCAGTATTTTAAAGGAAATCCTTCCGCATCTCGGACTGTATCCGTCGGAAGGCGAGATCGATTACGGCATTAACATTATTGAAAATGCGGAAGACGAGCATAGTGCGGAAATAGAGAAGAAGGCGGAGTGACCGTAAGTCATGCCGCTACGGCGGAAAGCCGCCTGATATCGGACGGAAAGAAATAAACGCAAGGCGAAACAGGAGAAAACACATGAATCTCGAAAACAAAAAAACGGTTATCATCGGAGCGGGAAAGAGCGGCGTGTCAGCCTGCCGCCTTCTCACGGAGGAGAATGCTTCGATCACGGTATATGATGGGAACGCCCAGCTTGATACGGCAGCGCTTCGTGAAAAACTCGGAAACGGTTTTCACGGGCAGATCGTTACGGGGGATTTTCCGAAGGAACTGGAAGAGGAGACGGAACTTGTCATCATCAGCCCCGGCGTTCCTTCCGATCTTGACTTCATCAACCGGATGCGGGATAAGGGCGTTCCGATCTGGGGCGAGGTGGAACTCGCATACCGTTTTGCCAAAGGCCGCCTGATCGCCGTTACCGGAACGAACGGAAAGACAACGACGACGGCGCTGACCGGCGAGATTATGAAACTGTATTTTGAGAAGGTTTTCGTAGTTGGAAACATCGGAACGCCTTACACCGATTTCGCCAAGGAAATGACTGACGAGAGCGTGACTGTTGCCGAGATGAGCAGCTTCCAGCTCGAGTCGATCGAAGATTTTCATCCGTGTGTCAGCATGATCCTGAACATCACGCCCGACCATTTGAACCGCCATCATACGATGGAAGCGTATACGGATGCCAAATTCAACATCGCACGAAACCAGACACCGGGCGAGGTGTGTATCCTCAATTACGAGGATGAGCGTCTCCGCACGGAATCCGAGAAGCTTCACACAAAGATTTTCTGGTTCAGCAGTTCGAGAGTACTCCGCAGAGGCCTCTATGTGTCCGGTGACAATATCGTTTATAATGACGGCATGAAGGAAGAAATCGTCATCAACGTGCATGAGATGAACATCATCGGAAAACACAATTATGAGAACGCGATGGCTGCCATAGCGGCCGGCATCTCGATGAAGGTTCCGATGGACCTGATCCGCGAAGCACTCCGGAATTTTGTCGCCGTAGAGCACCGGATCGAATATACCGCGACAAAACACGGTGTCATGTATTATAATGATTCCAAGGGAACGAACCCCGACGCTTCGATTCAGGCGGTACGCGCCATGACGAGACCGACGCTTCTGATCGGCGGCGGATACGATAAAGGCTCTTCCTACGAGGAGTGGATCGCCGAATTCCCGGGAAAGGTTAAGACGCTGATCCTGATGGGACAGACGGCCGACAAGATCGAGCAGACCGCAAGACGCATGGGCTTTTTGAATATCGTCCGCGTGAACTCGATGGAGGAAGCGGTACATTATTCCTATGAGCATGCGGTTCCCGGAGACGCAGTCCTGTTGTCCCCGTGCTGCGCAAGCTGGGGAATGTTCAAGAATTACGAGGAACGCGGCGAAATCTTTAAGACGCTTGTACGCGGACTTCCCGATTAAACTTTGAAACTATGATGTTGTGAGGATGTTAAGGTGGATAACGAATCGACCCTGAACCGAGTCCTGAAAAAAGAAGACGGCGGAAAGACCACCGAGAAGAAGAGAGTGCAGCCGAAGAACTACTTCGACTATACCCTCCTGTTTCTGATACTCTTTTTGATCGGTTTCGGCCTTATCATGATCTACAGCATCAGTGCCTATAACGCAACCAAATATTACAGCAACGCCACACTGTTCGTGAAAAACCAGGCAAAATACGCAATCCTCGGGCTGGTTCTGATGCTGCTTGTTTCGAAGATTGATTACCGTGTTTATATCGCACGGTTCGGCATCGGGAAATTCCGTGTCAATCTGCTCCTGATCGGCTTTGTCGGCTGTCTTGCGCTGCAGGCTTTCGTATTGTTTAAAGGTGACGGAACGAACGGATCCAACCGCTGGCTGTCACTCGGTAAGTTTTTCAAACTCCAGCCTTCTGAAATATCGAAGGTACTGATTATCCTTTTGGTAGCTTACATCGTGTATGTATCACCGAAGCGTCTCGACCGCATGACCGGATTTATCCGTGTCGTGGTGTTTACGGGTCCGCTGATTTTTCTCGTGGCGATCGAGAACCTGACGACCGCGCTGATCATGGCCGGCATCGTATTTGTCGTGCCGTTTGTAACAAGCCGTAAGACATGGTATTACATTATCGCATTTTTCATCGTTGTGATCGCCGCGTTGATCTTTATTAAACTGGAAGGGTACCGCGCGGCGCGTGTCCAGGTATGGAAGGACATTGAGAACGCTCCCGGCGGATATCAGATTCTGCAGGGACTGTATGCGATCGCCAGTGGCGGCTGGTTCGGCAAAGGCCTCGGGAACAGTATCCAGAAGCTTGGATACATTCCGGAAGTGCATACCGACATGATCTTCTCCTGTATCGTGGAGGAGCTCGGCGTGGTCGGAGGACTGTTCCTGATCGCGATCTACATCATTCTGCTTGTCCGGATCTTTAAGATTTCGGCCAATGCCCCGGATCTGTTCGGTTCTTTGATCGCGGTCGGAGTATTTACCCAGATCGCGCTGCAGGCGATCTTAAACATCGCCGTGGTAACCAACCTGATCCCTTCGACGGGTATCCCGCTGCCGTTCATCAGTTACGGCGGAAGTTCCCTCGTATTTCTCATGATGGAGATGGGGCTCGTGCTCAATGTCTCCTCGAAAATCGATTATGACGCCGTGCCGGAACTTGCGGCACCGTTGAAATAAGTATTCACATTCCGAGTCTGTGAAATTCACGGGCTCGGATACATTATTGCCTTTCGGGAGTATGATATGCCGAAGATCGTCAAACTGGAAAAGCGAACGACCCTTCTTCTGAAGGTTGTGCTGATCGTTGCCCTGGCGGTAATCCTTGTCGTGAGCTTCCTTCTGTGGTTTCGCAAGAACTATAAGATCGATCTCAAAACCGATGTTACCGTCACGGTCATCGGTATGAGCGGGCGGTACACGGAAGAGGAGATCAAGGAACACACGCTCGACAAATGGTACGAGCAGTACACACCGTTTCTGAAACTGTATTACAAATACAACAAGGCGGACACACTGCCGTTTCTTGAGAAGATCACTGTCAGGGTGACCGGAAAGAAATCGGTTGAGATCCGCGCATATGAGAAGATGCCGGTCGGCTGTATCCTCGAAATGGGAAATTACCTCTATTTCGATTCGGACGGCGTCATCGTATCAACGAAGAAGGAAAATGTGGAAAACCTTCCGGTCATCACCGGTCTCAAATACACGAAGGTTACCCTGTATCAGGTATTTGAGACACAGCGCAGCGACCTCGCGAGAGTGGTCATGAATCTTGTCCGCCAGCTGCAGAAGCATAAGGTGGAAGCAAGTGAGATCCATTTCGGCGAGGATAACGAAATTTACCTGATCTGTAACGACAACCGGTTCGACCTCGGAACGCGGGATGCCTATGATATCCAGATCGGAATGATACCCGGAATTCTCGAAAGTATCGCGGGTGACGAGAGAAAGTTCCATTTTCACATGGAGAATGTTGAGACAAGCGAGGATAATGTAATTGCTACTGTTATAGAATGATATGCTGTAGAATAAATTGCAAATGAGAAGTCAGTTGTAGAAAAGATGTAAAAAAAATCAAGTATTTTCAAAATTCTACTTGCATCTCATGCAAAATCGTAATATATTTATAGTAGATTTTTTTAATTAGTGAAAGTTTGAAGTTTCCAAACCATATATAAAGTTTGAAGGAGGACATACCCTTGCTTGAGATTAAAGGTGATGAGAAGGAAGCCGGCGCAAGAATTATCGTAATCGGTGTCGGTGGTGCCGGTAACAATGCGGTTAACAGGATGATCGAAGAAGGAATCCAGTGCGTTGAGTTCGTATGTGTTAATACGGACCGTCAGCATTTGAAAAACTGTAAAGCTCCGGTCAACATCCAGATCGGCGAGAAGCTGACCAAAGGTCTTGGTGCAGGTTCCCAGCCGGACGTAGGAGAGAAGGCAGCGGAGGAAAGCAAAGAAGAGCTTACCCAGATGATCAAAGGTGCCGATATGGTATTTGTCACCTGCGGTATGGGCGGCGGTACCGGTACAGGTGCAGCTCCCGTTGTAGCGCAGATTGCCAAGGAACTCGGTGTTCTTACGGTAGGTATCGTTACGAAGCCTTTCCGTTTCGAAGCAAAGCAGCGTATGTCCAACGCCATTGCAGGTATTGAGCGTCTCCGTCAGCATGTGGATACTTTGATCGTTATCCCGAACGATCGTCTTCTGGAAATCGTGGATCGTCGTACGACCATGCCGGAAGCACTTCGTAAGGCCGACGAAGTTCTGCAGCAGGGTGTTCAGGGTATCACCGATCTGATCAATGATACCGCACTGATCAACCTTGACTTCGCGGATGTTCAGACCGTTATGAAGGATAAGGGTATTGCTCATATCGGTATCGGTTACGGTACCGGTGATGACAAGTGTATGGAAGCCGTTAAGCAGGCTACCACATCCCCTCTTCTTGAGACCAACATTGAGGGCGCAAGCCACGTGATCCTTCAGATCGCCGGTGCCGTAAGCTTGATCGAAGTAAACGAAGCTGCTACATATGTACAGGAACTCTGCGGCGAGGATGCCAACATCATCTTCGGTGCAATGTACGATGAGACCGCTCCCGACCAGTGCCGTATCACGGTTATCGCGACCGGCCTCGATGAGAGCGCAAGCAAGGGCAGCAGCCAGTCCGCTTCCGCAAGAAGCAACTACTACGGCGGCAATTCTCAGAAGAAGGCTACTGCGGCAGCTCCTGGTTATACCGGATTCGGCTTTATGAATAACCGCACGACCTCGTCGGTAGCGAAGCCCGCATCGCAGCCGGCAGCTCCCGCACAGGCAGCTCCGAGCCCGGTCGTTTCGACTCCCAAGCCGGTATTCGTATCTTCCCCGGCAGCCGAAGCAGCTCCGGTTTACACTAAGCCCGAGCCGAAGGAAGCGCCGAGCAGCGGAATCAAGATTCCGGATTTCCTGCAGAAGAATAAAAAGTAATCTATCATTCATTTGTGTGTGTGAATGCGGAAGGAGAGAATCGTTTTCGGACGATTCTCTCTTTATCTTTACGGTAATAACCTGTATTTTTATGGAAAATATATACAGTTGAATCGAAGG
Organism: Lachnospiraceae bacterium; assembly: GCA_017427775.1. Taxonomy (GTDB): domain Bacteria; phylum Bacillota; class Clostridia; order Lachnospirales; family Lachnospiraceae; genus ISDg. The sequence continues at coordinate 64,859 of JAFRSD010000002.1, read as the reverse complement.
TTATTTCGTAGTATAATTCTATTATCGGTTTTTATGCCGACTTGTTTTGACAGTTAGCGGCATCCGGCCGCAGGAGGTAAGATATGGATGATAACAGACCTTCCGGAAGACGGAAGAATGTAACCGGCACAGGCGGTGACGTACATAAGCGAGGAGACGGTCTCGGTACCGGCCCCGTAGGACAGGGACACGGTTCTGAATCCGGCAGCGGCAGCGGAAGCGGATTCCGTCCGTCTTCTACGGGCGGCGGCAGCAATGTGAAGCGTGCTGCGGGCGGCGGCTCCATTATTTTGATCATTATCATGCTGGTCCTCGGTTCGAAGGGCGGCTTCGGAAATCTGCTCGGAGGCCTGCTCGGCGGCGGTTCCGGCGACACAGGTGATTCCGGAGATGACAGCCAGACCGTGATCACGCAGGGAGCACCCGCTCCGACACAGCCCGTAAACCAGCAGGTTGTAAAGGGCGCGCGCGACAAGCGTACGGTACTTAAGGGCAACGGACAGGATACCGTAACCATCATGGTCTACATGTGCGGTACCGACCTTGAGTCCAAGCACGGTATGGCCAGCAATGACCTTGCCGAGATGGCTAAGGCAACCTACGGCGACAATGTCCGCATCATCGTTCTTACGGGCGGCTGCAGCAAATGGAAAACATCCGGCATCAGCAGCGACGTGAACCAGATCTACCGTGTTGTTAACGGCAGCCTGCAGTGCCTTGAGAAGAGCTACGGCCGTAAGGCCATGACCGACCCGACCAACCTTTCCGATTTTATTAAGTACTGCGCGAGCAATTATCCCGCAAGCAGAAACATCCTGATCCTTTGGGATCACGGCGGCGGATCGGTAAGCGGATACGGCTATGACGAGAAGAATTCCCGTTCCGGTTCCATGAACCTTGCCGGTATCAACAGCGCCTTGAAGCAGGGCGGCGTAACATTTGACATCATCGGTTTCGATGCCTGCCTGATGGCTACGGCAGAGACGGCGCTGATGCTTGACAACTACGGCGATTATCTGATCGCTTCCGAAGAGACCGAGCCCGGTATCGGATGGTATTATACGAACTGGCTGACACAGCTCGGAAGCAATACCTCGACGCCTACCACGACGCTCGGTAAGACGATCATCGATGATTTCGTAACGATGTGCGCATCCAAGTGCCGCGGCCAGAAGACGACGCTTTCCCTCGTTGACCTTGCGGAATTCTCTTATACGGTTCCTTCGAAGCTGACCGATTTCGCAAAGTCTGTCAGCGGCAAGCTTCAGAATAAGGATTATGAAGCGGTGTCCAATGCGCGTGCCGATACGAGAGAGTTCGCACAGAGCACCAAGATCGACCAGGTCGACCTGACGAACCTTGCGCTTAACATGAATACCAAGGAAGGAACGGCGCTTGCCAACGCGATCAAAAGCGCGGTCAAATACAACCGTACTTCCTCCAATATGACCAATGCCTACGGTGTGTCCATTTATTTCCCGTATCAGAAGACTTCCAATGTTGATACGGCGGTGAGGACCTATAATCAGATCGGTATGGATTCCGAGTACGCAAACTGCATCCGTCAGTTTGCCGCGCTTGAGACGTCCGGACAGATTTCCGCAGGCGGTACTTCTTCCCCGATGAGTTCCCTGTTTGATCTCGGCAGTTCCCTGATCGGCGGCAGTGGCGGCGGTGACGTTCTTTCGTCCCTGATCGGCGGTTTCCTCGGAGGCGGCCGCAGTATTCAGATCGACGGTCTTTCCGATGACAACATCGATTACATGAAGGACCAGGATACCGACGCAATGGCGGAATACGTTTCCGGCCATATGCTGACCGGCGACCTGACGTTTAAAAAGGTCGGCGACGATTATGTTCTTTCCCTTACCGAGGAGAACTGGTCACTCGTACACAGCGCCGACAAGAATATGTTTGTGGACGACGGAGCGGGTTACATCGATCTCGGTCTCGATAACGTTCTTTCCTATGATAAGGACGGCAATCTGATCGCGGATGTTGATAAGACCTGGGTTGCCATTAACAATCATGTTGTTGCTTACTACCACACCGATACAAGCGTTGTGGACGGCAAAGAGTACTACTTCGGATATGTTCCGGCAATGATCGACGGCGTACGTTCCGAGATTCAGATCGTATTTGACGAGAACGGAATCGGAAGTATCGCGGGTGCTACGGCTGTTTATATGGACGGCGAGACCGATACCGTTGCGAAGGGAACGGAGACGATCGAAGCGGGCAGCAAGATCAAGTTTATTTGCGATTACTATTCCTACGATCAGAAATACCTTGATACCTATTATCTCGGTGATCCGCTGATCGCAACCGAGAATATGACCGTCAGCGATATCGTGCTGAAGGATTACAAAGTGAAGATTATGTACCGCCTGACCGATATTTATAACCAGGCGTACTGGACGAGAGCGATTGACCGTTAAGGCGCGCTTTCGGGGAGGATTTTTATGTTTGCAGATGCGATGGAAAAGGCCGCCGGCTATGTTCGTCCGGTCAAGACAATCGCTAGAATCTATAAGTCGGATGAGGTAATCCCCCAGACGGCGACCATGTTCTTCGTGAACCGTGACGGCACGGCAATAACCTGCAGGCATATAGCCGAGGAAATCATGCGTGCCGGACGGATCAACGCCCGTTATGAGTCGTTCCGGAAGGAATTGTTTTCGCTTCCGTCGGACCGCAGTCTCCGGATCGAAACGAACCGCATGGAGCGCAGGTTCGATTACCTCAAGGGCGAAACAACGATCCAGCTCCGCTACAGCTTTGCGGATTGCTATGAGAAGATCGAACGGCTCAGTATCGATATGCACCCGGTATATGATCTGGCAATCATTCGGCTGCAGGGCAGCGGCGGCATGAAGTACAGCGGGAACTGCACATTTTCCGTTCCGGATAAGCCGCGGGCGGGCATGAGTGTATGTAAGCTCGGATATCCGGTCACCGGGTTTGATGACTATGATTTCTTCCCGGAACGGGATGATATCCAGTGGACCGTTACCGGAGAGCATATGCCGGTCCAGATGCCGGCAGACGGAATAATCATCAGAACAAGCAGCGAAGAAGGCAGGGTAAAGGGATTTGTCCTGTCCGGTCTTTGCGGCAACGGGTTCTGCGGCGCGCCGGTAGTGAACCGTGACGGCGTCCTGATGGGAATGGTAACCGGTACGTGTACCGAGGTCATTGACGGTGTGCCCGTAACCTATACGGAGTGCATCAGCGCGGGAGTTATCAGGGAATTCCTGTCGGAGAAGAAAGTTGTTTATTCGGAAGTTTAAGAAAGGAAAAGGGCATGTGTTTCATGCCCTTTTTTGAAAATGGGAATAACTTTTGGGGCAATCGGGATTGCTTAGCGGGAAGGAAAGGTATGAGTATGCTTCGGAGAATCAGAATCTGGCTGGTTGCGGCTTTGGCGGTATGTTTTCTCTTATCCGTGAACGTAACGGCGTTTGCGGAAGACATCGAGGGATCGTTTCCGTATACGACGTCGGGTGTTGACGGGGAGAAAAGCGAGAAGGTATGCAATTTTTCGTATCGGGACAGTTTCTTTTCATGTTCCTCGTACGAACTCAATATGGACCTGGCAAGAATGTCCATCCGGATGGCGCTCGCAGGCGTCGGGATCGGTGATGACGCGCAGCCCACGCGGCTGCTTCCCGTATTTGACCAGCTCGGCGTCAAATACACCGAGGACACCGTCTGCTATGTAAAACCCGGCGCTGATACGATCGGGTATGCCTTCGGCGAACGGCAGATCAGCGAAACGGAATCGGTGGTCGTTGTCGTGATCCGCGGCGGAAATTATAAAAAGGAATGGGCGAGCAACTTTACGCTCGGTTCCGGTACCTTCCATAAAGGCTTTACGGATGCTGCGCAGGTTGTTACCGAGGCACTTTCCAAATACATCAGCGATATGCCTTCTGATAAGAAGATTTCCATCTGGATCTCGGGTTTTTCGCGCGGCGCCGCGGTTACCAATATGACCGCGTATAACCTTGATAATCTGGCTGACAAAGGATTACTCGGGCCGGTTAAACCCGAGAATATCTATGCATTCTGTTTTGAAGCTCCGCAGGCGTCACGGGATGCCAAGCCCGGCGATGAGCAGGCGCTTTATAAAAACATCTTCTCTTTTGTGAATGAGATCGATCCGGTTACGAAGGTTGCTCCGTCCGAATGGGATTACCGGCGCTACGGCATTTCGTTCTTCCTCCCCTCGGTTTTAAACAGCGAGAACTATTATGAGCTTGCTCCGAAGGTGCAGGAACTGTTTTGTGAATATGCGGGAACGGAAACTTACCTGCTTTTTAATGAAGGCGGGCAGGCGGTGCTTCTTGACCGTGCGCTGAAGAAGATCACGGACTTTGTCGGAACGCCGGCATTGTATGTGCAGTTTTTGCAGAACGCGGCCCGTTCGCTTGTACTCGGAGAAGATACCGGCAGCAATGCGATGATCAACTTTATTAAGCCGATCATCTCGGATTTCGTTGATCGCAGGCAGCAGAAGGATGACGGCGATTCCATGGTCAATCTCGGTGTCGCTCATGCGCCGGAGTTATGTATGGCCTGGATGGATGTGCTCGGCGATGGGACGGCGCTTCTGAACTGCAAGGACTGCTATGAGTATATTACGCTTGACACGGGCGGAAGCGTAACCGTATATGACGCATCCGGCAAGAAGGTGGCTTCCGGAGACGGAAGCAAGGCGGAGGTTGATGAAACCGCACATGTCGGAGCATCCTACGGAATCAGCAAGGAATTCCTTTTTGCATATCGGGAGGGAGAAACCTATTATGTTGTTGTTACTCCCGGAAAGAAGGTTAAGGCGGAACTGTTCTGCTCGGTTTATGACCGCATTTACGGCAAGGATCGTAACGGTGTACTGTATTCCGGCGTTCAGGTTGCGAAAGACGAAGCAATCGTATTCCGGGCAAGTGTTAAGGACCCGAGATTCTATGTGTGTGACGGCAAGGATTCCGAGGCGGTTCTTGCGAAACTGATCGCAGGAGAAGAAACCGCTGTGGATCTGATATCGCCGAAAAGTGTCATCAAGGATACAATCGGAAATCCGACCGGACAGGTTATCATCGCCGTGGAACCGACGCCTACACCTACGCCTACGCTGATTCCCACGCCCACAAGTGCTCCGAGCCCGTCGCCCGAACCGGAACAGGAGCCTCTTTCGAAGAAGGTCGGAAACGGATTGCTGAAGATCTTTTTGATCATCGGGATTGTGATCGTATTCGGCGTTATGGGATTTGTCCTCACGAGAACGGTTTTGAAGAAACGCAGAATGCGCCGCTTCGGAGGACCGAACCCGCATCTGGCTGAGGCGGGAAAGGCTTCGGACACTGCCTTGAAAACGGATGGTATCGACGGTGAGAAAGAGCAGTAACGGAGATATTTTCTCTTGAAATGAAGGCTGTTTTGCGGTAAAATTTTAGAGGATTTTTATAGCGTTTCCGTTTACGGAAATGACCGGATCCGAATCCCTTTGAAAGGAATAACACTATGGAAGTAATTGTTTGCAAAAACTATGATGAAGTTTCCGCCAAGTCCGCGGAGATCGTTGCAGCTGTCATTAAGGCGAAGCCGAATGGGGTGCTTGGCCTTGCTACCGGTTCAACACCGGAAGGAATGTATGCAAAGCTTGTGGAGATGAACCGTAAAGGCGAGATTGATTTCTCCGGCATCACCACCGTTAACCTCGATGAGTATTATCCGATCAGCCCCGAGAATGATCAGAGCTATCGTTATTTCATGAATAAGAACCTCTTCGACCATGTCAACATCGACAAGGCGAAGACCAATGTTCCGAACGGCGCGGCTCCCGACGGAGATGCCGAGGCTGCCCGTTATGAGGCTTATGTCCGTTCCCTCGGCGGGGCTGACATTCAGGTGCTCGGAATCGGCCGTAACGGTCACATCGCATTTAACGAGCCCGATACGGAACTTGTTCCCGTAACGCATGTTACATCTCTGACCGAGGATACGATCGATGCCAACGCACGTTTCTTCGCAAGCGCCGCTGATGTTCCGACACATGCGCTTACGATGGGTATGGGAACCATTCTTTCCGCGAAGAAGATCATCATTCTCGCAAACGGAAAGAACAAGCATGATGCGGTTATGCAGATGCTTAAGGGTACCGTAACGACTTCCTGCCCGGCTTCCTTCCTGAATCTTCATGATAACGTAGTCCTTGTCTGCGACGAGGCTTGCTATAACGGATAATCGGAAGGGCCTGTGCCCGGAAAGGAAACCAATATGGGAAAATATTTCGGAACCGACGGCTTTCGAGGCCGTTCCGGCGTTGTTCTGACAGCGGAACACGCTTTTAAGATCGGGCGTTTCCTCGGCTCTTATTACAGCAAGGATCATCATGCCAAGATCGTGATCGGCAAGGATACGAGAAGATCTTCCTACATGTATGAGAACGCGCTTGCCGCAGGCATTACCGCGTCGGGTGCTGACGCTTATCTGCTTCATGTTACGACGACGCCCTGCGTATCGTATATCACGAGAACGGATCATTTTGACTGCGGTATCATGATCAGCGCGAGCCACAACCCGTTCGTGGATAACGGTATCAAGCTGATGAACGGCGACGGCGAGAAGATGGAAGACGAGGTTCAGGATCTCGTTGAGGAATATCTGGATGGAAAATGTGCCGAGCCCGCTTTTGCAACCGGTGCCGATATCGGATGCACGGTCGACTATTATACCGGACGTAACCGTTATATCGGATATCTGACCAATGTTGCCACGAAGTCTTTCGAAAACCGTAAGGTTGCTCTTGACTGCGCGAACGGAAGTTCCTGGATGATTGCAAGATCCGTATTTGACGCGCTCGGTGCGAAGACGTATGTCATCAACAATGAGCCGGACGGCATCAATGTTAATGAAAACTGCGGTTCAACACACATCAAAGGTCTTTGCGAATACGTGAAAGAGAAAGGCGTTGACGTCGGATTTGCCTTCGACGGCGATGCGGACCGCTGCCTTGCCGTAGACGAGAACGGAAACGTTGTCGACGGCGACCAGATCATGTATATCTGCGCAAAATACTTAAAGAAGATCGGTCAGCTTCCGAGCAACACCGTAGTTACGACAATCATGTCGAACTTCGGTCTTTACAAGGCACTTGACCGTATCGGCATCGACTATGAGAAGACCAAGGTCGGCGACCGCTACGTATATGAGAACATGAAGGAGAAGGACCACCTGATCGGCGGTGAGAACTCCGGACATGTTATATTCCGTAAGTATGCGCGTACCGGCGACGGTATTCTGACCGCAATCATGGTTATGATGGTTCTGATCGATACCAACATGCCGCTTTCCGCTCTGGCATCCGAGGTTCCGTTGTATCCGCAGGTTCTTAAGAATGTGGAAGTAGACGACAAGCAGGGCACGATGAACGATCCCGCCGTTACGCTTCAGGTTGACGCCTGCACGGCGGAACTCGGCGACAACGGCCGCGTGCTGCTTCGCGCAAGCGGTACCGAGGAAGTGCTTCGTGTTATGTCCGAAGCCGGTACTTATGAAGAGTGCAATGCCGAAGTGGATAAGATCATCGATGCGATCCGTAAGTCGGGCCATCTTTTGAAAGTCAGATAAGAAGTCGGAAAGGCAGCCTGCGGAGGTGTTTCCTTTCCGCGGGAAGAAAGAGAGGATTCTATGGGCAGTATTCAATTGAAGGTTGCGGACCTTTACGAGCCCGGACACACGCTTGCGTGGCCGTGGCTTTCGCAGGTAACGTATCCGTGGGAGATTCTTCCGAAGATCAAGGAAATCATTCTTACGGTCGGTGCTTCGCTTGATCCGGAGAAATACGATCATCCCGAGGAAGGCGTGTGGATCGCGAAGAGTGCGAAGGTATTTCCTTCCGCATATATCGGCTCACCGTGCATCATCGGTGAGAATACCGAGGTAAGACACGGCGCATTTGTCCGCGGAAGCGCACTGGTCGGCGACGGCTGCGTTGTCGGCAACTCCGTAGAACTTAAGAACGTGATCATTTCGGACGGCGTACAGGTGCCGCATTACAATTATGTCGGCGATTCCGTTCTCGGGTACAAATCCCACATGGGAGCCGGTTCCTTAACCTCGAACGTGAAGAGCGACAAGACGCTTGTCGTTGTAAAATCGGCGGAAGGCAGTATTGAAACCGGTCTGAAGAAGTTCGGAGCCATGCTCGGAGATTTCGTGGAAGTCGGATGCAACAGCGTTCTGAATCCGGGTACCGTGATCGGCAGCCACTCAAACGTTTATCCGACATCGTCTGTTCGCGGCGTGATCCCTTCGGAGAGCATCTTTAAGAGCGGCAAAGGCGTGGAAGTCGTAAGCAAAAAGTAAAAACATCGGAAAGCAGGAGACGAAAAGCCTCCTGCTTTTTTTATGGGGCGTGGAGTATCCGGTGTTGATTTATTCGACGGGTTCTTTAGGCAATCGGAATCGCGGGGCGGGCTCTTCACATTTGTTTCACTTGATGCGTTGCATATTCGGTGGTATAATAGTATTTGTCAAAGAATATGTTTTGATAATACATTATTTAGGAGCATATATTAACGATGAGTACAAGGAAAAAGGCAGGCCGCAAGAGAGTCGGTAAAGCCGGACGCATCACGGGAATTGTATTCCTTGCGTTGCAGGCAATCGCCATGGGACTTGTCTTTTATGAATTGATCAAATTCCCGATCTTTCCGAAAAGGATCATGATCGAGCTCGGAGCGTTCTTTGTTGTAGTTCTCACCGTGAGCGTGTGCGCGCTTGTCGTCCGAAAGACGCGAAACAGTGTCACGTTCGGCATAATCTGGGCAATTCTGTGGATCATAGGCTGCATTCTGGCCCTCGCGTATCTGCGTCCCGCCCGGAAGACCATCGACAAGATTTCCGGACAGGAACCGACTGAGACGATTCATATCGAAGGGGTTGCGGTCATCGTTCGCGCGGAGGACTCCGCGAAGGTGATCAGCGATACGAACGGCTATACCTACGGCGTTCAGAAGGCGCAGGATTACGCCAACTCTGTTGCCGCATACGATTACATAGCCCGTACCTACAATCTGAAGCTGACGCTTCGTGAACTGGAGTATTATAACGATCTTGCTCAAGCCTTGTTGAAGGGCGAGATTCGCGCAATGATAGCAGACGCTGCCTTCGTTCCGATGTTAGAAGAGTATGTGGAAGGCTTTGCAGGACACTATAAGATTCTCGGCGAGTTGTCTTTCGATACGGAGATTGAACGTTCGAACCTGACACCCACACCCATGCCGGATCCGACCGGCGGGGAACCCGGCCCGGGTGGAGAAGGCGGACCGAGCGGAGAACCGGGACCGAGCGGAGAGCCCGGACCGACGCAGGAGATAACGCCTACGGAAGAGGTTACGCCCACAGATGAGGTTACACCGAGCGAAGAGCCGACGCCGACTGATGTACCGACGAAAGCACCGACGAAAGTGCCGGTAACACCGACACCGCAGGGACCGACCAAACCGCCGGTAACGCCGAAGCCGACACCGACGGAGGCACCGCTTCCGGATCGTAATGACGCGAAGAATGTTACGGAAGAATATTTTACGGTATATATCAGCGGAATTGATACCTATGGCGGTATTTCCACAAGAAGCCGGAGTGATGTCAACATCATTATGACAGTCAATCCGAAGACGAAGAAGATACTTCTTGTAACGATTCCGCGTGACGCTTATGTCAAGATTCCCGGCGTCACCGGCAACAATTACGATAAACTGACGCATGCCGGAATCTACGGTGTACGCGCTTCCATGAATACGCTTCAGAATATTTACGGCATTAAGCTTGATTATTATGTCCGTGTAAACTTCTCAAGCGTTCAGCGGTTTGTAAGCCTTCTCGGAGGCATAGATGTGTATTCCGCTTATTCCTTCACGACGACCGGAGGCTATTCGTTTTCGGCGGGTGTTAATCACTTGAACGGAAAGAGTGCTCTCGCATTTGCCCGTGAACGAAAGGCCTTTGCTGCGGGAGACCTGCAACGCGGAAAGAACCAGATGGAAGTCATTAAGGGCATCATCAATAAACTGCAGACGCCAGCAGTTTTGAAAAAATATGAAAAGATTCTTGAAACGATCTCCGGAAACGTGCAGACCAGTCTGTCAACCGACCAGTTGTTGAGCCTGGCCCGCATGCAGATTGACGACGGCGCGTCGTGGACCGTTGAGACGTATTCTGTTTCCACGAGCGGCGGTTATGAGTATTGCTATTCCTATCCGGGAATGAAACTCTACGTCGGTTACATCAATTATAATACGGCCCGTGAGGCAGCCAACAGAATGCGCGCCGTTATGGGAGGCAACTGATTCCGGAAAGAAGGAGGTGAACCGGGTGCCACAGTCCATTATCGATTTTTATAACGATTATCTGGCCAGAATCAATGAAATTGATATGGAAGAGCAGCGTTTGCTTTCTTCGGACGATAAGCAGGTCTGGACAGAGCATCTGGTTCGTAAATCCAATCTGATCCGTGTTTCCCATTCCGTGGTGGAGAAGAACATCAATGAGATGATAAGACCGTATACCTCGGGGGAAAGGGAAACGGATGACGCAGAGGCCGATGCCCTTCGCGACGGTGCGTTATTGTACTTTGACAGAGCTCTTTTCGATGAGGTTATGGAGTCGTCCGTTTTACGGATGCTGATGAAGCGCTACGCAAAGCGCGGAGACAGCTTTTCGGAACGAATGTGCCGGTACGCATTTGCCAATAACGCCTATATCTCGGTTGACGGACCGTTCAGCGAGCATTCACTTGAAGAGGCTAAGCAGGTTATGAAGGGGCTTTCCGATATCCGTGCGATTCGGGAAGCGCAGCCGGTTGACGAGCTGTTTCTGCGGGAAGTCACTTCCATTCTGGAAACGGGTTTTAGCCTGTTTGACCGCGAGTGCAAGATGCTCGAGCCCGATACCGAGCAGATTGTAAGGCGTTACAACGAACTGGCCGGAGTGGAGAAGTATAAGGATATCCTGCCTGCCGGTTTCTATAAGGAATTTACGACATACCTGCATGACTGTCTTGCGCTTCATGTGATATTGATGCAGGCACTTCGGTGGGAAGGCGTTCCGGAGAAACGTAAGAAATCGTTATCCGGATTATTGGAGAAAGAGCTGGAGCGCCAGACCGCGCTTCCGGCGGCAAAGCGGAACCCGAAGCTGTTCATGGCAAGCATTGTATATGCTTTTTATTCGGGACGGATGACTGCCGATGCCTGTTTTGATCTTCTGTATCCGTATACGAAATCACTTCGTAAGAAAGTGAATTTCGCCTCCATCGGATGGTATGACTATAAAGGCGTGTCGCGGTTCTTCGTGATCTGTCTTCTTACGAGACCTTTGCTGCAGATGGTTGCGGCATCCTCGAAACGGACCGAAGCGCAGAAGCGGCAGCAGACTGCCGGCATTCTCTATGAGATCAAGAGTTACATCGAGACAATCCCGAGAGAATGCGCCGGAAGGGAGAACATGGATTACTGCCTGTTCCACCTTCTTTATGACGTGATCGAGTTCATCGATGACGAGGGGATGGCAATCGAATTTATCGATACGCTGATGATGAACCGTCAGCTCGCAACGCTGATCCATTCAATCATGGCGGCAAAGCTGACGCAGGCCATACTTGACCCACTGACGGACGAGAGACCGGAGCTGTTTTATGAGGTGCTCGGCGTCGATAAACCCGAAGACGTGCATGCCCGGAAGGAAGATCTTGCACTGTTTTTATACAATGCGGCACGCGTGCACGATATCGGTAAGATCCGTATCGCGACGATCATCAACACCCAGATCCGTTCCATCTCCGCACTGGAGTTTGAACTGATCAAAAAGCATTCACAGTGGAGCTATGACATTGTGAAGCGGAGTCCGATCTTATCACAGTACGGGGATATCGTACTCGGTCATCATAAGAGTTATGACGGTAAGTCCGGTTATCCTTCGGATTATGATAATCACGCATCCAAATACCGGATTCTCACCGACATCCTGACCATATGCGACTCGATGGATGCGGCGACCGACGTATACGGACGGAATTATTTGAAGGGACGCGATTTTGACCGCGTTTTCGCGGAATTCGAAGAATTGAAGGGAACGCGCTATAACCCGGAGATCATCGATTTTATACGCGGCAATAAGGCATTATACAAGCAGCTTGGAAAGATTACTTCGAAAGAAGCCAGAGAAGACTTTTATTTTCACATTTATCGGAAATACCGTTAGGATCGTAACGGTTCCCGGAAGGGAGAAAGGAGAAGGAACATGTACGGAAGAGGCGGAGCAGGAAGAGCAGGCGGCGGTGCAGGCGGAGACGGAGGAAAAGGCGGAATCTCGCTGGCGACTGCGGGCCTTATCATATTCTGTCTGATCTACTTCTTCGGTGACAGAGCGGACGCGACCGGCGCGCTGGCTTCGGTGCTTTCCGTTCTGAAAGTCGTTTCCATCGTTGCAATCGTCGGATTTGTCGTTTTGATCCTTTCCCTGATCGGAATTGCCATCTGGGCGGCGAAGAAAGAAGAAAAGCGCAAGGAAGAAGAGCGGAAGCAGGAAATCCTCCACGCGCCGCTTGAGACCTTCGGAGACCTTGAGACGCAGCAGCTGATGGACAAATACGACGGAAAGACGACGGAATCACAGCCGTCCGGCAAGAAGAACGGCAAGCGCGTGAATCCGTATTCCGCGAAGAAGAACATGTACGAGAACGAAGAGCAGATGCAGCAGGGCAGTCATTGAGAAAGTGCGGGGACAGTGTGTCCCCGCTTTTTTGATACAGTCGGAAGCGGGTGCGGGAATGTCGATTTTTGGGTGCTTCATTTTCCGTAATTTATGCAAAATGGCTATTCCATTTCCGAGACAATTGTGATAGAATTGGTTAAATATTTCTATTTGGTGGAAACACCGATCCGGGAGGCCGTTTATGAACGAGATTCGGAACGTTTTGAGCGAAGAGAATAACGAGGAAAGCGTATCCAAAAACTTTATAGAAATGATCATTGAGAAGGATTTGGCGGAAGGCCGCTGCAGCACTGTCATCACCCGGTTCCCTCCGGAGCCGAACGGCTATCTGCACATCGGACACGCGAAATCCATTTTGTTAAATTGCGGTCTTGCAAAGAAGTACGGTGGCAAGTTCAATCTGCGCTTTGATGATACGAACCCGACCAAAGAGAAGACGGAGTTCGTGGAGTCGATTGCTGCGGATGTGCGCTGGCTCGGTGCGGAGTTTGAGGACCGTTTGTTTTTTGCGAGCAACTATTTCGGAGAGATGTATGAGGCTGCCGTAAGACTGATCAAGAAGGGCAAGGCATTTGTCTGTGACCTTTCGGCGGACGAGATCCGTGAGTACCGCGGAACGCTTACCGAGCCCGGTAAGGACAGCCCGTACCGTAACCGCAGTATCGAAGAGAACCTTGCGCTTTTCGAAGACATGAAGAACGGCCGGTTCGAAGACGGTTCGAAGGTACTTCGTGCCAAGATCGACATGGCCTCGCCGAACATCAATATGCGTGACCCCGTCATCTACCGCGTGGCGCGTATGACGCACCACAACACCGGCGATCAGTGGTGCATCTATCCGATGTACGATTTTGCTCATCCGATCGAGGATGCCGTGGAAGGAATCACGCATTCCATCTGCACGCTTGAATTTGAGGATCACCGCCCGCTTTATGACTGGGTTATGATCGAGTGCGGTTATAAGAAGACGCCTGAGGATACGCCGAAGCAGATTGAATTTGCCAAGATGTATCTGAAGAATGTCGTTACCGGCAAGCGTTACATTAAGAAACTGGTTGAGGAGCATACGGTGGACGGATGGGATGACCCCCGTCTCGTAACGATCGCTGCGCTCCGCCGCCGCGGTTTTACGCCGGAATCCCTGAAGCTGTTTATGGAACTGAGCGGCGTATCGAAGAGCAATTCCGTTTCGGATTACGCGATGCTTGAATATTGTATCCGTGAGAACCTCAAGCTGAAGAAGCCGCGTATCATGGCGGTTGTCGATCCGGTTAAGCTTGTGATCGATAACTATCCCGAGAATGCTACCGAGGAAGTTACGGTTTCGAATAATCCCGAGAACGAAGAGCTCGGAAGCCGTACGGTTCCGTTCGGCCGCGAGCTGTATATCGAGAAAGAAGACTTCATGCCGGAACCTCCGAAGAAGTATTTCCGCCTGTTCCCCGGCAATGAGGTCCGTCTGATGGGCGCCTACTTTGTCCGCTGTACCGGCTATGATACCGATGAGAACGGCAATGTAACCTGCGTTCATTGTACCTACGATCCCGCAACCAAGGGCGGAGAATGTGCGGACCGTAAGGTTAAGGGAACCATCCACTGGGTATATGCTAAGACGGCGGTTTCCGCAACGGTACGCCTTTACGAGAACCTTGTAGACGAGGAAAAGGGCGTGTATGACGAGGAGACCGGAAAGGTTAACGTTAACCCGAACTCGCTTATTGTCCGCGAGAGTTTCCTGGAGCCTTCCGTTGCAGGCGCGAAAGCATTTGAAACGTTCCAGTTCCTGAGAAACGGGTATTTCTGTGTGGACTGTAAGGATTCCGGTCCCGAGAAACTCGTATTCAACCGTATCTGTTCGATGAAGAGCGGATATAAGCCGCAATAGTATAGGTCGTCATTCTCTTTGAAAGGAGCGGTAAGCATGAAAGAACAGCTGTATTCCATACCCGTAAACGACGCGTTTGACGCGGATTGCGAGTGCCCGGTCTGCTTTATGTACAACAAGCTGCAGAGCGACGCCATCGATTTCGTCATGGGCGCAAGCTACATGGAAGACGATGTCCGCATGGAGACCGATAAGGTCGGCTTCTGCGGAAATCACCTGCCGCTTCTTTATAAGAACCAGAACCGTCTCGGACTCGGGCTGATGATGCTTACCTACATGGACAGGCAGCTGAAGACGCTCGAGAAGCTTTCGCAGACAAAGGTGAAGAAAGCGCCGCTGTTCGGCAAGGCGGAATCGGATCCCGTGTTTACCTATACGGAAGAGCAGCAGACATCCTGTTACGTGTGTGACCGCATGGCGCATTCGTACGAGCGGTATCTGGCAACGATCTTTTATCTCTATGAGAATGACAGCGTATTCCGTGACAAATTTGCCCGCGCCAAGGGCTTCTGCTTAAAGCATTACGGGGAATTGCACCGCCTTGCGCCGAAGTCGTTAAGCGCGAAATACCTCGATGAATTCGTGTCGGTTATGAGCCGGCTTACCGTGGAGAACTTCAAGCGCGTACGCGATGAACTCGAGTGGTTCACGGACAAGTTCGACTACCGGAACGCCGATGCGGACTGGAAGAACTCAAAGGACGCGCTGATCCGCGCGATTCAGAAGACAAATGGCATATTTGTCGAGGAAGCGAAGAAGAAATAACGGGGCGGGAGCCTCTTTGGTTACCGGGTGACCGGGAAGGAGAAGTATGGTAGGAGAGAGTAATTACACGGAATGTGTTGTAAAGCGGAGAGGCGGAACGGCCGGAGAAATCCTTTTAAAATCCCTTCTTGTATTTGCCGTTCTTGTAAGCGCTTTGATCGCGCTTTTGCTGACGGGCGTGCTGCAGTTTCTGGGCTTTGCCCTTTTGATCGGAGCATTTTTCTTCGCGCTCAGTATGTGGCCGAAATTCCGTAAGGAATTCGAATATATTTTTGTTGACGGGCAGATCGATATCGATGTGATGTACAGCGGCTCCACGCGTAAGCATCTGAGACGCTTTGACATGGACAAGATTGAGATCGTTGCGCCTGTTGATTCCCATTCCCTGGACGGGTATAAGCATCTGAATCTGAAGGCGGCGGATTATACTTCGCAGGTTGCCGGACGCGATGTTTATGCGATCTTTTTGAAGGCGGAGAAAGGGCAGGAGAAGATTCTCTTCGAGCCTGACGACAATTTCTTAACCTACATGAAGAAGAAATCCCCCAGGAAGGTGGAATACACGCCGGTTAAGAAGGCGGACAAAGATTGATTACAATAAAAGGAGGAAGCATATATGGCGAAAATTATCGGCGACGGAATTACATTCGATGACGTACTCTTGGTACCGTCTTATTCCGATGTGATTCCGAATGAGGTAGACATCACTACCAAATTGACCAATTCCATCACACTCAACATTCCTTTGATGAGTGCCGGAATGGATACCGTAACCGAGCACCGGATGGCAATTGCAATGGCCAGACAGGGAGGTATCGGTGTTATCCACAAGAATATGTCAATCGAGGCACAGGCAGAGGAGGTTGACAAGGTTAAACGTTCCGAGAACGGCGTTATCAGCGATCCATTTTCCCTTTCTCCGAATCATACGCTCCAGGATGCGAATGAACTGATGGGCAAATACCGTATCAGCGGTGTTCCGATCACCGAAGGCCGCAAGTTAGTCGGTATCATCACGAACCGCGACCTGAAGTTTGAAACCGATTTCTCTAAGAAGATCAGCGAGTCGATGACGAGCGAGGGTCTGATTACCGGTAAGGAAGGCGTTACGCTTGAAGAAGCAAAGAAAATTCTTGCCGCAGCACGTAAGGAGAAGCTTCCGATCGTCGATAACGAAGGCAATCTGAAGGGTCTCATCACGATCAAGGATATTGAAAAGGCGATCAAGTATCCGCTTGCAGCGAAGGACTCCATGGGCAGACTTCTCTGCGCCGCAGGTGTCGGCGTTACGGCAAATGTGCTCGAGCGTGTTGACGCACTTGTAAAGGCAAAGGTTGACGCGGTTGTTGTTGACTCCGCGCACGGTCATTCGGCTAATGTTATCCGCGTTGTGAAGATGATTCGCGAGGCGTTCCCGAACCTGCAGATCATTGCCGGAAACGTAGCTACCGGCGAGGCCTGCGAGGCACTGATCAAGGCCGGTGCAGACTGCGTTAAGGTCGGTATCGGTCCCGGTTCCATCTGTACGACCCGTATCGTTGCCGGTATCGGTGTTCCGCAGATTTCCGCCATTATGGATTCTTATGAGACCGCCAAGAAGTATGATATTCCGATCATCGGCGATGGCGGTATCAAGTACTCCGGAGACATTACGAAGGCACTTGCGGCAGGCGCAAGCGTTTGCATGATGGGTTCCATTTTCGCAGGCTGCGAGGAGAGCCCCGGAGACTACGAGCTGTATCAGGGACGTAAATACAAAGTATACCGCGGCATGGGTTCGATCGCCGCTATGGAGAACGGCAGCAAGGACCGCTATTTCCAGACAAATGCGAAGAAGCTTGTTCCGGAAGGCGTAGAGGGCCGTGTTGCTTACAAGGGACTTGTTGAGGATACCGTATTCCAGCTGCTCGGCGGACTTCGTTCCGGTATGGGCTACTGCGGTGCGAAAGACCTCGCAACGCTTCGCAGCGAATCCCGCTTTGTAAAGATTTCTGCTGCATCCCTCAAGGAGAGCCATCCGCATGATATTCATATCACGAAGGAAGCTCCGAACTACAGTGTGGACGAGTAATATTTGAGGAGCATGCCGGATTCTTCGGGATCCGGCATGCTCAAAGAACGGTTACGAACCGTTTGATTCAGGGGGATACCGTTTATGGTAATGAGTAAGGCAGAGTGGCGCCGCAGGCGCCGCAGAAAGAAGCTGATTCAGAGATATGCCCTTCTTGCCGGTTTCTGCGTGATTGCCCTTTTGGTCCTGATCGTGTTGGTTAAGCTCATAACCGCTATATTCCATCACAGAGGCGGCGGGATCATTGAAAAGGCAGGAGACGTTCCGGTCAAGCAGAGTCTGCTTTCCATCAGCCGGTACGCAAGATGCGGCGAGAAGCTTGATTCGATTGATGAGATCATCATTCATTCGAATAATACGGTCGGAAAGACCGCACAGGCACAGCGCGATTATTATGAGAGTCTGAAGACGAAGAAGAACGATAACGAGCGGCAGAGCATGCACTTTATCGTCGATCTGGACGGTACGATCTACCAGTGCATTCCGACCGATGAGATCGCGCTTGCGATTGCGGGAACCGTCAAATTCCATTCGTTGTCGATTGAATATTGTATCACGGGCGAAGACGGATCGATGAGCGCCGCAACTTATACCAGTCTTTGCAAGCTGGTAGCAACGCTTTGTAAGGAATATAAACTTACCGAGAAGAAGGTGTTCCGTCACTATGATAAGAACCAGGTTTCGTGCCCGCTGTTCTTTATCAATGAGACCAACTGGGAACAGTTTAAGGCCGATGTAAAGACGGCAAGAAACGGCAAGAAAGTAGCGGTTACAGACGCGCCGGTCAACAAGGTTGTTATGCCGCACGGTTCTTCGGAGGAATCCGGTGAAAGCGGAGAGTCCGGAGAAGGCAATTCCGGAACCGAAACGACGGAAGGCGGAGAAGGCAGCTGAGGCTTCGACGGGATATATGGATTATGCAGCACGATTCGAAGAGAGTTTGATCCGAAGAATCGCTTGCTTCAAAGGATCCGGAATTAAAAAGCAGCAAAGATAATAAAAAAGGTACTTTGCCGATATGATGCATGAAAGGCAGTCATATTTGGCAAGGTACCTTTTCTGTTTCTGTCTTATTGATGTCTTACGCAGTGTCAAATTATCCGGAACAATTTACTCTCGCAGAGCGCCCGGTCATCGGGAGCATTTCACTCACGTGGAGTATCCGGTCACCCGGAGCAATGCACATTTTCAGATATGTTCCCGGATATCCTGTTCGGCGGCTTTGATCTCGGCAAGGAATTCCCGCGCCGAGACGACAAGGCTTCCGGCACCGCGGATAA
Organism: Lachnospiraceae bacterium; assembly: GCA_017427775.1. GTDB lineage: Bacteria > Bacillota > Clostridia > Lachnospirales > Lachnospiraceae > ISDg. The sequence goes on along the minus strand of JAFRSD010000002.1, from coordinate 46,078 downwards.
TGATCTGTTCGAGACCGTCCGAGGTTGCGACGCGGATCCGGTAATCACCGGCATGCAGATGCGTAAACCGCTCGATATAGCGGTCCGCCGTTTCGGCTTCCTTCGTAAATACAACGTGAATGTTGTGATAATCAAAGTATTCCTCGGCGTGCCCGGTAATGCGGTACGCATCGAAGACGGCGATCAGCTCGCAGCCTTTGAACGCCGCGTAATTCGTCAACTGGTCGAGCAGCTTTCCGCGCGCAGCGTCAAGATTGACGTTCGCAAGCTCTGAAAGCTCAGGCCAGGCGTGGATAATATTGTAGCCGTCCACCAATACCCATTCCGGACCGTTTAAGTGCTTAGTCTCGGTGCCGCGGTACGGTTTCGTTGCGGGCTTTTTCAAGGGTGCCTTTTTACCGGTTCGTTCGTTGGCGTGACCGGAGCGTTGAATAATCCGGTCGATTTCTTCGGTACCGAGCGCCAGATCCATCTCTTCCATGCGGGAGCGTACGTCCGGGGCGGAAAAGGTGACCGTTTCCGCTTCCCCTTCCTCCGACTTTAATACAAATGGCAAATGCATATGCTCCGGCACTTCGTACCAGGCAACCGGATAACCGGAGCCGTGCGTACAGAATACCGAACCGGAGGGATTTCTGAGATCCGCTTCCGGATCGTAATGCATGGCGGCAATCACTTCGTCGGCATTATGACAGGGACGGTATCCGTCAACCTGCCAGGTGATCCGCCCGCGGCCTTTCGTAAAAGCCGGAAGCGTTGCCGGAAAATCGCGGAATGCGGAAACCGGCGCGGAACCGCAAAGAACCGCCTCACCTTCAAGGGTATCGTCCTCCCGGTGAAACGAAGCATACATCGTATTGAGTTCATGCATGACGCGTCCGAGGGATTCCTCGGGCAATGTGATGCAAAACGAGTAGAAGGGTTCGAGCAGCACATTTTCCGCCTGCATGAGGCCCTGACGGACGGCACGGTAGGTGGCCTGGCGGAAGTCGCCGCCCTCCGTATGCTTCGGATGAGCTTTGCCGGCGACGAGCGTAATGCTGACGTCGGTTAAGAAGGAACCGGTCAATACGCCGCGGTGGCGTTTCTCGGCAAGGTGCGTGAGAATCAGGCGCTGCCAGTTGCCTGATAGAAGGTCTTCGCTCAGTGCCGTCTGAAACTGTAAGCCGCTTCCCGCAGGCAGCGGAGAGAGCACAAGATGCACTTCCGCATAGTGACGAAGCGGTTCGAAATGGCCGACGCCTTCGACGGTATCGGCGATTGTTTCGCGATAGACGATGCTTCCCGTGTCAAATGCGACATCCGCGCCGAATCGGTCGTGAAGTTCGCGGGTAAGGATTTCAAGCTGTACGGTTCCCATAACCTGGATGTGGATTTCTTTAACCGCTTCCTCCCACAATACGTGAAGGGACGGGTCTTCCTCCTCCAGTCTTTTGATCAGCGGCAGAAGCTTAACGGAGTCCATATTCTTGGGGCGCAGACGGTAGGAGAGCACCGGCTCGAGAACGGCAGCCTCGCTGTTCTTCGCGGAGCCGTATACATCGCCCGCGCGGCTGTCGGCAAGGCCCGTTACGGCGCACAGGTCGCCTGTCGAAACGGTTGGTACGACTGTGAACTTTTCCCCGGAATAGATGCGGATGCGGTCAACTTTGCCTGCTTCCTCGATCATTTCTTTTGCGGAAAGCGTTCCGCCCGTGATTTTCATATGGGTAAGCCTTGTGTTGTCGGCATCATAGGTAATCTTATAAACCCTCGCGCCGAATGATTCCTCCGTCTCGGGCATCACGGTCAGTTCCCTGAGCGCCTCGAGAAACGTATCCACACCGACGTCCTTAAGGGCGGAACCGAAGAAGCACGGGAACATGCGCCGCTCGCGGATCAGCGCGGGAAAATGTGACCGCCGTACCGCTCCGGTTTCGAGATATTCCTGTAACATTTCCTCGCTTAATAAACTCAGGTCCTCCTCGTCCGGATGCGTCAGATTGACGATCGAATCGGACAGTTTCTTCTTCAAAGAGACAAGAAGAGCCTGCTCGTCGGTACCGGGCTGGTCCATTTTATTGACGAAAAGGACTGTCGGGATCCGGTAATGGGAGAGCAGGTTCCAAAGCGTTTCGGTATGATTCTGTACGCCGTCCGCACCGCTGATCACGAGCACGGCATAGTCAAGAACGGACATGGTGCGCTCGGTTTCCGGGGAGAAATCAACGTGTCCCGGCGTATCGAGCAGCGTAAAGGAGCAGTCCGGAAAAGGCAGAACGGCCTGCTTTGAGAAGATTGTAATGCCGCGCTCACGCTCGGCGGCACGCGTGTCAAAAAACGTGTCACGGCGGTCAACACGGCCCATACGGCGCAAAACTCCCGCATGAAAGAGCAGGGCTTCCGACAGCGTCGTCTTCCCGGCGTCTACATGGGCCAGCATTCCGATGACAAGTTTCTTCATACAACCTCCAAAGATAAGAAAAGGGGCCTCCGGCGGAAGCCCCTTAAATAACGGCTTATTCGGACCGAAGCGCGGTAACGGGGTCCTTCTTCGCGGCGATTCGCGACGGGATCAGACCGGCGATCAGCGTCAGGCAGATGCTGATGACGATCAGGATCACCGCACCGAGAATCGGCAGTCTCGAAAGTCTGCTGATATCCACGAAGTGGTGAATGATAATATTGATCGGGATATTCAGAAGCACGGTAACCAGAATGCCGAGTGCACCGGAGACAAATCCGATGATCATCGTCTCTGCGTTGAATACGCGGCTGATATCGCGCTTGCTTGCGCCGATCGAACGAAGAATACCGATTTCCTTGGTACGTTCTAGAACGGAAATGTATGTGATGATACCGATCATGATCGACGAAACGATCAGCGAGATGGCGACAAATGCGATCAGAATGTAGGTGATCGCATTGATGATCGTGCTGACGCTCGACATCAGAAGCGCAATGAAATCGGTGTATTCAATCTTGGTCTCCTCGGGAACGGAGGCGTTATATTCCTTGATGATCTCGGTAATGCGGTCCTTGGCCTTGAAGTCCTTCGGATAGATACTGATCATGTAAGGATTTTCAAGCCGGGCGTAGCCGAGAAGCATCATATTGGTATCATAGGTGTTCTTGGTCGTCTTCTGGCCGGAGGACTTGCTGAGACTTAAAAGCATTTCATCGGGAAGGGCATTGATGAAATCCGCCAGGCTGAATTCCTGTCCCGCAGCCATAGCCTGCTTCAGCTGGTCGAACGCGCCGGTGTCGTCGGTTTCGATCATCATTTTGAACATCATTTCGGTCTGCGCGCGCTCGGTTTCGCTCATCACATCAAGGTTTGCGATGAACTCCGCGCGAATCTCTTCGGGCGTGAGTTCTTTCGTCTTCTCGAACGGGATTCCGGTGAATACGTCGGTGTCGGGATCAGCAAGCTGCTGCTTCACGATCTCCCTCTTGGCACTCTCGTTTACAATATATTCGGTCAGCTTCTTGGTGAAACCGATCGCACCGTTTGCGGAAGTTGCAACCGCCTCCTCATCAGGACGTACGATTCCGACAACGCGGATCTCGGCGCTCTTTTCGGGATCGAAGAGAAGCTCTTTCATATAGGTTTCATCGTTCTGACGGCTTTCCCACTGACGGGATACGGTATTATAGGTGAAATAATCGGCCGGAATTACAAGACGGAAAGTGAGGGCAAGCAGATCATCGTAGGAAAAGGAGATCTTCTCGCTTTCGATCTTCTCGCCGAGAAACATGCGGCGGATCTTGCCTTCCACCTCGGTCGGATCCTTCAAGCCGATGGAGTAAAGAGCAAAGTCACTGATCTCGTTGTTGTCATCGACAATCAGAAGCACCTCGTTCCATTCCGCAGGCCATTTGCCCGCGATCAGGTCATACTGCGAATGCATGAGCTCCTCATTGTCGAGCAGCTCGGTAAATACGCTCATCGTTGCGGCAGAGCCGTACATTGAGGACATCGAACTGAATTCGGAAACGGTGCTCTCGGATGCGCCCATGGCGGAATACATGGCGGACATGATTGTGCTCGGATTCAGCTGGATCACGCCTTTGGAAGTATCTTTCATGTAAATGTTCGGTTCGCAGGTGTACGTGTATTTGATATCGGAAACGAGTTCCTTGATCTCGTCGTTCGATTCGAGGAACTTTTTGAAACTCTCGAGGTCGTTGATCTTGATCTCGGAGAGAAGGGCGTTCATCATCTCACCCATCGCGTTGCTCGAGTAGATGCGGCCGTCCTCATGCACTTCGGAATCGGAGTTTCTTACGCCCAAAAGAGCGGAGAGAAGCGCGGACGTATCGGCAGTCTGCTGCTGGATCATCAGCGGATAGGTGGAAAGCGTTTCCTCCTGCACGCGGTCGATATATTCCTGCACGCCGTTACTGAGTGACAGGATCAAGGCAATACCGATGATACCGATACTGCCGGCAAATGCGGTGAGGAACGTTCTCGCCTTCTTGGTCATCAGGTTCGTAAGCGAAAGCGAAAGCGCCGTGAAGAAGGACATCGAAGTTCGATTCGCTTTCTTTCCTGCTTCCTCGTCAACGGTTTCGGTAACCGGCATTGAATCACCGGTGATCTTTCCGTCTAAGAGCTTCACGGTACGGGTGGCGTACTGGTCGGCAAGATCCGGGTTATGCGTTACCATGATGACAAGCTTGGTCTTGGAAATCTCCTTGAGAAGATCCATGATCTGGATGCTCGTCTCGGTATCGAGCGCGCCGGTCGGCTCGTCGGCAAGAAGGATGTCGGGGTTGTTGACCATGGCACGGGCGATCGCAACACGCTGCATCTGTCCGCCGGACATCTGGTTCGGTTTCTTGTTGAGCTGATCGCCGAGACCGACTTTCTCAAGTACCTCTACAGCACGCTTTCTGCGCTCGCTCTTCGATACGCCGGAGAGCGTGAGAGCAAGCTCAACGTTCTTTAGTACCGTCTGGTGCGGGATCAGGTTGTAGGACTGGAAGACAAATCCGATGCTGTGATTCCGGTATGCGTCCCAATCCTTGGCACTGTATTCCTTCGTGGAACGACCGTTGATGATCAGATCGCCGTCATTGTAGCGGTCCAGTCCGCCGACAATATTGAGAAGCGTTGTCTTGCCGCAGCCGGAAGGACCGAGGATCGCGACAAATTCACTCTCGCGGAACGAAAGACTGACGCCTTTTAAAGCGTGTACGGTCTCGTCGCCGACGGGATAATCCTTTGTGATATTTTGCAATACAAGCATAAAAATGAACCTTTCTGTTACCTTAGTTTATATAACTCTTTATATACTGACAGGGTTGATTATAACAAAATGACGAGCGGAAAAACAAGTTGTTATTCTGTGATATTTTTGTGATATCCGATGCAGTCTTTTGGATATTATTTACAAGAAATATAAAAGACCGCCTTGGCGGTTATGCAGTGCCTTACAATGCGGCGCTGCATGACCTGTTCCCGGACGGTCCTGCGGTTTCGGATTGTTTTACAGTGAAAGTACGATGTCCCTGCCCGAAGGAGAGAGGGGACGGTAAGTAACACCGGCCGAAGTGAACATGCGCTTTGCGGCAATGTTGGCTTTGGTTCCGTCGTATTTGTCGCAGTAATAGATGACTTCGGTGACGCCCGCCTGGATGAGGGCCTTCGCGCACTCGTTACAGGGGAAGAGCGTCGTGTAAACGCGGGCGCCCTTAATGTCGGAACCCGTGTAATTGAGGATGGCATTCAGTTCCGCGTGGCATACATAGAAATATTTGGTATCGAGCTCGTCGCCTTCGCGCTCCCACGGATACTCGTCATCGGAGCAGCCCTTCGGCATGCCGTTGTAGCCGACGGAAAGGATTCGGTTCTCGGGGCTTACGATACATGCTCCGACACTCGTGTTAGGGTCTTTGCTCCGCTGCGCGGAAAGAAGGGCGATTCCCATGAAATACTGGTCCCAGGACAGATAATCGGTTCGTTTCATCACGTTCACCTCAGAATAATTGATAAAATGATTGTATCAATTCGCGGGGAATTGTGCAATATCATAAAAAAAATATTGGGTGTTCCATTTTCCTTTCCGCTGTGCTAATATGATAACGGCGTGCGCGGGGCGTTTTTCTTTATGCGGAAATCCGTCCGGTTATGGTACGAAATATGATCGAAGAGAGGTTTGCTATGTATTCATTTGACGATGTGAAAACGGTTGACCCGGAACTTGCGGAAAGCATTACCCTGGAGCTGGGAAGACAGAGAAACAATATTGAGCTGATCGCATCCGAGAACCTTGTAAGCAAGGCTGTTATGGCTGCGATGGGAAGCGTATTGACGAATAAATATGCGGAGGGATATCCCGCACACCGTTATTACGGCGGATGCGAATTCGTGGATATCGCCGAGAACCTTGCGATCGAGCGTGCCAAGAAGCTGTTCGGCTGCGAGTATGTAAATGTACAGCCGCATTCCGGCGCACAGGCCAACATGGCCGTACAGTTCGCCCTTTTGAAGCCCGGTGATACCGTAATGGGTATGAACCTCGCACACGGCGGACATCTGACACACGGAAGCCCGGTGAACTTCTCCGGAACGTACTTCAACATCGTTCCTTACGGAGTAAACGATAACGGCTTCATCGATTATGACGAAGTAGAGCGCATCGCGAAGGAATGCCGGCCGAAGCTGATCATTGCCGGTGCCAGCGCTTATGCAAGAAAGATTGATTTCAAGCGTTTCCGTGAGATCGCCGATTCGGTCGGTGCTTACCTGATGGTAGATATGGCTCACATCGCGGGTCTTGTTGCCGGCGGATATCATGAGAGCCCGATCCCGTATGCACACGTTGTTACGACGACGACCCACAAGACGCTTCGCGGACCGAGAGGCGGCATGATCCTTTCATGCCAGGCATTTGCCGATGAGCATAAGTTCAATAAGGCCGTATTCCCGGGAATCCAGGGAGGTCCTCTGATGCATGTGATCGCCGCTAAGGCAGTATGCTTCAAGGAAGCTTTGGAGCCTTCTTTCAAGGAGTACGCAGGCAACATCATCAAGAATGCGCAGGCTCTCTGCAAGGGCCTTCAGAGTCGCGGTTTCAAGATCGTTTCCGACGGAACCGACAACCATCTGATGCTCGTTGATCTGATCAATATGAACATTACCGGTAAGGATGCCGAGAAGCTCCTTGACGAGGTTCATATCACCTGCAACAAGAATACCATTCCGAACGATCCGGCATCGCCGTTCGTTACGAGCGGTATCCGTCTCGGAACCGCAGCCGTTACGTCCCGTGGCATGAACGAAGCGGATATGGACAAGATTGCGGAAGCCATCGCACTGGTTGTTAAGAAGCCCGGCGACGAGGCCAACAAGGCTAAGGCTGCAGCAATCGTTAAGTCCCTTACCGACAAGTATCCGCTGTACGAGTAATCGGAAGCGGCGCTTCCGACGGCAAATGGGACAGCATCCCGTTTTCGTACGGAAAGTACAACTCATATGATTTGCAAAGGACCGGTTTCATCCGGTCCTTTTTCACTGTTGGCATTGCAAGAATCATGGGATTTGTGGTAAAATAACTATGTATGTGTGCGCTATGCCGGAAGCCGCGAAGAAGCGCGGCAGTGACCGGGGGAAGGAGATCATCCGTACATGAAACAACTGTATATTGCGGAGAAACCGAGCGTAGCGCAGGAATTTGCCAAAGCGCTGCATGAGAATTTCAGCCGGAAGGACGGCTATCTGGAAAGCGAAGGAAGCGTGGTAACGTGGTGCGTCGGTCATCTCGTTACGATGAGCTATCCGGAGGTTTACGATCCGGCGTTAAAACAATGGAAGGCGGAGACGCTTCCGTTCCTGCCGAAGGACTGGAAATACGAGGTCATCGGCAATGTAAAGAAGCAGTTTGATACGGTAAAGGGACTGCTCAACAGAAGCGATGTGGAGCGCATCTATGTATGCACCGACTCGGGACGGGAAGGAGAATATATCTACCGTCTGGTAGACCGGATGGCGAAGGTACCGGATACGAAGGACAAGCGCCGTGTCTGGATCGATTCCCAGACTGAGGAGGAAATCCTTCGCGGCATCCGTGAGGCAAAGCCGCTTTCCGCTTACAACAATCTTTCCGACGCAGCTTATCTGCGGGCAAAGGAAGACTATCTGATGGGTATCAATTTCTCGCGCGTGCTGACTATTAAATACGGCGGAACCGTGCAGAGTTACCTGAACGCGCAGAAGCGCGGCGCGATCTCCGTCGGACGCGTTATGACATGCGTTCTCGGAATGGTTGTCCGCAGAGAACGCGAGATCCGAAGCTTCGTGAAGACGCCTTTCTATCGGATCGTCGGCACATTTGGCCCGGACGATGCCATGATCGAGGGTGAATGGCGCGCGGTCGAAGGAACGAAGTATTTCGAGTCGCCGCTTCTTTACAAGGAGAACGGCTTCAAGAAGCGGGAGGATGCCGAGCGCTGCATCCCTGAGATGAAGGAAAACGGGGACACCGCTCTGATTGACTCTCTTGAGAAGAAGACTGAAAAGAAGAACCCGCCGCTTTTATTCAACCTGGCAGAGCTGCAGAACGAGTGTGCGAGACGCTTTAAGATCAGCCCGGACCAGACGCTGAATATCGTACAGGAACTGTATGAGAAGAAGCTTGTTACCTATCCGCGTACCGACGCGCGCGTGCTGTCGACGGCGGTTGCGAAGGAGATCACGAAGAATCTCGGCGGACTTGCGAAGAATCCCGACTACCTGCAGTACGTAAAGGACGTACAGGGCTTCGGACTTTATGAGAAGATTGCCAAAACGAAATATACCGATGACAAGAAGATCACGGATCACTATGCGATCATTCCGACCGGACAGGGTTTAGAGGCGCTGCCGTCGCTTTCGGCAACGGCCAAAGGCGTATATGACCGGATTGTGAGAAGATTTCTTGCCATTTTCTATCCGCCCGCGGAGTATAAAAAGATCGCGGTCGTTCTGAAAGTCGGGACGGAGAAGTTCTTCTCGAACCTGAAGATTTTAAGCGATGCCGGATATCTTGCCCTGTACGGCGGCCAGGATACCGACGATACCGCGAAGAAACCGAAGAAGACCGAAGGGCAGGAAGGACAGGAGGACGCGCAGAAGGAAGGCGAAGACGCCGCGCCCGAAGAGGCAAAGGAGGAGATCCTTGACGCTTCGATGTTCGAAAAAATCAATGCCTTAAAGAAGGGAATGGAACTTCCGATCCGTACGACCGAAATCCGGGAAGGCGAGACAAAGCCGCCGAAACGGTATAATTCCGGTTCGCTGATTCTTGCAATGGAGAACGCCGGACAGCTGATCGAGGACGAGGAACTGCGTGCCCAGATCAAGGGCAGCGGCATCGGAACGAGCGCAACCCGCGCCGAGATATTGAACAAGCTGGTGAAGATCGGCTACCTGAACCTCAATAAGAAAACGCAGATCGTAACACCGATGCGTGTCGGCGAGATGGTATACGAGATTGTCGGCGCGTCGATCCGTTCGCTGTTAAACGCGGAACTTACGGCCAGCTGGGAGAAGGGTCTTACGGGCGTTGCCGAAGGCACGATTTCTGAGAAAGAATACCTCGACAAGCTCGAGGGCTTTGTCGCGAGACAGACGAACGGCGTAAAGGAAAAGGATTACAGCCAGTATCTGCGCGGACAGTTCCGTACGTTTGAACAGTACTATAAATAGGGGAAACTATGAGCTTTGTGGAATTTGCCCACGTCGATAAAGACTATAAAATGGGCGATGTGACAATTCATGCGCTGACGGATGTGTCATTTACAATCGAAAAGGGAGAAGTATGCGTCATTGTAGGTGCCTCGGGCGCCGGCAAGACGACAATCCTGAACATTCTCGGCGGGATGGACTCGCTGACCGCGGGGAAGGTGTTTCTCGACGGTGCCGAGATTTCCTCGTATGACCGGAAACAGCTGACAACTTACCGGCGGTATGACATCGGATTTGTCTTCCAGTTCTATAACCTCGTGCAGAACCTGACGGCAGTGGAGAATGTAGAGCTTGCGGCGCAGATCTGCCGTGATTCGATGGACGCAGAAGAGGTGCTCGGCATGGTAGGACTTGCGGACCGTGCAGCCAATTTCCCGGCACAGCTTTCGGGCGGCGAGCAGCAGCGTGTGGCGATCGCCAGAGCGCTGGCGAAGAATCCGAAGCTGCTTCTTTGCGACGAGCCGACCGGAGCGCTTGACTATAAGACCGGCAAGCAGGTGCTGACGATTCTGCAGGATACCGCAAGAAAGACCGGCATGACCGTCGTGATCATCACGCACAACCAGGCGCTTACGGCGATGGCCGACCGTGTCATCGAAGTCGGAAGCGGCAGCATCAAGGCGCAGTATAAGAATGAGAAGGTCGTACCGGTTTCGGAGATTGAGTGGTAGCCATGACGCGCGGACTGAGGAAGACAACTTTTCGGGAGATCCGGCAGAGCCTCGGACGTTTCTTTGCGATTGCGGCTATCATTGCGCTCGGCGTCGGTTTCTTCGCGGGATTGAAGATCACGACCGAGGATATGATCGCAGTGACGGACGAGTACCTGGAGGATCTTGATTTCCATGATTTCCGGCTTGTTTCGACGCTTGGATTTACCGATGACGAACTACAGATGCTTCGCAATACGGAGGGCGTAAAGGCCGCATACGGCGAGTACCGGGCGGACGCGATCACGGAACCGCTTTCAGGCTCCGGGATTCCCGTCGTGACGGCGTTTCATTCCCTGTCGGAGGAAGTCAATAAACCCGACCTCGTGAGCGGACGCATGCCGCAAAATGCTTCCGAGGTGCTGGTCGAGGCAAGAAGCTTCTCGGAAGATATGATCGGAAAGAAAATCGTGCTTTCGGATATCAATACCGAGGAAACATTTTCCCGGTTTCGGGAGCGGGAGTTTACGATCGTCGGGCTTGCCCATTCCCCGCTTTATCTCAATTACGAACGCGGGACGACGGCACTCCTTTCGGGTTCGGTCGGCTATTACGCCATGCTTCTTCCGGAAGCCTATCAAATGCCCGCATACACGTCGCTTTACTGTACGACCGAAGGAAGCGGCCGTATTTACAGCGATGCCTATAAGAAACGGATCGAACGCGAAACACCGAAGCTGGAGCAGTGTCTTCAGGCGATGACCGAAGCAAGAAAAGAAGCGGTCCGTCCGGCGGCAATGGAGGTGTTCCGTAAGGCAGTTACCGAGGAATTCGCTTCCCGCGGCATGCAGGTACCGGCGGATTTCGATTATGAAGCCAATCTGCCGGAGATCGAATGCACGTCTTATCTTTTGGACCGTACCGCCAATGTCGGCTATGTATGCTTTGAAAATGACGCAAATATCGTAAAAGGTATCGCCCGCGTATTCCCCGTGTTCTTCATTCTCGTTGCGGTGCTCGTCGTGATGACGACGATGAGCCGCATGGTGGAAGAGCAGCGGACGCAGATGGGCGTTTTGAAAGCACTCGGTTATTCCGCGCCGCAGATCGCGATGAAATACGTGATCTATTCCGGTACCGCTGCAATCGCCGGCTGTCTGATCGGTTTCTTCGGCGGATGCTATGTATTTCCGACGGTCATCTGGAAAGTATATGCGATCATGTACGGTTTCACGGACGACCTTGTTTACGTATTTGATCCTACGCTGTTTGCGATTTCGCTGACCGTTTCGGTCATCTGCTCGGTCGGCGTAACCCTTTGGGGAATCGCAAGAGAATTGCGTGCGGTCCCTGCGGAACTGATCCGTCCCCGCGCGCCGAAGAACGGCAAGCGGATCTTCTTCGAACGGATCACGTTTCTCTGGAAGCGCCTTCCGTTTCTGCATAAAGTTTCGCTTCGAAACGTTGTCCGCTACCGCAGGCGTTTTCTGATGATGGTCATCGGCATTGCGGGCTGTACCGCGCTTCTCATAACGGGACACGGCATCCGCGATTCGATCGTTACCGTTCCGAAGGCACAATATGAGGAAATCGAGCATTACGACTATCTTGTCCGCCTTGTACCCGGAAAGAGCAGGGTCGGCTTCGTTCAGGAGACCGACGGAAAGATCCTTTCCGAGATGACATTTGTCTGCTACAATACGATCACGCTGCAGTCCGGCACGAAGACGAAGACCGCGAATCTTGTCGTTCCGATGAGCGAGCAGGAATGCGGCAAATTTGTCACGCTCGCGACCGAAGGCGGAAAGGACATTGTATTTCCCGGCGACGGCGAGTGCGTTTTAAGCGGGAAAATGGCAGGCCAGCTCGGCGTCGGCAAAGGAGACACGCTCCGCTGCCGCAAGGAAGACGGCAGGGAGTTTACCGTGCGGGTTTCGGGCGTATTTCGGAACTATGTCGGCGACCTGGTCTACATGAACGCGGAGACTTACCGGGAAGGCACCGGGACGGAGCCCGTGTTCGACTGCTGTTTCGCAAGAGCTAAGGAAGGCGAGGATGTCTATGAGACCGGCGGAAAGCTGCTGGCGGCCGATTCGGTCATGACGGTCAACGTCAACCGCGAGTTCCGTGACCGGATCGAAAAGATGCTTTCGAGCCTGGATTACATTGTCATTCTGGTTATTGCCTGCGCGGCGGCGCTTGCATTTATCGTTCTTTATAACCTGACGAACATCAACATTACGGAACGGCTTCGCGAGATCGCGACCATCAAGGTGCTCGGCTTTTACGGAACCGAAACCGCGATGTACGTATTCCGCGAGAATATGCTTCTGACGGCGGCCGGCGCGGTTGTCGGGATTCCGCTCGGCATCCTTTTACATAAGTTCGTCATGTCCCAGATCCAGGTCGATATGGTCGCGTTTAACAATCATGTCGGGATGAAGAGCTTCGTCCTCAGCATGGTGTACACGTTCGTATTTGCCGTACTTGTGGATCTCGTGATGATCCGGAGGCTTGAGAAGATCAATATGGCGGAGTCCATGAAGAGCATTGAGTGATTGCATTTTCCGGAAACGGAGTATAAGATAGAGGAGCATCCGTACCGCAGGGAGACGGGACGGCATGAGGAGGTTTTTATGGAGAAGTATTATCGGAGTTTTGTGACGATCGACCTTTCGGCGGTGCGCCACAATCTTACGGAATCAAAAAAGCGCATCGGGTCGCGGAAACTGCTCGCGGTCGTGAAGACCGACGCGTACGGACACGGCGCCGTGCGGGTAAGCCGGGCGGTAGAGGATATCGTTGATTATTTCGCAGTCGCCTGCTTAAGCGAGGCGGTGGAACTGCGGGAGGGCGGCGTCCGGAAACCGATCCTGATCCTCGGATACACCTCGCCGAAGGAATACGGCGAGCTGCTTGCCTACAACATCACGCCCACGATTTATACCGTGGATGCGGCCGAGAAGCTTTCGGAGATCGCGCTTCTTCTCGGGACAAAGGCGAAGATCCACATCGCCGTTGATACCGGCATGGGACGCATCGGCTTTCAGCCGACCGAAGGCGACGCCGATGCAGTAAAGAAGATTTCAGAACTTCCGGGTATCGTGATCGAAGGCATGTTCACGCATTTTTCGAAGGCCGATGAGACCGACAAATACTACACGAAAGCGCAGATCACGCATTTCGACTGCTTTTCCGAAATGCTTCAAAAACGGGGCGTGACCATTCCGATCCGTCACGTATCGAACAGCGCGGCAATCATGGATATTCCGGAAGCCGGCTACGATATGGTGCGGAGCGGCATCATCACCTACGGATTGCTGCCGAGTGACGAAGTGAATAGGGACAGCATGGACCTGAAACCCGTAATGGAGTGGAAGGCGCACGTGATCCATGTGAAGACGCTTCCGGCAGGCTGCGGCATCAGCTACGGAGCGACCTATGTGACCGACCGGGAGCGTAAGATCGCGACCGTTTCGGTAGGCTACGGCGACGGGTATCCGCGCTCGCTTTCCGGAAAGGGAAGAGTACTGATCCACGGGCAGTCCGCGCCGATCCTCGGCAGGGTATGTATGGACCAGATGATGGTCGATGTGAGCGACATCCCGGATGTTGCGCCCGAGGACATTGTTACGCTGTTCGGCCGCGACGGGGACGCGTTCCTTTCGGCGGAAGAGGTGGCCGAGGTTTCGGGCCGTTTCAATTACGAGCTTGTCTGTGATATTTCCATGCGGGTAAGCAAGATATTTCTTTCCTAGCAGGGAAAGGGACAGGCAGGAGGATGATTTGCTGTTGACATCTGCCGAAGATGCCCCTATAATATGACAATGGTGTATTACTGTGCCCAAAAGGCATAATGTGTTATACGCGGAAAGAGGAAGTCCTGTGTTAAAAAGCATGACAGGCTTCGGCCGGTATGAATTGTCCGAAGACGGAAAGAAGATTTCCGTGGAGATGAAGTCCGTGAATCACCGCTACTGTGAGATCGGACTCCGCATGCCGAAGAAGCTGAATTACTTTGAGGCGTCCATTCGGAACATTATCAAGCAATATGCGAACCGCGGAAAGATCGACGTGTTCCTGACCTATGAGGATGAGCAGGAAGGCGTTTCGGGAATCCGTTACAATAAGGAACTTGCGAAGACCTACATCGGTTACATCCGGGATATGGCAGGGGAGTTCGGACTGAGCGGAGACATTTCCGCGACGTCGATCGCCAGAATGCCCGATGTTTTCTCCAGTGATGAGTCGCTTGCCGATGAGGAGAAGCTTGCCAGTCTTGTGGAGCGTGCCGTGACCGGCGCCTGCGAGAAGTTCGTGGAGACGCGCATTACGGAAGGCGAACATCTGAAGCAGGATATCTTCGAGAAACTCGACGGACTGTTAGAGGGCGTTTCCTTCATCGAAGAGCGTTCGCCGGCAATTCAGGAAGAGTATCGAGCAAAGCTTCTGGCGAAGATTCAGGAAGTGCTTGGTGACACAAAGGTGGACCAGAGCGTTCTCGCTACCGAACTCGTCGTATTTGCCGACAAGATCTGTACCGACGAGGAGACCGTGAGACTCCGCGCTCACATTAAAAATATGAAAGAGACGCTGAATGTCGCGCAGAATGTCGGACGTAAGCTCGACTTCATCGCACAGGAGATGAACCGCGAGGCCAATACGATTCTCTCTAAGGCCAATGACATTCAGGTCAGTGACACGGCAATCAATCTGAAGACCGAGATCGAAAAGATCCGTGAGCAGATTCAGAATATCGAATAGAAAAAGGAGATTTGCATTATGATTCATCCGTCTTATACCGATTTAATGAGAGTGGTTAACAGCGATGTGGAGCCCGGTGAGGAGCCGCTCGTTAACAGCCGTTATTCCATCGTGCTTGCGACCGCAAAACGTGCCCGTCAGATCATCCGCGGTTCGAAGCCGCTTGTTGTCCCGAAGGTAAGCAAGCCGCTTTCGATTGCCGTTCAGGAAGTATACGAAGGAAAGGTTAAGATTCTTCCCGATGAGGCTACCGAGGACGAGACCCTTCCGATCTACGAGAAGTACAACAAGTTCAGCGGTATCGAAGAACTCGCCGAGCTGGAGGGCGATCCCGAGTCCGAGAACGCTGAGGACGTTGAAGACGAGGATTCCGAAGAGGAAGAAAAGGACGAAGAATAAGATGTCAGATTCCGATGCGACGCGGCAGCCGGAACAAGAGACAAGGACCGGCCTGAATCAGGAAGGCAATACGTCCGGCTTTGACGCAATGGCGGAGCAGATCCGCGCGGAACAGAAGAATAGCAGAAGAAAAAGGGTGTTGATCGTGGTTGACACCCTTTTGATTTGTGCTTTGTCGGCCTTGATCGCGATCCTGGTCCGCGCTTTTCTGGTCACACCGCTTCGTATCACCGGTGATTCGATGGAGAAAGTCCTTCATAACGGAGATATCGTTCTCCTTTCAAAGGTGACGCTCCGGAAGCGCGATCCGGGACGTTATGAGGTTGTTGTCGCATCGAAACCGGAAGGAAAAGGACACGTCGTAAAACGCGTGATCGCACTTCCCGGAGAAGTGATCTACGCGGACCGCGACGGACTGATCCATATCTACGGGCATTACGAGAACGGACAGTATTCGGGAGAGATCGAGCTGCTCGAGCAGTATACCTATGCGACGACCTACCGCGGGAAGCTCGGAACCGAGGACGACCCGCTGATCCTCGCGGACGATGAGTTCTTCCTGCTCGGTGACAACCGCCCGGTCAGCAAGGACAGCCGCTTTTACGGACCGTTCCGCCGGGAGAATCTGATCGGCATCGCAGTGTACCGCATATTCCCGCTGACGCGGTTCGGAAAGATCGACTGAGGCCGGAAGCGGGGCAGGACGTGCCGGAACCGTGAAAATGCGTAAAAAAACGGTCGGCAAAATGAATAGCGGAAACCGCTTTTTACCCGATTTTTTGACGAAAATGCAGAAAATGTGAAGGAAGTGCGATTTTACGAAAGTTTCTCTTGAATTTTCCTTTCGCATTCAGTATTATAGTTGTGGATTTTAAGAGGATATCTTAAAAATAAATTCAATAATTCTTAGGAGGAACAAAATCATGGCAGTAAAAGTAGCTATCAATGGTTTTGGCCGTATCGGTCGTCTGGCTTTCAGACAGATGTTTGGTGCAGAAGGATATGAAATCGTTGCAATCAACGATCTTACCACCCCTTCCATGCTTGCACACCTTTTGAAGTATGACTCTTCTCAGGGTCGTTACATCAACCTCGGTGAGGAGGATACCGTAACCGCTAATGACGAGGAAGGTACCATCACCGTAAAGGGTAAGACCATTAAGATTTACAAAGAGCCCGATGCAAATAACTGCCCTTGGGGCGCACTTGATGTAGACGTTGTTCTTGAGTGCTCCGGTTTCTATGCAAGTAAGGCTAAGGCTCAGGCTCATATCAATGCAGGCGCTAAGAAGGTTGTTATTTCCGCTCCGGCCGGCAATGATCTTCCTACTATCGTTTACAACGTTAACCACAAGACGCTGACGAAGGATGACACCATCATCTCCGCAGCTTCCTGCACCACGAACTGCCTCGCTCCGATGGCTAAGGCTCTTAACGACCTTGCTCCCATCGAGTCCGGTATCATGTGCACCATTCACGCTTACACCGGCGATCAGATGATCCTTGACGGTCCTCAGAGAAAGGGCGACAAGAGACGTAGCCGTGCAGGCGCAGTTAACATCGTTCCGAACAGCACCGGCGCTGCAAAGGCTATCGGCCTTGTTATCCCCGAGCTGAACGGCAAGCTCATCGGCGCTGCACAGCGTGTTCCTACCCCTACCGGTTCCACCACGCTTCTTTTCGCAGTTGTTGATAAGGAAGTTACCAAGGACGAGATCAATGCCGCTATGAAGGCAGCTGCTAACGAGTCCTTCGGTTACAACACCGAGGAGATTGTTTCCTCCGATATTATCGGTATGAGATTCGGTTCTCTCTTCGATGCTACCCAGACCATGGTTAGCCCGCTTCCGGGTGGAAAGACCCAGGTTGAGGTTGTTTCCTGGTATGATAACGAGAACTCCTACACCAGCCAGATGGTTCGTACCATTAAGTACTTCGCTGAGCTTAAGTAATTCGGGTTCACAACAGAGTTTTAAGGATGATGGGGTCCGGTCCGACATGGACCGGACCTTATTTGTTATATTCCTGTTAGCAGGAGTATGGCCGGTGCGCGGCGTGATGTGCGCTGCGCAAAGAAATACATTCAGGAGGATACAAACATGTCTTTGAATAAGAAATCCGTTGATGATTTCAGCGCAAAGGGCAGAAGAGTACTGGTTCGTTGTGATTTCAACGTACCGCTCAAGGCAGGCGTGATCACCGACGATACCCGTATCGTTGCTGCGCTTCCCACCATTAATAAGCTTTTGAATGACGGCGCAAAGGTTATCCTTTGTTCCCATCTCGGCAAGGTAAAGAACGGCCCCAATGAGGACGAGAGCCTTGCACCCGTAGCAAAGAGACTCGCTGAGAAGCTCGGCAAGCCTGTTAACTTCGTTGCCGATTACAACGTAACCGGCGAGGCTGCAACCAAGGCTGTAGCCGAGATGAAGGCAGGCGAGGTTGTTCTTCTTCAGAACACCCGTTTCCGCGGCTCCGAAGAGACCAAGAACGGTGAGGCATTCAGCAAAGAACTTGCTGACCTCTGCGACGATTATGTATGCGACGCATTCGGTTCTTCCCACAGAGCACATGCTTCCGTAGCAGGCGTTACCGACTTTGTACGTGCTAAGGGCGGCAACTGCGCAGTAGGTTACCTGATGCAGAAGGAGATCAACTTCCTCGGCAATGCCGTTGAGAATCCGGTTCGTCCTTTCGTTGCCATCCTCGGCGGTGCAAAGGTAGCTGATAAGCTGAACGTTATCAACAACCTTCTTGAGAAGTGCGATACGCTCATCATCGGCGGCGGTATGGCATTTACCTTCCTTAAGGCTAAGGGCTATGAGATCGGTAAGTCCCTCGTTGACCTTGAGAAGATTGATTACTGTAAGGAAATGATGGTTAAGGCTGAGAAACTCGGCAAGAACCTTCTTCTTCCGATCGATACCGGTATCGCGGCTTCCTTCCCGAACCCGATCGATGCTCCTATCGATGTTAAGTACGTTGATTCCGATAAGATTCCGGCTGACATGGAAGGCCTTGATATCGGACCTAAGACCTGCAAGCTTTTCGCAGATGCCGCTAAGGCAGCGAAGACCGTTGTTTGGAACGGACCTATGGGCGTATTCGAGAACCCTGTTCTTGCAAAGGGTACCATCGCTGTTGCCGAGGCTCTTGCTGAGGCTGAGGCTACCACGATCATCGGTGGCGGTGATTCCGCTGCAGCCTGCAACCAGCTCGGTTTCGCAGACAAGATGAGCCACATCTCCACCGGTGGCGGCGCTTCCCTTGAGTTCCTTGAGGGTAAGGAGCTTCCGGGCGTTGCGGCAGCTGACGACCTTTAAAAAGAAATCATGCCCGCGGTATTCAAATGCCGCGGGCGAATATACGATTATGGAGGCTATTATGGCTAGAAGAAAGATTATTGCCGGCAACTGGAAGATGAACATGACTCCGAGCCAGGCAACGGAACTTTGCGCGACCCTTAAAGATCTCGTAAAGAATGATGAAGTAGACGTAGTATACTGCGTTCCCGCAATCGACATCGTTCCCGTTGTTGCAGCCGTTAAGGGCAGCAACGTTAAGGTAGGTGCCGAGAACTTCTACATTGAGGACAAGGGCGCTTTCACGGGCGAGATTTCCGCTCCGATGCTCCTTGATGCCGGCGTTGAGTACATCATCATCGGTCACTCCGAGAGAAGAGATATCTTCGGCGAGAACGACATTCTCATTAACGCTAAGGTTAAGAAGGCATTTGCCGCAGGCCTTAAGCCGATCCTCTGCTGCGGTGAGTCCCTTGCGCTTCGTAAGGCAGGCACCTACAAAGAGTGGATCTGCCGTCAGATCAAGTGGGATCTTTCCGGCATTACCGCTGACCAGGTTAAGAACCTTGTTATCGCTTACGAGCCTATCTGGGCTATCGGTACCGGCGAGACCGCAACGGCAGAGCAGGCTGAGGAAGTTTGCAAGCTGATCCGTGAGTACATCGCAGAACTTTACGATGCAGCTACCGCTGAGGCAGTACGCATCCAGTACGGCGGTTCCATGAACGCAGGCAACGCTGCAGAGCTTCTTGCTATGCCCGACATCGACGGCGGTCTGATCGGCGGCGCAAGCCTTAAGCCCGACTTCGGCAAGATTGTTAACTACAATAAGTAATCCGAAACGGAATGTTTTCATTAACCCGGCTGCAGTTTTTGCGGCCGGGTTTTTTGATGCCGTTCCATGCGTAATCCGTTACGCATTATGCCGGAAAATGTGTTTCAGACAGTTTATCTTACTGAAATGATACCGCGGCAGTGTGGTAGAGTGATAACAAAATGCACTGATAATCAAAAGAAAAAGAAAGAAAATGCGTCATTTTTCGGCGGAAAATGGGAGGACAGGCCCTGAAATGTTGACTGGATTTTTCGATTATGTTATAATGCGTTGCATAGTATGCATAATACTAAATCCAATAATTTCACTTTGATAAGGAGTTATTATGAAAAGAGTGAAGAAACTGACGGCGGCTCTGCTTGTTGTCCTCATGGTTTCCTCCCTTGCTGCCTGCGGCAAGAAGACCGTGGAAGACACAACACCGACCCCGACCCAGGAACAGCAGCCGGGCGGACAGGAGAATACTCCCACCCCCGAGACTAAGAAACCTGTTATTCTTACTGATGACGATGCAATTTATGATGCTGCTCTTTCCGAGTACGCTGAGTACCTCGAGAAGGCACACGCTGAGGTTAAGAACGTTTCCCTCCGTTATACGCTTGAGGCTATTGCCGAGGCGAAACTGATGGAGTCCGCGGTTTATATCCCGGGTTCTTCCGACGGCGGTAACTACGGCATCGGCCGTGTTGCTCCGTACACCGCAAGCCCTTGCCTCTGGGGTAACGATTCCTATCGTTATCATCAGGTAATTGTTGTTAAGGGTAACCCGATCAAGCCCGCTGACCGTGACGCTCTCAAGGCGAAATGGGTAGAAGTTAAGGGTACCGGTACTTATGAAGCTTATGTTAAGCAGTACCTTACCGAGAAGGGCTATACCATTAAGGATACCTATACCATCGGCTACAGCAGCGACCCCGCAACATGGGATATCTTCGATACCTATCTTGCAGCTGACGCACGTGCTATCATCAACACGTTCGATAATCTGATCGAGTATGATCTTGAGAACGTTATGAAGCCCGCTATCGCTGAGAACTGGACTGTAAGCGACGACGGCCTTACCTACACCTTTAAGATCCGTCAGGGTGTTAAGTGGGTAGATTCCCAGGGACGTTACATTGCAGACGTTACGGCTGAGGACTTTGTAACCGGTATGCAGCACTGTCTTGACTGTGAGCAGACCTCTTACCTTGTTGAAGGCGTTATCAAGGGCGCAACCGAGTACCTTGACGGAACCATTACGGATTTCGCGCAGGTAGGCGTAAAGGCAACGGATGCCTACACCCTCGTTTATACGCTTGAGCAGCCTACTCCTTACTTCATGTCCATGATGGCTTACAACCCGTTCGCGCCTCTGAACAAGAACTACTTTATCTCTCAGGGCGGCGCGCTCGGCAGAGACAAATGGGCAGAAGCTTATGAGGCGGGCGTTAACTACGGTATCGATAAGGACCATATCGCTTACTGCGGTCCTTACCTTGTAACCAACGCTACGGATGAAAGCAAGATCGTTTTCTCCGCTAACCCGACTTACTGGAACAAAGACAACATCAACATCAAGACCATTACCTGGCTTTACAACGACGGTAAGGATTCCACTAAGGCTTACAACGATATGAAGGCCGAAGTAATCGACAGCTGCGGTCTTAACACCGAGGCTCTTGCTCTTGCAAAGGCAGACGGCTGGTTTGATGAGTATCATTTCGTTTCCGGTACTGACGCTACCGCATACGGTTCTTTCCTGAACCTGTATCGTCAAGCTTACGCATTGTTTAATGATGAGACCGCTGCCGTATCCGGTCTGACGGATGAGCAGAAGGATCTTGCAAACCTCTGCATGCAGAACGTTCATTTCCGCCGTGCATTTGCATTCGCATATGACCGTATTGCTTACAACGCACAGGTTGTCGGCGAGGAAGTTGCTCCTCTGTCCGTTATCAATTCCTATACGCCCGGTAACTTTGTACAGTTGACCGAGGACGTTACCGTTTCCATTAACGGAACGAACCAGACGTTCAAGGCCGGTACCTACTACGGCGAAATCATGCAGGCTCAGATCAATGCCGACGGCGTTCCGATGAAGGTTTGGGATCCGACCCTTGAGGCAGGTGCAGGTTCCAGCGCCGGTTTCGACGGCTGGTTCAACCCGGCTAACGCAGTTGCGGAACTGAAGAAGGCTGCTGAGGAGCTCGGCATCACGATCGATAAGGATCATCCGGTTCATATCGAGCTGTCCTATGCTTCTTCCAACGCGGTTTACGCAAACCGTGCGAACGCTCTTAAGAAGTCCGTTGAGACTTCCACGGACGGCGCTATCATTGTTGATCTTCTTGACTGCGTAACATTGAAGAACTGGTATTATGACGGATATTATACACAGTCCGGATCGCAGTGTAACTACAACGTTTACGACGTCTCCGGCTGGAGTCCTGACTACGGTGATCCTCAGACTTATCTGAACACCTTCCAGAAGGAAATCGGCGACATGATTCATGTTCTCGGTATTTACTAATCCGAAATAAATCAGGGTTTTGAAGTATCATCCGTAAAGAACGGATGAAAAAACGATGATTCAGGAGGATGGGCGAAAACTCATCCTCCTTTTTCATGATTTTTACTATACAAAACCGTTAAAAGAGTGTAAAATAGTACTGTTCAAAATATTGTTATTCTGCGGGACACGGATATGAAGAAATTTATTCTCAAACGAATCATCGGCGGTGTACTCTCTATTGTTGCGGTTGTGGCAATCGTAATGATACTGATCTATTCGCTGATGGACCGTCAGTTGATCTTCCAGTCGGATGCCCTGTACATGAAGAAACTCAGCAATGAGAAGACTCTTTACATGTACACGAAGTGGGAAGAGTACGGCTATGTGGATCTGGTCAACTATTCGGATTATATGATGTCGCTTCTGAGCGACGGCACGATTACGCAGGAGGTGTTCGATTCGACAGGCTATCCGCGAAACGGAAAAGTCACGAACGAGCAGACGAAAGAGTACGTGCAGAAATTCAAGGATTATTACTCCGGCAAGGGCTACGTGATCAAGGAGCTCGAGGCGGATATGATGGCGAGCGGTAAAAAGCTCAAAACCGGCGGCGCGGCGAGACTTTTCGCTTATCGGGATATTCCCGTTTACAAGCGTCTCGGCAAGTATTTCAAATCTCTTTTCTTCTCTGACAATATCCATTATGTTTCCGAAGAAGACGATATCGGAGAGCGGAAGCTTACGTTTACGTGGAATGACCCGATCTACACGGTTTATAACGAAGACGGAACGGTGGCTTCGAAGAAGTTTTCACCCGCAATCCTCGGTAACGGAACCAAGCACAAGTATCTTCTGTATTTTGACAGCCGCTTCCCGTATATCCATCAGAATTTCCTGACACTCAATCTCGGCAAATCCTACGCGGTCAATTCCGGAATCGATGTGTGGGAGACGATGACCATGGCGCAGGGTACCTTCAAACCCGCGGAACTGACGTATCCGTCAGGACTCCGTGAGAAGACCGCGGACGACCTGCATACCGCCGTATACCAGAAGGGGTCATTGGAGACGAACCTTGTATACAAGGAACGCTACACGGACGATTATACGAATACCCAGACAGCGAAGAAGGGCCGCTCCAAAGTCGGCTATTCCTTCGTGATCGGTATTCTTGCTACGATTCTTGCCTATTCGCTCGGTCTTCCTCTCGGTATCTGGATGGCTCTTCGTAAAGGCAGACTTGTGGATAAGATCGGAACAGCCTATAACATCTTCATTCTGGCGGTTCCGTCCCTCGCATACATCTTCATGTTTAAGGCAATCGGTACGTCGGTATTCAAACTGCCTCGTGTATTTGATATGGACAAGACCAATAAGCTGATGTACATTCTGCCGATTGTATCCCTGGCGCTTCCTTCGGTAGCCGGCCTCATGAAATGGCTGCGCCGCTACATGGTTGACCAGATGAACTCCGATTATGTCAAGTTCGCACGGTCCGGCGGTCTTTCGGAAGGCGAGATCTTCCGTAAGCATATTCTGAAGAACGCGATGATTCCGATCATCCACGGAATTCCGGGAAGCGTTCTCGGCGCATTGGTCGGCGCTATTATTACCGAGCGTGTGTACTCCGTACCCGGTGCCGGTAACCTGTTAACCAACGCTATCAACGTATATGATAACGGTGTTATTGTCGGAATAGCGATGTTCTATGCGACTTTGAGCGTGGTCGGCATTCTGCTCGGCGATATCCTGATGGCTGTTGCCGATCCGCGAATCTCATTTGACACGAAAGAAAGGTGATCCCCGTGAATGACGAATTGTATGATTTAAGCAGTCTCGGCATGTCGGAAGAGGAATTGTTCTCGCCGGTCAGTCATGACGATTTGGAATCCGAGAAGATCACCGCACCGCGGTATTCCTACTGGAAATCGGTATTCCGCGTATTCTTCCGGAACAAACTGAATATTTTCGCACTTGCGCTTCTGGCATTTGTCATTATATTTGCCTATGTTTACCCGCAGGTATCCCATTATGATCCGATGGCGAACATCATGGATGGTTCCGCTAAGCATCTGACGCCCAAGCAGGCGATTCAGAAGTTCGGTTTCAGCCTGCACACGATTCTCGGAACCGGAGCGTCCGGACAGTCAACCTTTGACGCGGTATGGTACGGCTCTCAGATTTCGCTTTCGCTCGCATTTATCTGCGCGGCAATCAATATGACAATCGGTATCCTTCTCGGCGCCGTATGGGGCTTCTCGAAGAAGGTGGATATGTTTATGATGATGGTTTACCAGATCATCGCCAATGTTCCCGGCATTCTTGTCATGGCGGTTATGGTCATGCTGTTTACGGCAGGCTTCTGGACAATGGTATTGGCCATGACGGTTACCGGCTGGCTCGGTCTCGCGTACTTTATCCGTACGCAGGTGCTGATCATCCGCGACCGTGAGTATAATGTCGCTTCGAGATGTCTCGGAACGCCTATTCTCCGTCTTACGATCAAGAACATTCTGCCGTTCATGACATCCGTTATCATGCTCCTGCTCGCGGAAGAGATTCCAGCATATATTTCCGCCGAAGTATTCCTTTCCTATATCGGTTTCAGCATGGGTACGAAGACCATTTCCCTCGGCCGTCTTATTGAAATGACGCAGAGCTCGATGCTTGTTCCGGGCTGGAAACTGGAATTCTGGGCACCGGTATTCCTTTGCTCGCTGATTACGCTTGTTCTTTATCTCGTCGGACAGAACCTCGGTGATGCATCCGACCCGAGAACACACATGTGAGGAGGGACGAGATGGAAGAGCAGAAGAAATTATTATCCATTCGCGACCTCGTCGTGAAATTCCGTGTCCGCGGCCGTATTCTGACCGCCATCCGCGGCATTTCTCTTGACATTTACGAGAATGAGTCCATCGCGATCGTAGGTGAGTCCGGTTCCGGAAAGTCCGTATTCACGAAGACTTTTGCCGGCATGCTTGACGAGAACGGCTTTATCGATGAGGGAAGCATCCAGTTTTATGACGGAACGCTTTCGGATACGAAGGTTTCCTATTCCCGCTCCGTAAGAAAGCGTGTGTTTGATATTGCCGGCAGACTGAACGCAGCTTGCATCGAGATGAAAGAAGAGCAGGAGGCTTCATCCGGGAAGAGCGCTTCGAAAGAAGAGACTCCAAAGGAGTCCGTTTCGGAGAAAACGATCGATACGGTTCAGGGAGATTCCGCAGAAACTCCGGATGTTTCGGAACTCGATCCCGAAATCGTGAAGAGAAACGAAGAGATTGCCCGCGAAATCGCTTTATACGTTGATGTACTGCCGCCGACAAGACGCAGTATGTCCGCGAAGAGAATTACAACCAAACTGATCGCGGAGTTGAAGGACGGAGCTGATATTTCGGATCCCGAGGTACGCGATAAGTATTTTCAGCTGACGAAGGATTCCGAGTGGCGCCGCATACAGAAGTACGCAAAGAAACTGAATGCCTCGGCCAAATACGAATTCGGCGCTGACATTTTCCGTAAGCTGCGGGAACTGGACGAAGAGAAGGCAGCCAAAGGCCTCCTTCCCGAGGAGGAATACCAGGTATTCCGTAAGAAAATAGACGACATTACGTTCCGTAAGACGGAGAACTATAACTATCGTCAGACACTGGATCCCCGTAAGCAGAAGGACGAGATCAAAAAGTGCGATGCCGAGCAGAAGAAGTTTGCCGCGGAGCTGAAGCAGATTGAAGCGGAGCTGAAGGCCGCCAAGAAGGCAAAGACCGATGCTCTGAAGGCCGACGCGGCTTATCTGCAGTCCTATAAGGAGCAGAAGGCAAAGCTGAAGCAGGAATACAAGGAAACCGTAAAGGATAAGATTGCTTCGGAAGAAACAAAGATGAGAAACCGTATGCTTGCGAGAGAAATCGTTCTTTCTACGGGACGTTTCCCGCTGATCCGCCGTAAGAAGACGATCCGTTCCATCATCAGAGAACTGAACAAGGCGATGAAGGAAGGCGTCGATCTTACCGATTCCGCAAAGAGAGACGAGATTTACAAGGACGTTACGTTCCGTGTGGAATTCCGGGAAGAGGATGCGGAAGGCTTCAACGGCTTTGCCAACATTGACCTTTCGAAGATGAAGTATTCCGGCGACTGGATGGAAGTCCGCGGCGAGCGTATCGCTACGGTATTCCAGGACCCGATGACATCCCTGAACCCGATCATCACGATCGGAAAGCAGATTACGTCGGTTATCATCAAACACCAGCACTGTTCGGAAGCGGAAGCAAGAAAGCGTGCTTTGATCTTAATGAAGAAGGTAGGTATTCCGAACGCGGAGAAGCGTTTCGACGACTATCCGTTCCAGTATTCGGGCGGTATGCGTCAGCGTATCGTTATTGCGATCGCGCTTTCGTGTCAGCCGAAGATCCTGATCTGCGATGAGCCTACGACCGCGCTTGACGTTACGATTCAGGCTCAGATTCTGAAACTCATTAAAGATCTGCAGAAGGAATTCGGCTATACGATCGTATTTATCACGCACGACCTCGGTGTTGTAGCCAATATCGCGGACCGTGTAGCGGTACTGTATGCCGGCCAGATTGTCGAACTCGGAAAAGTCGAGGAAGTATTTTACGATCCCCGCCATCCGTACACCTGGGCACTGCTCAGTTCCCTGCCGCAGCTGGCGCAGCGGAATACGAAGCTTTTCTCAATCCAGGGAACGCCGCCGTCACTTTACAATAAGATCGTCGGCGATCCGTTCGCTCCGAGAAACCAGTACTGCATGAAGATCGACACCCTCGCTGAGCCGCCTTATTTCCCGGTCAGCGACACCCATATCGCGAAGACATGGCTTCTTGATCCGAGATCTCCGAAGGTGGAGAAACCCGAAGCCATCGACAACATTCACGAGAAACTTATGAACGCATTCAACATCTGAAAAGGAGAGCAAGATCGTGGCGGAACAAGACAGTAAAAACACACGCGCGAAGCACCTGCCGGAACACGGTCCGATGACCGAAGACGGCCGGGAGATTCTGCTCTCCGTAAAGAATGTCGATATCACCTTCGGCAAAGGAGATTCGGCAGTCCGGGCAGTAAAGAATGCTTCGTTCGACATTTATAAAGGTGAGACCTTCTCCCTTGTAGGAGAGTCCGGATCCGGTAAGACGACCATCGGACGAGCGGTGATCCGTATCAACGAGTGCGCGGCCGGCGAGATCGACTATAAGGGCGTGAAGATTTCCGGAAAGATCCCGCGTTCGCTTGACCGTGAAGTCATTCGTAATGTGCAGATGGTATTCCAGGATCCGGCAGCGTCTCTCAATGAGCGTGCTACCGTGGATTACATTGTTTCCGAAGGCCTTTACAACTTCCATCTGTATAAGGACGAAGCCGACCGTGTCCGCAAGGTGGAAAATATCATCAATGAAGTCGGTCTGCTTCCGGAGCATCTGACGCGTTATCCGCATGAGTTCTCCGGCGGTCAGAGACAACGTATCGGACTTGCGAGAGCAATGGTTATGGAGCCGGAACTTGTTATCGCGGACGAGCCGATTTCGGCACTGGACGTATCCATCCGTGCGCAGGTTCTGAACCTGATGAAGCAGTTCCAGAAGGAGATGGGCGTTACCTATCTCTTCATCGCGCATGACCTTTCCATCGTGCGCTTCATCTCGGACCGTATCGCCGTAATCTATAAGGGCGATATCGTTGAAATCGCGGAGGCGGAGGAATTGTTTGATTTCCCTTTGCATCCGTATACAAGATCGCTAATCTCGGCGATCCCGATCCCGGATCCGCAGCTTGAGAAGAATAAGGTGCTGTTCCGTTATGATCCTTCGGTACACGATTATTCCGAAGACAAGCCCGAGATGGTATACATCGGGCACGGCCATTACGTATTCGGCAATAAGAAGGAAATTGAAGAATATAAGGCTATCCGTGAGAAGAATGAGAAGATCAAGTCGATCACCATCGCGGAGACGCCCGAGGAATTAAGCAGACTCTCCGAAGAGGATCTGCTCGCGGGAGACGAGGAGTTCCTGAACGCGCCGGTACATGATACCGGAAGCTTCTGGCTCGGATTCCTTTCGTTCTTCCTTCCGATCATCGGCTTGATCGCGGGTCTGTGCTTCCGTAAGCACAATTACATCCGCAATTACAAGAGCTGTAAAAAGGGCGCAATCGCGGGACTTATATTCCGCGGTGTCATCATTCTGATATTCCTATTGCTGATTCTTCTGGCATATCGATAGTACATGAAAAGATATTACGGTTCACAACAGAATGTTTCAAAGCCGGTGGAGAAGATCACCCTGGACGCCAAAACGGCGTCCAAGTGGAGGATCTTTTTCATCGCTTTGTTTTTATGTATCGGATTCGGTGCGCTGATTTATGCATTCACGCATCTAGGCACCAATCAGAAGGGCTGGCAGGAGGTTGTTCTCGATAAGCTAGTCGTTTCGAACAGCAGCTACGATTTTACTCTTTACTATGAGTTCGGAGCAGGCGGGAAGAGCGTCAACAAGGAAGTGAAAAAGGTAAAGGAGCTGTATGAAAAGCTCTGTACTTCCTCCTACCGGATATTCGACCGCATGGAAGAATATGACGGCATCGCCAATCTCTGTTATCTGAACCGTCGTCCGAATGAGACTTTGGAGGTCGATCCCTCGCTTTATGCCGCGTTTGAGACATACGAACGCCTGGGCGGGAGGATGCTCTATCTCGGAGCGCTGACGGTGCATCTCGAGGGGCTGATCACAAGCGATTCCGACGAAGCGCTTGCGGAGAACGATCCGTACACGAACGAATCGGTAATGACGTTCTTCCGGAAGACGGCGGCTTACGCGGCCGATAAGGATGCGGTCAGCCTTGAACTGCTCGGTGATAACCGCGTGATCCTCCATGTGTCCGATGAATACCTTGCATTCGCAAAGGCAAATGATATCACCGATTTTGTCGATTTCGGCTGGGCAAGGAACGCCGTAATCTGCGATTATATCGCGGACGGACTGGTCTCGGAAGGGTACCGTCACGGAATCCTTTCCAGTTACGACGGCTTTACGAGAAACTTTGCGGAATCGGACGAAAGCTTTGATTATAACCTGATCCTTTCCGCGGACGGAACCGCTTCGAAGCGTGGTACAATGACCTACAGGGGAAAGAAAAGCTTTGCATGGCTTCACGATTATGCCGCAGCGGCATATGACAGGATGAGCAGGGTCCTGACGCTTGCGGATGGAAAGAAGAGACATACCTATGTGAGCGGCGACGGACTTCCGAAGTCCGCTTTGCCGGACCTGCTCGTATGGAGTGCTGACGGCAGATGCACGGACACCGCGCTGATCGCGGCGCGTTATTACATCGCCGATACCTGGGATGCGGCAGCGGCGGAGAAGGACCTGAAGAGCCGTAACATAGAGATGCTTACGTATATAGACGGAGTCGTCCGTTGCACGGATGCCTCGGTTACGATCGAAACGAACAAATAAGAGTAAACTCCCGGAGGTGGAACGATGGCTTTAAAACTGTCAGACCTTTTGGAATATGAACGGATCGTGATCCAGTGCCACGATAATCCCGATGCCGATGCTCTTGCGAGCGGATATGCTCTCAGATGGTATCTGGAGCAGAACGGAAAGCAGGCGCGTTTCGTGTACGGCGGACGGAATCCGATTACGAAGAGCAATCTTGTTCTGATGAACGAGAATCTCGGAATCGGCTGCGAGTATGTGCAGAGCGTGGAGAAACCGGAGCTTCTTGTTACCGTGGATTGCCAGTACGGAGAGAGTAATGTCACCGCATTTGACGCGGAAACGATCGCCGTGATCGACCACCATCAGGTATCGGCGGAGCTTCCCGAATTGAGTGAAGTGCGGAGTGCCTACGGATCGTGTTCCACCGTTCTTTTTGAGATGCTGCGGGACGAAGGAATCGATATCAACACGGATCGGAATATCGCGACGGCGCTTTATTACGGGCTGATGACCGATACCGGCGACTTTACGGAGATTTCGCATCCGTGTGATAAGGATCTTCGGGATATGGCGAACTTTAATAAGGCTCTGATCACGTTATTCCGTAATTCCAACCTTTCCATCGAGGAACTGCGTATCGCGGGCGACGCGCTTCGGAACACGACCGTCGATGAGGCCCGTTCCTACGGTATTGTGGAGGCGGGAATGTGCGACTCCAACATTCTCGGGATCATCAGCGACATGTTTCTCGAGGTGGACGGGGTGCAGACGTGCATCGTTTACAACATACTTCCGTCGGGCGTCAAATTTTCCGTTCGCAGCTGCGTGAAGGAAGTCAAAGCCTGCGAGCTTGCAGCCTTTATCGCCGAGCGT
Organism: Lachnospiraceae bacterium; assembly: GCA_017427775.1. GTDB lineage: Bacteria > Bacillota > Clostridia > Lachnospirales > Lachnospiraceae > ISDg. The sequence continues at coordinate 15,583 of JAFRSD010000002.1, read as the reverse complement.
TTCGGAGGAGGCGGCGGTCACCTTGTGAAGGCCGGCGGCTTTTTGAAGAAAGACCTCCTAGTGAAGGCGGGAGTTGTTTTTGAAAAGGAACCCATCAGTCGTTTTATGAAGAAGCGGATGGAAGAGTACTTCGACACCTCGGTAATCGTATATGCCGGAGAGTATCAGGCGGACCTTTCCGAATTTGAACACTTTAAAAAGAAGATGTTCTCGGTCGGGTACGTGAAGGCTGCGGAGCTTGCCGAACCCGGTAAAGTGATCGCCATCCGCACATTAGAGGGTGACGTGGATGTGACCGTGACGGAGGACCTTTACATCATACTCAACGTGAACGGCGAGATCTATCCGATCCGTCAGGCCAAATTCGAACGTTCCTACCGCGAGACCGACGCTCCTTACACCTATCCGGGCGAATATCCGCCTACTGTCATTGACAACGAGAACGGCGAGCGCATTCCGCTCGTTCCGTTTGCGAAGAGCTGCGTTTCGGTCGGCGGAGAGGGCATTTACGCGAAAGAAATCACGGGACGCCTGAAGGTATTCACATCCTGGGATCCGGACAAATACTATCTCGGAAAGCAGGGCGACCGGCTTGCCGTACGTGCCGATGACCTTTCCGACATTTACGTGATCGAAAAAGGAATCTTTGAAAAGACTTACGAACGGGATTGATGGATTCCCGGGCGGAAATGAAGAGATAAAACAGGCGGAGCCGTGCGGCTCTGCTGAATGATATAACAGGGGATAAAGATGATTTACGACGCATTTATCAGCTACCGGCACACGCCGCTTGATATGGAATTTGCCAAAAAGGTGCACACCGGACTAGAGACATACCATGTCCCCGCGGCGGTCCGCAAAAAGACCGGCAAGAAGAAAATAGAACGCGTATTCCGTGACCAGGAGGAACTGCCGATCGGAAGCGACCTCAACGATAACATTTCCGCTGCAATCAAAGAGTCGGAATACCTGATCGTAATCTGCTCGCCGGAGACGCCCGGCTCATACTGGGTCAATAAGGAGATTGAAACGTTCATCGGGCTGCATGACCGTCACCATGTGCTTGCGGTACTGACGGACGGCGAGCCCGAGCAGAGTTTTCCGAAACTTCTTCTGACTGATGAGAACGGTAATCCGGTAGAGCCTCTCGCGGCCGATGTTCGCGGGGCGACGGCAAAGGAGCGGAATAAGAAGTTTAAGACCGAGATTCTCCGTCTTGCGGCACCGGTTCTCGGCTGTACCTATGACGACCTGAGACAGCGTCACAGAGAGCGGATTCTCAAGAGAAACATTATGATCGCGTCGGTCGCGGCAGGCATTATCGCGGCTGCAGGCGCTGCTTTCGGTATCTATAACGCGGGTGTTGCGAAGCGGATGAAGAAGCTTGCGGACGAAAAGGCGGTTCTCGCGGACGAGAAAACGCTGCTCGCGGGAGAGAAATCGAGACTTGCGGACGAGAAGACGAAGCTTGCCGATGAAATCCTTGCGGAATTCCGCGACAAGCAGGAGAACCAGTCCCGGTTCTATGCTGAGGAAGCTATGATGCTTTTACAGCAGGGCAACCGCGAAGACGCGGCATTGGTTGCCGCCGCGGGTCTTCCGTCAGAGGATAATGACCGCCCGTTCGTGGCGGAGGCGGAATATGCCCTTTCCGCGGCCCTTCACGTTTACGACTGCGGCAAGGCACTTGATTATGAGCGCGTGCTTACCCATGAGCTGTCAGTTAAGAGCATGATCATAAACGGCACGCAGTCCTACATGACGTCGATCGATTTCGGCAATACTGTATATGCATGGGATTGCAGGACATGGAGCCTTGTATGTAAGATTCCCGCGGCTGTTAAGGACAACAACTACCGTGAGTCGGTGAATTCGGCCTTTACGGATACAAAGGGGATTCTGATCGCTTACGATAAGGACCTTGTAAGGTACAGTTTCGACGGGAAGGAAATCGCGCGGTATACTTTTGATAAGAAAATCTCGAGCTGTGTATTCAGCGACGTAAACGATATGGTGTTCTGTATCGCGTCCGATACCGTCTATATACTGGGACTCTCGGATTTTACCCTGCGTTTTACGATACAGAACGTGACGGGCGACACATTTTCCAATAAGACAAGCCTTTCCGCTGACGGAACCCTTTTCGCCGTGGCGCATTATTCTTCGGAGGAAGGCAGAAACGTAAATGTGACCGTTATCGAGATCCCTGACCCGGAGACCTTCCGTGTCTTACAGGCTCCGGTTTCCGAAGAGTATATTCTCAATCTGACCGTTACCGATAACGGAAACGTGGCGGTTGTCAGCACAAACAACGAGTTCTTTATGAACATGGAGGCGCTGACGCTCGATCTGTTCCGTACGTCGGATGGGGAAAAGATATACAGCCGCGAGCTGCCGCTTCTTACGAAAAATCTTGCGAGCTTTACGATGCTTATCGGAGCCCACTCCTATGAAGGGAAGAGCGATATCGTGGTTGCAGCCGATACCGATGCCTATTTCTATGATGAAATGACCGGTGAGATGAAGGCGCATATCCCGCTTACCGGAAGAGCGATAACGCTTGACCTGTTCGTGGATACGGATACGGTTTATATCGGTTTTACGAACGGCGAGATCATCGGCATGAGCAGCGATACCGGCCGTATCTACACCGATAATACGGTGGATACGAATGATGATATGGATGACATGATCACATTTTACGGAGGAATCGCGGTTCACCGTCCGTATTCCAATACGATCCTTGTAATTAAACAGCATAAGGCGGACGGACTTAAGGAACTGCCGGAGATGAAGGCACAGGCAATCGGAGTGGGGGTTGCGCCGTCTTCGGAGTATTACATCCTGCGTGACTATTATAACTACGGAATGCTTCGTTTCTATGACCGGAACGGCAATTTCCTGTATGAAGCTTCGGCGGATGTTTCCGCGACTGCAACAGGTTTCAAGGGCGACACCTGCGTTATGACTTCGAGTGATGCCGTACGCCTTATAAATCCGTTTGATAAGACGGACCGGCGCATACGTTTTGCGGACATGGGCGCGGAAACATTCTATTCCAAGGCTGATCTGAGTTCGAACGGACGCTTCCTCGCGCTTTGGGGAGTATCGGGACTTGCGGTTATCGACCTTGAAAAGGAGACCTGTATCTGTAAACAGAAGGATACCGGTATCGGCGCCCTTGCGATCAGCGGAGACGGAAGCAGGGTCCTTATCTCAAAAACCGGGCACTCACTGATAATGTTGGATGTCGTGTCGGGAACGATGACGGAATTCGAAGATACGAAACTGCGTCAGGTTTCCGACAGTTATACGTTAGAGTTCCTCTGTGCGGATGATGCCGGAAAGTACGCCGCGATGGCATGCGAAGACGGGTATCTCCGTATTGTTGAGCTTACGGGAGAAAAGACGGTTCAGACGCTTCCCATGCGTGTGAAATCGATCTGCTTCATCGGCTTTACGAAGGATTCAAAGCATATTATCGTACAGGATGATGACTATACCGTTCGTGTCTATGATGTTGCGTCCGGCAGCTGTGTGAACAGCTATGACGCGCTTTCGGAAGTCGTGTACTTTGTCGAGGACGATGACTTCATCGCGGTCTGCGATAACGCAAATGTGACGCTTTTAGATGCGGAACGTTTCGGCCGTCTCGCGTATGCTCCGGCCGCGGCGGTTTATCTGCCTGCTTATAAGACGTTTATTTTAACGGCCCGTACCTCCGCCTGGTCCGCGGAGTATAAGGATTATAAAGCGCTTCTTGCAGAACTGGAAAGACAGTTCCCGGGAGCGGAACTCACGAAAGAGAAGAAAGTGGCGTACAATGTCGAGTAACGTCCCGAAAATTCACGAATTGCGGTATTCCGGCACGAATACGTATGTGATCGAAGGAGAGAAAGGGATACTGCTGTTTGATACCGGGTGGGCGGGCACATTTTCCGGCTTCTGCAGGGCGATGGGGGAATTGCGGATTCCCGTGCAGAAGGTAAGTTTCATTCTGGTGTCGCATTTTCATCCGGATCATATGGGGATTGCCCAGGAGATCGCGAATGAAGGAGCGGTCATCCTGCTTCCCGAGGTACAGAAGAATTTCGTACATTCCGCGGACGGCATATTCGAGAAGGACGGGACGCCGTTTGTTCCGATTGTCGAAAATGAGGCAAGGAGCTTTCCGTTAGCGGAAAGCCGCGAGGTTCTCAGTGAGATTGGTATTGCGGGACAGATCTTCGCGACGCCAGGACACAGTGACGACAGCATATCGCTTGTGCTTGATTCCGGGGAAATCTTCGTCGGTGACCTGAATCCGCTGTATGAGCTGGAACTGCATAAGGGAACACAGATTGAAAAAAGCTGGAAAGCACTTCTTTCCGAGAATCCAAAGACGGTTTATTACGGACACGCACGGAAGTGCGAACTGCAGGCCGGTGCGGAAACAGGCCCGGACGCTGCGGGCGGGACGAAAGAATGTGCTGACACACATAAGGGCGCTGCGGGAGAGAAGGCGCCGGAGCCTTCACGGACTACCGCAGGAAAAAGCCTGCATAATCAGGAGCAGAACGCCGATCTTCACGCGCTTGTCGGAAAGATCATGAAGCTTGCCGACAAAGGCTGCGACATGGATAAGATTCAGAAGAAGACGGGCGCCGGAAGAGGTTTTATCGAAGATGTTTTAAGGATGTATCTGACACACCGGAACGTCGGCGTGCAGGGAATCCTCGACCGGATCGAGATCAAAAACCGGTAGGCGAAACGGCGCAAAAAGAATTGTTGCATTCGCCCGCAGATGTAGTATAATACTATGCGGAAAAGAATAGATAAATGCGAAATGCATGGAACAGGAGAGGAAAATATGGCTAAAAAACCTACCGTATTACTGATTTTGGACGGTTACGGACTGAATGAGAAGACAGAAGGTAACGCGGTTGCACAGGCGAAGACGCCGGTGATGGACCGCCTGATGAAGGAATATCCCTTTGTAAAGGGCAATGCGTCGGGAATGGCAGTAGGTCTTCCGGACGGACAGATGGGTAACTCCGAGGTCGGACACCTGAATATGGGTGCAGGACGTATCGTTTACCAGGAACTTACCCGCATTACGAAAGAGATTATGGACGGCGACTTCTTCAAGAACGAAGAGCTGCTTGCCGCTGTAGATAACTGTAAGAAATACGACAGCGCGCTTCACCTGTACGGACTTCTTTCTGACGGCGGCGTGCACAGCCATAACACGCATCTGTACGCGCTTTTGAAGCTTGCGAAGGAGCAGGGTCTTAAAAAGGTTTACGTACACTGCTTCCTTGACGGACGTGACACTCCTCCGGCAAGCGCTGGCGAGTTCGTAGCCGCTCTCGAAGAGGAGATGGCTAAGATCGGCTGCGGCGAGGTCGCTTCCATCAGCGGCCGTTACTACGCAATGGACCGTGATAAGAACTGGGACCGTGTCGAGAAGGCTTATGCCGCTCTCGTATACGGAGAGGGCAACACCGCGAACAGCGCTTCCGAAGCAATGAAGAATACATATGCCGCAGGCGTTACCGATGAATTTATGATTCCTACCGTTATCCTCAAGAACGGTGCTCCGACGGCAACCATCAAGGCCAATGACTCGATCATTTTCTTCAATTTCCGTCCGGACCGTGCCCGTGAGATTACGAGAACGTTCTGCTGCGAGGATTTCGACGGATTTGAGCGCCGTAACGGCTTCTTCCCGGTGAAGTACGTATGCTTTTCCGAATATGACGTTACGATTCCGAATAAGACAATCGCATTCAAGAAGATTGAAATCACCAACACTTTCGGTGAGTGGCTTGCGGCGCAGGGCATGAAGCAGGCAAGAATCGCCGAAACCGAGAAGTACGCGCACGTTACGTTCTTCTTTAACGGCGGCATTGAGGCCCCGAATCCGGGCGAGGACCGCATTCTCGTTGATTCCCCGAAATATGTTCCGACCTATGATAAAAAGCCGCGTATGAGCGCTTACACGGTGTGTGATGAGCTCAGCAAGGCAATCACCAAGAAAGATGAAGACGGAAACGCTTATTACGACGTTATCATCTGCAATTTTGCAAACCCGGATATGGTAGGCCACACGGGCGTTCTTCCGGCAGCGATCGAGGCAATTGAAGTCATCGACAAATGTGTCGGCGAAATCGTAACCTTCATCAAGGAAGTTGACGGCCAGCTCTTTATCTGCGCCGACCACGGCAACGCCGAGCAGCTTCTTGATTACGAGACCGGCGCTCCGTTCACCGCGCATACGACCAATCCGGTTCCGTTCATTCTCGTGAACGCGGATCCGAAGTACACGCTCCGTGAGGGCGGATGTCTTGCGGATATCATTCCGACGCTCATCGAGCTGATGGGTAAGCAGCAGCCGAAAGAAATGACCGGAAAGAGCCTGCTTGTAAAGTAAAATAGTTCTTGCATTTCCCGTATTGATATGATAGAATCAAATGCGTGTCAAAAGTGACATGTATGATTTCTTATGGAGGTTCCGATGAAACCGTTATATCTTACATTAGTTGTTATATATTGCATTATCTGCGTTGCCCTGATCGTTATTACTTTGATGCAGGAGGGTAAGAACGCAGGTCTCGGATCGCTTTCCGGTGCTAACACGGATACTTACTGGAGCAAGAACAAGGGCCGTTCCGCAGAGGGCAAGCTGATTCTCGTAACGAGAATTCTTGCCACGCTGTTCATTGTCCTTTCCATTGTTTTGGCATTAAAGGGCTGGCCGCACGGCTGATGATTGAAAGTATCGAAATAAAGGCACTCTGAGCAATCAGGGTGCTTTTTTCTTAGAATTGCGTAACATAGGAGAAGAGATGTATCAGGAAGAAAAGAAGGAAATGATAGCCGCGCTCATATGCGACGAGAAGCTGAAGCCGATGAAGTTCCGTGAACTCGCCGGCTTTCTCGGCATACCGAAACAGGAACGCGGCGAATTGTCGGAAATACTCGACGCGCTGTTAAAGGAGGACCGCATCGCGATCGACAGCGAGGGCCGTTACGTAAACGACCGCGCGCTGCATGTGACCGGTGAGTTCTTCGCAAGCGGAAGGGGCTTCGGATTTGTCCGTCCCGAAGGGAGAGGCCCGGACGCCGACATTTATATCGCCGAAGAGCGGACGCTTGAAGCCATGCACGGCGATACGGTACAGGTGACCGTCTTAAAGCAGGCGGATCCCGACCCGGACCGCCACATGCGTGCCGAAGGCGAGATCGTCAAGATCATTACAAGAGCCAATGAAACCGTTGTCGGGACGTTCTTCCGGGACGGTTCGATCGCATTTGTCCGCCCGGACAATAGAAAACTTGATTTTGATATCTTTGTTTCGAAGGAGCATACAAAGGGGGCGCAGGAAGGACAGAAGGTCGTATGCCGCATCAGACATTTCGGCACGAAGAAGCGTAACCCGGACGGTATCGTGACGGAGATTCTCGGAAGCCTCGACGACCCCGGGATCGATGTGATTTCGGTGATCCGTTCCTACGGGATCCCGACTGATTTCCCGCCGGAGGTGCTTACGGAAACGGCCGGCGTGCCGCAGAAGGCAGACCCTGCGGAAGTCGCGAAGAGGCTTGATCTCAGGGAACTTCCGACGGTTACGATCGACGGCGAGGACGCGAAGGACCTCGATGACGCGATCACGATCGAGGAGCATGACGGAACATTTACCCTCGGCGTACATATCGCCGACGTGAGCCATTATGTGACGGATGGCTCGGCGCTTGACGATGAGGCGCAGAACCGCGGCACGAGCGTTTATTTTGCGGACCGCGTGATCCCGATGCTTCCGCACGAACTGTCGAACGGCATCTGCTCTTTGAATGAAGGAGAAGACCGTCTGGCGCTTTCGTGCATCATGGAAGTGAACGAAAAAGGACAGGTGACCGACCATAAGATCGCGGAGACCGTGATCCGCGTGAACCGCAGAATGTCCTATACCGCCGTGAACGGAATCCTGACGAAGAAGGACCCGGAGCTGATCAGAGAATACCGCGAGCTTGTTCCGATGTTTGAGACGATGGCAAAGCTGTCGGCGATCATCCGCGGCAAGCGTGAGGACCGCGGCGCGATCGATTTCGACCTGCCGGAGTGCAAGATCACATTTGGTCCGAACGGAGACGTGGAGGATATCGTTCCTTATGAGCGGAATGTTGCCACGCGGCTGATCGAAGATTTCATGCTGCTCGCGAATGAAACCGTCGCAGAGCATTTCTACTGGCTTGAACTGCCGTTCGTATACCGGAACCATGAGGCGCCCGATCCGGAGAAGATGCTGAAACTCAACATATTCCTTGCAAACTTCGGCTACCGGATCCACCAGAACGGGGATACCGTGCACACGAAGGAAGTGCAGAAGCTGCTTGATAAAGTTGCCGGCACGCCTGAGGAGGCGGTGATCAGCCGGCTGACGCTCCGTTCGATGAAGCAGGCCAAATACGAACCGTCCTGCATGGGGCATTTCGGCCTCGCGGCAAGGTACTACTGTCATTTTACGTCGCCGATCAGACGGTATCCCGACCTGCAGATCCACCGGATTATCAAGGAGTATCTGCACGGGAAGATGAGCCGCTCGCGCATCGCCTACTACGAGTCGGTGCTTGCGGGACGGGCAAGCCGCGCTTCCATCTGCGAGCGCAGGGCGGACGAGGCCGAGCGCGAGGTGGAGAAGCGTAAGAAGGCGGAGTATATGCACCGTTTCCTTGGCGAAGAATATGAAGGCGTGATCTCGGGCGTAACGAACTGGGGCGTCTATGTGGAACTGCCGAATACGGTTGAAGGAATGATCCGGCTCACGGACATCCGCGACGATTTCTACCGCTACGACGAGTCGCAGGCGAGACTGGTCGGGGAGCGCTCCGGCAGGGTGTTTGCCCTCGGACAGAGGATACGCGTTCAGGTTGCGGCAGTTGACTTGTATGCTGCGACCATTGATTTTGTACCGGTTTTGAAGTAAGATGAAAAGAAAGGAACGTCTCATTTTCCGTGGGACGAAACCCTGAGGACGGTATAAGAGTCCGGTTAACAGAAGGTGTGATTATGGCAAAAGATTCGGTTCGCCTGATTGCGAACAATAAAAAAGCATATCACGATTATTTTATCGAGGATACCTACGAGGCAGGGATATGCCTTGTCGGAACCGAGGTAAAGGCGATCCGCATGGGGCAGTGCTCCGTGAAGGAAGCCTATATCAAGGCGGAAGGGCACAACGTATACCTGTACGGCATGCATGTGAGCCCGTACGAGAAGGGGAACATCTTTAACCGTGATCCGCTCCGTACGAGGAAGCTTCTTCTCAATAAGGGCGAGATCAACAAGCTGAACGGCAAATGCCGCGAAAAAGGCTACACGATCGTGCCTTTGAAGGTATACCTGAAGGGCAACCTCGTAAAGGTGGAGATCGGGCTGGCGCGAGGCAAGAAGCTTTATGATAAGCGCGAGACAATCGCGAAGAAGGATATGCAGAGGGAACAGGAACGGGAGTTTCGTGAAAGAGTAAAGTAAGACGCGAAAGCGGAGGAATACTATGACGACGCATGAGAAAAAGGTTTTGGTTATCGGACATAAGAATCCCGACACGGATTCGATCTGTTCCGCCATCGCATACGCATGGCTCAAGGAGAAGATGACCGGCAAGAAGCACGTTCCGCGCTGCTGCGGCGAGATTAACGCCGAGACGGCTTATGTGCTGAAGCGGTTCGAAGTACCTGCGCCGGATTATATCGAATATGTCGGCACGCAGGTAAAGGATATCGAGATCCGCGAGATGCCCGGCGTCGACCGGAACATGTCCTTGAAGCGCGCCTGGATGAAGATGCAGGACACTCACGTAGTAACACTCTGTATTACCGACTCAGACGGACATCTTGATGGTCTCATCACGATCAGCGATATCGCAGAGGCCGCGATGGAGCTTTCCGATTCAAGCATTCTTTCCGCGGCGAAGACGCCTTACGGAAACATTCTCGATACGCTTGACGGTACCGCGGTGACCGGCGATACGGAAGGCAGATGCTACACAAAGGGCAAAGTCCTGATCGCGGCGGCCAACCCCGATCTGATGGAGGACTTTATCCGCCCGGGCGATCTGGTAATCCTCGGAAACCGTTATGAATCGCAGCTTTGCGCGATCGAAATGGGAGCCGCCTGTCTTGTCGTATGCGAAGGAGCCAAGGTTTCCGTAACGATCCAGCGGCTTGCGGAAGAGCATAACTGTGTGATCATCAGCTCACCGCACGACGCATTTACCGTTGCAAGACTGATCGACCTTTCGATGCCGATCGGATATTTCATGACGACCGAGAATCTCGTTACGTTCCGTACCGATGACTATATCGACAGCATCCGTGACGTGATGGCGAAGCGTCGTAACCGCGATTTTCCGATCCTTGACCATAAGGGAATATTCCGCGGGACCATTTCCCGTCGTAACCTGATGGAAATGAGCCGCAAGCAGGTGATCCTTGTGGACCATAATGAGCCCGCACAGGCCGTAGACGGCGTGGAAGAGGCGGATATCCTCGAGATCATCGATCATCACCGGATCGGCGGCATTTCGACGTTCCAGCCGGTGTATTTCCGAAACGTGCCGCTCGGCTGTACCGCGACGATCGTTTATCTGACGGCAAGAGAGCAGGGCATTGAGATCCCGAAGGAGATTGCGGGTCTTATGTGCGCGGCAATCCTTTCCGATACGCTTGCGTTCCATTCGCCGACCTGTACGGCTTCGGACCGCGAGGCTTGCGAGACACTTGCAAAGATTGCGGGCGTTGACCCGGATGAACTTGCGAGAAGTATGTTTGCTGCCGGTTCGCATCTTGCGGAGCGCACGCCTGAAGAAATCTTTTATCAGGATTACAAGAAGTTTAAGATCGGCGCGATCACCATGGGTGTCGGCCAGATCAACTCCATGAGCGGAGAGGAGCTTGCCAATATTGAAAAGCGCCTGAAGCCGTTCCTTCTTGAGACGATGAAGCACAGCGATATCAAGATGCTGTTCTTTATGATGACCAATATTACGACCGAGTCTTCCCGCGTCCTCTTTGCCGGTGAAGGTGCGAAGGACGTTCTTGAGGAGACCTTCGGCGTGAAGGCTTCGGACAATGTCTGTGAAGTGCCGAAGCTGGTTTCGAGAAAGAAGCAGTTCGTTCCGGGCATTTCCGTAATGCTGCAGAACTGACGCGGAGAGAATCCGGGGATAGATTTGTGAGGGGGATGCCTATGAGATTTTCCGTTCGGACTATTGGGATTACATGTATTTTGACCTGTATGCTGTTTCTGACGGCCTGTACCGGACAGAAGCGGACCGCGGTTACGGAAGCCGCTGTTACCGGCGATGTTACGCCGGAAGTGACCGTTACAAGTGAGGTAAAAGCCGAGAAGGCGACCTATTCGGTTCGCTTTACCGGAACCGGGGGCAGCAATTACCCTGATAAAGCGGAGAAGATGGAAGACGAGGCGTTTGTAATCCCGGCGGATATCCCGGTCAGAAGAAGCTATGTTTTCAACGGCTGGTATACAGCGGATGATCCTGAGAAAATGTATAAACCCGGGGATTCTTATACGGAGAACCGTGATACGGAGTTTCGTTCATCCTGGAAGCTTGCCGAAACATCAGACGACCCCGAACTCGGTGCGAACAAGATCAGTTTAAGCGGAAAGCGGAATGACACCCTTGTAACGGATAAATATTATTACTACGAAGGAGAGAAGTTCTTTGTTTACTTCGATAAGGATTTAAAGATTCCCGGCGATTTCTGCGATAATATTTCGCTGATCATTGACCGGTTAGAGAAAGAAACCGGTCTTGATTTCATCTGCCCCAATCCCGTGAACCGGATAACTGCTGACGATACCATTTTCGCGAAAAAGGATCCGTGGAGGGATTTCCAGGTAGGAAATAAACTCGTCATATATGTACTGGCAGACCGGGACGCATTGGGGCTCATTCCCTGTGCGGATACAGGAGGAAGGTATATCTACGTAGTAGAATATGAGCTGTTCAGTGACGATCTTTGGAATTCCGTGCCGGAGTACAGAGACAATCCCTGGCGCCTCTGCGACTACATCAGATATGATGAGATTGCCCATGAACTGTCGCATGCGCTTACCAACCGATATCATGCCGCCACCACATATGTCATTTCGGAAGGCAGCGCGGAATACTATTCGGAGCGCGCGATCAGGGCTCTGCAGAATGTTTCCGAGGATTTTAAGAAGAGTTACGGATATGTGACGGAATTCAAAGAAACCAAGATTGCGAAGAAGATAACGCCTGATACGGCAGAGGACATCTTCCTTGCGGATTTTGAGGATGTGGATTTTGCAGACAGAGGCGATGAGTATATATTCGGCAGAATGCTTCTCGAGTTTCTGACGGAGCGCTACGGCAAAACGTTTTTAAAGGATTTTCTGAACGGCGCGAGCGAGAGAGAACTCAAGTCGGTTTATTCTTCGCCGGCAGCTCATGAGACCGACAGGCACGCGCAGCTCATTAAAGACCTGGCGGGCGAGGATGTATTCCGGGAATTCGGAGAATGGTACCAAAGCGGGAAATACTCCAAATGATTTCCGCTTGCATCCGGAAGCGTTCCGGAAGATTTAAACCGTTAGTATATTGACAACCTTCCGTACTTTCGTATAATAGGGATACGGAATGCGATTTGCCGTCATTTCCGCGCGTTTCGGAATATGACGGAACACAACCTGAAACCAGGTTGATACCCGGGCTTGTACCGGTTTCGACGGGGGTTTTTAAATTGTGACAGCCATCCATGTGCCGGATCCATGTAAAAACCGGAAACCTAAATATAAACGCAGATAGAAATATCGCACTCGCTGCCTAATGGCAGCTGTCCGACAGAGCGCACCTACGCGTTCTGACCCGGGCATCGATTACGTAGGAAACGACGCGCGGAAAGCTTTGACCGCACGGGCGTATGATGAAGCTACTGAAGGTGCTTGCCCGTTTATCGGCAGATCCGGAGGGAACGGCGAAAGCGTATAGGTAAACTGTGATGGGAGAGGTTGCAATGGCGAGGCTTTCGGACAGGGGTTCGACTCCCCTCAGGTCCAGACTTGTCGTATGCCTGCGTAGCAGGGGTACGACCTACGTACAGCGGGAAGTTCTCCCGCTGTTTTTTTGCCTTTATGCTCATTTTTTGGGGGGGCAAAATGGCCGCTTTTACTCAAAAACCGAGTGGCCTTTGATCTGCGGCAATTGACAAATACCACCTTCCTTGTTATACTTCTCGTATAACAGATGCGATTTCGGAATTGTCCGGGAATGTACTGAAAAGAGGTGCGGGCTATGCTGGTTAGAATCGATTTCAGCAGCGATGAAGCTTTTTATGTACAATTGAAGAATCAGATCATTATGGGCATTGCCACTTCGGAGATCCGTGAGGGGGAGAGCCTTCCTTCCGTGCGCGATCTTGCGGAGGATATCGGAATCAATATGCATACGGTGAATAAGGCGTATTCGATTCTGAAGCAGGAGGGGTATCTGAAGCTCGACCGCCGCAGAGGCGCCGTGGTATGTCTGGATGCGGACCGCCTGCGCACGATTGAGGAGATCCGCTTTCTGTTAAAGGGGACGGTTGCCAAAGCTTTGTGCAGGGATGTTTCGAAGGCAGAGCTGCATGAGCTTTTAGATGAGGTTTTCGAAGAATTCAACGGCATCCGCAAAGCCTCGGGCGCGGACAGCGCACAATAAAACAAAGATAAGGATCCACATATGAATAAACCCTATACCAATAAAGCCGCGGAGGCGATGGAAAAGGCAGGCAAATATGCTAAACAGCTCCATGCCGCATATCTCGGGACCGAGCATCTGCTCGCCGGATTGTGGCTGACGGACTGTGCGGTCGGAAAGATACTGCACGACGCATTTTCCTTCGAATCTCTGGAACTTCTGATGAATGTGACGGTCAACGCGGAATCGTCAAAGCGGAAACTGTCTGAAACACCGGAACTGACGGAAGTGCTGGCGGAAGCCGAGCGGATCGCGGACGGACTCCATTCCGATCTGATCGGTACCGCGCACCTGATGCTTGGAATCCTCAGGAGACGTGACTGTATTGCGGTACGCCTGCTGAATTCGCTCCATCTGAGCCTCAGACGGATGACAAAGGACGTGCTGAACAGCATGGATCTTCCCGAGGAGGTCGTGAAGCAGCAGTTTGCGGCTGCAAAGGACACGAAGAAGAACCATGCCGAGATCAACGAAGTATGTACCGACCTGACCGCGAAAGCAGAGGAAGGTCTTTTAGATCCCGTGATCGGGAGAAATGAGGAAACCGAGCGCGTGATCCGCATTTTGAGCCGCCGCACGAAGAACAATCCGTGCATGGTCGGGGAGCCGGGCGTCGGCAAGACCGCCGTTGTAGAGGGACTTGCGCAACGCATCGTGAACGGAGAGGTGCCGGAGCATCTTGCAAACAAGCGTATCTATACGCTTAATATGACCGCGATGGTGGCCGGAGCCAAATACCGCGGTGAATTCGAGGAACGCATCCGCCAGCTGATCGACGAAGTGGTCAGCGACGGTCATATCATTCTTTTTATTGACGAGCTGCATACGATCATCGGTGCCGGAAGCGCGGAGGGATCGCTTGACGCGGCCAACATCCTTAAGCCGGCGCTTTCCCGCGGCGGGCTGCAGATCATCGGCGCGACGACGTTAGATGAATACCGGAAGCATATCGAAAAGGACGCCGCTTTGGAGCGTCGTTTCCAGCCGGTCGTTGTCGAGGAACCGAATGAGGCCGAGAATCTGGCAATTCTCAAGGGCCTTCGTCCCCGTTACGAGAAGCATCATCAGGTAAAGATCACGGATGAGGCGCTCGAGGCGGCCGTTTCGCTTTCGAAGCGTTTTATCAGCGACCGTTTCCTGCCGGATAAGGCGATTGACGTTATGGATGAGGCGGCAAGCTTTGTCCATCTGAGCGCGGATACCGGCATCCGGGAACTGACGGAACTCCAGGAGCAGAGAAGGCATCTGCAGGATGAAAAGGAGCGTCTGTTCGGCAAGGGACTGTTGGAGGAAGCGAAGAAAGTATCCCGCAAACAGACCCGCTTGGAAAGTAAGATCAAAGCACTACAGGAAACTAATGCGCAAAAGCCCCTTCCGGAAGTAACCGCGAAGGAAGTGGCAAAGGTTATCGCGTCCTGGACGGGCATCCCGATCGCCCGCGTGAACGAATCCGAAAGCGAGAAGCTGCTACATATGGAAGAGGAGCTTCACAAGCGCGTGATCGGACAGGAGGAGGCGGTAAATGCGATTGCCAAAGCCGTCCGCAGAGGCCGTGTCGGATTGAAAGACCCGAAGCGTCCGGTCGGTTCGTTCCTGTTCCTCGGACCTACCGGTGTCGGCAAGACCGAGCTTTGCAAAGCGCTTGCGGAAGTACTTTTCGGCAGTGAAGACGCGCTGATCCGCGTCGACATGTCCGAATACATGGAGAAGCACAGCGTATCAAAACTGATCGGAAGCCCTCCCGGCTACGTCGGATTTGACGAAGGCGGACAGCTTTCGGACCGCGTGCGCAGGAAGCCTTATTCGGTCATTTTGTTCGA
>JAFRSD010000001.1 GCA_017427775.1 Lachnospiraceae bacterium | reverse complement strand
GCAGTCCAGTCGCGCTCAGGGAGTTTCGCGGTCCATTCTTCCACCGTCTTCGTGCCTTCCGTGACCCACTTGTAGTCGTGGGAGTTGGTCGCTTCCTGAACATCCGCGAAGTACCACGCACTGGTGTCCATGTTGTCCGGGAACACATTCATGTATCCGGGCAGGAGGTGATCCTTGTGCGGTGCGCGCTTCAGCGTACGGTTCACGATCGCGAAGGTCTCTGCACGGGTGATGTAGTTATCCGGCAGGAACGTTCCGTCGCCGTAACCGTTCACCAGGCCGAGGTCTTCCGCTGCCTTGATGAAGCTGCTGTACCATGCGTCGCTCGATACATCCGTGAAGCTGCTGACCTTGTCGCTCAGATCCGCGGTGCCGAAGAAGCTGCTCGCAATCTTCGTCAGTTCAGCACGGGTGATCGGGTTGTTCGGACGGAAGGTGCCGTCTGCATAACCGTTCAGGATACCCATGTTGCTCAGTGTCGAGATCGCGTTGTTGTACCATGCTTCCGGCATCACGTCGGTGTACGGGTTGGTCTGGCTCCAGTAACGGTCACGCGCTTCATCGGTCAGCAGGCGGAAGAAGATCGTCGCCACTTCAGCACGCGTGATGTTGCGGTTCGGACCTACCGTTCCGTCGGGATAACCGACGCTGTATGCGACGTGGTCGTCAATCAGATTGGTTATCGTGTTCGTGACAGTATAGATTCTGCCGCCGTTCGGATTGTTGCCGTCAATCTTCCATTTGATCGTCGTTACATATCCTTCGACGGGAAGTTCTTCGACAGAATAATCTTCGTAGAACCCATCATTTTCTCTATGCCACTCGCAGTGCCAATGATTCTCTTCGTTCAGCTGCTTCTTTGCAACCGGTTTGCCGTTCTTCAGAAGAACAACCGTAACGCTTGCGGGACGTGTCTCTGCAGCCACATCTCCGTCATTCTTCCAAACCTTATAGACATGGATGTTGACGTGAGAAGGAACATACGGAGGCAGTTCTTCTTCATTCTCACCGGTCTTGACTTCGACTTCATCTTCACCAGGATCTGTCGGTTTATCAGATTTGTTCTCGCCGTCAGCAGTCGCTACGTTCTTCACGCTGCCGGCTTCGACATCGTCCTTCGTAACGGTGTAAGTGGTGTTGAACGTCTTAGTATCGCCGGGTTCGAGTTTGTCGATTGTTTCGTCTAGGCCAGTCAGATCATCCTTTACCTTAACATTGGTGATCGGAAGGTTACCATCGTTTTTAACAGTAATCGTGTAGGTGACTTCCTCATCCAGCACATAGGCATCTCCATTGGCGGCTTTAGAGGTAACTCTCTTCACAACATCAAGGCTGGGATTCGGCTCTTCAATCGGAGGCGGATTGTCAGGATCCTCCTTATCACCGGTCTCTACCTCGTCCTCACCATGAGGCTTCGGAGAATCCGGATCTTCAGGATCCACAGGATCCGCATCTGCGGTCGCCTTGTTCTTCACGCTGCCAGCCAGAATATCATCGGATGTTACTACATAACTGGTCTTCAGTTCTGCAGATTCACCCACGCCCAGTTTGGCTACTGTCTTGCTCGCGCCAGTCAGATCGTCCTTGATCACCACGTTCTCGTAAGGTACATTGCCATCGTTCTTGGCCGTGATGGTGTATTCGATTGTCTCGCCAAGCTTGAACGCCTCGCCATCCGCGGGCTTGTTCGTGATCTTCTTCACAACCGTCAGAGTCGTGTCAACTTCACCGAGTTTATCCGTCTTTGTCTCGACTTCCTTCTCGGAATCGCCGTAAGTCACGGTAGCCTTATTCCCGACCGTGCCCGCCAAGATATCTTCGCTTGTGACAACATGCTCAGCTTTGATTTCTACCGTTCCATTCGCAGGGATGTCTACCGTCGCTTTGTTGTCCGTTACCGTATATCCTGTACCCGCAACCAAAACTGCATTTGTATCCTCAACGATCACGCCCTTCATCTCTATATCAGAGGTGTTGGTAACTTTAATCGTGAAGGGGATCTTTTCACCCAGTTTATAATTGCTGGTTACGTCAGGTGTTGTCTTTTCAGCTTCCCAATCCTTGACTTCCAGCTCGCCGAGCGTATCACTAATCGTGTAGTTCGCTTCTTTCGCAGTAACCCACTCGATCTTGTAAGTGTTTTCGCTCTTGCCAACTTCGGTCTGAGAACCGGTTGCAGTTACTTTTACAGTTTCGCCCTCAACAATGCCTTCGATCTTTGCATCGTCCTTTGTGAGCGGTTTACCGTCATAAGCCTTGTTCGCGCTGCCGGTAGTGACTGTAACGGGCTTCGGATTGATCTTCAGCGTTCCGGTTGCGCTCTTGTTGATGTTCGAGAACTGATCCGTAACGTCCTTGTTATCAGCATCGAAGATCTTGAACTCGGTAACCGCGTTCACTGCCTTCTCGCCAGTACCAGGTGTGACGTTCGTGACCGTGCCGTCTGCCTTTGCCGTCCAGGTGAAGCCTTCCGGAACACCAGTCACAGTAAAGTCGTCATGTTCGGTCTTCGTCAGCGCGGTCCCGTCATAAATCTTCTCGCCGTCGCTCGGTTTCACTACGATCTCGGCACTACTTGTCGTAATTGTCAGCGTACCGGGCTGAAGCGTGATGTTATAGTTCGCAGTGTTCTCTCCGATCGCTACACTTCCTTCAGTGATCGTGATCGAATACGTTTTCGCTTCGATACCTTCACCCGTCAGCGTGATCGCTGTGATGCTCTGACCGGTCGCAAGTTCACCGCTCGTGATCTTGTAGTACGGGCTTACAGCATCGCTTGCGGT
>JAFRSD010000033.1 GCA_017427775.1 Lachnospiraceae bacterium | reverse complement strand
GACGTTCTTCGGACGGTTAAAGAACGAACTGTATTACGGCTGCGAGAAGGAGTATCCGACATTCGAAGCCTTTGCAAACTCCCTGAAAGAATACATAGATTACTACAATAACGAGCGGATCCAGGCGAAAACAAAATGGATGCCCCCTGCAAGATACAGGGAAGCATCCATGTGTTTCGGTTGATCATAGATAATGTGTCCAGGATTCTGGGTACATATCATTGCTCGTCACGGCTTTTTTAATCAGCCTCCGTTTACGTTTCGGATGTATTCCTCTGCGGAAATCATCGGTTTCTCAAGTTCCGCAATCGTTTCCGCGGAAAGCGTCATCTTTGACGCATATTCCTCTCCGGCCTTTTCGAACTTCTTTAGAAGCGGATCTGCAACCACTGCTGCCGGAGGAACGTTCAACAGCGGCGTTTCGGGAACACATACCATATCGGGGTCGCAGAAACAGGTCTTGCACTGAAGCTTTACGGCATCAAAATTACCTTCCCAGTGCGGGAACCCGCATCCGCAGATTACAAGCGTATGGATCCGCGAGAAATCCGCCAGTGCCTCATGCCGCACGGTTCCGTCTGAAAGCTGTTCCATCCGCATCTTCACCAAAGGAATGGTGCGGTCAAGTACTGCCTTTAGATGCGACGGCATGCCGTAACAATAAAGCGGGAAGCTCCAGATGATGAGATCCGAACTCCGGTATAAGTCCAAAATCGCATTCTGGTCATCCTCGATCAGGCAGTGCCCGTTCATCTGCTGCCAGCATCCAAAGCAGCCCCTGCACGGTGCAATCTTCTTCTCAATCACGTCAACAATGTGAATCTCATGCTCTCCGTTCCGGTTCAATCCCTTAAGAAACGCATCCGTCAGTCGAAAGGTATCGCTTTTCTTCTTCGGGCTTCCGTTCAGTACCAGTACTTTCATGTGATAAAACTCCTTTAAATGCCAAGCTTGCCGTATACTTTCTCAATATACGGCGATTTGTAAGCGATATAGCCGTCGATGTCGAACGGATACCGCTTCGCGCCCTCTTCCTTCACCCTGCTGTATTCCGCAACTGCATCGGGATTCGACCGAAGATAGTCCCGAGAAGTAAGATGCCTTCTAAGATCGGCCGCATCCTTCGTACAGACATACAGATGGTGCTTCCGAAGGTGTTCCTTTCCGTCATAGGAGAATGCCTCCCGCCCCGGAATCTCTTTATTGCCTTCATGAGCATATCCGATCTTTCCAAGTGCCTCAATCACTGCCGGCAGCACATCTTCCCCTTCGATCACCACGTCAATGTCAATGATCGGCTTTGCTGACAGTCCCGGAACGGATGTACTTCCGACATGTTCCACCGAGATTGCCAGGTCCCCGAGCGCAGCCGTTAGCTCCTTTTTAATCGCCTGAAAATCCGACGCCCACACGCTGTCATACGGGCATACCTCCACGCGCTTATACCCTTTCGGCGAGGTTTTCAGAACTTCCGCAATCCGCTTGAAGTCTGCCCGTTCCTCCTCTGTGTCATAAGTATAATTGTCCGGAACGTCCTCGAACAACACGACACGCTCCATCTCGCTTTCAGGGAGGTCTCCGAGCGCATGCGCATAAGCAAGAAATGCTCGCCCATTATTCTTCCCGACACCGTCGTCCCACAACTGCTCATAATCCCAGAGCGGAATCATGTAACAGTCCCTGATTCCGGTCTCCTCGTAAAGTTCCCGGAAGGCCGCTGCAAGTGCTGTCTCACCCGGCTCCACATGCCCGCCGGGATGTTCAAAACTCTGTCTCCTTTTGTGGAAACTGTATACCCATTTGTCCTGATAGCGGGCAAATATAACGACAAATCCGATATTCTCCAGTTCCCCTGCACGATAATATGTTTTCATTTCAGTCCTCCCCGACCAGATGCACCGTCTTCATCGTATGCCCGACCGCCTGCAGATAGGGGCCGAAAACATCCGCGGTGCGGAGCTTTAAACTCGAAGTATTCACGCACGGATGGCAGCCGACGTACTCGTCCTTTAAGACGTCCTCATCCACCAGCAGCTGAACATGATGCTCCGTGTCATTCATGAGTCCCATGATGCTGACCGATCCGGGCTCAATATCCAGGTACTTAAGCATATCGTCGGCATCGGCAAATGAGAGCCTTGCCGAGTTAATCTGCGCGGAAAGCTCCTTGGTCTTGAACTTCTTGTCCCCGGGCATCATCAAAAGATAAAAGGCCGTCTTCTGACGGTTGCATAAGAACAGGTTCTTGCAAATGATCACGCCGAGAACCGCGTCAATCGCGTTGCACAGCTCCATCGTTCCCGCCGCCTCATGATCGGTCCGCTGATAGCTTATCCCGAGCTGATCGAGATAATCATAAACCCGCATCTCCCGCGGAAGCCTGCCTGCGGCATCAGCCGGCCGCCCTTCCAGTAATTCCATTCTGTTGTTTCCTCTCTCGGGCAATGCCCGCAATCTTTTATAAATAAGCGCATTCCGCCTCCAGTTCGGCGGGGTCAAACGTAACCTTTTCCGCCCCGCGGAACTCGCTCATCACTATTTCGCAAAGCGTCGTGTCGAATGAGATTGCGCGGATCTTATCCAGCACTGCCCGCTTCGGGTTACGGTCACTGGTTCCCAGAACGAACATCGCGTAGGTTTTCTTCACCTCCCGACGGATATGGTATAAAAACGTTCTGTAATAATCCTCGCGGTCCTCTTTCGCAAGGAAGAAGGAAAGAAACGTGAACATAGCCTGCTGCCCTTCTTTCGGGAGTTTGATATACCCGAGCAGCGAGATGACCGGATTCAGGAATCGGACAAATGCCATCTTCCCGGAACATTTCTTCAAAACGTACTGCTTACTGTCCGAGCGGTCCCAAAGCGCCCCGGCCGCAACCGGCTCCTCTCCGTCGAAGAGGAGATAGAAATCCGTGATCTTCGGAACCTCCGTGCCGTCAAACCCGTCAAACGCCGGAAACAAATTCCGGCGGATTCCCCATGTCTTCAGAAACCGGAGCACGGCCTCGGAATCCTCCTCAGTTGCCCTTCGGAAGGTCAGTTTACTGTCCGGCCTCCGCACAGGGGCGGTCGGGCTGATGATATAAGTCCGGTACCCGTCGAGCTCTACGGCGTAAGGCATCCCCTTCCGCTTCTTTTTGAGCATCTTAAGAACGCCCGCATTTTCCTTCACAACGGAGCAGTAATAGACCTGTGAATCAAGCGGGTCGTACATCGCGTCAAAGGCGTCTTTCCATTTGAGGAAGCCTCCCCGGTCCGCGGCGCGCTTCATATTGGTCACATAGCACACGTTACGCCGCTCTCCGCCGACATACATCTCACGCGGGATTCCGGCGATTGTTCCGACGATGTCCCCGGCGTCCTCGTAAATCCCGACGACCGATTTCGGGCTTTCCTTTTTGAACGAATCGAACGGATTGGGTCTTCGCGTATAGAGAAGCTGTAAGTCGCCCTTTGCGACGTCGCTTTCCATAATCTTAAGAATTCCCGCTCCGTCTTCACGCGATGCCAATCGGAACCGGCTGCTCATTTTCTGGCCTCCTCCAAATTCTCCCCGACGGGAATGCCGATGCGTTTATCCACTTCAAAATGGAACAGGATGTTAATGTACCAGTACGCGAAGTTGATTAACGGCTTCTTCGTCCGTTTGAAACAGGTAATGCCCCGTTTAAACACGGAACCGAACTTGAAAAACTTCTTCTTGTACTTCCTGCACAAAGCCCGCAGTTCCTCTGCGGTCACCTGCTTCGGGACAAATGAGATCGTACCGAAGGTGTACCCGTCCTGCAGCCACCATTTATCGCAGATCAGGCGCCCCTGTTCCTGAAATTCCTTATAGGTAGGCGTGTTCGGAAACGTCAGCAGATGGTTGAACGCTATGACGAAGAACTCGTGCTTTCTCGAAAACTCCAGCGTCTTGATAAAGCTCTCCTCGGTATCTTCGTCAAATCCGAATACGAACGAAGCATAGATGCTGATCCCGACCTTATGGATCTTCTCAATCAGCTCGTCCCGCTCCCCGAGGCGTGCCGTCCATTCCTTGTTCATCTGCTTCAGGTTGCCGCTGTTGATGGACTCAAAGCCGATCAAAACCATCTCACAGCCGCTCTCTTTCATAAGCCTGAGCGTCTCTTCGTCTTTCGCGATATCCAGTGTGATCTGCGTCGTCCATGTGATCTTCAGCTTCTTGATCTCGGCAAAAAGGTCCCTTGCAAACTCCTTATTTGAGAAGATACTGTCATCGACCAGGAAGTACAGCTTATGCTTGCAGGACTTCATCTCCGCGATGATGTCGCTCACTTCCCTGTGGATGTACCGCGATTCGTAATATTTCGCTATGGAACAGAATTCGCAGTTATGATAGCAGCCGCGCCCGGTTTCCACCAGAGAGACCGGCAGATACTTCTTCTGCTGCTTCTGATAAATCGAACGGTCCGCCATCTTGTAATCGATGCACGGCTTTCCGACATATCGCTCCTTCATGGTATTGTTTGCGATATCCTGAAGCAGAAGCTTCAGATTGTCTCCGCAGTTATTCACCATAATGGCGTCACAGTGCTCGAGCGCCTCCTCCGGAACAAGCGTCACGTGATAGCCGCCCATAACGACTTTCTTCCCCCGTTTACGGAACTGCTCGGAAATATAATAGGCGCGCTTCGCCGTATAGGTTTCCACGGTCAGTAGGACAACGTCCGTTTCGGTATCATAGTTGATGCTTTCGATTCGGTCATCGAAAAACTCCCTTTCGCAATCCGCCGGCAGAAGCGAATTCAGCACCGCGATCGTCAGCGGTTCCATCAGCCAGCTCTTCAAATATTTCTTGCCCGGTTTCTTTCCGATCGCGGGGAGGACAAATGTGATCTTCATCGCTTCTCCTTTCACATCTCATTAATGGGAGCCGGAATATCGGAGTTGTCCGCCATGACGTCGGCGCCGAAAATCTCGAATTCCTTTGCGTATTTGCGGTAGCCGATGTTCACGAGCATGTAGATGCTCTTGATGGTCCGGATCTTGGTCAGATCGAGTCTTTTGAATATGTTCTTCCAGGAATAGGCTTCCTTCCACGCCCAGGCAATTCCTGCCTCCAGCTCCTCCTTGGTCATCTGCTTGGGCTTATAGACGCAATGCTCCACATCGTACATGGCGTAATCCCGCTCGATGATGCGTCCCTGGCTTTCAAGCTCCCGGTAGAACTCCGTACCCGGAAACGGCGTAATGATGGAGAATCTCGGCAGATCGATCTTCGCCTCAATGCACAGGTCAACGGTACGCTTAAAAACATCCGGCCCGTCTTCGTCCGCGCCAAATGCGAAGCAGCCCATCACCATGATGCCCTTCTTGTGAAGCTTCTTCATCAGTTCCTTATATTCACTGACACGGTTGACGCCCTTGTGGATGCTCTTCTGCGTCTCCTGGTTCACCGATTCAAACCCGACAAGCAGTCCTTTACAGCCGCTTTTCTTGAAAATATCAAGCATCTCGTCGTTCTGGCCGATAGCGGTCGTCGTCAGTCCGAACCACCACTTCTTTAACGGGATCATGGCCGTGAACAGTTCTTTCGCGTACTTCATGTCCGCGATCAGATTGACGTCCGGGAAGATTACCGGCTTTCCTTTGAACGTTTTGATCTCCGCGATGACATCCTCCACGGGGCGCGTGATCACACGCCGCCCGAATGCGGCCGGATAAGCGCAGAACGTGCAGGAATGATTGCAGCCCCGGACCGCTTCCACCGTATTGAGCGTGATGTATTTTTCTTTCTTTAAGAGGTCTTTCCGCGGCAAAGGACGGTTTGCGATATCCACGCAGCCGTCGCCCCGGTACATCGGCTTTAAGCAGCCGTCACGGATATCTAAAAGCGCCTGCGGAAACGTCTTCTCGCCGAGTCCGACAAGCACGGCATCCGCATGCTCCGCCGCCTCATCGGGTGCAAGCGAAGGATGCACGCCCCCGAGCAGGACCTTCTTTCCGAGACTTCGAAAATAGTCGGCATAGCGGTAGCACCGGGAGGACGTACCCGTAATGCAGGTGATCGCGATCACGTCGGCATCGGTATCAAGCGGGATAGCCTCTGCGGTTTCGTCATAGATCACAACCTCCGCATTCAGTTCCGAAGGAACAAGCGCCGCCAGGAGCGCCAGCGTGATCGGCGCATAATGTAACCCTTTGTGAAACATTCCGTTGTAACGGTGCATCGCACCTGCGGGAGAAAGAAGCGCTATCTTCATATGCCCTCCTAAACAGAGATCATCGAACCGACGGCCATGATCAGATACATGACAAATACGACCGCGATCGTGATTTTGGAAGCCTCCGCCCGATTCATTACCGTACTTTCCTTTCCTTTCGTGCAGATCCGGTAAGTCGGGATAACCATAAGCGAGATGATGACCGCGACGGCACCTCCCGCAATCTTCATATATTCCATAAATCCGCCCGGCAGGAAGAACATCAGCAGCAGAGCGGGAACCGTTGCAAGCAGGAAACTGAGCCCGAAGGTTTTCTTCGTCTGGCTTGAGATCATCTCGGTCGTTGCAAGCCCGATCGACCAATAGGAAGTGAACATGGCAAGAAGGATAAATGCCGATCCGAGTATCCGGATGACCCCTCCGACCGCTTCCGCCCAGCCGACGATGGCAACTTCGGTCACTTCTTTTGAAGTAATTACCGCACAGACCGTAACTACCGCCGAGATGGCGAGATTCATCAGAAGTCCCCCAAAAACGGATTTCCGCACCTTTTCCGCATCATGATCGAGGCACTCGATCACCTGCGGAACGGCGAATATGGCGGAAAATGAGAACATGATCATGCTGAACGTCGCCGCGAGCCTTCCGATCCCCGCACCGCTTCCGAGTCCGATTCCGATCCGGAAGGATGGATTGATGTTTCTTATAGAGAAGATTACCGCCGCTAAGAGAATTGCCCCCATAACGCTTACTGTCACTTTTTCGCTGATGCAGATCGCGCGAAGCCCAAGCAGCACGACAACGGCCGCAATAAGATAAAACGCCGCGCCGAGCACGCGCCCCGGGATATTCGGAACGAATTCCGCCGTGATCTCGGCCGCGCCCGAAATGTATGCGGCAAGATTGGTCTCCAGAACAACAACCATGATCAAAAAGAAGGATATCTTCAGAACGTTCTTAAACCGTCCCCGGAACAGATATCGGTTAAAGGAACTCAGGATATCCGCCGTTTCGCCCGTATTGAGAAGGATCTGGGCTATCATCAGATGAAGCAGAACGCTCGTAACGTATGCGGCGGCAAATGCGATCACTCCGCCCAAAACACCCGTTTTCGACACAAAATAGGGAATTGCCATAACGCCGCTTCCGATACCGTTTCCAGCCACGATCGCGGAAGCCGTAAAGACTGATTTCTTCTTCATATATTCCTCATCCGTCCGTATGTTCCGAAGTATTTCTCCCTGAAATACCGTTTCTTTTCATTATAACAGAAAAGCACTGCCAAAGAAACAGTTATTTGGCAGTGCTCTCCTGTAACATGTCATTTTTCGAATACCGCCGGACCGATCGTCCGCCCCGGCTTCCGTCAGGGTTCAAAGACGATCAGCGGTATTAACATCTCGTCCTCCGTGAGGCTTCCGTGCATCGAAACAAACTTCTCATCGACACTCATGATCGACAGGTCACCGGTCGCGATTGCGAGATAATCTCCGAGCATGGAACGGAACTGCGGATGATGCGTCTTCGTTCCGAACAGATTCTGCTGAATTGCATCATCCATCCGCATCAATTTGAACTTGTCCCCAAAGAGTCGACTGAACTCTGCGACAAAGCATGCTGCTTTTCCCTGTTTTACGAAGAGATTCAGTGCCCTCGGCTCTAAGGACGGCAGACGCTCCAGACAGTCCATAAGGATGGGATAGTCCTGAATCCAGACCTGCTCGCTGTCGATATGACCGTGGTCCGCGGTTACGATTACCAGCGTGTCCGTAAGATCTGCTGCCAGCTTACTGACCGCCGCCTCAAGCATTCTCACATTGTCCGCGGTCTCTTCGGAACCGCATCCTTTCCGGTGCAAAACACCGTCAGGCTGGTTCCAGTAAGCGTATACGTACTTCTTTCCGGGCTTTTCGCAGTGCTGCCGCACCCGGTCGCAAAGTTTTTCGAACGTGTTTATCTCCGGATCGGCGAAAGGCGCGACCAGGTATGCCTGTCCGCCGTGCCTTTTAATCCGCTCCACAACGCCCTCGTACGGCGTTACGGTCCAAGCCAGATTATAGTCTGCCGCCGGTTGATCCGTTCCCATTTCCACATTCAGAAATACCGTAACGTTCTTGTCGATCTGCGGATAGTAGCAGTCCCACCCGAGCCAGCCGTGTTCGCACGGCTGAAGCCCCGACAGCATCGAAGTCGTCGCAGCAACCGTAGTCGAGAGAAATGTGGATTTATAAATGCCGGCAAGATGTGAACGGAACGGCCCGTCCTCGGCGAGATGCCTCTCTAAGATCACTTTCCCCATCCCGTCAAGAAGGATTACGACGATATTCTCGTAGTCCTTTTCAAGATACGGGTCTATCAGCGGCAGCGTGTCGCCGACAGGTTCCGAATCAAACTTCTTAAGAATCGAATTCGGCAGGTTCGCGATGCAGTTTTTGTAATCCGGCAAAGTCAGTTTGCTCATAATACCCCCTTCTGACCGTTTCGCGCCTTTCCTTCCTCACGTCAGGTCCTTGTACATCAGAATCTCATCATGGTATGTCCCGTCGTCAAACCGGAGTGCGTTATGTCTGCGTCCGCTCTCCACAAATCCGCATTTGCGGTACAGCGCCTGCGCGCGCTCATTGTCCGCGACTACCTCAAGATCAAGCTGCTTCCAGCCGATTCCGGCGGCAAGCTCCGAAAGATAATTGATCATCGCGCTGCCGATTCCGAGCCCCCAGAATTCCTCATAAAGAGCGATCGCCAGGGTGCAGCGGTGCTGAATCTTCCGCTTCGTCCCGATACCGCTGACGCTTCCGTTTCCGGCAGGCTTTCCGTCCACAACCGCGATCATCATGATATGGTAAGGGTCTTCGAGGATATTCCCGAGGATTTCCTTCTCTTTCTCGACTGTAAAACTAACTTCGTCCGGGTAACGGAGCAGGTATTCGGTCTCTCCGGCCGTCTTCTTCATAAATTCGATCATCTCCGCCGCGTACTCCGGGGAATTCGGCTTCAGGACGCAGGTCCTGCCGTCTTTCAGTTTGATTTCACGTTCCGCAAATTTCATGCTTATTTCCTCCCTTTTTTATTCTCTTTCCTTACGGCAAATGTACAGCAGATGGCTCGATGCCCCCAGCAATTCCCGCTTTTCGCAGGTTGCCAGGTGGTATCGAAGGAATTCCGAAAACGCCTCGTCGTTCATCGTCCGCCTCCTTCTGCTAACCATTCCGAATAAAAAAGTCGCCTACCCGAATCGGATAAGCGACATTTAAAATGCTGTTTGAAACTGTTCTTCGCTTATTCTCATCCGCATACCAAAAGAAGACCGTGACCGTAAGAATTCACTGCCTTGGTAATAATATCGGTATTGCGGGAGACCATTGCAAACATTACGAAGAACTCCTTTCGAAAAATATTGCGCTAACTATACTACAGCTTTTCAAAGATGTCAACCCTTATTTTTCACGAAGACGCGAGAGGTCAAAACAGTTCTCAAGAAGAGCGTTCAGTTCGGCATTGTCCGTGCCGGCGAACTCATAAAGCACCGCAAAGAAATCTTCCGGTTCGGCATTTTTAAAGGCGTTTCTCCTCACGTATTCGCGCAGTACGGAGTACAATTCCTTCTGTCCGAGTATCTCCTCCATCTGCATGAACACCATGCGCCCCATGTTAGAAGTCGAAATGTTGCATTTGGTGATATCCGAATATTCCGCGGGTGCTTTGTTGATCGGCAGAAATTCGTTCTGCGCATAGAGGGAGACCACCTCCGGATCCCGAAGATCAGCCTGGCTGTTTCCGTACCTTCCGCTCGCCCACTCCGTCTTTCCGCGGTACTCCGCGAAAACCAGTTCCAGATAGGATGTGAGTGATTCTTCCTGCCAAGGCTGCAGGCGGGAGTTGCTTCCGACGATCCCTAACAGCCACTGGTGCCCGATCTCATGGGCGATGCTTTCCTCTAACATTCCGTAACTGACCTCTGTCGCGGTTTTTACGGTTTCCTGTAGGGCAAACGGACGGAAGACCTCATCCGTGATAACGACAATGTTCGGATAACCGATTCCGTCAGCCTGCAGCGGCGTGATGACGATATCCAGTTCACTGTACGGATACCTCCCAAGCGCGTTTCCGAACGCCGCGAGCGAATCCTCCGCTGCTTTCATAGCCGCTTCGACCGCACCGGCCATGTACTTCATTTCGTCGTATTCCTTTACATACAACAGATTTACCTTCACGTCATCGAAGGTCTCCTCCTTACGGACAAACGCATCGGATGTCGTAAACATAAAGTTTCTCACACAGTCCGCATGGAATACAAATGTCGCCGTGGCTCCGTTATTGCGCCGCGCGGTCGTAACGCCTGTCGAAGCCACATCAAAATCATTCGGCAAAGTGATTCGCACATCGTAATCCGCGACTTCCGAGTAGCAGCCTTCTCCGGCACTGCAGAACGGTTCGCGCTCCCAACCCTCGCGGTCATATTCCGCCAGGATCGGATAGAAATCCGCCATGCAGTAGATTCCGTTCAGATAACCAAACCGGTCGCCGATATTCGGAACCGTCGCCGTATAATCATAGGTCAAAGTCATCTTCTCTCCGGGTTCAAGCGGCTTCTCAAGAGTAAGCCACAGAACGGAAACGTCTTCGTCCCTTTCAAAAGAGATCCCGGACCCGTCCCTGCCGTCCGTCAGACTGTCAATCTCCGTCAGAGCCCCGTGAAAATCCTTTCCTTCCCCATAGCCGGCTGCCTCCGGATCGGAGAGCAGGCTCGGATAATCTCTCATGCAGAGCTTGTCCCATGTCTTATCCGTATCGTTATAGAAGTCAAATACGACATGCCCCCGGAGCTTCTTCTCCGTGATATCGAGGACAATATCCATGTCATAATGGTACCGTTCCTCTTCCGGCAGCTTTATCTCGCGGCCTTCCTCCTGCCACGGCTCCTCCGTCGGGACCGGTGTCGGCATCGGCGTCTCACGGATCGGCTCGATGTCTGCGCCGTTTGTTTCATTGGCCTCTGCCATCCGGTTGGCCTCCGGACATTTTATCTCATCCTGCGTTCCGCAGGCGGCCGCAAAGAGCGCCAGCAGACATACGGATATAACAGCAATTCTTCGTCTGATTCCCAGCATGAACGAATACTCCCTCACATTTTCCGCCGCCTTTACGCGCAAAGAACGGCGATTTCTGACAGTAATCTATCATAAAGTACTAATCTAATGGAAAAATGTCAACTTTTTGAAAAAGCTGTGAAAAATAACCCGTTGTTGCATTCTTTCCCTCTTACGGCTATAATGCGGTAAAGAGAACGCACGAAACGCGGGCTCTTTGCATATGCCGGACGCCGCATACCGCCGTCCGGGAAAGGAGTATGTTTTTTCCATGACGAATGACGAGTACGAAAAAGCGATGCACCTGGGGCAGAAGGAATACAGTGCCTGCATCAGCAAGGGGCTGCATCCTTACCTCATCTGCATGGAAGACATCATGGCTCCTTATGAAACCGAGTCAAAGGTGAAGCTCGGTCTTCAGGAGATTCCGCTGAATCAGGTAGTGGGGACCTTTGCGGAAGGACGTTCCAACGCTTTTGCCAGAAATTTCATGCCTCTTTTGGGTCCGGACAGCGAGTTCGGATACAAATGGATGGCTCTTTACGATTCCATGCTGGAGGAAGGGCTGCGTGACCCGATCATCTGCTACGAATTCCTGAACAAATTCTACGTTCAGGAAGGAAACAAGCGGGTCAGCGTGTCCAAATTTATGGGTGCCGTTACCATCGAAGCCGAGGTAACACGGGTCATTCCGAAACGCACCGATGCCAAGGAGATTCAGCTCTACTACGAGTTTCTGGATTTCTTCGAAAAAACCGGCGTGAACTATCTGACCTTTACGAAAACCGGCAGTTATGCCCTGTTTTATAAAGAGATCAAGGAAAATCCCGACACGCCCTTCACGGAGGAGGACGCGATGGATCTTCGTTCCGCCTATGCGAGGTTCCGTAAGGAATACCTTGCAGCAGGCGGTGAGAAGCTCGTTACGACGGTTGCCGATGCGTTTCTTGTGTATCTGCATATCTTCGGATATGCCGCAGCCAAAGACGCGGGAAGCAGCGAACTTTCCAAGAACATCTCCCGTGTATGGAGCGAATTCAAGATTTACGGACGCGACCGCCAGGCCGCAATCTCGCTGAATCCGGTGGAAGACCCGAAGAAGC
The DNA here is from genome assembly GCA_017427775.1 of Lachnospiraceae bacterium. Classification (GTDB taxonomy): domain Bacteria; phylum Bacillota; class Clostridia; order Lachnospirales; family Lachnospiraceae; genus ISDg. The sequence continues at coordinate 20,202 of JAFRSD010000033.1, read as the reverse complement.
ATGTCTTCACGAACCTGATTCCGCAGAAGCAGCACAGCGTTGCCTGGATCCACGAAAAAGATACCTCCGTCAGTGCCTGGACCTACAGCCACGAGCTCGGGCGCGAGCATGTCGAGGATGTATTCGGAAACCGGATCCGTACGGCTTCCTTCTTCGATATTTCCGCCGACAAAGCTGACGATGAGCTTGAAGCGATCATCCGCCAGGGCTATGACATCATATTTGCCACCTCCCCGCAGCATATTGCGGCGTGCGCCAAGGCTGCTGCCACGCATCCGGATGTCAAAATCCTGAACTGTTCCCTGAACACTTCCTATAAGCACGTCCGTTCGTACTATCTGCGGACCTACGAGGCCAAATTCATCATCGGCTGCATTGCGGGCGCGATGGCGGACAACAACCGCGTCGGCTACGTTGCGGACTATCCGGTATTCGGTTCGGTCGCAAGCATCAACGCATTTGCCTTGGGAGCAAAGGCGGTGAACCCGCGCGCGGAAGTATTCCTTGACTGGTCAACGCTGAAGAACCGTTCGGATGACGATCTTTTCGACCGGAACGATGTCTATATCATCAGTAACCGCGACCTGAATGCTCCGGCAAGCGCTTCCCGTGAGTTCGGCCTCTACGAAAAAGGCGAGACACCGGTCAACTACGCAATGCCGGTATGGCACTGGGGCAAATTATACGAAGAAATTCTCAGAAGCATTTTGAATAACAACTGGAAGGACGAGGACGAATCGGTCGGCATTTATGCGCTGAACTACTGGTGGGGCATGTCCGCCGGTGCGATCGACGTGATCACGTCTCTCAAGCTGCCGCCTGAACTGCTACGGCTTACCGAGACGCTGAAGACGGCAATCATCAACCGGACGCTCGTTCCGTTCTCCGGTCAGATCACGTTCCAGGATGGCACATCCCTCGATGCGGGGGAAGGCCTTGCACCCGAGGAGATCATCCGTATGGACCGCCTGGTGGATGGCATCCACGGTTTTATCCCGGGTCCGGATGACCTGCGGGACGAATTCCGCGAGTTTATGACGGCGCAGGCCGTATTCCGTCCGGAGGCGGAAACGCAGCTTTAACACATTTTCCGAAAACGGTTGGGTGTTTTCGGAAATAAGAGTTGCTTATTTCGGAAAAGGATTGTATTGTATTGGGAGGTTACCGTGAAGATTCTTATCGTTGCGGACAAGGAATCGAAGGCACTTTGGGACTATTACACCCCGGGAATGTTAGATGAGTACGATCTCATTCTGTCCTGCGGGGATCTGGCCCCTCAGTACCTTTCTTTTCTTGCGACCTTCACGAAGGCCCCCGTCCTTTACGTGCACGGCAACCACGACGACTGCTATGAGCAGACTCCGCCGGAGGGCTGCACCTGCATCGAGAATACGGTGTACCGCTATAAAGGCGTCCGCATACTCGGACTCGGCGGATCCATGCGTTATAAGCCCGGCACCAACCAGTATACGGAAGCCGAAATGAGCCACCGTATCCGCGGTTTACGGTTCCGTATATTCCGAAACAACGGCTTTGACATTCTGTTAAGCCATTCGCCCGCCCAGGGGCTCGGCGACGCGGAGGACCTGCCGCACCACGGTTTTTTGTCATTTGTCCATCTCATGGACAAATACCACCCGAAATACATGATTCACGGCCATGTGCATGCCAACTATACCCGCAACTTAAAACGGATTTCCTCCTACGGGGATACGCAGATTGTAAACGGGTATGACCGGTATGTTCTGGAAATACCGGACGAGGAAATCGCCCGCTGGGAGCAGGAAACTCCCAAAAAGAAACGGCATCGGAGGCGCAAGCACAAAGACGCCGAATAGGTCGAACATCGGCTTCGCCGATATTTGACAGAAGGAGCACATCGCATTAGAGTCGGCTTCGCCGAGCGATGTGCGTAGGTCGCACCCCCGCTTCGCGGGCATGTGACAAATGGTGAGTTCGCAAATCCATCCTCACCTTAAAAAAATACTAGGAGGAAGGGGCTCTTGCCCCGAAACACAAATGCAAAAGAAACAAACCGTCTTCATCGCAGTGGCAGCGATCACTGCGGCACTCTACGTCGCCCTGACGTGTCTCAGTAACGCCCTCGGCCTTGCCAGCGGGGCGATCCAGTTCCGGCTTTCCGAAGCCCTCACGATTCTTCCGTTCTTCACCCCGGCAGCGATTCCCGGCCTGACCATCGGATGTCTTCTCGCAAACGTTCTCACCGGCTGTGTACCCGCAGATATAATCTTCGGCTCCGTTGCCACCCTTCTCGGCGCAGTGGGCACTTATCTGCTTTCGCGGATTCCTTTCTGCAAAAAAACAAAGGGCGCACTGTTATGCACCCTTCCGCCTGTTATAGCCAATGTGTTGATCGTGCCGTTCGTACTGCGTTATGCTTACGGTGTTCCCGATGCCATCCCGTACATGATGCTCACGGTAGGAATCGGTGAAGTCGTATGCTGCTGTATCCTCGGCGGGCTGCTTCTGTTCTCACTGAAGCAGACTCCTCTTCCGAAAGAACTCTAACGTCCCATGCATCGTCCGATTACGGCCGATGTAAAGAAGAAAATCATATCTAAGATTACAATCGTAGCTCCGGGTGGGGTGGACCACAGGATAGAAAGGATCACCCCTGCCGCCGCTCCGATGACGGCGAGACCTGCCGAGCAGAATATCACGGCACGGAAACTCCGGAATATGCGCATCGCGGAAAGTGCCGGAAAGATGATCAGCGCCGAAACAAGAAGCGATCCGACCAGATTCATCGCAAGTACGATCACAACAGCGGTAACCGCCGCGATCATCATATTGTAAGCGCCTGTAGCCAGTCCGGTGCTTCGCGCAAAGTTCTCGTCAAATGTGACCGCGAAGATCTTCCGATAGAACACGATGAACATCGCGATCACGATCAGCGACATTACCATACAAAGGATCACGTCGTTTCTTTGAAGCGTCACCATCGCCTGCGAGCCGAACAGCGTATTGCAGACGTCACCCGACACATTTGTCGTAGAAGGTCTCAGACATAACAGAAAATACCCGACCGCCAAAGCACCCACGGATATCATGGCAATCGCCGCATCTCCGTGGATTTTTTTATTCTGGCCGGTCTTTAAGAGAATGACTGCTGCCAGAATGGTAACCGGGAAGACAAATACGAGGTTGCTCGTGATCTTCATAACGGACGCGATCGCAATCGCGCCGAACGCCACGTGGGAAAGGCCGTCTCCGATGAACGAAAACCGCTTCAATACCAGGATGACGCCGAGAAGCGCAGAGCACAGCGCGATCAGTACGCCTACGACAAGCGCGTAGCGTACGAACGGATATGCCAGATATTGTGCCAGTTTAGCCATCGTTTCGTCCTTTCGTTTAAAAAGAGGCTCTTTTCAAAGCCTCTTTTCATTTTTCTTTACAGATCGCAGTTGTTAACGGTTCTCGGGAACGGGATTACGTCACGGATGTTGCCCATACCGGTCAGGTACATGATGCAACGCTCAAAACCGAGACCGAATCCGGCATGTCTGGCCGAACCGTATTTACGAAGGTCAAGATAGAAATCATAATCCTCTTTCCGCATGCCGAGTTCCTCGATACGTTTCAGAAGCTTGTCGTAATCGTCCTCACGCTGGGAACCGCCGATAATCTCGCCGATTCCGGGAACGAGACAGTCGGCAGCAGCCACCGTCTTACCGTCCTCATTTAACTTCATGTAGAAGGCCTTAATCTCCTTCGGATAGTCGGTTACGAATACGGGCTTCTTGAATATCTGCTCGGTCAGATACCGCTCATGCTCGGTCTGCAGATCGCATCCCCAGTAAACCTTGTATTCAAAATTGTCGTTATTCTTCTCAAGCAGCTTGATCGCATCCGTGTAGGTAACGCGTCCGAACTCGGAGTTTGCCACATGCTGCAGGCGCTCGATCAGCCCCTTATCAACGAAGTTGTTGAAGAATGCCATCTCTTCGGGGGCGTTCTCAAGCACAAAGTTGATGATGTACTTAAGCATTGCCTCAGCAAGGTCGCAGTCATCCTTCAGATCGGCAAATGCGATCTCGGGCTCGATCATCCAGAACTCGGCCGCATGTCTCGTGGTGTTACTGTTCTCTGCACGGAACGTCGGTCCGAATGTATAAATGTTACGGAACGCCATAGCAAAGGTCTCGCCGTTCAGCTGGCCGCTTACGGTCAGGTTGGTGGGCTTGTTGAAGAAGTCCTTCGAGAAATCCACTTTGCCGTCTTCGGTCTTCGGAATGTTGTTAAGATCAAGCGTAGTTACCTGGAACATCTCGCCGGCGCCTTCGCAGTCGCTTCCGGTGATGAGCGGGGTATGAACATATACGAAATCACGCTCCTGGAAGAACTTATGAATCGCGTACGCCGCAAGGGAACGAACGCGGAATACGGCCTGGAAAGTGTTGGTACGGGGACGCAGGTGCGTCATGGTACGAAGATATTCAAGCGTGTGGCGCTTCTTCTGCATCGGATAAGCGGGATCTCCGGCGCCCTCAAGAGTTACGGTCTCCGCCTGAATTTCAAACGGCTGCTTTGCCTCGGGGGTTGCCACAAGGGTACCTTTTACGATTACTGCCGCCGAAACGCCGAACTTCGTTACCTCATCAAAATTCGCCAGCTTGTCGGAATAAACAACCTGAAGCGTCTCAAAATAGGTCCCGTCATTGATAACGAGGAAACCGAAATTCTTGGAATCACGGTTACTCCGAACCCAACCTCCGATTGTGATTTCTTTACCGAGATACTGTTCCCGGTCCTTAAAGATCTGACGAATAGTGATAAGATCCATGGTCTCTTCCTCCTGAAGGAATGCTATAATATCTATAATATTTGCTTATTATATGCGTTTCTTACGGAAAATGCAAGTATCGTTTTCCGAGCAAAATGAGTGATAATCAAAGTCAGATACGTATAGAAAGGTGAACACCGCTTAAGAAGGGAGGACCAAGATGGACGAACAGCAGTTACTGGACCTGTTACAAACCGATCCGGAACAGGGAATGCGGCAGATCATCCATGTTTACGGCCCTGCCGTGCACAAAATCTGCTCCGTATTACTCGCAGGGCGCCCTCGCGAGGAAACGGAGGAGGCTGAGGCCGACGTTTTTGTGAAGTTATGGAAGAATCGGGAGAGAGTCCGGCTGAGTGAAAAGTATTCGTTAAAAAGCTATCTCTTCGCAATCGCACGAAACGCTTCCAAAGACCGGCTCCGAAGCCTTAAGCCGGAAATGCTTTCCCTCGACGCCGTCACGGACCTCGGAATCGAACCGGAATCTCCGGCCCGCCTCGAAGATCTCGCTGCAAAACGCTGGCTTCAGGAAGCCGTGACGTCTGCCGTTTCGGAGCTCGACGAACCGGCGCGGAGCATTTTCCGGGAGCGCTTCTATGAACAACGCTCCGTAAAGGAAATCGCGGCTCATCTGGATCTCCCCGAAAAGAAAGTGGAAAATATACTTCACCGCGGCAAATCAAAGCTTCGCTCGATTCTCGCGGAGAAAGGAGTCACCTCTTATGAAGAATCTTAACAATGATAAGTCCATGCAAAACAATTTAGAAACAACAGTTTTTGATAATCTTCCGACAGCCGAAGAAGCCGAACGCATGGAGGCTGAGGCCGGCAGCGCGAACGCTGCGGCATTTAACGAACAGGCTGTAACCGCGCTTGCATTGGCCAGCATGAAGACGGAAGCGATACGCACTTCCGACAATTCGAAGGCCGGTTCCGCGAAAAGAAAAGGCCGCAGAGTCCTGCGGGCGGTTCTCATTGCCGCTTCTCTCGCCGTGCTTCTCATGACTTCCCTGTGCGTGGCGGCGATGATCGCTTACGATGTCCGCTTTACGCAGCTGATCGGTTTAGAGGGAACCATGAAAGAACTGGAGGGCGGATATGTCGAGATTGGGCTCACCGCGGAAGTCGGCGGCTTGACGATAACGGCCGTGGATGCCATCGGCGATTCCCACACGCAGTGGATAGAGTTCCGGACCAACTATAAGCTTCCCGACGGCACTCCGGATGGTTTCTTTAACAATCTAACCATGGAAGAATCTGACCCTGTTGGGATCGCTATTAGCTCAGGAAATCGGATTGTATGGAGCGCAGATGTCAGTTATTATGAGGGGTCCCATTTTGAGACGCTGAAATCCGATACGGACTGCATGCAGTACTATTATGATACGCTTTACCGTAAAAAAGGCGTTGCCAGCGGATTTTCCCTACGGCCGTTCGCCAGGGACGGTTATCTGTGGTATCTTGCCTCTCTGACAGCCTTAGAGGATGTGAACATAAACCGTGGATTTGTCCATGTGGTTCTCTACTGCAACTACAACGGTTTAAAGCGTTGGCCGGTAGAATTTGACTGGCGCAACAATTATACCGCAAAAGAAAAGTCGTTTCGTATGAATCGGAAAGCCGGCGATGTCGTTATAACGCGAATCACGCTGACCTCCACCAAAATGTTTATCTCCTATGACGGCGTACGAAAACGTTTCCGCCTGAATTCCGTAACGCTTTCGGACGGAACCGTTATCCCGACCAGGTCGGCCGATCCCGCGGAAATCATCGCAAACCCGGATCAAGCCGAATGGGACGGCTGGATTGATAACGGGATCAACTACCCAGAAGACAAGTATTTCCGGAATTATTCCCTTTTCCCGGGAGAATCCTTTAAGACCCCGTCCGGTCTTACCACGTGTATTCCCATGGACGACATCGTTTCCGTCAACATCAACGGCGTCGACATTCCGATCAAGTAAGTCATTGTCCTACAGAAGGCAATACAAAAACAGCCCCCGAACTCGGGGGCTGTAATCATGTTCCATCCTTTAGTAACGGTCTACTTTTTCATCGACGATCAAAATCTCGCCCTCGCCGACACGGCGGGCACCTTCGGGAATGGTTCCGCGGCTCTCGACGATACAGTTCTCAATGTATGCGCCGTCGCGAATCTGAACATCGTTAAGAATGATGGAATTCTTAATCGTTACGTTATTGCCGATATAAACCTTTTTAAAGATCACGGAATTCTCAACAACACCGTTAACAATCGTTCCGGATGCGATCAGGCTGTTCTTTACAACCGCAGTGGGGTTGTATTTGGCCGGAGGCAGATCATCCACTTTGGAATAAATGTCCGGGTATTCCTTAAAGAAGCTGTCACGGATATCGCGGTTCAGGAAATCCATGTTCGTACGGAAGTAATCCTCTACGGTCGCGATATTGCTCCAGTATCCTTCCATCCGGTAAGCACAGATCTTCTTCTGATTCTTGTAGCGGGTAAGAACGCCGCTGACAAAATCATAATTGTTATCCTTGATGGACTTCTCAAGCAGTTCCAGAAGGAGACGTCTTCTGATTACGTAAATGCCGGTCGAAACAACACGGTTGCTCGACTGAAGCGGCTTCTCTTCGAAACTGACGATTCGGTTCTCCTCATCGGTTACAACGGTACCGAAACGGGAATTATCCACGCCTTCCGGAAGTTCGGTCGTTACAACGGTAATATCCGCAAGCGTGTCGATATGCGCGTTGATAACCTGGTTGTAATCCAGTTTATAAATTCCGTCGCCCGATGCGATTACTACATACGGCTCATGGCTGTTCTGCAGAAAATCCTTATTCTGGTAGATTGCATCGGCCGTGCCGCGATACCAGAAAGCATTCTCCTGGGTGATCGTCGGGGCAAAGAGGTACAGACCTCCCTGTTTACGTCCGAAATCCCACCATTTGGAAGAATTCAGATGCTCATGAAGGGAACGGGAACTGTACTGCGTCAGCACCGCAACCTTCTGAATGTGGGAATTGGTCATGTTGGAAAGCGCGAAATCGACTGCGCGATAGCTTCCCGCAACAGGCATTGCCGCAATGGCTCTGCGGCTTGTCAGTTCCTGCATCCGGCTCGAATTGCCGCCGGCTAAAATAATACCGATTGCTTTCACTCTTCGTCACCTGCCTTTACCAAACTCTGTCCGCTTTCGAGTACGCCGTTCGGGTACTCCTCCGCAGTTGTCTTTCCGTAGATGACGGTATTCTTTCCGATTGTCACACCGTCGGGGATAACGGAATCCTCTCCGACTGTTACAAGTCCTTCATGGTAGATATTCGGCTTCCAGGTGTTCGGCTTCTCCTCGCCGACACCGATACGGCAGCCTGCGCCGACCGTAACGCTCTCCGCGATGATTGCCTTCTCAACATACGTTCCGGCACCGATCACGGATCCCTTCATTATGATGGAATCCCTTACTACCGCTCCTTTTTCAATCGTGACGCCTTCGCCGATTACGGAATTATGGACTTCTCCGTATACTTCCGTGCCTTCGCCGATGATCGCACGGTTGATCACTGCATCTCCGGCAATGTACTGCGGACGGATCATATCGCTCTTCGTGTAAATCTTCCAGTATTCATCATACAGGTCGAAGATCGGAACGATATCGATCAGCTCCATATTGGCCGCCCAATACGAGCCAAGCGTTCCTACATCCTTCCAATAGCCGTTAAATTCGTAGGCAAATACGCGGTCACCGCGGTTGTGACAGTACGGAATGATATGCTTTCCGAAATCACACCCTTCCTGTTCGGACAGCGTGATCAGGGCTTCTTTTAATACTTTCCAGGTGAAAATGTAAATACCCATCGAGGCGAGGTTGCTTCTGGGGTTCTTCGGCTTCTCCTCGAACTCGGTAATGCGCATGTCGTCATCGGTAATGACCACGCCGAACCGGCTGGCTTCTTCCCACGGAACCGGAATGGTCGCGAGCGTGATGTCAGCGTTGTTTCTCTTATGGTAAGCGAGCATTTCCTCGTAATCCATCTTATAAATATGGTCACCGCCGAGCACGAGAACATACTCCGGATTATAGTACTCCATAAAGCGGAGGTTCTGGTAGATAGCATTGGCCGTACCGGTATACCATTCCGCATTGGTACTCTTCTCATACGGAGGAAGAATGGATACGCCGCCGATGTTCCGGTCGAGATCCCACGGAATACCGATTCCGATATGCGTATTCAGCCTAAGCGGCTGATACTGCGTCAGAACGCCGACCGTGTCGACACCCGAATTAATACAGTTACTCAACGGGAAATCAATGATGCGATACTTTCCTCCGAACCCGACTGCAGGCTTCGCAACGTTCTGGGTCAGAACACCGAGTCGGGAGCCCTGTCCGCCAGCCAAAAGCATGGCGATCATTTCTTTTTTAATCACAAAATCACCCCTAACTGTCATATTTGTAATGTATCTATTATAATATCACACGCGCGAAAAAAAGGGAACAGATTTCGGATAAAACATTGTATTTTCCCAAATTCATGTTATAGTATAAGAGGATTTTTTGATGCAAATCACAAAGGAATGCAAAATATGTTTACAATCGATTTTGAAAAACCGATTCATATTCATTTTATCGGAATCGGTGGCGTAAGCATGAGCGGACTCGCGCACCTGCTTTTAACCCGCGGTTTTACGATCAGCGGCTCCGACCGGACCCGTTCCGACCTGACCGAAGAGCTCGAACGTCTCGGTGTAACCGTATACTATACGCAGACCGGCGCGAACCTCACAGACGATATCGATCTGGTCGTTTACACGGCGGCTGTTCATGCGGACAACCCGGAATATGCGGCTGCTGAGGCGAAAGGTCTTCCGATGATGGACCGTGCCGAACTGCTCGGTCAGCTTTCCGCCACTTATCCGGTTTCCATCGGTGTTTCCGGCACGCACGGAAAGACGACGACAACCGGAATGCTCGCCATGATCCTGATGGAAGCCATGCAGGACCCCACCGTATCGCTCGGCGGCAAGATGGCTGCTCTCGGAGGCAACCTGCGAATCGGCGGATCGGAAGAGTTTCTGTTTGAAGCATGTGAATACACGAACAGTTTCCTGAAATTCCATCCTACCGATGAAATTATTCTGAATATTGATGCGGACCATCTCGATTTCTTTAAGGATATCGACGATATCCGCCATTCGTTCCATCTTTTCGCCGAAAAACTTCCTGCGGACGGACATCTTGTCATCAACGGCGAGATCCCGAATCTCAAGATGTTCCTTGAGGGTCTTCACGGAACGATCGATACCTACGGTCTTCTTCCCGAGGGAACCGATCCGAAGGACTCCCCGTACCGCTATACTGCCACGAACATCTCCTATGACGATCTCGGCTGTGCTTCCTACGACCTGTACCGCGACGGCTCGTATGTAACCCGCATCGAACTTTCGGTGATCGGCGTTCACAACGTTTCCAACTCGCTCGCCGCGATTGCCGTTGCATATCTTCATAATGTACCGGTTGAAACTTTCCGGAACGCTCTGGCCGCCTTCAGCGGAACCGAGCGACGTTTCGAAAAGAAGGGCGTCCGGAACGGTGTTACCATTGTGGATGACTACGCGCACCACCCCACCGAGATCCGTGCAACGCTGACCGCAGCCCTGGCTACTCCGCATAATCGGATCTGGGTTGTCTTCCAGCCTCATACGTATACGCGTACGCTCGCGCTGCGCAAGGAATTCGTCGACGCGCTGTCCATTGCCGACTGCATTGTCCTTGCCGATATTTATGCCGCAAGAGAGATTGATACGGGCGCCATTTCCTCCCGTAATCTTGTAGACGATTTGCGGAAAATGGGACGTGAAGCTTATTATTTCCCGTCATTTGCGGAAATCGAAGATTTTTTGAAAAAAAATTGTGTCAACGGCGATTTGTTGATAACTATGGGAGCCGGAAATGTAGTAAATATCGGCACTTCCATACTGAAATCCTAAAACCATCCACTTTATCCACAATGTATTCGACAGGATTCGTTGTGGATAAACTTTTTTGGGGAGTTCCGTGCAGGTCCCCCCGGATATTGCGTGAATGCCCTTATTTTACTTGCTTTGCGAAGTTTTCATCGCGAAAAAATGCCTGTGGATTATCCACTTTATCAACAGTCAAATTCTACGCATTTAGGCTTGCTTTTAGCCTATTTACAAACCCTTTTCCCTGGGGTATAATGTGGACGCGTTGGGGCTCTTTATGTCCCTTCACCACAGTTTCCCGGGGGTATTGCCCATGTGTACCATTGGCTTGATCTCAAAATCGAATCGTCCTACCATGACGGCCGTTCCGAATCGTTTTATCGATGAATTTATGGCTGACGCGAACGGAACCTATGTAAAGGTATATCTGTACCTTCTCCGCCATCTGGACGACCGTTCGGAGCTTTCCGTATCCGGGATTGCGGAATTGCTTGACTGTACCGAGAAGTTTCTTCGTAAAGCGCTTGATTACTGGACCAAGCAGGGTCTTCTTGAATACACCGTTTCCGACGACGGAACCGTGGAATCCATCAACCTGGTTGATCTGTCGGGCGGTTCTCTCCCGGCATCTGAGGATACCCGCAGAACCATGTCGGACAGTTCCCTGCCGGTTTCCGGGAATACCCGCAAGACTGCTTCGGGTTCCGGCACGACGCTCGGCGTGAGAACATCCGCTTCCGAGAAGAAATCCGCTCCGCGTGACGTTACGCGGGTTGACATTGACTCCATGAGCGATGACGAGAACGTGCCTTTCCTTCTTTCCACACTGGAACAGTATTTTGCCAGACCGCTTTCCCGTGAGGATACAGAAACGGCACTGTATATTTACGGAACGCTCGGATTTTCCTGTGAACTTCTTCTGTTCCTGTACGAGAAGTGCATCGAAAAGAAGAAGACCTCTCCGAAATATATTGAAAAGGTTGCCATCGGCTGGCACGAAGACGGTATAGCGAGCGTTGAGGATGCGGAGAATTATCTCGTTACACGAGGCGAAGCATTTTTCGCGGTTTGTGATGAGTTCGGACTCGAAGGAAGCCTCGGAGCCTCTCAGGTCCGTTATCTGCGTACCTGGGTGAACGAGTGGCATATGCCCGCTTCGCTGATCCGGGAAGCCTGCTCCCGCGCCATGCTTCGGAAAGGTGCGAACTTCCAGTATGCGAACAGCATTCTGAAGGACTGGCATACGGCCGGCGCAACGACCGATGCCGATATCGCCAGGATCGATCAGGCTCATAAACAGGCCGAAGACGAAAAGCATAAACCCAAAGCAACAACGCGCACCGCTCCAGCGAAAGCTAACCGCTTTGAGAATTTCACCCAGCGTGACTATTCTCCCGAAGCCATGGCTGAGATTGAGAAGCGCATGCGTGCCAAGAAATAGAAAGGACTCCTTCCATGGGACTGACGAACGCCGAATACGAATCGATTCTTCGCGATTATGACGAACAGCAGGCACAGGACCGCTACGAACTTACGCAGCGCAGAGAGAAAGTCTATGCTGCCATTCCGGTTCTTTCCGAGCTGGACGACCGTATCGCCTCCGGTTCGGTGGAAGCTGCCAAGCTGGCTCTTTCCGGTGACGAATCGGCCATCGACAATAACCGCCGCATGATCGAACTCATCACTTCCCAGAAGAAGCAGCTGATCCGTCAGGCAGGATTTCCCGATGATGTCCTTGAAATGCATTACCGCTGTGACAACTGCAAAGATACCGGCTATGTTGACGGAGCAATGTGTTATTGCTTTAAGCAGGCCGTGATTGACCGTTTTTATATGGATCCGGGCCGTAAGGAGATTCTCGAGAAGGAGAACTTCAGCACCTTTGATGAGAGTTATTACTCCGATGAGGCAGTTGACGAAACGACCGGAGACACTTATCGCGAGATTGCCCGCGATGCTTACCGGAAAGCCTACTCTTACGTTCAGAATTTTCCGACCAATAAACGGAATCTCCTTCTGACCGGGTCCACCGGTGTCGGAAAGACATTCCTTTCAAACTGTATCGCGAAAGCGCTTATGGTGGCCGGATACACGGTTCTGTACATGTCGGCCTTCCGGCTTTTTGAGGTTTTCGAGAATTATCGCTTTAAAACCGGCGACGAGAACCGTCAGGCTGTCCGTGACTTCGATATGATCCTTGACAGCGATCTGCTGATCATCGACGATCTCGGCAGCGAAGTCGGCAACACCTACAGCTGGTCTCAGCTCTTCATCTGTATGGAAGAGCGTCAGCTTCACGGCAAGCCGATCATTATTTCCACCAATCTCAATATGACCGAAATCAGCGCACGCTATTCCGAACGGATTGCGTCCCGTCTGTTTAACAATTATCAATATATCAAGCTTATGGGCGACGATATCCGCGTCCGCAAGCTGTTTATTGAAGGCAGTCCGGAATGATTTCGGCCCTGTAAACATCATCATTCACCACACGGAGGTCACTATGTCGGAAGAAAAAAGGTTAGTCGAGCATGTGTCTTACGGTCCGATGGGCATCATTGCTTTGGAAAGCAGCAAAGCCATCGGAGACGCAGTCAACGATTGGATTGTCTCATGGAGAAACAATCGTGACTCCAAATACGCCAACACCCCGGATCATGACCGTTATCAGAGAGATTCCTACCTGATCAACGCCAAATGCCCGAGATTCGGTACCGGCGAAGCCAAATGCATCATCAACGAAACCATTCGCGGCCTGGATATTTACATCCTTGTGGATGTTACCAACTACAGCCTGACTTACAAGGTTTGCGGCAATCTGAATCATATGTCGCCCGATGACCATTTCGCGGATCTGAAACGTGTCATCAGCGCAATGAGCGGCAAAGCAGCCCGTATCACGGTCATTATGCCGTTCCTTTATGAAAGCCGCCAGCATAAGCGTTCCGCAAGAGAATCCCTCGATTGCGCGGTTGCCTTGCAGGAGCTTGTAAACCTCGGTGTGGATTCGATCATCACATTTGACGCACACGATGCAAGAGTACAGAACGCGATTCCGACCCGTTCCCTTGAGAACGTAACTCCGACCTACCAGTTCACGAAGGCTCTCCTTCGCGATGTTCCGGACATTCAGATGGACTGCAAGCATATGATGATCATCAGCCCGGACGAAGGTGCCATGAGCCGTGCGGTTTATTTTGCGACCATGATCGGCTGTGACATGGGCATGTTCTATAAGAGACGTGACTATACGCAGGTTGTTGACGGTCGTAACCCGATTGTCGCGCACGAATTCCTCGGAAGCGACGTGCAGGGCAAGGATGTTATCGTAATTGACGATATGATCTCCTCCGGCGAAAGCATGCTTGACGTGGCGAGAGAGCTCAAAAAGAGAAATGCCGGCCGCATCTTCGTATGCGCAACCTTCGGTCTCTTCACAAACGGTCTGGACAAATTCGACCAGGCCTTCAAGGAAGGGCTCATCACCCGAGTTGTTACAACGAACCTTATCTATCAGACGCCCGAACTTCTTCAGCGCGAATGGTACAGCAATGCGGACATGAGCAAATATGTTGCTCTTTTGATCGACGCTCTGAACCATGACGCCTCCATCAGCGAATTCCTGAACCCGACCGACCGTATCCACAGGATTCTCGAAGAATACCGCAAGAAAGGCAAGAAGAAAGCCTCCAAACCGGCTTCCGCAAAGTCCGGCGCGAAGAAGACCGCTGCGAAGAAAGCTGTAACGAAGAAGACTTCTGAGAAATAATCTTCATACGGTTTCATAATACGACTGCAACATAAAAAGAAGCATGCTCATCGGCATGCTTCTTTTATTTCTGTCATAATTCGATTTTTACGATCTATCGGAACAGGATATCCGTTTCCTCATCACGCTTGCGCTGAATGGCCTTCACGATGATCACGATAATGATAAGAAGCACCAGGATCGCGGCTCCCCAGTAGATCATACAGAACCCGAGGATCTGCGGGTCGATTTCCTGATGACATACCGGGCATACATCCTTATCCTTTTTCTCCACAACGGTTTCCGTCGGGATTACTTCGGGCGTCGGCTTTGCCGGATCCACATTGCCGGTCGGCTCGGGCGTCGGCTCTCCGGACGGCTCGGGCGTTATCGTAGCAGTCGGTTCAAGTGTCGGCTCAACATCGGTAACACCGTATTTCAAGGTCTCCGAGAAGGAACCTCCCAAAGTGCCGTACCAGATACCACCGATCTCGGAATACTGGTCGATCCAGGCAAAACCGTAAACCTCAACCGCGTCTCCGTCGCTGTATATCTCATTCTCTTCGAGGATTTCCGTAACCGGTACTCTGATCTTTCCGGAAACGGCATCTCTGTATATTACTCTCCACTCGCCCTCCTGACGAAGACGGATGGCAAATACAAGATGTCCTACGCCGCCGTATACTTCGCTTTGGAGCGCATTTTTCGTGAACGCCTCATCAATCTGCGCGTCAAATTCGATCACGGGTCCCACTTCATCGTCCGAATCATCTACGGTAAGCCCTGAAAGCACGGGAACCGGAAGATCGGATTCCATTCCGTACCCGTCGTACTCCGCAACACCGAGGCCGACCGAAACGGTTTCGGACCAGTCGCTCAGATAGGTATTCTTAGCGAGTCCTTCATCGTTATCAACAGTATAAACATAATATCTGACACGCACATAAAGCGTATGCGCATTCCAGTTAATGTAATAGGAATCAGTGCCCTTGCTGGCAAGAAGCTCCTTAGCAATGATATCCTTCCAGCCTTTCACCGTGCCGGAGCCGTTCCATGCTTTATTGTCCTTGCTCTTCGTATTGCCGAAATCAGTGAAGATGCGAACCGACTGGAGTCTGTTTCCGTCCGGATTAATGTCTACATAAGCCCATTCGCCTACGACACGGTCGCCTTTGGCGTTCTTGCCGTCGGTATCCCACGAGGCATCTGCGTGCCAGGCCTCCGGATTGTCTATCGCCCAGTCAATCTGTGCGCTGACTTTTACGGTCATCAGTCCCTCGCTCGTGATCAGATCCTTCGCCGCCTCTTCGCTGAGCTTGAAGAACTCCATCATATCTTCATCTTTGGAAAATGCGACATTGATCTCCTGGGATTCGCCCTCTTTCGAAACACGGTCCGCAAATACATACTTCGGCGCCTTGATCTCAAAAGGAAGGCGGTCTTTCGCCTGCGTACCATCCTCCGTATCGGTATCGGTTCCGGTTGTCAGAACCGGCTCGTCCGATGTTTCCGTTGTACCGTCCTTCTCACCGTCGGCTGTCGCCGTAAGTGCCTTAAAAACATTGGTTTCATCAGCGGCAAATGCCGGTACAATAAGCGCTGCCATGATCATCATCACGCAGCAGAAGCGAGCCAATTTTCTCATCTTATCCTCCTGATCTCTCCCCCGGACTCATACGGCCGGTCAATGTAAATTATTTCACATTTTCCGTAATCCGTCAACCCAAAGAGAAAAGCGGTTTATGTATCTTTTGTGAAACACCCTTGCCTTTTACGGACCGTGTTTCCGGCTGCCTTCGAACAGGTTTCGGTCAGCCGTTATGCGTTAATCGCATGAATGTCTTTCAACAGAATCGTAATATTGCCTTCCTCGTCCTTCTGATACTCGACAACATCGGCATTCTTTAAATATTCCACGGGAACAAGCAGTTCAATACCGTTATCGGTAACGATCTTCTGCTTTCTGAGGTACGCGCGGCCGGTCTTGGGACTGACCTCCATCGGTTCGCGGGGAATCTCCCGATGCTGCAGCTTTTCGCGGTAAGCCGTTTTTGCCTCGTCGTCATCGGCAAATACCGCCTGCTCGATCTTAGCGACGCTGACACGGCCGGTCTGCTCAACATGGTCAGCCACTTCCTTCCGGTAGGACATGACCTTTTCCGCCACCTCTTCGGGTTTATAACACTCTCGGATCGTCTCAATCGTCGTGTCACGGATAATATCCACCTTCTCCTTTTCGGAGCGCTGCGCCTGAAGCTGAAGGATATGCTCCGCAAGATAATTGACCTTTGTCTCTCCTCCGATGAAGAACTCCGAGTCCGACATCCGTACCGTGCGGTCCAGAATATTGATCAGAAAATACTCACATTCACGGATGGAAGCCTTCGGAAGAGCATTGGACGCGATTGCCCATGTGACCTTATCGTCCTCGTCGGCTTTACAAAGGAACGTCTCACGGTAATTCAGTTTAAAGAATCCGACGAGCGGCTGCTCCTCTACGATACAGAATACGAAAAAACCGCTTCCGGAACGTACTTCCGTGCTGCCGCTGACAAGCTCAAACACCTTTGCGGTCACGTCCTCGGCAAATGCGCGCAGATCGTCCGGGTCATCTGTCACGGCTTCGTCAAGATAATCGCCCTCCTGAAAGACTCCCGTCTTCGACTTTGTATCCTCCAAAGCGGCGGCTACGAGTTTCTGCATAATGCCGTAAACGGCATCCTCGTCATTGATTTTTATCTCACTGCACAACGGTGCGGGCCTTCCCCCGTCCAATGCGCAGAGAAAGGTCCGCATAATTTCGATTTCACTGCTTTTCATGTTTGATTCCTTCCGGCAAATGCTTCTTCTTGGAAGCTTTTTCTATTTGGTACTATACCAAAAAAGGCTCTGTTTTTCAACCGGAAACACCGTTCACCGACGGGGATTCCGTCCCTTTTGCGGAAATGAATGCTTGACACCGGTCACGCCGTATAATAGACTGAAAAGCAGGGAACGGGCTTCCCTAAATCATTAACAGGAGGACCGAATATGAAAGCCAATCCTTATCAGGGAACGAAGACCGAGGCCAATCTTCTTGCCGCATTTGCCGGTGAGTCACAGGCCAGAAACAAATACACCTACTTTGCTTCCAAAGCGAAGAAAGAGGGCTATGAGCAGATTGCCGCACTCTTTTTGAAGACCGCCGACAACGAGAAAGAACATGCAAAAATGTGGTTCAAAGAGCTGAACGGCATCGGAACGACCGCCGAGAACCTGGCAGCTGCCGCTGACGGCGAGAACTTCGAGTGGACCGATATGTACGAAGGCTTTGCCAAAACCGCAGAGGAAGAGGGCTTTACCGAGCTTGCCGAAAAGTTCCGCCTTGTTGCCGCCATCGAAAAGCACCATGAGGATCGTTACCGTGCCCTTCTTAAGAATGTTGAGACCGCCAAGGTCTTCGAGAAGAGCGAGGTTAAGGTTTGGGAGTGCCGTAACTGCGGTCATATCGTAGTCGGCGAGAAGGCTCCGGAGATCTGCCCGACCTGTGCGCATCCGCAGGCTTACTTTGAAGTAAACGCCGAGAATTACTGATCTCTTTGTACCATTTGTCCGAAAACGGCAGTACCGCCGCTTCTGCTATCCTGAGCAGGAACACGGTACTGCCGTCTTCTGTTTCTTTAAAGGAGATATCCTCAATAATCTATATTGTAGTACATGCCGACGCTTCCGTCCGAAGCAAAGGCGAAATAGATGGTCATGATAAGGTTCTCATAGGATTTCGAACTGAGTTCCAACGTCTGGTCCTGGAAAACAGTTTTGACACCGTCATCAACAAACGATATACCGGATTTCACGATCTTGTCTCCGCGGGCAATGTTGAACTTATATACGGTTCCGCGTTCTTCTCCCTTTGTCCTTACAACATCGGCCAGCTGATTGTTCACTTTCGGATCGATGATCGCATAGTAATAAGCATTCAGGATATTGTTGATCTGCTGATCATCTTTTTCAAGGTACCCCGCCTTGGTATCCTCGTAGAGGTACTTTTTGGCCTGCATGGGATCCTTGATCTCACTCAGATTCTTGTATGATTTCTTAGCGGTTTCATACTCGGCACGCATATTCTCCGGAATCGTATACGCTGTACTTCCGACATCATAAATCGTGCCCTTGATCGTTGCAGTTCCCCCTTCGTCATAGAAGCTGTAACGAATCTCAAACGCGGTAAGGCAACCATTCTCAATCGTTACGTCAAACTCCACGTTAGAAACATATTGCGGCTCAACCTCTCCCCCTAATACAAGAAGCTGTGCAATCTCGCTTTCCGCCAGGAAATCCGAAATATGCGGGATTTTTACGTGCTCCAGATCAACGGCAAATGAGTACTGTCCTTCCCCCTTCTTCTCGTATCCGAGAACACTCCGAAGCTTATTCGGATCATCGAAATATGTCAGGACATCTTCCATCTCTGTCCGGAATACCTGCGTACTGTCAATATAACTGGTAGGGAAACCCGAATAAGTACGGAGCAAAACTTTCTTTAATTCCTCAATCGGTCTGCCCTTCGGGGTAAACAATTCATAATAGAAATGAAACATCGTACCGGCATAATCTTCATCAGCCGCTTTGATCTCATATTTGAATCCGTTTTCGAAATAGGCGTCTACAACCAGACCACCGTCTTCCTTTAAATACTGATACTGGTATTTCCGATCGGGATCATCATCATCGTATTGCTGCATCATTTCCACATACAGCGAAACAGCTTTATCCGACGGCTCGAAGATGTATTTCTTCTTTACCTGAAGTAAGGCATCAACACGGTTAGGCACGGAATATGTTTCTTCAATATTGATAGAAAAACTGTCATGCTTTGCGATTTCAGCAATCGCACTTAAAATCTCACGAACCGGCTCGTCTCTCGACTCCACCGGCTCCGCCGTCTTCGTAGGCGTCGGCGTATCAGCGACAGGTGACGCAGCCGGCGTATCCGAAGGTGTCGGATCGGTACTCTTACCGCAGGCAGCAAGTGCCGCAATCATAAGGATACATAAACAAAAACCTATACATCGCTTCATAAATCCTCCGTTCCGGAACAGCTGCGAAATACCCCGTATTCCGCCCCAAACCGTTCCTTTCCTTTACCCCATTTAGACAAATACAAAAACCCCAAGATGGTTTTGAATAAAGAATAGCACAAGAGAAACTGGATGTCAATACTCTTTACATGTAAAAAGTATTGTTTGCGTTTGGGCATAAAAAATCTCGCAAATTCTTTTGGATTTGCGAGACTGAAAGAGGCGCGAACCGGATTTGAACCGGTGATCAAGGTGTTGCAGACCTATGCCTTACCACTTGGCTATCGCGCCATATGTTGGGTCGTAAGGAATCCTCCCACTTCGTGGGTCCCTCCTCATGACATTTACTCCCCCTGTTGGACTCGAACCAACGACACTGCGGTTAACAGCCGCATGCTCTACCGACTGAGCTAAGGAGGAAAACTGAAAGCCTTCCCTATGTAGCAAAAGAAAGGACTCGCGTCCTTTGTTTTGTTTCATTATTCGTTGTGCCTTCAAAAAATCATACTGAAAACCTGCAAGAAATAAGGTTAAGCCCTCGACCTATTAGTATCGGTCCGCTGCGTGCGTTGCCGCACTTCCACTCCCGACCTATCAACCTCGTCGTCTTCAAGGGGTCTTACTACTTTCGTAT
>JAFRSD010000032.1 GCA_017427775.1 Lachnospiraceae bacterium | reverse complement strand
TCCTACTGTGTTTCCGCGCAACGGTTCGGAGACACGGACGGAGACGGCAGCGTCACGGCTGCAGACGCCAGATACGTGCTGCGCACCGCAGTAGGGCTGGAATTTCCGGCGGATCGTTCGGTATTGGATGTGGACGGTGATGCTGAAATAACCGCATACGATGCGCGGCTGGTACTGCGCTACAGCGTCGGGCTGGATCGCACGTTCCCGGTTGAACGGACTTCGGAAGAAGAACCGATCACTGCAAATCCGGACGCGGAATGCGCGGTGCTGTACGACGCCGACTCCGACCGTATCCTGTTCCGCAAAAACAGTACAAAGCTCACGGCTCCCGCCAGTCTTGTGAAACTGTTGACGACGGTAACGGCGCTGCAAAACTGCCCGGAGGAGCAGGTGTTTCAGGTCGGAGACGAAATCGATCTCATCGGTTACAATTCCTCCGTCTGTTACCTGCAAAAAGGATGGGGCGCTTCGCTGAAGACACTGATTACCGGGATGTTGTCCTCCAGCGGAAACGACGCCGCCTATTGTATTGCGGTCAACGTCGCAAGAAGAATATATCCGGGAATCTCAGATCAAGCCGCCGTGCAGCGTTTTGTGGAGATGATGAATCAGACGGCGGCACAGCTCGGCATGAGGAGCAGCCGACTTCTGAATCCCGACGGTTATGACGCAGACGGACAGTACACCACGGCGGAGGACTTGCTTATGCTCACGAAAGAGGCGCTCGGTTTTCCTACAATCAGAAAGATTTGCGGGAAATACCGGATCGAGGTATATCTCGCCGACGGAAAAGGCGTGACGTGGTATAACACCAACAGAATGTTGAATCCGAACGATGCGTTTTATCATTCTGCGGTTACCGGTCTGAAAACCGGCAGCACAGCCGCCGCTGGGAATTGTATCATCGTATCGTTTAACCGTGCCGGAAGAGAAATGATCGCGGTGATACTCGGCGCCGTATCCGATGATGAACGGTACAGATCGGCCGAAGCATTGATGCAGGCATTGGACTGACTCGAAAATTTTGTTTCTCAAAAAATAACAGCTACAGTAAAAACCGCGGCTTCCGAAAAAGGCTGCCGCGGCTTCATTTTTTTCTTCGATCAGGAAACGGTAAATGCAATATCGCCCGTATCGGTCGTTATTTTGCACTTGCCTCCGGTTGTTGTTTCAGGCACGTTTATATGCCCTGTGTCGCTGTTTGCGATAAATATCTTATCCGTCAGCAGAGATCCCGTCACGTTGCCGGTATCAGTTTTTATCAGCAGTTCGAAGGCGTCGCATTTATCAAAAATCACGTCTCCGGTGCTTCGCTCAATCGTGATCATCTGCTCGGCTATCACGTTCTCCATGGAAATATCGCCGGTACTTCCGCCGGAAGTAAAGCTTTTACAGGAAACGTCGGTCAGAAAAGCTTTTCCGGTGGATACGGACGCTTTTACGTTTCCGGCGCACTCAACAGCGCGTACTTTTATTTCACCTGTTGAAACGGAAAGCTCCAGCTCTCCGGCAGCAAGTTCCTCGCAGCGGATATCGCCGGTATCTGCTGCGATCTGAATTTGACCTGAAGCGGACGCAAAGCAGCCGACGTCTCCCGTACTGACAGAAATATCTATGATTTCAAACGAAAAATCCTTTGGCAGAGTAATGTCCCCGGTGCTTCCTTTCACAGTAAGCCCGTTATATGCCTCTTGCGGCAGATAAACCGTGATCTTCGGCGTATCAACCGAGAAAAACATGATTTTTTCATACCATTCTCTATCATCGTTCTTTTGAATAGAAAGAGTTCCGTTTTCAACGGCCGCCGTGTGTTCTTCTTTCTCCGCTTCATAAAAGACGACGCTGCATTTGCCGTCATCGGACGGAAGAAAAGAAACGTCTTCCGTGCTGCAGGAAATGAAAATATTATTAAATTCTTCATCTACGGAAGCCGTACGCGTTTCATAATACGGACTGCCGAAGGCGGAAAAATCCCAGCCTGTTTTAAGCATCGTCCCGCAGAAAATCGCGCCGCCGACAACGATGAGAAGCGCAGCTGCGATCAGCCAGATTTTAGTTGTCCGTTTCATTTTGTGTTCTCCTTCCCTTAAACGATGATTTGATTTTCGATCCGATCTTTTTCGTCAGGACCGCAGCGCATTTTGTGGCCTCTCTGCATAAGAAAAACAGAAAAATGGATAAACCCGCAAAAACCAGCCCCGCGCCTAATACCGGCAGCCCCGACAATATGCCGCTTCCGGTGAAGAAAAGAACGCCCGCTATCAAGCCGCCGAGGAAAGCTGCAAAGAACGCAAGGTCAACGATCCACAAGGACAGGACCAGTACCCAGATCACGAGGTAAACGGTCAGAACGACCGCGAAAGCAGTGAGCAGCAGCGAAAGCCATAAGGGAGACCCGAGAACCAACAGGACTGTTTCCCAGACACGCAAACGCCGTTTGGGACGGAGCTTTTCTTTTGCCAGCGTTGTAAGGGGCGTTTCTTCTATGATCTGCGCCACGATTTTTTCCACCGGGCCGATCCCGGCTACCGCTTCTTCTTCTGAAAGGCCGTCTTCGATTCTGTCGTCGATCATTTCGCTGTAAAACGCCAGACGCCCCGCCGCGTCTTCCTGCGGCAAACCGGACAGCCCTTCGTTTAACCGGGACAAAAATTCCCGTTTAGTCATACCGTCCATCCTCCTTTGTTATAAACCGATAAATCGCCATGATTTCCTCCCATTCTGCCCTGAATTCGTCGATCCGTTTTCTTCCGGCTTCGGTGATACGGTAATATTTCCGGAGCCTGCCGCCGTGTTCCGCGCTTCGCACCGTCAGCATTTTCGACTCTTCCAGACGTTTCAGGATAGTATACAGTGTGGATTCCGACAATCTGACGTAAGGCTGCAAATCTTTAATGATTTTATAGCCGTAAGATTCTTCGTCTTTGATCGCGGCCAGAACGCATACGTCCAAAATCCCACGTTTCAACTGAACATCCATAGAATACCTCCCTTTGCGTAATACATCATAACACGAAGTATTAAGATTGTCAAGCGTTTTTTGATG
>JAFRSD010000031.1 GCA_017427775.1 Lachnospiraceae bacterium | reverse complement strand
TTGAGTTTGCAAGAAAAACCGAAAGAGTCTTGCTCATTTTCAATATAAGTAAAGAGCGTTTTTCTTGCAAAACATCTAATAAGAGCATTTTACAAGAAAAGACAGAAAACGCTATTCATTTTCAAATGATGAGAAGGAACCATTTTCTTGCAAACAGCCTGCTTTAAGTGTGTTTGCAAGAAAATCCTAAATAATCCCACTTGCCTTAGTCTAAAATTTCACCCGCCTTATGAATCATTTTGTGTACTTGTGTACTTCATGCGTGAGCCCTGAGAAAAGCGCAGATTTTTATTGACAACATCACGTGTTTCCGATATAATTTTGAATGGTTGATTGTCCGGAAAAAACGAATCGTCCGGATGATAATATAAAGGAGGAAAAAACAATGAAAAAGCTTTTGTCTTTTGTGATCGTTCTGGCAATGATCGCGACTCTGTTCGTTATCCCTTCGTTTGCCGACGAACCCACGCGCGTGTTCACGTATGACGGCGGCGTAAGCGTAGGCCTCTGGACGGGAAATACGGACGGCAGAAAGAATTTCCATGCGGTCACATTTAACGCGGCATCCGACTTTGTCGGTTTCGGTCTTGCTCAGTACTGGAACAGCAACGGTACGAACGCGCCGCTCGTCACTTATGACGTAGAACTGTTCAATTACACCAAAGACTACGACACCACCGTAAAAGGCACGCCTGTGTTTAAGCAGACGGTTAATCCCGAAGGCGACGCTGCCGAAGGAATTTACTTTGATCTGGGCAAGACGATGCCCAAAGGCGAGTACACGCTCCGTTTCACCGTTACTTCCGACAACGGATACACGGTACTTCCGGCTGCTAAAGTAAAATATTCGAACGTCAGACTTGATTATTCTGATGACGCGTTCGGCTTCTACGTAGATTTCACCCAGGCCGGTCTGTCAGATTATTTCAAGAAACTTTCGACCGCCGGTGAGGAGATCATTGAAAAAGAAATGTTTACCGGCTCCGGCAGAGATCCTCATAACCTTTCCGAAGGTCCGGTCGCGATCGTCATCAATGTCCCCGAAGGATATGCGCTTCGCGAGATCATAGGTATCCAGAGCCCTACATGGGGCCATCACGAAAGCGGCAGTGACGCTATTGTTGAACTCTATAAATGGGACGGCGACTATGATTCGTCAGTCGACGGAGCGGTGCTGGCTTCCGGTTCCGTGACCGATCACGCTGACAATATCAATGCGGTATATACGCTCGACAAAGATCTGCCCGCCGGCGCGTATCTGGCCGAATTCACTCTGGACGGAACTGAAGCCATCGGTTTCTGGTGCTTCACGGCTGTCAACGAAGCCGGTTCCCTCTCCTTCCAGAACGGCAACGAGGCGTCCTTCTGGCCTGACGTTCACATCAAACTTCTCGTGGTCGAGCAGCAGGAAGAGACGCAGCCCGCGGCTGAATACACTTATGTAAATGCTTCTTTTGACTCGTTCTATGTGAACGACGTGCTGAACTTCGGCAAGCCCGACGGCGCGGCTTCCGATAAACTTGACGAAGTGAACAGAACTGTCGACGGTTCTGACGGTTCCGTCCAGAAGATCGTAATGCGCGGCTGGATCGGATTCGAAGAAGCTATCGAATCCTTCGGTTATCAGATCAACGGCAAGAACGTATTCGGCGACTTCGCGGCCGAGACCGAAGAGGATGTCAAGAAAGCCGGCGGCGCCAACGCTTCCCGCTTCCAGATCGAGATCGATACGACCGAGCTTAAGGGCACGAACAAGATCGTCGCCATCGT
>JAFRSD010000030.1 GCA_017427775.1 Lachnospiraceae bacterium | reverse complement strand
CCCTGAAAGAATACATAGATTACTACAACAACGAGCGGATTCAGGCGAAAACAAAATGGATGCCCCCTGCAAGATACAGGGAAGCATCCATGTGTTTCGGTTGATCATAGATAAAGTGTCCAGGATTCTGGGTACATATCATCGCTGCCGGGCTTATTCTTATCTGAGCTCCCCCTTCTTCACGCCTTCGCGGCTTCCGTGGTCGCAGGCTGAAGGTACACGGTAAATCTTGTACCGATTTCTTCTCTTGTGATTACTTCGATTGTTCCGCGATGGCGGTCGATGATCCATTTGGCGATCGAAAGCCCCAGACCGGTTCCGCCGGTCTTGCTGTTTCTCGCCACATCGGAGCGGTAGAACCGCTCAAAAATATGTTTTACGTCCTCGCTGCTCATGCCGATACCGTTATCCTGAACGGATACGTACGGGCAGAGCCGCGCACGGTTGATGCCTACACGAAGGCTGATCGTATCTCCTTCGGTAGTGTATTTCGCGGCGTTATCCACAAAGATGCGGACCGCCTGCTTAAGCATTCCGTAGTCGCCGATACATACAATGTCCCCCGGCTCCCGCTGAAGCTCGTATTTATGCTTGGTGTCGATCATGACCGACTCGTCATACACTTCCTGCATGATATTCGAGAGGCTGATCTCCTCCATCGTAAGATGCTGCCGTCCGGAATCGCCGCGCGCAAGGAACAGAAGCTGTTCCACAAGCGTGTTCATGCGGTCGGATTCGGCTTTGATCGCGGTGATTCCTTCCGTCAGTACCTGCTCGTCTTCCTTACCCCAGCGGTCAAGCATATCCGCATAACCCTTGATAACCGCGATCGGGGTACGAAGCTCGTGGGAAGCATCGCTTACAAAACGCGTCTGCTCGCGGTACGATTCCCGCATCCTGTCAAGAAGGTCGTTCATGGCATTTTCAATCCCGCGAAGTTCGCTGTCATGCGTTTCCAGTCTCGGTGCGCCCGAACCCGCGTCGATATGGCTGATCGCGTAGGTCAGGTTGGCCATCTTCTCCTGCTCCCAGTCAAGGCCGGTGAGCATCTGCGCGGATTCGGCCATTTCCCGGAGCGGACGAAGCTTTCTTCTGATCGGGAAACGGTAGAAGAGGAATGCCCACAGAAGCAGGAATCCTTCCGTTCCCAATAATCCGAGACTCAGCCCGCGCACGACGAAAAGAACGTCTCTCGAGGGCGTAAAAATCGCGGTTTCATCGCCTCTCGTGAACTGCAGGGACACCTCGTCGTTCCAAAAATCCCCGACAAAGTCCACATCCGTGTCCTTCATCGAAAAGGAACCGAGGCTTTCCGTTTCGGCGATATAAAGCAGTCCGCTGAAACCGATTGCTCCGAGAACCAAATCCATTAACAGGAAGATCAGGAACAGCTTTCCGAGGAAAAGCCGATGGATCTTCCCGGCGGTGGAACGCATCTTTTTCTTTCTTTCCTTTGCCTGCTGCTCCGCCTGGTTCATAGTTATCTCCTTACGCGGCTAAGCGCGTTACTCGTCTTTGATCACATACCCTACGCCCCGCACGGTCTGGATCATGTTGATCCCGTACGGCTCGTCGATCTTGCTGCGCACGTGGCGCACATATACGTCTATCACATTTGTCTCGCCGAAATAGTCATAACCGCACACCTTTCCGAGAAGCGTGTCGCGGGAAAGGACGATATTCCGGTTTTGTAAAAGGATGGTCAGAAGGTCAAACTCGCGCTTCGACAGCTCGATCGCCGTTCCGTCGTAAGTGACGCTGTAAGCGGTCGGATTGACCTTCAGTTTGCCGTAAGTAAGGCACGATTCCTCCTCCGCCGGCTTGGCCGAAGCTTTCTTCTTCAGCGCCACGCGGATACGCGCCAGCAGTTCTTCAATCGCAAACGGTTTCGTCACGTAGTCGTCTGCACCCGAATCCAGCCCCGACACCTTATCCATTACGGCGTCTCTTGCCGTAAGAAGGATCACCGGAACCTCCGACGTCTTTCTGAGCCTGCGGAGTACCTCGAGCCCGTTCAGCCCGGGGAGCATGATATCTAATAAAATGATATCGTATCCGCCCTCTTCCGCCATGGAGAGTCCTGTTCTTCCGTCTGCCGCCTTTGCGACCTCATAACCTTCGTGTTTGAGCTCCAGCTCCGTAAAACGGGCAATCTGCTCTTCGTCTTCCACGATCAATACGCGTACTGCCATACTTTATTCCTTCCGTTCTACCGCAGCTTCGGTACGAAAGAGGCCGGGACTGGTGAAGACCCGGCCTTTCCTCACTTACTGATTATCTTCGTAGTTATCGTAACCGCGGTTAAAATCTGCTTTCCACCGTTCCGCCTGCTCAGAAGCCTTTCTGGCAGCACGGTTCAGTTTGTCGTCTTTGTTGAACGCCGGTCCGCTGAAAGAGTAGTGGCACTCACAGAACAGGCCGACAACCAGGAGAATTGCTTCAAGCCAGAAGCAGGGGATCAGGAGCAGCGCCGGGATGATCAACGGGATGCGGAGAATCGATTCGCCGTGACGTTCGATGTCAAGGCAGTTCTCGCAGCCGGCTTTGATCAGCTTTACGACAAATCCGAAGAATCTGCCGAGCGCTTCTCCGAACGACTCGCTCTTACGTGTCTGCTTAACGGGCTCGCTCTTTACCGGCTCATCGTAGTACTCTTCGGTAAATGCTACGCCCTTACGGGAACGAAGGCGTCCGCTTGCTTCCAGGTACAATACGGCATCGAGGATGTCTTCGCCGCAGGCATTCAGTGCAGCCTCGGCCTCTTCTCTCGTTACCATAACCTTCTCACAAATCTTTGTAATCTTTTCTTCTTTCGTCATATTCATGATCCTGTTTCCTTTCTTTCCTTGCACTTCATTTGTGCTTTCGATGGCTTTATGTTACCAAGGCAAGATGAAATGACAATGTGGGAAAGATTAAGGAAAGATTAAAAAAACGTTTGATTTGATTTATTTTCGAACAACGACGCGGACGCTTCCGCGGATGTATTTGCGTGCTTCGGCATCAAGTACCTCGCCGCACATGTACACCGGAACGCAGGGCGGCATGCTTACAAGCGGCTCCGCAAGGATCCGTCCGGCACAGTCGCGGGCATCGACATATTCGCTCTCCGCAAGGATTGCTTCCGCAGGCGTCATGGCGCGTTCGGGAGCGGGAACGCGAACCTCGCCGGCAATTCCGCCGGACGCTTCTTCGTTCCCTTCCTCGCCGGTTACGCCGGTCTCCTCCGGCGCCCTTCCGGGAAGCTTGCCGGCCAGACCGATCAGCACCTCACGGACCTTTTCATATTCCGCTTCGGTCGTCTTCGGAGAGAACATCATGACAACATGTTTATAATCATAATACTCAACGATAATGCCTTCCGCGCTGAGCTGCTCCGCAAGCCATTCGCCGTCGGCAAACGCCTCGCCTGCCGCCAAAGTAATCTTAAGCCTTTCGTCTCCGACCGTCTTATATCCGGCAACCATCAGCGCGGCACGGAGCTTGTCCGTCCGGACCGCTGCCTGCTCAAATGCCGCGCCGGCCTCCGCCAGGTAAGCATTGCAGAGGTCAAGCGACTGCAGAATGAGATATGAAGGGCTTGTGGTTGAGAACAGCGCCATCGCCCTTCCGACATAATCCATTAAAAACGGTGCCACGCCGCGGGAGATATGCAGATACGCGCCGCCCGTCAGCACCGGCAGCGTCTTGTGCGCCGAATCGCAGCACACGTCGGCGCCGAGATCGATCGGGTGCGCCGATTCCGCAAGGAAACGGAGATACGCGCCGTGGGCATTGTCAACCATGAGAAGACAGCGTCTGCTGTGACAGGCATCCGCAAGCGCGGAAATGTCGGCAAGGTTTCCGAGATAATCGGGGCTCGTCACGTAAACCGCCACTGGCATCCGGCCCTGTGCGCGGTAACTGTCAATGATTTCGCCGAGTTCTTCGCCTGTCACGCTGCAGCTTTCATAGGAATCGTCCGCGCGCGGCATGATCCACTCAACATCAACATCGAGCAGGGCCACCGCGTCAACAAAGGAACGGTGCACATTTCTCGCCGCAAGGATGAACGGCTTCAGCCCGCACCGGATGGCAAATTTCTTTGCGAGAAATACCATTGTACGGATACATAAGGACGACCCTTCGGTCGAATAGAACGTGCGGCAGCCGAACAGTTCGCCGGCATTGGCCTCGCTCTCCGCGATAATGCCGCACGCCTGCGACAGTACGTCCGCGCCGTCAATCTCCGTGATATCGTACGGCTCTGCGCCGAGTACGCCGGGCACGCCTTTATGCCCCGGCATATGAAGTCTTACGGGATTGCTCTCCTTATAAGCCTCAACAAAATCATAAATCGGTGTATTCATACCCCTCTCCTCTTGCAGGCATATCCCCGTTCCGGTACCGTGCCTGCCGCAGCACCGGAAACCCCCTCTTTTCTATTCCTCTTCCTGCTCAGCGATCTTTACCATGATCGCGCATTCGAGCCTCTTTTTAAACAGCTCGCAACCGGCCTTGTAGACGCCGCGCACCGAGCCTGTCGCATGGTACGCGTTGGCCGCGCAGCCGCCCGCGCAGAAAAGTCTTGCCCAGCAATCCCGGCATTCTTCCCGCGCATATACGTTGCATGCCATGAATTCGCCCTGCTTCTCCGTATTGGTCACACCGTTCCGGATATCGCCGAGTTTAAACGCATCCTCGCCGACGAACTGGTGACAGGGATACAGGTCTCCCCAAGGCGTTACTGCCATATATTCCGTTCCCGAACCGCAACCGCTGATCCTCTTATAAATGCACGGCCCGCCCTCGAGGTCGATCATGTAATGGTAGAACGTGAACGGCCGGCCTTCCTTTGTCCTCGTAAGCATCAGTTCGGCAAGCTTTTCGTACTGGTCCATAACAACCGGTATATCGGCTTCCGTGAGCGCCATCGGATCCCCGGGCGCACATACGACCGGCTCCATGCTCAGCTCGGTAAAGCCGAGATCCAGCATTGTTTTGATGTCCTCAAGAAAATCCGGATTGGCGTGCGTGAAAGTTCCGCGGATGTAGTATCCTTTTCCTTCGCGCGCCGCAACAAGCTTCTGAAACTTCGGCACGATCACGTCGTAGCTGCCCTTTCCGGCATAGTCCTTGCGGAAACGGTCGTGCACTTCCTTCCGCCCGTCCAGGCTTAATACGACGTTGTGCATCTCCTTGTTGGCAAATGCGATAACGTCGTCATCAATCAGCATGCCGTTGGTCGTCAGCGTGAAACGGAAGTTTTTCTTCTTCTCCTTCTCGATGCTTCTTGCGTAAGCAACGATCTCCTTCACCACATCCCAGTTGAGAAGGGGTTCGCCGCCGAAGAAATCCACCTCAAGATTCCGGCGCGTCCCGGAATTCTCGATCAAAAAGTCAATCGCGCGCTTGCCGGTCTCGAGACTCATCAACGCGCGGTCGCCGTGGAACCGTCCCTGGCTCGCGAAACAGTATGAGCAATTGAGATTGCAGGAATGCGCGACATGCAGACACAATGCCTTGATAACGCCGCTCGTTCTTGCCTTCAGTTCGCCCGCCATCGGGGCAAATGTGTCCGGCGCAAAGAGCTGCCCGTCCTTCTCGAGCTCCGCGATATCGTCATAGATCTCAGCGACCTCGTCCTCGGGAAGATTATATTCCTTCGCGAGCTCCGCGATCAGTTCGTCCTTCGCGGTGCTCTTATACTTCGCGATCAGATCATAGGTCACGTCGTCGGTTTCATGTATGGCTCCCGAGCAGACATCGATCACGATATCATGCCCGCCGAGCTTATATTGATGTATCAAAAAGATTCCTCCTAACCGTCATGGAACAGCGTCCGCAAAACCCGCTCCGAAGTAGTGCGGAACACCCTGCGGCGCTGCCCGTTCGATCCCGAAAAAAATATCGCCCTCAGGGGCGATATTTTTACCTGTAAAGACTTACTCTTCAATTAGTTGCTGCTCTTCTCGCACTTCTGGTTTGCAATACCGCAGCTCGTCTTACATGCGGACTGGCAGGAAGTCTGGCACTCACCGCAGCCGCCCTTCTTAGCGCTTTCGCAAAGATTACGGGTCTTAACCGTCTTAATATGTTTCGTCTTCATAAAATCCTCCTGTTTCCGTACCTGTTATCAAGTATACGTAACTCTGCGTTCAGTTTAGCGAATAATACGGAAAATGTCAATAGGCTACCTGTCCTTGCGTTCGTCCGTCACAAAATGCTTCAGCGCCTGCTCCGGATGCCGGAGTTCCTCCCGGAAGAATTCGGGATAGATTTTTCTCTTGTCATCGACCGTCGCCCATGTGAGATGCTCCATCGACTCGCCTTCGACGAAATCGTCGCTTAACAGAGCAAAGTCATCCGGCACCTTCATGTAAAAGAAATACGAAATCTCATAGATCAGCTTTCCGAAGTTCTTCGGCGCGTCTCCGCGGAAGTAATTCTCGTGAATAAAACCGAGGCGGTCGACTTCCATCTTCACGCCGGTTTCCTCCATGACCTCACGGACAACCGCTTCCTCCGCGGTTTCCCCGAACTGGATGCGTCCGCCGACCGAATACAGGTAATCCGCCCGGTCATTGCCGACCATAAGGAACTTTCCGTCCCGCATGATAATGGCGCCGACACGGATTGACACGAAGCCGTCCCCGCACGGAAGCGTGACATCCTTCCTGTGAAGTTCGGGAAGAAAGCTCTGCATCCGGTACGTCATCAGCTCCTCCGGTCCCATGGAAAGCAGCTTCTCGCGGCTTACCCAGGCAAATGCGATCGTTTCGCCTTCCTGTAACGTGATCGCGTCCTTATCCCAGTCCGTCTCGCAGAGAAAACATACATAGATCGAATGCGTCTTCGGATTCACAACACTTCCGACCTCTTTCAGGTCCTCGCATACGATGCCCGTTTCCTCACGCAGCTCACGGATCGCACTTTGAAGTGCCGTCTCACCCTGCAGTGCCGAACCGCCTGCCGAGGCCTCCCACATGAGCGGGCAAGTCTTGCGCGCGTCACGCTGCATAAGAAGGTATGTTCCGTCCTGATGGCGCACCAGAATGTCGCAGACAAGATGGTACACGTCCGGTTTCATCTGCTCCTCTTCGCCGCGAACGAGCGTTACGCCCGGAATCTTTCGAAAGCGGCTGTCATAAGCGTCCCATAGTTCCATTTTCGTTCTCCCTCCTGCATTTGTTTCGGTCCGAAGAACCGCTTCGCGTCCGCGAAATGCACATTATTCGTACCGGAATTTTCTGAATATCACCGTTCCGCCGGCTTCCTTTTCGGCGAAATAGGCAAGTCCGAATCGCGCGCCGGTAAAGTGATCAAGCCGGAAGGCAAGCTTATGCTCCGCCCCCAGGGCAATAAAAGCACCGTCATTTTCATAGAAGAACTTTGCCGTATCCGCCATATCGGTAAAGTCCGCTTCCAGCCGCAACTTCACAACCGGGCCGTCAACCGCAATCCTGTCCGTGATCACGCCCGGTTCGTTGTCATTGCTTCCGATCCCGAATCCCTGCACGGGATGCGGCCGTACAAGACGTACAACCTCATAGCCGCCGTCTCTCTTCGTTACCGCGATCATTCCGTAGCATCCCTGGTGTGCGCAAAGCCCGGCGTAATCGCCTTCCTTGATAAACGTCGCGTCAACCGTTACCTCCGCCGCGCATTTCGGATAACGCATGCGCTGCGTCAGCACATTTCGTGCCTGCACGAGATTCGTGTCCGTACGTCCGGTTCTGACCGCAAGTCCGTCGTTCCGGGCAATTCTCCAATCCGACTCGACCGGGATGTGATTCCACTGCCATTGCGGCTTCAGCTTCGACCGTGTTTCTCCCGCGTAAGCAAAATCATCGGAAGTAAACAGCGGCTCATAAACATACCCCGGCCGAAGGTCCGGCGTATCAAACGATTCGGGAATGCGGCCGTCCTCGCCGAAGACGGGGAATTCCGCTCCGGCATCCGCTGCCTCAAAGACACACGGCTCTCCGGTCAGTCCGTCCGTGAAACCGTCCCGGCAGTCTGCCGCAAAATGAAACGGAACAAGAACGGGAATGCGTCCGACCGCGCCGGAATCGCGAAACATCACCGAATACCACCTTCCGTCCGGCGTATCAACGATGCCGCCCTGTGCAACGCCCTGCCCGTGGTAACCCATGTCGTCCCAGCAGACGTCCCTTCCGACATACGGCCCTTCGACGCGGTCCGCGGTAAATACCGCCTCCGTCCGTCTCGAAACCGATTTCGGCCAGTGGATCAGCGTCAGATAGTACCGTCCGTTGATCTTATAAAAATGGGAACCCTCGTACCCGAGGAACACCTTTTCCGGATTGTCCTTAACAATCACCGTATCGATGCCGCCCGGTTTCGGACCGGAAAGATCCTCGGAAAGCTCGGTCAGATGAATCTGCATATTGCCCGAAGTTAAGAATATGCGGCCGTCATCGTCGAACAACAGCGAGCAGTCATGGAAATAGCCGCGGATCACATGATGCTCCCACGGTCCGTCAACCTTCTCCGCCGTAAAGAGATGCGTATTTTCCTGTCCGTGTGAGACAAATACGACGTAAAACCTGCCGTTGTGGTACCGAAGAGACGCTGCCCACATGCCTTTGCCGTAGGCATTTGCCCCGTCCGTCAGGTGCTCCGCCGGCGTTCCGTCGATCGCATCGAATATTCTCGCCGCGATCTCCCAGTGCACGAGGTCGTAGGAACGGAGGATCTCCCCGCCCGGGAAGAAATACATTGTCGTACTGATCATGTAAAAGGTATCCCCGACGCGGATAATGTCCGGATCGGGATAATCGGCTCTCGTAATCGGGTTTATCATCATTCTGTTCCTCTCTTTATCACGCTTTGAAAAGTCGAAATCGGGGAATCCCTTCTGAGATTCCCCGGTTTTCTAAAACTCTATAACCTTCGGTGCTCCGCCGAACGAAGCGATCGTCGCGGTACCGCCGTCAAAATAGAACACTTCGGTGTTTCCGTCGTCCTCATTGTACATGCCGCGAAGCTGCGGATAAGCATCTAACATATGCGCCTTTGCTTCCCTGCGGTCATCCGCGATCAGCTTGCCGGCAACCCTGATCCACTGTCCGTTCATGAACCCGCAGATTTCCGCCTTCGGGTTTTCATGAAGCTGTTTGGAAACGGGCTTGATCTTTCCGGTCTGGATGTAAAGCTTTCCTTCGAAAAGGTCCACCGTTCCGAACGGACGTACTCTCGGCTGATCCCCTTCAACCGTTGCGAGATAGTAGGTCCCGCATGCCTTCAAAAAATCGTAAACCTCCTGCATATATATGCCTCCTTAAGTTTTATAAATAATCGGTTACTGCAAAGTCCTCAATGCTGTCATCGCCGTCATCGGCCCTGTTGGCCTGATTAACTTTCATGACAAGTCCGACCGCCGTCAGAATAAGCCCCGCAACCAGCAGCGGACAGCCGGCCAGATAGAAATACTTGATCAGATGGTTGGTCGTTCCGTAAATCTCAACAACCCCCGAAGAGATCGACCCGAGCGTCAGCGTCGCGATCCCGGAATAGAAGAGATTGATGCCCGCACGCACATTTCCCTCGTAGCTGATCTTCTTCATCACCTGAAGATAAGCAAGCGCCACGATCGGTACCACCCCTAAAAGCAGCGGGTAGGCAAATGCGAAGATCATCGGCTTCGAGCGGACGCCGTGCGCAAAATGTTCATAGACCGCCGAGAAGATCCCGACAAATACGGTCACACCGAAAAAAATCTTCCAGTGCAGCCGGAAAACCTTACCGCAGGTAGACAATGTCAGACACTCCCCTTTCGTAATAAGGTCCGTCGGAAGTCGGGAAATTCACAACCTTGTTCTGGAAAACCATGGTTGATGACCCGCCGCCGTCCATGTTGTAAACTTTGGTGCAGCCGAGACGAAGCATAAAGTCCGCTACCTGGTAGATCGAAAGTCCGTGGCTCTTCGCCGTACGTCCGTCCGCCACAAGGAAGATGTAATGTAACGGTTCGATCATGCCGATCGCGGTACGCGGGTTCGTCACATAGCAAAGGTCTACCTCGTCCTTGACGCCGACCTTGATCTCACTGTTATCCACAAGCACCGGCCCGAAAGTAAATGCCTGCCATACGCCTTTGTCCATCAGATCCTGCGCGCTCTCGCGGTTCGAGTGCGTAAAGTAGAAATCGCCGTCCGGCATGATGCACAGAACGTCCATTTTCTTGTTCTTGTTACCGGTCTTACGGTACAGGACACCGTTTCGGATAACGTATCCGCCCTCACGCGAACCGTAGTTGTCGCCGTTGATCTGGAATACGGCGCCCACACGCTTACCGGTCTCGGAAGGTTTCTGATAAATGTTCCGGCCGTACGTGTCGTTGGCAAATGCGGTCAGAAGATACTGTGCCGAGCTGACGCGAACCTCTGCCACATGGATCTGCGTATTGTTCTCGCGATACTCGGAAATGGTAATGGACAGATGGTCGTTCGAATAGAACGTATCGGTCGCGATGACCTCCTCCGAAAAATACGACGGCGTCGGCGTAGGTGTCGGTGTCGGCGTTTCCGTAGGCTCTGCCGGTCCCGTCACATCCGGCGTTACTGCCGGAGACGGTGTAGGTGAAGGTGTCGGCGGCGGTGTAGGCGTTGCGAACAATGCCAGGTTGATCGTAGTCGCATTCGTATCAAGCGGGCGCTTGATGACAAATACGTCCAACATCACATACGTCGTAAAGGCCGCCAGAACCAACCCGAAACAAATTGCCCAAATCGGTCTCTGCTTTTTCACGAAATTCCCCCTCAAATGTTATTATGCAGAATGTTTGAATATTATAGCATATCATTTTCCAAAAGAAAAGAAAAAATATCGGCGGAAGAATCCCTCTCCCGCCATATTCTCATACTTTCCGAAGATACAGCTCCACGACAAAGCCGTTATCGTTATAAACCTCGGCGCCGCCGCCCTGTTTCTCCATGTAGGAACGTGTCAGATAAAGCCCGAGACCGAAGCCGGCCTGTCCCTTCGCGCCGCTGCCGCGGTAGTATTTTTCCATGAGCATCGGAAGTTCCTCCTCGCTCGCGCCGGGGCCCTCGTCCCGCACGCGGATCCGGATAAACGGGGAATCCTCCCGGTCCGAGGTCTTCATCTTTACCTCGTCAAAGCGTACGCGGATATCCGTTCCCGCATATTTATGGGAGTTTCCGACCACATTGTCGATAACCTGTTCCATCCGAAGCCGGTCCATATAAACAAGGCACGACGGGATTGCGTTCTCCAAAATGATATTCCCGTAATTCTTGAGATTCCGGAAGTATTCCTCGATGATCGAAGTGCTTTCCTCCGTCGGTTTAACCTCGATGCGGTCCAGCTCCTCAAGCGTTGTCTGGAATACATTATCCATCAGGTGCTGAATCGTGTCGGTCTTATGCGCGATGGTCCGCGCCTTCTCTAAAACGTCCTCCGCTTCGGCAATTCCCTCACCGTCCGCGGATCCCTTCAGCTGCTCAATGCGCCGCTGCTGCCGCAGTTCCATCACTTCGCAGGTCGCACGGATCGTCGCGACAGGCGTCTTTATGTCGTGGGCCAGTTCCGCAACAAGCTCCTTCTTCGCCTTTTCCGCCTCGGCTTCCCGTTCGCGGGATGCTT
This sequence comes from Lachnospiraceae bacterium, assembly GCA_017427775.1. Lineage (GTDB taxonomy): Bacteria > Bacillota > Clostridia > Lachnospirales > Lachnospiraceae > ISDg. The sequence continues at coordinate 43,886 of JAFRSD010000030.1, read as the reverse complement.
TCAGCTCCTCGCGCATCAGATCGAAGCCTTCCACAAGATTTCCGAACGGATTGTGCTTACGGATCGGGAGCGGCATGTCGAGATTGCCCTTCGCGATCTGCTCGGAAAGCCCGCTCATCTCCCGCGACGGTTTCAGTAAGAACCAGTCGAGAAGGAGCAGAAATACGATCCCCGCGGCAAATACGGCCGCCCAGAACAGTAACATCGTCCGGCGTGTCCTTTGCTGCGTCTGCAGGAATTCCTCGCTGACATCGTGGAAAATAACATGTCCGATCACCGTTCCTTCCGGCGCGAAATCCATGACAAGCGAATAATCCGCATAGGCACGTATCACTTCCGCATTGCCATCCTCCGAAAGAACGATACGGCAATCAAACGCCTTCTCGATCTCCGCACACGGCCGGCCGCCACGGTAGGCTTCTTCGATGCGGAACATCAGATCATTATAAGCGACCATATCCCGTTTCGTGTGTGCCTTCTGCCCCGAAAGCACGAAGAGAACAGCCAGCGCGGCAAGCATGACGAAAATGTATATGATTACGATCCGATTCCGGTATTTCATGCTTCCGTCTCCAAAATATATCCCGTACCCCAGACGGTTTTAATCCGTTTCGGGGCGTTCGGGTCCTCCTCCAGTTTCTCACGGAGCTTACGGATATGAACATTCAGCGTTCCGTCGCTGTAAAATGCATCGCCCCATACTTCGTTGAAAAGGACTTCCTTCGTGACAATCGTATTTTTATGATCATAAAGGCATTTCAGAAGGGCAAATTCCTTCGCTTTCAGCGGGATCCGCTCGCCGCCGCGGATCGCCGACATCGTGGCCGGATCGATCGACAGCTGTTCCGCGGAAGGATCTGCCGGTCCGCCCGTTCCCGGGGCGCTCTTTCCGGGTGCCGTTCCGTCTGCAGGACCCTGTCCCGGTGCCATTGTGCGTTCCGCCTCCTGCACGGCGCGAAGCTCTCCGATGCGCTTCAGATTGACCTTTACCTTCGCCAGCAGTACAGACAGACTGTACGGCTTTTTGATATAATCGTCGCCGCCGATGCTGAGTGCCGCAAGGACATCGTCATCGCTCTGCCGCGCGCTGATGAAAAGAATCGGAAGATTATACTCTTCACGCAGTTTTTTGCAGACCGAGAAGCCGGATCCGTCCCCGAGATTGATATCTAAAAGGATCATTTCCGCCGTATTGTCCTCAAAGAAAGCATAGCAGTCCGCAGCGCTGTATACGCTTGCGGCCGTTATATCGAACATCGTGAGATATTCCGCTGTCATCTTCGCAAGTTCAATCTCATCATCCACAATCAAAACCTGATAATGCATGGTTCCCTCCGATTTCCATGTATCTTCCGCCGGATCTGTTCCGCTGTTAAGAACAGTATAGCACGCCGGAAAGAAAAGCAAAAGACCGAAACGGCGCGGAAAAGCGGATCGGTCCGGCAACATTTGCCGCAAAGAAACGGGAAGCCCCGAATAACAGGACTTCCCGCATTTTCTCTTTATTCCTCCGTGATCATCTCAACCGGCTTCATGCGGCGTACGCGGAGCCCCATGAGGGCGGCGGTAACTGCTGCCATCAGGACGATGCTTGCGGCGCTTATGGTTTTAAAGAAGAGCGAACCACCGAAGCAGACTTTCTTCATGCCGAACAAGCTGAAGATCACACGGCACAGGGCGCTTCCCGCGGGGCCTGCAAGAACGACCCCGAGGATGCTCCCGATAATTACGGCGGGAAGGTTTGAAAGCATGATCTGTACGATCTGCTGGCCGCTCGTCATACCGAGCGCCTTGTCAATGCCCATGGAACGCCATTCGCGTGTGATCTTTCCGCGGATGATGAGGGCGATGGTAAACGAAACAATGAAGATGGTAATCAGGGAGATTACGGCACATACCGCTTTCATGGCTATCGAAACCGTACCGGTCGTAACCTTCATGTACTTTTCGCTGTTGACGATAACGAAATCATTACAGTCATGCGCTGCACAGACGTCCTTTACTCCCTTTTCCATATCGGAGAAGCCGTAGCCTTCCTTCGCGGTAATGATAAAGGTTACCTTTTCAACGGAACCGAGCACCTTCACGGCTCCCGCAAGCGTCATGTTGGCGGTTCTGCCCATTCGCTCCATCCGCTGGTCAAAGCCCGTTACGATATATTCCGCCGATTTCTTTCCGAGTGTCACCGTTACAACGTCTCCGATTCCGCAGCCGAGTTCCTCGGCAAGCGCCTGCGTCAGAAGGATCTCGTTGTCATGCATCTCCACGCGGCCCTTCAGCATCATCAGATTGAGACGCTTATTTGTATCCTCGTCGGCAAATGTGTAAGCGGAATACTCCTTGTCACCTAACCGGATGACCGGCTCAAATCCGACATACATCAGGCTGTTGCTGACCCCTTCCATCTTCTGCAGATCCTCTTCGCAGGCAGGGTCTACGTTCATGACCTGAATCGTACCGATCTCAAACGCGAACATCTCGCCCATCGCGTTTTTATTCATGCCGAACGACTCGTAAAGAGCGAAGCCGCAGGTCATCGCGATCGCAAGAATCGCCGTGATCGCAATCAGAAGAATGCTTCTCCTCTTTCCGCCGAGCGTGCTCTTAAGGGACATCGCAACCGGAAGCGGCATGGCCGACTTATCAAGCGGAATATGATTTTTCTTGTAGTTATGGGTATTGATTCCGCCGCGCAGCGCGTCGAGAACCGTAATCTTCTTATAACGTCCGCCGAGAACCCAGGCGATCAAAAACGTCGTAAGCGAAAGACCGAGAAGCGTGCCGATTGCCGCGCCCCAGTGAACCGGCTGGTTCCACGAGATCCCGAGGATACCGCTCACAAGGTTTCCGAAGGGCTTCTGCGTTAACAGTCCCGCAATAATACCGATCAAACTTCCGACCAATGCGACGGTCACGATCTGTACGCAAAGTGCAGCGCGAAGGGTTGCGGTCGTATAACCGGCGGCCTCCAGAATTCCGGTATTCTTCATGTTCCGCAGGATGAAATCCCGTACGCCGTAAGCAATGATGACAAATGCGACGACCAGAACGATGACTGCGAACAGAAGAACAACCGCCATCACGACCTGCGGAAGGAACTGTGCGCCGCCGCGCATCATCTGCCAGTTAACCGCCGTAAAATTGTTGTAATTCCGCTCCGGATGCTCCTCCTCGGAGGATGCGATCAGCCGGTGGTAAGCTGTCGTAACCGCCTTCTCGACATCCGCGGTCAGAAGCCCGTCCTCCAGTGCCTTTTCGTCCACTTTGCCGCGGAACACCATGCCCATTCCCGCAAGTCCCGGATGGCTCGCCGCAATCGTATCGATCCTTGCCTGCGACATATGGCAGTAATAGATCGTAACGTTAATGGAGGAAGAGAAGTACGGGTCCTCGGTGTAGCCCGCAATGCGGAAGGAATACACGGTATCGTTGAACTTCAGTTCCATCGTGTCCCCAACGGAGAAACGGCTCTTTAAAAACATCGGAATCAGAATGTCGTCTTCTTTCAGATCCTTCGAATCAATTCCGAGGTTCATGTACTTCGGGTTGACGGTGTACGGCTCTACATAAAACTCGTACTCCTCAAACTCCTTGTTCTTCGTATTCCGGTAAGAGCAGTACAACCTGAGAAACGGCGTCTTTTCCACATCGACAATGTCCTTGGTTTCGTCTAAAGCCTGCTCCCACGCCGCAACTTCCTCTTCATAATCGTCTCCGAAGATGAGCACCTCCGCGCCGTTCACGTCTTCAAACCGGCTGTTCATTACCTTTCCCATTCCGAGAAGCGCCGAAGCGCACTGGAAGATCAGGTACGAAGCAAGCATCGTGAACAGAAGGAATGTGATCATGTCGCCCTTCTGCTTTTTCATATTGTTCCGGGCAATAAAGAAAAGCTTATACATCTTACCACCCCATTTCCTGTAAGAACGCCTTCAGCTTCGCGTGGCGTTCCTTTGCCTCACTAAGTTTCGGGTTACTCTCGTCACGGTAGTCGCCTGCATACGGCCCGAGATCGATCTCGGCGGTGATCACGCCGTCCGCAAGATAAAGGATGCGGTTGCCGCGCTCGGCAGCCTTGATCGTATGAGTTACCATAACGATGCTCTGTCCCTGCTTGTTCAGGTCTGTCAGGATATTGAGCACATTTTCCGTATTCTGGGAGTTCAGCGCGCCGGTCGGTTCATCAGCGTACAGAATCTCGGGCTCGTTGATGACGCCTCGTACAACGGCAACCCGCTGCTGCTGGCCGCCCGAAAGCTGTGCCGGGAATTTGCGCTGGTCGCGCTCCTCGATCTCCACGCTGGTAAGGAGCTTCTTAGCACGCTCCGCAAGTGCCTTACGGTCCTTATTCTTCAAAAGGCCGCACACCATGACGTTATCGAGCGCGCTCATCGAATCATTCAGATAATTCTGCTGGAAGACAAATCCGGCATGGTCTCTTCGAAACTTCGCAAGCTCGTCATTGTTGTATTTCGAGATTTCCACATCCCCTCCGTCAACGTGGTAGGTTACCGTTCCGAGCGTCGGTCGGTCCATTCCGGAGAGCGTATAGAGGAGCGTACTCTTGCCGGAACCGGAGTTTCCCATGATAACCGTGAAATCGCCTCTGCAGATGTTCAGGTTCAGGTTCTTCAGCACGTGCTGCTGCACGCTTTCATTGGAAAAGGTTTTCGAAATATCCTTTGCGGTTACGATTGCTTCTTTATTCATTTTCTTATCCTCGCTTTCTTACGCGGTTATTCTTATCCCCCGGAAATAAAAATCCGGTCGACCTCTGTTGCTTATACCATACAACAGATCCGACCGGAAGTCTTTACGTAACTCCTGTGCGTTTCTTAAATAATTCTTAATTCTTGGCGTCTTCTTCTCCGAGATATTTCACCACATTCTGCTCATACGTGTCCATAACCTCAACCTTGCAGTCGGGGTTGCACTTCTTCAGATTGTTCATGCGAAGCTTGAACCACCACTGCTTATACTCGATCGCCATATCCGGATCCGGATAGGAGAAGTATTCCGCGCACGGCAGCTTACCGCACTGCGAACAGTCATGGATGCCTTTCTCGGAAGTGCATGCAAAGTACGGGCAGGGCGCCGTCGTTCCGAACATCTGATACCAGAGCGGACGTCCTCCGCGGTTACGACAGCCGTCACAGGTTACGCCGTAATCATCGCATTTGCCGCAGAAAGTTCCGCAAGGGTTGATCTCCTGCTTCTGCTCCTCCGTGAGACCCTCGCCGATCAGTTCGGGCTTAAACTCCACGCCGTATTTCTCAAATTCTTCTTTAATCTTCGTATAATCCATAGTCATCCCGCAGGCAGCGGCCCGCTTCCTCCTTCGCGTTTTACTCCGGTCAAGACCGGCAATCCCACACCATCATAATTATAGCAGAATTATCCTGCCCGGGCAATTCCCCGCGGGCGTCGGATTTTCCTTTGCGGAAAATGCAAAATATTCTGTCATTCCCACAAGAGTGATGTTGCGCATTCCCTTCTCATCCGTTATACTCAAAAGGAGTAAGATCAAGAATTCTCAGGGGGTTTACAACCATGAATTATCCGGATATTTTCACCTTCGCGGACGGCCGCAGAATGACCGGCCCGGCGGAATGGGACGAACGCGCAGCGGAGCTGCGGGGACAATACGAAGACTGCATGTACGGGAAGTGGAGAAGCGGAGAGACCGTAAGCTATGCCATTTCCGATGAAGGGGCGCAGATGATCTCATTCTTCGGGATCATTCCCGCGGAAGGCGCGAAGAACCTCACGGTTACGGTTTCCGTGAACGGTCGGAGCGGGTCCTGGTCCATGCCGGTATTCCTGCCGGACGCTTCCGTCGAAAAGCCGGACGGCGGCTATCCGGTCATTATCAGCATGCACGGGCTTCCTTCGATGGAAGCGGCGCTGAAGCGCGGTTACGCGGTCATTCCGAATAACAGCACGCTTGTCGCATCCGACGATATCAAGCATAACGGCGCATTTTACGACTGCTATCCGTATCACGAAGAGGCCCCGGAGACGCAGACCGGCGTTCTGATGGCGTGGGCCTGGGGCGCTTCGAAAATACTTGACGCTTTGCTTGCAGGCGCGGGGGAAGCGCTCGGAATCAATCCGGAGTTCTCTATCGTCACCGGTGTATCGCGCTGGGGCAAAGCAACCGCGGTATGCGGTGCTTTCGATCCCCGCTTCCGGCTTGTCGCTCCCGCCTGTTCGGGTGCCGGCGGACTCGCCCTCTATCGCTATACTTCGGAAGGACGGACTTATGACCTTTCGGGCGTCGGCGCTTCCGATGCCTACACTTACGGAACCAATGAGCCGCTCAGCTGTCTGCAGTCGGATTCGGAACGCGGCTGGTTTAACGAGGCGTTCCGTGCATATGCCTCTCCGGAGGACATTCCGGTGGAGCAGTACGAACTGGCTGCGCTGGCAGCAGGGGCGGACCGATGTTATTTCCTGATCGCCGCCTGCACCGGCGAGGACTGGGTCAATGCGCCTTCCATGTGGGAATGCTACCGCGAAGCCGACAGGCTTTATTCATTCCTCGGCTTAGGAGACCGGTTCGTATGTCATTTTCACAAAGAAGGACATGCGGTCCTTGAGGAAGACTTCGAGCTGATGCTTCCGTATTTTGACCTTGTGATCCGCGGGCTTCCGGTTTCCGTTGACCTCGCGGCGCTGAAAACAAGCGTATATAAAGGACAGGAGCAGTAAAACTACCGCTCCTGTCTGAGATACCGTACTGAATTGTATAACCGGTGCTGCTTATCCCCGTTCTATCGGATCGGGATCCGGCGGCTCCGGTTTTTTTGCGAGCTCCTCCGTAGGTGCTCCGGCCTCGGTCCGGATATCCTTTACAACAACCGGAACCGGCTCGATCGCCTCTTCGAGACGCTCTTTCTTTTTCTTCTTGCCCGCGATAATATTGGCGAAAATCGTAAATACGCCGCAGCTCATCAGCAGGAAATAATACGTGATGCCGCGGTTTAAAAGGAGTCCCGCGCCCATCATGGACTCATGGAACAGTTTGCGCTGCAGATTGACGAATACCGCCTCGTTGGCGCCTGCCGCCCCGGGTATCGGAAGCATATCCACGGAGAGCGAAAGGATTGCCTGGACGGAAACAACGCTGAGCCAGTCCACATGGTGCACGCCGAGAGCCTTTGCCACGAAGTACGTTACCGAAAAGTACGCGAGACGCTGCGCGATCGTATAGAGGAACATTCGGAATACGACCCATTTGTTGTTTTTTAGGAACGAAGAGCCTTCGCGGTACATGAGGATCGAGTTATCGGCCTTTGTTAACGCCTGCGAAGGGTGCTTTACGATATGCAGCTTGGCACCGATATTGATGATTCCTTTCACTGCCGCCGACGCGATGGACGGACGGAAGATGCACAACAGAATCGCGGTTATGGAGATCAGCTGGAACAAAACGCCGATGGAGAAAAGGATCGGCACGCGGGAAATGGAACTGAGAACGAGATCGGGCCGGAAAATCAGCGCAACGATGAAGATCGTCAGGAATGCGGCCTTATACATAACCGCAACCATCATGCACGCCAAAGCGCCGACCAGGACATCCACTCCAAGCCGGCTCATGTATACCATTTGTATCGGTTGACCGCCCGACGCACCGGGCGTGATCTGTGCAAAAAAATACTCGACATTGGAAAGCAGGAAGCACTTCCACAGGCTGATGGTCTGTTTCATGCCCGTGAACATGATCTTCAACTGCACTGACTCGACAAATACGAAGAAGATCATCGATGCCGCAGCCAGTATGATCCAACCTTTTTTGGCACGCTTCAGATGATGAAGGATCTTATGCGCTTCATCGCCGTGAAACATAATGCACAGCGTTATGACAGCGACCGCAACAACGATCAACAGCTGAAGCAACATGCCGAATTTATCTCTGAACTTTTTCAAGGGACCCCCGCAAAACAAAGCAAAAATCGTTGTGAAACATATTACTCATCCGCTTCTATTTTGTACCACGAAAGCGCACATTTGTCAATGTAAATCTGCCTTACACGCGGCACTTTCCGGGCGTCCCGAACCTTACTCTTATGCCTGCTGAAGATACGCTTTCAAAAAACGAATTGCCTCCCTGTATCCTTCAAATCCAAGCCCTTCATAACGCTTTATACATGCCTTGCCCGCGTAGGAAATCTGGCGGAAATCCTCGCGTTCGGATACTTTTGAAAGATGAACTTCCACCGCGGGCAGCGAAACTGCCTTCAGCGCGTCTAAGATTGCCACGCTTGTGTGGGTATATGCCGCAGGGTTGATGACGATTCCGTCATAAACGCCGAGTGCTTCCTGGATCTTATCGACCAATACGCCTTCGTGATTGCTTTGGAAGACGTCGGTTTCAATCCCTTCTTCCTCGCCCGACTTCTTTACGAATTCCACCAACGCCGCATAATTCTGCGCCCCGTAGATCGCGGGCTCACGGATGCCGAGCATGTTAAGGTTCGGTCCGTTTAAAACAAGAAATTTCATATCTGATCAGTCCTTTCGTCCGACAGCCTTTTCAGCATGCGCCGCGCACGTCGCTGCCGTTTCAGCCTTCTCCACGTACGCCGTAACCGCTTCGAGGATCTGCTCCGCAGGTTCGTCGTATGCCGCGCTGCAGTCGGCAAATGCCTCGTACATCGGCTTCCTCTTCTCGTAAAGCGCTTCCCTGCCGGTCATCTGCGAAAGCGGACGATGCTCCGTCGCAAGTTCGGAAACGTCCCGCTTGATCCATACAATGATTCCGTTTTGGTGAAGAAGCGGGTAATTCTCCTCTCTTGTCACGGCCCCGCCGCCGGTTGCGAGAATCGTACCGGACAGCGCCCCGAGAGCACGAAGCACTTCTGTTTCCATCTTCCGAAATGCCTCTTCCCCCTCCGAACGGATCACGTCCTCGGGCGTTCTGCCGTATTTCCTCTCAAATTCCGCATCGGCATCATAAACCGTACGGTCACTGATCGCGGCAAGTTTCTTTGCTACAGTGCTCTTCCCCGAACCCGGCATTCCGATCAAAACGATATTCATAAGAAGGACGGAAAGCTCGCGGTATATCCGGTCAATCCTAGAATCGGCAATTTCCGCTCCGAGAAACAGCTCCGCACTCCGTTTTGCCTGCGCGACAAGCATATAAAGCCCGTTCTCATAAGGGATTCCGAGTCGTTCCGCCTGCAGCAGAAGCGCCGTCCGTGCAGGATTATAGATCAGGTCGAGTACCGCCTCGCATTTCGGAAAATGAGTCAGGTCAACGGCAGCAGCGCCGTTATTCGGATACATCCCGAGAGGCGTCGTATTGACGATCATAATCGCATCCGCGTGACGGTCAAGGTTTTCATAGTTATCCGGCCCGCTCCGGCTTATGACAACCACCTGCGCGCCGGCACTTTTCAATACATATAAAACCGCCGCGGCGGCTCCGCCGTTTCCGAGCACCAGAACCTTTCGGCCGGCAACCGGAACGCCCGAACGCTCCAGCATCTTCCGGAAGCCGTACGCGTCGGTATTGTCCCCGAACAGCGTGCCGTCCGGACGGCGTACGATCGTGTTGACGCTTCCGATGGCGTTTGCGGTTTCGCTTACCTCGTGAAGAAGCGGGAAGACAGTCTTCTTATACGGGATCGTCACGTTGAGGCCGTGCCATTTGCCGTCCTTTAAGAAACCCTCCACTTCGGACGGCGCCTTTTCATACAGATCATATGCATATGTGCCGAGCCGCTTGTGGATGGCAGGCGAGTAGCTGTGCCCGAGTTTCTCTCCGAGAAGGCCGCATTGTATCATATCAGATTACCTCGCTGTAGCTGCCGAGATACTGGAAGAAATCGCAGGAATTCTGCAATTCGCCGATCAGCTGGGTCAGGTTCGGCGAGTAAACCGGTGTATCCAGGTCAAAATAGAACATGAACTCGAACTCGCGGTCCGGAAGAGGACGGCTTTCAAGCTTGTTCAGGTTGATGCCGAGCGCGTAGAAGCGGGAGAGCATCTTAAAAAGGGATCCCTGCTCATGCGGAAGCGTCATCATGAGGCTTGTCCGGTTCGCGCCGGGATAAATCTCAAGCTTCTTCGCGATGCAGATGAAACGGGTATAGTTGTTATCGGTATTCTGAACGGATTTCCGAATGCACTTTAAGCCGTACTGCGATTCGCACTGCTCGCTGGCAAGCGCAGCAATGTCTTTCCGGTCACTGTCGGCAACCATTTTCGCGGCTACAGCGGTGTTCTCGCACGGGATCACGCGAACGTTCTTAAGCGTCTGCAGGAAATCGGAGCACTGGCTGATCGCCTGCTCGTGGGAATAGATTTCCTTAATATCGGAGAGCTCCGCACCGGGCTTACAAAGCAGGTTATGCCGAACCTTCAGCCGGATACTCCGAACCACATAAAAACGGTGCTTCATCATCAGATCATAGACTTTATTTACCGAGCCGGCGTTGCTGTTCTCGAGCGGAATGACACCGTAGGTGCAGAGACCGGTCTCGATTGCCGAGAAAACCGCCTCAAACGAAGAGCAGAAGAACGTCTTCGGGTAACGGAACAACTTCTCGCAGGCCGCCTGCGAATTGGCTCCGGCAATGCCCTGGCATGCAACGCTCGGGCTGTCCGGGATCATGGACGGCGTTTGCTCGATCGCAGCCTTGATCTGATCGGTAAGTTCCGTTTCCGCCCCGTTGCGTCTCGTCTGATAGCTGCGGCTCAATTCGAAAAGCACCTGGAACAGAAGAGGCGTGTATTCCTTCAGATCGTCCCTCGTCTTATCTAAAACGTCGAGAACCTTCTCCTTCTCCCGCGCGGGGTCTTTGACCGGCATGGAATTGGCCTTCTTATAGTCCGCGATCGCGGCCGCCACATCCATCCGCTCCTCGAACAGCCGCACGAGGTTATCGTCTATCTCATCGATTTTCTTTCGGTAATCCTGAATATTCAAGCCTGTATCTCCTTTCGTCTTCCGAGCCATGCATCATAGACCGCGATCGCGGCTGCCGCCTCGACAACCGGCACGGCGCGCGGAACGATGCACGGATCATGCCGTCCCTTAACCGCAAGCTTTACCGGTTCCATGGTCGTAAGATTTACGCTGTCCTGCTCCTTCGCGATCGAAGGCGTAGGCTTAAACGCGGCACGGAACGTAAGCGGCATTCCGTTTGTAATCCCGCCGAGGATCCCGCCGCAATGGTTTGTTTTTGTAACAACACGCCCGTTTTCAACCGTAAAGGCATCGTTGTTTTCGCTTCCGCGCATTTCGGCTGCAGCAAATCCCACGCCGAATTCAAGTCCTTTCACCGCCGGAATTCCGAAGACGATCTGCGCGATCCGGTTCTCCATTCCGTCGAACATCGGATCCCCGAGTCCCGCGGGAAGTCCGAACACCGCGCATTCCAAGATTCCGCCGACCGAATCGCCTTCCGCTTTCGCTTCCGCGATCTTAGCAAGCATCTTCTCGCCCTGAGCGTCGTTCATAACAGGAAAGGTCTTACCGAGCACTGCTTCGGTAAGTTTGCCTTCATCCTTCACCCCGCCGATCGCTGCGATTCTTGCAGCGATACGGATTCCTTCTCGGGCAAGGATCTGTTTACAGATACCGCCTGCGATGCATAAAGGCGCAGTAAGCCGACCGGAGAAATGTCCGCCGCCGGCATAATCCTGATATCCGTTATATTTGACGTTCGCCGTAAAGTCCGCATGTCCGGGACGCGGAACCGTTTTCAGGTTCTCATAGTCGCCCGAACGCGTATCGGTATTCCGAATGATCGCCGTGATCGGAGTTCCGCATGTAACATTCATCTTAACACCGCTAAGAAACTCCGGAAGATCAGCTTCCTTCCTCGCCGTAGCATATGCCTGCCCGCCGGGCGCCCTTCTTGCGGTAAATGCGGACAGTTCTTCGAAATCAATCCGTTCTCCGGCCGGAATGCCTTCCAACGTGACGCCGATTGCCGGCGAATGCGACTGCCCGAATATCGTTACTCTGATATTTTCCCCGTAAGTACTGCTCATCCAGTTACCTCCAGTTGTTCCAAGTCTTGATAGAAGCCGGGATATGATTTACCGGCACATTCCGCATCTTTTATCACCACGGGATCACGGCAGATTGCCGCCGCAACCGCTGCCGACATAGCGATACGGTGGTCCTTATAGGGATCCACCGTTCCGCCGGTAAGCGTTCCCGTCCCTTTTATGAGCAAGCCGTCCGCCGTCTGCTCCGCATTCCCGCCGAGCGAGCGGATCAGTGCCGCCGTCGTTGCAAGACGGTCCGATTCTTTATAACGAAGCCGTTCCGCATGGGTAATGCGGGTCTCGCCGTTGATTCCTGCTGCCAATACGCAGATTACCGGCACCAGATCGGGTATTTCCGACGCATCTATCGTCTGCGGCTTCATCGAAGCGCCCCTTTTTACAAGGATTCCGGCTTCGCTTTCCGTAACTTCAGCCCCGAATCCTCTCAAAACAGCAAGGATACTCCGGTCGCCCTGAAGCGAATCTTTGCGAAGTCCCGAAACGGTTATCCCTTCCGTCCCGAGCGCGCCCATGCATAGGTAAAATGCGGCGCCGGACCAGTCCTTTTCCACCGTTTCATATGCTTTTGCGCGGTATTTCTGCCCGCCGGGGATGAAATATCCGTTTTCTTCCTTTATTACCCGGATCCCGGCTTCGCGGACCGCCTGTTCGGTCATCGCGACATATGCCGCCGATTCGAGCTTTCCTTCAATCACGATCCGGCTGTCGCCCGCAAGAAGCGGAAGAGCGAATAAAAGCCCCGAAATAAACTGCGAGGAAACACCGCCGGGAATCGTATAGGTGCCCGGATCAAGCGGACCTTTACAGTACAGCTCGCTGCCGTCCTGACGGATCTTCGCGCCGTGAAGAACCAATTGCTCGATCAATTCCTTATGCGGCCGGTTCGGCAGAAGCCCTTCCATATGAAACGAAACATCCGCGCCGAGCGCCGCCGCAACCGGAAGAAGGAAACGAAGCGTAGAGCCGCTCTCTTTGCACGGAAGCACGCTGCCGCCGTGAAGAAGTTCCTTTAAGCAGTCCTCCGTAGCGGTAATATCGGCGGATAGTTCCTCCGCCGGACCGCAGTCCACGACACATGCTCCTTCGGAAAGCGCTGCGCAGATCAGCTTTCGGTGTGCGATCGATTTTGAAACGGGCGGCGTCACCATGCCGGTGCGCATCCCCGCCTGAATCGTATAAATCATTCTAAAACCACTCCGTAAACGCTGCCGGCACAATCTTCTCGATCCGGCAGGTTCCGATGCGCTCGGGGATGATGATCCGCATGGCATCGGTCGTATTTTTCTTATCACTCATCGCTTTTGCAGCGATTTCCTCTTTGGAAAACGGAAGCTCCGTCGGAAGTCCGTATGCCTTGATCAGGTTTACAAGTTCCTCGGCCGAAGCGCTGTCGAATAAGCCTTTTCGCGCCGTTCCGCGCGCAATCGCAGCCATTCCGATCGCAACCGCCTGCCCGTGGGGGATTGTAAAGCCGCTGCACGCTTCAATGCCATGCCCGACCGTATGTCCGAGATTCAAGAGCATCCGGAGTCCGCGGTCAAACTCGTCTTCCTCGACGAAATCACGCTTAATGGAAACGCACCGTCCGACAATCTCCTCGTACCGGTTGCGAACCGGCTGGTCCTTTAGCATCCGGAACAGCTCTTCGCTTCCGGAAAGCATTCCGTACTTAATGATCTCCGCGCAACCGTTTTGATATTCCGTTTCGGGAAGCGTTGCAAACGTATTCGTATCGCATACAACAAGAGCGGGCTGGTAAAATGCCCCCACCTGGTTCTTTCCGTTCGGCAGGTCAACCGCTGTCTTTCCGCCGACCGAAGAGTCCACGGCCGCCAGAAGCGTCGTCGGGAGCTGCACGAGCGGCACGCCTCTTTGATAGGTCGCCGCGGCAAATCCGGCAAGATCGCCGACTACTCCGCCGCCAAGCGCAAGCAACGGATCCTCTCTTGTTAAATGGGCGTCGCACATCTTCTCAAGAAGCGCTCCGTATACCGAAAGGTTCTTGCTTGCTTCTCCGTGCGCGAAGACATAGGTTTCCGTCCGGTATCCCGCCTCGTTAAGGCCTGCCTGAACCGTCTCCCCGTAAAGCCCCCATACGGTATCGTCCGAAACGAGCATCACATGCTTAGAGCCCGTCACTTCCGAGAGCTTCGCCGGGAGATCCTTTAAAAGACCTGCTCCGATCAATACGCGGTATCCTTTTCCGGCTTTTACCTGTACGGAAATCATCCGTCTACCTCCTCTTTGCGTTTACGTCCTTCATCTAAGAGCTTAATGAGCGTCCCGCGGTCGCCTTCCGCAATTGCCTTGCGGTATTGCGCAAGATTCTCCATCAGCGTGTCGATCTCACGGACCAGATTGTCCGCATTATCCAGAAACAACTGCGTCCACATTTCGGGATTCAGCCATGCAACCCTTGTCATATCCTTGTAACTTCCCGCCGACATCCCTGTATGGATTTCCGCAGAAGGGCTTTTCACGTACGCATTCGAAACGACGTGTGCGAGCTGTGAGGAAAATGCGATGACCTTGTCGTGCGTTTCGGCCGTCGTTACGGTGATGCTTCCGAACCCTGCAGGCATCAGAAGCTGCTTCACGCGGTCCAAAAACGTAATGTCGTCGTTCTTCTCGGGTACAAGCACCATCGGCGCACCGTGGTACATATTTTCCTTGGAATACTTGAAGCCGGAGAACTGCGTCCCGGCCATCGGATGCCCGCCGATATAGGTAAATCCGTACTTCTTCGCACATTCGAAGCCGTGTCCGACAACGTTCTGCTTTGTTCCGCAGCAGTCGATCACAATCGGTTTCGGGCCGAAAACGGGCCCCTTTTCCTCCATATAGCGGACTGCCGCTTCGGGATAAGTACAGATCAAGATCAAATCACACGTAGGAATCTCCTCATCCGTCAATTCCTTCGAAACAACACCGCTTAATACGGCAAAGCGGAAGATCGCCTCGTCCGTATCAAACGCGCATACCTCGTGTCCTTCCTTACTGTATGCTTTGGCAAAGGACCCGCCGATCAGGCCGAGCCCTACAATTCCGACTTTCATCTGGACGCCTCCCGAACAGCCATAACTTTACCGGCGAGCTTTGCAAACTCTTCCGGACGGATCGACTGTGCGCCGTCGCAAAGTGCGTGCGGCGGATCGTTGTGAACCTCGATCAACAGGCCGTCACAGCCGCAGGCCGTAGCGGCAAGCGCCATCGGCGGAACCATTCTCGCCATACCGGTCGCATGGCTCGGATCAACGACAACGGGAAGGTGCGTCAATTCGTGAAGCATCGGAACCGCGGAAAGATCCAGCGTGTTCCGCAGGTAATCGCTGTAGGAACGGATGCCGCGCTCGCAAAGGATGACGTTCTCGTTGCCGCTCGACATAATGTACTCTGCGCTCATCAGAAGCTCTTTCAGCGTTCCGGCGATGCCGCGCTTCAAAAGGATCGGCTTTCCGGTATGTCCGAGTTCCTTCAAAAGGTCGAAGTTCTGCGTGTTGCGTGCACCGACCTGCAATACGTCGACATCCTCAAAAAGCGGCAGATCGGAAGCGTTCATGATCTCCGTAACGATCGGAAGTCCCGTTTCCTGTCTTGCAATCTTCAAAAGCTCGATTCCTTCTGCCTTCAGTCCCTGGAAATCGTACGGGGATGTTCTGGGCTTGAAAGCGCCGCCGCGAAGCATGTTTGCTCCCGCCGCCTTAACAGCCTTGGCAATCCCGACGATCTGCTCCTCGCTCTCTACGGAGCAGGGGCCTGCAATCATACAGAAGTTTCCTCCGCCGACTTTGACGTTGCCGACTTCTATGACCGTATCCTCGGGATGAAACTTGCGGTTTGCGCATTTGAATGTCTCCGTTACGCGCTTTACGGAATCAACAATGTCGAGGCTTGCCACGAGATCGGAATCCACTTTGCTCGTATCGCCGATCAGTCCGAGCACCGTCTGGAACTGACCTTCGGATACATGTACGCCGAGTCCGAGACTCTTAAACCATCCGATCAGCTGCTCTTCACGCTCTGTTCCGACATTGGGTTTCAATACTACTATCATGTTTCTGTCCTCCGATAAGATTTTATAAAGAAAAATGCGACGCAGGTTAATCTGTGCCGCATTGGATTCACGTTATGATTTCGTCATAAATCTAGGCACGCAAATTAACCTTACCACAAAAGCCGGTAAAGTAAAAGTAAAACCAATAATAAAATGCGTGCTGACCGATTGTCTGCATAACTGATTGTTCCTCCGAAAACCGACCGGACTTGCCGGACGTGGTCGTTTCGTTATTCCCGGGAGATTACTTATCCCGGTTCAAAATGGGCTTATATCCGCCCGTGCGGTCCATTGCCGCTTTCTTTCCCTGCTCGATGGACTCCCGCAGGAGTTCGAGATCCGGAGCAATGTTGTCCGGGCATACCAGATCACCCGTTTTCGCTTCCATCTCGTAATTATCGAGAACCGCCCGCGCCACATTTACCCGCGACCGCATGCTCGTATGGCAATGCGCCGTGAACATCTGTAACAGGGAGTTCCAGGGGCTTCCGTGCCTTCCCGCGAGCAAAAACAGCAACTGGCGTTTCTCCGCGGTCGACATATTCTGTACGAGTTCCATCAACGCGTTTCCGAGCGCATCATCGTTCTCCTCGGGATCGGTATCCTTGAAGAACTCGGGAAACAGATATGCGAGGTAATACGGCAAAGGGTTTAACCCGAGAAAACGGAACCATTCACAGCCCGTAAACAGATCAGGTGCGGTAACGCCGTTCTCCCAGTTCTGGACCGTCTTTCGGGAAATCCCGAGTCCCTCGGCCATTTCCGCCTGCGTCCTTCCGGCATCTGCCCTGGAGGCGGACCATATGTGTGCGAACCGTCTGCTTCTGTCAGTTTGTTCTTCGGCAGGTATCATATTACTCCTTAGGGTAAAAAATGTCGCTTGTATTTGTCTGTTCCCGGTGGTAGAATTACACTCGATTGGCTCAAGTATATTGCTTATTGTACGCTTTGTCAAGAAATATTCTACTCGCAATCGGCGCTTTTCGGAATGCTTGCGTATTATTTTGCGCTTTTTGAGGGAGAGACGGAAAAGGAGATTCCGAATATGTATATTGTTACCTGCTGTTCAACAGTGGACCTGTCCGAAGAGTACTTAAGAAGCCGTGGGATCCGGTGCCTGCCGTTCCACTATGATCTCGGCGGAACCACGTATCTCGACGATTTCGGCAAGACAATTCCGCTGACCGAGTTTTATGACGCCATGCGGAACGGTGCCGAAACACGCACCAGTCAGATCAATATTGATGAGTATTATCACTTCTTCAAGGGAATTTTCGAGGAAGGTTACGATATTCTTCACATTGCTTTTTCAAGCGGCCTCTCAGGGTCCATCAACAGTGCTAACAACGCGAGAGCAATGTTAGAGGAAGAGTTCCCGGACCGCAAGCTTATCATCATCGATTCCCTGAGCGCTTCCGCAGGTCACGGTCTTGTTGCGGATTATGCGGCCGATCTGCTCGCCGAAGGCGTTTCCCTTGAGGATGCCGCGGCACGCGTTGAGGAGCGGAGGAAGCACGCGAACGGCTGGTTTTTCACCACGACGTTGAAATATCTTGTCCGCGGCGGACGCGTATCGAAAGCAGCCGGTCTAATCGGCGATACGCTCGGCATATGTCCTCTTCTGAATATCAATTCGGAGGGTCATCTCATTCCGCGCGAGAAGATCCGTACGAAGAAGAAAGTCATGGCGGCTCTTGTCTCCCGCATGCTTCAGGTTGCGGAAGGCGGTGCGGACTATGTGGGTCCCTGCCACCTCTGCCATTCCGATTGTCTTGATGACGCGAATGCGGTAATTGCTCTGATTGAAGAGAAATTCCCGAACCTTCGCGGCAAAGTCGAGCTTCATGAGGTCGGCACCATCATCGGAAGCCACACCGGACCGGGTACGATCGGCGCATTCTTCTGGGGCGCGGAGAATACTCTGTAAAAGTATTTCGCATAAAGAAACGACGAAGATGCAATTATTTAGCGTCTCCGTCGTTTTTGTTTTTAGTTTGCTTTTTGTGCATTGCGCAATGTGAGGTACTCGTACTCGCCTTCCATGTAGGTATCAAATACACCGACAACACAAACCGTAGCGCCTTCATCCGGATAGTATTCCGGATACTTATATTCATCCGTCAGGACAAATTCGATTCCGTACGTGCAGCATCCGGTAGGATCCACATATACGATGCAGTTATCGTAGCGGTTATTGGTCGTAGGATCTACATAGCCGCTGTATTCACCGGAGATCCGGATCGTCTTTCCTTTATACTCCTCCGGCGTTTCCCACATTCTGGAAATTTCACTGCAGGCCATTTCCACGGACATTCCCGAAAGATCCACATCGACGCTGTCGGATTTGCTCGCGACCGTAGCGGAACCGCTTTCCCATACGGGATTGGCCTTCACCGTCGGTGCTTCCGTTGTCACTGTCGGCTCCTCTTTCGTCATTCCGCCCTTCAGCACATCGCTCACGCTTGTCATGGTCGTGCCGGTGCCGTGCCCGGAGCCGGAATTACCTTTTCCGCATCCCGTGAGAGCCGCAGCCATCACAAGACAGAGAATGAAACCAAACCATTTTCTCATCTGCTTCTACCTCCGCACAATAATCCTACCAAAGTACATATCAAAAATGCAACTGTATCTACCGCAACAATTGTTGAGCCAATCGGCGTTCCGTACAGGATTGATATGATGATCCCGAGAAAAGCGCAGCATACGGAAAGCACCGCGGAACAGATCGTAACCGAACGGAAATTGCGGAATACCCGCATCGCCGAGAGCGCCGGAAAGATCACAAGCGCCGAAATCAATAACGATCCGACCAGATTCATCGCAAGTACAATGATCACCGCGGTAACGATTGCGATCAGAAGATTGTACGCGTCGGCCTTCGTTCCGGTGGCTTTCGAGAAATCTTCGTCAAATGTGACTGCGAAAATCTTGTTATAGAAAAGAATAAATACGATCACAACCACGATTGACAGGATCGTACAGGTCCAAACCTCCACATTTGTCAGCGTCAGAATGGATACCGAACCGAACAGGGTGCTGCACACGTCCGCGGAAATATTCGAAGAGGACGGGAACAGATTCATGATCAGATAACCGAACGCCAACGACGCCACGGAAATCATCGCCACAGCGGCGTCGCCCTTAATCTTCGCGTTCTGTCCGCTCCGAAGCAGCAGGATTGCCGTGATCACCGTGACCGGCATGACAAGCAGTATGTTATTGGTGAGATTGGTCACAGCCGCAATGGTCATTGCGCCAAATGCAACGTGCGACAATCCGTCTCCGATAAAGGAGAACCGCTTCAGTACAAGCGTAACGCCCAAAAGCGAGGAGCAGAGCGCAATCAAAACGCCGACGATCACGGCGCGCTGTACGAACGGATGAGACAGATAAAACGAAAGCTTCTCTATAATTTCCGTCATGCGTTCTCACCGCCTTTCCCTGCTGTGCGGGAGGCATCCCCTGCGGTCTCGGCGCCGGATTCTTTAAGAGCTGCGGCGCTTCCTTCCTCCTGCATACCCGCCAGGAACATCTTTCCTGCCTTACTCTGCAGGTATTCCTCCTTCGTTCCGAAGAAGATTTCCGATCCGATATGAAGGATATGCGTCGCATAGCGGACCGCAGCAGCGATATCGTGACTGATCATAATGATCGTGATAGCCTCGCCGCCCATGATTCCGCCTTTATTTAAATCGGAAATAAGACGGTACATTTCATCGGTTACCTTCGGATCCAGTCCGGAAACCGGTTCGTCAAGAAGCAGCAGCTTGCTCGTTGCGCACAATGCTCTTGCGAGTAAAACCCTCTGCTGCTGTCCGCCGGACAGCTCTCTGTAACAGCGGTTCGCAAGTTTCGTGATTCCCATGCGCTCCATGTTTTCCTCGCACCGCTTCCGATCCTCACGGCTGTAAAACGGTCTCAGGCCGCAGCGCCCCTGGCACCCCGAGAGAACAATCTCTCTGACGGATGCAGGGAAGTCCTTCTGGACCACTGTCTGCTGCGGCAGATACCCGATTTCGTTCTTCCTCAGGCCGTCTCCGACCAAAACACTGCCGCCGAGAGGCTCCTTAAGACCGAGCAGGGTCCTCATCAGCGTACTCTTTCCGGAGCCGTTTTCTCCGACTATGTACAGGTAATCGCCCGCGTTGACCGTAAAGTTGATATCCTTTGCGATCACATGTGACTCATACCCAAGCGACAGATTTTGAATCGAGAGTAAAGCCATTTTCACGCCCTCCTATTTCAGCGCTTCCTTCAATACCGACAGATTCTTTTCCATAATGGAAAGATAAGTTACACCGTCCTTCACGTCCTTTGAAGTAACGGATTGAATCGAATCCAACGAAAGAATCTTCTGATCCTTGTTCTTCGTTGTCTGTATGATCGTCTCGGCGATACGGTGGTCTTTGCCTTCAATGGCCATGACGTTCTTCAGATTCAGCTCGTCAACCTTTCCGGCAAGGAAAGTGATCGTCTCAAAACTGGCCTCTGACTCCGCAGAGCAGCCGACAAATGCGGCATAATACGTTAACCCGTAGTCATCGGTCATATAGCGGAACGGAAAACGGTCTCCGAATAGAAGCGTCTTTACCGAGGCCTCCGAAACCGCCTTTTTATACTCTTCATCCAAGAGCTTCAGCTTTTCGATATAGGCATTGGCATTCTTTTCATAAGTAGAAGCATTGTCCGCGTCAGCCTTCTTCATACCGTCCGCAATCGCATTTACCAGCTTCTGCGCGTTTCTTAAAGAGAGCCATACATGCTCGTCGTATTCCTTTTCTTCGTCCTCGTGATCATGGTCTTCACCGTCTTCATGGTCATGCTCATCCTCTTCCTGCATACCTTCAACGACTTCCTCTTCTTTTACGGAATCACCGAGTACTTCCATCAGATTGATAACAACCAGTTTCTTATTCGTCGACTGCTTCAAGGCACCGTCGACCCATTTGTCCGACTCGCCGCCGACATAGATGAACACGTCGCAGGTGGAAATCTTCATGATATCGTCAGCCGTCGGCTGATAACTGTGAAGATCCACGCCGTTGTCCATCAGAAGCGTAACCTCAGCCTTTGCCGGGTCTTCTCCGAGTATTGCCTTTACCCAGTCATATTCCGGGAAAATGGTCGTAACAATCTTAAATTTGCCGTCCTTTGAGGGATCGGACGAACCGAATTTACAGCCGGTAAGGCATCCGATCATTAATACAAGCGATAACAATACCGCAATTCTTTTCTTCATTAATTTAAAACCTCCACTACAGACCGCGCCTAATCTCATCAATGTTTATATCGGTTTGGCCTGCTTTCCTTCTGAGAATACTCTTTTGAACATACGAAAACAAGCGCCTTTTTAAAGGGCGCACTGCTCCCGAAGAGTTCTCTTCAATCATTCATTCGGATTTTCATAGAAACAAGGGATTCCTGCGAAAAATTCGAAACTGCCTTCGTTCCCGCAAGGATTAACGAGATAGAGATAACAAGGCTGACTGCTAACGGAAGGACACCGTTATCAGCCTGACGAAGCATGCTTTCGCACGCCTCAATGCTGAGACAGATCGGGCAGTCCGCATCCGTACATTCATGGCCGGCCTCTGCCGCCACGTAGAACGCGGAACCCATCAAGACGGAAATAAGGAGAAGACCGATTGCCAAAGCAAACTTACGCGCTGCCGGACGGCAGAATACCGTCATGGTTCTGTTCGTTCCGGTCTTCGTTTGATTTGTCATGATCGTCTCCCCCCTCTCATTATAAATTTGTAAGCGGAATTACCGTTACCGGATGGTGTCGGTGGAATCCCGCATAATATGCAGGCGTCCGCGAGGTGATTCGAACACCCGACCTACCGCTTAGGAGGCGGTCGCTCTATCCATCTGAGCTACGCAGACTCATATAAAATTGTGCGATTCTTGCTTGACCTTATTAATCCTAGCTTATTCTGTTTCGGTTGTCAATCGGAAAAGTTCCGTGAGCCTTCCGAAAAAAGCTCTGAAGATTACCGGTCAAACTCGACCCGACCCTGAAGCCATACCACGCCGCGGAACCGGCGTCCTTTCTCAGGCACACCGAGCAGATTGGCTGCATTGATGCAGAGATCAAACACGATATGGTTACAGTATATGCCCATGACGAGCACTTTTTCTTTTGTAAATGTATTAATGCGCTCTTCAACCGAAAGGATGATGCCGACGATCCGGTATATCTCGCTTTCCATGCCATAAGGGGCAAAGGAGGTGTCTACGATGGAGAACACGTCCTCTTCCTTCATCCGGTCATTTACCGTCGTGTATACGTCCAGGTCTCTGGTAGTCAGAGTTTCGATGGCTTCCTGGTCACCCTTCTTTGCGGCGGCAACCATCTTCGCATATTGTTTCGTCTCTTCGCTCGCGTCCTTTACGTCCTGGACGGTCTTCATCGTCGGGAACAGTATCGTTCCTTCTGAAGCAAGTGCCGAAAGCTTGTAAGGGCAGTGAACCGATGTTTCTCCTGTTTTATTATTCCGGAGGAAGTCGACCGCATTCTGAAGATGAAAGATCAGCGACATCCCGATCCGGTAATCATCTCCGAGTGCCCCATACGAATCGTTCTCACTTTTCTTCTCGATGAAGAGCTCTTCGTCGCTCGTCACCATGCGAGGAGTGAGAAACGGAAAATAGTGATCCATATGAAAATGATCCGCCTCATCGATCTGACCGCGGACTGTCACCCCGAGTCCGGGAGCAACTTCGCACGAATACTCGGCGTACTGGTCGTCCGTCGTCTGTGAAATGGAGATCATCGATTTTCTGTCAGCATAACGGATTATCTTATTGAGCAACTCTTCCTCTTTTTCTTTCGAGTTAATGTTGCTGAATCCTATGCTTTTCAAGTAACTGTGCATATAAATCTGATTCCTCTTGAAAATATAACGCGTTATTTTTATATTTTCTTTCGTCTGTATTTTCGATGTCTTTATATTGACTCGAATGAGTCCTTCAATATCTTCTCTGAGAGAACCTACATCGACTGGATGGTATCGATGGAGCTTAACGCCTCATCAAGCACCTGTCTTTCCTCTTCAGAGAGCATGACAAAAGTGTTGCCTTTGATGACTTCCTTCACGTATGTATAGCAGCCTTCCCTGTTGTGCATGCTTGTCATGATGAAACCGTCATTGTCATCATTCAGAAGGCAGAGACTGTAGCTGAGCTTTCCGCCCATCTCGGCAAATGCGTCGTAACGATGGATCGCAATCTTTTTAAAGGAAGTGTCCTTAGCATCTTCAAGAAGCTTCACGCGGTCGATGGTATCATCGATCCGTTCGTTCAAAGTGTCAATCTGTTTGAACCGGGTTAAGATTCTCTCCTCGAGACTCTTTCCGGAACTGCCCCTCATAAAGTCGCGATAGCGTTCCTTCAGCTGGTTGTATTTCACCAGCATAACCATATTAAAGAAAAGCAGCCCCAGAAGAAGTACCAGTATCGCGATGATCAGATACTCTGCATTAATGCCGAAGTCCTCGAACATTGCAAGGAACGGCAGCTTTCTATTGGTCATAATACTGCTAAGCATTTCTTCCTCCTGATTCGTACCGGTCATCCCGGAAAATGAGATTACAGATCTTTCACGCCGAGAAGATCCATCAGCCGTTCGAAATCGTCTACTGAATAGTAATCAATCTCAATCTTTCCGCCGACTTTGCCCTTTCGCGTAATCGAAACTTTCGTTCCCAGACATCTCTTGAGGGCCGTTTCATAATGTTTGTAAGCGGCTTCCTCCGCATGATTCTTCGCCGCCGGTGTCTTCTTGGGTGCAGGTGTGAGAAGCCTCTTTACATAAGCCTCTGTTTCACGGGTACTCATTCCGTCATCTACAACCTTCTTGGCTGCAGCAGCCTGTGCTTCACCGTCTTCGATTGCAAGAAGGGCGCGCGCTTGGCCTGCATAGATGGTTCCGTCGATCAGCATCTGCTGTACGGCTTTATCAAGCTTTAAAAGGCGAAGCGAGTTCGTGATTGCTACACGGCTCTTGCCGATTCGTTTCGCAACCTCGTCCTGCGTCAGATTGTATTCCTTGATCAGTTTCTGATATGCAATCGACTCCTCGACCGCATTCAGATTCTCTCTTTGGAGGTTCTCAATCAGCGCGATCTCATAGAGCTCGCGGGGCTCATAGTTCTTAACAAGAACCGGCACTTCGCTAAGTCCAGCAATATGCGCTGCTCTCCAACGGCGCTCTCCGGCAATGATCTCGTAGAAGTCCCCTTTCTCATGAACGATCAGCGGCTGAATAATTCCATGCTCTTTGATGGAGGCAGCCAATTCATTCAGCGCGGCCTCATCAAAATGACGGCGCGGCTGGTCACGGTTCGGTTCAACCTTTCCGATCGGAAGCATTGTTTCACGTGAAACCTTATCGTCATTTCTCTGGATATATTCATTCATTTCAAGGTCAAGCTTGTTGGAAATCAAGGATTCCAAGCCTTTTCCGAGTCCTTTTTTCGCCATTGTAAACCTCCGTAAAGCCTCGCGGCATGCCTGATTATCTGTATCAAATCATAATTGTTTCCGGTAATCTTTAGCGCTTTTTCTTCTTTCTTACATGGATTCTGTGTCCGTCAGCGCCCAGAATCTCGCGGGCGAAATTCCGATACGCTTCCGCACCCGCAGACCGCTTATCATATTCGGTGATCGGCTCGCCGTAGCTCGGTGCCTCAGACAGTCTGACAGAACGTGGAATAACCGTTTTAAAGATGTGTTCCCGTAATGTCTGACGGACATTCTGGATAACCTGTGCAGAAAGACGCGTACGCCCGTCGAACATCGTAAAGAGAATGCCGCCGAATGTAAGCCGGTTGTTCAGTCTCGTGCGGACCATATGCACCGTCTCCAGAAGCTGGGAAAGTCCTTCCAATGCATAGAATTCGCACTGCAACGGGCAGATCATCGTATCTGCAGCGCACAAACCGTTTAAAACAAGAATATTCAAAGACGGCGGGCAATCAATGATAATATAGTCATATTGCTCTGCAACCGACTCCAGTTCTTTCCGGAGAATGTACTCGCGGTTGTCCGCCGTAAGAAGTTCCGCTTCAGCGCCTGCAAGATCTACGGTAGAAGGTACAACGTCCAAGCCTTCAAAAGCCGTATGCGCAATGGCATCCTTTATACTGCACTCGCCAATCAGTACTCCATAGGTATTGGCCCGGTCGCGATTCTTCTCGATCCCGAGTCCGCTCGTCGCATTTCCCTGCGGATCGATGTCCACAAGAAGCACATTCATGCTGAATTCCGCGAGGCAAGCTGCAAGATTAACCGCAGTTGTCGTCTTTCCGACGCCTCCCTTTTGGTTTGAAATAGCAATAATCTTAGCCATATTATCCCTTCCGCGACACGCTGTTTTAGAAAGCGCATCCAAAAATATTACTGTTTTCTCCCCGAAGCACCTTCTTTTAGGGGTGCAATCGAAAGTATATCATACTTTGCATGAAGTTTCCATAGAATTCCGAAAAAACACAAAATAATCACCATCAATAAAATGTGAGGAATTTCAGGTAACTTCTCATCGCTTTCAACGGAGAAAAAACGGGATGTTTCACGTGAAACATCCCGCAATCATCATCGTTTAACAGGCTGCAACAGAGGTGCCTTCAGCGGCTTACCTCCGCCTCTGGGATACTTCCCGGGAGTGGTTGAAATCTTCTGCGCCACAACAAGCTTTCTCGTAAGATCCGAACCGGGAACAACATAAGAGAGAACCTTCGGCTTTGCGCATCCAAGCGTCTTAATCGCATACAGGCTTTCTTCAATTTCCTCCTCGGAAGCATCTGCCTTATAGGAGACAAACGAACCGCCTTCCTTAACAAACGGTACGCATAACTCCGCAAGGGAATTCAGTCTCGCAACGGCCCTCGAAACGGCAAAATCAAACGTTTCCCGGTAAGCAGGCTTTATAGAAAGCTCCTCTGCTCGTCCATGAACGCAAGATATAGTGTCTAACTCGAGAGCCTTTACAACATCTTGTAGAAATGTGATTCTTTTCTGTAAAGAATCGAGGAGTAATACCTCGATTTCCGGGAAGAGTATCTTAACCGGAATGCCCGGGAAACCTGCTCCGGTTCCGACATCGATCAGTTTCGGGCAGAATCCATCCTTCCGCAAAGGTAGATACACTTTCGCAAAGCAAAGGCTGTCGAGCCAATGCTTAACAACAACCTCGTCATATTCCGTAATGCCGGTGAGATTCATAACCTTATTCTTCTCAACCATCATCTCGTAATAAACGTGAAGCTGATCCATCTGTCTGTCGGTATAGGGAATTCCCAATTCGCGAAGTCCGTCAGTTAATACTTTGTCCTGATACATGATTCACCCTTACTGTAACATTTTCCGAGAATAACCGGCTACTGCCGGCCGGTCTTATTGCCGTCAGCCTTCAAAACACGTTCGAGCATAACCAGAAGAACCGATATGTCAGCAGGCGAAACACCGCTGATGCGGGATGCCTGCCCGACATTGACCGGACGGAATTGCTTCAGCTTCTGCCGTGCCTCAATGCGGATGGAAGGAACCGCATCGTAATCGAAGTCCTCGGGAATCTTGCGGCTCTCGAGTTTCTTAAAATGCTCAACCTGCTGCATCTGCCGCTCAATGTAGCCCTCATAACGGATATTTATAACAACCTGCTCAATCACATCCGCAGGAAGCGGTTTACGCTCCGGGTCAAGAACGGCAAGACTCTCATAATCCAGTTCCGGCCTGCGCAGAAGCTCTAAAAGCGAAGTTGCCGTATGGATCTCGGAAGTTCCGAGAGAACGAAGCGTTTCGCAAACCGAAGCAGATGCTCCGAGAACCGCAACGGAAAGCCGTTCCAGTTCATCCTCAATTGCCTTTCTCTTCTCTAAAAAGCGCTGATACCGTTCTTCATCGATCAACCCGACCTCGTGTCCGATCTCGGTAAGCCGGAGGTCCGCATTGTCCTGTCTTAAAAGCAGGCGGTACTCCGCGCGGCTAGTCATCATACGATACGGCTCGTGCGTCTCCTTTGTCACGAGATCATCGATCAATACACCGATATATGCCTGGGAGCGGTCGAGAATGATCCCTTCCTTACCCTGAACTTTACGTGCAGCGTTGATACCGGCGATGATTCCCTGCGCGGCGGCTTCCTCGTAGCCGCTGCTGCCGTTACTCTGCCCCGCGCTGAAGAAACCTTTGATCTTGCGGCACTCAAGCGTCGGATAAAGCTGCATCGGGTTGATACAGTCATATTCTATCGCATATGCGTTACGAACTATCTTCGCGTGCTCCAGTCCCTTTACGGAGCGGTACATCGCAATCTGAACCTCTTCCGGAAGGCTCGAGGACATGCCGGAAAGGTACATCTCATTCGTGTACTCTCCTTCCGGTTCGATGAACACCTGATGACGGTCCTTCTCCGGAAACTTTACAACCTTGTCTTCAATCGAAGGGCAATAACGCGGCCCGGTTCCCTCAATAGCACCCGAGAAAAGCGGAGAACGGTCGAGATTCGCACGAATGATCTTGTGCGTCTCTTCGTTGGTATAAGTCAGATAGCACGGCACCTGCTCGCGCGCAATTCCTTCCGGCGTATTGGTG
Organism: Lachnospiraceae bacterium; assembly: GCA_017427775.1. Lineage (GTDB taxonomy): Bacteria > Bacillota > Clostridia > Lachnospirales > Lachnospiraceae > ISDg. Next base: position 16,210 of record JAFRSD010000030.1, on the reverse strand, counting down.
AAGGAGAACGGAACAACCGGCTCATCTCCGTTCTGGACTTCCATTACGGAAAAGTCGATCGTCCGACGGTCGATTCTGGCAGGCGTCCCGGTCTTAAACCGGTACATTTCGATGCCCGCGGCAATCAGGGAATCCGTCAGATGCGTCGCCCTCGGCGTGCCGTTCGGGCCTGTATAAGTGCTGACTTCCCCGAAGATACAGCGCGCGTTCAGATACACGCCGCTGCAAAGGATCACGGCTTTACAAGGATAGATTCCTCCCGAAACCGTCTTTACACCGGTAACCGTCTTGGTTCCGTCAGCCGCGGTATCATAAAGGAGCTCCGATACCTCTGCCTGCTTTAAGGTCAGGTGCTCGGTATTCTCCATCACCTGACGCATACATTTGCTGTATTTCTGCTTATCCGCCTGTGCGCGGAGTGAATGTACCGCCGGACCTTTACTGCGGTTCAGCATCTTACTCTGGATAAATGCCTTGTCAATGTTCCGCCCCATCTCTCCGCCGAGAGCGTCCACTTCCTTCACAAGGTGGCCTTTGCTCGTACCGCCGATATTGGGGTTACAGGGCATCATCGCGATCGTATCCGTACTGACCATAAAGCAAATGGTTTCGCAGCCAAGACGCGCGGAAGCAAGTGCCGCTTCGCAGCCGGCATGACCGGCTCCGATAACCGCAACATCGTATGCGTCGCAATAGAATTCGGGAATGACCTTTTCCATAATTTCTTTTAGATTCCTATCGTATTACCCGCTTATTTGCCCAGACAGAACCGTTCAAATATGCGGTTGATCAAATCTTCGTCAACATCCTCTCCGACAATACGCGAAAGGGCTTCATATGCACCCATCAGATCGATGGAATAAAAGTCCTCCGGCATTCCGTTTTCAATGCTTGAAAGAACTTTTCCGAGACTCTCATAAGCATTCCGGAGGCATTCTTTATGCCGGTCGGACGTGATAACCGACTCCTCATCCGCAACCAGGTCTCCGGCAAAGAACATAGCGGTGATCTTCTCCTCGAGAACATCAAGACCGGTTCCTTCCTTTGCGGAAACAGGGACAATCTCAGCCGTACAGCCGCACACCGAAAGAAGATCTCTCAAATCCGATTCGGTTGTACGAAGGGATCGTGCCGGATCTGCCTCTTCCGGCATATGCTCCGGCTTCATCCCGTCCGCGGAAAGATTTCCTGTCAGGTCGGTTTTATTCAATACGGCAAGCATTTTCTTGCCTGCGTAAGCTTTCATAATATCGCGGTCGGCCTGTTCCAATGCCGTGGATGCATCCGCCACATACAATATGAGGTCAGCATCCTCCGCTTTTTCGTGGGCACGCGAAACACCGATCTTTTCAACCGGGTCGGGCGTATTACGGATTCCGGCCGTATCCACGATCAGTAACGTGATCCCGTTCAGCCGGATTTCTTCGGAAAGCGTGTCCCTTGTCGTTCCGGCGATTTCCGTAACAATGGCACGTTCCTCTCCGACAAGAGCGTTCATCAAAGAACTCTTGCCGACATTCGGCTTACCGAGAATTACCGTCTTGATACCCTCCCGGATCATGCGCCCGTTTTCCGCGGAGCGAAGCATCTTTTCAATCTCCGTCCGTTCTTCCAAAGCCGCTTCATGAAGCTTCTCCGCAAAGCCTTCGAGCGAATAATACTCCGGCTGGTCAAGAGATGCTTCGATGGTAGCAACATCCGAAAGAATCTTCGTTCTGAGCACATTGATCCGGTTGCGCAGTGCACCGCGAAGCTGCTTCACGGAGTTTCTTACGGCCCGTTCGTTCTTGGCTCCGATCAATTCCATCACGGCTTCAGCCTGGGAAAGGTCGATTCGTCCGTTAAGAAATGCTCTTTTCGTGAACTCTCCCGGTTCCGCAAGTCTTGCGCCGCAGGAAAGAATAAGCGAAAGAATCCGTTTCGTCACAACAATACCGCCGTGACAATCGATTTCCACGGTATCTTCTTTCGTAAACGTACGGGGTGCTTTCAGGATCAGAAGCATTACTTCATCGATAATTTCTTCCCCGTCCGCGATAAAGCCGTAGTGCACCGTATGGCTTTCCCATCCGGTTATCCGCTCCCCGATCGGGGCTTCGGATTTTCCGGTCCGAAAAACCCTTGAAGCAATTCCGAATGCATCCGGTCCGCTGATGCGGATGATACTGATTCCGGCGGCGCTCAGCCCGGAGGCGATAGCCGCAATCGTGTCATTATTCATTCCGGTACCCTTGCGCAGGCTCGATGAAAGCGGCGTCCTGCCTGCTCCGGCGCCGTTTCTTTGTCAGTTGAAAAGAAGGGAGAAGGAAATCGCATTCCTCTCCCTTCCGAATCATCAACTATCAAATATTTACTGCTTCTCGCCCTCGTTCTTCGCCTTCTCGGCAGCGCGGGCTTCCTTGTAAGCTGCGTAATCCTTCATATAATCCTGGCTGTAGTCACTGCTGTTATCGTTGTAGCGCGGCTTCGGAGGACGACGGTTGCCGCCGTATCCGCCCTTGTTGCCGTATCCGCCGCGATTATAGCCTCCGCGGTTATTGTTGCCGTATCCGCCTCTGTTGTAGCCTCCGCGGCCGTAACCGCGTCCGCCGTCATACGTAACACCCTTCTTCATGGAAACGATAACCTTACGGTAAGGCTCTTCGCCCTCACTGTGGGTTTCTACGTATTTGTCGTTCTGAAGAGCCGCATGAATAATGCGTCTCTCATACGGGTTCATCGGCTCAAGCGCAACGCTTCTTCTGGTCTTCTTAACCTTACCGGCAATATTCTTTGCAAGATTCTCAAGCGTTTCCTTACGTCTTGCACGATAGTTCTCGGTATCGAGCTTAATCTTGTAATACTGGTTGCAGGCACGGTTTACAACAAGGCTGGTCAGATACTGAAGAGCATCTAACGTCTGACCGCGCTTTCCGATCAGGGTGCCCATGTCATCGCCTTCAACATTGATATAGATGTTTCCTTCCTCTTCCTCAACGGTAGCGGAAATATCAGCGGTAAAACCAAGCTCGGTAAGTACTTTCTTGATAAAATCAACGGCAACCTCGGCAGGGGTCTCACCGCTTGCGGGTGTGATCGTGCTCTGCGCAACCTCCGCAATCGCTTCCGCAACGGATGCGGACAGATCGGACTGCTCTTCGGGAAGCGTTACCGCAATCTTACAGTTCTTGAAAAGGCCGAGAAAACCGCCCTTTTCTTCTTCAATTACTTCATATACAAGTTCTTCGGCGGCAATTCCGAGATCCGCAGCGGCCACAGCCTTTGCTTCTTCCTCATTCTTGCCGGAATACTCTTTCACTGCCATATTAATCCTCCTGTTTCCGGTGCGGCGGGTTCGAATACGGAACTCCGCCGGACCTTATGATCCGGCCGGAAAATGTCCCGGCTTATTCGTCATCGTCGTTACGGTACAGATTTGCAATCGCGGAAATGTTGGATTTGCCTTCCGCGGCATTCTTGGAAATTTCTTCCTTCTTCTTGTCGGAAACCTTCTGTGCAGGACGCTTATCGTTATCGTTCTGCTTTCCGGCCTTGTTCTCATATACACCGGTGATAGTCTTGGTCTTCGTTTTTGCGATCGAAGACGTTTCATTTCCGGTGGAAACGATTCCGAGCTTCTTATTTCTTTCAGCAACCTTTGCTTCGTTGGATGCAACGATATCATCGATGCTGATCTTATCAAGCTTTTTGTTGATCACCTGCTGCTGGAGAATGGATACACCGGAGTTAACAACCCAGTAGATACCTACGCCGACCGGGAAGAATACACAGAAGACACCCGAAATGATCGGCATGATCTTCATCATTCCTTCCATGCTTCCGGCAGGGGAATTGTCGTCCTTCTTCTTCTCTTCGCCGCTCTTCTGCACCTTCATCTGGAGCATGGACTGGATATACTGCAGAACTGCCGCAAGAATCGGGATCAGAAGCATCGGGGTAAGCTTCCAGCCGGGCGGATCAAGAATGCTGTAACCGCCGAACAGACTGTTTACGCGAAGAATATCTTCCTTTGCTTCGTCCTTTCCCTGCGTAAACTCCTTGAATGCATCGGTCTGGCAAAAAGCGTTCCATTTGCTGTACTTGGGATCTTCTTTCGTCTCTCCGGTTACGGAATCCTTCACATAGAAAACCTTACCGTTTAAGAAGTCTTCCCAGGCCTCCGTTCCGAGAACGGACATCAGGTCAATAACACGGTTTTCATCCCAGTTCTTCTCCTTCTTGGCCTTACGGTCACGAAGGGAAAGTTTCTCGGCTTCCAGAAACTGCTCCAGAGCTGCGGTAGCATCTTTGGAAAGATAACCTTCTTTAGCGGTTTCCGCGGATTCGTCCTCATTATAGGCAAATGAAGACATCTTAGCCATGCAGTCCGAAGAGATCGGCGTATAAAGATCTTTAACGGGCTGTACATATGCCGGGATCGAGTAGATAACACGATACAGGGCAAATACGATGAAAAGCATGATGATCAGCGGCAGACATCCGCCGAGAGGACTGGTACCGTACTTTCTGTATACGGCAGAGGTCTCCTCCTGCATGCGGTACATGGCTTCCCGGTCGCTGCGGTCGTAACCCTTGTACTTATCCTGAATAGCACGAAGTTCCGGCTGCATCTTTGCGGAAAACTTAGCACTTCTCTGCTGCTTGATCGTCAGCGGAAGCGTGAGCATCTTGATCGCGATCGTAAATAATACGATACACAGAGCGATATTCGGGATGCCCAGCCAGGAAACCAGCATATAAACCAGATTGAGGATCTTACCCATGATCCACGCAAACGGTTTAAGAATACCGGAAACCTGCGTCAAAAATATAAAATTCATTAATGGTCCTCCTAATTAAGGCACGGGATCATAGCCTCCCTTATGGAAGGGGTGACACCTTAAGATCCTGCGGACCGCAAGCCAGGTGCCTTTGATAGCTCCGTACTTTTCAATGGCTTCCATTGCATACTGGGAACATGTGGGCGTATAAATACAGGTGGACCTTCCCTTTAACGGGGACAGGAACTTACGATAAAAACGAATTAAAAGTATCAGTATCTTCTTCATGGCATTATCTTTGAAATATGAGCCAAATGTAATACCGCATCGCAAATCTCACGGTATGTCCTGTCCTTTGCAGCTCCCCTTGCAATGACGACGACGTCCAACCCGGTGTTGATCCGATCGCCGTTTAAGCGTAAGCTCTCGTAGATCAGCCGTTTGATCCGGTGTCTTACGACACTGTTTCCGATCTTCTTGCTTACGCTGATTCCTATTCTGTTGTGATTCAGATCATTGTTACGTATATACATAACAAGATACTTGTTCGCCTTACTGCTTCCAAGGCGATAAACATCCGAAAATTCTCTTCCTTTCCGCAAGGAAATTATTTTCATCTTTAAGGCCTCCCTTCATCGGTTCCGCCTCAAATCAAAACAAGAAAAAAGGCTACATAAACTGCAGCCTAAGCGGAAATACTGTGTCTGCCCTTTGCTCTTCTGGCGGACAAAACCTTTCTTCCGTTTGCTGTAAGCATTCTCTGACGGAAACCGTGAACGCGAGCATGGCTCTTCTTCTTCGGCTGAAATGTCATCTTCATAAATAAAGCCCTCCTTTCGGAATTCGATAAAATTGCATTGTCTATTATAGTGAATTGCTTTCTAAAAGTCAATCAGAAAAAATAAGGCAAAATATGCGTAAAAATGTTAATAAATCTATCAACTTATCAACATTTTTTGTGGATAACTTTTTAGTATTCCCATTTTACGCAATACTACTTGCTTCGTATAAATACACCGGATTGTTTATAAATGTTTATAACATTTTATACCCGAAATCTGCCCTGTTTTAGATTTCATAATTTGTCATAACAGGATAAAAATGTCTCTTTTTTATCAAAAAACGTAAAATAAGCGAAAATAAAGCGTTTTATCCGTAAAAAATAAGTTCTGTGTGAAGGAAGGGAAAAACACTTGTAAAAAGCGAACATATATATTATAATATACATGTTATCCTGATACTGGTCTAATATGTTGTTTTATCACATTTTCCGCATAGATTCCGGAGGTTTTCATGTACACGAAACAGATGCTCGAAGAGAAGTGGCCGGACATTCTGGAATACATGAAGAATAACTATAATGTTTCCGATGTTTCGTACCGAACCTGGCTTCTTCCTCTGAAAATTTACGATTTGGAAGATAACATTGTCACCCTTATTGTCGATGATACCGTTGTTCACCCGCAAAGTCTGATCTTTATCCGCAATAAGTATGGCTTTTTTATTAAAACGGCGATTGAAGAAATCATTTTCGAAAACTTTGAAGTTGAATTTGTCCTGAAAACCCAGATTCAAAAGCAGGAGGACGACCAAAAGAGAAAAGAACGCCTTCTGATGGCGGGATCTCCGCGCCTTTTGAATCCGTTATATACCTTTGATAATTTCGTTGTCGGAGAGAATAACAATACCGCACATGCTGCAGCGCTTGCAGTTGCCGAGCAGCCCGGCGAACTTTACAATCCGCTTTACATTTACGGCGGCCCCGGACTCGGTAAGACACACCTTATGTATTCGATTGCCAATTACATTCTCGAACACAATCCGGATATGAAGGTTCTCTACATCACGAGCGAAACTTATACCAATGAACTGATCAAAGCCATTCACAGCGGATCTTCCAGCACAAAGTCCTTAGAGGAGTTTCGTAAGAAATACCGGAGCAACGACGTCCTTCTGATAGATGATATCCAGTTTATTATAAATAAGGAAGGAACGCAGGAAGAATTCTTCTACACCTTTAATGAGATGAGGGAATCGGGCCGGCAGGTTATCATTTCGTCCGACCGGAGACCCAGCGATCTGCAGATTCTGAATGAAAGACTTCGTTCCCGTTTTGCATGGGGACTGACCGTAGATATTCAGGCTCCCGTTTTTGAAACCAGAATGGCAATTCTTCGTAAGAAAGCAGAATTGAACCATTTGACAATTGACGACGCAATCCTTACCTATATTGCAGACAACATTAAGAGTAACATTCGTGATCTGGAAGGAGCTCTTACCAAAGTTGTTGCACTCGGTAAACTGCAGAACCGTAAGGTTACCTTTGAACTTGCCGAGGAAGCGTTGAAGGACTATATCATTCCGGACATGAAGAAGACCGTAACAATGCCCTTCATTCTGGAAGTCATCGCGGAACAATACGGAATCACTTCTTCGCAGCTTGTTTCCAGACAGAAGACGAGAGATGTTGCTTTTCCGAGACAGATTGCCATGTATCTATGCCGTGAATTTACTACGCTATCCTTTGATGATATCGGAAAGGCTCTCGGCGGACTTGATCACTCTACCGTACATTACGGATACGGCAAAGTCCAGAAGGCAATCAAGACGGATCCTACGGTTGCATCTTCCATTGAAATATTAAAAAAGAAGATCAATATCGAATAAATTGTGGATAGATTTGAGGAATTCCTTTTCATAATTCAGGGGAGTATTTTTTCTTCTTATAAACGCTTTTGAAACGTGTTTGATTTATCCACTTTTCAGGCAGTTTTATCCTTTCCGGATACAACGCTTTATCAAATTGTAAAAGCCAGTATTTATAAGGCTCGGAAAGAGATTTCCACGAATCCACTGCCTATAATAATAATACTATTCTTTTTAATCATTAATCATCATGAAAATCGCTTCGGCGGATTTCGGAAAAGGAGAATCTATGAAAGTCATCTGTAATCAATCGGAACTTGTTAATTCTTTGGGGACTGCGTTCCGTGCCGTTTCCTCAAAAACATCTTTCCCGATTCTTGAATGTTTCTTATTGGAGGCGAAAGACAGTAATCTCGTGATTACCGCCAATGATATGGAATTCGGTATCGAAATCCGTATTTTATGCCGTGTTGACAATCCCGGAAGAATAGCGGTAAATGCGAAGATTTTCTATGATATCATTCGCAAGCTTCCGGAGGACATCGTATTTATCGAAGTTGATCAGGATTATGTGATTTATATTACCTGCGGAAAGGCCAAGTTCAAAATTGCCGGTCTTCCAGGAGATGATTTTCCGCCGCTTCCTTCTTACGAAAGAGTAAACGGCGTAAAGATGTCTCAATTTACTTTGAAGGAACTGATTTCGAAGACCATCTTTGCGGTTTCTTTGAACGAAGCGGATCAGATCCGTACCGGTGAGTGTTTTGAGATTACCGGAAGCAAGCTTCGTGTTATTGCACTGGACGGACACCGTGCTGCTATCCGTACGATTGATCTGAGAGAAGAGTATGCAAACCAGACTGCCGTTATTCCCGGAAAGACGCTTCTTGAAATCAGCAAGATTTTGAGCGGCAATGTGGAGGATGAAGTAAATATCTTCTTCATGAAGAATCTGGTTATCTTTGAAATGAATCATACGATTGTTCTTTCGAGACTGATCGAGGGACGTTTCTATAACCTGAACCCGATGCTGAATTCCGGATATACGACTAAGGTTTCCCTGAATAAGAGGGAGTTTGCCGATTGTATCGACCGTGCAAGCCTTCTTGTAAAAGAGTCCGAGAGACGTCCGGTTATCATCGATATTAAAGACGGCGTTCTTGCCGTTAATATGAAGAGTTCGCTCGGAACGATGGATGACGAGCTTACGATTTACAAAGAAGGTAATGATATTACGATCGGTTTGAATCCGAAGTTTATTACGGATGTGCTTCGTTCCATTGATGACGAAGACATTACGCTTTTCCTTACTACGGTTGGAAATCCCTGCTTTATCAGAAATTCCGATAACAGTTACATTTATCTGATTCTTCCGGTTAACATCGGAAACCGGTAATAAAGGGAGAATACTATGCAGACAGTAAATATCCGTGATGAGTTTATTAAACTCGGCCAGGCAATGAAACTTGCTGGATTGGTAGAAAGCGGAGTGGAAGCAAAAATCGTGATCACTTCCGGTGAAGTGAAGGTTAACGGTGAAGTGGATGACCGGAGAGGCCGCAAGCTCTACAACGGAGACGTTGTGGAATGGAAAGGAAAGCAATTTGTAATTTCCGCAAAACAGTAAGCGGAAGTAATGAACGGGAGTTTCCATGGTAATAAAGTCGCTTCGGCTGAACAATTTTCGCAATTATGAAGAGTTGGAAATCACATTTTCCGACGGCGTGAATATTTTATTCGGCGATAATGCCCAGGGTAAGACCAATATTCTTGAAGCTGTTTTTATGGCAGCTACAACGAAGTCCGTCAGAGGCAGCAAGGATAAGGATATTATCCGGTTCGGTCAGGAGGAAGCACATATCAGTGCCGTTACGGAGCGTGACGGTATGACGCATAAAGTGGATGTGCATCTCCGAAAAGGAAGAGCAAAAGGCTTGGCTGTTGACGGAATTCCGATTCGCAGAAGCGCTGATCTTTTAGGACTTCTTCATACGGTTTCCTTCAGTCCGGAAGATCTTTCGATGATGAATAACGGGCCGGAGGAACGAAGAAGATTCTACGACCTGGAACTCTGTCAGCTGGATAAGATTTATTGCAGTAATCTAACGGATTACAACAAAGCATTAACGCAGCGGAATGATCTGTTAAAACAGATTGCCGATAATTCTTCGCTTAAGGATACGTTAGAAGTATGGGATGATCAGCTGGTTAAGTTCGGTTCTTATATCATCCGGGCAAGAAAGCGGTTCACGGAGCAGCTTCAGCCGATTGTCCGGGCAAAGCATGAAAGCTTAACGGACGGTGCCGAGGTATTGCGGCTTGCATATGTTCCGAACTGCAGTGAAGAGGATTTTCGTGAGGCGCTTAAAAGAAACCTTGAGCGTGATCTGATATTGAAATATACATCGAGCGGTCCGCACAGGGATGACCTTTCTTTGTTCATCAATGAAAATGATGTGCGGTTATTCGGTTCGCAGGGGCAGAAGAGGACAACGGCTCTTGCACTGAAACTGTCGGAGATTGAATTGATCCGCGGCGTGATCAGGGAAACACCGGTACTTTTACTGGATGATGTACTTTCGGAACTTGACCGGAACAGGCAGTCAAGGCTGCTTTCCGAGATGGAAGATGTGCAGACGATAGTAACGTGTACCGGTATGGAAGAATTTGTCGCGTGCAGACCGGAAGGAAACACCGTGTTTAAAGTGAGCGGCAACCAGGTAAAACGCATATGATAACCGTTTCGGCGGAAGGGATATTTTGGAGGTTAGTATGAGTCAGAATCAAAATCAGGAATACGGGGCTGATCAAATCCAGATTTTGGAAGGTCTGGAAGCGGTCAGAAAGAGACCCGGTATGTACATCGGAAGCACGTCCGAGCGCGGTCTTCATCATCTTGTTTATGAGATTGTGGATAACGCGGTTGACGAAGCGCTTGCGGGAGCATGCACGGAAATCAATGTATCCATTAATGCGGACGGATCCGTTACGGTAAAGGATAACGGCCGCGGTATTCCGGTGGAAATTAACGAAAAGAAGGGAATCTCCACGGTTGAGGTCGTATTTACCATTCTTCATGCCGGCGGCAAATTCGGCGGTGGAGGATACAAGGTATCCGGCGGTCTTCACGGCGTAGGAGCTTCGGTTGTTAACGCGCTTTCCGAATGGCTCGAGGTAGAAATCCGAAGAGACGGACATCGTTACCTGCAGCGGTATGAAAGAGGCAAAGCAGTATCGAAACTCAGTGTTGTCGGTGATGCGGATGATACCGGATCGACCGTAACATTTTATCCGGACTCCTTAATCTTCGATACGATCGTATTTGACGCGAAGACGTTAAAGCAGAGACTTCGCGAGATGGCATTCCTGACAAAAGGTCTGAAGATCACGCTGACCGATCTGCGTGATGAGAACCCTGCCACGAAGGTATTTCACTACGAAGGCGGCATTAAGGAATACGTTCAGTACCTGAATAAGGGCAATAACAGTCTTTATGACGATATCATTTACTGTGAAGGTGCAGTCGGCGATGTTTCGGTTGAAGTTGCGATGCAGCACAATGACGCATACAACGATAACTGCTACAGCTTCGTAAATAACATCACGACTCCTGAAGGCGGTATGCATCTGATTGGTTTCCGTAACGCATTGACGAAGACGATCAACGCTTACGCAAGAGCCAACAAGATGATCAAGGATAACGAGCCGAACCTCGAGGGCGAGGATATCCGTGAAGGTCTGACCGCAATCATCAGCGTGAAGCTTCCGGAACCGCAGTTTGAGGGCCAGACCAAGCAGAAACTCGGAAACAGCGAAGCAAGAAGCGCGGTCGATAATGTGGTAAGCAAGCAGTTAACGTATTATCTTGAGCAAAATCCGACGGTTGCAAGGATTATCGTTGAAAAGTCGGTTCTTTCCCAGCGGGCGCGTGATGCCGCGAGAAAGGCAAGGGAAGCAACGAGAAAGTCTCCGCTTAAGGGCATGAGCCTTCCCGGAAAGCTTGCGGACTGTTCCGACAAGGATCCGAAGAACTGTGAGATTTTCATCGTAGAGGGAGATTCCGCAGGCGGTTCCGCAAAGACGGCGAGAACAAGAGCCACGCAGGCAATCCTTCCGCTCCGCGGTAAGATCCTGAATGTTGAGAAAGCGAGACTCGATCACGTTCTCGATAATGCCGAGATCCGTGCGATGATCACCGCGTTCGGTACCGGCATTCACGAAGATTTCAACATCGAGAACCTTCGTTACGATAAGATCATCATCATGACCGATGCCGATGTAGATGGCGCGCATATCAGTACGCTTCTTCTGACGTTTTTATACCGGTTTATGCCGGAACTGATCAAGCAGGGGCACGTTTATCTGGCTATGCCGCCGCTTTACAAGATTGAGAAGAACCAGAAGGTTTGGTACGCATACAACGATGACGAGCTGAACAAGATCATGCTCGAGATCGGCCGTGACCAGAACAACAAGGTTCAGCGGTATAAAGGTCTCGGTGAGATGGATGCGGAGCAGCTTTGGGAGACGACCATGGATCCGAAGAGACGTATCCTTCGCAAAGTAAATATGGATAATGACAATCTGAGTGAGCTGGATCTCACATTTACCACCTTAATGGGTGATGAAGTTGAGCCGCGCAGACTGTTTATTGAGGAAAATGCAAGATATGCGGAGAATCTGGATATCTGACGGGAGAGGTAAGTATGGACGATAAGATCATAATGGACGAGCATGTATTCGATAAAATCGATGATGTCGACCTGAAAAAAACCATGGAAAAGTACTTCGTTGAGTACTCCATGTCGGTTATTGCGGCCCGTGCACTCCCGGATGTCAGGGACGGTCTGAAGCCGGTTCAGAGACGTATCTTGCATGCAATGAACGAACTGAACAACGGTCCGGATAAACCGCATCGTAAGTGCGCCCGTATCGTCGGTGATACGATGGGTAAATTCCATCCGCACGGCGACAGCTCCATCTACGGAGCGTTAGTTGTACTGGCGCAGCCTTGGAATACCCGATACCCGCTTGTTGACGGACACGGAAACTTCGGTTCGGTGGACGGAGACGGAGCCGCAGCAATGCGATATACAGAGGCCCGTCTTTCGAAGATTTCCGTAGAAATGCTTGCGGATATCAATAAAGACACGGTTGACATGATTCCGAACTTTGATGAAACGGAGACGGAGCCGACCATTCTGCCGGCACGATTCCCGAACCTTCTCGTAAACGGAACAACCGGTATCGCGGTAGGTATGGCGACCAACATTCCGCCGCACAACCTTCGCGAGGTGATTGCCGCCGTAAATCAACTTATCGACGATAAGATTGAAGGACGCGAGACGACCATTGAGGAACTCATGGAAATCATCAAGGGACCGGATTTTCCGACCGGAGCCATGATCCTCGGAACAAAGGGTATCGAAGAAGCATACCGTACCGGTCGCGGAAAGATCCGCGTTCGTGCGGTTACCGATATCGAGCCGATGGAGAACGGCAAGAACCGGATCATCGTAACCGAGCTTCCGTATCTCGTAAACAAAGCAAGACTGATCGAAAAGATTGCGGACCTGCATAAGGATAAGCGCGTGGACGGAATCGTGGATATCCGCGATGAGTCCGACCGTCAGGGTATGCGCGTTGTGATCGAACTCCGTAAGGATGCGAACCCGCAGGTTGTGCTGAATCATTTGTATAAGCATACGCAGCTGCAGGATACCTTCGGCGTTATCATGCTTGCGCTAGTAAATAACGAGCCGAAGATTTTGAATCTTCACGATATGCTCCGGTATTATCTACTTCATCAGGAGGAGGTTGTTACCCGCAGAACGCAGTACGATCTGAAGAAGGCTAAAGAGCAGGCGCACATTAAGGAAGCTCTTTTGAAGGCGCTTGATTTCATTGACGAGATCATCCGCATCATCCGTTCTTCCAAGCAGACGCAGGAAGCAAAGCAGCGCTTGATGGACCGCTTTGAATTTGATGATGTTCAGGCACAGGCTATCGTTGACATGCGTCTTCGTCAGCTGACCGGATTGGAGCGCGAGAAGCTTCAGGCGGAATACGACGCTTTGATGGCGCAGATCCATGAGTTTGAAGAAATTCTTGCTGATGAGAAGAAGCTTCTTACGGTTATCATGACCGAGATTTCCGCGATTGCCGCAAAATACGGTGACGACCGCAGAACAACGATCGGATTTGACGAATATGATATCTCGATGGAGGATCTGATCCCGGACGATCCGATTGTTATCGCGAGAACGAAACTCGGCTATATCAAGAGAATGGATCCCGACCAGTTCCGCACGCAGAACCGCGGCGGTAAGGGAATCAAGGGCATGCAGACGATCCAGGATGATTTCATCGAGGATCTGTTCATGACGACCAACCACCATTATCTGCTGTTCTTTACGAATACCGGCCGCGTATACCGCATGAAGGCTTACGAGATTCCGGAAGCTTCGCGTACCGCGCGCGGTACCGCGATCGTAAACCTGCTGCAGCTGAGCGGCGGCGAGAAGATCACGGCCGTAATCGCATTGAAGGAATTCGGTGATGACCGTTACCTGTTCATGGCGACCAAGAACGGTATTGTTAAGAAGACCCGCATGCAGGCTTACGCAAATATCCGTAAGACCGGTATCCAGGGCATGGCTCTCCGTGATGATGACGAGCTGATCTCCGTAAAGGCTACCGACAACAAGAAGGATATTCTCCTTGTTTCCAAGATGGGCCAGTGCATCCGCTTCAATGAAAAGGATGTTCGCGGAACAGGCCGTAACTCGATGGGCGTATACGGTATGCGTCTTGAAGAAGGCGACGCTGTAGTATCGATGCTTGTTTCGGACGAAGGCGATGCACCGCTGTTCCTGTCGGAATTCGGTCTTGGAAAGAGAACCGACACCGATGAGTTCTCGGTACAGCACCGTGGAGGAAAGGGCGTACGCTGCTACAAGATCAATGAACGTTCCGGTAATCTGGTCGGCGCATTGATGGTAAATGACGACGATGAGATTATCATGATCACGAACGAAGGCATCCTGATCCGAATTCCTGTAGGAAATATCAATAAGATCGGACGCAGTACGAGCGGCGTGATCTGCATGAACGTGGATCCGACCAAGGATATCCGGGTTGCAAGCTTTGCAATCGTTCAGGATAATGAGGAATCCGACGAGAATACGATTGCCGATCTGGAACGGAAACTTCGCGCGGAAGATGACGAAGTGGAAGCCGACGAGGGCGAGGAATTCGATGCGGACGAGGAATTTTCCGAAGAAGAGGATCTGACCGAAGGGGAAGAGAATTCCGAAGAAACCGAAGAGTAATTACTGATTCGGATTTGGTAAAGTAACCATTCAGCGGGGTTTGATAAGCGTTACAAGGCTTGCACCCCGCTGTTTTGCACTCCGTCTGCGAAAGAGAACGAAAACCGTCTTCAGGCAGGATACGGGGAAGAGGCAGGGCATCATAAGACAGTTAATATGTGATGAAACAAAGAATCAGGAGGAGAAGCCGGTGAAAGCAGTCATATTTGACATGGATGGCGTGATATTTGACTCCGAGAGAGCAACTTATCTGTGCTGGAAGAAAGTTGCGGAGGATCACGGGCTTGCCGGAATGGACGAAGTATACCGAAGGTGCATCGGCGTCACGCCGGAGGTCACGAGGCAGATCTGCTTAGATGCGTACGGAGAGGATTTTCCGTATGACAGTTTCGATAAGAAAGCGAGTGCTTTGTTTCACGAACGGTACGACGGCGGACGCCTTCCGGTAAAAGAAGGCACTCGGGAAATTCTTACATTTTTAAAGAATAACGGTATTCCGACGGCGCTTGCTTCATCTACTAGGCAGACACGGGTTGAATCACAGCTGCGGGAGGCCGGGTTGATGGAGTTCTTCGATGTGATCGTCGGCGGAGAGAGCGTTTCAAGAAGCAAACCGGCGCCGGATATCTTTTTATATGCGGCGGAACAGCTCGGAGCAGCGCCCGCGGACTGTGTCGTAATAGAGGATTCATTCAACGGGATCCGAGCTGCGCATGCTGCGGGAATGATCCCGGTCATGGTCCCGGATATGCTGGAGCCCGATGATGAAATCTGCGGCAAATGCAAAGCCGTATGTCGAACGCTTACAGAAGTGCAAAGGAAAATGGAAGGAAAAGACCTTCTATAGTATATGCGAAAGGCATTACATACAGAATGTTGTGAGAGATGAAAAAGGCGCTTCGGAATGCAGATTCCGAGGCGTTTTTTTCATCGAAAAAACAAGGGAAAAACAAGCCGAAAATACGCAAAAAGTATTGACAGAGCGCCTTGTTTTTGATATATTAAACAATGCGCCACCCCATTAGGAGGGTTTTTAAGGCGTGTGAAAAACTGCATATTTTGACAGGGATTTCAGCAAGGAGAAATACTCAAGAGGCTGAAGAGGCGCCCCTGCTAAGGGTGTAGGTCGGGTAACCGGCGCGAGGGTTCAAATCCCTCTTTCTCCGTTGAACAAAAAAGTTCAAAAAAAGTGTTGACAATAAAGAGAGCGTGTGTTATTCTAATCAAGCTGTTTGCTTGAGCGTTCGCTTGGGCAACACTTCGTACTTTGAAAACTGAATAGTGAAACAACCTTGAAGATTCGTTTGAAATGTTTCTTTCATTTCGATGAAAAGAAGCGAACTTTAACAAATGTAAATTTCAGGAAACACAGGCTTATTAATAAGTCAGATGTTTAAACTGAGACGGTTAAAGAACACTCGTGAACGCGATGCGTTCACTCGTTGTGCGCGGGGCGCACAACATCGGATTGTG
>JAFRSD010000029.1 GCA_017427775.1 Lachnospiraceae bacterium | reverse complement strand
GCACGAAGCATTTTTCCACTCTTACATGAGGCTTCAAGAGACCTCACTTTTCGGCTCAGAAAACGCGACTTTTTGCGTCTACATGCCGTTGTCCATACTTGTCCGTAGTGTGACGAAGCGTGACAAGGAATGACAAGGAGCGACGAAATTATAGCGATTTTAGCGTCGGGAACAGCAATACATCCCTGATTGCCGCGCTGTCGGTCAGGAGCATCGCAAGACGGTCAAGACCGTAACCGATACCGCCGGTGGGCGGCATACCGATTTCGAGGGCGTTCATGAAGTCCTCATCGGTCGTATTGGCCTCTTCGTCGCCTGCTGCGAGTGCCTTCTCCTGCGCCTTGAAACGCTCACGCTGGTCAATCGGGTCGTTAAGCTCGGAATATGCGTTGCACATCTCCCAGGTGTTGATATAGAGCTCAAAACGCTCTACATAGCCGGGCTTGTCGGGCTTACGCTTCGTGAGCGGGCTGATCTC
This sequence comes from Lachnospiraceae bacterium, assembly GCA_017427775.1. Lineage (GTDB taxonomy): Bacteria > Bacillota > Clostridia > Lachnospirales > Lachnospiraceae > ISDg. Next base: position 6,451 of record JAFRSD010000029.1, on the reverse strand, counting down.
CACCGGATGGTCCATGATAAATGTGGGCTGAACGAGATGCTCCTCCACAAACGTATCAAAGAACAGGTTCAGGATGTCGCCCTTCGTATGGCGCTCCTCGTACTCCACATGGCGTTCCTTCGCAAGTGCCTTTGCCTCCTCGTCGGAAGCAACCTGATCAAAATCAATGCCGGTGTACTGCTTTACGGCGTCAATCATCGTAAGACGCGCGAAAGGCTTGCCGAGATCAATCTCGGTACCGTTATAGCTGATCTTCTCGGAACCGCATACTTCCTTTGCAAGGTAGCGGAACATGGACTCGGTCAGCTCCATCATGCCGTAGTAATCGGTATACGCCTGATACAGCTCCATCAGCGTAAACTCGGGGTTATGTCTCGTATCGCAGCCTTCGTTACGGAATACGCGTCCGATTTCGAAGACGCGCTCCAGTCCGCCGACAATCAGTCGCTTCAGATAAAGCTCAAGGCTGATACGAAGCTTTACATCCTCGTCGAGGGAATTGTAATGGGTCTCAAACGGTCTCGCAGCAGCGCCGCCCGCATTGGCTACGAGCATGGGCGTCTCAACCTCCATGAAGCCGCGTCCGGAAAGGAACGAACGAATGCAGGAAATCATCTTCGATCTCTTGACAAATGTGTCCTTTACCTCGGGGTTCATGATCAGGTCGGTATAACGCTGACGGTAACGCATGTCGGTATTGGTCATGCCGTGGAACTTCTCGGGAAGAATCTGAAGACTCTTTGAAAGAAGAATCAGTTCGGAAGCATGGACGGAAATCTCGCCGGTCATCGTACGGAAGGCATAGCCTTTCACGCCGTAGATGTCGCCGATATCGGATTTCTTGAAATCCGCATAGCTTTCCTCTCCGATGGCGTCTCTTGCCACATATACCTGGATGCTTCCCTTCAGATCCTGCAGATTGATAAAGGAAGCCTTGCCCATAACGCGCTTGAACATCATACGGCCCGCAATGGAAACCTCAATGGGCTGTGCGTCCATGATAGCTCTGCGCTCATTGTAATCATTCTTCTTCACCTCACGGGCGGCTGCCTCGTCAAGGCCCTCGGTATCGGGCGCGGTGCGGCCTGCAAGAAGCTTCCCCTCAAGTTCGGTATAAAGCTTCTTCACCTCATCCGTGTGGTGCGTCTGGTCATATTTTGTAATCCGGAACGGATCCTTTCCTGCTGCCTGCAGATCCGCAAGCTTCTGACGGCGAATCTTCAAAAGCTCGCCGAGATCCTCATTCCGGTTTTCGTTATTCTGTTCTGCCACGACAAACCTCCAAAATATCGTATGAATTCTATGCTTATGTAAAACAGGCGGCACCCTTTCGGGTGCCATGCCAAAGTTACTAGTTTGCAGCCTTATGGATGCTCATGATCTTATAGGTGATCACGCCTGCGGGTGCCTCGATCGTGATCTTGGAGCCCTTCTTTGCACCGATCAGCTCACGTCCTACGGGCGACTCGTTGGAAATCTTGCCCTTCAGTGCGTTGGCCTCGGTTGAACCTACAAGCTTGTATACCAGCTCCTTACCGGTCTCGGTATTCTTCAACTTCACTTCGCAGCCGATGTTCACGGTGTCAAGGTCGATCTCGTCCTCGTCAACCACTTCCACGTTCTTAAGAAGTTCTTCGAGTTCTTCGATACGTGCCTCGATCTCTCTCTGCTCTTCCTTGGCGGCGTCATATTCCGCGTTCTCGGAAAGGTCACCCTGCTCTCTGGCTTCCTTGATCTTCTGAGCAATCTCTTTCCGCTTTACAGTCCGAAGGTCGTCCAGTTCCGCCTCCAGTTTCTTTAATCCCTGAGACGTAAGGATCTTCTTCTCTGCATTCTTCTGTGCCATGAATCGGTACCTCCGTGAATTCTTATATCACTATCCATCCGTTTGATGAATGTACATTACACACTTTCGCAAGTATAGCCCAATTCATGACTCTTTGTCAATCTTTTTCTCACCTGCGACATAGGCGGAAAATGCCATACCCGTATATTTCTTAAAGCACCGGCTGAAATAGTTCGGATCCGGTATGCCGACCTCTGCCGCGATCAGGTACATTGCCTTGCCTGTAAGCGCTGCTCTCTTGGCATGTTCCATCCTGCATTTCAGCAGATAATCGCTGAAACTTTCGCCTGTGTCGTTCTTAAATTTACGGCTCAGATAACTTGCATTGAAGCCAAATGCCTGCGCCACCTTCGTCAGGTTCAGGTCCGGCTCGAAATACGTCGTCTGCAGGTATTCCTTAACACGCTCCGCGCTGTTGGTTCCCTTCTCTCCGTCCGGGATCGGCTGCTCTTCCTGCGGCCCTTCCTTCGGAAGCGGATTCTTCTCCTTGAGGACCTTATAGAGTCTCGCCAACGTCTGGTTGATGTCGGCCTTCTCAATCGGCTTCAGGCGGTAGTCAAATACGCCGAGGCCGATACAGTCGCGCGCATACTGGAATTCATCATATGCCGTAAGCATGATGATAGAAAGGTCCGGATAACGGCTCTTCGCAAGCCGAGTGAACTCAATTCCGTCCATGAACGGCATCTGAATGTCCACGAAACAAATATCCGGCTGAATCTCGTCGATCGTGTTGATGGCTTCGATTCCGCTGGACGCCGAGCCGACTACTTCCATTTCATACGACGGCCAGTCAATCATCTTCGTTAAGAGCTTATAAATCGCGGGCTCATCGTCGATTATCATTACTCTGTACACCCCGAATACCTCCGCTGTTCAAATAGAACCGTTTAACCCCAAATAATACTTCCAATACTATACCAAAAATTGCCCCTGCGTTCAAGCATTTTTCTCTCACTTTACACTCTTTTTGTCGGATTCTATGTAACATTTTCCGCATTTTTCCGATAATTCCGGGAGTCTGCGGCGGTTCCGCATAAAGACATGAAAAACCGGCGGAACCCGAAGGCTCCGCCGGTAGGAATAGCAATATTACATTTCAATAACAATCTCGTTGTCTGCCTTCAGGATGCTGTCACGGATCAGAAGTCCTTCAATCTTCGTGCCGTTAACGGTCACGCTCTTCACGCCGTGCTCGGAACCGTTCGGGTTGTTCACGGTAACGTTCAATACTTTGCCGCGGAATACCTTACGCATCGTGTAGCTCTTCCATGCGGAAGGAATAGAAGGATCGATCACGATACCCTCTGTCTCGGGATTTAGTCCGAGGATACCTTCGGTCGTTCCAACCATAACCGTCGAAGCGGTACCGGTGAGCCAGTGCACATGCGCGCGTCCTGCGAACGGGCTGTCCTTACCTTCTACGAACTGGCCGAATACGTAAGGCTCGAGGATACGGGTCTCAATGCGGTCGTTGTAGTTGGCCGGAGCTGCCTCGGACCAGTACTTGTATGCGCGGTTGCCGTGTCCGAGCTTGGACTCGGCGAGGATCAGCCAGCCCTGCGGCTGTGAGAAGATACCCGCATTCTCCTTAACGCACTTGTTGAAGCAAACCATCAAAGCGCCGTCAAATGCGTGATTCTCATAAGCCGGATACATTACCATCGCGCCGTAAGGCGTGTTCAGCTCGCGCTCTACGGAATCCATCGCGAGTTCCTGCTTCTCCTTCGTGCCGAAGTCGGCGATTACCGACCAGGACTGCGGATTCAGCCACATCGAAGCCTCGGGATCGGTTCTCTTACCGATAACCTCGCCGTCCTCCTTGTAGCCGCGGATGTAACGGTCCTCGTTCCAGCAGTCGGAAAGGATCTTCTCCATCTTTTCATTGATAGAATCAAGGTATTCGATGTACTTCTGATCGTTCTTCAGTACTGCGTACTTGCGGAGGATCTTCACGGCATATACAAGCTGGAATGCGACAAATGTGCTCTCGCCCTTCTTACCGAGGCGTACGCAGTCGTTCCAGTCCGCGTGCAGACCTGCCGGCATGCCGTGGTTACCGAGGTTGTTCATCGAGAAGTCGATGGCTCTCTTCAGGTGATCGTATACAGTTCCCTTCTCACCGTTGTTCGCGTAGAAGATTTCTTCATCGAGGAAGGCAATGTTTCCGCTCTCGGAAATGTACTTATATACGGTCGGGAAAAGCCACAGAGCGTCGTCCGCGCGGTAGCTCGGATGACCGGTCTCCTTTACGTAGGAAGCATCGTCCGGAGTGTCCTCCTGACCTGCCTTATGGTTGTATTTTACGAGCGGAAGTCCCGCGCCGTTCGTTACCTGTGCGGAAAGCATGAAGCGGATCTGGTCTGCTGCCATCTCGGGTGCGAGGTGGATGATACCCTGGATATCCTGTACGGTATCGCGGTAACCGAAACCGTTACGGAGTCCGCAGTACTGGAAGGATGCCGCTCTCGACCAAGTAAAGGTAATGAAGCAGTTGTAAGCGTTCCATACGTTAACCATGTTGTTGAACGCTTCATCGGGTGTATGTACCTGCAGGTTATCAAGCTTGCTGTGCCAGTATTCCTTCAGCTCGGCAAGTTCCTTCTCACAGACGCCGTCCTTCTCATAGCGTGCAATGATCTCCTTTGCCGTCTTCTCGGGCTTCTGGCCGAGAATATAGGTAAATCTCTTCGATTCGCCCGGAGCAAGCGTTACAATGCTCTCCAGAGCGCCGCAGGAGTTGTCGCAGTAGTTGAGATCGCCCTTCAGACCTTCCGCGATACCTACCGGGTTCGCATAGCTTCTGTAATTGCCGACAAATTTGTCGCGGTCGCCGCAGAAAGCGTCAACCTTCGCGCCTGCAAGACCTAAAAAGCGCTCTTTGTTGGGGTCGTGGAAGTTCTCATTTTCCTTCTGCAGAACCATGTTGCCGCAGAAGTACGTATGGCTGATGAACAGGGTGTACTGCAGGTTAACCTGGTCCTGCTCGTAGTTGTTATCATTGACGAATTCGCAGTAGCCCGTTACGGAAAGCTTGCGCGGTTTGTCGCTTGTATTGGTTACGACAGCGTTCCAGACCTCATAGGTTGCGTCCTTCGGAACGTAGTAAGCGGTCTCCGCCTTGATGCCCTTGTACTCGGACTTGATGATCGTGTATGCGGTACCGTGGCGGCACTCGCTCTTATAGCTTTCCAGGGGCTTACAGACCGGCGCCCACGCTGCCGACCAGTACTCGCCGTCCTCGTGATCCTTGAGGTAAATGTAACGCCCCGGCTGGTCAAGCGCCACACCGTTAAAACGATAGCGGATAATACGTCCGTTAGCTCCCGACTTTACAAAACTGTAACCGCCGGCGTTGTTGCTGATGATCGCGCCGTACTCCGGCGATCCGAGGTAGTTGGCCCATGCGGACGGCGTGTCCGGACGGGTTATGACGTACTCTCTCGCTTTCTCGTCAAAATAACCGTAATTCATGTTTTTTATCCTTTCGTATACGCTTAATCGGGCGGCACCGATGGACCGTCCGTATTCGGTTCAATTATAGTTTTCGAAGGAAAATGCGTCAAGCCGTAAATGGACTGATGCAAGTTTATTCCATTTTTTTAACATGAATGAATGGGAAACTACATCTTTCCTTCTATGCGCCGAAGCAGTTCCGGAAGTTCTCCGATCCGTGCGATCGTATAATCCGCGCCGCTTCCTTCCTGCCCCACAAAGCAGGTGTCGATGCCGACCTTCTTTCCGAACAGGATGTCCGAGGACACGCTGTCGCCGACTACCAGATAGTGGCTGAGGTCGGTGTCGCCGATTTCCTTTACGACCGGCTCGAAGAAAGCCGGTGCCGGCTTATCGGCTCCGATCTCGTCCGAGATGAACATCTTTCTGATGTATTCCTTGAAGGTCGTTCCTTCAAGTCTTTCTTTTTGAATATAAGTGGTTCCGTTCGTGATGATATAAAGCTCATACCGTTCCGCCAGTTCCCTGCATGCCGGGAGGCTGTCAGGGTACTCGACACTGGTCTTAGAAAGGCAGTCCATATAGTATTTGTTCAGAACGTTGACATCGATTCCGGTAATCCCGATTGCTTTGGTAAAATCCGAAAACCTTCCGAACTTCAGCTGGTCACGGTTGACTTCCCTCCGCTCGAGGCGTTTCCAGTAACTGTCATTGATGCTGTGGTAAAGCACCGTCTCCTCGGATCCGATCTCACGTCCGCAGCAGTCTTTCACGGCTTTGATCAGCGCCAGTTGCTCCGTCTTCGTAAAATCCATCAATGTATTGTCAAAATCGATTAACAGATAGCGATACATCCGATACGTTCCTTTTTGCGATATAATATAACGATTCGTCAGCCCTGACCCGCATCGTCTCCGGAGGGTGTTCCGCCGCCCTGCTCGCCGGTACCTTGCTGGTTACCGCCCTGCTCACCGGTTCCCTGCTGGTTACCGCCCTGCTCACCGCTCTGGCCGCCCGAAGGATTCTCGGTGCCGCCCTGCTGGGTATTGCCCTGTTCGCCGGTTCCCTGCTGGTTGCCGCCCTGCTCACCGCTCTGGCCGCCCGAAGGATTCTCGGTGCCACCCTGCTGGGTATTGCCCTGCTCGCCGG
>JAFRSD010000028.1 GCA_017427775.1 Lachnospiraceae bacterium | reverse complement strand
CCACGGGCGAGATTGCCGTCTATGCGTACCTCATGTACTGCGAGGACCGGAAGACGTTCCAGTGTCATCCGAGCTACAGCACCATCGGCAAAGCGACAGGCATGACATCCAAAACCGTTGCGAAGTATGTGAAATCCCTGCAGAAGCGCGGCCTGATCGATACCGAACCGACGACGGTCACGCTCAAGAACGGGAAGAAGCACAACGGCAATCTGCTCTATACCATCCTCCCCATCCAGCGTCATCGACCGTGTGTTCCAGAAACAGCTTGCCCTCGCGCAGTATGAAGCGGCGGTGCAGAAATACAACCGCGAGCATCCGACCGAGCGGCAGATCGAATTCCACCGGAAGTGATGTCTGTCGTCTGAAAGAGCGGGACAACGGGACAGATCTTTCAAAACCGTTGTCCCGATTTGGTTTTTACGTTGTCGGTCAAACGGAAAGTTCGGGACAGACTTCGGGACGTGCGAAGGTGATATCGCCCACGTATATTTCATTCTGCTCGTGAATCTGTCAGCGAATCCGTTTGACTTCCCCTGTCGGAATCGTTTCTGTCCCGAACTCCTGTCCCGCACTTTGTCTTCGGAAACCGTTGTCGTTATTGGTTGTCCCGCTGTCCCGGAGTTTGTACGGATAGACGATAACGCTGCGGAAACCGCGCTTTCCGTCACGCGGAGGATTACGCAGATATCAAATCGGTATGTATCTTCTCCGAAAACGCGGAACTGTCGAACCAGCACCCCGCAAACCGTTGTCAGGATTGGTCTGAAGCCCGTTCCACCCTGCCCGGAAATCGTGGAACAAGGTATGGAACACCGGACAGATCAGGTTACAAATCCAACGGGAATGGCATTCGGTATCCCGACCGACAGGCGGCGGATCACATAGAATCGGGAATTCCGGGGAAAACGGGGGATTTACGCCCTCCGGGGAATCGGAGCAGGATAAAACTCCGCACTCACGGGGAGGACTGACCTCCCCGCGAGACACCGCAACGGCAACGCCGTGCGGGATTTGCGGAAAGGGACGCTTTGATACTCATGGATTTCAGGCTTTTCAGCCCATCACAAGGAGGTTTTCACCCATGGCAAATCTGATCGCGGACAGCGTCCGCATGACCGAGGAACAATGGAACCAATGCAAGGAGATGGCGAAGATCATGCACCTGCGGTCGAAGAACGAGTTCATCCGCGACGCCGTCGACTTCTACATCGAGTGGTGCCGTCGCCCATACAGTCAGCAGTTCCTGACCGCCGCGCTCGAGTCGGTGATCTCCGCCAAGATCCGGGAATCGGAAAGCCGCATCTGCCGGATGCTATTCAAGAATGCGGTGGAGCAGAACGTCAGCACGCGCCTCGCCGCATGGGATTATGATCTCAGCGACAAACAGCTCGACAGTCTGTATCGGATCTCTGTTGCCGAGGTAAAGAAGAACAACGGCGCGCTTGATCTTGAAAAGTATTTTGAGCTGTCCGAGGAGGAACAGGCTTCGTGGCAGGATTGATTCTGAAAGCGCCGTACTACAAGCCCGGTCACAAAACCAAAGGCGGCGAATCCCGCGGCGGCATGGCGGAATACATCGCCACCCGCGACGGCGTGGAGCTTTTGCGTTCCGGCATGGCGGACTATGTCAACGAGCGGTTGGGATCAAACGGGATGTTCACGGACGAGGGTGAAGTCATCAACATGGCGGCGATCCGAAAAGAAATCGACGAACATCCCGGCAATGTGTGGACGCTGATCTTTTCTCTCAGCCGCGAAGATGCCGAACGTCTCGGATACAACTCCGCGCGTGAGTGGATGAATCTGCTCCGGTCGCATCGGAATGACATCGCACGCGAGATGCGCATCAAGCCGGAGCACCTCCGATGGTACGCCGCGTTCCATCAGAAGGAAGAGCATCCGCACTGTCACGTCCTCGTCTGGTCGACCGATCCGAACGAAGCCTATCTCAACACGGACGGCATCCGCGCGATCAAGAGAACGTTCGCGCTGGATATATTCCGGCAGGACAGCATGGAGATCTACCGGAACCAGACCTACGTCCGGGACGAGCTGAAAGAATCGTTCCGGGACCGAATGGAGGAGATCCTGGAGTCGATCAAAGCCGAACCGTTCCCCGATCCGGAGATGGAACTGCTCTTGATGGAGCTGCGTCAGAAGCTGTCACAGCACAAAGGCAAAAAGGTGTACGGGTATCTTACGAAGGATACGAAGGCGGTCGTCGACGCCATCGCGAAAAAGATCGCCGCATATCCTCCGCTCGCCGAACTGTACGATCAATGGTACGAATACCAGTGCGACACCTACCGTCTCTACACGGACAAGATGCCGGACAAGATCCCGATGGAAGAGAACAAGGAATTCAAATCCGTGCGGAACATGGTGGTGAAGATGGCGGCGGGATTCAAGCTCGCCGAATCGCTGAACGATTGGGAAGAGGCACAGCAAAGCTATGCTGCCGGGAAAGAGTACGTCGAGTGCGGCCGGACAACAAGCGGTCTTCTCCATCTCGAGGATGCCGCCGCGCTTGATCCGTGGTGCGAAGTCCAGCTTGCGCTGCTGTATCAATATCAGCTGCACGACACGGAGTCCTGCCGGAATCATCTGCGGCACGCGGCAGAGCAGGGTTACAAACCCGCCGAAGAAATCCTCCGCCGCATCGACGCCGGACAGTCCGCGTACATCCTCGGCAATCTGTCGTCTCTGGTGTATCACGCGGGCCGTGTCTTCGCGGACGAAGTGGAGGACGATGTCGGGCCGCTCACGCCCGTACCGTATGGCGGGATCGACTCGAAGATCCGGCGGGAGCAGTGGGCGAAGGATCACGGCGTCAATCCGACGATGGGCTGACCCCTGCGTCGTAAAACGGGAGGATGTATGAATCGGGAATTGAAGACAGCCAGTACGACGGATATGAACCGCTCCATTTTGTACGGACAGCACAAAAAAGCAACTGAAACGCAATCAAGCGCAGAACTGATTCCGGAACTCCACCGGAGTCAGTTTTGTCTTTGACTGGAGCCTGACATGGTTGTAGAAGTG
>JAFRSD010000027.1 GCA_017427775.1 Lachnospiraceae bacterium | reverse complement strand
CAAAGTGTTTGAAACCATCCTCAATGAAATTTCAAAATTGGGGTATTGTTGTGAATGGCAATGTATTGACGGGCGAAATTATCTCCCCCAGAGCAGAAAGCGAGTGTTCATTGCGGGATATCTTGATACCCGATGTGCCGGACAGATACTTCCTCTCCGCGGAAAAATCGCTGCGGCTGTTGCCGAACTCACAAGTCACCGAACTCAGGGAGAACGGGTCTACGACTCCGGAGGAAGTGCCGTGACGCAGACCGCCACAGGCGGCGGCTTCGGTGGAAAAACGGGAATGTACTTTATCGACATGAACGCCGACGCGAAAATGACCGATGTGGCACGGTGCATCACCACCCGTCAGGATTCGGGCATCGGCAAGCACAAGGGCGAGAAATCCGGCGTGTTCGTGGAATACGACGGCGTCTACCCTGTCATCAACCCTGACCGTGAAACGGTTCGTCAGAACGGCCCTCGCATCCGCCCCAACGGTGCGCCGGCATTCTGCCTGACGGTGGTAGACCGCCACGGCGTAATTCATCACGGGCGAGTCAGGCGGCTTGTCCCCCAAGAATGCTTCCGGCTGATGGGATTCGAGGACTCCCAATTCTTCAAACTCCAAGACGAGCTTCATCTGAGCGACGCAAAGCTATACAAACTGGCGGGAAACAGCATTATCGTGCCGATTCTCGTCGACATCATGACAAATATCAAACAAGTCAATGCCAAATACGGCATTGTCAAAGAAAGGTAAGGTTAAACAATTATGGCAAACAATTTTAAGACAACCATCGAACTGTCCGCGCAGTCTCCTTCGGGAAATCTGCTTTACACCACGCTGGAGCTTCCGGCGACCCGCGGCGAAATCACCGACGCGGCGCACAGGCTGAGAAACCTCCCCGTCAGCGAAATCGTTATCACCGGCTCCGACGCGCTCCCCGAACTGGCGGACACCAGACTGGACGCGCCGACGGTGGACGAACTCAACTTCTTCGCCTCCCGTGTGAATGCTCTGCCCGATGACGAACTGGCGGCTCTGGGCGGTGTGTTCCTGCATCGCGGGAACCTCGGCGAATTCGAGGACGGTCTGACCATGAAGGATCTCATCAACATGACCTATGGTCTGGACGGCGTGATGATCGCCCCGAATGTTGCTAACGACGAACAGCTTGGTCAGTTTGTGATCGACAACGAAATGAACGATGACATTGCGGCGCTGTCCGACGAGATCATAGAGCTTCTGGACAGAGAAAGAGTCGGCAGACGCCAGCGCGAGAACGAAGGCGGCGAATTCATGAACGGCAGATACGTCGTTGCCGGCGGCTTTGAGTCCCCCGAAGTGTACGATGGCATCACTCTCCCCGCGGAAGAAGCCTTCGACGCTGTGTTCCGTCTGCATATTGCCGCGCCTGATGCGGAGGAAGGAGCGACGGTCGCTGTTGAGCTTCCCATGACGCAGGAGAGCATCGACCTGTTCGCACTGGAGCATGACGGACAGCCCATCGGGAACTTCGTGGTTGTGAATATGGAATCCGGCATCCCGCAGATCACGGGCAGTCAGTTCGGCTCGATGGACAACTTTGTGCTTCTTAACGGCATCGCGCAGGCTTATTCCGAAATGAACGTGGGCGAACGCATGACCTTCAAGGCGGCGCTTCAGGCGCAGGGCGGCTTGCCGGGCGATCTGAGCGACATTCTCGAAACGGCGGAAAGTGTACGGGAATACGAATTGGCGGCGTTTGTGAGCGACGAGGCCGAGTTCTTCAAGGAGTATCTCGCCCACTCTCTCCCGACCGACTTTGACGTGAGATGGCTGGATACCCTTGCCATTAGCACCGACAGCCTTCACCTGCTGGAACGCCTCGGCGCGACGATCACCGATTACGGTATCCTCTCCGCAAGGGGCGAATCGCTCTACAAATCCATTCCGTTCAGCGCACCTGACGCAGACGAAGCCGAAACGCAGGAGCTTACCAATGACGGCGAAATTTCCGATGAATCCGAATCGACGGAGATGAGCGAAGACGGCTCGGATATTTCCGCTGATAACGATATTCCCACCGAGGACGGCGCAGAGATTTCCGCTGATAACGATAATCCCACCGAGGACCGCGCAGAAATCACCGACGATAATATTCCTACCGAGGACGGCACGGAAATTCCCGATGAATCCGAGTCTGCTGATATGACAGAGGACGATGCGGATATTTCCGTTGATAACGATATTCCTACCGAGGACGGCACGGAAATTCCCGACGAATCCGAGTCTACTGATATGACAGAGGACAATGCGGATATCTCCGTTGATAACGATATTCCGACTGAGGACGGCACGGAAATTCCCGATGAATCCGAATCGGCAGATATGAAGGAGGACAGCGCGGATATTTCCGTTGATAACGATATTCCGACCGAAGACGGCACGGAAATCACAGACGAGGATATTCCTACCGAAGACGACGCAGATATTTCTGAGGATAACGCAGAGCTTACCACTGATGATGTTCTTCCCACTGAGGACGGTGCGGAGCTTACCGACGAGGATATTCCGACTGAGGACGGCACGGAGATTACCGACAAGGATATTCCGACCGAGGATGGCGTAGAAATCACCGACGAGGAAATTCTCACTGAAGATGAGGCAGAGCTTACCGCTGACGATGTTCTTCCTGTCGAGGACGGCGGCGAATTTCCCTTTGACGAGGGTGAAGGCGCGTGCTTTCCCGTCGAGGACGATGAAATTCCTTCGTTCTGCTTTGGGGAAGATGATCAGGATGATGACGAGTCCGAAGATGAGGATGAAGATGAGGACGAGGATTACGAAGCATATATGGGAGGTATGACGTTTTGATGAACTTTATTTCATTTACAGGGGGAGTGCTGATTGCAGTCCTGATGGTGGGCGCAATGTTCATCATGTATTCGTGTCTGAACAGCTATCAGATACGCATGATGGAGCAGATCAGAAAGATCAAAAACAAGGT
>JAFRSD010000026.1 GCA_017427775.1 Lachnospiraceae bacterium | reverse complement strand
GACATCCGCAGGGATGTCCACTAAACTATATATAGTATTTGACTGAGAAGCGACTGGTGGCACTCAAGGTGCAATTTTGGTTTTCCGCAAGGGGTGCAACCGGTGGCTCTCAAGCTTGCAAATATTCAGGCATAGGGATAGGGCCAAGAAATAGGGTTACATTTACGGAGGGAAAAGCGATGTATGAGATTATTATCGGAAAAGCAATCGGAAGCATCAAGATTGAAAGATAAGTACAAAGCGATTGAAGTGATTGAAATCCCGGTTCGGGACTAAGGAAGCGCGAAAGCAGTAATATAAAGCAGGAGGATTGTTATGAGGAGCATTTCGTTGGACGGGAAATGGACTTTTCGCCGGGGGTATCTAGATTCCATCACTATGATGGAGCAGGATCCCGGAGTTTTGGTTGACCTGCCGCATGACGGCATGATCGGGACACCGGTATCGCCGGATGCACCGGCCAAAGCGGATTCCGGTTACTATACCGGCGGTCTCACGAATTACACGAGGTATGTATTCGTTCCGGAGGAGTGGCAGGGTAGCTGTGTAGGGCTGAAGCTGGACGGCGTTATGATGAATGCTTCCGTTGATGTAAACGGAAGCAGAGTCGGCATGTGTCACAACGGTTACGCGCCGTTTTACGTGGATGTTACGGACTATGTGACCTTCGGTGAGAACAACCGCGTCACGATCAATGTCAACACATCCATGCAGCCCAATTCCAGATGGTATTCCGGCTCCGGGCTGTACCGCGGCGTCTGCCTGATGAACGGACCGCGAGTACATATCGTTCCCGACGGTCTGTACGTATTCACGAAAGAAATCAATGACGGTTATGCCTTTTTGGAAGCCTTGGTTGAGGTGGTGAATACGGAGCTTCAAAACTGCATGGCAGAGGTGGAGCTTACGCTTTACTATGACGGACGTGAGGAGGTTGCTGCGCAGACGAAGCGCCTAATCGAGATCGGTCACGGTAAGACGGAAAATGCAAGGCTTACCCTTACCGTTAAGGAACCTCTGCTTTGGGATGCGGATTTCCCGAATCTCTATAGGGTAAAAGCAAAGGTAAGAAAACTCGGTATCTATACGACTCACTTTGTCCCGGGCGAAGATGTGACCGTCGACGAGGCAGAGGCTGTCTTCGGAATCCGTACCGTTACGGCAGATCCGGTGCACGGACTCCGGATTAACGGAAAGACGGTAAAACTGAAGGGCGGCTGTCTTCATCACGATAACGGTTTGCTCGGTTCGGTTTCGCTCCCCGGCAGTGAGGAAAGAAAGGTACGAAAGCTTAAGAGCATAGGGTTTAATGCAATCCGGACAGCGCATAATCCGCCGTCTGCGGCTTTGATCGAATGCTGTGACCGGCTCGGGATGTATGTCTTCGACGAGGCATTTGACGCATGGGGGATCGGTAAGAGAGGTGGAGACTATCATCAGTTTTTCGAGACGGACTGGGAGAAAGACCTTACTGCGTTTGTGAAGAGGGACCGGATTCATCCGTCGGTTATTCTGTGGTCTACGGGCAATGAAATCCCCGAACGCGCCGGACTCGGAGACGGTTACGGAAAGGCAACAAAGATTGCCGAACGGATACGCTCGCTCGATGGCACAAGACCGGTGAGTAACGGTATCTGTTCCCTTTGGAGCGGATTGGACGATAAGCTTGCCATAGGGCAGAACCAGGCGCAAAATGCCGGCGACGGGATGAAAGCAACGCTCTGGGAGACTGTGACCGAGCCTTTTACAAACGGCCTTGATGTGGTCGGTTACAACTACATGGAAGATATCTACGAGAGGGACCATGAAATGTTCCCGGAGAGAGTGATCCTCGGCTCCGAGAATTTTCCGAATCAGATCGGATTCCGTTGGCCTATGGTGGAAAAGCTCCCTTATGTCATCGGCGATTTTACGTGGACAGCATGGGATTATCTCGGCGAGGCCGGTCTCGGTAAAGCCGCATATGTGGAGCCGGATGATCCGAAGGCGCCGCGATTCCCGTGGGATCTGATGCCGGACCGGACTTCCCCTTATCCTTGGAGACTCGCCAATGATGCGGATTTCGATATTACCGGGTTCCGGTGCCCTCAGGGTGACTACAGAAGCGTTGTGTGGGGCAATGAAGAAACCTTCTTATATTCCATGCATCCGGATACGTTCGGAAAGAAAGAAGTCGTGAGCATGTGGGGATTCCCCTATGTGCTTCGAAATTGGAACTATGAGGGGCTTGAGGGTCATCCGACGGAATTGGTCGTGTTTTCTAAAGCTGATGAGGCGGAAGTCTTCGTGAACGGGAAGAGCATAGGCAGAAAACCTGTCAGCAAAGAACGGCCGTTCCCGTACAGCGTCCGGTTTGAAACGACGTTCCAACCAGGTGAGGTTATCGCGGTAAGCTATCAAAACGGGAAGGAAGTCAGCAGAGCTACCCTGGTTACCACGGGCAGCGCGCAACGGATCCGGCTGGTGCCCGAGAAGAGTGTGATGGCTGCCGACGGACACGACCTGATCTATGTGAATATTGAGATTACGGACCGGGACGGTCGTGTGGTACCCGATGCGGCTGTGGCGCTCAGGGCAAATGTGAGCGGTGCAGGCTGGTTGGCGGGTTTCGGCTCGGCAAACCCCATCACCGAGGAAGATTATACGGACAGTGAAACGGTTTCCTACCGTGGGCGAGCCCTTTTGATTATGCGAGCCGGATACGAGAGCGGAACCTGTTCCGTGGAAATATGCGCCAATGGATTTGAACCCGTGAAAGCGGAATTC
>JAFRSD010000025.1 GCA_017427775.1 Lachnospiraceae bacterium | reverse complement strand
TTTTGGGTAAACCTCCTTCGGTTATAATAGTGCGGTTGGCGAACCAGCACCATTATACCTCAGGAGGTTTTTTTCTTGAAGCTAAAGCTCACTGGGAACACACCTGCATAGCAGGTGGTTTTTTGTATCGTCATACAAAAAAACCGCAGACTATCCGAACGGATTGCCTGCGGTTTCAAATTCAGACTATAAAGCGGTGTAGCCTCCGTCAACCGGAAGGATCACGCCGTTTACATATGTGCTGAGCGGAGACGCAAGGAACAGCGTTGCGGTATCCAGCTCTCCTTCCTTACCGTAGCGTGCCACGGGGATCATGGTCTTCGCGTAGTTCTGGAAGAATTCGGAATCAAGCGTTTCCTTGGTCAAAGGTGTCTCGAAATATCCGGGGCAGATCGAGTTCACGGTGATGCCCTTGTCACCCCATTCGCAGGCAAGTGCTCTGGTGAGATTTACGAGACCGCCCTTCGCTGCATGATACGGGGAAGCCGGAGCGATCTTGTTGCCGACCATACCGTACATCGAAGCGATGTTTATGATTCTGCCGTAGCCTGCGGGAAGCATTGCCTTGTTCACTACCGCTCTCGTCATCTTGAACGATCCGAACAGGTCAATATCCATCTCGTTCTGGAACTGCTCGTCGGTAATGGATTCCGCGGGGGCAACCGCTCCGGTTCCGGCATTGTTGATCAGAATATCAATGCGGCCGAACTTCTCCATAACTTCCGCAACCGATTCCTCTACGCGCTTCGTATCGGTGATGTCGCAGGAAATTCCGATGGCCTTTACGCCATACTTTGCGGAGAGCTCCGCAGCCACTTCGTCCACCAGATTCTTACGTCTGGCAAGACATACAACGTTTGCGCCCTGGTTGGCCAGCGCATGGGCCATCTGCACGCCGAGACCGGTCGAACATCCGGTAACTATCGCGACCTGTCCGGTGAGATCAAAATAATTCATAACAGTACCTCCTTCGTACTACTAAAAAAGTGATTCGCATGCCGCAGAAACTATCGGCGGCACAGGAAACGGGCACGTGCGAACAAGCCGCAAAGAATGCCCCTTACATTTTAGATTTCGTAAGAAGTTCTGTCAATCGCATAACTTACTGAAAATGCGAAGTATTTTACGCCAAATTCGGTCTTTCTGCCAAAGAAACGGTTATTCGACCGTTACGCTCTTCGCAAGGTTCCTCGGCTTGTCCACATCGAGACCTTTCGAAACGCTCAGGTAGTAGCCGAGAAGCTGCAGCGGAACGATCGCGAGTACGCCGATGAAGTGCTCGTCGGTGCGGGGAACGTAAACGGCAAAGTTCACATTGTCCTCGACGTCGTATTTGCCGTAAGCCGTAAGGCCCATCAGATAAGCACCGCGACTCTTGCATTCCATCATGTTACTAAGGGTCTTCTCGTAAAGATCCTGCTGCGTCAGAACGCCGATTACAAGCGTGCCGTCTTCGATCAGGGAAATGGTACCGTGCTTCAGCTCTCCCGCCGCATACGCTTCGGAATGGATGTAGCTGATCTCCTTTATCTTGAGGGAACCCTCCAGGCAGATCGCGTAGTCGATTCCGCGGCCGATGAAGAAGATGTCATGCGCGTTCGCGTACTTCGAAGCGAACCACTGAATACGCTCCTTGTCGGAAAGCGTCGCCTCGATCTTCGAGGGAATGGAAAGCAGCTCGGAAATATACTTCTTATAGTCGTCGGCCGTAACGGTACCGCGTACCTGGCCGAATTTTACGGCGAGCAGGTACGAACAGATCAGCTGGCAGCTGTAAGCCTTGGTCGTCGCAACCGAAATCTCGGGACCGGCAAGCGTGTACATACAGTAATCCGCCTCCCGCGCGATCGAACTGCCGACCACGTTGACGATTGCCATCGTCTTAAGTCCCTTCTCCTTTGCCATACGAAGTGCCGCAAGGGAATCGGCGGTCTCGCCGGACTGGGATACGATGATGACAAGCGAACCGGGCGTCAGCTTTGCCTTACGGTAACGGAATTCCGACGCAAGCTCCACGCGTACGGGAAGGTCCGTCAGTTCCTCCATCACGTACTGCGCCTGCATGCCGACATGCCATGCGGAGCCGCATGCCGCGATATAGATCTGGGAAAATGCGCGGATGTCGTCGTCCGTGATGCCGACCTCGGAAAGGTCCACACGGTACGAGTTTCCTTCCTCGCGGATATACTTATGAAGCGTGTCGAGCGTAACTCTCGGCTGCTCGTAGATTTCCTTCATCATGAAATGCTCAAAGCCGCCCTTTTCGGCTGCCTCGGCATCCCACTCGATCGTGGTCGCTTCCTTCTCAACGGTATCGCCGTCGAGGTTATAGAACGTTACCTGGCCGGCGGAAAGCTCTGCCATCTCGAGGTTTCCGATGTAGTACACCTGACGGGTGTGGTTTAAGATTGCCGGAACGTCGGATGCGAGGAACGTTTCCTTCTCGTTCTTACCGATGATCATCGGGGAGTCTTTTCTCGCAACGAAGATCTTGCCCGGGATGTCCTTGAACATAACCGCGAGCGCATAGGATCCGCGCACACGCACGATCGTCTTCGCAAGTGCGTCAATCGGACCAACCTTGTATTTCTTGTAATAGTAATCAACCAGTTTGATCAGAACCTCGGTGTCGGTTTGGGAATAAAACACATACCCGTGACGCTCCATCTTGGCTTTGAGTTCCTGGTAGTTTTCGATGATTCCGTTATGAACGCCGACAACAAGCGATTCCACTTTGCCGGAGCCCGAACCGGTACAGTTACCCGATACATGCGGGTGTGCGTTCTGTCTGCTCGGCGCACCGTGTGTTGCCCAGCGCGTGTGACCGATTCCGCATGTTCCGGCAAGCGCGTTGCCGCCGTCGGTCTTCTCGATCAGATTCTGCAGACGTCCGAGCGTCTTTACGACCTCCGCCTCTTTCTCGCCGTCGCGAACCGCAACGCCGGCCGAGTCATAACCTCGGTATTCCAGTTTTGCAAGGCCTTCCATCAGGATGGGACCGGCCTGTTTATTTCCTACATATCCTACGATTCCGCACATAAAACGATGTCTCCGATCGTGTAGATTTCCAGCGAAAAGTATACTGCTTTTCGGGGGATTTGTAAAGGGAAAGTACTTTTGCGTCACCCTTTGTTCACGCATAAAAAAGGGCAAAGGAGCCGTTTATGAGACCCCTTTGCCTCGTCTGAAACTATATCACATTTTCCGGCCCTTGTATAGAAAAAACTTTATAATACAAGTCCTTTTGCTTCATCGGCGCCGATGATCAGGTTCATACACTGGATGGCAGCACCTGAAGCACCTTTTCCGAGATTGTCAAATCTCGTGGCAACCACGATACGATCCTGATTGCCGGTTACAATGATCTCCATTCCGTCCCAGCCCGCGCAGGCATCGGAGAACAGCGCTCCGCCCGCCTCTGCCTCGGCTCCGAACGGCAGTACTTTGATAAACTTCTCGTCCTTATAGTACTCCGCGAAGAAGTCGCGAAGTTCCTCGGGCGTAACCTTCTTTAACAGACGGTTTGTGAAAAGCGGCACCTGCACGATCATTCCGCTTGCGTAATTGGTCGTCATCGGGCAGAACAAAGGCTCTGCGGCGAGACCGGTAATGATCTTCATCTCCGGAAGATGCTTGTGCGACTGACCCCACGCGTACATCCGCGCGGAGTCGAATTTCTTGTCTCGCCCTTCCTCCTCATATGCCGCGATCAGTTTCTTTCCGCCGCCGCTGTACCCGGAAACCGCGAAAACGGAAACCGGATAATCCGCGGGAAGGATGCCCTCCTTTACAAGCGGGTAACCGATTCCTACGAAGCCGGACGCATAGCAGCCGGGAACCGCGATCCGCTTTCCGGTGCGGATTGCCTCACGATGCTTCTTCGAAAGCTCCGGGAAACCGTAAGCCCAGTCCGGATTGGTACGGTGCGCCGTAGACGCATCGATGATCGTCACATCGGGATTCGTGCAGAGTCCGACCGCTTCGATCGATGCCGCATCCGGCAGACACAGAAACGTAATGTCCGAGCTGTTGATCATCTTGGCACGTTCGGCAGGATCCTTTCGGAGTTCGGGATTGATCTTAAGGATGGTAATGTCATCGCGGTTCTCGAATCTCTCAAAGATCCGAAGACCCGTTGTTCCTTCGCTTCCGTCGATATATACTTTAATCTTCTTATCCATATCGGTACCTTCTTTCCTGCCGAAAAATAATCTACGGTGGAAAGTATACCGCTTTCCACCGTATTTGTAAAGACAGACACACCCGAAACAGGCACTAAACCTATCCGCGGAGAGGTCTTATTGTATCAAAGAAATCCGCACATTCCTTCGCCTTTGTCTCCGAAGCAACCGAAGCACGGTAATTCTGCTTCAGAACGTCCCGGATGATCGGACCGAATGCGCGCAGCTGCTCGTTCGTCACGGAAAGCACTTCCGTACGCTCCTTCTGCACATGCTCCGCCGTCGTTCCCGTGTAGAACCGGTTCAGCGCCGTGTACATTCTCTTCTGAGGCGTATAGGGCATATCCATGTCGGAAACCGTACCGATAATGAATTTCGTGATGTCGCGCTCGCTCAGATCAAGCTGCTCCGTATACTCCGCGGCCTCTTCGAATATCTTGTAGGATTCCTTCAGGTTCGGATCCCGGAACGTTACAAACGAGAGGGTTCCGGCCATATCGTTGAAACTGATCCACGTTCCGTATGCTCCTCCGAGGACACGGATCTTGTTCCACAGAAAATCCCATGACATAATCGTGCCCATTACCCGGAACACACCGCTGTAACTGTAGCCGGCATCGAAGAAGCTTCCGGCTGCCGCATTGAACTGAACGGCGCCGGGATGCGTCAGCATCTCATTGTTCTTCGGCAGCTTGTATCCGCCCCGGTGAGGAGCCTTTGCCACGTCCTTAAGCGGATCCTCTGCGGGTACTTCCGTAAGGCCTGCAGCAAATGCCTCAAAGGCCGGAAGCGCCTGTGCATAGCCGTTACCATCCGAGGAAATGCCAAAGGAAAGACGGCTCTTACGGAGTATATGTCTGCGGACGTTCTCCATATGTGAGACAATCTCCTCCTTCAGACTGTCGAAGTTATCAATCCATCGGCGCAGACAGGCGTAATAACCTTCCCCGTTGATAAGATAGTTGAACCGGCTTAAGGGGCTGAACTGCATCAACGCAATCGTTTCGGCCGTATTGTGGCCGTTTGATACGAGATTGTCCGGCAGATAAACAGCCTGCTCCGACATCAGCTGTAAAAGACGCTTCGTGTCCGTGAACTTCGTGCGCCACAAGGATTCCCATAAAAGTTCCAGACCCTTGGCCGCATTGCCGTCCGGCACATTAAGACCGGAGGTTAAGAAGGCTTTGATCTCGCCTTTCTCACCACGTACAGCCGTTGCTTCCGCGAACTCAAACATGCTGCCCGTATAGGTATTGATCTCGTTCTGGAATTCCGGATAGGTGTAGTTCTCCGTATCCATCTCGTTCAGTACGGCTGCGTACAGTTTTAAGTACGGAAGCTCCTCTTCCGGAAGGTCGGTCACTTCGAATCTCACCTGAATATACGTGATGCCGCCGGTTGCGTTATCCACATGGATCAAAGGCACGCTGTCCGCCACGGTCTCCACCGTATAATCAAGCGGAAGCGGCTTCTCATCGATATCCTCTCTTGAAAGGAGCGGGATGCATGCGAGTTCCTCAGGGGTCTCGGTGCGGCTCTGGAATTCCTTCAGGGCAGCCGTTTTCGAAACCATTTCGGCAATCTCCGCTTCGCTCATCGAAGCCTTCTTCGCGGCAAGCTTTTCGCGAAGCGCCTGATCCTTCTTCGTTCCGAGTCCTTTCTCCGGTTTTACGATCACGAGCGCCGTATGGTCCGAATCGAGAGCTTCCTGAAGAAGCTGCTCAAAATATCCCGTCTCCAGTTCCTTACGGAGTTCCCCGAAAACGTCGCCGGAATCTAACGGGTCAAATGCCTTGCTCTCATCGTAAAGCATCACGGAAAGCGAGTTCATCAGATAATCCAGTCCGCGAAGCTCGCCTCCGAAGTTATTGATGCGGTAATTGATCTCATTCCGGTTAAGAAGCGCTGCGGCAGCCTTTTTATCGATTCCGTTTTTGATTATGTCGGCAATCGACTCGCGGATGATCGAAAGGAACTGCTCCGCCTGCTCCGGCTCCGCTTCATTGGCCGCGATCGTAAGAATCGGCTGACGCACGCTCGTGTTCACGTATGCGGATGCGTCGCTGCCGATTCCGGCATCGATCAGGGCTTTCTTAACCGGTGCGCCGGGCATATTGAAAAGAAGCGAGGTAAGGATCTCCCATGCAGCCCCCTTCTTCACGTCAACGCCGTCGAAAGCGCGGGCCGCATACTCCAGATACGTCCGCTTGGTTTCATTTTCCTCTTCCCCAATCGGGTAAACCTTCTCCACGCGGCGGAATCCGAGCGGCTTCTGAAGCTTGATTTCGGAATCCACCGGAACGATGTCATACGCCGAAAGGTAATCGCGGTCCAGATAGGAAAGCATCTCTCCCATATCGGCATTACCGTACAGGAAGATATAACTGTTGGCCGGCGAATAGTACGTCCGGTGGAATTCGAGAAACTCCTCGTAGCTGAGTTCGGGGATCACGTCCGGGTCACCGCCCGAATCCGAACCGTAGGTGGTATCCGGGAACATTGCTTCCATGATTGCCCGGTATGCGGTGCGGTCGGGATTCGAATAAGAACCCTTCATCTCACTGTATACGACACCGTTGATGCCAAGGTCCGCTTCCGGACTCTCGAGTTCATAGTGCCAGCCTTCCTGCAGGAAGATTTCCTTCCGCTCGGCGATCAGCGGATGCATTGCCACATCCATATACACGTCGACAAGGTTTTTGAAATCCTTATCATTGCAGCTTCCGACCGGATAGCAGGTCCAGTCGGATCCGGTAAATGCGTTGATGAACGTCTTTAAGGAACTCTTGGCCATCTCGGGCAGCAGTTCCTTTACCGGATATTTTTTCGATCCGCACAGTACCGAATGCTCCAGAATATGCGGAACACCGGTGCTGTTCATCGGCGTCGTGCGGAACCCGATCACGAAAATCTTGTTCGGGTCGTCATTGGAAAGAAGGATGATCCGCGCACCGCTCTTTGTGTGGCGCATCACGAGTCCTTCCGCGTTGATGTCCTTAAGGAAACGGTAATCTTTCCGTTCATACCCCTCACACGTAAAACTCTTTAATTCAGTCATTCAATGTCCTCCATTTTGGTTTCCTTTTATGCAATCGCACTTCTCAGTCTTCTTCCCTGCGGCTCATCTTCTCCATCTGATGATGCCATTTGGAAATCTGCTTCTTCAGTGCGTAATTGCTGCGGTTTTCACGGCTTAAATCCTTGTAGAGCATGTACCGCTGTTCCGAAAGCGTTCCGTCCGCGAAGGCCGCTTTGATCGCGCAGCCGGGTTCCGTAAGGTGCCTGCAGTCGCTGAAGCGGCACCTGCTTTCGAGCTCTAAGATATCGGAAAATGTGTCGTCCAACCCTTCCTGTACCGACGCCATTCCGATCTCACGCATACCGGGCGTATCGATGATCGAAACACCGTTTTTGAGGGTGATCAGCTGTCTTCTCGTCGTCGTGTGGCGACCCTCTCCGTCCGACTCACGGATGGCGGAAGTCTTCATCACTTCCTCGCCCGCAAGCGCGTTTAAAAGGGTTGACTTTCCGGCACCGGACGACCCGAGGAAACAAACCGTAACGCCCGGCTTAAAGTATTCTTCGAGTTCGTCAAGACCGATCCCGTAAAGTGCCGAGATTGCATGGACGCGGATCTTTTCGGAAATGGTCTCCACCTCGGTTACATATCTCCCGACATTCCGGCAAAGGTCGCTTTTGGTAAGCACGGCAACCGGAGTCGCCCCGCCCGCAAGCGCCACGCTTGCGTACCTTGCAATACGGTTGTAGCTGTAATCCTCGTTTAACGACGTCACGATGAAGACGTAATCCGTATTGGCCGCCATGTACTGCATCACGGCCGTCTTCTCCTGGTCCGGGCGCTTTAGGAAACTCGTCCGTTCGCATACCGACTTGATCAGCGATTCACCGGCAGGGTTATAGATAAATATAACATAATCTCCTACTACAGGCAACTCTTCCGGCTCTTTATTATAAAAATTTCCTTTGAGTTTTGCCTGCAGTTCCTCTCCGAAATACTGAATCCTGTAGCTGTTCTTTCCGACCTCGGAAATCCGTCCGAGACGTAACTTGTGAAGCGGCTGCTCCGAAAGTTTCATCGGCTTCATGTATGGGAAGTTTTGATTGAATGCTGCAATCTCCGCTTCGTCCTCACAGGTTTCAAATACCGGTCCTTCGGCGTAGATTCCGTGAATATCTTCAAAGCCTTCGTTGAGAGGCAGTGCCATGAACGCATCCGAATTACCGAACGCGTTATGGTGAATGTCAAACCGGTCGCATGTGACAAATCCGAAGCGCGGGTAGTATTCCGGCTCTCCGCACATCACAATGCCCTTAAAACCGGCCTCTTTAATAAGCGGAATTACCGCTTCCATCAGCTTTGTCCCGATGCCGCGGTAACAAAGCGTCGGCTCCACCGCCACCGGGCCGATCGTGACGACCTCGTAACTCTTCTCCCCGTCGGTCACATTGGCCCGCGACGTGAATACGCAGCCGACGATCCGCCCGTCCAGTTCGGCTACAAGGCTGCATTCCGGCACATACTCCGGTTCTTCCCTAAGCTTATGAACGAGCAGGTGCTCATTGCATCCGGGCCGGTACATGTTGAAAAAGGCCCGCATGACCATAAGTTCCGTGTTGTGATAATCTTCTTTGGTTTCTTTTCTGATAATGATGTTCAATGTTGTTCTCCGTTTCGTAATGTGATTTTTCTAAGCTCTTTTTGAGCCTGAAACGGGTATATACGGGCGGAGACCTCAGAATAGAGAGTGCGGCATCGTGGGATCATTGCCGCTTTTAGACATAAAAAGGCCGTGACATAACGCCACGGCCGCTAATTCCTGATTGAATTCATTCCATCAAAAGAAGCATACCGAGGTCTTCCTACCGTATTCGTTTACAAGCTCAATTGTTGCGAACATATAAAAGTACCTCGCTTTCTTTCGTATTTGATGGTCTTATTATATCGACTCACTTGAGATATGTCAACTCCGGATATTTCTGCCCCATTACCCACAGAAACGCCTTTGCTGTTCGAATATCGGCGTTCATGAAATGATTGCCTTCGTTCCATTCGAGCGTACAGTCAATGCCCCGCTCAAGAAGCATCGCGTGCGCCTCACGGATTCGGTCGCCGACTGCTGCCATAACGGGATTGCGCGTCTTCTCCTCCCGGTCGCCGAGACTCAGGTACACATGCCTTGTGCGGATTTCGTGCCCCCGCATGTAGTCGGTGAAGCCTGGGAACCATACGGACGGCGAGGCGGCCGCGACACCCTGAAACAGATCGGTCTGATACGCTGCCCACAGTGCGAAAAGCCCCGCCAGCGAATACCCTCCGAGGCAGTATGTTTTCGTCCGGTCCGCGCAGTACTTCAGTATTTCGCGAAGGGTGTCTTCCGCGCCGTTCCCGAAGCCTTCCCTACCGAATACCGCCGGAGCTTCCCACGGGGAAAGGTCTCTGTTCCAGTCATCTACCTTAAATGTGATCAGCCGGAACCGGTCGCCGCATCCTTCCCTGATGGCTTCCGCTTCATGCACCGTCAGTTCCTCGTCATGACCGCCCACAGGCTGAAGAAGAACGATCTGCGCGTCTTGATTTCCGTACTCGTGCACTTCCATCTCTGATTCCTCAAAACAATGTAATTTTGAGACAAACTCGGGCGGTCCGAAACAGGAACCGCCCGATACCAATCAAATTCATCCGATCAAAGAGTCAGTCTCTTCTCATCTGTCTCCCTTTTCGCTTACCAAGCCCGATCCCTTTCAGGTTCTGCTTGTAGTTAAAGATATACCGGATAATGAGCAGTCCCTGCGCCGGCAATCCGATAAAGAAGATGTACCATGGATTGGACTCCACCAGATGAAGATATATACACGTCGTGAAAGACCACACAAAGACCGTGGAATAGATAAACAGCAGAATGTTCGTCGGTTCCTTTCGGTTAAAGAACCAAAGCACCAGCATGCACGCCGGCACACACCATACGAACAGCTGCCAGATATTGGTCTGATGGGAAAGCTTCAAATAAACATACAGCGCAGTGAAGATAAACCAGATCTCACAGCACAGGAAAATCTGTGAAAGGACCTTCTGACCGATTCCGCCGGGCTGCTCTTCCTGCGCGCTTTCCTCCGTATGCGCCTCCGTGATCTGGGAAACCGGCACGTCAAAGACTTCGCTGAGCGCGTAAATCGTTTCGAGGTCCGGAACTACCTCTCCCGCCTCCCAACGCGAGATTGCCTTGTCAGAATAATTGATCCGCCTGGCCAGTTCCGCCTGTGTCAGATTGTGTCCTTTTCGAAGTTTTAATAAGTTTTGTGAAACAATAGCTTTAACATTTTCCATACCGCTATCATAACAGTCTCCCCATTAGAAATCAAGTATTTATCGTATATTCCCGCTACAGTGGAGTTCTCTCCCGCTGTGGTTCGGAGCCGTTTTTCAACCCGAGAGCCCCACCCGCATCATTATCTTTACATAATGATGCGGGTAATGGAAAATGTACCTGACAAAACACAAGGGGGCAAAGCCGTGAAGAAACCCATTCCGATTTTTTTCGCCTGCAACGACAAATACGTTCCGTATCTGGACGTTGCGATCATCTCATTAATCTCCCATGCTTCTCCTGACCGCGAGTACCGGATCACCGTTTTGAAGACCGACATAACCGAGCGGAATCAGGAAATCATTTTAAAGCATGCGACCTCCAACGTATCCGTCGAATTTTACGACGTACGGGAAATGTTGGAACCGGTGAAGCACAAACTTCCCGAGGTATTCTATTACAGCCTCGCCGCATACTACCGGTTTTTTATCGAGACCGAATTTCCGCAGTATGACAAGGCAATCTATCTCGACTGTGACGTCGTTTTGCTGAATGACATCGCCAAGCTATATGACACGGATGTCACCGGTTACCTCGTCGGCGCAATATATGAGCAGAATACAGACCGCAGTCCGGCGTTCACAAATTACGTTGAGGAGATTATCGGCATTCCGCACAACACCTACTTCAACTCAGGCGTGATGGTCATGAACCTCGCAGAATTCCGGAAACATAAAGTTCAGGAGCAGTTCCTTTGGATGCTGAGCGAATACCACTTTGACTCTCTGGCGCCCGATCAGGAATACTTCAACGTGATCTGCCACGGAAAAGTTAAGTACCTTCCGACCGGGTGGAACAAACACAGTTTCCCCGAACCGCCGGAAGGCGAACTCAATCTGTGTCATTTTGCCCTTTCCAACAAGCCCTGGCATTATGCGGAAACCATCAACGGCGAGTATTTCTGGGAAAATGCAAAGAAAAGCGAAT
Source organism: Lachnospiraceae bacterium (assembly GCA_017427775.1). Classification (GTDB taxonomy): domain Bacteria; phylum Bacillota; class Clostridia; order Lachnospirales; family Lachnospiraceae; genus ISDg. Next base: position 5,823 of record JAFRSD010000025.1, on the reverse strand, counting down.
TCTACACTTCCCTTTTAGAGTCTCTGAACAATTATTCCGAAGCTGACCGGCAGCGTGATTATGAGTCTTTTCTCGGATTAATGGAAAGCATTGAAAACATAAAGAAAAGCGACCGGACGTTCAGGAAGCTTTGGTTTAATCGGGAGGTTTGTCATGGCTAGAGAAGACCGGCTCAGAGTACTTGAGCGCATCAAAGAATACGAAGAACAGGGACGCTTTAACGATGACGTCGAGGAAGACGCTCCCTGCGCCCCGATACAGCCGGACGAAGTAGACTATATCAACAAAAAACTTTCAAATAAGTTCATGACCCGTGTCGCGAACTTTCTCGGCAAATCCTTTTTCGAGAACATGATCCGCCATAAAAAGCTGATCATCAAAGAAGTACGCAATTTGGAAAATGCCACGTCCGTGAAGGGCGGGGCAATTGTCACGAGTAACCACTTCCATCTGAGCGACAACTATGCCGTCTACCGAACCATTAATCCTGCTCTCAAAAAGCATCATTACCTATACAAAGTGATCAAAGAAAGCAATTACACGAACTTCAAGGGGCCGGTAAGGATTATGATGCGTCACGCCAATACCCTGCCGTTAAGCTCCAGTTACGCCACCATGCGTAAATTCTTCGAGGGCATGGGCACTCTTTTGGCCCGCGGTGAGAAGATTCTGGTCTATCCCGAGCAGGCCATGTGGTTTAACTACAGAAAGCCCCGGCCGCTTAAACCCGGAGCTTTCAAGTTTGCTGCTAAATTCAACGTTCCGATCATCCCCGTATTCATCTGCATGAAGGATTCCGACGTGCTCGACGACGACGGATTCCCGGTTCAGGAACTGTACGTACACTACCTTCAGGCAATCTATCCGGATTCGGATCTTACGGTCAACGAAAATGCGAAACGGATGATGGAACGAAATTACGAGCAGTGGGTCAACACCTATGAACTGTTTTATGATGAAAAACTTCCGGAAAGAAAAGAAGCCGGCGGGTGCTGAGTGTGGGAAATATTACGCTATATTCGTGAGATGTTTTACCGCCCGCAGTCAAGCCACTGTTTCATTTTCCGGAAAATGACCTGCATATCCTCTTCGGAAACCCGGCTGTTCCGCTGAAGGGAATAGTGGTGTCCGAATTCTGCATCCACGTATACATGTCCGTTGATCGTAACCGGCGCCTTGTACCTCGGCCGGACATGAACATGAACATGCGGGTTCGGATCAGAACTCTTATAAAAGTTGTTCATCAGGCAGCTCCAATTGCAAAGTTCTGCACCAAAGACTGCCTTTACGCACCCCTCGATCAGTTTGACCATGTTATGCAGATCCATCCACTCCTCTTCCGTGAGTGCGGACAGGCTTTCGCAGTGTCTCCGCAGCACCAGAACACAGCGCCCCACATAATCCTGCTCATTCGCAAGGAATACCTTCCAGCAGATGCTTTCCACCAGCTGAAACCCGCACTCGTCTTCCGGAATGTTGCACCAGTCACAGGCGAGCATATTCCAAAGTAATTTCTCGTACTCTTCCTCCAAAGGATACTCAGCGGAAAATCGTTTCAAAAGATTCGTCATCCCATCCCGGTAAGTTTCCTTCACAATCTCCTCATCGGATTTCAAAAATGCGACAATCTCATTGGCAATCGATACTCCTGCGTCCTCCTTGCCGGACAGGTACTTAGTCAGGCTGCGGTAGAACAGACGGGAAATCTGATACGGCTCGTCGTCCCGGGAGACAAGTTCCCGAAAAACGGTTTCATTTCTCACAAGCCCGGCCGCTCCGGTATCGTCGTCGTGGAAGTATCCCGTTCCGGCAGCCCCAACATCCTTAACAACCTCCAGATCAACCTGAACACCATCCGCATAGATAACGATGAGGATCCCCATCGGGTTGGTCGTATGTGAGAGAAACACCGGTTGTCCGTAGCCACAGATTAATTGCTTCACCTGTTCTGCATCACCCGCGACGCTGATATCCACATCCGAATAGGCTGACGCGGTTTCTTTTTGAAATGACCCTCCGAGCCGGATGTGAACCTCATTATCCGCGGCAAATCTCGCTATGTACCGAATGTAATTCTTCTGATTCAGCATACCCTTCCCCCATATATTGTCTACGCTGCCGGCTTATTATTTCACCAACAAAACGATCGCGCCCGGTTAAAACGCTTCGAATTTGGTAAGATAAGACTTGTTACACAATATTCGTTCTTTTGTGTAACAAGGGTTTGTTATGTTAGAGCATAAAGCTTATGCAGGAAAATTGCGAGATAACGTTCCGCCGTTCATCTCGATAAATCCGAATTTGTTAATCAAAAACTTCCCTTATCGAATCATCATAGTTTTCTGTGATTAGGGTAATCTGTTCTCCATTAGATCTGTAACCATCTATGACCTGATGATTATCTTGTTTCATTTGTTCAGCTGTACAATAAGAATCATCAAGCCTTGTTTCGATATCAGAGGCATGTGATTTTATTTCTTCAAAATGCGAATCTATATATTCATCTGACATAGCAAGGCAGATGAATCTTATCGACTGAAGATACTGCTCACCAAAACTATTCCTCCAATCAAAAGGTATATAGCAGCCTTCAACAATAAGGTTCTGCTCATTCTCAATAGCAGTCTTTATTATCTCTCGAACGATTGGCCAAAGATAGTCTGTAAGTTCAACATCGTCTTCTGTGGTGAGAAAAGAACCGGTCTCCCGATTCTTCTCAAAAACATTTCACTTTGTTTATACGCGCTATTTGCGCTTTCTTTTTCCTGTATTATCGGATCCGCGGATTTCTTCATGATAAAAATAATCCACGATTACCGGATGCCCCTGCGGAACCCTTCCATAAGGCATTTCATTATCCACAAACGGGCAATCATACTTCTCGACAAGTTTCTCGGCTTTGTTTTCCAGAGCCTCGAAATAGCTTCTGTTATGCTTGTTATAAATCTCATCATAGAGCGGCACTAAATCAGGATACTCTTCAGCGATATAGTCCATAACGGTATTCTTAAATCCGCCTCTCAGATTAAGATTCTCCAGCCAAAACAGATCACATTGGTCTTTTACACGTTCAAAGATAGCCTCAAAATCCGTAATGCCCGGAAATACTGGGGATACAAAGCATACTGTCCTGATACCGGCGTCATATATCTGCTTCATCGCAGCAATCCTTCGTTCAATGGAAACCGCTGCATCCATATCGTCCTTGAACTTCTCGTCCAGCGTATTGATCGACCACGATACTGTTACCTGTCCGAGCTCTTTTAGCAGGTCAATATCTCTCACCACAAGGTCGGATTTTGTGCAGATCAGAATATCTGCTCCGCTCCCCCGCAGCTGTTCAAGCAGTTTCCTTGTGTTTCCGAACTCTTTTTCCTGCGGATTATACCCGTCTGTCACGGAGCCGATCACAACGCGCTGTCCGGCATATTTCTCAGGGTGCTTGATTTCAGGCCAGTGCTTGATATCAAGAAATGTTCCCCACTCTTCCGTATGTCCTGTAAACCTTTTCATGAAAGAAGCGTAACAATACTTGCAGGCGTGCGTGCATCCGACATACGGATTCACAGAATACCCTCCCACCGGCAAGTTTGACTTTGTCATGATATTTTTGGTTTCCACATCCCTTATCAGGATATCTTCCGTTCTCACTTCTTCCATGCCCGCTGTACCTCCAATACCTTCTCAAATGCTTCAGGAAATTCCTGCACCATATTTCCATCGCCTATGATCGATTCAAGATCTTCCTTCATAAAAACAGGTATATTCCTTTGATGCGCCTGATCCGTAAGCGACCATGCCCATTCCGGCTCAGTACGGATTTTTCTGCTCTGAGCGCCTGTCATGGTTCCTACAACGATCCAATCAATACCAGAAAGATCGACCTCTCCAGGATCATCAAAAAGCGGCTCAAAGGTCACATGATAATGCTTTGCCCTTACATGATTCCTCAATGCTTCAATGCGCCAGAGTTCTGATCTTCTGGTAACCGTCACCCCAAACCAGGCGTTCTCAAGATCCGTTTCAAAATCCAGGAGATCAGGCCTTTTTGACAAAAATATAAACTGATGCTGCGGATTTTTCCGGATCTTTTCAAACACCTCTTCTCGCCATTCTTCTTTCCATCCCGCAAGATCACTCATACCGGTCAGAAGGAAATTCTGCGGTCTTGCCTTGTCCATCATTTTAAGCTTGCCTTCAAAAAATTCAGGCTTACTGAAATCCGGTATCGTATGCCACCGCTTCACATTATTCCGCGCATAGCAATAATCGCAGCCTACCGTGCAGCCGATGACAAGGTTCATATTCTGGATATTGTCTTTTATACAAACACTCATAGCTCTCCACATAAAAAGTTATGGGCATCTGCTTGCAGAAATGCCCACAACTTTAAAACTCATACTTACTCGATTACTGCATCGTCGGCGGTATACGCTTCAAGAGAACCTGCCTTCACCTGGATACAGGCATAGCTGATCTCAGAATCATCTGCCGCGAAGAACTGTCTTTTCCCATCCGGCGCAATACGCACGATATCACCGGCAGAAAGCTCTATATCCTCACCGTCAACTACCGCTTTTCCCTTGCCGGAAAGAATGATGTAAATCTCTTCATTGGTCTTATGATAATGAACAAAAGGAACACTCGCACCTGCCGGAAGATGGTTGATGCTGATCTCAGCCCCTGTAAGTCCCAGCTGATCATGAAGTTCAGTTCTCGGATCGTTTGCAACACTTACCTTACTATAGTTAGACATTTTTGATACCTCCATTTGTTGTGATATTGATTGATACAACAGAAGTGTACCACTGTCCTGTTGTGATGTCAAGTGTTACAACAAAACTTTTTAAGATTCTATCAGCTTGTTCGCATCCGCCATTACATCAGCTATGGTTATTCGCCGCATTTTATCTTCCATGGCATTCTGTATTTCTTCAAGCCTGTGATCCATGATCCTGTGAATGTTCCGTCCCACAGGGCATAACTCATTCGGATTCTCATGGAAATGAAACAACTGTCCATTTTCGACAGGCTCCACGGCGTTGTAAACATCCAGAAGCGTTATCTCCGTCAAGGATTTCTCTATATCGGCACCGCCGCTTCCCCGCTTCACTGTTACAATCTCCGCCTTCTTCAGCTGCTGCAAGAGTCTTCTGATTACCGTCGGATTTACATTTGCGCTGGACGCAAGAAATTCACTGGTGATTTTATGGTCATTCTTAAATGTTTCAATTGCTATAAGCACATGAACCGCTATTGTAAATCTGCTTGAAATCTGCATTCTGACACCTCCATCGACTCTATCTTAAATCATTTTCGTTGTAATTTCAATAGTCACAACAAGGTACGATTATCCCTTCTAGAATCGATCCATATCATCCTGAGATGCCAGAGTGCTGTATGATCCCTGGTTTTTTAGCCGAAGGATCTCACGATACTTGGTCATAGATTTGACCCTCCTTTATCTGTAGTCACGCTGAAGGCATGCACGTACAGTATAAAGGAATATATGATTCAGTGGCCGCAAGGTGGCTCCAAAACTCCGGAATCAGTGGCTCTCATTCTCCGGAATGGTGGCTCTGGGATGGCCGGAATAATCACTTAGTTTCTCGAAGAATTGGCTGTTCTCTTTATCCTCTATCAAACTGTGCGTAAAATTCCGATTCGTCATCGTCTATAAAACTTTTATTTTGTGTAACAAGCCATTTGTGAGATTATACCACACGGAGGGGCTCCTTGTCACTCGCAAATCGAGTGGAAACGGTCGGTTTTATCGCCGCCTCCACTCAATTCAGAGTTCCGCTTATGCTATTTCATTTTTCT
>JAFRSD010000024.1 GCA_017427775.1 Lachnospiraceae bacterium | reverse complement strand
GTTGAAGGGATTGATTCGCCCCTCGTCGTTCCGCATCTACTGCACTTATATACCTTCTCGCCGCCTTTTCCGCAGGTGGGTTCCGTCGTATGGTCATGCACGAAGTTATGTCCGAGTGCGGTTACAGCTGACGACGTGGTCTGCCCGCATTTGGAGCATTTCATTGTCTTCGTTCCCGAAGCAGTACAGGTTGCCGTATTGCTTACAAGAATCGAATAGTTATGGGCTCCCGTTGAAGGGATTGATTCGCCCCTCGTCGTTCCGCATCTACTGCACTTATATACCTTCTCGCCGCCTTTTCCGCAGGTGGGTTCCGTCGTATGGTCATGCACGAAGTTATGTCCGAGTGCTGCTACTTCAACGGTTTTCAGGACCTGTTTACAGCTGCCGCAAATTGATTGCCTTTCACCTTTAGCCGTACAGGTGGGGGCTTTAGTCTGAACATCCTGTACATAAGGATGTCGACACGATGCTTCCGCCTCACGCGTATTGCACGGCAATGACAGAAATACCTGAAGAACGATTACCGTCACAGCGGCAAGACGACGCCATAGAGTTACCTTTTTCACTGTTTACCTCCCCAAAAATGATATTTTGTTTTTCACATTTTCCGCACAACAAGACGAAAAAACTCTATTAAACACAAAAATACATGTACATAATAGCACATGTATTTTGCAAAATCAAATGAATTATCGTATACTCTTGATGTTTTTTGTCATTTTATAAACCGGAAGAAATTAAACATACCGGAATACTGCGTCGTCATATCGTGATCGGCTGCCGGAACTTCATACCAGATATGCGGAATTCCGTTCTTTTCAAAGAGTTCATGGTATCCTTTAGGGAACTTGCCGACTACGCTGTCTCGCGTTCCGCAGCAGATAATGATCTGCTCAGGGATCTCGGTTCCGTCAGCGAAACGGACTTCATCCTCCTGCAGAGACCCGGGGTGCGTCATGAAATTATCTTTCGCCGGAGTCATGCCCGGGGCAGGAGCCATTGCGCAGACATATTTGAAATGATTCGGATATTGCATCAAAGTGTATAATGTCTCTCGCCCGCCCATGGAAAAACCACCAATATTCGCACCTTCGCGACCTTCGACCACGGAATATTTGCTGTATATATGAGGCATGAGACTACGGATCAGTTCCGTCGGAAAGCGATCATAAGGGATGCATGCCTCGGCGTCAAATGCCGGCTGCTGCGCCGTTCCCTCTCCCGCCGCATACATCGCGGGACATACCAGAATAAACTCCCCGCAAAGTCCGTCAGCAACCATATTACCGACGAGGATCGGAAGTTTCGCGTCGCCGGCAAAGGAATTCTCGTCACCGAAGATTCCGTGAAGCAGGAAGACAACCGGATACTTTTTATCCTCCGAATAGTCCGAAGGCAGAAGAATCGTATAATAACGGTCTCTCTTACAATACTCGGAATAATAGGACTCGCGGACAAATGTTCCGTACTTCACATCATCCCGCTTCGTCAGATACTTGGACGGGCACAGCAGATACATTCCGTTCTCGTCCGTCTTCGGTGCTTCCGTGGGAGTCGGCGTCGGCGTGCTCTCAACGGTCAGTTCAGCCTGTTTCGTGGGCCCTTCGGTGTTTTTCATTTCGTCCTCCTTCTTTTCTTCCGAAGGCGTTACGGTCGTCTCCGGATTTTTCTTTCCGCATGCGATGCATAATAAAACGGCAAGCAGGCAGATCAATAACAGTCTCATTTTCCGCATTGTTAAACCTCCTAAAGCACGGAACATTTTCAAAAGTCTTGATACATACAAAAAACCTCTTCTGCATTGCAAAAGAGGTTTTATTACGGAGGAGAAGGGATTTGAACCCTTGCGCCGGTATTCCCGACCTACTGGTGTTCGAAGCCAGACCCTTCAGCCACTTGGGTACTCCTCCATTGCTGACGAATGCCATTATACAATAGAGCCCTCGTTTTTACAAGCATAAAATCAGCGTTCCGGGCACGGATTAATCGTTCCTCAGGCTCATCTCCAGAATATGGTCACACAAGTCACCGAAGGTAAGTCCTTCCGCCATGGCTTCCACAACGAAATGCGCATCCTGGTAAAGCTGCGGCAGAGAATCGCATTCAAGGCAGACAAAGGAGCCGTCCTCCCGTACGATAAAGTCAACCTTTCCGTAAGCTTTGACGCCGAGAATATCGACAACCTTCTCGGCAGTCTTCTTCAGATTGTTCGTAAGATTATCCGGGATATCCGCAGGACATTTCCGCATCGGTTCACCGGTAATGGACATATCGGTTTCATTTGAACGTGTCTTAAAAGGCAGAACCTCGAGTACCGGCAATGCCTTGCCGTCAAGCGCGCCCACGGCAAATTCACGGCCCGCGACATACTCTTCCACCAGAATATCGCTCTCCCAGCGGAACGCGTCCTTCAGCGCCTTGCGGAAGGAAACCTGATCGCTGGCAACCGAGATACCGAGTCCGATACCGCCGTTATTGGGCTTTACGATAACCGGATAAGACATTCCCATCTCCGTTGGCTCAGGCTGCTTTCCGCCGCGGAACAGCAGGTATCCCTTCGGAACGGGAATTCCCGCCTCGGCAAGCAGTTGCTTTGAAACGGATTTGTTGGACGACAAAGCGGACGAGAAATAATCGCATCCGGTGTAATCGATACCGAGAAGGTCAAATGCGGCCTGTACCTTGCCGTTTTCGCCTTCCGCGCCGTGCAGCGCGATAAATACGAGGTCCGCCTGGCGGCAGATCTGCAGCACGTTCGGTCCGAAATACGATGACGACTGGTCAACTCTTCTCTTTCGGACAGCCCAGAGATCCGGGATGTCGTTCGGAATCGTACCGGGTTCAAGCGTATACTTCGCAGTATCCGCGAAAGCATCCGGAATATTCATTTCATAATCGCCGTACCCCATGAACGAGTCTAGAAGGATAACCTGATAGCCTTTCTCGGCAAGTCCCCTGGAAACGACATAACCGCTTCTAAGCGACATATTACGCTCATTGGAAAGACCGCCCGCGAGAACGACGATCTTCATATCCTCGGGAAGTCTCATGAGCGACTCTCCGTCATCCTCATCGGAAACAACAATATCGGAGCCGTCCATCTTGATTTCGAGCGTCTTCATCATTTCCTTTGTCAGGCTGACGATCTGCAGAACGCCGCGTACCTGATCCTGGGAAAGCTGAATGCCGTATTTCTTGCTGCAGAAGTTCTGCACCTGCGAAACAACAATCCGGTTCACATGATGGATCAGGAAATCGGAAAGGTTCACGATCGCGCTGAACTTTCTCGAATTGACAAGACCTTCGAGCATGTTGAGAATCTTTACGACTTCGTCCGCCCCAAAGTTATGCATCAGATCCTTCAGCGTCTTAAGGAAATCTTTATTCAGTTTCGAATATTTGATGCAGAAAGCCAACAGGTATGCCGTATTATCGCTGTACTGCGGGTCGCCGACAAGGTCGCAGAGAAGGTTTATGTACTCGGAAACCGTCTGATCCTTTCCGATGGAGAAAGCTCTCTCAACAAGAACTCCGACAAGACGGTTGGTCTCCTCCTGCTCCTTCTTGCTGACGCCGGAACGGATCATGCTGTTAAAGAACTGGTCGAGGATCTGCATCTCGGGACGCTGGCCGTTCGGGTTGACCTGCATCGTATATTCGCCGTTTTCTCCGAAATTCATGAACGTATTCGGGCAATGACTCTCGGCGAAACCGTGCTTGCCGTAATCATAACCGACATAATACGTCTTACGTCCGACATCGTTCATCAGAATGTTCACGTAGTCGAAATCGATATTATGGTTTTCAATGATGCCCTGGCGCTTCTGGATACGTCTGCGGTAATGCTCGATAAACTCATCCGAAAAGCCCTGGCCGTCAAAGGAAACCGCCCTGTCGGGGGTATCATTAAGGATACCGATGTATTTGGCCTTGTTACCGCCCTTGGAATGACCGGTAACGGTAACCGTATAGTCTTCAAGTCCGAGTTTCTCATACGCAGACTTGTACCATTCCATCGCATTGATCTGCTGTAAGGTGTCGATCTTGTTGGCGCCTACGCAGTCATCGATCCATTCGTTATCGGCAGTTCCGCGGAACGCCACAACCGCCTCTTTATATTCGTCGCAGAGAAAGATTGCCGAAATACCGCCACCGCCTCCGTATGCCTCGTCACGGTGCGTCTCAACGATACGCGAACCGGCAACCTTATCATTGTTCCGAAGAGCCTTGATAATGTTCTTAAAATCATAACCGGTCATGAAGGAAGCGTATTCCTTCTCATCTTCGATGTCATCCCACTGAATGCCGTCAAGGTACTCCTTAACCGTCTTGCCCTCATGCCCCAGAACCGTGTAAAGAGGCGCGACGTCCGGAAAATAAGTAATCAAAACGAGCAGCAGCAGTTCATCCACTTTAAACATCGTACTCTTCCTCCTCAGCCTTTCTCAATCTCTTCTATCAAAGCCTGATAAACAAGTTTCAGGTTCTCATTTTCCTTACGAATATTACGCACCAGATTAATACTGATCAAACGAAGCAGCTCGACGCCGCATTTCGGATAGTCATGGCAGAAACGGTCGAAATCCTTCTGGCTGATCGAGAGCGTCAGACAGTCGGTCTTTGCTTTCACCGTACTGGAACGCTTATCGTGGTCGATCACCGCCATCTCGCCGAATACGCAGTGCATCGAAGAATCCAACGTCGTCACGACGAAACTGTCTCCGAATACCGTCGTTTTGATGATATCAACGCTGCCTTCGATCAGAATGAACATCTCATCGCCGTCGTCCCCTTCGGTTATGACATCGGTTCCGGCGCTGTAATGCTGCTCCTTCAGAAACGCCGCAAGCGCTTTCAGATTATCTTCACTGATGTTGCTAAGAAGCGGAAAAGACCGCAGGCTTTCCGTATAGTCCATCTTGTTCCTCCCAAACAGGTCGTTTCGCGCCGGCCGGACCGCCGCGGTACTTCATGATCAGATTTCGTTCCCGAGTATAATGGCGCCCATATTCTTACCGAGCACGTAATCGTCGCCCGGATTCAGATGAGGGCGGTTCGTTTCCATATTTTTCACGGACTTCAGGTTTTGGATGATTTCACCGTAATTGGTAGACTTCTGGGCTTCCGAAAGGATCTGATGCTTTAGTTCTTTCTCTACGCCCATATTTTCAAGAACTCCGAGCAGCAGAATGTTCTGCTCGTTTTTATACCAGCTGAAAAGCTCTCCGAACGTCCTGCCGCTCCACCGTTCTTCGATTGGAGCGATCTGAACGGATACGCCGTCGCCGTTATCAAGGAAGGACGACATGACCTTTGACATGCCGCTGTAATTGGTCGACGTGGAAAGAATATAACGCGTATAGCCTTCGACAAATACGACTTCCGCGCAGTTCTGGCTTTCAAGATAGTTTTTATAACGCTCCGTTTTGATCTCCGCACAGATATGGCAGCTCGGATTCATCTTGCGAATCAGAAGCGCGCAGACAAATACGCGCGAATCGACAAGCTCATCGTCAAGATTGTCCTGCGCTTCGCCGACGATCAGCACCTTCGATGCATGCTTCACATTTGCCTTCAACAATGTCTGCTCTTCCGTGAAGTCGCCGCGAAGATAATTGAGTCCCTTGAACTCCTCATCGTCACGGATAGCCTGCATCTTGACTTCGTCCATATTGTTAATGAGAATGATATCGCTGACCGAAAGATTTCTGTTCTTACGAAGGATGCCCTGGATCAGACCCTTCAGATCGTTCTTAAAGCCGCATATGAGAATGTGATTATTCATGTTCTGCATCTTTTTAAGTCCCTTTTCCGGATTCAGTCTTCTAGCAACAAATGCCGACGAAACGTAACCTGTTATGGCGGATAGCCCGAACATCCCGAGGATCAGCATGAACACGCCGATGATGCGTGCCCAGGCGCTGTCAACGAAGACGTAATCGTTACCGGTTACTGTCAGCAGATTAAATACGACGATGTCCCAGAAGGGCGTTTCCATCTGCTCGATCCGAAGGATCAGATAAATAGAAAAACATAGCAGAAAGTAAAGCCCGAGGATCAAAAAGATCATGTCCAAACGGAATAGTTTAATGATTTCTTTTAACCGGTTCCACTTCTTTTTCATAAAGCCCTCGTAGTTAATTCATTAAAACCGTACAAATAATTGTAAATCAATCCGTTTAAAAAAGTCAATACTCGTTCAATTTTCTTAAACCATTGTGCCGAGATAATAGAATCCCGTACATTCGTCAAGCTTCACTCGCACAATCTTCCCGAGAAGTGATTCTTCCCCCGGAAAATGCACAAGAAGGTTGTTCTCCAGCCGGCCCGTAACACAGCCGGTTTCTTTCTTATATACTTCGCAGAGCACGGGAACCGTCTGCCCCGTATACTTTCTTGCCTCTGCTCCGGCCACTTCCCCGACTGTCTCTAAAAGCCGTTTCATGCGGTCCGCGCTGACTTCCTCCGGCACCTGATCCGGCATATCCGCGGCCGGCGTTCCGCTCCGCTTTGAATAGATGAAGGTAAATGCGCTCATAAAGCGTGCTTTCCGGATCACGTCGAGTGTATCCTCGAAATCCTCTTCGGTCTCCCCGGGGAATCCGATAATGATATCGGTCGTGATCGCGACATCCGGAATGATCTCCCGGATACGATCCGTAAGTGCAAGGAACTGCTCCTTCGTATAATGCCGGTTCATCTTCTGCAGAAGCCTCGTGCTGCCCGACTGAAGCGGCAGGTGAATATGATTGCAGATCTTCGGGTTAACGGCAACTTCGCGTAAGAGTTCTTCGGAGATATCCTTCGGATGCGGCGTCATAAAACGCACGCGTTCGAGGCCTTCCACCTTTGCCACGTCACGGATCAGTTCCGCAAAACTGACCTGCGGATCAAGCGTCTTTCCGTACGAATTGACGTTCTGTCCGAGAAGCATGACTTCCTTAACGCCTTCGCTTACAAGCTGCTCTGTCTCCTTGATGATGTCAACGGGATTCCGGGAACGTTCGCGGCCGCGCACATACGGAACGATACAGTAGGTGCAGAAGTTGTTGCAGCCGTACATGATGTTCACGCCTGCTTTGAAGTCGTATTTGCGGTAACTCGGCAGGTCCTCGACGATCCGGTCTGCTTCCTCGCGGACATCCGTTACCATTCCTTTCTCATGGAAGCTGCGGTACAGCAGTTCGGAAAGCATATAAATGTTATGCGTGCCAAAAATGATATCCACAAAACGGTAGGACTGTTTGATCTTCTCTACCGCTTCCTTCTCCTGCATCATGCAGCCGCACAGGATGATCTTCATCCCGGGGCGGCGCTTCTTCAGGCGGCCGAGGTATCCGATGCGCCCGTATACGCGCGTATTCGCATTTTCCCGCACCGTACAGGTGTTATATAGGACAATGTCGGCATCCTCGGTTTCAACGGGCGTATAGCCGATATACGTAAGAATCCCGGCAAGTTTTTCGGAGTCCTTGGCATTCATCTGGCAGCCGAATGTCTCGACGTGCATCGTGAATTCGCGGTGCTCTTCTTCCTTTCTTGCCGTGAGTTCGTCGCGCAGCAGGTCCATAAAGAAATACTGCCGCTCCGGCTCTTCCGTCGGAATATGTTTTGCGTCAATTGGCAAATACTTATCGCTGCTCATCGATTATCCGCGCACCTGTCCGTTACCGCGGATCAGGTATTTGTAAGAGGTAAGCTCACGGAGTCCCATAGGTCCGCGCGCATGAAGTTTCTGGGTGCTGATTCCGATCTCCGCGCCGAAGCCGAACTGTTCGCCGTCAGTGAAACGCGTGGAAGCGTTAACGTATACGCATGCGCTGTCCACCTGCTTTAAGAACTTCTCGGCATTAGCTTCGTCATTCGTAATGATCGCATCGGAATGCTTCGTATGATAGGTGTTGATATGACGGATTGCTTCGTCAACGGAAGAAACCGTTTTGATGCTGATCAGACTTCCGAGATATTCCTTGGCGAAATCCTCTTCGGTTGCGCCTTCCATTGCAGGAACAATCGCGCGAGCGGCGTCATCGGCACGCATCGTGATCTTGCACTCGTCAAGCATCTTATAAAGCTTCGGAAGGAATTCCGCTGCGATCTTCTCATGGATGACAAGGCTCTCGCAGGCGTTGCAGACGCCCATACGCTGCGTTTTCGCGTTTTTGATGATAGCGAGTGCCTTATCCTGGTCTGCGGTCTCATCAACGAAAATGTGACAGTTACCGGTACCGGTCTCGATCACCGGGATCGTGCTGTTTTCAAGTACGCTGCGGATCAGGCCCGCGCCGCCTCTGGGGATCAGAACGTCCACGAAACGGTTCAGCTTCATGAATTCCGTAGCCGTTTCACGGCTCGTATCGGTAATGAGCTGAATCGAAGCCTCGGGAAGTCCGCATTCCTTAACGGCCTTCTGAAGCACCTCGGTAATCTTAGTATTTGACGTGATCGCGTCTGAGCCGCCTCGTAGGATCACTGCATTGCCGGTCTTAAAGCAAAGGCCGAATGCATCGGCGGTAACATTCGGACGTGACTCGTAAATGATACCGATCACACCGAAAGGAACGCGAATCCGATCGATCTTCAGACCGTTCGGCCGTTCGAATGACTCTAAGATCTCGCCGACCGGATCGTTTAACCCGGCCACCTGGCGCAGTCCGTCAGCCATACCCTCGATTCTTGCGGCGTTCAGGCGGAGACGGTCCACCATGGCGGGACTTACTCCCTTCACCTCCGCATTCTTCACGTCGACTGCATTAGCCGCAAGAATGCCGTCCGTCTCCCTGATAAGCAGATCGGCGGCATGAAGCAGCGTTTTATTCTTCTGTGCGGTATCGGTTACCGCAAGGATTTCCGAAGCAAGCTGGGCTTCTTTGCCCATGATCATCAGATTCATGTCATGTTCTCCTTTTCCCTCGGCGGAGCAAGCCGCCTTTATTGGCTTTCCTAGGCGTTTACCGCATAACGGTCGGTTTCCGTAAGAATCAGATTCATCGGAATATCGTTTCCGTCAGCGGGAACGCTGATCGTCTTTTGCAATTCATATGCAAGCATAACCTTCGGTACGTCGGGATACTTCTTTAAGAAACGGTCATAATAACCGCCGCCGTATCCGATCCGGTTTCCGAAAGCATCAAAGGAAACGCCCGGAACAACTACCAAAGCGTTGATCCCGTCCATTTCGACCTTTTCCGTGCCGACCGGTTCCGGAATCCCGTACTCGCCTTTTACAAGTTCGGTATTCTCATCGAAATACCGGAACTCCATCTCCCTTCCCGGCAGACACACGGGAAGAGCGACCTTCTTCCCGTCCTTTCTCGCCTGCTCAAACAGATAATCCATCGAAACTTCCGCGCTGATCGAATAATATCCGAGGATCACGTCTGCATCCCGGTAGACGTCCTCCTTCAGAAGTTTCTCCGTTACGATTGCGCTGTAACAGAGTATTCTCGTCGCGGAAAGCGTTCTTCTGCGCCGCTTCATCATGGTTCTCAGTTCATTTTTCGTCATTTTTACTTCCCTCGTCTTACTTCTTTCGAAGGTCTTTCACCTCCGTGGTCGAACCGTCCGGATTCACAATTGTGATCCGGTCAAGCTCCAACCGTAAATTGGCGCGAATGGCTTCGATGTAGGCCAACCGTAAGGCCGCCTGCTCCTGCTTCTCTGCGTCACTTAAACCTTCCGTCTTCGACTTCCGGTATAATTCATTGATTCGTTTGATGTCATCTTCGTTCATTCCGCACGATCCTTCATCAGATAATTGATCAAATGGAAATCCGCATTACGGTGTGCCTTAAACAACGTTCCGATCTGCTGTCCCTCAACAACACGACGGAGATTATTCATATCCGCACCGTTTGCGATCACCATGTCGGCTCCGGCATCGTTTGCGATTCGCGCCGCGCTCACCTTTGCCGCCATTCCGCCCGTTCCGACGTCGCTTCCCGCGCCCTTGGCCATGGCTTCGAGTTCATCGGTGATGTAATCGATCTCATTCACAAGTTTCGCGTCGGGATTCTTCCTCGGATCATCCGTGAAGAAACCGTCCTGATCCGAAAGAATGATCAGCAGATCCGCATGGATAAGTGCCGCAACGATGGCGGAAAGCGTATCGTTATCGCCGAACTCAATCTCGTCGGTGGCAACGGTATCATTTTCGTTTACGACCGGGATCGTTCCGAGCTCAAGAAGGCGGGAAAATGTGCTTCTCGCGTTCCGGCGCATCGTATCGTTGATCATCGTATCCTTTGTGATCAGTACCTGCGCGGTGATCTTGTTGTACTCCGCGAACAGGCGCTGGTAAACCATCATCAGTCTTGCCTGGCCGATGGCGGCGCACGCCTGCTTCACGTCCTGCTCCTTCGGGCGTTCTTTGATATTCATGGCTTTCCGGCCGACTGCGATCGCACCCGAAGAAACGAGTACGACTTCTTTGCCGGCGTTGCTCCAGTCGGCCAGAACGCGGACAAGCCGCTCCATCTTTTCCAGGTCCATATCCCCGGTTTCCGGATGGGTAAGCGTCGAGGAACCGATTTTCACCACAATCCGTTTCTTATCTTTCATAACTTCCGTACGGTCCATTATGTTATGCCTCCGTATGACTTCTATAATCGGGCAGCGGGATTATTCCGCCGTTGCCTTAAATTCTTTTATGATTGCTTCAAATACGCGGATTCCGTCCATTGCCGCGGACATAATGCCTCCGGCATATCCGGCGCCCTCTCCGCAGGGATAAAGTCCTTTCAGCGAAACCGATTCGCAGCCGTCGTCCCGTATGATGCGTACCGGCGAACTCGTGCGGCTCTCGATCGCACACAGAAGCGCGTCCTCATCGGCAAATCCGGGCATTGTTTTATCGAATGCACGGATTCCTTCGATCAGGTCGTTCCCGATGTACTCGGGGATCACTTCATGCAGATCCGTATACCGGACGGCTCCCTTCGTTACGGGTTTGATCTTTCCGCACCCTTCACTCGGGATTCCCTTTTCGTAATCTCCGAAACGCTGCGTCGGGATTCTGCCCTGTCCGGCGGCATATGCCTTTTCCTCAAGCCGTTCCTGGTAGACCATGCCTGCAAGCGGCGTATCGTCCTTCACTTCCTGTAGGAAATCCTCAGGAGTAACCGTAACGACGATAGCGGAATTTGAATTTGCGGCGTCTCTTGCGAAATTGCTCATGCCGTTGACCGCTAGCCTTCCGGGCTCGGACGAAGCATTTACGACGTACCCGCCAGGGCACATACAGAAGCTGTAAACTCCCCGGCCGTCGGCCGCCGTATAGGTCAGCTTATAGTCGGCTGCCGGAAGATCCTTCGCCGCGCCGCCGTACTGGGTACGGTCGATAAACTCCCTTGTATGCTGGATCCGAACGCCCATGGCATAAGCCTTCGGTTCCATCGAAATTCCGTCCTGATATAACGAACGGATCGTATCTCTCGAACTGTGCCCGATGGCTAAAACCGCTGTTTCACACGGAATCGTCTCTCCGCTGTCGGTAAGGATCCCGGAAAGTCTCCCGCCTTCGGTAAGAAGCCTTTCCGCTTTCGTCTCGAATCGGAACTCTCCGCCCAGGCGGATGATCTCCTCATGCATATTTACGATCACGCATCTGAGCTTGTCCGTTCCGATATGCGGCTTGTTGCGGTACAGGATTTCTTCGGGCGCTCCGAACTTCACGAACGTCTCGAGGACGAAGTGTCCTTTGCCGTCCTTATCCTTCACAAGCGTGTTCAGCTTTCCGTCGGAAAATGTGCCCGCTCCGCCTTCACCGAACTGGACATTTCCCCTTGCGTCAAGTGGCGCCCCGTTATAAAAGGCCTCCACGCGGTTAACGCGTTCTTCCATCGCCGGACCGCGCTCGAGAACAAGCGGGCGGAAACCTTCGAGGGCCAGCAGATACGCGTTAAACAGTCCTGCCGGACCTGCGCCGATCACAACCGGGCGATGCTCCATTACAGATGTTCCCGTAATCTCATAGCGGTATTTACACGGTTTGTAAGCTTCGTAACCTTTCCGAAGGAACCGGTTCTCATCCTTCAGACGGACCGCCAGTGCATACTGGTAGACGATGCGTTCCTTCTTACGGGCGTCTATGGATTGCTTCACGATCGTCAGGTCAAGGATCTCGCTTTCCTTCACGCGAAGATCCTTCGCTGCGGCCCGCACCAAATCCTCTTTTGTATGCTTCACCGGTACCGTGACCGCGACTTTGATCATAACGCTTTCCTCTTGTTATTTCGTTGCTGCGGCCGTTCCCGCAAGAATTCCCGTGGCAAATGCAAACTGCAGATTGTATCCGCCGCACGTGCCGTCCACGTCAAGCAGCTCACCGGTAAAGTAGAGCCCCTTTTGGAGTTTGGATTCCAGCGTTGCCGCATGGATTCCGAATACCGAAATGCCGCCGGCCGTAACCTGCGCCATCGGAAAATCCTTCGTCTGTATGATCGGAAGGGTAAAGCCCTTCATCTCTTTTACAATGTTACGTATATCCTTTGCCGTCAGTTTTTCGTTCTTCGCATCGGCACGAACTCCTGCGCGGAGGAAAATGACATATAAAAGTTTCTTCGGAAGGATCGTTGAAAGGCAATCCTCAACAGGCATCTCAAAGTCGGAAAGAATCCGCTTACTAATATTGTCGGTAAGCGCGTCACGGCTGAAATCCGGCAGGAAATCAATCGAAAGCGCTGCTTCTCCCTTCTGCCTGATTGCGTCGCCAGCGTAACGGCTCAGTTGCATCACGGCGATTCCGCTGATTCCGTAATCCGTGAACAGAACTTCGCCGGCTTCTTTATGCTGCTCTTCCCTGCCGTCAAGGACTGTCGTAAGCGTAACTGCCGCTTCCGCACGGACGCCCGAAAGCGTCTTCAGATTCTTGTCTCTCGCCACCATCTGTACAAGTGCCGGAAACAGCGGGCTGATTACATGCCCGAACGACTTCGCGGTCTCGTAACCGAATGGTCCGGCGCCGAGATTCTGTCCCGCCATACCGCCTGTTGCAACGATCACGCGGTCGCAGGCCACATTGACTACCTTGTCGCTGACAAGGTTTTTATACGTTACGGAGAAGCCTTTCTTCTCCTTCTTAAGCTTCAGTACTTCCGCCGAAACGATGACGTTTACACCCTTATCCGCAAGGCGGGAAGCGAAAAATGTGATCACCGACGCCGCCTGTTCGCTGTACGGGTAGAAATACCCCCGCTTCTCTTTCAGATAAAGTCCGCGGTCCGTAAGCCAGCTGCGAACCTGCTCCGGTGAGCATTCCGCGAACACGTCCGAAACAAACTGCGGATTGCCGCCGCGGTAACAGTCTGCGGTAAGAACGGCGTTACCGAGGTTACATCTGCCGTTTCCTGTGGCGGCAAGCTTCTTGCCGAGTTTATCATTGTGCTCAAGGAGGATCACGTCAGCTCCGGCTTCCTTTGCGGAAAGTGCCGCGCAAAGCCCGGATGCGCCTCCTCCGATTACAACAATTCTTTTCATTCCTTCGATTCCTCCGAATCGTCTTTCAACAGATGAAGCTTAATAAACACGTTCGCGATTGTCCTGCCTTTGGGCATCTCGCGGACTTCCTTCGCGGTCACGCCGCCGAGAAGAAGCAGTGTTGCAAAATAAACCAATACACAGGCTCCTATCGTCACCAGACAGGCGATCATGTTGCATATGCCCGGTCTCGTAGGGATTCCTCCGAGCAGCGCCTTATTCAGAGAACGGTAGGAAATATCGGAAAATGCGCCCATGACCGCCGCACTGATCAGCGGAATCACAAAGGTCGTCCTCCACTCCTGCTTATATCCGCTCAGTTTCCGGATGCTGTGCGCATTCAGAATGCACACGATCACGGCGAAAAGGATATTGCAGATTACCATAGCAATGGCGTCGAGTTCGGTATATTTGAGTAACGCGATCAGAACGCCGCAATGAACGATCAAAGCGATCAGCGAATGACGGACCGGCAGGAACATATGGTTAATTCCCTGCAAGACGCCGTTCGTAACGGTCGATAACGCGAAAAATACGACCGCGATACCGCCGATATTCAACATCTGCGCGCTCAGTTCATGCGTGTCGCCGTAAAGCATGTAAAGGATCGGACCGCCGAGCGCCATAAGGCCGAAGGCGCACGGAAATGCGATGACCATATTGAATTTGATCGCCGAAGCGATCTTCTCATTTACCTTATGCTTCCGACCCGAGGCAATTTCGGCTACGAGACTCGGAACGATCGCGGTACCCATCGCGGAAGCGATCGCCACCGGCACATTGGTAAGAAGCCGGTACTTGTTCGAATATATGCCGAGCCATGTGGTACGCAATTCTTCATCGTACTGCTTTGCCGAAAGGACGCGGTTAAAGACGGAAACGTCAACAAGTCCCGAAATCTGATAAACGGTCTGGCTGATGACAACCGGAATAACCGTGATCAGAAGGATCTTTAAAATCTGCCCGTATCGCTCTGCCTCACGGTCGCGGTCGTCGGCAACCTGCTTTAAGAAATACCGGCGCTGGATCAGGAATATGACGATCAGCGTCAACGCGCCCGCACAGGCGCCGAGAAACGTTCCCCAAGTGCCGCCGGCAGCGCCGTACGCGCTTTGGTCTTCGTAGAACTGATACTTCTTCATCATGATCATCGCGGCGACAACGCTGACTACCGCATTGACGATCTGCTCGATGATCTGTGAAAGCGCTGTCGGAACCATGTTGCCGTAGCCCTGGAAGAATCCTCTGACAACTCCCATTACGGCAAATACGAAGATGGTCGGCGCCAATACCCGAAGCGGTATCGCTACCGCCGGCGTATCATTGAAACGGCCGTACAGATTCGCGCCGAAATATACGATCAAAGACGCCGCTCCGCCGACGATGACGCCGAACACAAGTCCGACCTTCAGTACTCTTGCGGAATCAACGTGTCTTCCCGTGATCTGACGGGCCGAAACGAGTTTTGATACCGCAAGCGGCAGGCTGTATGAGCTTAACAGCAGCGCAATGTTGTAAAACTCGAACGCGGTCGTGTAATACCCCATTGCCGTGTCGCCGACGATACGCGTCAGCGGGATCCGGTATACCATGCCGATGATCCGCACGATCAGCGAGGCCGCCGCAAGAATGCTTCCCTGAAGGAGCACGTTCGCGTTTTTTTTATTCTGTTCCGTTTCCATCAAATATTACTCGCTGTCCCTGGTAATTCCCAAACGGCCAAGGATTTCCTCCTGCTTCTGTTCCATGACGAGTCTTTCGGCATCGTCGATATGATCATATCCGCACAGATGAAGCATGCTGTGCGCCACAAGAAATGCCAGTTCCCTGCGTACGGAATGATTGTATTCCTTTGCCTGTGCTTCCGTGCGGTCTAAAGAAATAACAATATCGCCGAGTACCAGGTCGCCTGTCTCGGGATCCGCATAAATGTCAGGCTCCTCTTCGACAAATGAGAAGTCCGCAGGCGTCTCATAATCAAGCATCGGAAACGACAGAACGTCGGTCGCCTTGTCGATCCCGCGGTGCTCGCGGTTCATCTCACGGATGTTCGCATCGTCCGTCAGGAGCACATTTACCGCGCATTCGTAAGGACAGCCGACATAGTTAAGCGCCTCTTCGATCACAGACTTGATCGTCGCATCCGCGTCAAAGGAATAGGTTCTCTCGCATTCGCGTTCAATGCTTACCATCGTCCGCCTCCCGGTAACGGATGCGGGGACCTGCGGAGGTCCGGCGTGCATCCCGTTCCTTATTCTTCTTTTCGTAGGATTCGTATGCTTCGACGATCTTCTGTACAAGCGGATGTCTGACAACGTCGGCGCTCGTCAGCTCGCAAAAAGCGATATCGTCTATGTTTTTAAGCACTCTTCTTGCAGTATCCAGTCCGGAAACCGTTCCCGTCGGCAGATCCTTCTGCGTCATATCGCCGGTGATCACGACCTTTGACCCGAAACCGATACGGGTAAGGAACATCTTCATCTGGGCAGGCGTCGTATTTTGCGCCTCATCGAGAATGATGAACGCGTTATCAAGCGTGCGTCCGCGCATGTAGGCAAGCGGCGCAACCTCGATCAGACCTTTCTCGGAATTCTTCTGGAATGCTTCCGCTCCCATGATCTGATAAAGCGCATCGTATAACGGTCTCAGATAGGGATCGACCTTACTCTGCAGATCGCCCGGAAGG
Organism: Lachnospiraceae bacterium; assembly: GCA_017427775.1. Classification (GTDB taxonomy): domain Bacteria; phylum Bacillota; class Clostridia; order Lachnospirales; family Lachnospiraceae; genus ISDg. The sequence goes on along the minus strand of JAFRSD010000024.1, from coordinate 79,286 downwards.
AAACCGAGCTTTTCGCCCGCTTCAATCGCGGGACGCGTCAGGATGATACGGTTGACTTCATCGTTTTTGAATGCGGTAACCGCCATCGCCATGGCAAGATATGTCTTACCGGTTCCTGCGGGGCCGCAGCCGAACACGATCATCTTGTTACGGATAGCGTCCACGTACTTCTTCTGGCCGACCGTCTTCGGTTTGATCGGCTTTCCGTTTACGGTATGGCAGATCAGGTCGGAATCGACTTCGATCACCGACTGCTCCTTGCCTTCCATCGAAAGAGAAATCGTATAGTTAACCTGCTGCTCCGTGATATCCGTACCGCGTTGATGCAGGTCGCAAAGCGTCTTAAGGACTGATTTGGCCCTTGTAACCGGACCGTTTTCGCCGACGATCCGGATCTCATCGTCTCTTGTCAGAAGCGTTACATGAAGGGAACGCTCAAGAATCTTCGCATAAGCGTCGAATTCCCCGAAAATGCTTTTCTGACAAGCTACGGAAACTCCGTTTAAAACTTCTATCATGTACCGCCGGCCTCCTAAATACCATATTCTTGGTCCATTTTACACATACATAGTTATAATACCATATATCCGTGAAATAATAAAGTAAAAAAAGCAGGCAGACGTGGGCAAAAAAAGAAGACCCGAATCACTTCGGATCTTCTTACAAATTCGAATCTTATTTGAACTTTCTCTTGCGAGCAGCCTCAGACTTCTTCTTACGCTTTACGCTCGGCTTCTCGTAGTGCTCTCTCTTACGAATCTCCTGCTGAATGCCTGCCTTAGCGCAATTTCTCTTAAACCGACGAAGGGCGCTGTCCAAAGATTCATTCTCTTTTACGATTACACTTGACAATTTTCTCACCTGCCCTTCTTTATCCGGAATGTACCGGAAACAATCCGTGCTTTAACAGCACAGTTAATATTTTATCATACTTGTGCGATTTGTCAATCGCTTTTTTGCAGGGACGTTATGCAAGCATTCCGCCTGCAACTTCCAGTCCCTTAGCAACGCATGCATCGATGCCGGCAGGGTTCTTACCGCCTGCCTGTGCCATGTTCGGTCGTCCGCCGCCGCCACCGCCGACAAGCGCCGCGCATTCCTTGATCAGGTTGCCTGCATGCGCACCTTTGGCGATCGCGCCGTCGGTAGCCATCGAAACAAGGCTTACCTTTCCGTCATTAGCGGAAGCAAGAAGAATCAGGCACTCGCCGAGCTTCTCCTTCAGCTGGTCGGAAAGATTACGAAGGCCGTTCATATCGGCATCCGGAACCTTTGCGCAGAGAACCTTAACGCCGTTCACATCCTTCACAGTGTTCAGAATTTCACCGAGAGAACTGTTCGCAAGCTTCGCCTTCAGTTTCTCTACCTCGGAGCCGAGGGACTTGATCTCGTCCTGCATGGAAGCAATCTTAGCGGAAAGCGCATCCGGAGCGCACTTTGCAGCCTTCGCTGCCGCACGGAGCTCGTCCTCAAGTTTCTTATAGTAAGCGGTTACATTGGCCGCGGTAATTGCCTCGATACGGCGCACGCCTGCGGAAATGCCACCTTCGGAAACAATCTTGAAGGAACCGATCTCGTTCGTGTTCTTAACGTGGGTACCGCCGCAAAGCTCCTTGCTGAAGTCGCCCATGCTTACGACACGTACGGAATCGCCGTATTTCTCGTCGAACAAAGCCATTGCGCCGCTCTTCTTCGCGGAATCGATATCCATGATATCCGTTACAACCGGAAGACCTGCTTCGATCTCGCGGTTAACAATCTCTTCTACCTTGGCAAGTTTCTCAGGGGTAACTGCCTGGAAATGGCTGAAGTCGAAACGGGTGCGCTCCGCATCCTGATAGGAGCCCTTCTGCTCAACATGGTCACCGAGCACTTCGCGGAGAGCCTTCTGAAGAAGGTGCGTCGCGCTGTGGTTCTTGCAGGTTGCGTTACGAAGCGCGCGGTCTACCTTAAACGTTCCGACCGTACCGGTCTTGATGATACCGTTACGGACAAAGCCGTGGTGCGCGTATTTGTTGCCGACAAGCTTCTCTACGTTCTGAACCTCGAACTCGCCATCCGCGGTAACGATGATACCCTTATCGCTCTGCTGGCCGCCCATGGTCGCATAGAAAGGCGTCTTATCTGCAATGATGGTGCCGTTCTGCTCCTCACCGAGGAACTCGACGATCTCGGAAACAATACCGCTCTCGCTCTCGGTATCACAGGAAACAACCTTGATTTCCGCGTCTCCGGTCAGGGAATCATAACCCGTGAACTCGGTAGGTGTCGTATAGAAGTCAAATACGGATGCGTCTGCACCCATGTAGGTCGTCGTCTTACGTGCTTTTCTAGCAGTTTCCTTCTGTACCTGCATGGCCTTCTTAAAGCCATCCATATCAACGGAATAGCCCTTTTCCTCAAGGATCTCAACCGTCAGGTCAATCGGGAATCCGTATGTATCGTAAAGACGGAATGCGTCCTCACCGCCGAGTACGTTCTTTCCGGCAGCCTTCATATCCTCTTCAAGACCGGCAAGAATGGAAAGACCCTTGTCGATCGTCTTGTTAAATGCTTCCTCTTCCTTCGTCAGGTTCGTAAGGATAAATGCCTTCTTCTCCTCAAGTTCCGGATAACCGTCCTTCGAGCAGGCAATTACGGTCTTGGCAAGCTCTGCCATGAACAGTCCGTCAATGCCGAGTTTGCGGCCGTGTCTAGCCGCACGGCGGATGATTCTACGGAGCACATAGCCGCGTCCTTCGTTCGAAGGCATAACGCCGTCCGAAATCAGGAACGTTGAACTTCTGATATGATCGGTGATCAGACGGATGGATACGTCATAGTCTTCATTGGTCTGGTAGGTCTTTCCGCAAAGCTCACAGATACGGTCGCGGATCGCGCGCATCGTATCGATATCGAACACGGAATCCACGTCCTGTACGACTACCGCAAGACGCTCGAGACCCATACCGGTATCGATATTCTTGTTGGCAAGCTCGGTATAACCGCCCTTGCCGTCGCCGTCAAACTGGGTAAATACGTTGTTCCATACTTCCATAAAACGGTCGCAGTCGCATCCGACTTTGCAGTCCGGCTTGCCGCAGCCGTACTTCAGTCCGCGGTCATAGTAAATCTCGGAACAGGGACCGCAGGGACCTGCACCGTGCTCCCAGAAGTTATCGCACTCTCCGGTAACGGGATCACGGTAGAAACGCGTGATCTTCTCGGCGGGAACGCCGATTTCCTTCGTCCAGATGTCAAATGCCTCGTCGTCCTCACCGTAAATGGAAGGATACAGACGCTCGGGATCCATTCCGACAACCTGTGTCAGGAATTCCCAGCTCCAGGCAATCGCTTCGTGCTTGAAGTAATCGCCGAATGAGAAGTTACCGAGCATTTCGAAGAAAGTAAGGTGTCTTGCGGTCTTACCGACATTATCGATATCACCGGTACGAACACACTTCTGACAGGTCGTCACACGCTTTCTCGGCGGAACCTCCAGTCCGGTAAAGTAAGGCTTCAAAGGCGCCATTCCGGCATTGATCAGAAGAAGGCTCTTATCATTCTTCGGAACAAGCGAGAAGCTGTTCATCTTCAAATGGTCCTTCGATTCAAAGAAATCGAGGTACATTTTCCGTAATTCGTTTACGCCATAGGCTTTCATTGTGCGTTAACCTCCGCAAATATAATAAACTTTAATTTATTCCATGATCATCAAATTCGGATCCTGCATGACTCCGTACCAGGCTTCCTTCTTCTGAATACCGCCCAATATCCGGAAAAGCAGCGGCTTCTCGCTTGAGCGCCAGGAAATCGAATCGTATAATCCCCAGAACGTAACGGAATCGATATTGATCTCTCCGTTCCTCTTAGCCTCCTCGATAAACTGAAAGATTGCCTTATATTTCATGGCCTGAATCTTCTCTCCGCTTTCGCCCTTCGTGCTGACGCCCAGATCAAGTTCGGTCAACTGCACCTTGTATCCGGCATCGGAGAAGAACTTGGCGGTCCGGTATACGGCATTCCGCATGTTATCGCCGGTACTCAGGTGGCACTGCATGCCGATGCCGTCGATATTTCCGGCTTCCTTGACCGGAGCAAGTATCCGGACGATATCGGCCTTCTTGCCGGCACATCCGTAATCGTTATAGTAAAGGTCTGCGGTGCCGTCGCTGTATTTTCTCGCGAAGGCAAATGCGAGTTCGATGAAGTCAGGTCCGATCGTCGCATACCAGTTATTCTTCTCTTTCCGGATCCGGTTCTCGTCACCGGTACCGATATCCACCGCCTCATTGACTACATCCCAGGCATATATAAGTCCCGGATAGTTTTCCTGACAGTAGGTCATAACCTGCTTAATATAGCTTTCAAGACGCGCAATCATGACTTCTCTTGAACAAAGCGGGCTTCCCGGTTGGTAATCGACGGTGAAGAACCACGCAGGTGTCTGGGAATACCAGCAAAGGGTATGTCCGCGCACGCCGAAACCGTTCTCCTTTGCGAAATCAAGACCCTGCTTGATCCCTTTAAAGTTCAGTACGGGCTCGGTATTGGTTTCCGGATACCCCTTCTGCGTCGCATCACGGCTGAGAAGCGCATCGGGTTTCATCTCATTTTCAAATGTCATGCTGTTGAACTGCGCTTTCACGACTTCCATATGGGAATCGTTACGGATCACACTGTTCGGAAGTGCCACGCCGATCTTAAAGCAATCCTTGTAGCGTTCTTTCAATGTCATGGCATCGATCTCGGGCGAATGTTTGCTGCCTTCAGGTGTCGGTGTCGGACTCGGTGTATCCTGAGCGGGTGTCACCTCTTCCGTTACGGCAGGAGTTCCCTCCTGTCCTCCTTCCGGAGAAGGCGCAGGAGTACTCTTATTCCCGCAGGCGGTAAGAAACGCTGCAATCAGCAGAAATGCCAGACCTTTTCTTATCGTATTCTTCATAGCAGACTCCCTTAGAATACTTCTTTTGATATAAAAGAAGCGGATTCACCCGAATCCGCTCCACTGCGCAGCTTGTGGGGGAATCGAACCCCCGTTTCCGCCGTGAGAGGGCGGCGTCTTGACCGCTTGACCAACAAGCCAAATGCTGCATAAGGAATGATACCAAATGTCATTCGAAAATGCAAGCATTATTTTCATGATTTTTCAAAAAAACTTGCGAGACCGCGAAAAGTCTTGCCGCGCTATACGAGCATATCCATGAAGCTAAGCTGGTTCGTTGCGGAGAGACCGTCCAGAATTCCCATCTCCGAAAGAAGCTCTACTACACTCTGCCCGATATGGCAGCGGAACATCAAATCCTCTTTCGAAAGGAACGGCTCGCCCTTTGCGCCTTCTTCAATCTGTTTGGCAACGCTCTCGCCGAGTCCGTCAATGGAAATCAGCGAAGGCATGATCTTTCCGTCGATGATCTGGAATCTGGTCGCTTTTACGCGGTAGATGTCGATCGGCATGAATTCATAGCCGCGCGCATACATCTCCTGGCAGATCCGCATCGTATAGAACTGGTTTTCTTCCTTATCCGAAAGCTTCTTATCCGGATCATTGGATTTCGATCTGATCCGAAGTCCCTGCAGGCAATTGAGGAGTTTCTCCCTGCCCATGCACATCAGCTCATAGCTGAAGCCCTTCGCACGGATCGAAAAGTAAGCCGTATAATACGCCAGAGGATAATGCACCTTACAGTATGCGATACGGAAAGCCATCATGACATAGGCACATGCATGCGCCTTCGGGAACATGTACTTTATGCGTTTACAGCTCCACAGATACCATTCAGGTACGTCCTTCTCCCGCATGGCATCTTCCATCTCGGGGGTAAGGCCCTTTCCTTTCCGGACACTTTCCATGATCTTGAAGGAAAGGCTGTTCTCAACGCCCATGGAGATCAGATAGGTCATGATATCGTCACGCGTACAGATGGCGTTCGAAAGCGTACACTTCTTCTCTTCGATCAGCGTCTGCGTGTTGTTCAGCCATACGTCGGTACCATGCGAAAGCCCGGAAATCCGGATCATATCCGAGAAACTCTGCGGCTTTGTATCACGGAGCATCTGCATAACAAATTCGGTACCGAGCTCGGGAAGACCGAGGGAACCGAGGTCACAGCCGTCCAGGTCGTCGGGCGTAATGCCAAGTGCTTCCGTTGAGGCAAATAAAGATACAACCTCCGGATCATCCATCGGAATCTCCTTCGCGGGAATGCCGGTCAGATCCTCAAGGAAACGCACCATCGTCGGATCATCATGTCCGAGAATGTCCAGTTTCAGCAGGTTATGGTCGATCTTATGATAATCGAAATGCGTCGTGATCGTGTCGGTATCGTTATCATTTGCCGGCTTCTGAACGGGCGTAAAGGAGTAAATTTCCTCGCCGTGCGGCAATACGACGATTCCGCCGGGATGCTGTCCCGTCGAACGCTTGACGCCGGCGCAGCCGAGGATCAGACGGCCGATCTCTGCACTTCTTTTATGGATGCCGCGGTCTTCGTAATACTTCTTAACGAAGCCGAAAGCGGTATTCTCAGCAACGCTCGCAACGGTACCGGCACGGAACGTATGTCCTTTGCCAAACAGCACTTCGGTATACGCGTGCGCTTCCGACTGGTTATCACCTGAGAAGTTCAGGTCAATATCAGGCTCCTTGTCGCCCTTAAAACCGAGGAACGTCTCGAACGGAATGTTCTGCCCGTCCTTCTTTAACGGCGTGCCGCATACGGGACAGTTCTTGTCGGGCATATCAAAGCCCGATTTCTGGGCAAATGCCTTGACCTCGTCCGAATCAAAATCATAATAATGGCACTTCGGGCAGTAATAATGCGCCGGAAGCGGGTTAACCTCGGTAATTCCGGACATTGTCGCAACAAAGGACGAGCCGACGGAACCTCGGGAGCCCACCATGTAACCGTCTTCATTCGAGTGTTTTACAAGTCGCTGCGCGATGATATACATAACGGCAAATCCGTTCTTGATGATGGACTGCAGTTCCTTCTCAAGGCGCTCAGAAACCTGCACGGGAAGATTATCGCCGTACATCGAATGCGCGGTATTGTAGCACATATCACGAAGATCCCGGTCGGAATTCTCGATGACGGGCGGGCATTTGTCCGGGCGGACCGGTTTGATCCGCTCGATCATATCATTGATACGGTTCGTGTTCTCGACAACAACCTCGTAGGCCTTCTGACGCCCGAGATACGTAAACTCGTCAAGCATTTCCTCAGTGGTGCGGAAATAAAGCGGAGGCTGGCGGTCGGCGTCGGCGAAACCTTTTCCGGCCATAATGATACGACGGTAAATCTCATCCTCCGGATTCAGAAAATGCACGTCGCAGGTCGCAACGCAGAGCTTTCCGTCCTCGTCCGCAAGCTGAACGATTCTCGCATTGATCTCCTGAAGGTCCTTTTCGTTCGTGATCTTCGGAAATTTCTCATCCCGGATAAGGAATTCGTTATTTCCGATCGGCTGGATCTCATAGTAATCGTAGAAATCGCGGATCCGGCGAAGTTCTTCTTCGGGCTTTTCGTTGATGATGGCACGGAACAGCTCGCCCTGCTCGCAGGCGGAACCGACGATGATTCCTTCACGGTACTTCCGAAGAAGACTCTTCGGGATTCTCGGACGGCCGGTTTTGGTCGGGTAAAAATACTCGAGATGCGACAGGGAAACAAGACGATACAGATTCACGCGGCCGATATCGTTCTTCGCGAGAAGGATAATGTGATAATACGGCAGTTTCCGAATGGTTTCCTTGTCCTCTTCGAGGTCAAGCGGGCTTCCGTCCTCTTTCGTAACCGCCTCATCGTCAACAATATAGCCTTCACAACCGTAGATAATCTTGAATTTCTTGAAGCGTTCCTGAATCTCGGGGTCATCACCGAGTTTCTTCGGATCGATCGCGTGGAAAGCATCAACAAAAGACTGCACGACGCCATGATCGGTGATCGCAACAGCCGGATGTCCCCACTCGAACGCCCTCTTTACAAACTGTTCGGTCTCGGTAACGGCATCCATATCGGACATTTTCGTATGGGCATGCAGTTCGACACGCTTCTTCTCGGCGAAATCCATGCGTTTTGCACGGGTGTCATGGTATCTGCGGATACCGACAACGCTGCTGATGCCGACCTCATGGTCAAAGCGGTCGAATACAGCTACGCCCTTCAGCAGGATGAATTTGCCGGTCTTCAGTTCGCCTTCAAGCTCCGCGATGCGGTCATCCTTAACAAACAGTTTTACCGAGATGGTGTCCGTGAAGTCCGTCACGTTGAGTATGACAAGATAGCGGTCGCCGGATTTCAGCTGCCGCTTTTCATAGAAAATGATCTGCCCGGCGATGATGACATCCCCGATCTCGTCCTGAATATCGCAAATCTGCATGACGCGGTCGATCTGAAACGCTTTTCCGAAGAAAATGTCAGGATCCTGCGGAACAGCCTTTCGGTATTTCTTATCGCCCTGGTCAGCAGGCTTCTCCTCCTGCTTCTCAACGGGCTTTTTCGGCTGCAGGTCCTTAGGCTTCTCTCCCGCGCGCTTCTTACTCTCCGCCTTCGCCCTTGCGGCTTCGTTTCTCGCGAGGAATTCGGCAACCGTTAACAGCGGTTCATCCTCTTCGAATTCTTCCGAGGGCTGCCTCTCCTTAAATCCGAGAACGACATTGCAGGGCCGTCCGGTAAGATCGGATACGGCTTTTCCGACTTCGTCGATAAAAGCCTGCTTTCTCGCTCTTGTAACGTTGTAATCCGGAAGCGTAACCCGGATGCTTTCCGCTTCCGGCTCAAATTCCGCTTCCCGAAGGCATACGCCGTCCAGATGATCGCGAACCAGAATAAGTTCATTGATATAATTCTTTACATCACTCCAAATATCGCAGATGTTCCGATCGCGGTATTTCGGATAACTGACCGTAACTTCGGTCTCACAGCCGCTGTCATAAAAGAACTGCTCGTGCAGCGCGTCTTTCAGTACATACATATACGCCGGTCCGATCAGTTCTTCCGATTCGAGATTGACCAGGATCGTCTTGCGGTTCTTCTGCATCGAGACGCCGGTAACCTCACACTCATGAAAAAGAGACTCTGTCTTATAATCCAGACGGAGATTCTCGAAAACTTCCAATAACTTCATCTAAAAAGCCTTTCCGTAAAGGTCCAGTTCCTTCTTCAGTTCCTCTAAAAGGCAATCCTCCGGTACTTTCCGGAGAATCTCCCCTTTTTTAAACAAAATGCCTTCTCCTTTGCCGCCGGCAATCCCGAGGTCCGCTTCTCTCGCCTCTCCGGGTCCGTTCACGGGGCAGCCCATAACCGCCACTTTGATCGGATAATCATAGCCGGCAACCAGTTCCTCCACCTGCTTCGCGAGTCCGATCAGGTCGATCTGCGTACGCCCGCAGGTCGGACAGGAAACAAGTTCGATGCCGGAACGGCGCATACCGAGCGCTGCAAGAATCGCCTTGGCGCTCTTCACTTCCTCCTCGGGGCGATCCGTCAGCGATACGCGGATCGTGTCGCCGATGCCCTGGTAAAGAATATTGCCGATACCGACAGCCGATTTGATATTGCCGGCAAATGCGGTGCCGGCCTCCGTGATTCCCACATGAAGCGGGTAATCCGTTGCTTTCGCGAGCAGCTCGTGCGCGCGGATCGACATCATGACATCAGACGATTTTACGCTGATCACGATATCGTGAAAATCACAGTCTTCAAGTGCTTTCACCTTATCAAGAGCGCTTTCGACAATGCCTTCCGCAGTCACATGACCGTATTTTTCAATGATATGCTTCTCAAGAGAACCGCTGTTTACGCCGACGCGGATCGGTATCCCATGCTCCTTTGCGCAGGCTGCTACCGCGTCAATCCGCTCCGGTCCGCCGATATTGCCGGGATTGATACGGATCTTGTCCGCTCCCGCTTCGATTGCCGCGATCGCAAGCCGGTAATCGAAATGGATATCAGCAACAAGCGGGATCGTGATCTGCTTTTTAATTTCCTTAACGGCTTCAGCTGCTTCCATGCCGGGAATCGCCACACGGATAATATCGCAGCCAAGCGCGGCAAGGCGGTTGATCTGCGCGACAGTCGCCTCAACATCCTCGGTTTTCGTATTGCACATCGACTGAATGAGGACCGGATTGCCTCCTCCGATCACCCGGTTGCCGATGCGGATCACTTTCGTATGATTGCGGTACTCCATTTTGTTACACTCCCGTAAAGCAACTGATTAAAAAACGTTTCTGATATCATTGAACAGGATAAATACCATCAGGATCATCAGAAGGACAAATCCGATGAAATTGATCATTCCTTCATGCTCGGGCTTCATCTTCTTGCCGCGAATTACTTCAATGATGTAGATGAGAAGCCGTCCGCCGTCCAGAGCCGGAATCGGCAGCAGGTTCATGACGCCGAGGTTTGCGGACAGCAGGATCGTCCAGTTCAAAAGGTTCAGGAATGCATACAGCAGTCCGTCACTCTTATAACTCGTATCCATCACGTTGGTCATCTCACTGACCACACGCACCGGACCGCCGAGATCGTCCGCGGATGCTTTGCCGCGAAGCATATAGCCGAGACTCTTGATCACGGACTTGATCCAGTACTCCACTTCGACGCGTCCGTACTTCAGCGACTTAAAGAAACCGATCTTCTCGCGGTAGTTGACGTTGTAATTAAATCCGAGCGAATACACCTCATCGAACTTCGGAACAAGCTTCGTCGTATAGCGTGAACCGTTCCGCTCGTATTCGATGGTAATCTCCTCATTCGAGAACGGATACTCCTCGGTATACGCGACAAATTCGTCCACATTTGCCACAGCCGTACCGTTAATGCCCACGATCACGTCGTCCTTCTGGAGTCCTGCCTTGGCAGCCGCTCCGTTCTTAACGACCTCGGTAAGCGTCATCGGCCCGTTTCCGGCAAGATCGCCGTTCAGCTGGTACCGGATCCCGATATAATAGCGGGCATCCTTCAGAGGCGAATAGGTCTTCGTGTACTTCTTGCCGTCACGCACGTATGTGATGGTAATATCCTTCGAGCTGATGCCGTCAAGCATCTCATACATGCTGAGCTCACGGCCAACACGGATATTATGCCCCTGATATTTCACGATGACATCGTCTTCCTGAAGTCCCGTTGCCTCCGCCACTTCTTCGCTGACGTCATAGACGAAGCAGCGGTCATACCCGATGATGTTCAGGATGACAAGAGAAAGGACAAATGCCAGCAGGAAGTTAAACAGCGGTCCGGCAATAATAATACTGATCCGCTTCCAGACCGATTTCGAGCCGAACGAACCCTCGGCTCCCTCATCTTCGCCTTCTATCTCGCCGAGCATCTGGCAGGAACCGCCGAACGGCAGCAGCTTCAGCGAATAAATTGTTCCTTTGATCTTCTTCGAAAGAAGCCGCGGCCCCATTCCGACCGAGAACTCCTTTACGACAACGCCGTTCACTTTCGCAAGCAGAAAATGTCCGAATTCGTGAACAACGATCACGATTCCGATCATAATGATCGCAATCAGGATTTCAACAAGTTTATGCATGTCTTAAGACAATCACCTTTCTTAAAGTGTCTTCAAATACGAAACCGTATCCTTTTCCGTCTGAAGGATTGTTTCGGTATCGGGATTCGGGATCACCGTATGTCTCGAAACTGCCTTCAGGATCATGTCGCCGATCTCGGTAAAACCGATCTCCCTGTGGAGAAATCTGGAAACGGCGTATTCATTGGCGGCATTGTAGACCGTGGGAAGTGTTCCTCCGGTCTTCATGACGTCACGTGCGGCGGCAAATGCCGGGAAATTCACCAAATCGGGCTTCTCGAAGTGCAGATCCGCGACCTGAAACAGATCTAACGGCTTAGCCGTCATCTTCTTTCGCTCCGGATAGAACAAAGCATACTGGATCGGCAGCTTCATGTCGGGCATACCCATCTGTCCGATCACAGCCCCGTCCGTAAACTCCACGGCACTGTGCAGAATGCTCTGCGGATGGATCAGCACGGTGATCTGCTCGGGTTCCACCCCGAAAAGCCACCTTGCTTCCATCATTTCCAGTCCTTTATTTACCATTGTAGCACTGTCAATGGTAATTTTTTGTCCCATTGCCCAATTCGGATGGCGAAGCGCGTCCTCTACGGTATAATTCTTCATTTCGGCAAGCGTACGGCCGCGGAACGGTCCGCCCGATGCTGTCAGAAGGATTCTCTTGATCGCGGGATTGCCGTCGGAAACAGGCCCGTTATAGGGAAGTCCCTGCAAGGACTGGAAGATTGCGGAATGCTCACTGTCAACCGGATAGAGATCGGTATGGTATTCCTTTAACATCGGCATGATCAAATGTCCCGCCGTAACAAGCGTCTCCTTATTGGCAAGAGCGACACATTTGCCGGCACGGATCGCCGCCATCGTCGGAAGAATGCCGATCATTCCTACAACCGCTGCAACCATCGTGTCGTAACAGGGGTCCGAAGCGCAGGTAAGAAGTCCTTCCATGCCTGTATATACTTCGATTCCGTCAAGGTCCGCGATACGGTTCTTCAGATCAAGATATGCCTCTTCCCGGTATACGCAAACCTTCTTCGGACGGAACTCGCGGATCTGCTGCTCGAGCTTTTCGACATTGCCCGAAACCGCAAGTATTTCAACACGAAAATCGTCCGGATAATCCCGAACGATTTCCAAAGTCTGAGTTCCGATTGAACCGGTTGAACCGAATATTCCCAGATGTTTCATAAATACCCTCACACCGGACCGAAACGGCCGGTAATTCATGTGCCGGCAGGAACCGGCCGGAATCCTACAATAAAGCCGTGATCAGCAGATAAACTGCGGGCGCGGTGAACAGAACGCTGTCGAAACGGTCCATAACGCCGCCGTGCCCGGGGATCAGTCTGCCGTAATCCTTCACGCCGTGGTCTCTCTTGATCGCGGAGGCCGTCAGGTCGCCGAACATTGAAAGGACCGCGGAACAAGCGCCTACGATCGCGAGCGCCGCCCATGCAGGCAGCGGATCGAACGAAGGAAGCTTATCGGAAAGGCAAAGCCCGTATACGCCGCACAGGATCGAAGCGCCGAGTACGCCGCCGACGCATCCTTCCCACGTCTTCTTCGGGCTGAGTCTCGGAAACGCTTTATGCTTTCCGAGGAGAACGCCCGCAAGGTAGGCAAATGTGTCGCTTCCCCATGCACCGAGGAGTACGATCCATACAAGATACACGCCGCCGTCCAATACACGGATCCGGTACAGGAAACCGAACAGAAATGCCACATACAGGAATACGAACGGTACGCATATCGCCTTTGCCGCCTTAACGTTCGGGAACGAAAGCACATAGATGATAAGCGTCAGGATCAGGAAGATACAAAGCCCCGGGATGAAATACTTCTCGGAATCTTTCAGAAGTAGCGACGCATCATAAGCAACCGCAGCAGTATATCCGAGAAATGCATGCGGCGATTTCTGCATTTCGAATACCCGGAACAGTTCGAACATTCCGAGAATGGAAAGAAACAAAGTGATTCCGAGCAGAACATATCCGCCGAAATAGAAAGCGGCAAATGCAACGGCAATCAGCACTGCTCCGCTCAAAGTACGTTTTAACATGAACCAAAACCTGCCGGCCCGAGCCGGTCCTTTCTCCAACCGTCAGACACCGCCGAACCGGCGATCCCTGCCATTATAGAAGTCCAAAGCCTTCTTTAATTCTTTTTTATTGAAATCCGGCCACAGCACATCCGTAAAATAGAACTCCGAATATGCTAACTGCCAGGGCAGGAAATTGCTCGTGCGCATCTCCCCGCTTGTGCGGATCATCAGATCCGGATACGGAATCCCCGCGGTATCAAAGAATCCGTAGAAAACCTCTTCGTTAATTTCTTCGGGCTGTAACTCGCCCTCTTTCACCTTCTCGGCTGCTTTGCGGACAGCCCGCAGTATCTCGTCGCGGCCGCCGTAATTGATGGCAACCTGGAACTTGAGTCCGGTGTTCGATGCCGAGACTTCTTCAAGTTTTCGGATACTCTCCTGCAGGTCAGGCGCCAAAGCCGAAATGTCACCGATCACGCGTACGCGCATGTTGTTTTTGCTGCTTCGTTCAATACTGTCCTTCATATATTTGCGAAGCAGGTTCATCAGCGCGTCCACTTCGTCCTGCGGCCTCGACCAGTTCTCCGTGGAGAACGCGTAATACGTCAGATATTCGATCCCGAGATCGTATGCGTCCTCACAGATCTGCTCTGCGACGCGGCTCCCCTGCACATGTCCGGCCTTTCTCGGCAAGAAACGTTTCTTCGCCCAGCGGCCGTTTCCGTCCATGATGATCGCCACATGACGTGGGATCTTATATTCCTTGCTTTCAGCCATAATTCCTCCGGAAATCATGCTACAATCGGGGCGTATATGCTACGCCCCGATCTCAGATTTCAGACAAATATTATACGGTCATGATTTCCTTGGTCTTGTCGGCCGCGGTCTTGTCAATGTCCTCAATGAACTTGTCGGTCATCTTCTGCGCGTCCGTTTCCATCTTCTTTACTTCGTCTTCGGAAATCTCCTTGCCGGCTTTCTTGATGGCATCATTCGCATCGCGGCGGATGTTACGGATGGCAACCTTGGCTTCCTCGGCCTTCTTCTTAATATCCTTCGCAAGATCCTTTCTTCGATCCTCGGTAAGCTCCGGGAACATCAGACGAATGCACTTTCCGTCATTGCCGGGGGTGATACCGATATCGGATGCGAGGATAGCCTTTTCAATGTCACGGATCAGTCTGGATTCCCAGGGCTGGATCACGATCATTCTTGCTTCCGGAACCGAGATGTTCGCAACCTGCTGCAGAGCGGTCGGGGTTCCGTAATAATCTACTTTAATCTTATCAAGAAGATGCGGGTTCGCACGTCCTGCGCGGATGTTCGCATACTCCTCTTTCAGATTGTCCATCGTCTTATTCATCTTAACTTCGAAAGGGGTTAAAATCTCGTTCATACTGTCACACTCCTTTTGATCGGGTAAAACCCTTATTCATTGCTGACAACCGTTCCGGTGCAGCCTTCCAAAACGTTTCTCACGATGCTGTTTTCGATATTCAGGTCGAACAGGATCATCGGCATCTTATTCTCCATGCAGAGCACGGAAGCGGTCAGATCCACGGCCTTCAGCTGTTTCGTCAGAATCTCCGTGTAGGTGATGGAATCATATTTCTTCGCGTTCGGATTCAGTACCGGATCGCTGTCATAGATTCCGTCCACTGCCTTCGCCATTACGATGCAGTCGCACTCGAGTTCGATCGCGCGAAGCGATGTTCCGGTATCGGTCGAGAAGTAGGGATGCCCTGTCCCTCCTCCGCAGAATACGACTTTGCCGTCATTCAGCGCTTCAATCGCCTTATCCTTCGAGAAAAGCTCCGTAAAGGTTCCGCAGGCAAATGGCGTGAACACCTGCGTCTTCAGTCCGAGATTCCGAAGGCTTTCGGAAACATAGATGCAGTTCATAACCGTCGCTAACATTCCGATGGAATCCGCTTTGGTTCTTTCAATGCTCTTGCACGCGCGTCCTCTCATAAAATTGCCGCCGCCGATTACGATCGCAACCTGTACGCCGCGGTCGACGAGCTCCTTGATCTGCTTCCCGACAGTCATGACATTGGCTTCATCGAAGCCGAATCCCTGCTCTCCGGCAAGTGCTTCTCCGCTCAATTTCAAAAGGATGCGTTTATAGTTTCCCATACGTGCCTCCCGGTCTCTTCAAACTAAAATGATTTTACCATACAGCCTCGGAGAATTCAACCCAAAGACTTCATATCGCTCCGCTTAAATCAGTTTCCATCCGTTTCCGGATTCGGTGACGCCATCGTCCTTCCATACTATCTTAGTTATTCTATAACAATAACCTGTCAAAATCAACCGATGCGACATATAAAAAAACAGGGACGCCTCATCGGCATCCCTGTCAGTAAACTCAATATAATTTCGGCTTAGTTGCCTGCCATCTGCTTTGCAACTTCCTCAGCGAAGTTCTCTTCGCGCTTCTCCATACCTTCACCGGTCTCGAAACGAACGAACTTCTTAACCTTAAGATCCTTGCTTACGCTTGCGATATACTTCGCAACGGTCATATCCTGATCCTTAACGTAAACCTGGTCAACAAGGCAGATTTCCTTCAGTTCCTTATCAAGACGGCCGGGAACGATACGCTCGATAACGATATTCTCGGGCTTCGGCTTGTTGCTCTCAGCGTTCTCCTTAAGAGCTTCCTTCGTGATGATATCGGTCTCGGAAGCAATGAAGTCAGCGGGGATATCCTCGCGGCTTACATAAGAAGGCTTCATTGCGCAAACCTGCATTGCAACGTTCTTAGCGCACTCAATGTTAGCGTCCGTAGCCTCGCCTTCCATCTCAACAAGGATGCCGAGCTTACCGCCGTTATGAATGTAATCTACTACGAAACCGTCGGTAACGATCTTCTCGAAGCGACGGATGGAAAGCTTCTCACCGATAACCGCAACAAGGCTGGCAAGAGCCTCCTTAACGGTTACGCTGCTGTCCTCGCACCAAGCGGAATCAAGGAAGCAGTCGATGCACTTGGCATCGGTCTCGGCAGCCATCTTGGCAACCTTTGCAACAAAGCTTGTGAACTTCTCGTTCTTAGCAACGAAGTCGGTCTCGGAGTTAACCTCTACGATAGCACCCGTCTTCTTGTCATCGGAAATATAGCAAGCACATACGCCTTCGGCCGCGATTCTGCTTTCCTTCTTGGCAGCCTTTGCAAGACCGTTCTCACGAAGCCAGGTAACTGCCTGGTCCATGTCACCGTTCGTAGCGGTAAGTGCCTTCTTACAATCCATCATACCGGCTCCGGTCATCTCACGGAGCTCTTTTACCATGCTAGCACTGATATCAGCCATTGTTATTTCCTCCGTATAAATTACTCGTTGTCAGCAGCAGCCTCTTCGGAAGCCTCTTCGGTTTCCGCGTTGTCTACAAGCTGCTCGCCTTCATTGGCCTCGATCACAGCGTCAGCCATCTTGCTTACGATAAGCTTAACGGCACGGATCGCGTCATCGTTACCGGGGATAACATAATCCAACTCGTCGGGATCGCAGTTGGTATCGGCAATACCGATCAACGGAATGCCGAGGATGTGAGCTTCCTGAACGCAGATTCTTTCCTTCTTGGGATCTACTACGAAGATCGCATCCGGAATTCTCTTCATCTCTTTGATACCGCCGAGGTTCTTCTCGAGCTTCTCCCACTCCTTCTTCAGGCCGATAACTTCCTTCTTGGGAAGAACGTCAAATGTGCCGTCGGTGGACATGGTCTCAATTGCCTTCAGTCTTGCAATACGGGACTGAATGGTCTTAAAGTTGGTCAGCATACCGCCGAGCCATCTCTCGTTTACATAGTACATACCGCAACGCTCAGCCTCTACCTTAATGGAATCCTGAGCCTGCTTCTTGGTTCCTACGAAAAGGATCTTGCCGCCGTTTGCAACGATGTCCTTTACTGCGTAGTAAGCCTCGTCAACCTTACCTACGGACTTCTGAAGGTCGATGATGTAGATACCGTTTCTCTCGGTATAAATGTACGGAGCCATCTTAGGGTTCCATCTTCTTGTCTGATGACCGAAATGTACGCCGGCCTCAAGCAGCTGTTTCATTGATATAACGCTCATCGTTATATTCCTCCTTTGGTTGTTTTGCTTCCGCACCAGTCAATCCGGCGACCTTTCGGCACCGGCCGGACACCCGTATGCGTGATTTTTCAGACTAAAACAATATAGCACAACATCCGACGGAATGCAAGAAAAAATTAAAATTCTTTATTCCCGCAAAGACGCCGGATGATACCGCTCATTTTATTGCCCGCCGAATCAGTTCTTCTTCGGCAGATAGTTGTAAATATTCTTGTTCAAAACCTTGATGAAAGTACCCTTCATGCCGGACGAACGGGATTCGATCACGCCGGCGCTCTCCAGTTTCCGAAGCGCATTGACGATGACCGAACGCGTAATCTTCGCGCGGTCCGCGACGCGGCTCGTCACAAGGATGCCTTCCATGCCCTCCAGCTCGTTAAAAACATGACCTACCGCTTCCACTTCCATCACGGAAAGGGAGGCAAATGCGGACTCTGCCACCTTCTGTCCCCGGATAAATGCAGCCGACTCTTCATTCTTCGAGCGGACAATCTCAAGCCCGACAACCGTTGTCGCGTATTCGGCAAGGATAATATCATCGATTGAATACTGCTTCGCGGTACGATAAAGGAAAAGCGTGCCGTTCCGGTTTCCGGCAATATCGATCGGCGCTGCGATTGCGTAATAGCCGTTACACTCCGAAGGCTCGAAACCGAGCATCTGGAGATTCAGATTTTCCTTCGTGGAAAGGATATTGAGCAGGCGCTCGTTCATCGCGCTGTCAATATGGTTCCCGAGAGAATCCGTTAAAAGACCGCTGAGTACCGGGATATCCTCGCGTTTGCCGCTTCCGAGGATCTTCCCTTTGCGGCTTAATACGAGCACGTCGGATTCGAGAATATCGCAGAGCACGCCGCAGATATCGTTGAAAACGACCTTCTCGGAGCTCTGGTTATTGTGCAGTAGCTTCTGCAGTTTTCTTGTTTTATCCAGCAATTGAACGCTCATTCTCCGCTCCCGTTCTCAGGCTTCTGCCAGCTCATGAAATCGCAGTCCGGATAACCTTCGCATCCGTAATATCTGCGTCCTTTACGGGTATGACGTACGATCAGTTCCTTGCCGCATTTCGGACAGGCGATACCGCTGTGCTCGATAATGACCTTTGTGTTGCGGCACTCCGGGAAGCCGGGGCAGGCAAGGAATTTGCCGTGCGGGCCGTATTTGTATACCATCGTACGTCCGCACTGCTCACAGACAACATCCGAAACCTCATCGGCGATCTTCACGCTGTCAAGCGTTGCTTCCGCAGCCTTAACGGCTTCATGCAGATCCGGATAGAAATTCTTCACAACGGTCTTCCAGGCGACATTGCCCTCTTCGACACCGTCAAGCAGTGTTTCCATCGTTGCCGTGAAATCCGTAGCAACAACCGAAGGGAATGCCTGCTTCATCAGGTCATTGACCGCCTCCCCGAGCTCGGTAACAAAGATATCCTTTTTCTCCTTCGCGACATAATGTCTCGTAAGGATCGTCGTGATCGTAGGCGCGTAAGTACTCGGGCGGCCGATACCGGTCTCCTCCATCGCTTTTACGAGGCTTGCTTCGGTATAATGTGCCGGCGGCTGCGTAAAATGCTGCTCCTTCGAAAGCTCTGCGGAACGTGCCTTGTCGCCTTCCTTCGGAAGCTTGCCGGACTCCTTCTCCTCCTCATCCTCATCGGAGAGGCGGTATACCTTTTCGTAGCCGTCAAAAACGACGGAGCTGAAGGAACTCGTAAAGATGTGGTCGTTACCTTCGATTTTCAGACTCGTTACGGTATAAACCGCAGGCTTCATGCGGCTCGCAACGAAACGGTTCCAGATCAGCTGGTAAAGCTTGAACTGTTCCTTCGAGAGTTCGTTCTTCAGCTCATCGGGAGTCAGATTGATATAGGAAGGACGAATTGCTTCGTGCGCGTCCTGGATACGCTTTCCGTTGTCCGCTTCCTTCTGGGTCGCGGCGACATAATCCTTGCCGATCTCGCCCTCGATGAAAGCTTTAACGGCAGCATCCGCCTCTGCGGAGATACGCGTGGAATCGGTACGCAGATACGTGATCAGGCCGAGCGTTCCGTGGCCTTTCACATCTACGCCTTCATATAACTGCTGTGCAAGACGCATGGTCTTCTGCGTCGAATAGTTGAGAACCTTGGATGCTTCCTGCTGAAGCGTGCTGGTCGTGAACGGAAGCGGCGCGTTCTTCTTGCGCTGGCTTTCCCTCACTTCGGAAACCGTGAAGGAAGCTCCCTTTACGGCGTCAAGCACCTTATTGGCATCCGCCTCATTGCGAAGCGTCGCCTTCCTGCCCTTCTTTCCGTAATATACCGCCGAAACCGGCTTCTTAACGCCTTCGAAGGAAAATGTGCCGCTGATCTTCCAGAATTCCTCCCGGACAAATGCGGCGATCTCAGCTTCACGGTCGCAGATCATGCGAAGCGCAACCGACTGTACGCGTCCTGCGCTCAGACCGCGTTTTACTTTTCTCCAAAGGATCGGGCTGATCTCATAGCCCACCATACGGTCAAGCACTCTTCTCGCCTGCTGTGCGTCAACGAGATTCATGTCGATCTCACGGGCGTTCTTTATGGAGCTCTTTACGGCATTTTTCGTGATTTCATTGAATGTGATACGGTAAGTCTTCTTCGCCTCCGGCTTCAGAAGCTCCGTCAGATGCCATGCAATCGCCTCTCCCTCACGGTCCGGGTCGGTTGCGAGATAAATCTTATCGGCTTTTTTGATTCCCTTACGGAGTGCGGCAAGAACGTCTCCTTTGCCGTGGATCGTGATATAGTGCGGGTCAAAGGAACCGTCCACATCGACGCCGAGCCGGCTCTTCGGAAGGTCTCTGACATGTCCGCCCGATGCAAGCACATCGTAGTTGGATCCGAGATATTTCTTAACGGTCTTCGCTTTCGCGGGAGACTCCATGATAACGAGATATTTGGCTTTCGCGGTTTTGGCAGTCTTGGCGGCCTTCGTCGTCTTCGCTGCCTTTACGGTCTTCTTCTCCGTTTCGGCGGCGGTCTTCACGGTCTTTTCGGCCGTCTTAGCCGCCTTCACGGTTTTCTTCGTCGTCTTCGCCTCGGAAGACTTTGCGGTCTTCTTCGTCTTAGCGGGTTCTTTCATATAATCCTCCGGTAATCGGTTCCGGTCCATTACGCAAGACCGGATCCTTTCTTTCCGGCATTCCTCAACCCTTGCGGGAATAGTAGTTCGGAATAGCCTGCCGGACGATTCCCTTCTGCTGCAGGGAATACAGCACTTCTGACAGTCTTGCAACGGTCAGTCCGCTTTGGGACAGCAACTCATCGAAGTGCCTGGCGTCCAAACGACACAAATCATACACTACTTTTTCATCCCTTGCAATACCCAAAATCAAATTTTCAGAATTTTCATTAAATTCCTCAAAATCATTCGGAAAATTAAAACTAAGCTGTCTATATGTCCCGCAATTCTTCCTTACGGAAGGATAATTGGACGCGAGTTCGGCGATGATCTGCTCCGGTTTCGTTACCAGAAACGCTCCCTGCCTGATCAGATTCAGGCATCCTTCACTGTTCCGGTCGCCGATCCTTCCGGGAACGGCAAATATGTCCTTTCCCTGTTCCAGTCCCCGGTCAACCGTGATCAGCGTTCCGCTCCTTTCGGCCGCCTCAACGACAAGAATACCGTCCGAAAGCGCAGAGATCAGCCGGTTCCTGTGCGGGAAATTCTGTTTTAACGGCGGGACCCCCGGTCCGTGCTCGGATATGATACATCCCTTCTCCCGCATCTGCTGATAGAGCTTCCAGTTTTCTTTCGGGTACGGTACGCCGATTCCCGAACCGAGTACGCCGACGGTAAAGCCTTTGTTCTCAAGTGCCGCCCGGTGACTGATCCCGTCGATTCCCATCGCTAGTCCGCTAACAATGATGATTCCTGCGGCAGCCAGTTCACCCGCGAAGAGCTCCGCCACATTTTCCCCATAGGGACTTGCGCGGCGGGACCCGACAACCGCAATCGATGGGATGTCCGGCGGCGGGAGTTTCCCCTGCACGAAGATTCCGTACGGCGGGTCATCCAGGCAGTCGAACCGCTTCGGATAATCTTTTTCATGACGGCAGATCATACGAATATCGTTGCGGCATACATATTCGTAACGGCTGTTCCGGTTCTCCTCCTTCACGGGTGAAGTAAGAAAAGCCTTCTCGGAAGGAGTCAGAATACTGTCCTCCGTGATCTCCTTTTCCTTCGCCCGGAATACACCTTCCGCGTCCCCGAACCATTCCAGCAAATGGTTGATATGCGAGACCGTGGAAACCGCCGCCGAAAGCCAGATATCATACGAATTTCCCATACTGTTCATGCCTCCTTCCGATGTCGGTCGCGTGATACATCACGGCTTCGGTAATATGTTCCTCCCCGATCTTTTCAGAGCCGGCCAGGTCCGCGATCGTCCGGCCGACACGGCGGATCCGATCATACAGCCGCGCGCTGAAACCCTTGCTGCGAAACGCTGAAGCAAGCTTCCGCTCCGCTTCGGGTGTCATAACGCAGTATTTATCCAGTGCCGAAGAAGGAAGCCTTGCATTGAGCCGGAACGATTCGTCACGGTAGCGTTCCGCCTGAATCATGCGGCACCGTTCGACCTCCGCGCGGATTTCTTTGCTGGAAGGTCCGCGCGTCCGTTCTGACAGATCCTGAAACGGTACGGCACTCATCTCCACGCACAGATCGATCCGGTCGATCACCGCCTGGCTGATCTTTCCCATATAGCGACGGATCCTGTCCGGACTGCAGTTGCAGCGGTTCCTGTCGGGAAAATACCCGCACGGGCACGGATTCATCGCGGCGACAAGCAGAAACGACGCCGGCAAAGTGTAGTTTCCGTAAAGTCTCGAGATCACGACGCGGTGCTCCTCTAACGGCTGCCTTAAAACCTCAATGCATTCGCGGCGAAATTCGGGTAGTTCATCTAAGAACAGGACCCCGCCGGTTGCAAGCGTGATCTCACCGGGCACCGGAAGTCTTGCCCCGCCCCCGGCCATTCCCGCAAGCGTACAGGTGTGATGAGGATTCCGGAAAGGTCTCGTCATGATCCTGCCCGCTTCCGGCCGGATCAGACCCGCAACGCTGTATATCTTTGTTAATTCAATGCTTTCCTCGGGTGTGATGGCGGGAAGGATACCCGGAATCCGTTTCGCAAGCATCGTCTTACCCGATCCCGGCGGTCCCAAAAGAAGCAGGTTATGGCCTCCCGCCGCCGCAATGACGGCTCCCCTCTTTGCAAGAAACTGGCCGCTGATGTCGGCGAAATCCTCCTCCGTCTCGGTCGGGTCTGCATGAAACTCCCGCACCAGCGGTTCCAAAAGCTGGTCGCCGAGGAAACTCTCGATCACATCGGAAAGCGTCCGGACCGCATAAACGTCAATGCCTTCCACCATGCCCGCCTCCTGTCCGTTTTCGGTCGGCACATAGATGCTCCGGTAGCCTTCCTCCTTTGCTGCGTAGGCGCACGAAAGCGCCCCCGGCACAGGACGCAGCACGCCGTCCAGACCGATCTCCCCAAGAAAGCACGTGCCTTTAACAAGTTCCTGCGGGATCAGTTCTAATCCCGTCAGAATCCCGATTGCAATTGCCAGGTCGAACCCCGTTCCTTCCTTTCTGATATCCGCCGGTGAAAGATTCACCGTAATCTTCTTCGCGGGTACCGGATACCCGGCGTTTCGAAGCGCGACACGGACCCGTTCTCTTGCCTCCCGCACCTCCGCGGAAAGCGACCCGACCAGATTGATCCCGGGAAGTCCGTTTCCGACATCCACCTCCACTCTTACCGGCTGCGCGTCAATTCCGACTAACGCAAAACTGTTTATTACACAAAACATATCATTGCTCCGTTTCCATATAAAATACTGAAGAATGCTTTTATTCTACATGCGGGAAGCCGGCCAATCCATCGGCGGAGCATATAAAAAGACAGCATCTTCTTCGGGAAAATGCTGTCTTAAAATCTACTTTTTACGAAACCGATTCGTCGCATTGCTGAATCCGAAACGGAATCTTTGTCACATTTGCCGGAGCAAATGGCTGATCATTTCTTCTTATCCTCATGGTCAAGCAGTTTCTTGAGCTCGTCCATAAAGGTTCCGACATCCTTGAATTCACGATAGACGGAGGCAAATCTGACATAAGCTACCGCATCGAGAGTCTTCAGCTTATCCATAACCAGCTCGCCGATCTTGGAACTCGGAATTTCTTTCTCTTCCATATTGAAGATAACGTTCTCAACTTCGTCGACCAGCTGTGTGATCTGGGATACGCTGATGGGACGCTTGTGGCAGGAACGGAATACGCCCGCTTCGATCTTCGAACGGTCATAAGCCTCACGGATATTACCCTTCTTAATAACGACAAGCGGAATCGTCTCCACCTTCTCGTAAGTCGTAAAACGCTTACCGCACTTCTCGCACTGTCTGCGGCGGCGGATCGCGTTGGTCTCCTCGGAAGGCCGGGAATCAATTACCTTGGTATTCTCATCTCCGCAAAACGGACACTTCATAGCTTACCTCTTTCTGCGCCTGGCGCTCAATAGGATGTCATAAAAAGTACGGAAAATACTAGATCAGATCAATGATATCAATGTTCTCACCGGTAAGACCTATAACCGCGCCCTGCTTTGCTTCGCCTGCTTCAGGATGCGCGATGAGCCATTTGTTGGCAGCGAAAAGACGGGCATCATCATCGTTCTTAACAGTGATCGCGGGCTTCTCAAGGTTCGTGCCCTTCGGAAGAATGATAACAACACGGAAATGGTCACCCTTCTTCGCGCTGCAAGGTGCATAATGAAGCGTAGTCGCGTAAAGCTCTACGCCGGTACCTGCCGGGCAGAAGAAAGCCTCTACCTTGGAGGTGTCGAGCATCTTACCCATGCAATCCTGCTGACGTGCAAGAAGAAGGATGCAGTCCTCAGCGGCGATATCGATCTCGCTGTCGCGATGATACTCAAGGCAGTTCAGCTTCGTGTTGGTGCCGTTGCAGTAACCGATCTGGATCGGCATGCCGCCGTAGCAGTTCAACGTGAAATCCTTCATGGCGGGCGTTGCTTCAAGACCTGCATCGGAAGGAACATAAACAACGGCGTCAGCCGGTGCGGGAGTCGTCTTAACGAGAACGTCAAGAAGTTCCTTCGTGTCATAGCCGGTTACCACGCGGCCGTAAGTGCCAAATGCTTCGTCTGTTACTTTCTGAATCTTCAAACTCATAATACCTTTCTCCTTTTCCTTTATCGCTGTACCCGGCCGCTGCCGTCTCCGCCGGCAAGGGCAAGTACCTCGTCTCTCGTTACACAGTTGAAATCACCTGGGATCGTGTGCTTCAAAGCACTTGCCGCTACGGCAAATTCAAGCGCTTCCGCTCCGCTCTTTCCATCCATCAGTCCGCAGATCAGACCTGCCGCGAAGGAATCGCCTCCGCCGACGCGGTCCACAATGTGGAGCTTATAGGAGCGGGAATGATAAAATGTCTTTCCGTCATAGATGGCTGCAGACCAGTTATTATCGGATGCCGAAATGCTCTCACGAAGAGAACTTACGACATATTTGAAACCGAACCGTTCGGTCATCTGCTTAAAGATATCCTCGTAACCTGCAAGTTCCAGCTTACCGCTTGTTACATCGGTATTGCCGGGCTTGAAGCCGAGTACCTTGTCGGCATCCTCTTCGTTTCCGATGCATACGTCAACGTACTGCATCAGCTCGGTCATTACCTTACGGGCCTTCTCGCTTGACCAGAGCTTCTTTCGGAAATTCAGGTCACAGGAAACGGTCAGACCGTGTTTCTTCGCCGCGATCAAAGCAGCCTTTGTTACCTCTGCGGCCGAATCGCTGATAGCGGGCGTAATGCCGGTAAAATGGAACCACTGCGCGCCTTCAAAGATCTTATCGAAATTAAAATCCGAAGGAACGGCCTCGGCAATCGAGGAATGCGCACGGTCATAGATAACCTTGGAAGGACGAACCGAAGCACCGGTCTCCAGATAATAGATTCCGACACGGTCGCCGCCGCGTACGATATCACTGCAGTCCACGCCGTATTTGCGAAGTGCCGCGATCGCGCTTTCACCGATTTCGTTCTTCGGAAGCTTAGTCACATAGGACACATCATATCCGTAATTAGCGAGGGAAACGGCAACATTGGCTTCTCCTCCGCCATAGCATACATCAAAGCTTTCCGCCTGCAGAAAACGCTCATATCCGGGCGTCGAAAGGCGAAGCATAATCTCACCGAGCGTAACGATCTTACTCATAATGACCTCCTAAACAACTCTTTGAAAATTTTACCACATGTTGCACCTTTCCGCAACAAAAATATTGTCTGATACCTATATCTTGATATTTTTCTCAATTCGGCGGAAAATGTATTGAATTTGTTTTTCGAATATGGTAAGATAGCGCAGATAAGATTAAAGGAAACACGGAGGCAGCCCCGGAATGGAATTTATGGACCGCAATTTTCTTCTGGATACGGAATATGCCGAGACGCTTTATCACCGTTTTGCGGAGCATATGCCGATCATTGATTATCATTGCCACATTCCGGTTGAAGAAATTGCCAAAGACGTTCATTTCCGTTCGATTACGGAGCTCTGGCTCGGCGCTGACCACTATAAGTGGCGTCTCATGCGCGGGAACGGTGTTTCCGAATCCCTGATTACCGGTAACGCAAGCGATTACGCGAAGTTTCTTGCTTTCGCGCAGGCGCTTCAGCGTGCCCCCGGCAATCCGCTCTATCATTGGAGCCATCTCGAACTGCAGCGGTATTTCGACATCAATGAACCGCTTACCGCATCCAATGCACGCGATATTTATGACCGTTGCAACGCATATCTTCAGAAACCGGGCTTCTCTGCCCGCAATCTGATCAAGATGTCTAACGTACGGATTCTCTGTACGACCGACGATCCCTGTGATGATTTAAAATATCATAAGATGCTTGCCGAGGACCCGTCCTTTGACGTACAGGTCCTTCCCGCTTTTCGTCCCGATAATTATCTGGATATTGAGAAGCCCACATTTGCGGCTTCCGTTGAAAAGCTCGGCAAAGTCTGCGACTGGGCGATGTACAGTCTGTCCGATTTGAAGGACTGCCTCAACGAACGCATCAACTACTTCGCTTTCCGCGGATGCAAGACGGCTGACCACGGGCTTCCCTATGTTATGTACCAACCTTGTGATGACGAGACTGCCAATGCCATTTTCCGTAAGAAGATGGACGGCGGCGCGGTTTCCCCGCAGGAAGCAATGGAATACCGCACCAATCTTCTTTCCTATCTTGCAAAACAGTATGCCCGCGTGGGATTTGTCATGCAGCTCCATTACGGCGTGAAGCGTGATAACAATACGTTCATGTACATTAAGATCGGTCCCAACACCGGTTTTGACTGCATCGATAACTATACGCCCGTCAGCCAGCTGACGAACTTCCTGAATTCCCTTGCTCTTACGGAGGAACTTCCGAAGACGGTTCTCTATTCGCTGAATCCGATTGACAATGCGGCGATTGATTCCGTGATCGGCTGTTTCCAGGACGGTTCCGCTGCCGGCAAGATCCAGCACGGTTCGGCGTGGTGGTTCAATGATCATAAGAACGGCATGCTTGCCCAGCTTACGAGCCTTTCCGAACTCGGCGTGCTCGGTAATTTCATCGGAATGCTTACCGATTCCCGCAGTTTTCTTTCCTATACGAGACATGAGTATTTCCGTCGTATCCTTTGCCGCTTCCTCGGCGGTCTTGTTGCCGGCGGCGAGTATCCCGCGGATATTACTTATCTCGGTTCGATCGTGGAAGATATTTGCTACAACAACTGTCTTCGTTACTTTGATTTCAAGCCTGCGAAATAATCGCAGGCTTTTTCATGGGAATGAATCTTTGTGATTCCTATTTCTGTGCCTGCATCTTTCAAAATTCACATATAGGAGGATACACATGAAACACCTTATCAGCCCGATGGACTTAAGCCTTGAGGAACTCACCGAACTCCTCTCGCTCGCCCAGGACATCATGAAAGATCCTGAGCGCTACCGTCACGTGTGTGACGGCAAGAAACTCGCAACCTGCTTCTACGAACCGAGCACCAGAACGCGCCTTTCCTTTGAGGCGGCAATGCTCAATCTCGGCGGTTCGGTTCTCGGCTTCCAGAGCGCGGATTCAAGCTCGGCCGCCAAAGGAGAAAGCGTCTCCGACACGATCCGAATCATCTCCTACTACGCTGACATCTGTGCGATGCGTCACCCGAAGGAAGGTGCTCCGTTCGTCGCATCACAGCATTCCGGAATTCCGGTAATCAATGCAGGCGACGGCGGCCACAACCATCCGACGCAGACACTCACCGACCTGCTGACAATCCTCGAACTCAAAGGACGCCTTGATAACATGACCATCGGTCTTTGCGGTGACCTCAAGTTCGGCCGTACGGTACACTCGCTGATCAACGCGATGGTACGATACCCCGGCATCCGCTTCGTACTGATCTCGCCCGAAGAACTGTGCATCCCGGCATACCTCAAAGAGGAAGTGCTTGACGCAAAGAACATTCCTTACAAGGAAGTCCGTTCCCTTGACGAGGTAATGCCCGAGCTTGACATTCTTTACATGACAAGAGTACAGCGCGAGCGTTTCTTCAACGAGGAGGATTACATCCGCTTAAAGAACAGCTTCATTCTGACGCCCGAGAAGATGAAGCTTGCCCGTGAGGACATGTTCGTCCTTCATCCGCTTCCGCGTGTCAACGAAATCTCCGTTGAGGTCGACGATGACCCGCGCGCGGCCTATTTCCGTCAGGCCGGCTTCGGCGTATACGCCCGTATGGCTCTGATCATCCTGCTCCTCGGTCTGAAGGACCGCATCCCGCAAAAATAAGGAGGTACACAACATGTTAAATATCGGCGGACTCCATCAAGGCGTAGTCATTGACCATATCAAAGCCGGCCAGGGCATGCAGATTTACGAATATCTTGAGCTCGGCAAGCTCGACTGCTGCGTCGCGATCATTAAAAACGCATCCAGCAATAAAATGGGCCGGAAAGACATCATTAAGATTGAAGGTCCGATCACGGTCGACCTCGATACCCTCGCGGTACTTGATCCGAACATTACCTTAAATATCATCGAAAACGACGTCATCGTCGAGAAGCGCCGCGTACGTCTTCCCCGCGAGGTAACGAACATCCTTAAGTGCAAGAACCCCCGCTGCATCACGAGCATCGAGCAGGAACTCCCGCACCGCTTCCGTCTTACGAACGAAGAAAAATGCGTCTACCGCTGTGTATACTGCGAGCAAAAATACAAAGAGAGCAATCTGTAGAATACTTCTGCGGATATATACGAAAAAACCACCGGCATGAAAACCGGTGGTTTTTCTTATAGTTGTAAGATAATAACCAGATTCAGCAGGAAGATGATAAACAGTAACCATCTGCTGATCCGAAAGACTAACTTCACATTCCGCTTTGCGTTCGTAACAGGTTCGTCTTCCGAGTCAATCCGGGCCAGTTTCTCCTTTGCTTTCAAAAACAGGATAACAACATAAGCCGTCGCGGCAAGAAATGCGCCCCAGCTGAGCGCCGAAACGATACCGTCCAGAATATCCATCTTCTGAAACCACGCATCGGTTGCCTCTTTCGTCATAAAATAGGTCTCAGTATTTGCCTTGTCATAAATGACAAGCCTGACTATCAAAGCTACCGCGGCAACGGTGATCGCGGCAATTGTCCGGATCAGATGATCAGACCGGACACTTTCAGAAAAATGTGCGATTTCCCGTTCGGTACGCTCCAAAGCTTTTACCGGATTCCCTGCGTCACTTCGCTCCCCACGTAACAGTTCATCCGAAGTAATCCCGAAGATATCCGCTATGACCGGAATCTGCGTGATATCCGGATAGCTCTCGTCCCGTTCCCAACGGCTCACGGCCTTGTCGGAAACATTAAGCCGCTCCGCCAGTTCCTTCTGCGTCATTCCGTTCGCTTTCCGAAGTGCTGTCAAAAAAGTTCCGATTGAACTCTTCTCCATTCCCATTCCTCCCTTCCTTCTGAGGTCATTCTACATTTGCGAGAGCAAAAAAGCCATCCCGCTGACCGAAAATGACTCTCGCAAGGCGGGAATATGCATGATTTATTAAGGAAAACATTAATATTGTACACCATTTTCCCTGCTTCGTAAACGGAAAAGAACCGTCACTTTCGCGACGGTTCTTTTCTTATCCTGTTTCAATTAGAATCTTAACGTCAAATCTTACTCCGCCTTCGTGATGACGATCTTGTCGCCATCTACCGACATGCGGATCTTCTTGCTGTTGACACCGATCTCATCCAGCATCTCACGCGGGATCTGCACACGGCCGGCATGGTCGAGAATTGCGTACTCTTCGTGCGTATCCTCCTCGATAAAGCCGTGAAGCTGTTCCTTTACGAACTCTTCCTTCATGATTCGCTCGATACTCGTCTTACCGTCACGCATCATTACGACACGGTTAACCTTCTTTGCAAGGTTAATATCATGGGTAACGATAACGATCGTGATACCGAGTTCGGAATTCAGTTTACGGAATACATCAAGAACCGCGTCGCTGGTCTTCTGGTCTACCGAACCGGTAGGCTCATCCGCCAGCAGCAGCTTAGGCCGGTTTGCGAGTGCAATCGCGATGGCGATACGCTGCTGCTCACCGCCGGACAGCTGACTGAGCTTGCTGTCCTTCTTGTGCGCCATACCGACAAGCGTCAGCAGGTCGAGTGCTCTCTGATGACGTTCCTTCGGCTCACAGAACAGCATCGGAAGTTCGACGTTCTGAATTGCCGTCAGGTAAGGCAGCAGGTTTCTCGCATTGTTCTGCCAGACAAATCCGACCGTCTTCTGCTTATAGGAAACAAGCTGGCTTTCGGTCATCTTAAACAGGTTCTTGCCGTCCACGTATAATTTGCCTGCGCTCGGACGGTCAAGTCCGCCGAGCAGGTTTAAGAAGGTGGACTTACCGGAACCGGAACTACCGATAATGGCGATAAACTCGCCTTTCTCAACCCGGAGCTCGAGTCCCTGTAACGCAAGAACTTCGGTTTCCTTGGTCTTATAAATCTTTACGAGGTTTTCGCAAAGGATCATGACGTTATCGTCAAGCTCGTCCTCGAGTTCTCCTTCGGTCTGCTTTTTGTAAGCTTCCATGAAGGAATCCTTGAGTGCCTTTGAAATCTCCTCGCTCATCGGATTGCCGTCCGCTTCGGCGGCATCCTTTGCGGTTTCCGCGGCGTCTTTAACGGCTTCCGCGGTCTTCTCCGCCTCTTTCGACGCCTTAACTGCGGCATCCTCAGCTTTGGAAACGGTGTCCTTTGCCTCTTCGGCTGTCTTCGATGCGCTGACCTTTGCCTCTTCGGCCTTCTTCGCGGCGGCTTCAACGCCCTTCTTTACGATATCCTTCTTCAGGACAATATCACCTTTTTTCTTCTTACTCATGGCTTTCCTCCTCGGTGTTATTGATGGTGGAGATTACCTCTCCGTCGAGGATTTCGTATACAACATCGCCGTAACCCATGAGTTTCGGGTCATGCGTCGTCATGACAAATGTGATGCCCTCTTTCGCAATCAGTTCCTTGAAGATACCGATTACCTGCAGACTCGTTGCTGAGTCCAGCTCACCGGTAGGCTCATCGGCAAAGATGATCTTCGGCTTATGAGCGATCGCTCTCGCGATGGCGACACGCTGCTGCTCACCGCCGGACAGTTCCTGCGGCATATGGGATGCACGCTTGCTGAGGCCGACCATCTTGAGACATTCCATAACACGTTCCCTGTAATCGCCCTTGTAGCCTGCGAGCCGGAGCGCATATTCCACATTTTCGTATGCGGACATAACCGGGATCAATGCAACGGACTGGAATATGAAGCCGATCTCGCTCCGTCTCAGAACTTCTCGCTCCTTGTCGGATGCTTTCGAGATATCGTGGCCGTCAAATATAACCGTTCCGCTTGTCGGAGCATCGAGCGCTCCGATAATATTCAGTAACGTCGTCTTACCCGAACCGGAACGTCCCTTTAAGATTGTCAGGGAGTTCTTCGGAACGGTGATGCTGATGCCCTTGAGAGCCCAGAAATCGCCGCCCGCGACCGGGAAGGAACGCTTCACGCCTTGTGTACGCAACAATTCTTCCATCATCGTCCTCCTTAGTCTTCTCCAAGCTTAAGAGCCTGGTTGATCTTGATCTTCGAAAGCAGTACGGAGATAACCGTAAGACATCCGAGGAGCATGATGCCGACAACTACGCTGATCCGAATGACATCGGATGTTTCCGTAAAGATACGCGTCGGAAGTGTCTGTTCCGCAGGCGAGTAAGCAATCTCAATGAGAGGAATGAACATCTTCGATGCAAGAATACCGATTCCGGCACCGAAAAGGATCGGGATCAGAGATCCGAAGAAATGCTCGTTGATCAGCATGCGGATCAGCTCTCCCATCGACATACCCATCGCACGGTAGATACCGAAGATAAGCTCTCTCGAGCGGATATTCGTAAGCCAGTAGATGAGGAAGCCGATTGCACAGAGAACGAGCACGACGATAAAGGAAATCGTCAGCATACCGTTCGTGATCTGGAAATACGGGTCATTCTTCATTGAGATGATCTTCGAGGTATAATCCTCAAAGAGGCTCAGATCGATCTCATTTGCCTCTACCCAGTCATAGATGAAATCGGTCTTTCCGTCGATCTTCATCCATATCTGGTAAGGAGACGTCGGATAATATCTCGACAGGTTGGATAAGCTGCAGGCAACGAAGTACTGGTCCGTATAGGAAACGGTGCCGTCCTCTTCGGTTACCTGTACGCGGCTCTGATACGACGGGAAGATATCCATGATCGCAACAACCGTCAAAGGCATACGTCCGATCGTTTTGCCGGAGGAATCTTTCCGGTATACGGAAATGTTGCTTCCGACTTCGACGTCGAATTTGTCCGCGAAATTGCGGGAAATGATGGCCCCCTCGGGGTTCGCCGCAAGAGCGTTCAGGTAGTTGTACCAATGCTCTTCGGTCATGCCGTCCGGAAGCCAGGAAGTATTACCGAAATCATAGGAATTGATCGCCATCAGACGAATATCATCGGTCGTTGTTCCCGAAAAATTCACCGACGCCTTGTCAACAAGAACTTTCGCAAGCGCTTTGATGCGGTCGGGATTTTCTTCTTGAAGTTTCGTATAACGGGAGAAATCCGGCTCCGTATAGATCAGCGTCTTGGCATAACCGAGCTTGATCTGCGCGGAGTTGTCGGCCCAGCGCTCCTGCAGCACGATATCCGCACCGGTATCGTAACGGAGACGCATTTCCTCGTTGTTGTTAACGGTACGTGCAATGTTCGCGTTGAAAAGCCCGAGCGCGATCGTCAGTACGAGGAACACCGTGATAAAGTTCTGCTTACGGATGTCACGCATGATCTGCAGGAACGAAGCATATGCCGCGGGCTTCCAGAACTTGCGTCCGATCCGGAAGATCAGCGCCGCAAGAAGCGGTATCACACGAAGGAATACGATGGCGCAGCTCAAAATGAACAGTGATGCCGAAAGGAACAGCATCGGATCAAGCGCATCCCCTTTCGCAACCTTTTCGATCAGCAGTTTCTTCTGCGTGCTGAAGTTATAAAACCCGTAGATGGAAATGCCGAGCAGAATAAAGTCGAGGCCGACTCTCTGCCACAAAGGCGTAGTCTTCTTTCTCTTGTTGGCCTTCTGCTCCACGATCGTGAATCTCGCATACTTGAGTACCGGGATTGTCATGATCAGAATGCCGGCGACACTGGCAATCAGTCCGTACAGAAGCGCGGTCCCCGTGACCGTAACATGCATTGCCTTTCTGCCGACAAATTCCATGAACGCGTTCGTCGATCCGAACAGATGACATAACAGATAGCCGAAAGGTATACCGATGATGAATCCGATAACCGCGAGTATCACCGACTGTCCCAAATAGGTAAGCAACAGCTGGCGCTTGCTTACGCCTCGGCTCTTCAGGATGGAAATCTCACCTTGCTCGATCGAGATAACCTGGTTCGATACCATGAAGATGAATACCGCTAGCAGGATCAGGATCGGGCACTGCAGGATGAACATCGTATTGACCACGCGCCCGGAATTCTTAACGAAACCGGTGAATACATCATGGTAATAGAAGTTCACGCGGTACAGTCCGCGTACGAGATAATCGTAGCTGAGCTTATCATCGATATCGATCATCTTCTCAACCTGTTCGGTTGTAATGGCGTCATAATCGAAAAGCGTATACCATTTGCAGGTAACGTTACCGGAAATCTTCTCTTTCGTGATGAACTTCGAAGTAAAGATATCCTGATCCATGAAGAATTCGTTCACGTAGGAAAGCGGTGCCTTCGTCCAGTAAACGTCTTCACTGTCTTTTGCGCGGAATACGCCGGCGATACGGATCCGGACGGGATCGCCGTTAACATCACGGTAGCCTTCCATATCGAGCATTTCCCCGACAACCATTGTCGAAGAAAGATATACCGGTTCGTTTACGATGACATCGATAACGCCGTCCGCATCGGGCGTCTTGCTGTAAATGTTTCCGGAGATCATCTCCACATGGTCTTCGAGATTCGTCAGAGACGCCAGCTTGATGGAAACGTAATTCTGTGAGGAATTCTCACGCGAATTCACAAACTTGGCATCCTGCGTATTGGAGTTTCCGATGTAGCTGACCTGAAGCATCGGCTCGATGCCGTACAGACTCTTTACTGTTTCGAAAACATTCGTATAATCCGGAAAATAAGTGGAACTCTTCTCTTTCAGGACGGAATTACCGAGACGTCCCTCAATGTAGATGGTACCGGGATACTGGTTCTTCTCTTCCAGATACTCATCCATTTCGCTGGTAAGCATTTTGCGAAGGGCTGCCTTCGTATACATCGGGTTGCAGGACGCAATTGCGACGAGCAGGATGTTACCGATGACGATACTGAGGATCAGCCATTTCTTGTTCAGCAATTTCTGTGCGATAAACTGTAACATGTGCCAATCCTCCTAGTGTACGACGAGCCGGTCGCTTGCGTCTAATCCGTCACATACCCATGTGGCGGCGCGCGTCGAACGTACAATCTTTATATAACGCTTAACAATCTGTCCGTTACCGTCATAAACCCAGACGTACGGAACACCTCTGGAAGCTTCCTCTTCGGAAAGATTATCTCCGCCGATCACTGCCGGTGCGTCGGAGGTTTCCTCCTCTTCTTCCTCTTTCGAGGAATTACTCTTCTTCGAAGTATCACGATATATGAGCTCGGTCGGGATCGTCGTGACATTTTCCGCGAAGCAGTACTCAAATACGGCATGTGCCTGAGCGATGATGTCCTTGTAATCGTCATCGTCCAGCTGAACGTATACATACGTTACGTCGGGAGCTTCTTCGGGACGCACGTCGTAAGCGGAAATCACTTTGCCCTTCTTGGTAAAGGTCTCGCCGTCAACACGGTACTCGACGTCGACTACCATGCCGTAACGGGCGGTACGGGAATCATCCTGACCGATAAATACGAGCGAATCAACCGAATAAAAATCGCATACATACTCGTCGGCCGCAATCTCCCTGCCGACCGAATACTTCGCGAAGGAACTGAAGAAACCGTCCTTTTCCGCATATACGGTGTAGTCACCCTTCTCCCATTCCGCGAATGCTTCCACGCGTTCTTTCCATTTGTCGATCAGCTCCTGGCCGTCGATAACGTACTGGTTATACTCTTCGAGCGCCTTATTATACTTCAGCTGGGCAAGTTCCTTTTCGACGGACTTGCTCATCTGCTTCAGTTTCTTAAGTTGCTCATCAAGCGTCTTTTTATCATTCTTCAGACGGTTCGTGTAAGTGGACTTCGCCAGTTCGTACTGACGGTTGGCCTCTTCCTTATCCGCCTGGCTGATATTCGGCTCAACCGTGTAAAGCGGCTGTCCTGCGGATACATATACCTGCGAGAAATTCGAAACATACAGCTGCTTGATCTTGCCCGGGCATTCGTTGTAGAACGGTTCCGCGTTCAGCGAGCGGCGTTCGATGAACACGCTGCCGTCCTCGGTGAAGTTCTCGGTCTTCAGATTCACGGTCTCATATTGCATTCCGTACCGTCCGAGGTTATTTGCGACAAATACGGTCTCACCCTCGGTAAGTCCGGACGTGATCTCGGTATAATTCTTGTTGCTGAATCCGAGCGTTACGGGACGGAGGCCCTGCTTATCGCCGGAAACCACTTTCACGTAATACTGGGAACCCGATTTCGTAAGCGCTTCGCTCGGTACCGCAAGTACCTCTTCGCCGCTCGAAACGGTCAGATAGAACAAAGCGTAATCACCGAACTTAACGGAATCCGGAAGATCCTTTACGGTGAAATAGGAATACAGCGTCTGTCCGCGGAGTTCACGCTCATAGATGTCCTCCTCGTCCGGCGGGATCATTTCGATCTCGTACTCTATGCCGTTCACGAGAGCCTTGACTTCGGTATAGGCTTCGTATTCCTTTGTCTCAATCAGATTGCAGCAAAGGAGCTTCTTATCCTGACGAGCGATCGAAACAACGGTCATATCTTCTCCGAACGTGTCGTCGTCATCCTCAACGGAAATGTAAACGATCTGACCGTCGCAGGGTGCCGTGATCACGGATTTCTCGTACTGCTCCTTGAGTTCGAGATACTCATCCTCAAACTTCAGGATATCCTGGTATACGTTCTCATAACGGATATCGAACTGCGCTTCGTTCTCGCGGATGTTGATATCCCAGAGATTGTAGTCGTACCAGTCCTGCATGTTGGCGAACATGTTCTTCAGGTTCTTCATGTTCTTGATCTGGTCGTTGTGCTGCTTCAGGGCTACCTCGTAGTCCTTCTTGCGGAGCGTCAGCTCGACTTCCGCTTCCTTCACGCGGACCTCAAGCGATTCGTCGAGGCGGAACAACAGGTCGCCTTCCTTTACGAAATCGCCGGTACGGACCTGCACATCGTAAACCTTGGAATCAAAGTCGAATTTGATGTCCGTTACTTCGGGGCAGACCGAACCTTCATTGATATAGGTTGTTTTTAATTCCATCTTCTTCGCGGTGAATACGGCATCGGGGTTCTCGATCGGAACCGCGAGCTCCGGAACCTGTACCGCTTTCTGACAGCCGGGCAACAGCAAAGCGGCAATCAGCAATACACCCAGAAGTTTACTGTATCTTTTCACTTTACTGTCTCCTTACCTGATAATGATGATATCGCCTTCGGAAAGGCCCGATTTGATCTCGGTACGGTTATTTTCAGCGGAAAATGTGTCTTTAATGCTGAGACCGACTTCCACGTAACGGATATCGCGCATGCCGTCCTTGTTCAGGACATATACGGCATCCTTGTCGCCGATCTTGCGAAGCGCGTCGGTCGGAATGTTGATGACATTCTTTACTTCCTCGAGAACGATGGAAATGGTACCCATTTCACCGGCCTCAAACTCCAGTTCGGGATCGGTCGGGATAAATACGAGGTCGTAGCGGGTATCAAACCGTTTGTTCTGCTTAACCGCATAAAGCGTGCAGGGGATTGTATCGGTTTCGGTCTCGATATTGTAGGTTTCCCCCTGCTTGAAAAGGCCGATATCGGTATCCTCAACGGTCGTGAGGAAGCCGGTTTCGTTGCTGGCAACGGTAATGAACGTGCTCGTGTTGGTACGCTCCCAAGGACGTACTTCACGGACATACGTAACAACGCCGTTAAAAGAAGCGGTCAGACGGCGGCCCTTCATCTTGTCTTTGGCTTCGGCAAGTTTGAAATCAGCAACCTTCTTCTGGCCTTCAAGGTCCTTACGCTTGGCCGTCAGATCGTCAAGCTTTGCGGTGTCGTATTTGCGTCCGTAATTCTTGGCAAGCTTCTGACGTTCCAGTTCGAAGCCTTCCATCTGCGTGTAATACTTCAGATCCTCATCGGTCTGTCTGCAGACTTTTTCACATTCTTCGATCTCGTCCTCAAGAGTGCCCGGAGTAATCTCCGCGAGGAGCTGTCCCTCATACACGGAATCGCCGGTCTGCACGTAAAGCCCCACGAGAATTTCATTCGGCAGATTGAATGCGAGATTCTCCACTTCCTGCTTACCGTAATTGCAGACGGCGGTAAAGCATTTGGCTACGTCTCCGCGGGCAACGGTTGCCGTAGTGAAATACTGCGTATCAACCGATATCTTGTTGACAGGCGCCTTGCGTGCCTTTTCCTCCTGCGGAAGCAGACCGCATCCGGTCAGCATTACCGCGGAAAGAAGCAGGCAAAGCAGTTTCTTTCTCTTCATTATACCCTCCTTATATGACGCCCGGACCGATCCGGCCCGAGCGTTTCAATGACAAGCTGAATCAATTATTCCGATCGGCACGATCAGAACAATCCGTCAATCACGCCGTCATCACTTACATCAATCCGTTCCGCTGCGGGCCGCTTCGGAAGGCCGGGCATCGTCATGATCGTGCCGGTCAGCGCAACGACAAATCCTGCGCCTGCAGAAACATATACTTCCCGTACGGTTACCCGGTAACCGGTCGGACGTCCGAGCTTCGCGGGGTCATCCGAAAGGGAGTACTGGGTCTTGGCCATACATACCGGGAAGTTACCGAAACCGAGATCCGTCAGTTTCGTAAGCATCTTCTCGGCGGCCGGGTCAAAGATCACGCCGTCGGCACCGTAGATCTTCTTGCAAACGGTTTCGATCTTCTCCTTAAGAGGCATCTCGTCGGGATAGATCGGAGCGAAATTGCTCTTCTTCTCTTCAAGCGTCTTAAGCACGCGGTTGGCAAGCTCAAGGCCGCCCTCGCCGCCCTTTGCCCAAACTTCCGAAAGGGCGAAATCACATCCGCGCTCCTCGCAGAAGTTACGGACAAATGTGAGCTCCGCATCGGTATCCTCGGTAAAGCGGTTCAGCGTAACAACAACCGGAACGCCGTAGGCCTGCAGGTTCTCGATATGCTTCTCGAGGTTTACGATACCCTTCTTCAAAGCATCCAGATTCTCGGCCGCGAGTTCGGTCTTCGGTACGCCGCCGTTATACTTCAGCGCGCGGACCGTCGCAACAAGCACAACCGCATCGGGCTTAAGGCCTGCCTTACGGCATTTGATGTCGAAGAACTTCTCGGCACCGAGATCCGCGCCGAAGCCTGCCTCGGTGATCACGATATCGCAAAGCTTCAATGCCGCCTTCGTCGCGCGTACGCTGTTGCAGCCGTGCGCGATGTTCGCGAACGGACCGCCGTGTACGATCGCGGGCGTATTTTCAATCGTCTGGATCAGGTTCGGACGAAGCGCATCCTTCAAAAGGGCCGCCATCGATCCGACCGCCTGCAGCTGCGCCGCAGTTACGGGCTCGCCGTCGTAAGTATAGGCTACGATGATCTTTCCGAGACGATCCTTCAGGTCCTTCATGTCCTTTGCCAGACAAAGGATTGCCATGATCTCCGAAGCAACGGTAATGATAAAGTGGTCTTCGCGGACAACGCCGTCGGTCTTCTTTCCGAGTCCGATGACGATGTTGCGGAGCGCACGGTCATTCATATCAAGACATCTCTTCCATACAACCTGGTTCGGGTCGATGCCGAGCGTGTTGCCCTGCATGATATGGTTGTCAAGCATGGCAGCAAGCAGATTGTTCGCGGAAGTGATCGCATGGAAATCGCCGGTAAAATGCAGGTTCAGGTCCTCCATCGGAACAACCTGTGCATATCCGCCGCCGGCCGCGCCGCCCTTCACGCCGAAACACGGTCCGAGAGACGGTTCGCGGAGTGCGATGACCGACTTCTTTCCGAGGCGGCCGAGTGCTTCCCCAAGTCCGACCGTCGTTGTTGTCTTTCCCTCGCCTGCGGGCGTCGGGTTGATCGCCGTCACAAGTACAAGCTTGCCGTCAGGGTTATTTGCAATCCGGGTGAGAAGCTCATCCGAAAGTTTTGCTTTGTATTTGCCGTAATACTCAAGATCATCTTCCGTAATGCCGAGCTTGGCCGCAACCTTGCCGATCGGCTGCATTACCGCTTCCTGTGCAATCTGAATATCCGTTTTCATACTGACACCTCTCCTTCTCATGTTATGGTGCGGAAAATGGGAAAAATCATGTCATTTTCCGAAAACCTCACAAAAAGTGATTATATCATTAATCAGTTAATAATTCAAACTATTTTCACTTATTTCACCATTAATTCACAAGGTGAGCTCCGAATGACCTGCAGGTCGCCGGACAATTCAAAGATTCCGTACCCGGCAGGGATGATCAGATGGTCTCCTTTTCGCACCGGGACGCCGTCGATCGCGCCCTGTCCGTCAATGATACTGATGTTCTGGAACACCTTTCCTGCGGTAAAGGAAGCCGATCCGTAAAGGGTGATATGCTCCACGCTGTAATAGGGGCAGGTGATCAGATGGTCAACCTGCGCCGCGCCGACACGGTATGTAACGGGCTTTCCGAGTTTCGGACGGAACGGACATTTCATGACGGCGAGGCTCTGCTCTTTATGCAGTTCCCGCGGCTTGCCGTTCTCCAGACGGTCATAGTCGTAAACACGGTAGGTCACGTCGCTGTTCTGCTGCGTCTCAAGGATCAGCGTGCCGCCCTTGATCGCGTGCAGAACGCCCGGCTCGATCT
The DNA here is from genome assembly GCA_017427775.1 of Lachnospiraceae bacterium. GTDB lineage: Bacteria > Bacillota > Clostridia > Lachnospirales > Lachnospiraceae > ISDg. The sequence goes on along the minus strand of JAFRSD010000024.1, from coordinate 38,983 downwards.
GGAAGAAATCCCCCTTATGAACGGGAATCTCCCGGATCAGTTCCCGGAACCGCCCCTCGCGGATCAGCTGCTCTGCCTCCTCCTTTGTCTTAGCGTTATGGCCGATCACGATGGTTGCGTCGTCTTTACAGTCGAGGACATACCAGCACTCAGTCTTGCCGAAGGCCCCGTTCTCATGCTCCGCAGCATAGGCGTCATCGGGATGCACCTGGACGCTCAGATCCGTTCTCGCATCAATAATCTTGATGAGAAGCGGAAATTCCTTTGCGTCCGGTAATCCGAACAACTCCCTGTGGTCATTCCACAGGGAGCTGAGAGTCTTACCCGAATACAATCCGTTTCGAACAACACAGTCCCCGTGCGGATGCGCGCTGATCGCCCAGCATTCACCCGTCTGGTCCGACGGCAGGTCATAGCCGTATTCGTTAAGCCTTGTCCCGCCCCAGATCCGTTCCTTAAGGACCGGTTCGATAAATAGAATTTGTTTCATTTCGTACTCCGACTGTTATTTTGAGAGTTCCATAACCGCTTCGTCAAGTGCCTTCAGTTTGGCATCGGCGTCAGCGAAGCTTGTTCCCTTAACGCCCATATAGAACTTGATCTTGGGCTCGGTTCCGGAAGGACGTACGCACGCCCAGGCGTTATCGTTCAGGTCAAAGTACAGTACATTGGACTTTCTGAGTCCGGTCGGACCGGTTTCGCCGGTCGCGGTCTTCAGAACAACATTCTTATCGTAATCACGGAATTCAAGCACATCGTATCCGCCGAGCTTCTTTGGAGGATTGTTGCGGATCTTATCCATCATGGATTTGATCGCTTCCGCACCTTCAAAGCCCTTTAATGTAAGCGTCTCGATACCTTCGCGGAAGAATCCGTACTTGCGGTAGATGTTCATCATCTGATCCCACAGCGTGAGACCCTGCTTGCGGTAATATGCCGCAGCCTCACAAAGCATCATAACGGCTACGATTGCGTCCTTGTCTCTCGCGTGCGTTCCGACAAGGCATCCGTAGCTCTCTTCAAAGCCAAACTCGTAATGGCCTTTGCCGCTCTGCTCGGAAAGTTTGATCAGCTCGCCGATGTACTTGAAGCCGGTCAGACATTCCTTCAGGTCCATATTGTATTCCTTTGCGATCAGATCGGTCATATTGGTCGAAACGATCGTCTTAACAAGGAATCCGTCGTCATGCAGAAGGCCGAGTTCCTGTCTTGTGCTTAAGAGATATTCGCAGATCAGCATGCCGGACATGTTACCGGTAAATGACATATATTCGCCGGTCTCGGAATCCTTTGCGTATACACCGAGACGGTCGGCATCGGGATCGGTCGCAAGAACGAGGTCCGCACCAACCTTCTTCGCAAGCGCCAAAGCAAGTTCGAATGCGGCCTTGCTCTCAGGGTTCGGGCTGACTACGGTCGGGAAATTGCCGTCGGGTTTCTCCTGCTCGGGAACAACATAAACCTGCTCGAATCCGATCTCCTTTAAGATACGTCTTGCGGGAATGTTGCCGGTACCGTGAAGAGGCGTGTAAACAACCTTCATGTCCTTGCCCTGCTCCTTGCAGACGTCGGGACGAAGCACCTGTTTTTTAAGTTCAACCATGTACTGGTCATCTACTTCGGAACCGATCACGAAATAAAGGCCTGCTTTGATCGCATCGAGACGGGACATCGTCTTCACTTCATGGAAATCCGTTACGGCGTTTACTTCGTCGATAATCTGCGCATCCTTCGGCGGACATACCTGCGCGCCGTCTTCCCAGTAAACCTTATAGCCGTTGTATTCCGCCGGGTTGTGGCTCGCGGTTACGACGATGCCGGCGATACAGCCGAGTTCACGTACCGCGTAAGAAAGCTCGGGAGTCGGACGAAGCGACTCGAAACGGTAAGCCTTGATGCCATTTGCCGCAAGGCAGAGCGCCGCCTCCTCACTGAATTCTATGGACATGCGGCGGGAATCGTAAGCAATTGCCACGCCCTTCTCTGCGCCGCCTTCCTTCTTAATAAAATTGGCAAGACCCTGGGTTGCCTTTCTGACCGTATAAAGATTCATCCGGTTCGTTCCGGCTCCGATAATGCCTCTCAGACCGCCGGTACCGAACTCAAGGCTTCTGTAAAAGCGCTCACGGATTTCCCTGTCGTCATCCGCAATAGCCTTAAGCTCCGCCTTGGTTGCGTCATCAAAATAATCATCCTCGCACCAGAACCGATACATTTCACGATAATCCATAATGAAAACCTCCTGTAACTTGTTCTATAGAATGCCCGCAGGCATTGGTTCAAATTGTGTTGCGCATTTGCCGCGCCCTGTCCTTATAAAGACTCGCTCAGAAATCCCTTCAGATCCTCCACGAGCGATTCCGCGTCCATGCCGTGCACATCCGCGGCCTGGGATAATGTCTCTCTTCTTGCGGAAGGACATCCGATGCAGTGCATGCCCATTTCCGTCAGAATGTCCGCTGCTTCGGGACATTTTTCAAGAAGCTCTCCGATGGTTGTGTCTTCGGTAATCCGAAACATACTGTACTCCTTTCCGCTTCGTGCATCTTGCGCACGCGCTTTCCTGCGGACTCCTTTATCCCGGGATAGCCGCTTTATAACGGATCCGGAAGGTCGGAAGCTCCGGCAAAGTATAATAATAATTCTCCGTCCAGTCAGGACCCTGCGAAGGATCGTTCACACCGTCACGCGGAGGCGCGAACAGGGAAACCGTAACCTCTCCGCCGTCGAATTCCTTTTCGAAGAATGCACTGTTCAGGTCGATAAAGGAAACGCCGGGTTTCTTATAAAACCAGTATCCGTCAACCGAGATCATCAGATTGGCATCGCGGAGCGCCCCGTCGAAATGAATCTCAAAGAATACCGGCTTCTTCTCTAACCGGATCGTCGTTCCGATGCCGTCCGCGTCTTCAAAACCGCCGAACCGGAGAACCTGTCCCGTGGAAACCGGCTCTCCTGCCGTCATCGACGGCACAAACGGCTCTTCACGGATCAGCTCGCGGTACGCCTTAAGAAGCGGCTGCTCGATACCGTTCTTCGGATTGCTCGGATCGGTAATCTCAAGCCCGAGCCGTCCGTCATCACGGAACTGGTACATGGTGATTCCGGAAAGCCAGTGATCAGGGTCGTTTCGAAGAAGCCTGCAGAACTCCCGGTACATATCGACCTGTTCGTAAGGCCCGGTCACATCTCCGTCTGCATTGAATTCCGAAAGCACCATCGGCTTCGTAACGCCCTGATTCATGATGCGGTACCGGTCTCTGCTCCTCTTTCCGAGCGTGTAAATCTCCGAAACGCTCGTGCGCTGCGCAAACCGGTTGTCCTCACAAACCGTCGCCGGATACCCCCAGTGAAGCGCCATATAGCGGTCCACGGACACGACGTCGGCTGCCCTCGCGGCTTCGGTAAAGATGTCTTCCATGACCATCTTATCTTCGTCAAGACTCTTGCATCCGTCCAGACAAAGGACAATCCTGCAGTTGGGCGCTTCCCGATGGAAGATGTTACAGCACTTCACGAAGAACGCCGCAACCGTTTTATAGTCCGCTCTCTTGTTGAACGAGAACCAGCTGCCGGTCGCCTCGTGGTTGATCCGGACCGTGATTCTTCCGTAAGGGATCAGATCCCGCGCAACCGCTGCGATCTGCTCATCGCTGATAAACGGATCCATCGTAAGCGTCAGGCACACATCCTGACCGTGCCTGCGGACATCCTTCATGCATTCGAAAACTTCCGCGTCACTGTTTCCGCCGAGGCCGCCACCGTACGGAAAATAATCATCATACGGATAATCCCACGCGCCGCCGGGCGTATCCTTCCGGAATGCCTCACTGGCTCTCTTCGGCCAGCCCTTGTCATTCGGGTAGTAGCAATACATCAGATTGATCTGACGGTGCGGCCTGTGCAGTTTTCCGAGAATGGTATCCTGGTCAACATAAAGACCGCGTTCGCTGCCGTCACTCAGATCCGCGGCGCATACCGCGGGCCCGAGGTGAACCTTGTAAAATTGTTCCATTACGCTAATCCTCTTTTATACGCTGTATCTGAAACGCTACCGGATCTCTTTCTGCAGAGAATAGAGATAATTCAGCGCCTCGATCGGTGTCATTTCGGACAGGTTCAGCTCACGCAAACGCTGAACGATAATGCTGTCCTCAGGGTTGCCGAACAGGGAAAGCTGTCCCTCCGTTACGGTCTCCTTCTTCGGCTCCGGTTTCTTCTTCACCGGACCGGTATCCGCCACGCGGATATTCTTCGCCTTTTCCGCAAGATCATTCTCGACGAGCTGCTCGACGATGTCGCGCGCACGCTTCAGAACCGACTCAGGAACGCCGGCGAGCCTTGCCACCTGGATTCCGTAGCTGCGGTCCGCCCCGCCCCGTATGATCTTACGAAGGAAAATGATATCGTCGCCCTGTTCCTTTACGGCAATACAGTAGTTGCATACGCCCTCGAGCTTGCCTTCGAGTTCGGTCAGCTCATGGTAATGCGTCGCAAACAGTGTCTTCGCGCCGATCAGTTTCGGGTTGGCAACATGCTCGATCACGGCCCAGGCGATCGCAAGTCCGTCATAGGTGCTTGTTCCGCGCCCGATCTCATCGAGAACGAGAAGGCTGTCCTTCGTAGCATTCCTAAGGATGTTCGCGACCTCGGTCATCTCAACCATGAACGTACTCTGTCCGCTTGCCAGGTCGTCGCTTGCGCCGACACGCGTAAAGATACGGTCGACAATGCCGATCTCGGCGCTCGATGCGGGAACAAAGCTTCCGATCTGCGCCATCAGTACGATCAATGCCGTCTGGCGCATATAGGTCGACTTACCGGCCATATTCGGTCCGGTGATGATGCTCACGCGGTTAATGCCGTTATCTAAGAGCGTATCATTGGCGACGAACATCTGGTTCGGGATCATCTGCTCTACAACCGGGTGGCGTCCGTCTTTTATGATGATCGTGCCCTTCTTGTTGACCTCGGGGCACACATAGCGGTTTCTCTCCGCTACATACGCAAGGCTTGCCATCGCGTCGATCATGGCGATCGCCTTTGCCGTCTTATGGATGCGGTCCGCCTCGGCGAAGATCCGCTCACGCACTTCCGCGAAAAGGCGGTATTCAAGCGAGAACAGCCTGTCCTCGGCGTTCATGATCGTATCCTCAAGTTCCTTCAGCTCGGGCGTCGTATAACGCTCCGCGCCGGTCAGCGTCTGCTTGCGGATCCATTCGGACGGCACGAGTTCCTTAAAGGAATTGGTAACCTCCAGATAGTATCCGAAGACACGGTTATATTTGATCCGGAGATTCTTGATCCCGGTATTGTTGCGTTCGCGCTCTTCGAGTTCGCTGAGCCACTGCTTGCCGCTTGTCTTGGCTTCCCGCAGACGGTCAACTTCTTCGTTATAGCCGGTGCGGATGATCCCGCCCTCCTTCGAGGAAAGCGGCGGATCGGGCTCGATTGCGGCCTCGATCAGGTCATGCAGATCGGTAAGTGTATCAAGCTGCGCGAGTTCCTCTCTTATCAGCTTGCTGTGAAAATCCGACAGCTGCGTTTTGATCGGCGGAAGCATCGCAAGGGAAGACATAAACGCGATCAGGTCACGCGGATTCGCGCTCTGGTAACTGATCTTACAGATCAGGCGCTCGAGATCGTAAATGGCATTAAGGTATTCGCGCACCTCTTCACGCGTCATGATCTGCGAATTGAGGTCCTTGATGGCTTCCTGACGCTTCCGGATCTCATCCGTATCAAGAAGCGGCTGCTCGGTAAAGAGGCGGAGAAGCCGCGCTCCCATGGCGGTCTTCGTCTTGTCGATGACCCAGAGGAGGCTTCCGCGCTTCTGCTTTTCGCGGAGCGTTTCGCACAGTTCGAGATTCCGTCTCGTGGCGCTGTCAATGATCATATAGCGTCCCGTCGCGTACGGATGCAGTTCCGTAATGTGCGACAGGGAAATCTTCTGCGTATCATAAAGGTAATTCAGCACCGCGCCGGCAGCGATCGTTCCTGTCGGCATGTCGCCGAGTCCGATGCCGAAAAGATTCCCGACGTGAAAATGCTCGAGAAGCACCTTCTCACAGTTCTTCGGCTCGTACATCCAGTCTCCCAAAGGAGAAATGACGATCCTGAGCCGGTCGTGCAGGTCGTCGGTATCGATGCCCGACATGAAAAGCGCAGGGTTACATACGATCTCGGACGGCGCATACTTCGTGATCTCATCCATCACCTTCCGCCCGTTCTGCACTTCGGTTACATAATAATCTCCGGTCGAAATATCAATGGTCGAAACGCCGAAGCTGTCATTCATCCAGATGACGCACATCAGGAAATTGTTACGCGATTCATCGAGACTCTCCGGCGCCGTGTTGGTTCCCGGCGTCACGATGCGGACAACCTCCCGCTTTACCATTCCCTTCGCAAGCTTCGGGTCCTCCACCTGCTCGCAGACGGCAACCTTGTGACCGTTATCCACTAGCTTCGTGATATAAAGGTCTGCCGCGTGGAACGGCACGCCGCACATCGGCGCACGTTCTTCTAACCCGCAGTTCTTTCCGGTAAGCGTCAGCTCGAGTTCCTTCGAAACAAGAAGCGCGTCATCGAAAAACATTTCGTAAAAATCGCCGAGACGGTAGAACAGAATGCAGTCTTCATACTGCTTCTTCGTCTCCAGATAATGCACCATCATCGGCGACAGTTTGTCCATCGGTATTTCCATATCCCGTAAGTTCCTTCCCTACATAAGATCGCCGCCGTCGTCCGTGAGGAGTTCCTCCCCGTCCGCGGCTGTGGTGGCGAGCTTATCGCACCGTTCATTTTCCGGATGGCCGGCATGTCCTTTTACCCAGACAAATGTGACTTCATGCTTTGCAACCGCCCGCAGAAGCCGTTCCCAGAGCGCGCGGTTCTTCACTTCTTCGCTTCCGCGCTTCCAGTTCTTACGCTGCCAGTTTTCGATCCAGTTCTCGTTGAATGCTTTGACAAGATACTGGGAATCGGAATAAAGCGTAACGTTGCAGGACTTCGTAAGCGCTTCGAGCCCGACGATCGCCGCCATCAGCTCCATCCGGTTGTTGGTCGTCTTCTCATAGCCGGCGGAGTATTCCCGCTCGTGCACCGTCCCGGACGGACCGACATAACGGAGCACCGCGCCGTAACCGCCCGGACCTTCCGGGTTGCCGCGTGCGGAACCGTCGGTATAGAGTTCAACGCTCATCTTCTCCATAAGCACCGTCCTTATTTCCATTCGCCCGTGTTCATAAACTCCTCAACCGCCTTATTGGCTTCGTCGGTGATCTTCTCGGGGTAATCCATCATGCGCAGAAGCTTCAGCGCATTCCGGGAAGTCGCCTTGCCGGGCTTCAGGCGGTAGTCAAATACAACGATATCCTCTTTCACCTGCTCGCTGAAGTGATAATTGTCATACACATCGGCAAGAAGGCTCGTCAACTCAAGATCATGCGTCGCGGCAAATACAAGCGCTTTCTGTTCCGCAAGATACCGAAGGATCCGGGAACTTGCCGCGATCCGTTCCGCGGTATTGGTACCGCGAAGCACCTCATCCACAAAGCAGAGTACCGGGCACTCTCCCTCCGCAGCATCCATAATACGCTTTAACGACCGGATCTCAACGATATAATAGCTTTCCTTCGTAACAATATCGTCCCGCAGTGCCATTGACGAGAGGATACGGAAGTAATCCGCTTCGTATTTGGCGGCGAGAACGGTATGGATCGTCTGCGCAAAGATCGCGTTGATCGCGATAGTCTTTAAAAACGTTGACTTACCGGAAGCATTGGAACCGGTAAGAAGCACCGGACGGTCGGCAGCGATGCTGTTGGCGACCGGCTGCTCGATCAGCGCATGGCCGATTCCCTCGGTCTTTAACGTATACATCGGCGTATCGTGAAGCACCGGAACGCAATACCTTCCGATACTCGTACGGTACGAGGCAACCGCTCTGGAGGCGTCCAGAAGACCGGTTCCCGCGAACAAACGGTTCAGTTCCTCCTGATGCTTCGAAAAGAGGTCGTAAATGTTGTTAAACCGGATCAGATCGACATGCGTCAGCATCCGGAAGTACTCCATAAAGAGCTCCGCAAGTCCGCCGCCGGAAGGGTCCGACGGGGAAAGGATCACGGCTCCTCTCGCGAACGGCCTTAATACTTCCGCATCCTTTTTCAGCGCTTCCATTTCCTCCAGCAGCGTCTCGTTCTCTATTCCGGAAAGTTCCGAAGCCATGCGGTCTACCGCGCCGATCCAGCGCGCGATATACGATACCACGTCGAGATAAGGACCGATCTGTCCTTTTCTTGTCAGATACGTTGCGAGGTTGAAAAGCGCCGTCAGAAGGATGACTCCCATTCCGGCACCTGCCTGCCCGATCCCGAGAAGGACAAATCCGACACCATACGGTACCAGACCGATATAATGCTTCAGATTGTTCTCAACCTTAACGGAATGCAGGCGCATCATGTAATCGTAAACCGAGATGCGGCGCATCTTTCCCATCCGAAGAAGCGCGCGTCCCGCCTTGATCCGGGCATTCTCATCATGCTCAAACAGGTCGGTCAGATGCTCTCTTTTCAATAGCTCGGTGCTGTTCATCTCCGGCTTATGAAGCCACGCGAAAAGCACCTCCTCACCGATTGCCGAACACGTATGATTGAGCCGCAGGAAGATTCGGTCCATATCCAGGTCATTCCATGTAATGGAATCGATGTCGGATTCCCGTGCGGGAAGCGATGACAGGTACGCCTTCAGCGATTTGTACCGCTCCGGATTGATCTCCTCCGCAGTGGCAACGCCGAAGTTCTTCTTTACTTCCGCAAGAAGCGCCCGTTCTTTCCGGATCCGGTCGATGATACCGAGCACTGCAAATGCGGCGAGCACGATCAAAACAATAATGAAATACTTCAATGAAATCCCCCTCAAGAGCCTTTGCCGGCTTCGAAACCGGACTGCCCGGCTTCGAAGCATCGGCTCTTACTTAATCGCAATACTTCTGTAAAGTCTTACGGATGGCGCCTTTTCCGGCATAAAGTTCTCTTACCATCCCCTCTACGGTCTCACCGAGACCGATCTCATACAGATCAACGGCAAATACGTCCTTTCTCCCGTAAAGAGCCCGAAGCGACGTATAGTCGTTATCGCCGCCGAGCGTATAGCCGGCAACGGTCTTCTTCAGTTCTTCAAGCATCGGGTCGGAGGACTGCTCGAACGCATTGCCCTCGTCATCGAGACCGCTCAGATAACGCGCATAGCCCGCAAGCACAAGCGGGATCAGCGTAAGCTTCGAATAATCGAGTCCCTTTACGCCGTATGCCTTCAACGTCTCACCGAAACGGATCGGCAGCTTCTGTGACGTATCGGTCGCGATACGCTGCGGCGCATCGGGCATGAACGGATTCGGAAGACGCTTCGTTAATACATCGTTAATGAAGTCGGCGGGCTTGATGATGCCGGGGTCAACAACAACCGGCATAGCTTCGACATACCCCATCTTCGTGATCAGGTTCACGAGTTCCTTGTCCTTCATCTCCTCGGAAATCTTTGTATAACCGAGCATACAGCCGTAAATCGCAAGCGCCGTGTGGAGCGGGTTCAGACAGGTACATACCTTCATCTTCTCGATCTTATCTACGGTCTCGCGGTCCGCATATATAACGCCGACATTTTCAAGTGCCGGACGTCCGTTCGGGAACGTATCCTCAACGGCAAGATACTGCGTCTCCTCGGCATTTACGAAGGGCGCGGTATAGGTGTTGCGGGAAGTGATGATAAGGCCGGTATCCTCGAAGCCGTCCGCCTCAAGCATGCCGCGTGCCGCATCGTCCGGTCTCGGCGTGATCTTATCGATCATGCTCCAAGGGAACGTAACCTTTGCCGGATCACTCAGATAATCAACGAAGCCCTTCTTTACGATGCCCTGCTCTTCCCATGTCTTCGCATAGGTAAGGATCGCATCCTTCAGTTTATCGCCGTTATGCGAGCAGTTATCCATTGAAGACATCGCAACCGGATAAGCGCCTGCAAGGAAACGCTCATAAAGCAGTACGGCAACCTTTCCCATGATGAGAACCGGCTTCAGACCGCGCTCATTCAGGTCTCCGGCCGCAACGCCCGAGAGGTTTCCGTCGGGTCCCTTTAAAGAGTATCCCTTCTCGGTGATCGTAAAGGTTACCATCTGCAGCCCCGGCGCGCGGAAGATTTCCTTCAGGCGGTCGAAATCGGCCGATTCCATGTCTCCCTTCAGAGACTCCGCAACGCTGCCGATCACCTTCTTCGTAACGGTTCCGTCAGCCTTCAAAACAGCCAGCAGGCTCAGATTGTCATACGGTCTGTATGCCTTGTCGATAATCTCATAGTCAAAGCCCTCCGCCACGATCACGCCGCGGTCGGTAAGCCCTTTATTCAGCATTTCATCTAAGAAAGCCGCGGGAAATGCACGGAAAATGTTACCCGCTCCGAAATGAATCCACACCGGATCCTTCTTCGTTCTTTCCACCATTGCCGCACGGTCGTATGCCGGCAGTTCATATCCTTTTGCGCGGAAATCGTCCGCCTGCTTCATGTATTCCGTAAGTTTCATTACTGCTCTCCTTTGCTGCTCTTCTTAATGGCTTCCCAGAGGCCGTTCAGATAAGCAACGCCGAGTGCGCGGTCATAGAGGCCGTAGCCCGGTCTTGCCTGCTCGCCCCAGATCATGCGTCCGTGGTCAGGTCTCGTCACGCCGTCAAATCCGATGTCCGAAAGCGCCTTCACAATCTCGTACATATCGAAGTTTCCGTCAGAACTCAAATGGCTGCTCTCGTGGAACACACCGGGCGCCTCGAACTTAATGTTACGAAGGTGCGCAAAATGGATTCTGGGCGCGATCTTCGGATTGCGGATCACCTGCGGCAGATTGTTCTCGAGGTTCGAACCGAGGGAACCGGTGCAAAGCGTAAAGCCGTTGTAGATACTCGGATTGAGCGATGCGATCGTCTCAAGAGCCTTCTCGCTCGTTACGATACGCGGAAGTCCGAAAACGCTCCATGCGGGATCGTCCGGATGTACCGCCATCTTGATCTGATACTTTTCGCAGGTCGGCATGATGCCGTCGAGGAAATACTTGAAGTTGTTCATCAGATCGTCTGCGGTAACGCCCTTGTATTTTTCGAAAAGTTCCTTGATCTCGTCTTTTCGTTCTGGCTCCCAGCCGGGAAGGATAAATCCGCCGGAGGCGTTCTCCATACGCTCGAACATCGTATTCGGATCAATGCCGTCGATCAGGTTCGAGTCGTAAGCAAGTGCAGTGGAACCGTCCGGAAGCGGCATCGCGAGATCGGTTCTCGTCCAGTCGAAGATCGGCATAAAGTTGTAGCATACAAGGTGGATATCGTTCCTGCCGCATGCCTCAAGCGACTTGCAGTAGTTCTCGATATACATGTCTCTCGTCGGTGCGCCGAGCTTGATGTCCTCGTGCACGTTGATGCTCTCGATTCCGAGAAGTTTCAGGCCCGAAGCCTCAACCTCGTCCTTTAATTCCTTAACCTGCTCATAAGTCCAGGCAACACCGCACGGAACCTTATGAAGCGACGAAATGACGCCGGTCACACCGGGAATCTGACGGATCTGCTCAAGCGTTACGCTGTCCATATCTTTTCCGTACCAGCGAAGTGTCATGTCCATAGTTGTTATCTCCTCAATATTTTATTTTTGTTCTTTTGTATCATCAATCGCGTGTCCGACCGGCCATGTATAAGTGATATCCGCTTTATTGCTCGCGATATATCCGGTCTTTCCGTCCTTGAGTTCCACTTCGATAAACAAAGGCGTTGTCGGGTCGCCTTTACTGCGGAGCGCCGGCGTCTTGGCCGTCACGATCGCGCCCTGATCGAGCGATGCGATAATGTTATCCTCCTGGGTGGTCGGCTCGCTTCGCACATTTACCGGGCTCGTAACCGTGGCGATATACACAACGTGCTCCTTCGCGTACTCTTCACCTTCCAGGCCGCGGATCAGAAGGTCTGCTCTGCAATAGCCCTTCACGGCACCGCTTTTCACGTACGCCCAGTCACCGTTAACCGATTCCACGATGCAGCTGTCGCCCGGGTTCATCAGTCCTAGACGCGCCGCGGTTCCGTCCGGTTCGCGCCGTATGCTCAGATAATCCGTGACGTTGGCAAATGCAATGCCGCCCGGAATCGAGATCGCATACGCCTTATTGATACCGTCCTGAATGATCCGCTCCTCCGGGGACAAGGTCGGGGTCGGCGGAAGCGGCGTCGGGGTCGGCGTCGGGGTCGGCGAAGGCGGAACGAGAATGTCTCCTTCCTTGTGGTACACGAGCGGGTCATCTGACATCGGCGTGATGATCTCCGTTCCCGGCGTACCTGTTCCGGAAACATGGTCGATTGCGCTCAGTTGTTTTCGGTTCTTACGTCCGATGCCGGTAAAATCGAGAAAAATCAGCGCTATCAATATGCCGATTATGACGATCTCACCGACTACAATCCATCGTTTCATGCTAAATCCTCAATACGGAGCGGCTTACTTGCTCCAATTGACTTCTTCCTGTCTTGCTCTCGTAAAGAGATCATCCAGCGCTTCCTTTGCCGTGCGGCCTTCGAAAAGCACCTTGTTGACCTGCTCCACGATGGGCATTTCCACATTGTATTTGGCGGCGAGAAGAAGCGCTGCCTTAGCGGAATAAACGCCCTCCACGACCTGCTTAACCTCATCCATGGCTGCCTGCATCGTGTAGCCTTTTCCGATCAGATAGCCGGCGTTATGGTTACGGCTGTGCATGCTCGTACAGGTTACGATCAGATCACCCATGCCGGAAAGTCCGAGGAACGTCTCCAGATTGCCGCCCATTGCTACGCCGAGACGGCTGATCTCGGTAAGACCTCTCGTCATCAAAGCCGCCTTCGTATTGTCACCGAGTCCGAGTCCGTCCACAACGCCCGCGGCAAGCGCGATCACGTTCTTTAAGGAGCCGCCGAGCTCGATGCCGATCACGTCAGGATTGATGTAGATACGGAAATAATCGTTCATGAACGTATCCTGGATCATCACCGCGGTTTCATGACGCTTTGCGCCGACAACGACTGCGGTCGGGATATCGCGTCCTACCTCTTCCGCGTGGCTCGGTCCGGAAAGAACCGCCGTTTCCACTTTCGGCATCACATCGTTAATAACTTCGGTCAAAGTCATCATCGTGCTCTCTTCGATACCCTTCGCCACGTTGACGATCACCTGGCCGTCCGGGATAAATGCCTTTGCTTCATTGGCCGTACTCCGTACATAGGGGGATGCAACGGCAAATACGATGAGATCCTTCCCCGTGCAGGCCTCCTTCAGATCGGTCGTCAGGATAACGCTGTCCTGCAAAACGGCATCCGGCAGGTTCGGAACGTTCTTCCGGTCTGCGCGGAGCGCGTCGATCTCGCGCGGAAGCTTGCTCCAAAGAGTAACCTCGTTATCATTTTCCGCCAGTTGGATTGCCAGTGCGGTGCCCCAGGTACCTGCACCGAGTACGCTTACTTTTCTCATGCTTGTGTCTCCTTTTCAGTTACAATTACGGCTTCGGCAGGGACTTCCACCTTCTGCCCGAACTTACGCTCCGTGCCGTTTAAAAGTCTTACGATATTCTTCCGGTGCGTGAATACGCCCGATGCCGTAAAGAGGCAGGCAACGGCGATCATCGGAATATAATACGGGTCCCCGTACCGGACAACCGCTAAAAGGACCGGATACAGGAAGATGACGAACATCGACCCGAGGGATACGTATTTCGTTACAGCCACGATCAGGATAAAGACCGGGATGAACAACGCGTAACGCCAGTCGGTCGCGAGCATCGCGCCGCCCGTCGAGGAGATTCCTTTGCCTCCTTTGAACTTGAGCCATACCGGATAATTGTGTCCGAGTACGCCGGCCAGTCCGGTGATCTCACAGAGAAGCGTCGCGTAATCCTCTCCCGCGAAAAATACAAAGTGAACAAGAAGCGACGGGATCATGACCTTCAAAAGGTCACATAAAAGGACCAGAAATCCGGCCTTCTTGCCGATCGTTCTCGTGGCGTTGGTCGCGCCCGCGTTTCCGCTTCCGTAGTTGCGGATATCAAAATGATGCAGTCTTCCGACCAGATAGCCGGTGGATATTGACCCGCAGAGATATCCGCCGATGATACATGCTGCTATTTTAAACGGCATAACCGTTTCCCCTTTTCCATTACTTATTTCTTCTCTTCATCGCGCTCACGGATAATAAACTTCAATGACGTTCCTTCAAATCCGAACGCATCCCGGATACGGTTCTCGAGATAGCGTACGTATGAGTAATGCATCAGTTTCTTATCGTTGACAAATATGACAAATGTCGGCGGTTTCACCGAAACCTGCGTAATGTAGAACAGCTTCAGCCTGCGTCCCTTGTCGCTCGGGGGCTGCTGCAGCGCCGTCGCTTCCATCATGATCTCGTTGAGAACGCCGGTGCCGATCCGCTTGTTCTGGTTCTCGATGACCTTTTCCGCCGCCTCATAAAGCTTCGGAAGCCGCTGTCCCGTCAACGCGGACAGGAACAGGATCTCGGCGTAAGGGGTAAAGGAAAGGATCTGCCGGATGTCCTCCGTCTGCTTGTAGATCGTGTGGTCGTCCTTCTCGACGGCGTCCCATTTGTTGACGGCAATGATGATGCCCTTGCCTTCGTTGTGGGCGATACCGGCGATCTTGGCATCCTGCTCGGTTACGCCTTCGGTCGCGTCGATTACGACTACGACAACATCGGCACGCTTCACCGCGCTTACCGTGCGGACGATACTGTACCGCTCGATATCCTCGTGAACCTTCGCTTTGCGGCGGAGACCCGCGGTATCGATCAGGACATATTCCTTGCCGTTAAACTTCACCGGCGTATCGATTGCGTCACGCGTCGTTCCGGCGATATCCGAAACGATCACGCGGTCTTCGCCGAGAAGACGGTTGACGATCGAGGATTTGCCGACATTGGGCTTTCCGACGATCGCGATCTTCGGTCTCGTATCCTCTTCGATCTCGCCGTCGAACTTCGGAAACAGCTCGGTTACCCGGTCAAGCATATCGCCGAAGCCGAGCAGCGAAGCCGCCGAAACCGGATACGGATCGCCGAGTCCGAGATTATAGAACTCATATACGTCGTTTTGGAACTTTTCAAAGCTGTCGACCTTGTTCACCACAAGCACGACCGGCTTGTGCGAACGCCGCAGCATATCCGCCACCTTATTGTCGGCGTCCACAAGTCCCTGCCGTACATCGGTAAGGAAAATGATAACGTCCGCCGAATCGATCGCGGCCTGTGCCTGCTCGCGCATCTGCGAGAGGATCACGTCCTTCGATTCCGGCTCAATACCGCCGGTATCGATCAAAGTAAACCGGTAATTCAGCCAGGACACGTCTGCATAGATACGGTCTCTGGTAACACCGGGAATGTCTTCGACAATA
This sequence comes from Lachnospiraceae bacterium, assembly GCA_017427775.1. GTDB lineage: Bacteria > Bacillota > Clostridia > Lachnospirales > Lachnospiraceae > ISDg. Next base: position 23,528 of record JAFRSD010000024.1, on the reverse strand, counting down.
CTGATCTTCTCTCCTGCAAGGGCGTTAAACAGCGTTGATTTGCCGACATTCGGTCTGCCTACAACGGCAACAATGGGTTTCCTCAAGTGCCTCACTCCTATTCTGTCAAGCTGTCCAGGAAATCTCTCCCGGTCGCTTTTGATATTCTGATACTGATTCCGAGCGCCTTTTCGATATCACCGACGGTCATATCGTCAAGGAGCACGTCTTCGCCGCTTCGTAACAGGTTCTGCGGAAGGATCAGTCTGTCACCGAGCGGTACGTCCTTCAGTTGCGCGATGATATCCGTTCCGGTCAGCAATCCCGAAACCGTGATCCGCTCTCCGAAGAAATCGTTGCGGATCGCTCTCACGTCCACATGGATGTTCGGGAATTTTGTCTGTACGTAATCGCATAATTCACGGATTGTCGGCGCCGCAAGCTTGCCGGTCGCAATCGTAATGTGCCGTTCCCGGTCATCGCCGGCCGCCTGGTCCGTAACCTCATGAACCTCCGTCACAAGCGAACGGATCATTCCGACGCCGTTCTCAATCTGCGGATAGCCTTCATAATCGTCCTCGCCGGGAAGTTCCTCCTCCGCGACAAGATACCATTCGTCGCTCGCGTAAACGAAATTCGTGCCGAAATACTCGCGGCAGATTGCCTGCCATTTGCGGATCAGTCCGAGCACTTCCTTCGCGTCGTCCTTTTCAAAAGGTTCGAGCTTCGGAAGCTTGTCGCGGAATTTCGTAAGCCCTACGGGAACGATGCTCAAACTCTGCATATTCGGGATGTAAGCCGTCAGGTCATGGATCGTTCTCTCGAGCTCCGCGCCGTCATTTACGCCTTTCACCAGAACGACCTGGCCGTTCATCGTGATACCGGCTTCCTTCAGCCTGTCAAGCTTCGTCATGATCTCACCGGCGAAGCGGTTGCAGAGCATCCTTCTTCGAAGTTCCGGGTTGGTCGTATGCACCGACACATTGATCGGCGAAAGCTTGTAATAGCATATACGTTCAATCTCTTCCTCGCTGACATTGGTCATCGTTACGTAATTGCCCTGCAGGAAAGAAAGTCGCGTGTCGTCGTCCTTAAAGTAAAGTGTTTCGCGCATTCCCGGCGGCATCTGGTCGATAAAGCAGAAGATACAGCGGTTTCTGCACGAGCGGTAATCGTCCATCAGCGATTCCGCATAGACAAGACCGATCTCCTCGTCCTCGTCCTTTTCAATTTCGTAGTCCTCGACGGTTCCGTCCGGATGACGGATGGTGAGCGTCAGCTCTTCCCCGAGTTCTTCGAAATGATAGTCCAATATGTCAATGATCGTCTTCCCGTTCACGCGGAGCAGCACGTCGTCCGCCTGAATTCCGGTCCCGCCGCACGGTCCGTCCGGCAGCACGTCGACGATGCGGTGCTCATGGTTCTTCATTCCACACCTCTTCCATCATCAGAAAGCCGGCATTGGACCCGCGAAGACCGTTCGTGGCCCGGTGCGAGAAGAACAGCTCCGGCCGGCACATCGTGCAAAGTCCCGACATCGTAATATGGTCCTTCGTAACCCCAGCCTCCGTAAGACGGATCTCATTGGCTCTCCAGAGGTCCGCGTAGAAGCGGTCACCTTGGCCGTGAAACAACACGCCGCCCTTCGCGTCAACCTCTCCGCCGAACGCGGTCTGAAATTTCTCCGCGACCTCGGGTCCGATCTCAAAACACTCCCGGCAGATTGAAGGTCCGACCGCCGCCACTATATCCTTCGGATCAGAGCCGTATTCCCGTTTCATCGCGAGTACCGTCTCTCTTGCAATGCCCGAGACCGTCCCGCGCCATCCCGCATGTACAAGCGCGATCACGCGCTTTCCGGGGTCGTACAGGAATATCGGAACGCAGTCCGAGGTAAAGATCACGAGCGGAAGCCCCGTCTCGTCGGTCATCAGCGCATCGATATCCGAAAACGAATTCTCCCGAATAAAGCCGTTTCCGGCATCCTTTGCGGTAACCTTCTTCACATTGCAGAGGTGCGTCTGTTTGGAAAATACGACGCGCTCCGCCGGGATACCGATTGCCTTACAGATACGCCTGTAATTCGCGCGCACCGTATCCGCATCGTCACCGCGGTTCAAGCCGAGGTTCATCGACGCGTAGATGCCTTTGCTGAGCCCGAACAGCCGGGAAGAATAACCGTAGTGCACATTGGCCGGCACATTCCAGCCGGGAAATGTCACATACGCCGCCTCTTCGGAAACGTTCAGCTTCGATTGTGCGTTCAATCTGATATCCATACCTAAAATGCATCCCGGTACCAGCGGATCCCGTTCGAATCCATCGCGATGATGTCGAACCGTACCGCCGTCTCCGGCGACAACTTCCTCTCCCGCATATACCACATGGCGGTTTTGCGGATTGTTTCCATCTTCTTTGCGCTGACCGCCTCTTCGGGCAGTCCGTAATCATTCGTGCGCCTGTATTTTACTTCGGCAAATACGACCGTTCCGTCGCCGCTTACCGCGATCAGATCGATCTCGCCTGTCTTCGTCCGGTAATTCCGTTCCGTAACGGTTAACCCCTGTTCCGTAAGGAATTCCGAAGCCCTTGCCTCGGTCAGCGCCCCCACGCCTCTTTTATTCATCCGCTTGCGCCCCCCTGCGCCTGCGTTACTGTCCGTTTAAAATCGAACCGATAAAGCTTCTTCTGTGTATCTCGCACGGCCCGATCTGACGGAGCGCCTCCATATGCTCCGCGGAGCCGTAACCCTTATTCTTCGCGAAGCCGTAACCAGGATATTTCGCGTCCAGTTCGACCATCATCCGGTCCCTCGTCACCTTTGCTACAATGCTTGCCGCCGCAATGCTCGCGCTCTTCGCGTCGCCTTTGATGATGCCTCTCTGCGGGATCGTGATTCCCGGGATCTTAACCGCATCGACCAAAAGATGCTGCGGCTTGATCTTCATGGAACCGATCGCCTGCCGCATTGCCTCGTAAGTTGCCTGCAGAATGTTGATCTCATCGATCACTTCGTGGCTGACAACGCCGATGCCGTAGGAAACGGCCTTTGTGATGATCTCGTCATATAACTGTTCCCGCTTCTTCTCGGGAACCTGCTTGCTGTCATTCAGATAAAGGATATCGCAGTCCTTCGGAAGGATCACGCAGCACGCGACAACCGGTCCCGCGAGCGGTCCTCTGCCGACCTCATCGATCCCGCCGATGTAAGTTACTTCGGGATACAGGCGCTCATAATGATACATCTCATCCATGCGTCGAAGTTCCGCTTCGTAAGCGGCAATCCGCTTCCGTTCCGAGATAAGCAGCTTCTTTACGCCGTCGCGCGCATCGCTTTCATACGCTGCGATCAGTGCCGGAAGATCCGAAACCGAGGCATCCTTAAGCCGATCCTTTATATCCTTTATACTGTCCATACATATTACCCGTTTGTTATTCTTGCGGTCCGGCCGTATTGTCCGCCGGTTCTTTCTCCGCCGGCTTCGCCGCATCGCCCGTCGGTTCTTTCTTTGCTTCCTCTGCCGCCGGCCGCTCGAGACTGATCCGTCCGATCTTCACGCCTCGGAAATCATCCAGAATGAGATTGGCTGCTCGCTCCGAATCGATCTCGCCGCCCTTTCGGAGGCATCCCCGCTTTACAGCGATCCGCTCCAGCAGTGCCCCCGGCTTTTCGTCCGGCAAAGTTTCCTCTACGGCGTATTTGCCTTTAAGAAGCCCCGGATACTCCGCTTTGATGTAGTTCATCAGATCGTTCGCCATCTCTTCGGGAACGAGAATGTCATCATTGATGGAACCGATCCATGAAATCCGCTTTCCGACCTCGACGTCCTCGAACTTCGGCCAGAGGATACCGGGCGTATCGAGAAGCTCGACGTTTTTATTGAGTTTAATCCACTGCTTGCCCTTGGTCACACCCGGCTTGTTGCCCGTCTTAGCAACCGCCTTGCCCGCGAAGCTGTTGATAAATGTGGACTTGCCGACATTCGGAATGCCGACGATCATCGCGCGGATCGGACGGTTCAGAATGCCGCGTCTGCGGTCACGCTCGATCTTCTCGCGGCACGCTTCGTTAATGCAGTCCTGCACGGCCTTCAGTCCGCTTCCGCTTCTTGCGTTGACTTCCGCAACGAAGAACTTCCGTTTCTCGTACCAGGTCTTCCAAAGCGCGGTCACGGCGGGGTCCGCCATGTCGGCTTTGTTGAGGATCAGAACCCGCGACTTATCCTTCGCGAGGCTGTCCACATCCGGATTCTTTGAGGAATACGGAATGCGCGCGTCCACAAGCTCCACAACGACGTCGATTATTTTCATGTCCTCCTGCATCTGGCGCTTAGCCTTTGCCATATGCCCGGGATACCATTGATACTGCATATATACCCTTTCACGCCCGAACCTATTCGATCTCGTTCAGGCTGTTGACAAATGCGAACTTATTGAGCCGGATCCATGCATAGCCGATGATCTGGCTCTTCTTGACATTGCCGATTGTCGCGTAACGGCTGTCCTCGGAACTGTTACGGGCATCTCCGAGAACGAAATATTCATCGTCACCGAGTTTTATCTCGTAGGTTGCAAGTCCGGAGATCATCATACGGTCGACGGCAACCTTCTCGGTCATCTCCTCGCCGTTGATATAGATGCCGCCGTTCTTGATCTGCACGGTCTCACCGGGCAGCCCGACAACCCGTTTCACGTTATAAAAAGCATCCTTGCGGTCCGGATCGTCGTCCTGGCAGAATACGATCACGTCGTTCCGTTTCGGACTCGTGATCTTATAACGCAGGCGGTCCACCAGAATCCGGTCTCCCTCCTGAAGCGTCGGCTCCATCGAAGCATCCGCAGTAGTCTTCGCAAGTCCGAAATGAACAAGCACGAAAGCAAGCGCGATCGCTCCTCCGACCGTGATAACCCAGAACAGAACGGAGTTGATGATACTGATCAGTTTTTCCCTTCTCGCGGCATGCGAGTAGTCGTATCTGTCGGCCATTTCTTCCTCCCGAAAACCATATGCCCCCAATTATGACCATAATCTATTTTATTATACCAACTTGCTCGTTTTTTTTCAATGAAAAAAACGCAAAGGAAATACCCCCTTTGCGTATGGTTAAATATTCTGAAAAACGGTCCGAAAAATGAAAAAAGCGCGAAGCGGAATCCCGCCTCGCGCAATATGCTTTATACTAGCGTCCTGCCTCTTTAACCTTAGCAGCCTTACCGGTTCTCTGACGAAGGTAGTTCAGCTTCGCACGACGAACCTTACCCTGACGGATAACGGTTACGCTTGCAAGTACCGGGCTGTTAAGCGGCCAGGTCTTCTCTACGCCGCAGCCGTTGCTGATCTTACGAACGGTAACCGTCTCATGAACGCCGCCGTTCTGTCTCTTCGTTACAACGCCCTCAAAAGCCTGTAATCTCTCACGGTTACCTTCCTTTACCTTAGACTCCACACGAACGGTGTCGCCGACAGCAAAGTCAAACTTTTCTTCTTTGATCTGGGATGCTTCCAGATTCTTCAGATACTCTGAATTCGTCATTGTTTTGACCTCCTGATAAAATATTTCGGTCTTCATTCTGCATTCGGTCTGATATCTCATAAACGGATTCAGGACAATGCACAGCGGAACACCGCGTCTCACGGAAACCTATAGTAACATATCGAAACGGAAAATGCAAGGATTATTTTCTAGCTTTTCACTTTTCCGCTTTTCGCACATCTAGCGTCTTACTCTTTAATTGTATCAGGTGCAAACGACTTTTTTTCTTCTTCGTTCAGAAGTTCCACCGGAACAATAAACTCTGCATACTCATATTCTGAAATACTCCCTCTACCCGGGGTTCCTCCCGGGCTACTATAGTCCGTACGTCGGGTAATATTCCCATTCTCGTCCTGCTCGCATTCTAACTCAATGTAGTAAGCATAATCCGACGTGAACTGTTTCCGCGATAATACTTCTCCTCTTGCAGTATAAGTCTTTTCAATGCGGGAGACGACATTTCCGTCCGCATCCAGACTAATCGCCGAGATCATATTTCCCCTCCCGTCATATTCATAACGGTACCATAAGATCATGTCGTCACGGATGTATTCGATTTCCATCGTCTTCCTTCCCTGACGGTCATATTCCACTATATCGTGATAACGCCCATCGGGAGTAGCGGATTCAGTCCTTAAGACGTGACCCCCTTCATCACGGGTGAGGACGATCTGTTCCTCAATCTTCCCATTTTGGTCATAACTGATTTTTTCGCCGCTTAATCCGTTCCATGTCATGCTTTGCATCAATACACCGTGATCATACGAGGCATATCCCGCCTCCAGACCAGCGTCATCATATTGATAGATTGTTTCCGTTACGATCTGAAATCCGGAGCTGTCACCGAGAAATTCTTCCCGTATCTGCTGTATTTTTTCTATCGTGTTGTTTCCTCGATAGGTTCTGAAGGCCGTAGTTCGGACCGTTACCATTTCATCCTCGAACGTATCAGTTGTCTCTTGAATCGTGTTCCCGGCACTGTCATACTGATAATGCCAGGCGATGCAGAGACTGTCACGGCAATACTGATAATGGTCCGTAACGCGACCCGCCGCGTCGTATTGAAATGTATCGGTTTCGTCAAAACCTTTCCGGTAAGCATCAGACTTTTCGTCAAAGTTGACCCGTTTCTTCTCGATCAGATTCCCGCTCTCGTCATACGAAAACGTAATTGTGCCTGTTGTTCCTTCATTGAGGCCGCGGTCTTCTGCATACAGCAGCCGCCGTTTTTCATCATACCGGTAAGTGATCTCCCTCGGACCGTCAAGATCGTAATATGTTTTCTTTACGGGGCACCCCTTCTCATCGTATTCCGTTGTCCTGATGGCTTCCCGCTTTTCGTCCGAAAGAACATAGTATGCAGCAGTCTCCTTGTAGATCCGGACAGTTTCCACTTTCGGTATCTCAACCGTCTGCGTCGGCGTATTGTCGTTCTTCTTTTCGCCGTTCTTCGTGGTTTCCCTCTTTCGAAATATGCCGACCATCAGAAATATCCACGCGGTAAGCGCCACCCCGGTCATTATTCCAACAAATACGACAAGCTTCTTTCTGCTGAGCCGAAGTCCCTTGTTCTTTCTGTTCATCGGTTTTCCTCACTTGCGAAGCTACTCATATTCCCATTCGAAGACTGTATTGTATTTGCCGGTATACGTTTCTTTTATGACGTTTCCTTTGGCGTTAAACTCCCAGGTCCAGGTCTCGACATCTTTAAGGTCGCGGTGGGCCACGGTCTTAGTGATCATATGACCTTTATCGTCATATTCAAAAGTGATCTTCTGCTCCGTAAATTCGTTATCGCGGTCGACCAGATAATCATACCCTTTTCGTATATGGAGTTCTTCCGTACATTCGCCGTTCGGGCCTTCATAAAAGTACTTCACGCTCGTGCCTGTCATGTTGGCATAATAATCTGCCATGTCGTCATATAAATATCCGGCATAATGCTTTTCAAGTGTCAGCCTTCCCACCTCATCATAGGAATACTGCTCATATCTCATACTCCTATCTTCCTTTTCTTCTTTTCGGATCAGACGTCCGTAATCATCATAGCTTTCCGTTCTGTATCCGATTGCCTGATCACCATCGGAATTGGTATAATAGATACTTGTTCTGTCTTTATGAGTTTCCGTCCTGCGCATTAACTGATCATGTTCGTAACGCTCGGAGTGTTCTTCCCTTCCGTTTTCGTCATAATAGGTTTCCAGCCGGTAGTATTCCTTGAAATTCTCGTATCCGACCTTGCGGTCAATGCTGGTCAGCAATTTTCCGTTGTCCCAGTAGGTGTACTCGTGGCTCTCCATTTCCGTCACCCGCTCGGCGTCACTGGTTTCCGTTTTATCAAGAACGATCCGGTTGTTATTCAAGTCATATTCTTTCGTATATGTCACATAATCCAGCTGTTTCACGCCGGTGGAACGGTTCGTATGCTTGACTTTTTTATCATCCAGAATGAGATTACCATTGCTATCATACTCATACAGTTCTGTACCGGTGGTCAGAAATCCTTCTTTCACGGGATAATCCTTCCACTCCTGACTCTTCTTCCTGCCGAACTTGTCGTATGTAACACTGAAGCTGCCCTTCGTATTCCCGAACTGATAAGTTCCGGACTCCTGCAGGCCGCTTTTCGTATACTGGTAAATGTAAATCTCATTCGGATAACCCTCACGGATAACCGTCCGCTTGATCAGGTTGTCCTTCTTGTCGTACTCCGTACATTCGACAAGCGTTCTTTTATCCCCTTCAACGGTATACTTCTTGACACAGTGATCGGTTCTCTCATCGAACTTGATCAGCCCGCTTTTATCCGTTTTGTTTCCGAGCGAACCGCCCTTTTCCTTCCCGCCGAAGATCTTTACCATGAGCGCGATCCAGGCGATCAGTGCCACGCCGATCACGGCCCCGAATAAGATCATGGCCTTCTTCCGGCTGAGTACGAGCCTGCCTTTTTTCTTTCCCTTTTTCTTCTTTGCCACTGCTTCCCCTCTGCTACTGCCTATTCGTCGAAATACTCCCACTCATATTCATGATCCACGTTGTTATTGACCGAGATCATCTCATAAACCAGACGGTTCTTTGCATCGTATTTCCATTCGCTGATTTCATATTCTATCCCGTCGGTATTCTCGGGGGTATATATATATTTCCGCGTCATATTGCCAAATGTGTCATATTCGTATTCCGCGTATTTTTCCCTTCTCGAATAGGAATACGTTTCCCCGTTCTCGTATATAGTGATCTTTCTGTCACATACTTCAATCGAGCATTCTCCGTTTGGACCGCTATACACATATTCCGTAACGGCTGACGATTGGATATGTGCAGGCTTCCCGTCATGCGGCGCCGTAAGAAGATCGCGCTTCATTCTCATCAGCCTGCCGTCCTCAAAGTAAGTGTAGGTTTCCTCGACAGCACTGTGGTCGCTGTTCGTTTCCAGTCTGCTGATAATCCGTTCCTCGAAATCATAGGCCTCCTGCACAGTCTTGTCCGTAATGACTATGGGCGGCTCTCCGAGAGCACTGTACATAACGGTAACCTCCCGGTCTCCGTCATATTCCGTCTGATAGGACAGGACATCACCCAAAAAAGTCAGCACCTTGTATTTTCCGCCGTCTTCTTTGTAATAGGTTTCGATCCGCGTGTCGGCGGTCTCCGGGTCGGTTGTTTTTTCAACCGTGGTCTTCGGATTCCCGTTATCATAGTAGGTATAGGTAATCTCGTGGCTTTCCGTTATCGTGTCGTCTGTGATCGATTGGTCGCAATAATAGAGAATCCGTCCGCTGTCATCGAACTGCCGCGCCGTCTTCATGTGCGTGTTGACAGTCTCGCCGTATAACGTATTCGTATCCATGCTTTTCGTCTCGTCAAGCGTGACATTTCCCGCGCCGTCGTATACGATCTGCTGCTTTCCGGTCGACAAGGTTCCTTCTTTCAGCTGGTAATTGATCCATTCCCTGCTGATCACCCGGTCCTGCGCATCATATATGATGTTGATCTTTCCGGTCGTATCGCCGCTTTTACAGGTCCCCCATACAGGCAGCCCTGCCGGATTGTTAAGGTACTCGAAGACTGCCGACTCTTTGCCGGCGCGATAGGTTGTTCTTTTTACCAGGAATCCCTTTTCGTCCAGTTCTTCCTGTTCCTTAAGCGTTCTTTCCCAACCGTAAATGTTATACTTTCTGACAATATGTTTTACAGCCGGTTTCGACGAGGCGGCAGGGTCAGCCTCTCCGGTAACCGTTCCGGTGCCTGCCTCTTCCCCGGAGTCCTGCTTCGCAGGTTTCTTTTTATCAAATAACTTAACCGCCAGTATCACGCAAAGGATCAGCGCAATGGCTGCGCCCGATGCGATCGCAATGATCGCTTTTTTGCTGAGACCTGTTCTCTTTTCTCCGTAATACGGATCGTGCATTCCTCTATCTCCTAAAACCCACACTTAATCCGGCTTTTTTCCTACGTTATTGTTCGGATTGCTCCTGCAGCTTTCCGCGCAGGTATTTCGCGGCTTTCTTATCCAGCACCGCATCCCCGATCAGTTCGGGCCGGAACGCAAGCGTCCGGTCAATCGAACGTTCCATACGCCACTCGGCGATCTTCGCATGATTGCCGGAAAGAAGCACCTCCGGAACGGATGCGCCGTTCCAAACCTCCGGCCGGGTATACTGCGGGTATTCAAGAAGGCTGTTTTCAAAGCTTTCCGTTGTGCCGCTCTCTTCATTCGTCAGAACGCCCGGAACCATGCGGGATATTGCGTCGATCATGACCATGGCGGGAAGTTCTCCGCCCGAAAGCACATAATCGCCGATTGAAACATAGTCGGTAACAATCTCGTCAAGAATGCGCTCGTCGACGCCCTCATAATGACCGCATAAAAATACAAGGTCCTGTTCCTGCGCCAGTTCCTTTGCCATGCTCTGGTTAAATACTTTGCCCCAGGGAGTCAGGTAAATTACACGCGGCCTCTTCGTTTCCGCCCGCTTGTTAAGGATGTCCTCATAGCAGCGCGCGATGGGTTCCGCGGCCATCACCATGCCTGCGCCCCCGCCGTACGGATAATCATCGACATGATGATGCTTATCGAGCGTATAATCGCGGATGTTCACCGCCTCAAGCGAGATGATCCCCGCATCCATGGCGCGGCCGAGTATGCTCGTGTGAAGGCCTTCGGTTATCATTTCCGGAAATAACGTCATCACATAGAAATTCATGAAAACCACTCCCCGTTACTAGTCTAACAGTCCTTTCATTACATGCACGACGATGCGTTTCGCATCGGTATCGATATCCTTCACGCAGTCCGGAATAACCGGAAACAGTGCTTCCTTCCCGTTCGGAAGCGTGATCAGGAACACATCATTGGCCGCCGTCTGCAGCACGTCCTTTAACGTACCGACCGTTGCGCCGTTCTCATCGACAACCGTGCTTCCGATCGCGTCACAGATAAAGTATTCATCGTCCGCGAGCGGAACCGCATGCTCTCTTGATACGAGCAGATCGTGTCCTTTGTATTTTTCGATATCATTGATGTTGTCGATCCCCCGGAACTTCAGGATCACCATGTTTTTATAGTACTTGACGGATTCGACCGTTACCGGGATTTCTTCCTTTCCGGTATCGATGAAAAGCGGCAGTCCCTTATGAAAACGTTTCACATCGTCCGTTGTCGGGAACACTTTGATCTCTCCGCGTACGCCGTGCGTCGTTGTGTAAACGCCGACTCTTAATTTATCCTGTGGCATATGTCTTCTCCTGTATCTATTATAAACCGCGGGCATTCCATATACAACGAATGTCCGGCGGAATTCAACCATTTTCCCCGCAAAAAAAAGGAAAAACGGGCTGAAAAACAGAACCGGCCTGTTTCGCAGCCCGCAGAAGTTACTGCACAATATCAACAACAACTTTCTTATCTTCCTTCGTTGCCGCAACCTTTACAACCGCACGGAGTGCTTTCGCAATGCGACCCTGCTTTCCGATGACCTTGCCCATGTCCTCGGGAGCCACTCTGAGCTCAAGAACAATGGTGCCGTCATCAGATACGGTTTCGGTGACAACAACCTGGTCGGATTTCGTGACCAGCGATTTTGCAATCACTTCAACTAATTCTTTCATTGCGGTCCTCCCGATTACTTCTGAATGCCGGCCTTTTTGAACAACTTGGCAACGGTTTCCGTGGGCTGCGCACCGCTAGCAAGCCACTTCTTAGCAGCTTCCTCATCAACCTTGAAAGTCATAGGCTCCTTAGTAGGATCATAGGTACCGATTTCCTCGATGAATCTGCCATCTCTGGGAGATCTCTCGTCGGCAACAATTACTCTGTAGAACGGAGCGTGCTTCTCTCCCATTCTTCTCAAACGAATCTTAACTGCCATATTGTTTCACCTCCTTAAAGTGTTCCGTACTTAGTATATAAAAATCCAAAGGATTCGTATATCGAACCGTTAAAAACCAAACGGGAACTTGCCGCCGCGGCGTCCGAACTTGCCGCCCTTCATCATTCCGTTCATCTGTTTCATCATCTTCTTCGTCTGCTCGTACTGCTTCATCAGACGGTTGACCTCCGCGATGTCCACGCCGGCGCCGTTCGCGATCCTGCGCTTTCTCGGCGGCGTGATGATGTCGGGCTTCTCGCGTTCCTTCTTGGTCATCGAGCAGATGATCGCCTCGGTCGTCTTAAATGCGTCATCGTCGATATCGATATTGCCGAGCTGGCTCCCCATTCCGGGCATCATCGAAAGGATGCTCTGGATGCCGCCCATCTTCTTCATCTGCTGAATCTGCTCGTAGAAGTCGTTGAAGTCAAACTCGTTCCGCTTGAACTTCTTCTCCATCTCGAGTGCTTTCTGCTCGTCGACTTCGGCCTGCACCTTGTCGATCAGCGTAAGCACATCGCCCATGCCGAGGATTCTCGAAGCCATGCGGTCCGGATAGAACTGCTCGAGGTCAGATAGCTTCTCGCCCATGCCGACGTAAAGGATCGGCTTTCCGGTTACCGCGCGGATGGAAAGTGCCGCACCGCCTCTCGTATCGCCGTCGAGCTTGGTAAGGATCACGCCGGTGATGCCGATCTTCTCGTCAAATGTGGTAGCCACATTTAAAACGTCCTGACCGGTCATGGCGTCGACCGTCAATACCGTATGATGAACCGTTACTTCCCGCTTGATGCTCTGCAACTCTTCCATCAGTTCTTCATCGATGTGAAGACGGCCTGCGGTATCAAGGATAACGACGTTCAGACCTTCTTTCTTGGCATGCTCAAGCGCTGCCTTTGCGATCGTAACGGGGCTGTAGCCTGTTCCCATCGCGAAACAGGGAACGCCCTGCTTCTCCGCGTTGACCTTCAACTGGTCGATTGCCGCGGGACGGTAGATATCACACGCTACAAGCAACGGCTTCTTGCCCTGATTCTTAAACTTTCCGGCGAGCTTGGCTGCCGTAGTCGTTTTACCTGCACCCTGAAGACCGCACATCATGATGACCGTGGTCTCACCCGAACGAAGCGTGATCTCGGTCGTTTCCGAGCCCATCAGCGCGATCATCTCTTCGTTTACGATCTTGATCACCATCTGCCCTGGCGTCAGACTGCTCATAACGTCCTGGCCGACGGCACGTTCCTGTACCGAGCTGATAAACTGCTTTACTACTTTAAAGTTAACATCGGCCTCGAGAAGCGCGAGCTTTACCTCACGGAGTGCTTCCTTTACGTCTGCTTCCGTCAGGCGTCCTTTGCCTCTCAGGCGCTTAAACACGTTCTGCAGTTTATCCGATAAGCTTTCAAAAGCCACTATCCCATCCTCCTGTTAAAGCATTTCCGAAAGACGGTCAAGGAGATTGTCCATTTCCTTTCTGTCCGTATCGGAACATGTTCCGCCGGCAATCCGATCCCGAAGGGCATCGATAATGTTCCCGGCGCATTCCGCCCGTTCCGCAAGATGAAGCGATTCCTCATAAGCGTGAAGCTTGCGGCTGGTACGTCGCACCAGATCCGAAACTCCCTGACGGGTCATTCCCTCCCTTTCCGAAATCTCCGAAAGGGACATGTCATTGCAAATATAATCTTCGAAAACCGCCCTTTGATGTTCATCAAACAAAGGACCGTAATAATCAAAATATTTAGCGAGCGTTAACGCTTCCATAAGCCAGTCTGCCGTCTCGGATTTCTTTGATTTGCGCTGCTCTTCCATGACGCTTTCCTTCCCTTTTCCGAAACCATCCGCTCAAAAGAAAAATGCGAAGGTGTAAAGTTTTTTCCTTGACACCTCCGCAAGTATAACGAATTCTGTTTCATTTGTCAACAGAAAATGTGTGATTTTTCTGTTATTCGCCCGTATCGGGCCGGCATTTTCTCCGTGATCAGTTGATTCTGGTCAGATACTTGCCCTTATAGAAGAAAGCTCCGTCGTCGCCCGATTTGATATCGAACTCCAGCACGTCCTTCGTTCCGTCATAAACAAGAACGACTTCTTCGTCTTCATCTATGTAGATGGTGTTTCCCTTGATCTCGTAGGTAACCTTTTCCTCTTCATCCAAACGCATTTCGTCAAGGAAATCCTCAATTCCCATACTTCCGATAAGATCCGAGGCCGCCATTCCGGACATCGCAAGATATCCTTTAAGCGTTTCGATATCCATACCGGTCAGGGCGCTGTAGAATTCAAGGATACCGTCTTCCGTTGATATCATAGCCTTAATCGTTTCCGCGAATTCCGATCCGTCAATCCGCGCAGACAGGGCTGCCGTTTTATCGGTTTTGAATTCAATCTGCATGGAAACCTTGATCCGGGAGTTCGGGTTCGAGGTCTCAACGCGCTTAAACAGTTCTTCCATTTCATCTGAAATCATCGCACCGTACTCGGATCCGCTGACAGAGGTTTCCATCTTCCATTTGCCGGCAACGGTTTCATAGGAAAGTTCTTTATCCGTCGGCAAGGTCAGAGGCGGTGTGGGTGTCGGAGTCGGGGAGACCGTAAGCTCGGGGGTAGGCTCAGCCGTAGGTTCCACAGTGGGTTCCACGGTAGGATCAACATTAAGTCCGTTCGTGGGCTCGGCCGTAGGCGTCGTTGTCACCGAGTCACCGCTGGGGTCTTTCTGCTGCGACGAGTTATGCGCATCTCTGCTCTTGCCCTTCTCTGTCTTTTCATACGCGTCACCGCACGCGGTCAACGCAGAAATCATAATAAGGACAAGCAGGAAAGCAAGTAACTTTTTCATCGTTTTCATGTTTTTCCCTCCTTCAAAAAATTGCGAAGGCATAAGGACATCCAAATACCTTCGCAATCAAATTCCGATACAACGATTATCTGGTCAGAGCAGCACCCGTAAACAATGCGGCAAGACCCGGATTCTCATTTACAGCAGTCTCATGGATCTTGAACATCAGGCAGCTCTTATCCTTATCATACTCAAAGTTTACTTCGGCTTCCGCAATCTCGATCACGTTGCCGTTGATCTTGTAAGTGGCATCCTGGGACTGGCTCTGCTTAAGGTTGCCCATCATACTGTCCACATTAATGGAAGCGGCAATATCCGCTGCGGTCATTCCGCTCTTCGCAAGCATAGCCTTGATGTTCTCCGCATCCTGGCCGGTCATTGCGCTGTAGAACTGAATAATACCGTCCTCAGTCGAAAGAGCCTTCTTCATAGCCTCACCGATGGAAGTAGCATCCATCTCGAACGTAATCTTCGCAGTCGTTTCATTCATGAAGTCAACTTCAAAATGAAGGACAGCCTTCGGGTCAAATCCCATGTTTTTGAAGATAGTGAATATGGTCTCGATCTGTTTCTGGCCTGCCATATCGGCGAAAGTCTTGCCGTCAAGATCAATGTTGCACTTCCAAAGACCCTTGATGGTGTCAAAGCTGACCGAAGCAGCAGGTTCGGATGTGGGTCCATCGGTAGGTTCCGCAGTAGGCTCATCCGTGGGCTTATCGGCTTCTTTGGTGGCTTCCGTCTTTCTGCTTTCACCCTTCTTATCGTCATCGTCATCATCGCTGCCGCATGCGGTCATCGCGAAGACCATGCACAGCACCAGCATAAGTGTCAGAATTTTCTTAATTGCTTTCATTTCATTCTCCTTTATTACAAAAAGCTCTATGAATTTCGGCAAATGATATATAAATCTCTGCCGAAAACTTCCGATGCTCCCTCGCATCACACGGTATCATACTATGTTTTTCCGAAAAACGCAAGTTTTTCGTGAAAATAGCCGTTTTTTTGCTGCTGCAGGCACTGTGAAACGCGTCAGATAATGCCCTTCGTAAACCTTTTTTACTGCACATTTCGGCACATTTTCAGTTCTTCCGGAACAGAAACGCGCCGATTCCGACGGCTATCGTCAGGTTCAGGGAATCTACCTCCGGCGACTGCGGGATCTTGATGGCGTTCGCATATTCCGCATATTCGTCAGGCAGTCCGGTTGCCTCATTTCCGAATATCAGCGTATACAGTTCCGGCTTCGGACAGGTCTCCACGGTAAGCTGGTCCTGCGCGGTCAGCATGAACGAATACAACTGCCGTCCGGGTGCCGTATCAACATACTGCTTCCGATATTCCTCAAAACTTTCAAAGCACTGTATCCGGAGCGAAAAGATTGCTCCCATCGAAGCACGGATCGTCTTCGGGTTGAACGGATCGATCGCCGGCGTAATGATCGAGATGTCATGAATTCCGAACGCAAGACACGTCCTCAGAATAGTCCCCGCATTTCCCATATTGCTCGGATTGACAAGCATCAGGTGCGGTTCCTTCGTGCTGAGCTTATCCGCAAATTTACGGAATACGCCGATTACGAAGACGTTCTCCTTGTCGCTCAGCTTTGCGATCATGCGGTCGTTCTCGCGGACCGGTATCCCATGGCTTTTACAGAGCTTTTCGACATGCTCCCGGTCGGTAAAGGTCGAATGCACATAGACTTCGATAACCGTCTCCGGCCGTTTCGTAAGAAGCTCGATTGTCGGAAATGCGCCGAGCACATACGAATACGTAAATTCCTTTTTATACGGTTTTACGGCAAATTCCATGCTTCCTCCTCAAGTATCCGTCAGCTTTCCGCCTTAAAATAATAGGTTGCGCTCGCATAATCCCCGTGCAGTCCGATATCGATCCCGCACGTCATAAGCGTCCGCCCCGAAAGCGTCATGCCGAGTTCTTCGCATTGATATTTCTTGTCCGGACACAGGCCTTTCAGCTTAATATTCCGCTTCGGGCGGTTCGGCTGCGCCATGATCTGGACAAATGTGAGCAGCGCTTCTCTCTTATCCTTTGCCACATGCATCCATGCGTCATACTGCTCCGTTCCGAACGGATTACCGATGCGGTACCGGTCTCCGTCCCGCACAAGCCCGTTGAAACGATGGTATTTCTCGACCTGCCCCGGGATCTTTGCACGGTCCTCTTCGGGGATCCGTGTTACGTCGAGCTCGTAACCGAACGTACCGGCAAGCGCCACATTGCCTCTCGTGTCGAACGGAACCGTACGCCCGAGAACGTGGTTCGGGCAGTCCGAAACATGCGCTCCCATCGTGGAAGCCGGATAACAATAGCTTGTTCCGTACTGAATCTGCAGTCTTGCGATACCGTCCGTATCGTCGCTCGTCCATATCTGCGGCGAGAAATAAAGCATAGCCGGATCGAAACGTCCGCCGCCGCTCGAACAGTTCTCAAGAAGCAGCTTCGGATAGTCGGTCGTCAGGCGATCCATAACCTCGTAAACGCCGAGCACATACCGGTGCCACAGCTCACGCTGGCGCTTTCCGGGAAGTGCCGTCGAACCGACCTCGGTCAGGTTGCGGTTCATATCCCATTTGATGTACTCCACGTTGGCGGAATCGAGGATCTTTTTAATCATCCCATAGACGTAGTCGCGCACCTCCGGATTCGAATAATCAAGCACGTACTGTGCGCGCTGCTGCGTCATATTGCGACCGATGATCTGGATTGCCCACTCCGGATGCGCGCGGAACAGCTCGCTGTCCTCGCTTACCATCTCGGGCTCGAACCACAGGCCGAACTTCATGCCGAGGGCGTTCACGCGGTCCACAAGCGGCTTTAATCCGCCCTTCAGCTTCTCTTCATAAACATACCAGTCCCCGAGGGACGAATTGTCGAAATCACGGTGTCCGAACCATCCGTCGTCCACGACGAGCATCTCGATCCCGAGTTTCGATGCCTGCTCGGCGATGGCGTATAATTTGTCCTGGTCAAAGCGGAAATAGGTCGCCTCCCAGTTGTTAATGAGTACCGGCCGCTCGCGGTCCTTCCAATAACCGCGGATCAGATGCCCGCGGTACAGGTCATGGAACGTGCGCGACATGCCGCCGAAGCCCTCATCGGAATAAACCATAACAGCCTCAGGCGCCGTAAACTCCTCTTCGGGCTTCAAAAGCCACGAAAAATCATACGGATTGATACCCATGACGAACCGTGCCTTACCGTCCTGGGCGACCTCGGTCTCTGCAAGGAAATTGCCACTGTATACGAAATGGAACGCCCAGACCTCGCCCCGGTCCTCGTCGGCGTCCTTCGAACAAAGCGCCGCGAACGGGTTATGCTGCGCGCTCGATACGCCGCGGATGCTGTCCACGGACTGCTTGCCGCCGTGCAGAGCCGCCCGGCATACGGCACGCTCTCTTGCCCACGCGCCGTTCAGCGTGATCATATCGTAATCCGACGACGGGAACTCAACGCATGCCGAAAGAACGCGATTAATATGCACCTCGCGGTAACCTTTGTTGATCACCTTCGCGGAGCGCGTAATTACGTTACTGTCACGGAAGATGCTATAACTTAGTTCGACAATAAGCCCCTCGTGCGCATCCTCCATCGTCACAACAAGGGTCTCCGCCTCGCTCTCCGAAGCCGTCGTCGCGGGAATGCAGCGGACGCCCTTCTGCTTCAGCGCGGGCTTACCGTTTACGATGCGGTGTCCTTTGTAACGCAGGTCACAGGCCGACATACCTTCCTCATCCATGATCATAAAACACGGCTCACGGAAATCTCCGATGCCGTGGCACGGATACTCGAACGGCCTCGAGTCCATGAAATTCAGCCGCTCACGGTTATGGTGCTGCGGCGTGTAAGTTCCCTCGTCTAAATGTAACAGATACGTCAGGTCGTCATCGCCGCAACGCTTTCCGTAATAGACATGTAAGAGGAATCCCTCCTCGGTTACCGCCATGGCATAGGTAATGCCGTCATTGTCAAGGCGCAGTACCTTTACCTGCTCCTCACTGAGTTTCTCCGCTCCCCATACGTGAAAGCCGATCGTTGTGTCTTGTTCGCGAATCACTTTCCGTTCCTCCGTTTCATTACGCTTATGTTGTATTTTTGTGCCCGCGGTGTTTGAAGCGGCCCGTTTAACGTGCCGCAGCAGATCTCCGCCGGCCTTTCTCTCACCGTGCCGCGGCAAATCTCCGCCGTTCTTTCTCTTACTGCGCTCCGACAATCCTCCACAGATTCTCGTCGGAATTATAGATGATCCGGATGAGACGTTCCGTTCCGAACACCGCGATCTTGCATTCAAACGTCCGGATATGACCGCGCACGGCTACCCCGTTCGGCAGCGTGTAATCCCCGCCGGACAGGTCCTTGTATGCCGTGATCATATACGTCTGCCGCTCGCCGTATTCGTCCGTAAGCCGTATCTTGATCGGCATGATGGTACGGTCGCGGTTATGCTGGCAGATCACGTCAATTCGGTTGTCTCTTTCCCGGATAGTTCCCATATTTGCACCTCATTGTACAAATATGATAGAACATTTGTTCGATTTTGTAAAGAGGGTTATTGAAAATTACAGGTCCTCGCTCTCGTGCCGCTTATAGCCTTCGCCGAAGACTTCCGAGGCCGCCGAAATGATCAGAAACGCGTTCTTATCCTCTTCGGTCACAATCTCACGGGCCTTCGTAAACAGGTGCTTTTTGACCATGCAGAGCATGACCGTACGCGGTTCGCCGGTATACGCGCCGCGTCCGTCGAGATAGGTCACGCCGGTATCGAGCTCCTTCATGAACCGCTGCGCGATCGCCTCATGCCGCTCGCTCACGATCAGCAGCTTCTTCGTCTCGTCGCTTCCGTACAGAACAAGGTCCAGAATCTTTGCGCTCACAACCGCCCCGATGCCCGCATAAAGCGCCGCTTCAATATCTCCGAAGACAAATGCGGACGCCGTAATGACAACCGCATCCGCGCACAGGATCAGCGGCCCGGTCCTGAACTGCTTATTTCGAAGCCTTACAACCTTAACGATAATATCCGTTCCGCCGGTCGAACCTCCGCCGCGCATCACGATGCCGACGCCGACACCGAGTGCCGCGCCGCCATAAAGCGCCGCAAGGATCGGTATGTCGGTTAAGGACGGGTCCCAGATCTCCTTTGCCGCCAGATATGCTAACAGGTTTGAAAAGCCCGAAACCATGCCGGTTGAGATCAGCGTATAAACCATAAACTTACGGCTCAGACATATGAAGCCTAGGATCAGAATCGGGATGTTGAGCACCAGGTAAGTCGTTCCGACGGCAATCTTCGGGTTAATGTAATGTACCATAACCGAGATACCGGAAATGCCTCCGGGCGCCAGATGGTTCTTATCCATAATGCAGTAAAGCGCCGACGCGTAAGCCGCGCTGCCCACAAGGAGCGCCGTAATCTCCAGCAAAAATGTACGAATCCTTTTCTTCATAACAGTACCTCTGAAATATCAGCACAAAAAAGGCGGAATCCGTCTCCGGATCCGCCTTTCATTGTAGCATATTTTTGTAACCGCCGCAATACTACTCCACTGTCTTCAGCGCGTCACTCTTCGGGATTCTGCGGATCTTGATAAGCTGCAGCACGACAACCGCAGCGTAGCTTGCGATGCCTAAAAGCACCATCTTCCAGTAGCAGTCATTGCTGATGCAGTACGGCAGGTAACCGCTGATACGCTGGTACAGGTAATTCTTAAAGATCAGCCGCAGCAGCCGGTCCACGAGCGGCACCGCAAGAAGCAGGCTTCCGACAACAACGATCGAGGTTGAAACAATGTATAACCCGCCGATCTCACCGCCGGTGAAGCCGAGGATCTTCGTCATCGAGATACTCGTCTGGTTCCGTTCGATAATCTGCTTTGCGAGCAGGTAAACCATCAGTACGAACATGAGGACGCCGAACCATTTGACGGGCCCCATAAAGTCCGCGAAGGCCTTCCAAAGCTGGTCCGCGAAACTGCCGAGCGTGCTGCTGTCGAGGCGCATATACACATTTGCCTCCGAAAGTTCCGTAAGCTCGCTGTCGGAGAAGTAACCGGTGTAGTAATCGGGCGTCTTCTCAAAGGTCTCGTTGAATTCAGTAAGATTAATGAATACCGCCAGCGACGCCTCGTACGGGTACTCTCCGGCTACGGTAAATGTGAAGTTCTTATCCGCATACTTATCGTAAAGGCTTACGGTGTCGCCGGCTTTTACGTTGTATTTGTCCATAAAACCGTTCGAAAGAAGCACCTTCCCGGAAGGAATCGTGTCCTTTACGTAACGGCTACTTGGGGAGATTCCGAAGACCGAGATTTCGTCGGTCTTGTAGTCCTTCCGCGTCGTTTCAAGCGATGCGAGCGCGTATTTCTCCGCGTCGGCCGCCGACGCCTCCTCCGGTGTCTTCAGAACATACTGGTAACGGCTCAGGCTCGTGTCCTCGATCCGCTTCGCGACATCATTTAAGAGCGGCTCAAACATCAGTCCGAAGATGATGATGGAGCCTGCCATCACGACGCCGACTGCCATCGTAATGTAGTTCGGCAGGTTCTGCAGAATGATCCGGATACGGAAGCGCCACGGGAACGGGATCTTCCGGTTCAGCTTGAGCGCACGCTTCTTCTTGCGGCCGGTCGTTTCGCGGCGCAGGAAGGTGAGCGGTCCGATCCGCATCTTCCAGATCAGGATCGATACGTTAATGACAATCATAATAATTGTCGGCCAGAGCGTCGTCTTAATAAACGCCTCCTTGTTCCAGAACGTCTCCACCTTGCCGAGAGAATACATCTTGTTGTAGATGTCGACCATAAAGTCGCGCATCAGCGTATAGCCGAGCATGTTGCCGACAAGCATGCCCGCAAAGAATGACAACAGCGGCAGCATCATGTAGTGCCTTACCATCTCGCCGCGCGTATAACCCGACGCGCGCAGCGTGCCAATGACCGCCGCCTCCTTCGAGATCGTATTCATCGTCGTAACCGCAACGATAAATGCGAGCACCGCCACGACAATATAGAGAAACACTACCATCGAGCCCTCGTCGCCGCTCATATCTTCGCCGGCAAATGTGATGCTCTTGTTCTCGTACTCCGGCAGGAAATCGGTTGCCTCAAGCATCGTAAGTCCGGTCTCACCGGAAAGCGCGCGCTTCAGAATCTCGCTGTCCACCTTGACAATCTCATCTCTGAGCGCCGCAAGCACTTTCTCGGCTGCTTCCTGTTTTGCCTTATCATTTGCCGGCTTTTCGTTGTAAATCCATGCGTAACTGATCGTTGTCCGGTCGGATTCGAAGGCGTCAAAGCCCTCCTCCGTCATCATTCCGACAATAAATGTCTCGTTGTCGAACATCAGGTCCGCATTGTCCTTAAACAGCGCACTGTAATTCGGAAACGCCGCAAAACCGCTGATTGTCAGCTCACGTCCCGCAAGCGCGATACGGTCCCCGACCTTGAACTTATCCTTTCCGAAATGCATATTGTCAAGAAGGATTTCGTTGTCCTTTTCGGGAAGCTTTCCTTCCGTCACTTCCGGAAGGTTCGCGCCGCTTTCGCGGTATACCCGGAACGTTACATCGTCCCGTTCTTCTTCAAAATAATCCGTTTGATATAGTTTTACGCCGGCCTTTTCCTCCACGCCCTTTAAGAGCTCTTCTTCGGGACGGACGTTAAATGACACATGGCCGTCTTCCACGTTGTTATTTGCCAGATTCTTCTTATAACTTTTCGCGATACCCGCATTCGCCACAAGGAAGCTCGATACGACCGAAACAACCATGACGATAAAGAGGAAGATAACGAGGTATTTACCGAAATCGCTCTTCAATTCCCGCGGAAGCCGTTTATTCATGGGATTTCTCATACCGGCTCCTCCTACCACTCGATTTCGCTTACCGGAAGTTTCTTCTCGTTCAGGTAGTTACGGTTTACTTTGCCGTCACGAAGCTTCACCACGCGGTCCGCCATGTTTTTCAATGCGTCGTTATGCGTTACCATAATGATGGTATTGCCGTATTCCTTATTGATGCGCTCAAGAAGCGTCAGGATTTCCTTCGATGTATTGTAGTCAAGTGCTCCGGTCGGTTCATCGCACAGAAGGATGTCCGGGTTCTTGATGACCGCACGTCCGATCGCGGTACGCTGCTGCTGGCCGCCCGACAGCTGCGTCGGCAACTTGTGACGGTGCTCGTAAAGTCCGAGCGTCTTCAACAGTTCGTCTACCGCAAGAGGCTTCTTGCTGAGATATGCGCCGACTTCCACATTTTCCCGTACCGTCAGGTTCGGGATCAGATTATACAGCTGGAACACGTAACCGAGATGGTCTCTGCGGTACTGCGTGAGCCGTTTCTCGTTCATATCGGCTGTCTTCTCGCCGTCGATCATTACATAACCCTCGTCGGCCTCGTCAATGCCGCCGATGATGTTGAGAAGCGTGGATTTGCCGCTTCCCGAGGGGCCGAGAAGCACGCAGAACTCTCCTTTTTCAACATTGAGATCAATGCCCGAAAGCACTGTTGTACGGGCCTCGCCCTCACCGTAGCTTTTCTTTACGCCTTTGATTTCCACAAAACTCATAAGCTTACTCCTTTTGATAAGATTTCGGCTCTTCCCTGTCTGACGGCAGACTGCCTTGCGCGCCGAGGCACATGCGATCACACAAATCAGTACCACCAGCTGAGCTGGTGGTTTGCTCTGCGGCTATAAGCCGCTGTTCCCTGCTTGCCTCTAAAGAGGCTCTGAAGAATCGCCAACCGCACTGCGGTCACGGGCCGGCTCTAAAGAGCCTTTTTATGTGCCT
>JAFRSD010000023.1 GCA_017427775.1 Lachnospiraceae bacterium | reverse complement strand
AGCACGGATTCGGAAGTCTTTACGGACGACCTTCCTCTCGGAAAGTATGTTGTGGTTGAGGACGAGGCTCCGTCGGGCTACGTTAAGGTGCCTTATGTCGGAACCGTGGAATTAAAGAAGAAAGACGAAGTGACCACCATTGTTGTGGAGCATCTGACACATGAGAACAAGCAGGCCGACACTTCTGTTATGGTTTACAAGGAAGCGGAAGTTTTCGTTACGACAAAGAGCGGTGAGCGCGTGTCGACTTCCGTACAGCTTCAGCCGGGCGAAGGTTTTATCTTCGGTGTCTTTGCGGAGCAGGATTTCGCCGGTACTGACGGAACGATAGAGAAAGGATCCCTGGTTCTTCTCGGAACGACCGGTATTGACGGACGGATCGATTTTTCAACTAAACTTCCTCTTGGGAAATACTCCGTAAAGGAATTGAAGACCAAGGACGGTTACTATATTGATGAGAATTCGTATCCGTTCACGCTCGAAGCGGTTGGTCATGAAACACAGATTCGTGTATACCCGAACGGAGAGGACGGCTCCGTTGTGAACCGCCTCCGCACGAAGAAGGTGCAGATTTCAAAGAAAGCGCTGATGGATGACACGCCGCTTCCTGGAACGCAGATTCAGGTCTACGACGAGGAAGGTCACGTAATCTTCGACCAGCTGACGGACGAGGACGGTAACATCCCTGAATTCTATGCGCTTATCGGACGTACCTATACCTTCCGTGAGGTTTATGCGCCGAGCGGCTACGCAATCTTTGCTGAGGTATTAAGTTTTACGGTGAAGGAAGACGGAACGATTGACGGAACGACGGTTGTAAAGGACGATGTCGCCAAGGTTGAGCTTTTGAAGACGGACGAAGGCGGGCATCCTCTGAAGGGCGTTGAATTTACCATTTATGACCTCGAAGAACTTCCGGTTCAGGTTGTAATGTCGGACGAAAACGGTATCGTAAGATTTGAACAGCTTGCCTACGGCGACTATATCATCAAGGAGACGAAACCGCTTGAAGGAATGCAGCTCTCGGAATTCCGTTTGGATGTTCATGTAGACGGAACATGGGAGAACGCAGAGCCTGTTCCGGTGATTAACCTGCCGGAAGAGAAAACGGGCGAGCGGTCGAACATGACGCTCTTTATCCTGATTATCGCAATGATCGGCGCATTGTTCGCTTTGGCGGCAATCTACGACCGCAGACAGCGTGAGCGCAGCGAGGCAACATTGCTGGAGTCTGCATGCCAGGTTTTATCAAACAGACAAGAGTAAGGATTTATGGAAGACAGTAAATTCGAAAAAGTGATATGCTGGATTGTGATTGCGGTTTTTCTATGCTCCTTTATCGGCCTGATTGGCTATCTCGTTTGGGATGCCAATCAGGATAAGATAGAGGAGGACATTCAGAAGATTCACGACGAGGCGGCAGAGTTGGTTGCTCTGCCGTCCGTGATCGAGGAGCGTCCCGAGGAGCGGACGGAAATCGTGTATCAGCCAACCGATGCGCCGAAGCCGACAGGCGTTCCGTCGCCGACACCGGTTCCGACGTTAGAACCGACGGAGTCGCCCACGCCGGAACCCACGCGGGAGCCGGAACAAAAGTCGGGCGGTACGGTCAATTCGGGAACCATCAGCTTGGAGCAGCTTTACGCGATCAACCCCGACATCGCCGGATGGATACGGATTCCCGGCACGGAGGTCGACTATCCGTTTGCGGCGGTCGGAAACAAAAAGAGTATTTATGAAGATACCGCCTACGACGGAAAGACCAAAAGCGCGTTCGGTACAATCTTCACGCACAACAACGTGTCCGATCCGACATCAATCCCTAACCTTGTGCTATACGGTCACAACATGGCTGCAACCGGCTACGGAATGTTCACGCAGTTACTGAAGTATAAGAATAAGGATTTTGCAAAGAATCACGCGAGGATTGAGTTGGTCATCGGTGACACGCCTCTTGTGTATGAGTTTTTCTGCTGCTATAATGTTTCCACTACGGACAGTTTTCTGTATGAACAGACGGCTTTCACCGGTCCAAAAGACCTGACCAGCTATTCAGAGGAAATTCTTAGGAGAAGCAAAGTCAAAGCGGAAGGAGCGACGGCGGGAGCGGCGCATTATTTGACGCTTTCCACCTGCGACCGTGGATATGACCGGAAGAACGGGCGTTTTGTTGTTGTCTTTGTAAGAAAATGAGCGGGGTAAATGTATGAGCGAGAAGGAACTTGGCGAAGCGTTGAATGCCATCTACGAATTGGAAAAGGAACGGTACCAGACCATGCGGTTGAACGAGGAACTGACCGAAAAGGTCAGCCGGTATGCCATCCCGAAGAAGATTGCTCCGGTTCCCGGGTTTCAGCCTCGAAAAGACATAGGCATCCGATTTGCAAAGGCTTTTGCCATCTTTGGCGCGGTGCTTGGTGTGGTTTCCTTTTATCTCTTCATTAAGGCGCTGGATGAACCGGACCTTCCCGCCATTCTGATTGTCCTTCTTTCTTTTGCCGGGTGGATTTTGTGGACCGCCGTCTGCGCCTTGGGATTTGGCTGGCTCGGCGGCCTGATTGACACGCATCTTTATAGAAAGGCCGTTGCAAAAGAACGGCAGACATGGGAACTTGAAACGGCTCCGAAGGCAGAAGCGTATCGGGCTGCTGTCGAGGCAGATGCTGCCCGTGTCTTTGACGAAAAGATAAAAATCGTTAAAATCAATAAAGAGCAGTGGGATCTTCGGAATCTGGAAAAGAAAGAGGCGGAGACGTTAGCCGAACTCTACGAAAAGGCCGGCATCGGTGCGGATTACCGAAGGTTGATTCCGATGCGTTATATGGCGAACTTCTTTAATCTCGGGATTTCACGGAAATTAGAGGGAACGGACGGGTTATACTACCTCGTCCGCCAGGAGCTCCGCGCGGATCAGTTTAACGCTTCCCTTAAGGAGATATCCGCGAAAATGGACACCGTCATCGGCCGTCAGTCCGAGATTTACCGCGAACTCTGTGCAATAGAAGAGAAAAACCGTGAAATGATACGAGAACTTGAAAAAGGACTCAGTTCAGTGCCGGGTTCGGTTTCGACAGCAGCGGCCGGCATCAACAAAAGAGTGGAGTCCAGCGTTTCCCGTTATGTCGGGACCTGTATTGACCGCCAGAGCGGTATGCTTTATCTTGCGTCTCATTGGGGACATTAAAATCTTGTTTTGGAGGGGGCCATGGCGGAAGGCAAGAAGCGGGAATACCTTCGGGCAACCTGCGAGAAGAAGATACTTGAATTCATCGAACGGGCATCCCTGATCAATGCCGGAAAGGCGGATTATCGGTATTATAACCGGATTGAGGAGATCATTCTCTTCGGGAGCATGGTAAATACCGAAAACGATACCGTCCATGACATAGACATTTATGTGCAGTGGACGGACGACCGAATGCTGATGGCTAAGTTTATGGACGAAAATGAGGATGTTGTGTATCAGAAGTTTCCGTCCCTCGTTGATGCATTCTTTGCCGAATGGCATCTGGCGGAGCGGTTCCTTAAGGGGCGCTGCGGCATCTTTTCCGTTCATTCCAATGTGGTGGAGGGAATGGAAGTGCGGAAGATTGCCTGCGCGGACAAGCATCTGTATCTGATGCGGAACGGCATTGTGAATGAAGAGGCATTGGCGAGATTCCGAAAAAGCCCGGCGAAGTGACCATGTAAAATACGTTGGTAATCAATACCAAGTGGCAGTTTCACAGCTGCCACTTTTTTTCTTTTCAAAGCATAAAAGAGAACTAATGTAATAGGTACGCCCATATACCCATAACATCACCCGCGACCCAAACGCCTGCTGCCACTCCTGTCTTCCACAATCTTTCGTCCCGTCTGTCTTCCACCGCCGCGTCACCGCGGCGGCCAGCTCCGCGATTCCCACCGGTTTCCGTTCCTGTTTCTCTTCCCATCAAACCTTTTCTTTCTTCCTTCCCCCGTCACCTTCCGTTTCGCTGCTTCCTTTCAACGGCGGTCTTCCTTTTCCCTTTCGTCCAAGCCCTTTCCCGCCTTCCGTCCCCGGTATGCTTTCGGTTCATCGGTTTCCCCTTTCCCTTCGTTCAAGCCTTTTGCCGCCTTTCGATTTCTGTTTGCTTCCTTTTTCTTCCAAACTTCCCTTTCGGTTTCTTGCTTATATACCTTCCGTCGTCGCAACCTTCCGGGTATCCTGATACCTTCCGTCACGGATATCGACTCGAATCGATTTCGACCGGCCCAATCGAATCGAAGTCGGAACGATGCCGCCGTGGAGCGGCGGCGGAATCGAAAGGAAACGAAAAGGCTTGGAAGAAAGGGAAAAGAAAGAGAGTAAAGGGCGGTGCGGAGCTGGAAGATAAGAGGAGAGTGTGTCGGCGGTGGAGTAGAGGGTATAAAGGGCGTACCTATAACAGAATTTCCTTGACAAACAATATAAGGGGTGCTATATTGAAATCGAACAAATGTTTTTATCTTTTTACTGCCAGAAGGCAAGAAAGGAGCGTTATGGAGTACCGAAGACTAAAAGGCGTTGAATGTCCGTATACCTATTCCCGCAACGAGGAAGACGCGGAAACGGGCTGTGTTGGGCACATGCGCGGGGAATTTAACGGAACCAATGTTTACAGCTTCTGGACAACGTGGTTCCCGCATCAGCAGAACCGTCTTTGTGTTCCGAAGTTTGAGCTGGAGATGGGGCGCATCATGCGCATGCTTCGCGGCAATATCCTTGAAAGCCTGCCGCTTCTTAAGGAGTTCTGCGAAACATCCCTTGAAAGGAATTTCCGGGACGCCGGTTACGGCATGTGTATCGAGTCCGACCGATACATTTATCTGCTCCGGCTGAATCCGGACGCGGAACAGTATCACTTCTATATGTACTGTTATGACAAAAAGACATTTCAGGAGTTTTTATCCCGCAAAAAGGAGGAAGCATTATGACAAGACAAAGAACGAAACGGACAAGAGAGCACTGCCGTCAGGTAATCGAGCAGTTGAAGGTCAATTCCTTTATCGCGGGAAGAGAGCCTTCCGAAGAGGATTACCGCTGCGTGATCGAATATTACGGGCTGGAGCTTTGTCCGACCGGCGGGATGCAGGGTGTCCCGGAATTAGAGTTAGATAACTTCATGCTTACTTGGATTTACGACCACTATCCCGAGATCCGCAAGGTTTTGGAGAGACGGGAGGCGGCGCTTAATTGCCCGTATCTTCAGGTGATTAAATAAGACCGTTCTCTGAGAGGATAACAATATGAACAAAAATCAGGACATGCCTTTTCCGAAGGAAAGGAACCAGGTTGCCGCGGAAGCGAGAGTTTCCCGCGTGCAGGGAATCCTGCAGGATTTACGAAATTTTTACAAGGTCGCTCCTTACGACGAGATTCCCTTCTCCGGCCAGCGCCTCTACCGTGTTTCCGCTTATCTTGAGAAGATCGTGGATTCCGTCGTTGCCTATTGGGAACGTGAGCTCGAGGAGGCTTCTGCGAGGGCAAAAGCCTCGGCTCTTATGACCAGGCCCGCCGAGGATCCTTTTGCGGAAGTCGCGTTTAAGTGTGACGAAGTGTTTAAACTGATGTATCACGCCCTGTATGAGGTTGCCACGAATCGAGAGGAAGGGCTCGATGCGGCTCTTTCCGACTGCGAGGAGATTCAGCGTCTTCTTCCGAAATCCGCGACGGCAAGGGCAAGAAGGGAAATGAAGGAGCTGTACCCTGCGTCCATGCAGAAAACACACCCAGCCCCCGCCTGTCAGATGCCGGAAGGATATGCCCCCGAGATCACGCTTTTGTTCCTGTTTTCCCGGACTTACCGTATCCGCTTTGTGTTAGATACCATCGAGCCGATGTTTGACCTTGTTCCCGCGGAAAAGGTCTCGGAAATCTCTGAGAGCCGTTTCTGCCGTGCCGTGGTCAGAAAGCTTATTCCGCAGCACGCGCGGTTCTTCCTGATGTTGTGCGCTCTCTTTTTGGAAAAGACGGATGCGGACGGGGACGCGCTCTTGGATGTCCGTCTTCAGCCGGACGGACACAAGCGCCTGTTTGAACTGCTTTACGATACATTCACCTTGGACCCTGCAGAAGGGGAAGCGGTTGATTACGAAAACATAGAGGACCTGGAACGGCTTCGCCGCGAGCTGCAGTGCGATTACTTCCGAGGCGTTCTCCCGGAAGGTTTGGATTCGGACGAGCATACGGCGGATCTTAACAATGAGGTTCTCCTGTTAAAGCCGTATCAATGGCTCAGCTACAGTAACGACATGGATGCGCTCTGGGCCACAAGGCTCTGCGTCCGGTTCTTTGACGATTTCGGTTTTGACCGAGTGCCGGAGAACGAGACCTATTTGGCTGCCGTCGAATACTATCTTCTCGACCGTGTTTTCCTTTGCGATGTTTTAAACGGTAACGACCGGGAGGCGCTCGGACATGAGATAACCGGCTGCTATCGCGCAAAAGACGAGGACGAATATGATTTTGCCCTTCATAACCTGTTCGACATCGTCGGGAGCGATTCCTTTAACGCCTACATTGATATGCTCGGCAGGGAAAGCGGGGTGAGTGACGAGACCGCGGAGGTGCTCCTTTGGGCGCTGATGTTTTACCTGCGTTACGGGATGGGAAGCGCCTTTTTGGTAAGTGCGATTGAAAAGCTCTGTAAGGCTTGCGGTGATGAAGCTCCCTTTCGGGAATCGCAGTGGGTATCCGTTGTGCTTTCCCTCGCAAGAGCGGAAATGCTGCAGCGTGAGCCGTACCGCGTGATCTGCGAGGGACGTCTTGGAAACGAAGTCTTTAATGTCCAGACGAGAACCAACGCGCTTTGCATGGCACTTTCTTATGCGTTCGGGTTTACCTACGACTCTTCGAAAGGATTCCTTGCCGGGTTCAACCTCTCTATGAAAGAAGAGGAATTCCCGGAAAGTGCGCATCTTCCCTGCGGAATCCTGGACTTTGTGTGTGTATGCTTGCCGTGTTTGCGCATGACAGCGAGCAGGCATTCCGGAACCGATTCCTTCTGAAAATGGACGAGGTTGCGGATATCGCGACTCCGGACGGTTCCCACGCGCTTTTGCGAGAGGAACTTCAGGAGCTAAAAAAGGAGAAAACGGAGACGGAAGATTTCCTTGCCAGGATAAAGAAGAAGGCCGAGGAGACCGAAGCCGTCACCGATGAAAAGAACCGCATCGAGCGGGATTTCCACAAGAAAGAACTGTCGTACCGCGAGGAGATTTCGACGCTCAAGAAACTTCTTCGGGGGAAAGACCGCACGATCGCGGAGCTGCAGGAATCCAACACGGAGCTGCGTGCTGACCTTGAGGGAATCCTTTCGGCAGGTGCGGAAGAGAAGCCTTCCTTCGGCGTGACGCTTTCCTCGGAGGACATTCTTGCAAGGCTTCGGAATCTTACTTTTATCTTTGTCGGCGGACATACCGAGGTGATAAGACGTCTTGCCGAGGACGGGATCCGGCCGCAGTATCATCTGCTCACCGCAAAAGCGATACCGGGTACCGTTACCGCGGACTGTCTTGTGCATTTTACGGACTGGATGAGTCACATCCTGTTCTATACCGGCGAAAAATTCGTGAAGCAGGTCGGCATGCCCCGTATCTTTGTTTCGGGCTCGACCAACTACGATTTGGTGCTTCAGAAAATGTGGACGGCCCTGCCGGAAGCGTTAAAACAAAAAGCAGAATCGGCACTTGCCGAGGAAAGGAGATAATATGGCAGAAATGCGAAATCTTACAAACGATGCCGGTTTTCTGACGCTTTCCATGATCCGCTCGGACGGAACGGTCACGGAGACAACGGAAAAGCAGTACCGGGATATCCTTACCGAATTTCTGCAGTTTACGGGAAAGCCGTTTGTGAAAACGGGCGGAAACGATGTGCTCCGCTACCGCACCGACCTAACCATGCGGAACTGGCGAACCTCGACCATACGAAAGCATCTGGCGTCGTTACATTCCGTTTTTGAGCACATGCTTCAAAGACGCGACCTGTTGTCTCTTTCCGGAGAGGAAATTCCCCTGAATCCGTTTACGCCGTATCTGATCAAAGATGAAACGGACGAGGTGGATCCCCGCAATGTGGCGCCGGTCGCAGGCGTTCAGAAGCTGCTTTCGGTAAACGAGGACGCTTCCGTTTCCTGTGCGGTGCTTCTTTGCTTAAAACTTCTCCTTCATATCCGCGAGCTTGTCGCCATTCGGACAAGTGATCTGTTTCAGTCGGAATATGAGGGCGAAAAGGTGCTGGCGCTTCATGTCGGGAAAGGCCCGACGGAACGCGACATGCTTGTCCCTTCCGACATGAAAGATTTTCTTGTTCATGTGCGGAACAAAGCTAACGAGAACAAAAACAATACGGAAGGATTTCTTCTTTGTAACGAAACAACTGGCAAGCCGCTTTCCGCTGCCACGCTCCGGATGCGGCTATGGCGGGCGATCCAGAAGTATTCCCTTCCCGATAACATCAACTTTAATTCCATTCGTAACCTCGGCATTGCATTGTGCCGGGCTCCGGAAGATGTTCTGTTTAACCATCTTTCGTTTGCGGATGACCGGCACAACCGCCGCGTGATCGTTCTTCGGAAAATGGGTGACAAGGTATGTGCTGCCGGTGAAAAGGTTGATGTGTCCGTAACATTGAAAGGACTGTAATATGCGAAAACTGCTTCGATTCGCAATCGGAACGCTGTGCGTTCTCTTAGCGTTGTTCGGTGCCTGGCGCATTTACTGCGGATATCCGTCACAGGGGCTTTGCGGAATTGCCGCTGCCGTCTGTCTGTTTCCACCGCTTTTTGACCGGATCCGCCCATGGCGGCGCGGAGGAATCGTCACGGCTCTCTTGGTGGATCTCGGTCTTATGGTGTTTTCTCCGTTTCCCGGGAAACTCCAATACCGAAACCTTCTGCCAAAGCGGAGTTCTGAACCGACTGTCACCGTCACGACGGAACCAACCGTCATAGCAAGGAACACGCCTTCGGATATTCCGAGCGAACCCTTATTGCCTTCCCCGACAGAGGAACCGACAGGAACTCCTGCGAACATTACGCCTTTACCGACTTCTTCGCCGACGCCTATGCCGACAGCAACTCCGTCTCCCATACCGACGGCAACACCTTCACCACTGCCGACTGCTACGCCGACGCCGGTTCCCGCGGAACCTTATCTGCAGGTAATCTGTCTAGATGTCGGTCAGGGTGATGCCACGCTGATTCGTCATGTTGATGCGGCCGGAAGAGAGTGGAACATGATGGTCGACGGCGGGGATCGTGGGACGAGCTCGTTTGTTGTGGCACGACTGGAACGACTCGGGGTTTCTCATTTGGACACCATTGTCTGCTCGCACTACGATGCCGACCACTGTTTCGGCCTTATCGGATGCTATGTGAAATACGCGGACGAAAGAACGACCGTTTACTGTCCGGATTATGTTGCCGATACGGTCACCTTCCAAAAGTTTAAGCAAAGACTTGACGAAGGGATTGTCTCGGTGAATCATCCGAAACCCGGTGACAGGATTACGTTCGGGGACTGTGACATTCTGGTGCTTGGCCCTGTCGATGTGAATGCGGAACTTGAAAACAACCGCAGCATCGTGCTGTACCTGACCTATCAGGGAAAGACCTTTTATCTGCCGGGCGACGCGGAAAAAGAGGAAGAATCTGCCATTGTATCGGGCGGGTTTCTTCCTAATAAAAATATAGATGTTTATCATGCGTCCCATCACGGAAGTTATTCCGGTTCGAGCAAGGAACTTCTTTCTGTTCTGAAGCCGAAGTACACGGTGATCAGTGTCGGCGCGGAGAATCCCTACCAGCACCCGCATGATGTGACTCTTCGGAGGATTGCGGATTGCGGATGTGAAAACGTACTTCGGACAGACAAATGCGGAGAGATTACTTTTACCGTACGAAACGGTGAATTAACAGTTTCGCTTGAAAGAACATTGACGGAATAGCGTTGCTATCAGGAGGAAAAAGCCCATGGACGAACGAAAAGAATTATTTGATGCGTATGTAGCGCAGTACAACAATGTATTAAGCAGGATGGGGTATCCTGCAAAAAACAGCACCGGGTTTACCGAGCGTAATCTTTCCGTAAATTTCTCAAAAGTATACGAAAAGAAGAATCCTGAAGCTGTATCCTGGTTTGAATTTCAATGGGGCGAAAATAGCAATGAACATATCGACATGGTCTTAAAAGATGTCGGAAGCCGCACCATGTTTATAGTGGAAGCAAAAAGGTTCAGTTCGCCTTCCGGCAAGATTGCAAGTATTGCAAGTGATATAAAGCGAATTCCTGAATTCGTTGAGGAAATGCATAGCTCAGAACGTTTTGATGTTTTAGAGGGCGCTGAGTGCATCTATGGTATGATTTTAGCTGACGTCTGGGTGAAAAAAGGCGGGAGAACGGGAACAAAGAAAAGGATACTGAAATCCTTCTTGGACGGAACATTCCTTGTCGGTTTTCGTAAAGAGTTAGGCCTTGAAGAAAACGAGCTTCCTGTCAATCCTTTGTATGAGACAAGGAAGGTAAAGGACGTTTCTTCCGTGGAAGATTACTACCTGCTCGCCATGATGTGGAGAGTTAAATGATTCAGCGGAAACGAAACAATAATCACGGTTTTTTCCGCATACAATTCATTGCCTTTGTCTCAAAACTTAACAGTTATTCAATGCTCTTCGGGGATTCTGTAAATCCTTACTTTAAGGGCACTGTGGAAAGCGGGTTTGTCTCATAACCTGGTCTCATAATTAGGAGCGATTTTTATGGCGAAATTAACGAAAACCCAACAAAAAGAGTACGATAGGCTTACTGAAGAACAAAATAGGCTTGCTGAGGAACAGGAAAAGGTGCAAAAAAGCATCGCTGCGCTCAAAAGTACGACCTATGGGTATGCCAGAGTCAGCACCAAAGGGCAGGCTAAGGAGGGGAACAGTCTGGAATCACAGAAAGAATCCCTCAGGGCTGCCGGCGCACGGAAAATTTATTCGGACGCGTTCACGGGTACCACAACGGACCGGCCTCAGCTGGAACTGCTTCTTAATAAGCTCCGCCCCGGAGATAAGTTCGTCGTGACTAAACTTGACCGCATGGCGAGATCCGTCCAGCAGGGTATCGACCTGATTGAGTCTCTCATTAAGAAGGGAGTGACCGTTCACATTCTGAACATCGGTATTCTTGACGATACTCCGACCGGAAGGCTGATTCGAAATATACTCCTTAGCATTGCGGAATTTGAGCGAGACATGATATTACAGCGAACCCGTGAAGGAAAAGAGATCGCGAGAACAAAGCCGGGCTTCCGGGAGGGACGTCCCGAGAAATTCACGAAGGAGCAAAGGGAACTTGCCTTTTCCTTATTAAATGAAGGATACAGTTACCGGCAGGTGGCGCTTATGACCGGAATCTCCCGTGCCACGATAGCGAGAATTAAAAGGGATTATGTCGATTCTTCGGTCGGCTGAAATTCGCGGAAACGCTTGCATTTTGGCGCGGGGTATGATAGGATAAGGTTAGTCCATTTGATTCCTGCAGCAGTGCTGCAAGCGATATAGCCGGTATGGCTTTTTCAACTCGCTTTGGCGGGAGTCGTTATGCGACTATATTTTGCAAAATATTTTTACGGAAGATGCAAAGACAGGCTTTTATGCCTGTCTTTTTTATGTCATCTTTCAGAAAGGAAAGGAGTGTTCTATGAAAGACACGACTCTCGGGAACATTACCCGGAAAACCATCTGCGAAAGAGCAGATGTCCTCCGTGCATACGGAGTGTCCAACTTGGATGCGTCCGTAAGGAATCGTCTTGATGCCATTGCTTCTGTTGTAAGGCAGTGGGAGAGGGGCGACTTTTCGGATTGCTTTCCAACTGTTCAAGCGGCATACGATGTCGCTAATTTTGAGCAAAGCGAGGTTCTGCGAGATTTAATCGCTTCTGACCTTGCGATGCAGCTTAACCGGATGGCTTGTTACCTGTCCGGGCATGGTCTTTCGGTCGAAGCCGGATACGGCAGCAAGGTTCACTTTGAG
This sequence comes from Lachnospiraceae bacterium, assembly GCA_017427775.1. GTDB lineage: Bacteria > Bacillota > Clostridia > Lachnospirales > Lachnospiraceae > ISDg. The sequence goes on along the minus strand of JAFRSD010000023.1, from coordinate 99,543 downwards.
CGGAACGGCGAGTTTTTCTATGTTTCGGGAAAGACGGACATGATTCTTACAGATCCTGCGGGCGAAAAGACTTCGGTAAAGATTATAGGGAAGTGTAATTATTCCGCTTCCGCGAGGAAGCCCGAGAACCTTCCCGAAAATGCGCCGGAAATTGCCTGGCTTACACTTGCTAATCCAGAGGCAACGAATGCGGCAATCTACGCATTGTCCCACAAGGACGATACGTCCAGCAAGTTTGCGGAAGAATACGATGTGGCTGTTGGAAAGAACGGAAAGGTTTTGACCGGTAAAAACATCGTATCCGTCAATCTAGACAGGGAGTCTGCAAAGAGTGTCTTAGCAGGAAGCATTTCCTTGGCTTGTGAAGCGCCTGACTGTGACAAGTGCGATTGTCGTGAGCTTTGCAAAGGAAACTTTTGTTTCCGAAACCGTGTCGGTGAAGCTGAAATGCAGAAGAAGGTATTTCAGTGGACGGAAGAGCAGGAAACCGTAATCGGACAGAAAGACGGGAATATGGCAGTGCTTGCCGGTCCCGGCAGCGGAAAGACCGCAGTACTCGTTGAACGCTATGTTCGGCTTGTCGAAAGCGGTATCTCTCCGTCGAACATCCTGCTTCTTGTTTTCACAAACAAGGTAGCCGACGAAATCCGGCAGCGAATTGCAGCGCAGTTAGGACTCGACCGCAATGAGCGGAATGCTCTGAATGTAATGACCATAAACGCATTCGGGCAGAAACTTATCAATGACAACCCGTCCGCTTTCGGTGGAAGGCTTGTTGTTGCGGATTCCGGAGAACGCAAGAGACTCCTTCGGGAGATCCTCTTTCCGTCGACGGAAGACGGAAGCGGTCTGATGGTTCTTCGACACAAGTATCGCAATCTCTATGGCGACCACTACGGACTGTCCGACCTGGACCGTCTTTGCGAGAAGCTTGACGGGGGAGCAGATGCGGAAAGTCTGAAGTTGTCAGAAGAGGACTATGCTGAAGCAGTTCGCGTAAATGCGGAACTCCACGCTCGTCTTGAGCAGATGAATGCCATAACCTATGACAAGCAGGTGGCATTACCGCTTGCCTGGCTTACGGAGAACGGTGCTATGGCGAAAGCTTATGCCAATCTTTTCCGTTACATTATGGTGGATGAAGCACAGGATCTTGACGAAAAGCAGTACAATTTGATTCGGATTCTTGCCTCTTTAGGGAATCTGATGATGGTTGGCGATGATGACCAGAGCATTTATCGGTTCCGTAAGGGGAGCGCAAAATTCCTTCTTTCCTTCGCGAAAGAAAAAGGAACGCAGGTGGTTATCCTTCACGATAACTTCCGGGCAAGCGAATACCTGAACGGCGTCGGAAATCTTCTGATCTCAAAATCGGTGGAGGAGCGTCAGAAAAAAGCCTACCGCTACAAAACCAAAGGAAGAAGACCGGAGCTTTGCATTGGCAGAGAAGTTCTTCCGGATGTTGTTTCCACGCTTCTTTCTGATGGAAACAGGCCGTGTGACATTGCAATCCTGGCAAGAACCAACAAAACATTGGAGAGTGTTTCGGAGTTGCTAAAGGACATTGTCCCCACAGCGAACAGTAAAGACTACATCCGAGAGGATGCGGTCTTTTTATTTTTCCGTGCTGCTCTGGATGTTGTTCTTCACGGATACGATGCGGACGGAATGTCAAAGTATCGGTTCTGGTGTGCTTTCTCGGACGTGCCGATTGGCCCGATTACGATGCTGCCGGAAGAAATTACCGCGAAAGCGGAGATTCTTCGCAACGATATCCTTCTGTATCCCGTGGAACAGGCACTTGAAGCATTCGTGGAATCTGACCTTCCCGCAATCCCGACAACGCATCCCGTGTTGTCAATGATCAAGGAATGGTGTGAGACAAAGAATCTGAACGAGGAAACTCTTTTGGATTTTCTGTCGCAGATGATTCGTCTTGCTGACGAGACACGAATTGACTACGGCGCAGACGAAGACAAGGTTCAGCTGTTCACGGCGCACGACAGCAAGGGCAAGGAATTTCCGATTGTCATTGTTGCTGACGCAGAGGCTTATGAGGACGAGGAAGGTTCTTCCGAGGAATTACGGCTTCTGTATGTTGCAATGACGCGGGCAAAGGAACGGCTTATTCTGGTCGGCAAGGAATGTGACAAGCCTTATTTCGCATTTCTTAAAGGGCAGTGCGAGTTGTTCGAAACAAGAAGAAAGGAAGGAGGTGCAGCTTAATGAGGCTGTGTATGACGGACGATCTGTTCTTCTATGAAGAGCAGATTAAGGAGTGGCGTCGGGATTACCCCGGCGGAATTACGATAACCGACACCTGCACGGAAGAATCATTAGGCAGCGCTGAGCCGGCCAATCTTCTCGGCCCGTGTTTAACGGTTATCCGGCTCGAAAAATTCCCGACGGCCAAGAAGTCTGAGGAGATGATTCGTCTTGTCTCTGACCATCTTGGCGAAGAACATGTAGTCATCTTTTTTACAAGGGCGACAAGGGCAGACCTTAAGAGCGCGTTGGCAAAAGTTTTTCCTGCCGACTCCGTTGTTAAGATGTTTGCTTTCGGATTGGACCAGCGTGAGTCCTACCTTTCCAAACATTTGCCTGATATCCCGCTGATGAAGCGTGTGGAGATGGCGAGGCGTGCGGAAGAAATGGATATGCGTTCCTTCCGTAGTCGTGTCATGCGACTCAAGGAGCTTCGTGCAACCGACGATGCAAGTATTGACCGGGAGTTTCCTCCGCTGATTCGCGGAGAAAGTTTTAACCTCGTTCCGCTTGTTGAGAAGGGAACCGACGAATCGCTTGCGAGGGCATTGCTCAGTGCCAACCGTGTAGTGTCCGGCGGCGATGATCCCATGATGGTTTTGGGGACGTTGCACTGGACTTACCGTATTGCCTATAAAATGGCGGTTGCTCCCAATCGTGAGAAGAGTTCTTTGGAAATTGGCATATCCTCTGGACAGGCGAGTCGAATTCCGAGCTTAACTCCGGAGCAGGCGCTTAGGCGGCACGAGGCGGTTGCTGACGCAAGCGAGCAGATTCGTTTCGGCAGGGACGGGTTTGAGGCCTTGTCAGCACTTCTTTGTAAGCTTTCCTCCATGGCGAGTGCGGAAAGGAGGTTAACATGACTGTCGTAAAGTTAGATAGCGAAAAAACGCTTCGTGCGTTTGAGCGGTACGGCGTTTTGGAAGAAACGGTCGCGCCTGTTTTCCCGTCCGGTTCGGAAAGGATTTTTCGTGCGCTCAAACGTGGCGGTGACACGGTTGACTTAACCAGATTATCAGACGAGGAACTTTGCGAATGGGTGAAATCCACGGAAGCGTTCTGTAACCTCCTTGCGGAGCGTGGTTGCTTCTACGGAGAACCGTTGTTTGACGACGGGCTCGAAATCGAGCGCCGTGCCGATGACCGGCTGGCTCGTTTTCGCGGACGTCATCCGATTCGAAGAATGTTCTGAAAGGAGTTTGTTATGCAAGGAATTTTTCTACCTGAAAGAGGCTGCTTTCGGGTAACATGTATCACGGATAGCGGGCCTGTTTCCAGACTGATGTCTCCGGGAGATTATGCGAGCTTTATATGTGCCGCATATGGTGACGCGACAGGAGATTTTGAGGCAATGCCGATTGTTGAGCCGACCCCTACTGAATTTCTCAGAGGAAGGTTTGACACGGGTATTGGATCCGGCTGCGTAGCTTATCGGCTTCCGCCGGGAAATTATCCTCTGTTGTTTGGAAGGGACGATACGAAGATGAAGCACTATATGGTTCATTTTCCTACGACGATCTGGCAGATTCGGGTGATTCAGCATAAGGTTACCGGAATTGATGTTTTCGTGGTTTTTGACGAACCCATCAATGATAATACCATGTTGTTTCGGCTTCCGCTGCCAAACTGTTATGATGATGGCAAGATTTGTCTCGGTGCCAATCACTGGACGATGAACAAGCTGTCAGATTTTCACGAAATCGTTGGTCGCTTCTTTAGTGCGCCACACAATGTTGACCTTTTCAATCCCGGCGAGTACGGATGCACCGTGCTTCAGCTGCTTAAAAAACTTGAAAAGGAAGGTATCACTACTGCCACCGCAAAGCCGGTCGGCACTTTTCAGGATTGCAAGAACAGAAAGCTGTTGCCTGCATTCTGCTAAAAACAATATGAGGCAAAAAGCCTCCACACTATTTAATGAAAGGAGTGGGGAGGCAAGGCCTCCCCGAATATTTTTATGAGTAATCAGAATTTTAACTTTGACGATGCTTTTGGTTTTGCTGACATGGATAACACTGCCGAGGCAGTTGCTGAAACCGCGACCGAAACGAAAGAGCAGAGCGGTTCTTCGTTTGATTTTGACGAGCTGTTTGATTCTTTTAAAGAGGCCGAAGTGGAGGCTGTCGTTTCGACGCCCGTTGTTCCCACAAACGTTTCAACATCCAAGAAGGAAAAGACGATTCGTCTTGATGGAATCAAGGCAATTGTGATGGCCTGCGGCAAAAAGGTTACCGTCAAAGACGGAATGTTTGCAAAGAAGACCGCAACGATTTCTGAGGTTGTTTCCGTTTATCTCGATAATGTAAACATCAACGCTCCTGCGGAAGCTTATGCGGCTGCACAGAGCGGAAACGAGATTCGTATTGCGTACAACGTGAACAATGTCCTTTCGGACACGGATGCGCTTCCCGCAAGCATCATTGCATATCGGTTTGTTGCTCCGGAGGGAACTCTGGACTTTAATGGTGAGGTAACCAATGCAAAACTCCGTGAGTCGCTTTCCGGTGTTCTTGCAAAGTATGCTGACCCGTTGTATAAGTTTGTTGTGTGCAGCGAGGATCGTATCGTTCCGATTCCGGTCGCCGATGCGTTTGTGCTTCCGTTTTCGGAGAAACTTACGGTGTTGGTCGGGGATAAGGAAGTAGAACTTTCGTTCCAGACGGCAAGCAAAGATTCCGTCAAGGCCAAGCCCAAGGACACTGAAGATGATTCGGACGACGAAGCTGATGCTTCCGAGGAAGCCGAAGATACCGGATCCGAAGAACTCAGCTCTGAGGCGATTGCCGTCGCTCTTCGTAAGGAAACGAAGGACAACTACCTTGATGTCGCGAAGACTGCGGATGGAGTTTTGATTGCGCTTCCGCGTCTTACATCCGGCTTGACGGCAGTAACGGCAAGCGCTTCTGCCAAGAAGCCTGTGGACGAGATGTCGATTAAGCGTCCGTTGACTCCGAACCTTAAGATTTATTGGGGTTGGGGTTCCATCGATCTGGCGAAGCATCCGAAGTGTGCCGGTAAGAGGTCTATCAGCGGCAAGGAGGCACTCGAAATCCTGAAAGCGGAGCAACCGGTTGTTTTCGGTAAGATTACGAAGATGACTTGGTATGAAAAGGAAGAATGCTGGTATCCGGGATACCCTAGCAGCACGAAGGGGGCGGCAACGCCTCTTTTTCGTGTTGATGGAACACGCGTAACCCGTTTGGTTCCCCGTGTTCCCGTGGGGCTGGTAACGGCAGCCTTTGAGCGCTTTATGGAGGAAGAGAGCAAGACCGGAAACGAAACTGCAGCCGCACTGCTTTTTGACACGAGGACACAGGCTTGGCGTTTGAGTTTCCCGACGCAGGAAGCAACTCCGGTTCGTGTAACCTGTAACTTTTGGGAACAGGCGGAGCTTCCGTATGAGTTCGTGGGCGTGCAGATGCACTGTCATCCAAACATGACAATGTCTTTTTCGTCCATTGACGATGAAGACGAGGTTTACGACGGCGTAGTGTACGGTGTCCTGCGCAAGGAAAACGACGAGGCACATGCTTTTGATGTGCGGATTCGCCAGGGTGATAAGTTTCTTTACATTCCGGCAAGTCTTTTCTTTGAAATGCCGGAACAGATCTAAATTTTTACTCGTCAAAATGTGACGAAGAAAGGAGTTACTTATGGCAAGAACCATTTTACCGAAACGGTATCATGTCCTTGTCATCGGTTGCGGCGGAACGGGCTCTGCATTTATGCAGGGCCTTATGCCGTACCTGGTACATCGAGGAGATGGTGTAAAAGAAGTTGAAGTATCGATTTGTGACGGAGATATCGTTGAAGAAAAAAACCTTGTCAGACAGGTTTTCTTCCCGGATCAAGTCGGCATGAACAAGGCTGTTGCGTTATCGGAAAGCATTTCAGCAACCTTTGATTATGCTGTTAATGTCATTCCGCATTATCTGGAAAGTGTAAGTGATGTTCGTTCAGCGTTTGGACATTCTTATGCTTGTATGCCGGTGCTTGTCGGTTGTGTTGACAATCTTAAGGCAAGGGCGATTTATGAGGAGTGGTTTTCCGGTGCGGATTCCGCGGCTTATATCGACTGTGCCAATGAGGAGTTTCACGGAGAAGTGGTGTACGCTTCCAAGTTTGGTGGAAAGCTGCTTTCGCCTCTTCGTTCCCGTGTTTTTCCTTCGTTTGCCAAGCTTCTCGAGCAGGAAAAGGAATCCATGAAGTTCCGTAGCGAAATCGACTGTCTGGCACGTGCGGTTTCAGCGCCGCAGCATATCTTTACGAATAAAATGTCCGCGCTTCTTGCGGTAAACGCCGTAAGTGCAATGCTTGAAACCGATTACCCGCCGACAGGCGTTGATTTTTTCACGATGCGCCCTATGGCGGTCCAGCATCAGGACACTTCCGCATTGCTGCCTAAGGAAACTATTATCCCGGCTCCTGCTTCTATAGAGAAAGCGGGGTGATTGTATGAGTAAGGTTCTGCAGAAATTTACAGACGCTCCCGATTCGCTTATCAGCGCACTTGACGCAACTTCTTATCTGCATAGGATGTGTTGTTGCACGTCAATGGAAGTGATTGGCGCTTTAGCATACGATTTTACAGAATATGCATTTGGCGTGTACGCAGAAGTGCTCCGAAGAGTCTTTGGCACTGTAGGGGGCTACTCCCGGCATGACGCTTTTCGGAAATTGTTCTCGGATTTGGATATCGATTACGATTACGAAGATCATGATGATGTTCCGCCAGAGGATAATCCTTACAGAGAGCTTTTTTGCTTTGATCCGGAGGAAGATACGGATGGTTTTTCTGACTGGGCTTCCTGTGTATTGACTGTTGAAAGTGGGACGGATATAGACCTCAGCAAGCTGTTTTGTGTGAGTGGAGAGCATGAAATGCTTGAAACCGAATGGCCGATAGCCTATCATGCTTTAGCGATTGACGAAAACAAGCGCGTCACGAAGGCGAGGATAACAATAGCCAAGGCTCCGATTGAAGAGTATGGCGGCTATGAAACGGAACCCTATGACGATGACGAGGTTTTAAACTGTCTCGGAGCTGTCGTGCATTGGAAATACCTTCATGACGCAGCTGTGCAGCTCAAAAAAGGAAGGCGGTGTGCATAATGAAACACACCGCTTTTTCTTGTGTTGAACTGTGCAAACGCGTTTCGTTACTGTCTTCTTCACAGCTTGAAACGCTGGACATGCTCCAAAGGAGGATTGCGGAAATAACTCTGACGCTCAATTACCCGAACAATACTTCTATCTTGACAGGGGAGGATTTATATTCGCTTCTGGTAAAGCTATACGAAGAGGTGGCTGGCCGCTTTGGCGTTCCAAATGCTTTTTCAGATTTTTGGGTATATCGGGTATTAGAGGCGCTCCATGAACTTCCGGACTGTGTCGCTGCACCGATTGCGTACATGGGAGACTCAACCTTTGAAGAATTTGCTTCTCTGAATGCTTTGGAGGAGGAACTTCGCAACGATACCATTCCGGTGGCATATCAGTGTTATCTGGATATGGCAAAGGACTTCGGTTATCCAATGGATACCGAAGTTTACGATATGGTGACTTCGGTTTTTCTTGGTCATGATAACATTTGGTTAGAGGGGTTCATCTTCAAACTTCCGGCACGTCTTGTTGTCGGGATTCCGGACGATGGTATTCTTTATCGGGCTCCTCATTATGCCGATGTTCGAAGAGGCATTTCCGGGAACCTGTGGGTGTTTTGTTCGTATCCTCTTATCGGTGATCCGGAAGGAGTCTATGTGAACTGTCCCGAAAAAATGCTTTGGGACGTTCTGACCATCCTTAAACCTAGTTTTGTTGCAAACTTAGTCAGAAAATATCTTGATGAAATCAAAAACACATGAAAGGAGGGACTGGGTATGCTGCATTTCTATTTCGATATGGACGGAACCTTGTGTGAGTGGAAACCCTGTAAGGATCTGTCGGTTCTTTATCGGCCCGGTTATTTTGTAGGACTCAAAAAACAGGAGCATGTAGTTACGCTTCTGTGTGACCTGCTTGATGCCGGATATCCGTGCACGGTTTTGTCTGCCGTTCTCGGCGAGCAGCAAGAATCCGAAAAACGTATCTGGTTGGGACGTGTGTTCGGTGACCGCCGTCCCGAGATTCCTGCAATTTTCGTTCCGAACGGTTCTAACAAAAGTCACTATGTTTCGGCAACTGAAGAAACTGTCCTTTTGGACGACCATTCACCGAATCTGACAAAATGGTATTCGGCCGGAGGAACGGGAATAAAAGTGTTGAATGGTTTCAACGGATCCGGAAAGAACTGGCAAGGCCCACGTGTCGACGCAAGAGGAAAGATCTCCGTTGAGGAGGTTCTTCGATTTGCGAGGACAAGAGAATCCGAGGTTTCTTATCCGGTTACGGCAACAGTGCCGTTTGCAAGTTATTAAGTCCGTTCTCGGCGGTACTTATGGCTGACATTTTTACACGTCGGCCATAGTGCCGACGTAGAAAGGAGCTCGATATGAGCAAAAACACTGTTAAACACTTTTATCCGCGGATTTCAGCGGAAGGTACTTGTGATGTTGTCGAAATCGTATACGAAGAGGACGACAACGTGGTCTGGTTAGACGGTGTCTACCGGGCAATCGGGAATGGCTGTGATATGGTCGAGCCGGTTTACTGCTCGTCGCTTGACGGAGTTGAGTATGCTGTTCTTGTTGACGAAGAAGGCTTGCTTCGTAAGGGGGCGACTCGAAATGAGAAGCTTTCGGAAGCTCTTCGCCAGCTTGCGGTAAAGAAAGCCGGAATGACCTATCAGGAAGCTGTTGCTCGTGTTCCTCAGTTCTATGGAACCGGACTATTTGCCATGCTTGATGAAGCGGTTGACGAATTCGTTGGTTGGGCAAGTGAGGAAGAAGCCAAAGCGTTTCTGTCCGAGCTTGTTTCGTGAGGTGACTTATGGCAGCGGTTATCCTGGTAAGGCCAGGAAATCGTAAAATTCTTTGCATCTGCATTTCTTACCAAGAAGCGAAAGAATGGGCCGAAGCCCACAATTATTGTTTCACGGAAGGCGGTGTTACATTTCCGCTGGTCGTTGAAGACAGATATTACTAGTAGAAGAAGCGTCGCTTTCGGGCGGCGCTTCTTTTTTGTTTTATTGACGAAGGTTATACCTCGGTGTATAATATCGGTGTTATATTTTTACTTCGTACAGTGTACGCAATACCGACAGTGTCATTTCATGTGCTACCATGACTTGATAATAAGAATCGGTCTTTATCGAGCGATGTCTCCGGAATAGCCAATCCGCTTTTTATTGGCGTGTCATTTTTTGACACTTTTTTGAACATTTTTACTCCGATATGTAGCCGCATGTTCGGATGCCTGCTGGGTGTTGCTCCCACAACACCCAGCTTTTTCTTTTTCCACCGAATATCGTTGCATTTTCCGAATGAAACTGATATACTGTTTTCATAAGATTTCGTTGCTTGTGTCGGAGACACACAGTTATGTCCGGTATCGGAACACCTGCACACTTTTTGTGTAAGACCTTCGAGGTCTTTTTTCTTTTGTTTTAATCGCACTCCACTGCGATGATTAGAGGGACGCTATTGGCTCATTTGTCAAGGCGTCTTTTTCATTTCCCTTCGGGGACCACTACTTTAAAAGAAAGGAAGTAGTCGTCCCGTGGAGGGGACGATGAAAAGAAGGTCATGACTGATCATTTTGAAGACTTGTTCGCGACATGTCTCGACACCAACGCTGAAGCCAACTCTGTGCTTCGCGGTCTGTTTTCGCAGTTTAGCCGAAAGCAGAAGAAAAATCTCTCTGTAATCCGGGAGATTGAAGATTTTCCGCTTCGATGTGAGCGTGTACGCAAGTTCTTTGCGGAAGCCATCGGACGGAATGTTTTAAGCCTCACAGTAGACGGAGGGAGTTATTCCTTCCGGTATTCTTCTTCGGGGCTTGGTTGTATTGCTTCTGAGTGGACGGAATGGCTGTCTTACTCGGATGTAACCGTGGCGTTGTCCGCGGCGAATCTGACTGTTGGAACTAAAAGCAGTTCCTCGTCTTCCGCCAAGGAGGAGTCTCCGGTTGTTCCGGAATTCGATTTTTCGGAATTCTTTGAAGACTGGAATTCGTTTTCTCCGACCGCAGAAGAGTCGCCTGCACCGGCTGTTCAGCCGGAGCCAGTTGAAGTCGTAGAGGAAGATTCCCATGTCGGGAACTTTTATACAAGGGCTTCTGATCTTTATATTCCAAAGAACAGAGAGGATAAGGTGGAAAAGAACCTTTCCGCTATCCGCTGCCTGAAGAATATCGAGAATGGTTCTGTTAAGTTGACGGCTGAGGCACAGCAAATACTTGCCTGCTATACGGGGTGGGGCGGTGCTGCAGGCGTGTTTGACGAGAACTATGCCGACTTTTCCTCGCAGCGCGAGGAATTGAAGCAGCTTCTGACTTCCGAGGAATATGAGAGTGCAAGACAGTCTACGCTTTCTTCATTCTATACGGAACCGTGGATAATCAATATTATCTACGATGTGCTTCAGCGGTTAGGGTTCCACGGCGGCACTATTTTGGAGCCGGCAATGGGCGTCGGTAACTTCTTCCGTTTCCTCCCCGAAGCGCTTCGCGGATCCCGTCTTTATGGCATAGAGCTTGATTCCGTCACGGGCAGAATCGCTGGGTTGCTGTATCCCGATGCAAGGATTACGCTTGGAGGATTTGAAACTGCTGACTATCAGTGTCCTAATTCCTACTTTGATGTTGTTGTCGGTAACGTTCCGTTCGGCAATTTCAAGGTTTGGGATGCGGAGTTTGGTTCGAGGTGGCTCATTCACGATTTCTTCTTTGCAAAAGGACTTGCCAAGGTTCGCCCGGGTGGTTTGCTTGCCTTTATTACGAGCAAGGGAAGTATGGACAAGACCGATGAATCCCTGCGTCGCTACATGGCTTCGCATGCGACATTCCTCGGCGCAATCCGGTTACCTTCCAATGCTTTTGTAGGGTATGGCGGCGCGGATGTGACAACGGATATCCTTTTCTTCAAAAAGGAAGCTTCTGTTATGGCAGTCCAGCCGTTTATGGAGGCGGTTCCGATGGTGAATCCGGAAGACGGTACCATATCTGATGACCTTGTGGTTAATGAGTACTTCGTATCGCACCCGGAACAGATGCTTGGCGTTATGAAGACGGAGACTGGTCGTTTCGGTTCCTCCGTGACAACAACCTGTTCCTTTGACGGAACAAGAGAAGAGCTCCTTTCGCTTGCAGAACAGGCTGCGGAGCGAATCGAGGGTTCCTATGAGGAATGTGAGGATGCCCTTGCGGAAGATGGCGAGGAAGTAAAGAGAGTGATGTATGATCCTGAAATGGGTGTTCGTAACTATACGTTTACATTCCTTGAGGGCGAGCTCTTTTATCGCGAAGACAATTTTCTGTATTCGCGCAAAGTAAACAGCACGGCGGAAAAGCGCATCCTCTGGTGTTGCAAGGTTCGTGATGTTCTGCGAAATCTTCTTCAGATGCAGGCGGACGGGTGTTCTGACGCGCAGTTTGAGGCGGGAGCGAGAGAATTGAATCGCATCTATGATTCGGCTGTTGCAAAGATTGGCTACCTGAGCAATCGCGCCAACACGCTTGCGTTCCGGGACGACGCGGATTATCCGCTTCTGTGTTCCCTTGAAAACATCGACCCTGCGGACGAGGACAATGTCACAAAGTCCGAAATCTTCACAAAGCGTTCGGTTCGTCCGAATCTTGTACTGATGCCTGTGGAGACGGCCGAAGACGCTATCCGTTGTTCGATAGCGGAAAGCGGCAAGTTGGATCCGGGCGTCCTTCGAAGCATCTATAATCCTTACGGGGAAGATGTGAAAGGGGCAGCGTATATGGATAACCTTGCAGAAGAAGTCGGCGACATGTTGTATCGTGATCCTGACAATAACGGCTTGTGGGTTCTTGCAGAAGAGTATCTTTCCGGTAACGTTCGCAAAAAGCTTTTGGTTGCTTCGGAGGCTGCCTTGTCGGACCCGGAAGCGTATTCAAGGAATGTAGCGGCTCTTCGCAGCGTTCTTCCTTTGGATATCCCGATTTCCGACATTTCGTTTGCTATCGGTACTCCTTGGATTTCCTGTGAGGACTATACGCGGTTTATGCGTGATATTCTGATTGATAACGCATATGCTAGAGAGCGTGTGAACGTCCTTTATTCCAAAGAATTGGCTTCTTATGAGATTCTCGGGATGGACGAGGCTCGTTACTGCCGTGCTTGTGGTAGGTTTGGGTATGGCACTCGTAGCAAAAACGCAGCGGAAATCATGAAGGATGCGCTGAATGGGAAGCCTATTGCGGTTTACAGAAAAGACCTTGACGGCAAATCCGTGATTGATACGGAAGAAACGATGCTCGCCAGGCAGAAGCTTGACGAACTGAACGAAGTATTTCGGAAGTGGTTGCTTGCGGATGTGGAACGCGTCCGTTACTACGAAGATTACTACAACCTGTATTACAACGGAGTAGTGCTTCGTCATTACGACGGCAGTACACTCACTTTTCCGGGAATCAATCCGGGAATTCAGCTTAGAAACTACCAGCGGGATGCTGTGGCAAGAAGCCTGGCGAAAAACCTTCTTCTTGCTCATGCTGTCGGGGCCGGCAAGACCTATACAATGGCAGCAAGCTGTATGGAGAAGCGTCGTCTGAACCTTTCCAGAAAGCCGTTGTTTGTGGTTCCGAAGTCTTTGTTGCTGCAGACGGCGTCCGAGTTTTTACGTCTGTATCCTTCTGCCAACATCATTGTCGCTTCCGATCGTGATTTTGAGAAGAAGCGCAGACAGCGCTTTGTTGCAAGAATTGCGACTAGCAGTAGTTTTGACGCATGCATCATGACGCATGATCAGTTTGCTAAGATTCCTGTTTCGAAGGAATTGCGTGAGGCGCGTATTCAAAAGGAATTGGACAATCTCGAAGCGGTTCTTTTGGAGGAGAACAAGAGACGTCATAATTGGGAGCGGAGAAATTTCGTAAAGCGTTTGGAACGGCTGAAGGCTAATCTGGTTGCTTCCTTGCAGAAGTTACAGAATAAGTCCGAGGACGATTTCCTTTGTTTTGAACTTCTTGGCATCGATGCTCTCTATGTCGATGAGGCGCATCTCTTTAAGAACCTCCGTTTTGCAACGAGTCTTTCCTGCGCTGGAGTAGGAGGGGCAGCAAGTAAGCGCTCCGACGATATGAAGGTTAAGGTCGACTACCTCAACGAGAAAGCCAATTTCCGTGCTGTTGTGTTTGCAACGGGTACTCCTATTGCAAATTCCTTGTCGGAACTCTATATCATGACGAGTTTTCTTCGCGGTGATTTGCTTGAGGAGCGCGGCATCGGTGCATTTGATCGGTGGGCTGCTAACTTTGCTCAGGTCAAGTGTGAGTTGGAATTAAGCGTCGCGAACCAGTGGCAGTTGAAGGACAGGCTGAGTTCCTTCAAAAATTTGCCCGAATTGACACAGATGTTTCATGAATTTAGTGATGTTGTTGTTTCTGAGGATTTACCGATCGAGCGTCCGAAACTGCACGGTGGCGCGAATATCGTGGTTGAATGTCATATGGATGATTTTGCGAAAGAACTTAATGCGGAGTTTTTGGAGCGGGCGGAACGTATCCATTCCGGACATGTGAGCCCTGCCGAGGATAACTTCCTGAAAATCGCAAATGACGCCCGGAAGCTCGCCTGTGATAACCGCCTGATGCAGATGGAGGACGAGGATGGTGAGTTTCTCGCGCCGCCGTTTAATCCGGATGGCAAGATTGCTCATTTGATTGACAATGTTGTACTTGAATACCATCGGTTCGACAGTGTTAATTTTCCGTCTACGCAGATTGTGTTTTGCGATATGGGAACGCCGGACGGCAATCAGTTCAACCTCTACACAGACATCAAGCAGCGCTTGGTTGAGGCGGGAATCCCGGCTGATGAAATCCGTTTTGTCCATGATGCAAAAACCGATGCTCAGAGAATTGCTTTGTTCAAGCAGGTCGATGCAGCGAAGGTTCGCGTGTTGATTGGAAGCTCTTCGAAGTGTGGTCTCGGTTGCAATATTCAGACCTACCTTTCGGCCTGCCATATCCTTTGTGCGCCTTGGCGTCCGGCGGATCTGGAACAGGAAGTCGGAAGAATCGTTCGGTACGGCAACCGCACTCCCGGTGGCGAGGTTTTTGTGTATCAGTATGTGCAGACCAACGGGTTCGATGCTTTTAATTGGGCCATTTTACAGCGTAAGTCGCAGTTCATCTCATCGGTAATGCTCAACAAAAATCTTGACCGAACCTGCGAAGATGTAAGTGAGGTCACTTACAATTACGGGCTGATTAAGATGATTGCGACAGGCGATTCAACCGTTAAGGAGCGGATGGAAGCGGAAGTCGAGGTGCAAAGGCTGAAGCTTCTCAAAACCCAATGGGAGAGAACGAGACATGACCTGCTTCGTGATTATCAGGTAAATCTTCCCGAACAGATTCGTCAGCTGAAAGCTAAGATTGCTGAAATGGAGGCTGACCTTGAGGCCGCAAAACTGTTGTCCGACTCTTCAAAGTGGGTTCTTCTTGTCGACGACGAGACGAGCTACACGGGAACGGATGATATCGGTGCTTATCTCGCGAAGAAGATTGACGCACTTCCGTTCAGAAATCTTGAAGGTGAATTTCTTGGAAGGATTGGAAACTTCACGATAATGGCAACTCGTACCATTCTTCCCGAGAGCGGTCATTGTGTATCGCAAATGATCGTGTCCGGGGAGCACAATTATCCTGCTGATTTGATGCGACGTGCAGACGCCATTGTTTCAAGGATTGACGATGCTTTTAAGTCAATTCCAGACAAATTGAGGCGTTCGCGCTCTGAGCTTGTGATGGCGGAAGGGGCGATTGCTAAAGCAAAACAGCAGTATGATACACCTTTTGAGTATGAAGCGCAGCTTGCACGCGCCAAAGCACGGTTAGACGAGCTTACGGCGACAATGATGGGCGGACAGCATACGATTTAGGTTCTTTTTAAGCGGCTGGTCTTCGGACCGGCCGTTTTTTTGTTGACTTCTGCGGTGTAGTATGATAATATTGCAATAGGTTAGTTGATGCATGTGCGGGATCGCATACAGTTTTGACCGGTTCGGTCTTTTGGAAACGCTTTTGCGTTGAGTCTGTATGCAGATTCTTTTTTTATTTCTTTTTTAGGTGGTGCATGCAAAAAACTACCTGTTTGCTCTCGCTTACGCGGGAGTTTTTTTGTGGGTGTGATACGGGTGCTGGTAAGGTTCGTGTTTCCTGAATGGGTTCGAAGGCGAGCGAAACTCCTCAAAGAGCAGGTAATGGAATGACCGCACTGCCGCCCACTATTATGTCTGCCCTAAAAGCAGGGGACGTTAAGAGCTTCGCGACGATCCCCGCGACGGGGGAGAGCGGCCTTAAGGTCGAGAAAATGTTACCGCACGTCGCTGCGGAATTTTTTTACTCCACAAAACGTGGAAGAAAGGACTTCTTATGATGAAGAAGGAAGAATTTTTTGAAATGATCGAAGAGCGTGTCAAGACGGAATTTCCGGAGTATGAGCTCCGCAGATCGGAAGTCACGAGGAGCGGTAATACCGTGAAAACCAGCCTGGTGGTACGGGATCCGCACAATGATGTGGCTCCGTCCCTGCGTCTTGATGACTATTGGGAGGAGTACCAGCACCTCGAGAACACTGAGAGCGCTTCGTCCGCCGAGGACCGTATTGTTGAAAGGATTGTGAAGTGCATCACGCAGGCCTTTCAGGCAACGGGCGTTAACGATATTGCCAAAAAGGCAATGGACGCCATTTCTAATTGGCGGAGTTATGTTCAGTGTTCCTTGGTTATCCGGGACGGCAATGACCGGTTCCTCGAGGATAAGCCGTTTATGCCGTTTCTTGACATGGCTAAGGTGTATTACATTACGGTTGACAATCTTGTGGACGGTCATGTAAGCCGCATCACCATCACCAATGACCATATGGCAAGCATGGGGTGTACGCTTGATGAAATGGACGCGGCAGCCATGGACAACGCCCTGAAAGAGAATCCCGCAGAAGTAAGATCCATGAGTGAAGTCCTCGCGGAAATGATGGGATTGTCGGAAGAGGAGTTCACGGCCAGGTATGGAGCGCAGGAACTTCCTATGTACGTTGTGTCGAACCAGAGCAAGTGTGACGGAGCCTCTGTTATCATGTTTAAGAGCGTGCTTGAGCAGATTTGCGACACGATGAAAACGAATGCATTCTATATGTTGCCTAGCTCTAGGCATGAATGCATTTGCATTCCTGCCGGACTCGGTAGAGATGTCGCTTTGCTCAAGAACATGGTTCATGAGGTAAATGCAACGCAAGTCCCGCCGGAGGATCTTCTTTCCGAGAATGTATACTATTACGAGCGCGGGCAGGAGTTGCGGATCTGCGAAGTGGAGCAGAATGCAACTGACACCTGTGCGGACGAGGAAGCGGTTGTTGAAATCGCTTAGCTTTATGTGCCAGAAGGACAGCTTGCGTATGCGAGCTGTCCTTTTTCTGTTTCCACCGCCGCCTGTCGGCTGTCAAGCGGTCGTGGCGTCAGTCATCTTTCGTTTTCGAATTCGATTCGATGCGCGATGTCGCGATCAATTCTCGATTCGTTTTTCGTCTGTCGCAAGCGGCGGTGGAATGCGATGGATCGCGGGAAGTCGTACTGCCAAAATGTGTGATTGCAATGGAGGCGGCATCTACCACTATGTTACGTGGAAGGATGTCCGCTTCTGCGGATATCCTTCTTGTGTTTTTAGCCATTTTATGATATATTATAATTAGCTAATGTAAAGAAAGGAGTGATATCATGATGGTGAAAACCAAAACTGCTTCAGCAACAGAAATGCAGAATAACTTTGGGCGCTATCTTTCCTTAGTGCAGGATGGCAATGAGATTATTGTTACCAAAAACGGTAAGGCTGTTGGAAGGTTCATTCCTCAGAAGAACGTTGTTTCGTATTTGACGGACTCCCTGATCGGTATTCTTAAGGGAGAGGAGAGTATGGACCAGGCACGAGAGGAAGGGTTAAGGGAACGGTATGAGATTACTGATTGATGGAAACATTCTTCTTGATGTGCTCCAAAAAAGAGAGCCTCATTACAAAGATTCTGTCAAGATTTGGAAAATGTGCGAAACAGGAATAGCCGACGGACGTATTTCTGTTCTAACATTTGCCAATCTTGTTTATGTAATGCGGAAAGAATTAGATGCCGAAATAATTAATGAAGTGCTTAAGTACCTCTCCCTTATTTTCTCCTTTGAGGACTTAACCTCTTTGGATATCAGCTCTGCGGCTGAAATGCAGTGGAATGATTACGAAGACGCGATTCAGGCGGCTATGGCCAAGCGAATTCACGCTAACTACATTATTACCAGAAATGTAAAGGATTTCAAGAAGAGCGAGGTAATTGCTTTTACTCCGGCTGAATTCTTGAGCCGACAATGAATCTTTTTAGGTTACTACCTATACAGCCCTGCGCTTGATTATCATTTCTAATGCAAAGACCGTCAGCCCTTTGAGGGTTGGCGGTCTTTCTTTTTGTCTAAATGCTCTTTTTGCGGGTGCTCCCCGTCCTACAGTGAGTCGTCATATAAATCGTCGGAATAGCCGCTCGCGCGAAGCCTTAACACAAGTCTGTCGAGCCACTTTTTCCAAATGTTTCTGACAAACTTGTTCCGACCAAACACTTTGACTGCTGTCGGACTGATTGCGTAATATAGCTTTATGAAAATACGGCCGAACAATGTTGATGAAAGAGATCTGTCTCTGAACCTTCTAAGGACACACACTTCAGGACAATCATAACTGCCGTACACGCATGTGGCGACATAACAGGCTTTTTTAGCGCGCCTTTTTCCTTTTTTCCATCCGCTTGAAATGGACCTGCCTGTACTTCGCAGGCTTTTTGTAGTCTGTCGCCATTGTCTTTTCTCAAAGTTTGCCATTTTTCGCTTACCAGAACCCGGTTTCGCCATGCTTACCTCCATTCCTATTGCCTGCTGAAAGAGCAGACGACATTTTGTCGTGTGTTAATTTTGTTTCAATGCATAAAAATCTTGACTTTCTCGTAA
The DNA here is from genome assembly GCA_017427775.1 of Lachnospiraceae bacterium. Taxonomy (GTDB): domain Bacteria; phylum Bacillota; class Clostridia; order Lachnospirales; family Lachnospiraceae; genus ISDg. The sequence continues at coordinate 81,169 of JAFRSD010000023.1, read as the reverse complement.
AAACAGGGTATAACTGAATAAAGATGTATTATCTATCGTATTTTATGTATATTTATTCGCTAAACGCGAGTTTAACGAAGAAATATACGTGTTTTATGCAGACCCATCACTTTTTCTCATTACCGGCGTTTTTGTTGCACACATCACAGTAAATACGGGTAAGTTTTCCTGTGAATATGCTTTTTTGGATAGCTCCTACATCCGAAAATACAGCTTTGTCAACATTATTACTAAAACGCGGCCCGGTAGTAATAATCATTCTTCCCAAAACACTTTCCGGAATGTCGATTGCAATACGATTATTGGGGATTGTATTGTCTAAATCTACCCTGAGTCTAATTTCTTTTTCGTAACTCCACGCGATATCTTTAATGAGTCCTGTGAGAATTTGCCGATCAAGTGTTTTCAAGGAAGTGTTTTTCGCTTGCCCGCAAATTATTTTCTCTACCCCTTTTGAGCCTTGTTCCACATATGCAACCCTTGTCGTTCTTGCGCTAAATCCATTTGAAATTGTTGAACCGGCTATAACTTCACAGGATGTGTTATCTACCAGATGTACTTTTGCAACCTTCTTGGCCCAGTCCAAGAATTCTTTTTTAGGAACGGAAATCTTTATTCCATCCGACCAAGGTTGGCCATACATGCTCCACATCCCTAAATTTTCAGCCTTTTCGAGCGCAAAACTGGAGAAATACAGTTTCGAGCAGTCCATTCCGGGATAACTAAACTCAAGTCCGTCATTCATTTTAGAAGGGTTCGCCAAGTACAGTTTCTTTCCTGTTACCATTTTTGTGACATTCTCAAAGTTTGTGTAGTGAGAAACATATTGTTCAGAGGTGTCTTTGATTTTCTCTTCATCCTCCAGGTATTGGGCAAGTTCTGTCGGATTGTCGATTTTTGAAAAAGGACGTGCGGGTGTGTTAAACTCAATCTGGTTATAGTACAGACTGCTCAGCTTATACAACTCATCATCAGAAAGGTTGCTAACACTTGCAATGAAGGCTTCGCCTTTCTTTGTGTTTTCCGGCTTAAGGTCTGATAACTTGATTTTGCCATATTTCGACAATATACTATCCAAAAGCTTTTCAGTGCTTCTTTTCTCCACTTTGCCTTTTCTCCTTTTATATCTCCGTTATTATATTTATGACTCCATCTCGCGGGCCCTCTTCTATTCTTTTTCTGAGTTTGCCCTCCCGTTTTCATACAAGGCGTCTAAAGCCTGATAAAAGGCTCTTTTTACTTTAGCCTGGCGTGCAATCGTCTGTCTATGCGAAATAAAGGCAAGCGCCGCGCCGATCATACAGCCGGCTGCGCATCCAATCGTCCCATAGTTCATATAAGCATTTCCGTCCGCGGACAATGATAATGCGGCGAATAAGACCGTCAGCGCCGCAAAAAGGATTGTCGTTAAGAGAAAATACTTTGTCAGGCGCAGACCGACAATCAGGTTCTTGGAGTTTTCCTTGCCGGCGAACACGACATCATAGAGGAACGGTGCATAATTGCGAACACCGTACAAAAAGGTTCTCGATTCGTCCGTGATGCAGATTTTCTTGAACTGATCCCGAAGGCCGAGCGTTTTCTCGATTGCTGCCTGCGCATAAGGAACCGGCACAGTGAAGCCTGTTTCGTATTGTTCGATTGCCGGAGCCGGAACATGTGCAATCTCGGCCAGCTCTTCCGGAGATAATCCCTTTTGTTTTCGAAGAAATCTTAAAATGGCCCCGTAATCCGCAACCGTAACATACAGAACTTCGCCGTTCCGGAACAAAACCCTTTTGTATCGATCGATTGCTGCGTCGCTTTTCTCTTCGTCGATATACTCGGTTGCGGTCGTCATGGTTCCGCAGGTCTTTGCGAGCTGCTGTCTTGCGATAAACTCCGCCTCTTTCCGACGGAAAATCTTCTCTTTGATGTCCGGTCTGTTATTTGTTTCTGTGATCATACTGCTCTCCCATTCTGTTCTGTATCAGAAATCATACGGCGTCCGATGCGCCGCTGCATTGTTTTCTTTCCCTTGATGCTCCCTTCGGCTTCTTCCCTGGACGCAAAGAGCCTGTTCTCCCGCAGTTTGATTCCCCCAACGGAATCCAGAAACCGCACGAGGTACATTCCGCCGGCACAGCTCCTTACCTCTACTTCACGGATGAAGCGGTTGGACTCCACTATGAAAGCCCTGTCTCCCACTTTGAACTTCCCAGCCATATGCGTTCCCTCCTTAAACAAATTGTATCTTAAAACGGCTGTAAAGTCAAAGAAAACAGCCCGTTAAATGCCTGCTTTTGCGGGGTTTTACGATGTTTTTGCAACATTGTATATTGTCTGTCAAGGTTTTCGTAAAAAATCGAGAAACTCTTGCAAAACATCGGTGATTATGCTACCATATAGTCATAAACGTTGACATAGCGTCCGTGGAGGACGCGCCGGCTTATGCCCGCAAGGGTGTATTAAGCCTGTCAATGTTTTTTTGTTTTATTTGGAGGGTATATGGCAAACAAGAACGATTATCAGGTGTTCCGTGACGGAACCCTTCCGCCGTGCGTCTGGGAGCTGGCGTTTTCGTTCCGAAAGGATCCGCCGTTAGAGGCCGCAGCGAAGCTGTCGGCATTCCTGACCGCCCACGGCGCAACAGAAAAAGAGATTTCAGAAGCGTTCCGCGTCCTTGACGGGCGGGGGCTTCTTTCCATGCAGGAAGAAAGCGTTTCTCCTGACCGCAGTCTTCTCGCTTTGTGCAAATCCGCATCGGATTGCCGTGAAGTTTGCACTCTTCTGCTTGGGGACGGGGGCGATGCGTCCTACTGCTCCCTCTGCCCTGTCTGTGCAAGACTCGGCGGAATCTATACAAACGCAAACTATGAGGACGAGACCGCTCTTTTAACGCTTCTGTATTCCTGCGCTTCCGTGGGGGACGTCCGAGAGATCATCACGCTTGGGAAAACAGGACAGCTTGTCACGCTGTTCTCTTCCAATCAGTACGTAACCGCATTTGAACGCAAACATGTCTTTCCGGTTCCGTATCTTTTGGCTTTTGCGCTTTATATCATCGTCGATAACCGGATCCATGTCAGCATTGAATCGACCGATGCGCTGATTAATTCCGTTGTGTCGATTCTTTCCTCCAGGGAAATCCCTGTGGTCGGTTCAGTCGATGTTGCAAGGCTGTTTGCTGATGAAGGCGTGCGGAACTATGTTGACGCAGTCTGCAAAACCGTCCGTTATCGTGAGGTTGATTACTCTGCGGCGTTTCGCGCGATGGATTTGTGCGGATGCACCGTGTTTAATGAGCGACGTACCACTATGCTCGGCGAGGAAGGTACGAACAAACTTGATAAATTCTTCTCTTTTGAGGAGTTTGATGTTGTTTCTGAGTCGAAAGGTGGGGAATCTGAAGGCAATCCCGACGGCGCAATGGAAGTTCCGGAACCTTCCGACACCGTTCAGCAGGAAAACCCTACGGAAGCGGTTGAGAATGATCGGAAGTCTTCTGCTGATGCGGAAACGACCGCTGCCAACGAAGAAACGGTTTCGGAACAAGCGGTCGTAATCCGGCCGATCAGTGATGAAAATGCCGAGCCTACCGCCAAAGAGACGCTTATTGATGTAAAAACGGCGGTTCGTTCGATTGATAAGCCCTGCTATGATAACGGGACTTTTATTCTTCCGCTGTCCTCTACCGGAGATCCGGTAAAGGGCTGTATTGTCGGAAAAGACGGTCTGATTAACCCGTATGTCGAGCTTGGAGACGGTGTGAAAAAGCCCTCTGAGGTATATGGCCTGACGCCTTTTACGCTTGCCGTATCGTTGGAATCCACCCGCTTTTACACGGTTGAATATGCTATCTGCAATAATGAGGAGGGGTTTCTTTTCTATATATACCAAAGACGCTGCGTGATCTTCGTCAGTCGTTCCGATTGGGACTATTATGCGGTCGTTCTTGCATCTTTTCGGAGAAATCTTCCGAAAAAACTCACGATGCTGGCAGCTCCATTGATTGATTATCTGACCAGAATGGGTGAGCCATTGCATCGGGGAATCATTCCTGTTTATGATGCTTACCGGAAAGCGGAGAATGTTCCCGCCGACAAGACGGTTCACATTAAGGATATTCTTCTGCCGGAAACAGATAGCCTTGCCGCTGCCCTTCGGCAGTATGCGATGATATGGAAAGAGACCGGCTTGGAAGCCAAGGACATCGAGGAAGATGTCTTTATATCGGCGGTGTACTCCTCTTCCGTCTACTCTTACGAGATCACGGGGACCAGATACCCGCATCTGTACCATGACGGTATAACATACGGGCTCGGCTGGAGTCACAGCCGGCTCCGTGCGAATTACGTGAAAATGACCTTCCACCTTGATCGGGAAAATACAAGTTCGGCAGAGCGCTCTAAGTGCTACCGCCGGATGCTTGTCCGTCTCGGAAACGGAAATGCTTATCTCCTTCGCGGGCTGCACCTTGCTTCGTGCGACCCGGTCGAAGGTTTTTCGGTCGTTGTTCCGCTTGCGGCATATCCCTGGGCGCATAACTCGCTGTTTCTCCGTCTTGGTGAAATCGCTTATGAACTCCTCGGGAAACACGTCGGCGTTACCGAGACCAGCAAGTGTACCATGGATAAGCAGGCGAAAGAAACTTTGACAAATGCTCCTGAAACGGAGAAAAAGCCTCAGAAAGAAGCCGGCGAGGAAGAATCTTCTATGAAAACTGATGAGGTCCCGGATGAAAACGAGGCTGAAGACGGCGAGGACGAACTCCCTCCGCCTGATAAGAAGCCTCAGCACACAGCTCCTGAAAAGAAATCTTCTCCTGCAAAGGCCAAAAGAAAGGACAGTTTTGATGACTTCGACAACCTGTAACAATATGAATGAGCTGCTGAGGCGATTTGCCTACCGAACCCCCGACAAACCGAAAGCAATGGACAAGCAGATGTCCGTTGCTCTTTTAGCGCGTCTTTATGGTGGCGTCGACCTTGAACAGCTTGTTCGTTGCGGGCTATTCACTTTTCCGGCTGCATGTACTGCCATGAACCGTCTTTCCGGTTCACGAAAGAACGTGCTTCGCCGTACAAAGCTCCTTGACGGAAGTCAGTCTGTATATGCGGCGACGCCTTCTCTTATGGCCGAGATTCCCGAGGAACTGCGGGAAATCGTTGCTCATCTGCTTACCCATGCTGCCGCTCCTGCGGTGCGCGCTCACGAATTATATTGTTCAAACATCGGAATGGCTCTCACCTTGTCGGATATGGAGCGGTTTCGCCCGATGTTCGGACAGGTCCTAATGCGCGGAATGGGATCCGTCGGCGAAATGCTTCGGGTACTGAATTCGGAGTCTCTGTTCGTAAATGCACTTGCTCCGGACATGGTTGCAAGAAAGCAGTCCGGTGCAGTGTTCTTTGAGGTTGACCGCGCCACGGAGGGAACGCGCGAGGTCGGCAGGAAGTTTGCCGATTACTTTGAAGTCCTCCGCTCCGTCGCACCCGAAGAAATGTCTGAGAGCGCCGTCGTGGTTTCCTCATTCAGTTACCGAAAGGAAAAAGCGCTGACCGGCGCTCGTAAAAGGTCTCTTCTCGGAGAACCGGGAAGGCAACAACTTTCTGCCGGATGTCGTTTTGCCAGCGATTCACTTCGCTCAAGAACGAATTCCTTCTTCTCCGGAAAAGACTTTTTAACCTGCGCATATAAAGGGCTTCGTTTCCTGATTGTCCCGGGTGACTTGACCTGGTATCCGGAATCCATAGAGAAACTTCTGCCAAAGGAATGCGGACGGCTTGCTTCGATGATGGAGACCGTTTTGAGAGAAAACGGACGGATCGGAAAGTTTCCCGTTGGTACCTTCGTCAGGGAAACAGACGGCGAAGCAATCCGGTTCCCGCTCGCGATTGCACCTTCAGATGTTGCCGGAACAAATGCGGTTCCTTTCATTTACGAGAATATTTCGGCGGATATGTGTGGAAGGGAGCGGGCGCTCAAGCTGCTCACTTCCCGAAATTTCATCCGTCCCCAGACGGGTCAAAAGGCGTTCCTTGTGTTGGGGGTGGACGCCGAAACGGATGCAGTTTCTTTTCTTCAGGAGGCCGCGACCAGATCCTCTTACCTTTATCCGGAGTCCGATTTTCAGTTTAACTACCTTCTTAAGCAAGGGTTGTATCGTGCGTTCCGAATCGTTTTTGAGGAAGGAAAACCGATGTTTGACAACATTGGTCATGGGTTCATTTTTAAATGTGAAGACCGTTTCTTTCTTCCGGAAGACGATTCCGTCTTCGCAAGGACTTACCTTTCCGCCTTAAAAAGCGGCAGGAAAACAGAACTCGCGTAAATCAAAAAATAAGGCCCGATAAGATGATTGCCCGACAAATTCCCGCCTTCGTAACTAAACCGCCCTTCCTGCCCGACCTGGTGCGTGTAGAGACGTCCGGAAGATACCATGCTTACCACTTTTGGACACATTTTTGATAGTAAAAACAGGTGGTAAGTACGCTTACCACTTTTACCCCTCGCAAAGCCGTGTAAATACTGTCGGCGCAAAATTTTAGCCTTGCTTATAAACATACCTAAACAGACGAAAATCCGCAGGTTTTTAATAGTCATTTTTGAGGTCGAAAAACACGGTCCGTAAGCAAGCTGAAATTGTGACGAACGAAACAATTTAGATTGACGGTAATACGAAAATTCGTTGCCAATACCCAAGAAAGACATCACTGCTCCCACGGTGGTGTCTTTCGCATTTACGAGAATCATCGACTTGAAAATGCATTAAGAATCAAGCTTAACATTTTCTTATCAGGTCCACCGCCGCGTCACCGCGGCGTTTAGCTCCGCAAATCCCGGAGCATGTCCTCTTCCCTCCACAACTGCTGCCATGCCGCTGACAAATTGAATGTTAACATTCAAAATCAACTTTTACATCAGATCATTTTTGTGGGACGACGATGTGGGACGATGGTTCCACCGCCGCTTGCGCGGCGGCTGCTCCGCCAGTTGTCACTCTCCCACTGTCACACCGGTTCGATCTGCAATCTTTCTCTCTCGATTCGATTTCGATGCGCCTGACGCCCGATGATCGATTTCGATGTTTCGATTTCGATTCTCGATTTCAACGATTCGATAACTGCCGCAGGAGCGGCGGTGGAGACACGACGGTTTACTTCTTTATGTACGTTCGCTCTTCCTCTTTTCATTGCGAAGTGGTATAATGGTTCTGTAAGCGAGGAGGCGCTAACATGCTTATAGGGGATATTGTAGAAACGGAGAACTATGGACCAGTTACCGTAAAGAAGCTTTTCCGGAGCGTGAGAGAAATGGTTTCCAACGGCTATGCCATTCCTACCGGGGCAAATGATACAGGCTTTCAGATAAACGGTAAGGTTGTGTTCGGTACAAGAAGAACCTATGCCGCTGCCCCTCTTGGAAAAAGAAGCCGTGAGGATATGATCATAGAATAAAGGGAGTCCGGTTATGCGACTGAGTGAGATTAAGAGTATTGATGAATTAAAGAAGGAAGTCCGATTGATGGTAAACGCAATCAGCTATGACGAGTGCGTAGCGACATCCGTCCGAAAGCTCATGGAGCTTATGCTCTTGGGTACGCTTGCGTACGATTACATGATTAAACTGAAGAACAATACGGCAGTACAGCCGTCATTGGACCGCGCCGTCGGGAAATTGAGTTCGATTCTTAGCAGAAACGACAGTTGGCCCAACACAGATTATAAAATGGAGTTTGAAGACAAGAAGCATCTTGTGCCAAAACATCTGAGAGGAACGAATGTTTTGGAAAACGCAATGGTACTCTTTTGTGACGAAACAAGAGAATATTTGGTAACGCTTTGCGGTGACGAATGGTATAAACGAAGCGAGAATGATACCTTCGAGATACAGGTGATTCGGGCTGGCTGTAATGTGGCATGGACGCTTGTTGACCAAGAACTTATACCGGCAGATGGTTTGATAGCCGATTCGCTTCGTGTTGCTATATACAATTTGTCGGAGTATGTTGACGAACAGGAACAGCTTTAATAAAAGAACATTACGGTTTCCACCGCCGCCCTCGCGGGCGGCGGCTTTCTATTTCCCTGCTACTCTCTCGCTGCCATTTGTGGGACGACTCGATCTCGAATCGATTCGTTCGATGCGCTGCGGGTCGATCGATGTCGATCGGAATTGATATCGAGACAAAAAGGCACCGCCGCGGGAGCGGCGGTGGAGATCCCGATCGGAACTAATACAACGGACAGCAGCGGTTATTACAGGATTTCGAGATCTGATGGTTGCTTGAACCGGATCCGGGTCAGCCACGCTGTATGGACGGATGGTGCTCCGTCATAAGTCCATATGCTTACTAATATTTACAGGAAAATTTTTCTTTTTGCACAAAACGTCATGTTTTCCTTTTTTCAATATGTTATAATAGCCGGAGCGAAGAGATTGCCGCTTTCTGCAATCAGAGACGAAAGTCTCTTCCGGATAAATTGAATTGAGAGGATAATCTTATGAATGAGCGTGAAACGTCTGGCCTGAAAGAGCAATATGCGAATTGGAATGATCCCTTCGCATCGATGCAGCTTTTAAGCGCCGGAGCCTGTGCAGGTGCGTTTGTGGCACTTACCGCTGTGTTAGTTGTCTGTATTCTGAAGTACCATTTAAGAATTTTCTCAGATGGTTTTTGGATGCTTGTAATTCCCTTGATAGTAGCAGCGCTCGTATTCTGTGTTGAGTGGTGCAATTATCGCAAGCACAAGGACGTGCAGAACATGTACGATGTGGAAGGTGAAGAAGACGCATGATGTGATAATGAAGCACGAGGCGCTTCTAAGGTCCACCGCCGCCCTCGCGGGCGGCGGCTTTCTTTTATCCACTACTCTCCCGCTGCCGTTTGTGGGACGACGATTCGATTCCGACTCGATTCGTTCCGACGGCGGTCGATGTCGACTCGAATTCGATGTGGGACGAGGCAATGCCGACGCTCCTGCTGTTCCCCGGCGGCATTGTCTGGGAAAGAAAAACCGCCGCGGACGCGGCGGTGGAACGAGGCGGGAGGTTCTAATTCTCTTCTTCGTCCAAGTCTACCCCGCTATACTCTGCCCATATCTTGTAGTTCGCAGCAATATGCGCCCTTGCGGTATCGAAATCGACCTTTCCGAGTTCCGGTAATGGAATCTCTTCCGCACCCTCTGCGGCGGCATCGAGGGCAGCTTCCATAATTTTGGCACACACTTTCTTCAGCTTCGGATTCTCGCCAAACTCGTATTCGGACTCATAGTTTTCATCTTCCTCGATGGCAGCAGCCAATGCTTTATATTCTTTTTCGGTTATGTCCACTTCTACCGGAATGTCTCCTGACTCAGTATTGACGGTGACTGTAATGTGTTTCATTTCGTATCTCCTTTATCTGCCGAATATCTCTTATGTATCTTTCTTACTCCCATATTTTGCCGGTAATCGTTTCTTTTTTCATAATCACTTTACCTTTTTCCGCGATCGCTTTCATCGCGTGGATTTATCTCTCCCGTGATTTTGGGGCGCACCTTTCTTTTTCCGTGTACTCCACGCCTCTCTGACGCATTTTTTTGCAAATATCTTTGCGTTGCGGAAAGCTCTGTCCTGCCTTAATTTATGCCGTGTTGGAATTGGCCGCCGCTCGCCTTTATGCTATACTGATATTATTAAGTAGAGCGTATTTCTTGTGGAGGTGTGTATGGCTGCGAATCCGGAAAACATGGTTTTGTCATTGGAGCTGGAGGGAGCGTTAGATAAACTCTGTGAGCTGCACGCTGAAGAAGCGCGGAAGCGTTCTTTGGCCGACCCTCGTTCTCCTTGCCGTCCTTTCGACCGGAAGCAGATGCTACGGTATATCGTTGGGTTGTATGCTCTTGAGCATTACCCGGAAGCGTTTTTGGAAAACCCTGATGATTTGCCAGGTATAGAGAAGCTGATGGAGATCTTGGAAAAGAAGACCGGCATACCGCCGCAGGAAATCCGCCAGCGTGTTATGCTCAAGGACGTCGCTGTTCCCTATTTCTTTGTGAGCGACCTTTTTTCCGAGGTCTATTATGACCTTATCGGCCATATGCCATGTCCGGAAGACTTGTAATGTCAGCAGTTATGAATTACCTGCCGATGTTTGTTAACCCCAGATGTGAGGAGTGATGCTGATGAAAAAGTTTTTAACCGTACTCGGTGTGTTGTTTGCGATCTCCCTTGTTTTACAGGTGCTCGGGATTACGCCGGACAATGACGAGGACAAGAAAAAGCCAACCAAGACGGAGTATACTTCCGTGGAGGACTTTGAGAAGGACCTGGAGGACAACTATGACCTGAAAGATGTCACGGTATCGTTCTCTGTTACGGAAATCAAAGAAAAGTCTTCAAAAGGCTACACGCTCATTGCCGGGAAACATTTGTATTTTCTTCTGGACACGAAGCCGGAATCCGTTTCCGTCGGGGACACGGTGACCGTAAAGACATCCAAAGTAAAGAAAAGCGGAATCCGCTGGTACATCAACTGTTCCGTTATGCCGGACAGTTCCGTTTCAAGGTCCGTTGATGTTCCAACTCCGTCCGATGCGATTACGGAGGCTCCAACCTCGGCGCTCATGCCTACGGATGCTTTTCCTCCGTCACCGGCTGCGACGCAAACCCCGACACCTACTTTAGAGCCCACGAAGGAACCGAGCGCTACGCCCACACCTACCCCGACTCCGGAACCGACCCTCACTCCGACTCCTACGCCGGAGCCGATACCCGAATACACGACCAACACGTTAAGCGTGGCCCGTGAAGGCAAGGAGGGCTGGTTCACCTACGTAAATGACGAGGGCGACGTTCACGAATATGTTTTCGTTGACTTCGATGAAAAGTTGGTTTATCTCTACGATTATGACACCAAGAAACCTTCTGAAAGCTTCGGTGCCTGTTTCCTTTTGACCGGCGGAGACCTGAACTCCGGCATAAACGTGAAAGGATATACCGATACGGAAGAGGTTAACTTCTCTTACCGTTTTGAGATTCAAAGAGTGCCGGATACGCTTGTCATGAAGGACTCTGACGGCAGCACGATGAAGCTGAAGGCGACGGATCTGATTGCGGCGGCAGATCTTTTGGAGAATGTTGACGTTTATGACTTCACCAATCCCGCCAACATCGTCCGCACCGCAACGCCCACTCCTGCGCCGAAGCATTATACGGGCAGACTGGATTCCTACGAAACAGACGCATACGTGTATTACGTGGTCAATATCAACACCTACAAGTTCCATGAAAAGAACTGCCGTCACGTTAAACGGATGTATGAGGAGAATACCAATTACGCGACCGAGAACGGTTTCGCTTCGTGGGACGATGCCAGAAACTGGCTGATCAACCACGGCTACAGCCCCTGCGGGACCTGTTGCCCTTGATTTTTCAAGAACGGAGGTGCCTATGAACGACAAAGTGATTCCCTTCTCACTCACGGAGGAACGTGAGATCGTTAAAGCGCTGAATGTTGTCGGCGAGCGGTACGGTCTTCTGTGCGACGGCTCCAATCCCTTCGAACCATATGGAATCGGTGACGAGATGCATTCCTATGCGCTTAGCTGCAACTATTTTGCGAACTACATGTTGGAGCACCCGAAATTCGAAGAAGCATCCATGAAGGACGGGATTCCGGCTCTTCCGAGTGACCTTGGGGACTACTTTGTCCGCTGCATCAACGGCGGGGTTTCCCTGGTCAGCGCCCATCTGGTCACCGATCATGATGAGGAAATGGTTCCGGAACGAGAGTGGGGTATCCCGATGTCCTTCTCGCTTGACCATTTATATCGTTACGGCTGCGCGGCCTCCACTTACTTTGCGGAAATTCCGCACTGTCTTGTCGATATGATTAAGGACATTTCCGGGAAGGAAAGGTTGGCTGAAAGAGTGGCCGCTGTTGCCGAGGATTACAAACGGTGCTGCCTTCGGTGCTTAAAACAGTTAAGTCCTCCACAGGGAACGCCCTGGCCATATTATTCCCGCGTGATTTCACTTACTACGGTGCTGATCCGCTACGGGATCCGCATTTACCGAACGTTTTACGGGTTTGAGGACAATGAATCGTCCTTCTGGAGCTCTTGGGACACCTATATGCCTTCGGATGCTGATGTATAAAGGAGGAAATATATGAAGCGGAAATGGATTAACGGCCGGACGATTCTTGACATCATAGCCGGCTATTTTTGTTTTCTCTTAAGCCTCGTGATGTACTGCTTTTTTATGTTCGGGCTGATGCGTCCGTTCAGTATCTATTATGCCTATTTGACGCTTCTATCGTCCCTGTGGTTTTTCTACCTTGCCCTGCGTGATTTTTCGTTGCGGTGGAAAAAGAGACGCTTGTCGCGCCAAGGTTATGGGAAGTCAGTTTTTTAAACGCGCAAAATGAAAAGAAGGCCGCAAAACCCAATGTCATTAAGTTAAGATGACAGCATCTAGAGTTCTGTATCAGAGATGGTACGGAACTCTTTTTTCGGTTTTTTTGCTTAAAGCTGTTGACAAACGGTACAGGATGTGCGGCCGCTTTCGCTACTGAATCGATTTATGAGGTAGCGAAAGCGGCCCTTGTAATTAGGAAATCAATTCCGATTGCAAGGAGGTGCGCACATGAAACCGCAACAGATTAAAAAGCTTTTGTTCACACAGATACGCCGAGTTACGGCGAACCCGGAGAAGTATTCGAACCGTCCCGGCGTGGATTTCTCAAGAAATCGGAAACTGCCTTTGGAAAGGCTGATCGTAGGGATCATTGGTATGGACGGGGGCAGCCTTTCCAGAGAACTCCTGAAGATGTTCCACTATTCTCCGGATTCCGCGAGTGTTTCCGCATTTGTACAACAACGGGAAAAGCTCAAGCCGGAAGCTCTGGAAGAAATCTTTCGATCATTCTCAGCGGAACTATCGTTTGTTCCAAACGAGCCCATTCATCTGTTGGCCGTAGACGGAACCGATGTTCAGATTTTCGCGGATCCCAAAGATCCGGACTCGTATTATCCCGGAGCGAATGATCAAAAGCCGTATAGTCTGCTCCATGTAAACGCGCTCTATGACCTTCGGCAACAGATTTATCTTGACGCGATTGTACAAAAGGGCAAGCAACGGAATGAACATACGGCATTCTGTTCCATGGTTGACAGATCAGACATCGCTAAAGCGATCGTTATTGCTGACAGAGGTTACGAGTCATACAATGACATGGCTCATATCCAGGAGAAAGGCTGGTACTACTTGATTCGGGTGAAAGACGGCCGAACCGGCATAAAATCATCACTGATCCTTCCAGATTCGGAGTCTTTCGATGTCAGTATCTCGCTCCAGCTGACGCGGAAACAGACAAACGAAACGAAAAGCATGTTTCAGGATAAAAATCATTACAGGTTTATACCTGCTTCATCAACATTTGATTACCTTCCGGTTCGGAACCGGTGTCATGATCCGGCGGACTTTTATGCTCTGGATTTCCGTATCGTCAGGTTTCCGATAGCGGAAGGTTCCTACGAGACCGTTCTGACGAACCTTCCGCAAGGTCGGTATCCTGTCCAACGATTGAAGGAATTGTATTCCTGCCGATGGGGGATCGAAACCTCTTTCCGGGACTTGAAATATACGGTCGGTCTTATGCGATTGCATTCAAAAAAGGTGATGAACATCCTCCAGGAAATCTTTGCAAACCTGATCATGTATAACTTTGCTGAAACGATCACCTCGCACGTGTTCATTCAGAAGAAACAAAGGAAATACACTTACAAAGCCAACTTTTCGGTCTCGGCATGCGTATGCAAAGTATTCTTTCAAGGGGACATCTCACCACCTGAGTTGGAAGCGGTCGTTGCCAGAAATCTGATTCCCATACGCCCGGACCGACACAGGGAACGGACGCCTTCAGCAAAGACCTTTCAAGGCTTCCTTTATAGGATAGCATAGATTTGATGAATTGCGTAAAATTTTTTGAGCAGAGGAACTGCCTCTGCTTATTAATGGTGCATAAAAAAGCAACGGGACGAAAGAAAATGACCTCTTTCGTCCCGTGTTCATAAACTCTCGTTATTTCAATGTCGTTATCTTAATGACATTGCCGCAAAACCTTCTTTTTTTGTGCTCCGGAGTCATCCTTCGCTGTCAGATTCCGTTTCAAGCGTTTCCTCTCCGCTTCTTTCCGTTCTTTTCGCCTTTTCCTTCGGAATCCATTTGTAAGGAACGCGGCAATCGAGGCAGAGGATCCGGATGTTCTTCTTGGTTCCTCTCACAGACTGCTTACAGTTCGGACATGCGTACTTAAAGCTGTGCGTGCTTGTCGTTTCATCATCCTCGCCCTTTTTCTTCAGCTTCTGGTTTCGGTACCAAGCGCCGTCAAATGGGTGGGGGAGTTTTTTGTTGATCCCGAGAAGATACTCCTCGTTGGTTTTCGAGGTGGTCTTGTAACCGCTGCTTGCGCGGATGCATTTCAGCTTGAACACCGTTTCGGCTACTTCTCTGAACCGCCTGTTGTGATAATATCCGTTCCGGGAGCATTCCTTTATGCCGTTTCTGTGACAATACAGGTGCGTAAGCTCGTGCAGGATGGTATCGATGCATTCCGCCGGGTTGCAGATGTAAAACTGCTCCGGATTGATGCAGAGTTCGTCCCGCTCTTCCTTGTTTACGGTCCATGCCATCGGGGCGAACCTGCCGTAGCCGCTGCGCAACTGCTGTACGTTCACGATGATGTTCGTTACGTCCAGCCCGAACAGCTTTGCGATAAAAAGTACGTTCTCGCGGACGTTTCTCTCGATCTCGTCCAGATGTCTTGTTGACATCTTCTTTTCCTCTTCCATTTTTGCTCCTTTCCACGAACCGTTTTTGAATGTTAACATTCAATTCTTTGTTCCATTGTAGCAGACTGCGAAGGGAAAGTCTACTGTGAATATTGTGTGTCAAGGTTTTCCCTTCTTTACAATTTATTTTGCGTATGCTAAAATATTGTATGGCTTTTATGAGAATTCGCGGTGCTGCTGCATAAGCGTCACCATTTAAGATAAGGATGAATCGTATGGCGAGAATTAGTAAACCCAATTTACCCCCCCGGGCGCTCAAAAAAGCGCGGGCCGGTTACCCATAGGCGGGCTATGAAGACTAAGTACACCTGCATCACCGAAATCAAGGACCGTGAACTCGGACGGTACATGGCCTATGTGAACCTTATCGGCAAAACATTCTCACTTGGATGCTATCGTGACCTTTCCGAGGCAATAGCGATCCGCGATGAAGCCAACTCGATGAAGGAAAAAGGAACAGACCACTTTTTAGCGTGGTATGATGCCTTTAAAGAGAAGCGCAAAAAGGAGGCTTCACTGCTTCGGAAGATAGCCGACCTTCCCCGAAAGGATTCCGACGGGAGCGAGATCCCGGAACCGGCCAAGAGGGTTGTGAGAGGTATTTCGCGGCGGGATAACGGCTTTATCGCGCAGATATATTACAACCGTAAGACCTATTCTATCGGCTTATATCCGACTTATCAGGAGGCGGTTCAGGCGAGACTGCAGGCGGAAGAACACCTCGGCGAAGGTTTCCCGGAGTGGCTTGCTGAATTCCAGAGGCGGCACCGGGAGGCGGTTAAGCTTTCCGCAGGTCTGTCGACAAGAAGCATGAAAAAATCCGACGCAGACAGCGCCGGCTGACGTTGCAAGTGTTTTTCATTTTTACCCCCACATTATATTGCGAGAAGCCGCTCGTGGCATCCCGGGTCCATCCCAACCCGGGGCTGCGCGCGGCTTTTCGTTTTTTTCAAAAGAAAAAGGAGTTCTTTTTTCGAACTCCCGTTTCCCACAATCCAAAGGAGGTTTCCCTCTTTGTTTTGTTGCCCATAACCATGATAACATGGATAAGCGTCTTCGTCAATTCTCTTCTCTTCTCACGATCCGTTCCGACACGGGCTTGTAATACGGTGTCACTCTCACGGTACGCTTGTCAGGCAGCAATTCCGCGTCATACTGTTCCGTTTTGTCGCATTCGCCAAAATAGGTTTTCACAACATCCATTCTGGAGGCCAGGAACGACCTCTTACCGGTTCTCGCACTGATTACTTCCCGCACGCGAATGGAACCTTTTGACGGATCCTTCTGAAAGCGAATGTAGATCGCCTGGCTGTCTTTTGAAATCACGACATGCTGGTTTCCTTCATTAAACAGCTCCTCCACAAGTTTAGCGGACATCTGATTGAAGCGGATTGCGCCCCTGCATACGGAAACTATGGCAGCAGTTTTGATTCCTCCCACGCGTGGGTCAGACTCTTCTGTCGGTTCATCCTCTTCCGGCTCTTCCAGCACTTCGTCTGCTTCCTTCGGTTTCGGTTCGTATGTTATGTTCCAATGGCTTTCCTGCTGGTGGTCGTTGTCCCGGTGCTCAAAAAGGATCCTCGCAGCCTCGAGGAAGGTTTCTGCCATTGCAAACAGAACCTTTTCGTCCACATCGTTCAGATAATCCCCGTTCGGTGCCTGATAGAATACGGTTCCCGAGTCAATATTTATCCCAATTCCTCTTAAAAACGGATGAAAAAGGATATTTCTAGGTTTTTCCGGTGTTCCTTTATAGAGGCGGTAATGGTAGCGCTGCAGTTCATTGATTTGCTCTTCGGTCAGTTTTCCCATGTTGTTCTCCTTTCGATTAGTACTTTATCGTATCCTTGATTACGGCAATGGTGAATGCCGTTTCGTCTTCCTTGCCTCTTTCGTCTATGGAGAGCTTGTAAGAAGCTTTGTCCATGAACCAGACCTTTACGGTGAAGCTTCGGTACGGATCCGGAGCGTCGATATAGGTATAACAGTCTTCGTAATCCAGAGTGACAGAAAAGCCGAACTTGCCGTCAACGGAGTAATCTTTGACTCTTTTGTTTTGGAGGCTGATGATTCCTGACAGGGCGCTCTCAGTGGGGAATTCGTCCTTTTCCACCCTTGCGATAAAATCCGTTTCAACGGATGCAACTGTTGTTCCGTCCGGCAGGAGCATGTCGTAAATCCACTCTCCGTTTTCGTCTTTATGACTGTGGAAAACGGTGATATCTTGTTCGTCCGAATCATTTGCGTTTTTCTTGCAATGTACATGCTTCTCTATGATGTTGTTTTCGTCGTTCTGATAGAACTCGTCGATATAAACAACGGCGGGAGCGTCATACGGTGTAAGGAAACTCAGGTATTCCGTCCGCCTTCGCATCCTGGCATTTGCGATATCCGTTGTGGTCTCCGTTTTGCGGAACAGCGAAAAGGTGTCGTAAAGAGTTTCATATCCGTCCGCAAGGAATATGTCCATGAGTACGAGGTCACGGTCATCCACACCGGGATCCTCGATTCCTTCCGGTACCGGTGTCGGTGTGGGGAGTGTCGGTACAGGCGTTGGCTTGTTTAAGATGTTGATCGGAACTTCGGTCGGCGTCGGAAATGGCGTGCTGGTTGCCGTAGGGTCTGCCGTCGGGGTGATGCTGTCGGTCGGCGTCAGAGCGGCGGTCGGCTCTTCTCCTCCTGTCGGTATGGCAGCAGTCGGGGTGTTGTTTTTAACGACCGATTCCGTCGCGGTTACGGAAACTTCCTTTTCATCACCTTGCTTCTTTTCCGGCTCTTTTCGGTTTTTCAGCCAGAATCCGCGCACAAACACGAAAACGGCAAGTACCGCAAAGCCTATTACAACCGCTTTTTCAATCTTTTTCCGTATCATGCGTCTCCCTCCTTGCTGAGTCTGTCTCCGACAATCAGGATGTTCGGATCCTCGTCGTCATTGGTGACTGCATATCGCGTGGCCTTTAAGGACATGGTCTCTTTTTCACCGAACAGAAAGCGGAGACGTATACGGTCGCAGAAGAAAAACTGCTTCAGGTTACCTGAATCCAGATACGCTCTTTTTAATTCTACCGTTTCCGGTTCTTTGGCTTCTTCTTTCAGGAAGCGTAGGCCGATGGTTTCGCCCTTCTCTTGTTCGCAGATCAGGAGCTGTAATGAGTGGTATTCCGCCGGCTGCTCCGGCAAAAGCCGGATTGCGTTCATCGGGATGCGCATTGTCCCGTTTGCCACGCTTATGAACGGCGTGACGGTTATCTTCCGCAACTTTTCCGTTACGGGCTTCCAATTTTTCATTCGTTTTTCTCCGTGTTATTCCGTGTTATTTTGTGTTGTGTTTTGTGTTATTGCCTTCATCGTAGCAAACCGCGCAGGACTTGTCAATAAAAACCGGCAGGGTGTCCCTGTTTTTCTTGACTTTCCCGAGATTTTGTGCGATACTTTTGGTATATTAAGATGTTGCATGCGGTGGAACCGCAAAGATATGACCAGCAAGGTCCGAAAAGCAACTTGTTTGCGACGCGGTAGCGTCTTTTTTTATTTCCTTTTTTCAGGCATTTGCCTTTTTCATACAGTTACGAAGCGCAGCTCATGGCATGCGCTGTTTTTTTACCCATTTTTACTCCGCTGAAGCGGAAGAAAGGAGCCGTTATGGCAAAGATTTATATGTTGTACCCGGAGAATGCTCCGGAAGTTAATGACGCGGAAGTTAGCGAAGTTCAGGAATTTCACTGGCCTGTTCCCGTGGCAGCCACTTATTTGTGTACTGCCGTTTTCGGATTGATGCTTCTGTTTCTTCAGGGAATGAAGGTGCTTATGAGCGTCATGGCCATCGTGCATGACGGTTATGTGTACGCGCCAACCGAGCATTCGATGAATGCTTACTGGTATGCTACCTTGGCGGTTCTGATCTGCCAGCTTCTTTCCTTGGCAATCGGTGCTTATATCCTTGTCAAGATTCCGGAGTGGTTATTGTGCTATCAGCACTATACAACCCGACGGATGCGGAAAGCCTGGAAACGTCACTTAACACCGAGAAAGGCGTGGAAGTATTACCTTAGGTGGAATATCCCCGCTGTTATCGTATTTTTCCTGTGCTATCACTATGAAGCACATCAGAAAGGAGGCGCGAGAATATGAGGGAGTATTTCTCGTTTCTTTTAAAGCGTTTCCCGTATCAGCCCGAGAAGTCGCAGCGGCCCGTAAAGGTCGGCATCTTCTATGGCACTTATGAGGAAACGAATGAGCGATTAAATTACCTCAATACCGATCCGAAGGAGGCCGGTTATTACCATACCGCGCTTTGCATAAGCGGCAGCGAGATGATCAACGCTCTTACTTCCACCATGTGAGCAAAAAGCTCACTTTTCCAATCCGGCAGCGGGCGACTCCCTTGGGACGAGCCTGCTCCGGATTTTTTCATTTACGCCCAAAGGGCGGTGACTCATTGAAAGGAGGTGCCGTCCGTGAGGGCGGCTGTGTTTTATCATGAAAAAAGAGAAGATAACGGAGGCGGATGTCCGGCGCTGGGAAGCGATGGCGGGACCTCCGAAAGACCATGTCCGTTGGCTTGACGAGACGTGCGTATATTGCGGACGGCAGTTGAACAGCTGGGACCAGCGGATTGCGAACGCTCTTCAGATCGGATTTTGTATGTGCGAATCCTGTGTTGCCGAGGAAGAGTACGGAATGACCGTTGACGCACTCCGGGCGCGTATGCTGGAGGCGTTCGGTATGGAACCCTGTAAGGGGGTGATCTGATGTCGGAATATAATCTTTTGACGCAGAAACTGCTTGCCGAAGGGTATACCGTAACGAACCATCCGGATAATGTTCGTGTCGCGGGAGGGGGCTTCAGCCGTACTGACGTGCTTGAAAATCTGTCCGGCGGTTTTGAGTTTACGCCGAAAGCAAGGTGGGAGCGCGTCTATGAAACACCATGCGGACTTCAAATCCTCGGGAAAAATGTATTTTCGATGCATTGGTACGGTGTTGCATGGTGTCACGAGAATGATAATCCTGTTTTTCACTGCCCGTACAGCTATCCCGTCTGCAGCAGCTGCAAAAGACGTCCGGAGCCTTTTTCTTTGTATCGGAACAACCGTTTCTGCAGCGCTCACCTGAGTCTTCAGCCATACAACGAGGAGAACAGTGTGGAACGCGCCGAAAAAGAGCTGGAAGACCGCAAGGAACAGCTTCGTTTGGAATTCCTTCGCACGCATGAACGTTCCTGTCCGCATCAGTTAAAATACGATGAATGGAAGGAATGCTGGGAAATGAGATACAATCCCGATACCTGTATCACACTCGGGACATGTGCTTACTGCGATGTGCTGAAGGAAGACCTCGGAAAGGTCAAGGGAAATATCTATTATGATATTGAACTCGAAGGGCGGAATTACGGGAAAGACGGAACCATCTTTGAGGGCGAACGGTTTCACACGGTCCATAAAGGATACCAATACTTCGGAAAACCCGTGAATCTCAAACTCGCTGAGCGCTTTTTAAAGGTCAACAAGGAACCGAGGATGCTCTCGATCAGATCCAACACCTTAGGGCGTCTGATCGGGAATCTGACAGCCTACCAAGCGGAAAAGGGTGAAATCGACCTGCATTGGAAGTTTACAAACTTCCGGGTTGTCAAAAAGGACGTTCGTGATCTGGAGCAGGATTTAGCGGATATTGCAGCGGGAATCAGGATTTCTCATGTCATTGACGAGAAAAAGCTTGCGAAGCAGAACAAACAGAAGCGGCTTGCAAAGAATGCGGAAGCAAAAGCCCGAAGATACCGGAAGCTTGTATTAACGAAAGAGCTGGACGAATTTGAACGCAAAAAGGCGGTCAAGGTGCTCGGGAATGACGAATACCTTCGTCTTCTTGCGGAAAAGAATACCGTGAAACCGTCCGTACCAAAGGATGACGGTGCGGTCCAGATGTCTTTGTTTGACCTTTTAGAGATCGTTCCTTAGTTTTTCATTACTCTCGCCGAAAGGCGGCAATCTTTACAGAAAGGAGAGCCGCCTTTTATGGCGGCAATTTTGTTTATGGGTAAGTATCATAATTTCAAAAAGAACGGCAGCGGAGCCGGAACAACGGCCAAAGAACGAATGAAGGAGGCACAGGAAAACCTTCGGAAGATGGTTCTTGAAGGTCTTTCGTCCGGCACACCTCTTTGGAAGATGCCCTGGCTGGCGGCTTCCGGGAGACAGAAAAGCTTTGCGACGGGCAAGGCCTACCGTGGCTGCAATGCTTTCCTGCTTGCGATTGTAGCGCAGGCCAAGCATTACACGGATAACCGGTGGATCACGTTTGACGCCATGAAGAAGGCTGACCGCCACTTCATTACAGACGCGAAAGGGCACGGCGTTCCGGTCTTTCATTACAACTTTAAGGATGTGGAAAGGGAGGACGGCAAGAAGGAAACTGTCTTCACCGGAATTTCCTGTTACACGGTTTTCAACGTCAGTCTGACGGACATTCCTCTCGAGGTTCTTCCTGTCAACGCCTTTACACCAGACGAGATCGGGGAGCAGATGCTCGCGGTTTCGCCAGTTGAAATCGTCTACGGTGGCGGAGAGTCCTTTTACCGTCCGTCCGAGGACCGGATTTATCTCCCGGAAAAGATGTTCTTCAAGTCTTCTTCTGGTTTTTACGGGACGGCTTTCCATGAGCTTGTCCATGCAACAGGCGCAAAGAAGCGCCTTGACCGTGACCTGAGCGGCGGTTTCGGATCCGCGAAATATGCGGCTGAGGAACTCGTTGCCGAGGTTGGTGCGGTTCTTTTATGCGCACAGCTCGGGATTGAGCTGGAGCAGAAAGAAGAGACGAACCATACGGCGTATCTTCTTTCGTGGCTTAAGAGTTGTGAGCTGAAGGACTTCACGGATGCACTCAACAAGGCGGAAAGCGCCTCTGACTGGCTGTACGGAAGGTATGTTGATGTTTTCGGAGATGCAGATTACGGCATCCGCATCAGTGTTTTAAAGTATGGCACGATCGGTTCTCATACCGGGCTTTCTCTTCTTCCGGTACATGAGATTGCCGTATAAAGAAAATGACTGTCTCACCTTTTGGGTGGGGCAGTCATTTTTTATGCCTTCCTATTCGCCTTTTTTATAACGCTGCAGGTCTTCGTAGGTGATGGCTTCGATTTCTGCAACTTCAGTACAAATCTGTTTCAGAGTCATACCCTACTCCTTTTTGTTAATCAAGCGCAGCAAGGACTTCCTGTACTACCTTGCCGTCTGTGCCTACACAGAGGCTTTCTTTTGTGATAATCATGCGGTAGATGGGATTTTCTTTGATTACGTTCCAAAGGTGTTTTAAAACGCTGATATAATCGTCGAAGCTATCCTTAACCTGTTCGGCTATCTTCTGACGCCATTCTTCGGTATATTCCTTGCCGGAATAGATGTCATTCAGCTCCTTGCAAAGGAACGTAACGGCCCCTCCGATCCCCTGCAGCTCGTCTGCATTCGCATCTTTGTTGCGTGGTTCCTCGGCAATCTTCGTGTGAAGGATCAGGTGCTCCAAGACGTTGCAATACACGAGCCGATTGGCCTTCTGGTACTCAAACGGATTCTTCGAAGCAAATTTATCGTTGCTCAACAGAATTGCCTTGTCCTCGTCAATATGATGGCAATATAATCCTTCCGATTCGGCGCGGGATGCCAACTTGTTCCTTGTAGTGCAGTTGGTATCCTTGAAGTAGTCGTGTTTTGCCTTTCCGTACTTTTTCAGAAGTGTGTTTACAACATTTGCATATGATGTGCTGAGAAGCCCCTCATAATATCCAGGCTCGTTCATTGACCGCATTGTTTTTTCAATCAGTTGCTGTTCTGACTCGGTCAACCCAAAATAACGATAGAGTTCTTCGTCTGCCCAACGATGTGAGAAGTCCATTTTGGGCACAAACCTGAACATTTCCTTACTGATATTGACCGACGATACAGAGAGACGAAGGAGAAAACGAGGAAACCGACACTTATAGTATTCGATAAAATTCTTTGCAGCTGCTTCTTCCTCGAATGTTGCTACAACGATGTATGTCTCTGTGCAAATTTCTCCCGGATACAAAAGCTTAGGTTTAGTGGTTACTCGATATCCTTCGCTCGGCTTAACTTCAATCTCACCGTTTCCTGGAACAAATCGACCCACCACAACTTTGTATCTGTCTATTTTCTCTTCATTCTTTCCGACATCGGTTTTAGAAACATAACCTACGCCTTCACTGTGAATCAGCTTAATTGCTCCGTCAAAAGGCTTCTTTTTCCCCCTCTCATATGTTCGGAAACCGAACGGCTTTTGAGTTAGAACCTCGTCTTCCATGAAATCGTTTGTTTTTGAAAGAACCTTCTTGAGAATACTTAAGGCTTCATTGGAACGTATGAAAACGGGATACTCGTCCAGCTTTCGCCTTGCTTCGGATGCTTCCCCGTGCGAAATGTTTACAACTTCACACTCGGGACTTTCGTTGTCTCTTTCCCAGAGGAAGTAGCATACTCCGCCGGCAATGTCGGCTGTAGGGAAACACTCTTTGCTGTTTTCAATGTCAACCAGCTTCGTTATGTGCTTATCTTTAAGCATCTTCTCACGGAAGTCATCGAGCCCTTTTCCGCCTGCGTACCAGCGCGCGGGAATTATCATTGAGACATAGTCTGGCTCCAGATTTTTTGCGGCCTCAACGAAGAGGGGGAATATAGGGGATGCGCCGCGTCCCTCATTGGAATCCAATTCTTGATACGGAGGATTACATGCCAGGGCGTTAAATCTCACTTCGCTCACCTCTTTCTTCCAGTAATTTCCTTTAAGAACCTTTTGCTTGAACTGTTCCGGTTTGTTCCGGAGCATGTTGACCAAATCATCAAAGTAATGAATGTTAACTTTGGCCTTACTATAACCGCACAGCGTGCGGATTGTAATCTGCTTTGCCATGGGCGTTTTGCAGATTACAAAGATATTGTTTTCTATGGTCTCGTCCCAAAACTCCTGACAATCTCGCGGTTCCCAATCGTCATCGCTCATGCCCTCCATTTTCTGCTTGTAGGAGCTGTATGCAACATACAAGGGGTAAAGACCTGTTTTTGAATTTAATTCCAATATACAGGATGTTTCTGAAAAAACTTTGCGAGTAATACGTCCACGATCTACGAAGCGTGGTTCTTCCAGCCGTTTCTTTTCCTCTTCCGTGTCTTCCTCAAACCTGTCGTTGAAGAAGCACCAGCCACCAAGCGTATCGGACATATGCATGTTTACTACACGCCAAGGGGTAAGAACCGTTTCCTTGTCGGGGTTCTTGAAATGTCTAAAGATTTCCGTTATAAGACCAACTCGCCGAGTCGGTGTTTCTTCGTCTGCAGCCGCAGCCATTCTTCGAATGCGTTTTCCCGCAGCAATAAAGACGTCACGGTCGTAGTATTTTGTGAAATCGGCGAAAATCTTTTTCGTTACTCCTTGTGGCATAAACTCCTGCCAAGATTCATCATCGACAAGGTTTACAAAATCATCAATGTCAATGTCCTCTTCAATCGAAACATCTGCTCCGTATATCATCAATGGCATACGAATCGAAATTCCGCGAAGGATATCGATTGCCTTCTTTCGAGCTTTCTTCGCTTGCTCCTTGGCCAACTTTTCTGCAAGTTGTTCCGGTGTAAGGGGTTCTTTTTTCGGTTCATCCTCCTCTGTATCATCAAAGAGGTGTGAAACCTGCTCATCAGTTAATCCTTGATTGTTGACCGTTACACTGTCTTTCTTTTTCGCGGCTTTTGACGACCCAATGATTCCGCGCAGAGCGTTAAATTTGGCCGCATCAATTTCATCAAGCTTCAAAAGTTCATCATTATATAGTGATTCGTCCTCGAACCCGCTATTGACCGCTCGTTCCGCATAAATCTGCTTCAGCTGCTCCATCATGGACTCAACGCTGTATTTGCGTGTTCTGGAGCCTGCGATGGCGATAACCGGGCAGTAATTTAAGAACTCGGTCATAGCCTCTCGTCGCTTTTTCTCACTTTTTCCGGGTTTTCTTGACAAATGAACGGTTTCTGTCAGGACTTTCAGTGTTCGATCCGGTGCAAAATCAAAAACATAGCAGTCCGTTTTCTGCTTCCCGTTTATCTGTCCCGGTGACTGCACTCGAAAAATGGTCTGCATGTACTGTGCGGCAGCGGTTGTGTAATTGCCGGAAAGCATCAGGCATGCGGTCCATTCCGGCACCGTAACACCTGTTGTCAATTTTCCGCAGGATAGCGTGATGGTATAATCATTTTCTTTTATGCTCTTTTTTACTTCAGCTAGCGGTTCTTTGATGAAGGATTCCTCTGCTGTATCACCGGCCCCGGCAACATTCACAATAGAAAACTTTCCGAAAACAGGGTGTTTTCGCAAAAGTTCGGCTAATGCCTTTGCTTCTTTTACGCCAGGCACCATCCAGAGCGTATGACGAAACATATCGCGGTACTCCTGAGTGGAATACGGATATCCGCTGCCGGTATCTTCTCTTACAAGCAGGTCAAGGAAGGATTTCACATCGTTCTCGTTTACGAACCGTCCCTCAACTGCACCGGCGGGAAGCTCCCGTTTGCCGTTCGGTCCTTTATAGTAAACGCGGAAGAACTCCGAAAAACGGAAGGATTTGCTTCCATATTCGTCAGAAACATATTTCTTTAGCGTATCTCCGAGGTCATAGGTAAAAATGTGCATCTTCGGCAGTGCTGCGTAGGGGTTGTGGTCCCCAAAATGCACTCCGTCCCATTCTTCCTTCGCCCTCTGTTCCATTACGTAGTCCCATGTGTATACATTATCCTCACTGTAATGCCCGAGGAGATTGAAGGGTGTTCCGGAAAGCGAAAGAACTTTTGTTTTTTTCTTGCGCAACAGTGTGAGGACATTATCGCCGAGCTCCGTCTGGGTTCCTTCATGTGCTTCATCAACGATGATTAAATCCCAATCGGTTTCAAACACCGCATTGTTCTTGTTAAAATTGCCGCCGACGAGCTGCGACCCACGAAGATCCTGTACGGATGCGAAATATATGAAGTAGGAACCATCGTTCACAAGGCGGCGGATTTTGCGGTCGTTCTCCGCATCGGTCTTTTCGTCGAAAATGTATGTGGAATCCTGTGTTTTCCGTTCGTAAAGATATTCGTGTTTGGAATTGCCCGGGAAGAACACCTTGCGGAAATCTTCGCTCCATCCGTCGTCGACTACAGGGCGGTGTGTTACAATGATGACGCGCTGGTACTGCTCTCTGCGAACCACTTCCAAAGCGGAAAGGGTCTTTCCGAAGCGCATTTTCGCGTACCAGAGCATATCATCGTCCTTCTTGAAGACTTTTCTGGTCTTTTCAACGGCGGCTTCCTGCTCTTCGCGGAATTCAATGGGTTTTTGAACTGGTTCTTCGGGGTTAACGGGGAACTCGGAGGAAAGGCTGTCTTTCCATTCCTTTACTGCTGCTATTGCTGCCTTGACGGTCGCAAGGTCTGTCTCGAACCACTCTCTTCCCTTTACTTTGTCCGGGAAGACCTGCTTGATTCCTGAGTTGAGCAGTACTTCATGAACCTTTTTATCCGGGAACGCGAAGGCTTCTCCGTCTTTTTCCCGTCTTCCGAGCTCTGTGTATTTAAGGTCATAATGAACGCCCATTGTGGTTGCACCCGGGGCGATTCGCTTGATTGCAGCTTGATTCAAAGCGCGACAATTTGGAACAAGTTCGGCGGGTTTTAAGTCCGAGGAAAGCGTGGTCATGCCAACTTTAAGCAGTCCCTTATGTTTATCATCGGGAATGCTGTATACGTATATCACGGTATAAGATACGGTACTGTCAAATCGTTCCATTTACGCTTCCTCCTTTTTGAACAGGGAAATGAAGGGAATGCTTTTACACTTATTCGTCCAGTCAAATATACGACAGTAGATGCCGTTATGCAGGTGAATGTCACCCTTTGCGCATCCTGGACAGGGCTTTCTTTCGGCTGGCTTGTCCCAATCTGCGAAAGAAAGCTGCCGGTCAATCGTTTCTTCATCGTGACAGGAGTACGGAACCACATACTTTAGGCCGTCCATCTGCCAGATGTTCCACGCAATGATGTTGGCAACTTCTCGAAGAAGATTCAGCGATGGCTCCGCATGAAACCGTTCCTTGTAGTAGTCTATGTAATCGTAAAGAAGGTTTTCTCGTGCGATCAGCACGCTATCTCCCTGAAATTCATACCCGTAGACGCTCTTTAATGCCCGCATGGACCATTTCATCCATTCATCGTCCATTTCACAGTTCTCGGTTACAATGCGCATTTTTCGGTCAAATAAGCCCACTCTTGCGAAAGGCGGAATCAGGTCGCCGGTTGTCGTGTCGTATCGGCTTACAAGATACGGGGCTTCTCCGCAGGTGATTTCAAGCCGCTTATCGTCGACATATTGGCGCCAGGTCTTTCCTTCCGGGAATTCTATTTTCCCTTCGGTGGCAATCCATGCCGTCTGTCCTTTTGGACGGTTGAAGACATCCTTACGGCCAAACCACGCGTCGTCTATCAGGTTGTTCTGATCGTTACAGACCCAAGACGGAGTGAATACTTCCGCCCTCTTTTTTGACCGCATTTCCTGTATTTCTTTGGACTTTGCCGCTCTGGGCTGAATTACGTTGTAAAACAACCCTGTGATGGCTTCCAAAAGGATCTGATTATGCTCGTCATATACGGACCCGAGATTTTCATAATCTGTCGTGCACCAAAGGATATTCTTCTTTGTTGTCTTGTCCTGCAGCAACAGCTTCAAGAGGCGGACATCTATCTTGGCGATATCTTCCTCGATGATGTCAATCCGCCTCTCTATCTCCGTACGCTCTCTTGTAATGGTCTTTGCTTCCATTCTTTGTTCTCTCAATCCGGATGGTTCTTCTTCCATGCGTTGTATTTATATATCGCGTCTTCGTTTGGCTGATACTTTATCTCCGTGTCCCGTTCGTATGCCGGCCAAAGATACGGCGCGGGATCCGTGTTCTTCCGGTCTATCCGCATTGTAAAGTGAAGATGCGGCGCTGTACTGGAACCTGTTGAACCAACATACGCGATAATCTGGTTCTGCTGCACGTAATCCCCCGCCTTAACGAGAATCTTGCTGCAGTGCAGGTAAAGGGTTGCCACTCCGTTGCCGTGATCGATCATCAAATAGTTGCCTGATGAATCGTCATATGACACGCCATGCACGGTTCCCGCAAGCACGGCTACGATTTCTGCTCCGAACTCTGCTCCGATATCCCAGCCGGAATGAATGCCGGGTTTGGTCCATCTTCCGTCAGGCAACTTAATCGCGTCACGCCATTCATACAATGAGGCAAGTCGGTGCTCTCCGGGAACCGGCCATGACATTTCGTTTACATCGGTTGTGTCGCTGTATTCTAGGTCGATATGATACGGCGCATATACGCCCATGGAGGTTTCCTTCAGTTTGCCGAGCGCATCTGCGAACACGGCTCTTTCCGACGGGTCAACCACGTCTACAATCAGTTCAAACAGGTCGGGATCCACATCGTACCGTTTCGCTATCTGTCCGACGCGGTCTTCAAACTTCCGGGCATAGATGCTTGCGTTTTCCATCGTCGGCGGCTGTGTCAGGTCTTCGTCTTCGGGGAAGCTGACGTCGTATCTTATGTTCCATGCTTCAATTCTCTTCGGCAGCAGACGGATCGTATAATGAATCTCAATTCTAGCTATGATTTCCTCTTCCACGGGAACCGGTGTCGGCGTCGGCGTATGTGTCGGTGCTCCGGATGGCAGCGGTGTTGGCGTGGGTGTAGGTGTCGGTGTTGGCCGTCCCGGCGGTAACGGTGTTGGCGTCGGTGTCGGCGACGGGGTAACCGCGACTTTTTCTTTTACCGTTATCGGGGGAAGTTCCTTCACTCCTTCGAGCTTTTTGAACTCTTCCATGCTGATGGCATCATATTTCATGACGGTTTCAAGCGCACTTTCCGCCTTCTCGTCATAGATTACGCCGGGCTTCATGACGCCGGCGACTTCATGGATGTCATTGCCGTCGATGTATTCCTCGTTCCTTTCCCCGATATAGATGGTGGTTGCGAACATATAGATGTCCTGCCAGGTCAGGTTGAACTGCGAAAGGTCGGGGCCCGTAATCGTTACGTCCTCATAGCAGAGATATTTCCGATAATGCTCTTTGTCGGATCTAATTGCTTTTGCTCCCGCCGGAACACGGTTGTTCTTTTGGCTTTGCTCATGTATGTAAAGGTAATATGGAAGTGTTATATCGTAAACATCCTGCCACGTCTCGTTTGTTGCATATTGAGCAAGCGCGTCCATGCCGTCCTGCGTCAGATGCATCTGGTCAAGAATGTCCGGGTTTAAATCTTCCGCGCTTCCGCCTTCCTGTATGTAGCGGATGCTGTCTTCCGCTTCTTCGTCATCAAAATCAAACAGCCCTTCTACCACGGCTACAACAACAATCGCGCAAAGGATTACAAACAGGAAAGGAAGCAGGGTAATCACAATCGCTATGGCGCGCTTACCCTTTTTCCGTTTCTTTTTATCTTCGTCCATAGGACCCTCCTGCTATCGGAGTCAGTGGGATTTTTTCGTCAGAAGCGCAAGCCTGTGAAGGATTCCCGGTTCTTCTGCGCCGCTGCCGTTTGTGCTGCCGTTATCGGACGGCTTCCGGAAAATATTAAGGGTGAAATACCATTGCTCCGTTTTCGACCGTCACCACACGTCCAAACGGCTCGTGAAGTGTTCTCACGCGGTATTCGCGGAGTCCCTCGAACGGCTGACTTGTGTTGTTGAGCTTGTAAAGGCACTCCTGACGGTGTCCCTTTAGACGCATTCTCGTTCCAAGAGCATCGGTAAGGATTTCGTGTGCCTGCTTCAACGTCTCTTCGTCCACATCCGCGAAGGTCGCGAGGGCGATGATATGCTCGCAGTCGTTAATCCGGTTGTCAAGCACGGACATCCACATGTCGTTTTCTTTCAGATGCTTGCGGATCTGCCAGGCCGTAGGGTTCGGATTCTTCTTTAAGAATCTCAGGTACTTCTCAATTTCAATGGCGTCGTTTTTCAGATTGCTTTCCCTTACCGGTTTCGGTTCCGGACGGAACGTTGTAACGACGTCCTCTTTTCTTGCAACGCTTGTTGCATTAAAAATGGTATACATTAGGTCTCCTCTCCGCAGAGGAGGGTTACTCTTCTTCGCCTTCTCCTGCTGCTATCTCGATATCGAGCGGGAGCTTCAGGTCTTTGAGGTCGGTTGCGACCTGCTCGCGCGGAACGCTTCTGATGTTCCCGTCGAAGTAGATGGTGTAGTACGGCTCCCCGTACATGGTCGTCTCATTAAGGACGTAACACATCTGCGGTGCGTCACTCGGATTGGTACGGAACTGACCGTATACCGGTCGAATCGTCCCCGTTTCGTGGTCCCGCAGAGGCATCAGACGCTGCTCCAGGCATTCCGCAATCACGCGGGATACGGCTTTTCCTGTGATGTTGCTGTACATCTTGAGGTCATGCGTCAATTCTTTGTTCAGCTTGATGCAAAGCGCCTGTTGGGTTTTGTTTGTGCTCTTAGCCATCGTTACTCTCCTTCTTTCCGCTTTCTCCTTACGCATCCGGCAGGTGGTTCGTCTGCGCTTCGGGGTATTCCCCGTCCTCCCGGCTCGCGGATTACCGGGTTCGTTTCTTTTTTCTCACCTTAATCATACACCTTTCGTATATACTTGTCAATACAAATATATACTTGTATATACTTTACAATACTGCCGATTGCTTTGTCGGCATTTCTTCCATTTCTTCTTCCACCGCCGCCCCTCACGGGCGGCGGATTCTTTTTTTTCTTCTACTCTCCCGTCCCTTCTCGTTCGCGAAGCGATTCGAAAATCGACCGCGCCTTCGATTCGATTCGAACGGACAGTGACCACATCCTTGACAAGCAAGACGGCCGTTTTTGTTGCATCTCCTTGACAAACCATAACGCCCTTGACACGCGGCGGTGGAGTATGCGATAATGAGCATTGAACAATTCAACTGTGAACCTTGATTATTGGGAGGTAATCATGGAAAATGATGGGAGCGCAACTCGCGCATATCAGTCACAATCCTTTGACATCTTAAATCGCAGCATCCAGAGCAGTACCGAACGGCAATCGGTTGCCCTTGATGATGAAGCGCAGGAATACGAGAAGCGTCTCACCGAACGCGGTGACGAGGACATTCTTGTTTCCGGAGCAGAGCGGTATGAACGGAAGATTCATCCGGTTCGTTCGCGTGTGCGCAAATTCTTACGGCGCTTCGGTGCCACTCTTTGCAAACTCACGATCCTGATTTGTGCAATCGGTTTAGCGGTCGACACCGTGCGGTTAGTCGCAGGGGGTCTTAGTATGCACCCCACATGGCTCCTGCCGACACCGTGGATGGTGCTTTGGATTCCGCCGCTCGCAGTTGTTCTTATCTTCGGCAATCTGTCCGAGGACTTCAATTTCCACCGGCCGAAAAAAATAGCATTCTATGTTTTAAGCGGGCATCTGATCGTGTCCGTGCTTCGCTGTACGTATCTTGTGAGTTTTTCGCTCGGTATGTACTTCTGGGCATGGATTCCCGTACATCCGCTTATGCCGTCCCGCTTTGTGTGGATCCTCGCAATGTACTGGATTCTGTTCCCGGTCGTGCTTGTCGGAATCGCTCTTATCTCCTTCTTTGACGCGAACCTTTGGCAGGACCTGACCTGGATATACCGTTTCCGTTTTGCGAACACTTTCGATATCCGTCCCAACCGGAAGAATGCCTATGATGCCAACTACATTTATACGGCCGAGAAAAAGAAGGTTGTCCCTGTCTTTGAGACCGACCGTATGCTCCATACGCTGATTGTCGGTCCTACCGGTTCCGGTAAAACCGCCCTTACAGCCGAGCAGATGTTTAAAGGCGACCTGGCAAAGCGTGTCGAAAACGACAACCTTCTCCGTCAGATGCTTGAGAAAATGGTGCGCAGCCACCATGCGACTGTGATCCGCCCGATTGCTTCTGAGTGGGACTGGAGGCCCGAGGATGTCCGCCCGGAGCCCGGTTACGAGGACGAATACTATTATTACATTTTGAAATACCGTCCCTGCGGGCTGACGCTCGTTGCTCCCGACTCGGCGCTTGCGGACAAAATCTATGCCCTGTGCCGTTCCCTTCACATTCCGGTTAACCGTATCGAGCCCGTGCTTTCCGACACGGGTGAGCGTGCGGAAGGATGGACCGGCTTTAATCCCTTGTATATCTCGCCTTCCATTCCGTCTTGGATGCTGAAGGACGAAATTGTTCGGCGTGCGACCTTGGTTGCCGATGTTATCGGTGCCATCAACGAGGGAACCGGTTCCGACCAGTACTTCCTTACCGTGAACCGTTCTCTTACGATTGCCATGCTCGTCGAGCTTCTGTTTGCATTTCCGTATGTCAACAAGGATCCGAACCGTACCTGCCCGACGCTCGAGGACTTCCTTTATCTCCTCGGCGATTTTTCGCGTATCGCGGTTTATAATTCGGAAGTACTGAAGAATGACCCGCAGCGCACGTTCCAGCCGTATGTGGACTTTATTGCTAAGGATATGCTTGCCGGTTACTCTTCCGAGAAATCCCGGAACGACAAATCCGGCCTGTGGTCGCAGTCCCGCGGTCTTCGTACCAACGTGCAGAACCTTCTTGCAAAGCGTGAATTCCGTGAGATCCTCTGCTCTCCTACCACCATGGATATTGACCACGCTCTGGCAGCAGGCGAGGTAACGCTTGTAAATTACGCTTATAATAAAGGACAGCAGGATTCCGCTGCATTCGCTGGATTCTTCCTCCGCTGTTTCTTTGATTCCGTATACCGCCGTCCCGGCACCGAGCAGTCCCGTGTGCCGCATTTCCTTATCAATGACGAAGCGTCCATAACGCTTGAGACCGTCGGAGCGGCTTACGAACGTGCTGCAGTATTGTTCCGTAAATACCGTGTTTCCATGACGCTGATGATTCAGTCGCTCTCGCAGCTTGACAAGACGCATGAGACCGCCTACGCAAAGGGCGTGCTTCTGTCGTCCTGTTCGACGCAGATTGTATTCGGGCGTATCCCTCCGGAGGAAATGAAGCTGTACAGTGAACTCGGCGGGACCAGAAACGTGGTTAAGGAGCAGCACACCGTGACGCAGACTGCCCTTACCGTGGATGATCCGACCGCCTCCATGGGTACCCGTGAAATGCTCACCGAGGAAAACAATCTCGAGGGAACCGATGTCCGTTATCAGGACTTTACATACTATACTGTATTCACCGTGCGGAACGGCACTCCGCTTCTTCCGTTTACTGCGAGAAGCATGTTCCGTAAGAAAAAGGAAGACAAACAGATCGTGCGTTATCAATCGCACTTCGTAGAGCTTTCCGGCGATGCTCCGCTTCCCGTGGAGCCGGAGGTCAAGGCGCAGGTGGAGGAATCCGCAAAGACGGCAGTCGCGGAGGAGAGCTTTACTGCTGTTCCGCTTCTTAAAAACGAAGAATACCAGGCAATCCGCCCCTTTAGCTTTGACGAGCTTGACTCTCTGGCGTCCGAGGACGCCGAAAATCCCGTTTCTGACGATGCGGGCAATGATTCTCCCGTCCGTGCCCCGAAAATCCCTCCTAAGCCGTTCTACGCGTCTTCCATGGGCAATTCCGCATTCAATGCCGGCGGAGAAATCGACCGTGACGAGTCTTTTGATTGAGGAGGTGCGTGGACATGAGTGAGAAATCCATTTTTTCCTACAGTGAAAACATGCAGCTCGTCATCGAGCAGAACGAGGAGCGTGACATCAATTACCTGCGGAGCTTTATCCGCGCAAGACGGTTATCCGACACCGATGCCGCGATCCTTTATGCGGTTGCCTTGGCCGGATATTCGAACCGCCGTAACATTGAGCGGTTTTTGTCGCTGCAGACAAAGTACCAGGTGCAGCCGAAAAAGTCATACCTGTACAATATCAACCGCCTTGTCGACAATGGCTTTTTGGTGCGTTCCTATGCGTCCTACGGCAATTCCTTG
Source organism: Lachnospiraceae bacterium (assembly GCA_017427775.1). Taxonomy (GTDB): domain Bacteria; phylum Bacillota; class Clostridia; order Lachnospirales; family Lachnospiraceae; genus ISDg. Next base: position 47,321 of record JAFRSD010000023.1, on the reverse strand, counting down.
GAAACGCCGCGCATTTACTGCCTGAGTGTTGCGGTCTGCGCTCTTCTGCCCCACCTGTTCGGACAGAAGAAGACGATGTTCCGTCCGGGACTTCCGTTTCCTCACCCCTGTGACGTGCTTTCCAACGAAATCGGTTTTCAGACCTACATCACGATGCTTTCCGACCCGGTCTTCCAAAATACAGACCTTACACTGCGTCAAAAAGTCGTTTTGTCTTCTCACACCTGTGTTCCCGCTGTCCTCTCTCACGGTTCAAAGGGTGACTGTTATGTGTTTGTGCTCCGGCGGCAGGAGGCTTACGTCGACCGGGCGTTATTTGATGCCCAGGCGTTGATCGCCAAGATGGCAGCGGACGGAACCCGTGGCGCTCTTCTGTTTGTTTGTGAAGATGTCGTCCATATGGAAACGGTTTCTGCCAGATTACCGCAGGCCCTTCTCTCCTCGGGTGCCGTTCTCTTCACCTACGACCTGTCTCTTTCGGAGAATGACCGGGTGGTGACTTATCTTGCGACGCCAGGCATCGGAACCGTTTCCCTCGTTCGGACGGAGCTGGAGCCTTTGAGCGGTAGATGATGGAGGTATCGGACCTTGTTTCGTTTGATAAGGAATATTAAGGACGGGTGCGCTGCTAAAAAGGAACGGCGTGATATAGCTGCCGGTCTATATCTGCAACAGCTTATCTGCGGTTCCGTCGGCAACGGCGGACGGAACGGTGAGCTGGCGGAGATTTATAAAGCCGCCGTAACCCGTTCCGAGGCACCGGAACAATTTACCCTTGACAATCAATCTGATTCGCTGTAAGATGTTTACATAAGATTTGATTCTTACAGCGGAGCTGTGCGGATACGCGATTAACTGGTTTCAGTTACCATCGGTATCCGCTTTTTTGTGTTTTGGCTTAAATGCCGCTACACGCAGTGGCCGCAAGTTGACCAACGGGACTCCCAAATCGGGAGGAACACAAGGAAAGGAGGAACGCTATGGGGCTCGCCATTCAGCTCCGGCACGGAGAAAGATGCAGGATTTGCGGAAAACCCGATTTCTGTTATCGGCTTCCCATTCCGGCGGACTTAATCCCTGAAGGCTACATCGGGGATGACTTTTATTCGGTATGCAATCGTACCGGCGGTACGGTTTCGGTCGGAGACATTGTGATCGGTGTCAACGGCGAGGAATACCGAGCGAACAAATCCTACGCGGAATCCGGAGACGGTGTCAGCGTAGGTATCCGCTTCGAACCGGCGGCGCTTAAAAAGGCGCGTCAAAAGAACTGGGCGGATAATAAGGGCGAGGTGAAACCGAGGCGGTTCAAGACTTACGCCGACGAGGAAATCGTCCCTGAGAATCCTCCGGCCGATGATGCAACACTGGATCACGTTTACCGTGAATTCCTTTCGCTTCTTCGGTTGGAACCGGAAGACCGGACCTATCTTCACAAGGAAGGTTTTACGGACGGATTGATAGACTATTGGAAAATCGTAAGCGTACCCGAGTCTGACTATGTCAGATATCAGTTGGGCGCTGCCTACCACAGCATCAATGACCGACGTAAGATTACGTGCCAGCAGCTTCTGCAGCGCGTTCCGAGTTTAGAGCATATCCCGGGCTTTCGCCAGACAAGTAAGGGCGATTGGACTTATTGCGGCTACGGCGGAATCATCTTTCCGCTCTTTAACGCAAAAGGTCAGATTTACGCCCTGCGATTGCGTAACCACAGTCAGTATCATGACAAAGACGGTTTCGCAATCGCAAAGGAAGCATATGAGGCCGATCCGGAAAACAACTTCCGATCCGGCAAGTATGTGAACTTCACCTCTTTCGGCAAGGACGGCTGTAAAATCGGCTGCCGCGCCGGAATCTATCTTCCGCGTTCCCGCAGGGGCGAAGGCTTTGACAAGTCTCGCATCTGGTGTACGGAGGGCGAGAAGAAATCCATCATCGGTTCGGAAATGCTCCGGAACACGTTCATCGACATTCCGGGCGTGAGCAGTTACAAACTTCTCACCCAGGAGGACAAAGACGGGAACTCCATTCTTGATTACATGTGGAACTCCGGCGCATTATCCATCGTTGTTGCCTACGACGCAGACAAGGAAAACAACCGAATGGTGCTTCACGCACAGGACGGTTTCGTCGAACTTTTGAAGCAGCGAGGCTTCCGCGTTCTGATTGCGGATTGGGACATCAATATCGGAAAAGGAATCGACGACCTGCTCCGAAACGGTGGCCTTCCACATCTGACTTTGGTGAATTAGGATAGAGAACAGCATCCATTGGGGTGCTGTTTTTCTTTTTTGCCTCTCGCTACTCTCCTTCTCTGTGTTTTTGGCGCATTCTCAGATTTCGCGTATTTTGCGTTCTTTTGTTTTCCATGGGTATTTTATCGTCTATGCTATTTCCGTGCGATTCTGTGCCGTTCTGTGCGCTCTGGCGGGCATGTGCTCTTCCGTCCGGCACTGGTTTGTCGCGCATACTCTTCCTTCCCTCTCTATTTCCACAGGATTTACATTTGTTTTAATCTAAATTAAAACATTCTTGCTATATTTAAACTATATTAAATCATTTTTTATTTCTTTAATACTGTTTTAATCCTTCTTAAATCTATACAACTGTATTAAAGCATATTAAAACGACATTTTACATTTTCAATATTGCTTAAATCTGTATTAAATACAATCGATATATATTTATTCTTTATTTAAACAAACGCATGTAGTGTTAATAGAATTAAAATAATGCTTGAAAAATGATAAAGTATCGATTATAATGTACTTAAAATATTCTTTACGCCGATTAAAATCTTCTGTAAAGACAGTTTTAATCTTGATTAAATCGGCCTTTTCAATTCCTTAAACATATATTTAATTAGTATTTTACCTGTTCGAATGTGTGTAAAGGTTAATAATATACTTTTTAAATATCTATAAAAGATAGATTTAATCAAAATTAAAACGATTTTTAGTTCTGCTTTACACAATATTTATATCCATCTTTTGGAGGTGTGCATGAAGGTTGTAAGTTTAGTATCCAACAAAGGAGGCGTCGGAAAGTCCACAAGCGCCTACAACATTGCCAGCGCCATTTCCTATGTCGTGGCTCCGGCGGAAGGGCAGACCGAGGCGCGCGTGCTCTTTATCGACCTTGACGAATCCTGTGACGGCACGCGTATGTTTGCCCCTGAGTATGACGGATCGCAGGAAATGTGTTCCGAGCTTGGCGTGAAGTCCCTGTATAATTTTTTCACTGGCCCGGACGACAGGCAGTCACTGCTTTCCTGCATCTGCCAGACCAACAATCCCGGGATTTCTATTCTGCTTGGTTCCTCTCGGAACCAATCGCTTGCGGACATTAGCCAGAATGACATCAACCAACTGCGCAGGAGACTGTCCGTCATCGCGGATGATTTTGATGTCTGTGTAATTGACTGTCCTCCTGCGAGAGGGTACACGACCCTGATGGCAATGTTAGCATCGGACGTGATTATTCCCTGCTCGGATATTTCGTTCGGCGGCCTGACGGGCGTCAAAAACGCGCTAGCCGACATTGACTCACTCATGAAGAAGTATTCTTTTTATTCCGTTGATGTTTCCACAATCCTCGTGCGCTCCTTCCCGCCGATGACCGGCGTTAACGAGGAAAACGAGGTTTTTGCGAAGGACCGGGGCGCATCCTGGTACTTGGCTGAACTTGGCAAAATCACGTCGCTGTCCCCGACATTTTTACGAAATGATCCGCTATTTGTCACCACGCTTCGCGAAAAAGGTCTTTCGGTATACTCCAACCCGCAGAAAGCGCTCACTAAGCAATATGCCGCAGTCGTTGTGGAACTTACGGAGATCTTCTTCAAGCTGGCTCTCCGCCAGCCGCCGTATAGTCCGTTTGCCGTATTCTACCCGTCAAAATAATAAAACCGGAGGAAACAAATCATGAGTAAAACCAAGTCCGTAAAACCCATCCCGGTTCCGGCGAAAGGAACCTTTCTGAAGCCCGGTATTAAAACCGAGACCTTCCTGCACAGCATCGGCCAGGATGCGGAAACCGTAGGCGTTACTTCCGCCGGCGCCGACCCGAATGAAGTGCTTTCTCCTATTGCGGTTTCTGAAAAGCCAGTGAAAACAAAAGAAGAGAAGGAAAAGCCCGAAAAGAAACCGGCTGTTCCGAAGGCTTCGAAGAATGAGCCCGCCAAGTTAAAGAAAGAAGCGGATGACCGATTCCCGAAAGGACGGAAGAATACGATTCTTCTTCCCAACCTCACGACGGAAGACTATCTGGATTTTCACACCTGCATTGCAGCTTATGCGGGAACCAAGAGGGCTGCATACCGGCGAATGATAGATTTATTTATGGCCGACGTAAAGAAAACTATTCCGGAAGAAGATTTTGACCTTTTACGAAGAATGGAAGAGCGTAAGCTGTTGGCGAAAATCAAAAAGCAGAAGGGCGAATGAAGCCATGGGAGATAACAAAAAGAACAAACTTCCTCTTGCCGGAATTTCCGCTCCTCAGCGCGTCAAGACTTCCGCAAAAGACCGTTTTGTCGGAATGCGCGGCGTTCCGGCAAGTACGGTTCCGATAAATCCCGGAACGGCTTTTATTATAAACGGCGAAGCAGTGAGAATGATGTTTTTCCCGCCGGAGACTGCTCCTAATAGCAGTGAGATTGATGCGTCGTTTTTTCCGGATTCGGATCCAACCCTTCCTCCCATTAACCAACGCCTTTTTTTCCGTGTTTTCTGTACGATTTTGAATATTGTTCATGAACAGACCATGGAGGGCGTTCCAAGTCCCAGACGGTTCAGCCTGACCACTTTGATCCGACGATTAGAAAACGATTCGGACGAGACGTTACCGAAGCGGAATGTCGACCTTCGCAAATACATCCACCATATCGTACAGCTTCTGTTCTCAACCAAATGTGAGGTTTTCTCCTACTCGGATGAAAATCCGGAAATAACCGGCGGTCATGGCGGTCCTACCATGACGATAGAGTATGATGCTGTTACAGATGAACAGGGAGAGAAGGAGATTTGGTATACTTATTACCGTATAAACGGTGGTATCCAAGCGCAGCGGGAACTGTTCCGCCTCCAGCAAAGGGCGGAAGGCTATTCTCTATCTTATTCCGGTCCGACAGAAAGTCAGATCAGACAGATGGATTGGACAGCCTTTGTTGACGAACGGATTGCTGCGGCATGGGACTACGGGAGTTACGATGAAAACACCGGTCTCGATGAGCAGAACTGCTGTGAAATCCAATTAAAGCAACTGTATCAGATTGCGGGAATCGGCGAAGACGCAAGGATGGCTCAAACGCGTTTGCGCGCAAAATTCGAGCAGTATGTGAAAGAAACCTACGGAGAATGGATTTCCGACATCCAAAGCGTGTTGTCCGGAAAAAAGGTAATCGCCTATCGCGTGTTATTTAAATCAAAGTAGGAGTTCTGTTACAACTGCGCAAGTTGTGTTACATAAACGCAAGTTGTGTTACATAAACTGTTGAAAATGCACAATTCAAATTTCTCACCTTTTAATATGTAGAAACTCTCTGATATTTTCAATCAAATGTACAAAATATACAAAAACACCTCTTTGGACGTTTCCAAAGGGGTGTGTATTTTTTTAGTAGGATATGCTATACTCGACCACAAGAGATTGTGTTTGTCGTCTTTTAAATCAGGATAAAAGAAAAAGAAATGCAATAGCGCCAACTACTGCATTTCCGTGAAGTCTATATCGACTCCGTTGCCAATCGAGATCGAGCTGTAGGCTCTCTTTCTTATACCCTGATTTTACTACAAAACCGTTTAGATGTCAATGTTTTTGCGCTAAAACGGTCTCTTTTTGCATGGAAAATAAGGCTTATTTTCTCATTTTCCCGCTACGAAAGAACAGGAGAGTAAAATCATGTCAAATCCTCAGTATGTATCCCTTCCGGGGGAACTTCCGCTTTCTTTGATGCGTCCTTCCGATCTCGGACTGTACGCTCTGATTCATTCCTTATCCGGACTTCCGAAAGAATATCATTTTTCCACATCAGGCCTTTCTGCCTATGCGAATGGGAAATGTGCCGCCGTTCGTTCTGCCTTAAAGCGTCTTTCTGGTCTCGGACTTATTTCCGTCGACAGGCCAAAGGTGACATCAGCAACCATGCAGATTTCCTTTTCTGAGACTTTAGGGAAATCCGTTCCTGTATGGAACGGCTACCTTTTCCGCAAAGACTTATCCCTGGAAGCCAAAGGCATCGCTATTGGCATGCAGCTTGCGACCTCCGTTTCCGCAAGGGAGCTCGCGAAGAAGATAAAAGCTTCAAGAAGTACCATCCAGCGCTATCAGAAGGAACTCTGCGAATCGCATGTCATTCTTATGATCGGGGCCCGGAATGATGACGGAAAGTTTGCTTACAGCGACGCAATGCTTCTCGGTTCCGACGGGGATCCGGCTGTCCGGCTTCTTCGTTCTGCAAAACAGAAGCGTTCTTCTTTTTGCTCAGGCCGTGCATCAAAAACCGTGGCTCAAATTCGTGAGACAAATAAAGTCCTTGACCTTAAAAACTCAAAATCCCTTAACAACAATACAATTCCTGTCATCAATCATAAAACAAACGCCTCCGGCGTAAATGTGACGGATGAAATCGTGATCAGTAATGATAATGCGAATAAGATTCTTCGGGAAAAAATTTCTTATGAATCTGTATCTTTTGAGGCGGAAACCCGTTTCAATGATACGCTCTCAGAATCGGAATTCGAAGACATCCTGTCTGTCCTTGCCGACGGATACTGCTCGGTTCATGAGCTTTCGGTGTGCGGAACTCGGTATTCGTTTTCAAAAGTAAGGGAGATTCTTTCCGGCATTGATGGCGAATGTGTGGCTTCCGCGATCCATCAGATTACCGAGCATCAGGGACCTGTTCGTAATGAAAGCAAGTATTTTCTTGTGACCATCATCCGCCAGATTCTGACAAAGACATGGAGAAAGCGTCAGGAGGAGAGAAGTGCGAACTATATTGCTTTTCATGCTCCGGACCAAGATAAATTAACGGTCAGAAAGGATACAAACCGGTTTGAATGCTTTACACAGCGGGAATACACGCAGGAGTTCTGGGAACAGATTGAACTTGCCATGCGAAAAAGACGCGCTGACGTAATTTGAAACACGACAACAGAATAGCCTTCTTCTCACAAATCTCTTGCATTTTACCAAAACTTGTGCTAATGTAAGAGTAATCATTTGATGCATACGGCAGTTGCCGTACAGTTACAGCCAGCAAGGCTTACTGAGACACCTCGGTGTGTCGTGGTCGGATGATCACAATGGAAACAGTTGCGTAAGCGACAGGTAGAAGCAGAGAAGAATGTCTTCCCTGCTATTTTTTTTCGCCAAAATTGGCAGAAGGGAGCGTTGTTATGGCAACGAAGAAGCTTGTCGGAACCAGCGAAGTTGTTCCGGCAGAAGAGAAGAAGGGAAATGCCAAAAACGTTGTTACTCAGAGAGTTACGGTTAACGGCATCGAGCCTTCCGAAGCATTGGATCGTGTCCGCAATCTGTTGAGCGAGGACTCATCCGTGAATGCAGCCACACCCGTTAACCGTGTTCTTACGAACGTGTTCGGTTGGACGCGCTGGCTGTATGATTTTGATCCGGAGACAGGCTCCGGACTGTTGACCATCTTTGATGACGGCGGAAATGTTTTGCGACAGGCAAAGTTTCCGGCCAACGGTTATCGGGAAGGTCTGGTCGGCGCATTCTGCACCATCTTCGGTTATTCCATTCCGAACTTCTGCGGAAAGCAGGTCGAGTTACCAAAAAAGGTAACGAGCCCTTCGACAGAAGCGGTTCCCGTAGAGGAAAGTTTCCCCTGGGACAAAGGAGAGGAAGAGAAGAACGCGGAGACGCCGCCAATCGTACAGAAACCTGCAACGGTTCCGAAAGGACCGGTTACGGACGGGAACAACGGAAAGAACGGGTATTACCCCGCGGCAAGTTCCCTGCCGGATTCCTTTACGGGAAGGGTAGAGCTGCTGTCTGCGTTCCAGGCTTGTCTTGGAAAGGACAAGCGAACCGTCACAGGATATGGAGCGAAGGTTAAGGTTCGTAATGTAAGCATCGCGCTTCGTTACTGGTTCAACCAGACATATGACGAGGACACGATAAATTATCTTCGCGCCCTTACTGTAGGTGATGCCTTTGAGGCGCGTTTCAAGAAGTATGTCGTTCCGAACTCCGGTGAGGTTCAGCTGATTTTCGCGGGGTGGGCGGCATGAACAACGAGAAACGTCCGTTAGCATACGTGCAGCTCGTTGATGCGTATGTTGAACACATGATGTTGCTCTGTCGAGTGGCCGAAGCAATCTCAGACGGAGAAATCGTGATGCAGGACAAGGTATCCGCTCTGATCAGGGATACCGAGTGCCTCGCAAAACGAATTGAGCGCATGACAGGCCGGAAGCCTGTCGATGCCTCAGCCGGTTTTACAATACGCGGAATCCGATTCACTGGGGCCGGTGCGGAATGCACGATCGAGGAAGCGAGAGCGGTTGTAAGCCAGTGTTTCTACCAGCCTGCCGACCTTACGGAATATGAGCAGGCAGTTTTTCTGTACTATGCGACACGCAATCAGATGTGTCTTAAATCAAGCGCTGCTACGGTGGCGTAATTTTTTTACACTGAAAGGAGTCAGTTATGAACAAGTGCATGTTTATGGGACGTCTCACAAGAGATCCCGAGGTTCGTTATTCACAGGGAGCCAACGCTACGGCAGTGGCCCGCTTTAGTATCGCGGTTGACCGGAGATTCCGCAGAGAGGGAGAACCGGAAGCCGACTTTTTCAACTGCACCTGCTTCGGAAAGCAGGCCGAATTTGTTGAGAAGTATCTGAAGCAGGGGACGAAAATTGTCCTTTGCGGAAGAGTAGAGAACGACAATTACACCAATAAGGACGGCCAGAAGGTTTACGGCACGAGAATTATGGTGGAGGAAGTCGAGTTTGCGGAGAGCAAGAATGCTTCTTCCGGAAGCGCAAACAACGCACCGGCGAAGCCCGCAAATGCAAACGAAGGCTTCATGGACATTCCGGACGGAATTGACGAAGAGTTGCCGTTCATCTAGACTTCAAAACCTTTCGGGACAGGATCCCGTTCGTTTAAGTTTTTAAGCGGACGGGTTTTCCGTCCGCAGAAAGGAGAACAAAAATGGTAAGCGGTAATGAATTTACCAAGCTCGGGCAGGCGTGCCTGTTCGATAACGTAGGAAAGAATTACAGGGTTAAGGGGCTTGCGAAAAAAGTGAACTATGTTCCCGCAAGCGGAAGAGGAGCGTCGTATATCGACATAACGCTCTGCGACAGCACGGGTGAGTTTCCCGGAAAACTCTGGGGCGACCAGAGATTAAGCCGTGAGGATGCCGCCAACATGAACGGTCATATCGTAGAAATGACCGCCACGGTGGATATGCACGACGGAAAGGCGAGACTTCTCGTGAACGCGGGACAGTGGCGCTGCCTCAATGATTCCGAGGTGAAGGACTGGACGGAATTTGCGTACTTCCTTACCAAGGATGACCGTGATGAGCTGACGGACTATGTTCGCTCGTTTATCGATTCGATGGACGATGCCCGCGGCTTAAAAGACCTTGTAAATGAGATGTTCGAGAAGCATCTTAAGGAACTGCAGACGCTTCCTGCCGGACATGAATGGCATCACGCATATAACGGCGGTTTGCTCCGTCATATTGCGGAAAAGCTGTTCTTTGTTGCGCAGAAGAATCCGCTCATGGCAATCGGCGCTCCGTACATGACCTTGTACGACCGGGATATGGTGATTGCCGGCTGCATTTTAAGTGACCTTGACAAGTGCCGAGACGTTACGGCGTTCCCGCGCGGAGAGAAGACCTATCACTCCCGCATGCGGTCCACAACGGCCGTGATTTTCCGTGAGGAAGTGCTTCCGATTGCCAATCGAATCATGAGGCGCAAGAAAAGGTCCATGACGGAAGAGGATCTGGAGAACCTGGAGCATTGCATGCTCTGCGGAACCATCAACGCTTCCGGTGCGGTGAAAGCCTATACGGTCGAGGGTAACCTCGTTGCACTGGCGGACCGAATCAGCGTGGAGACCGACCATTACGGCTGCTTCGCTCATCAGTCCTATACCAGAACGGATCAGGAGCAGTATTCGAAGCTTCTCGGGCGCTACATCGCGGTAAAGAGAACAAACGATAATGACTGAAAGGAGGAGGGCATATGAAGAACCTGCTTTTGTATGGGGAACTGAACGAAGAGATGTGCCGCGTTGCGGACGAACGGCTTTGTTCGGAATTCGGAGAAGGGTATGACGCCACGGCGGATTATCTTATTTGGGATATTCCCTACGGCATCGGCATGGACGAGATCCGGGAGAAGTTAGAGCATCTGTCGTATGATGCCGTGACGCTTCCGCAGATGGTGGTCCTTGTTCTGAACGCGGAACGTCTGTCTCCGATGTGCCAGGGCGCGCTTCTTACGGAGATTGAGAACGAGAAGCGTTGCTTCGTTCTTTGCTCGCGCCTTCCCTTAAGTCAGACCATCGAAAGTCGATGCGAAGCTGTTACGGTTCCAAAGAGGAATCCGTACCCGGAATACCGGCAGTACCTCGCCGGTTCCGATGACCTTCCGGACGGAGAGAATCAGGTGTTCGACGAACTGATGAAAGCTTTCCGTTCCAATCACCGTGCCTATGAAGTTTTGAAGGCGTTGCGGCTGTATAAGGAGAAAGACAAGGATTCCTTCTTTGCGCTTTACAAAGAAGACGTATTCCGAATCTTCCGTGCCTTGCGGCTGTTATATTCCGACGAGCTTTCGGACGGCACACAAAAAACCGCGGAGCGCATCCGCGTTTGCTCTGAAGCAGAAGCGAAGTGTCTACGGACACTTCCGACTGCGAACGAACTGAACGCAGCGCTCTATGCGGCGCTTGCGTAAACACTTGCGGGGTGGCTTCGGTCACCCCTTCTCGATGAAAGGAGTAAATGAATGAAGTACAATCTGAACATTCAGGAACGCCCGCGCAAGCTCCGCTATGTGGTAGGTCAGGACATGGTTACGGAGACGTTGCGGAGGCAGATGGCAGCGGGGAGCGTCGGAGCTGCTTACATTTTTGAAGGACATTTTGGGTGCGGTAAGACGACGACGGCAAATATTCTCGCCATGTATCTGAACTGCGAGAATCCGCAGGACGGTGAGCCTTGCTGTGAGTGTGCATCCTGTAAATCCATCATGGCTGGCGAGTGCGCCGACGTGATTGACATTAACGCGTCTAAAGAGACACGAAAGGATGATGTTGTGCAAAGCATCATCGAAGCAAGCGAGTACCAGCCCCTCGGTAAAAAGAAGGTTTTCATCGTCGATGAATGCCAGAGCCTTTCCGCAGGAGCCTGGGGCGCAATGCTTAAACTTTTGGAGGAGCCTCCGGAATATGTCACCATCATTTTCTGCACGACCAATGCAGAGAAGATCCCGGCGGCGATTCTTTCAAGGTGCCAGAAGTTTCACTTTTCGGCTATTCCCGAACCCGTGATTACAGCGGAGCTTTTAAGAATAGCAGAAGGGCATCAGTTCGGAGCGACCGAAGATGTCTGTCGGAAAATCGCGCATAACGCCAACGGCGCGATGCGGGACGCAAAGAAGATCCTGAATCTTTTAGCGGACGAGAACGATTTCGGTGAGGAAGCGGTAACGAGAATCCTGTTTGGCGAGATCAAAACCGGACATAGGGATTTGGCGTTGGCGCTTACCAGAGCAGATATTGACGGAATCGGCAGGGGCGTGGATGCCATCGCAGAGGCCGGCGAAAATGATTTCGCTCGGGCGCTCACGGTAACATCAAGACTTTTGACTGATGCCATGGAACTGAAATACAACAAGAAGGCAGCGTTGAATTACACCGAGCAGTATCTTACTCTCGTTCAGCCTTTGACGGAAGCGTCGCTTGCGTCCCTTGCGGCAGCGTGTGATGCGGCGTTTAAGGCAAAGACGGATGTGGCAAGGCAGAATGACGCGACCATGTGCAAGGTCGGACTTATCTGTAACGTGAAGCAGATATCCGAGCATGCGGATGTGGCGGAAGTTAAGCCGGTCATTGATGATTCGGTGAAACAGAAGCTGGAGGAACTGATTGGACAGCTGACGAAGCGTGTGAGCGCTTTGGAATCTACCGTTCAGAAATTGCTCGAAAGACCTGAAGAACCGAAGAGACCTGCCGAGCCTACGTTGAGAGAACCTGCGAGGGAAATGCCTTCGGAGGAAGAAGAAATTGTGGTTGCCGTTCGTCCGATTTCTGACGACGGTGACTTTGAAGACGGACGGAGCATGGCGGAATTGTCCGAGGACGACGGGTACGGAATGTCGTTCGACGATTTTTTCGGGTAGACGGTGCTGTACGGGATCTGATTTATACGGCGAACAGCCAAGTCCTTACGGCGGCACTCGCTACCGCAAGAGCGCTCACGGTTGACGGACTGACCTATGTCGGTTCCGATTCCTGTGCGGTTCGGAATATTATCCGGACATTCGTCAACGTACTTGGCTTCACGGACTATATCCGTGTGGTACCGCTAACTAACAACAAGCAGCGAAAGGAGGAGCATTATGAATACGCTCAATCAGGTAGTTAAAAATGAAGCAAAGAGTCTTACTGAGTTAACAAATAGGGAGAGTGGCATCTTGCTCTTCCAATACAAAGACAGTGTCGGAGCCCAGATGATCATCGGGAATTGGACGGAGTGTCCTGACGGAACCCTTCCGATGTTGATCTTAGGTCGGAGCATTATCGCTTTTCCGTGCAAATGGTCTTGTGTGAACACGCACAGAACGGAAAGCGTCTGGGATGTTGTCCCCGAGAATACCGAACTTGTCTTTGACAAGAATGGTGATGCGGAAGACCTTGAGATTGATGATCCAAAGGGAACCGTATACGATATCGTCACTGCAGACGGTAGAAGTGTTACTGTGATTGTTCCGGACGGTTGGAACTAATCTTTCGGTGAGGCGGGCTTCGGCCCGCTAATCCACCGCCGCTTGCCCGGGCAACCGGGTGGCGGCGCTTTCTTTTTCCTTCGTTTCGAAAATCGACGGACGGGCTCGCTGCTCGATTCGATTGACCGAGGCGAAGTCTTAACCGCCGCGTGAAGCGGCGGTGGAAGCCTTGCGGGGCTTGGCTATCATTATTACACAATAAGGGTAGCCGAGTGCTACCCGGAAAGGAGGACGTCATAGTATTCTTTCGGTACAGACATTGACAACACACCCATTGGGTGTTATTATTTTGTCAGAGGTGATTATTATGACGATAAGAGAGATGCGAGAGCAACTAAAGGAAACGCAAAGTGGTTTTTCTGCGCGTTACGGAATACCAGTTCGTACTGTGCAAAATTGGGAAGCCGGTATACGTAAGCCGCCGGAATACATAGAGCTTCTCTTAGAGGAACGCGTAAAGAGCGACTTGGTTAATCATAAGACGGCAACTCTTCCCGAATATAATGCAAAGAAGCTGAATCTTCCGCGACGTTGCGACTATATTGGAGCAATGGCGTGGCTTGAAGCGGTGTATGAAGCACTTGGAAGAGACGTTGTGTTTGGGTTGGACGAGGCGCTCATGTGCGAGGAACGATTCGGAGGGCGCAATGATGAATTTGTCATATGGGTATATGGCGATGATTCTATGACTCGATATAACGGAGTGGTAGTTCTGGGAAATCGGATTTCGACATACGAAGTTGAGAGTAAGAACGGAATCCGGTACACAAAGTTTAACCGAACACTTTGCGATGCCCTGACTAATGAGGACTTGCTCGACATGCAGGGAATCACAGAGGCCCTCAGCCGGTACTATTTTGAACATGAAAATAGTTTCGCCGGCATTGTGGTCCCGCCTGAGTATCAGGAGCGGTTCGAGTCTTTAGCCCGGGACGCGGCAGAGTATTATTCTGACTAGGGAGGAGCGATATGCAGTTAACGGCAGAAGAAAAGCTGATGTATGCGGTAATGAAAGCAATCCATGATAGTGGAATCCCTGTCAGCTTTAAGGGCTCCATGGTTCTTAAAGCGTGTCTGGCAGAGGTGGGTTATACAGAAGAAATCCGGCATACGGTTGATATTGATGCGAACTGGATATCTGACGATTGGCCGTCAATGGAGCAACTTACCGAATCGTTGCAGAAAGCGGTAAGCCGAATAGGAATTAGGATTGTTGCTTACCGTCCTTATGGGGATGGTCGATCGGCCGGATTTGAAATCCGGGATGAGAAAAGCTGCAAACTTCTTTTCACTATCGACATGGATGTAAACCGTCCGGTGTCGGCAACGAAGATTTACATGATTGAAGGAATACAGTTCCGAGGGGTAGCTCCAATTCAGATAATTGCGGATAAGGTTTTCGTAGTTTCTACGGAAAAAGTATTCCGGAGAATTAAAGATGTCATAGATCTTTATTATCTTTCGAAAGCCTTTACTTTCGACAAAACGATGGTGTTGGACGTGATTGCGCGGAACGGACGAGTGCTTGGAAGTTTTGAGGGGTTCTTATCGCGAGAAGACGAACTTCGTCATTCTTACGAGAAATTCCGTTTCTCCGGAGCCGTTAATAAACCTACGTTTGACGAGGTTTATTCCTCGGTAAAGGAGTTTCTTCGGGAGATTCTTTCTGTATGACTGAAAACATGGGAAAAGACGAAAGACGCTCTACAGGCGTCTTTTTCATTTCCCCAAAATGCCTTTTTGGAGGCTTGGCTATCATTAACTTTTTTAAGGGTAGCCGAGCGCTACCCGGAAAGGAAAATAACATGAAATTTTTAGAATCTATAAGAGAGTGCCCTTTTTGCAAAATGAGCGGAAAACACAAGCTCAGTATGGTCACTTTGTTCGGTGACGAAGTAGACGGCTTTACAAAGCACTATTTGTTTGGCGAACTGATTCAGGATGCGATGCCGAACGTGTCGCCGGTTATCCGTGAATTCATGCGGATGACGAACAATCCGAGAATGGAGGGCTATTGCCATGACCATATGGAGCTGATGTTCGGAAGGACGGACGAGCGGATCAAGGACTTCACGGATTCCGCAATGGAAGTATGTGAAAGCCTTGAAATCGACAACTTTGACAACTTCATTGAGAGTAAGGAAGAGTATTATCAGCTGCAGGCGGAACTTCTGGAGCTTGGCAAGCTGTACGAGCAGAGCGGAGAGCACCGCTATTGCAAAGCCGAGCGACTTTTGGAAATTCCCGCGGACGCGGAGGTTGTCTGCAAGACGGAACACCTCGCTCTGTAAATCCCGAACGAATCCGGATTTGGTTTTCTGCGGGTTCAGGAAGGAGGTTTCGATGCTTAATGTCTTGGAAGAGGAGAAGAGGGTCGAGGAAGTGGAGTACCGTCGCGAATTTGAAAGTACCGTATGGATTGATTCCGGGTTTACGTTTCCGGTTGATGAAGCCACAAAAGAAGTCATTCTCACCGATGCGAACAGGACAAATTAC
The DNA here is from genome assembly GCA_017427775.1 of Lachnospiraceae bacterium. Taxonomy (GTDB): domain Bacteria; phylum Bacillota; class Clostridia; order Lachnospirales; family Lachnospiraceae; genus ISDg. The sequence goes on along the minus strand of JAFRSD010000023.1, from coordinate 31,819 downwards.
GAGCGCTGCGTAAAGGATCCGAAGCGGTATCTTGACCGTGGAATCGTAAAGAGAACCCGTTCGTACCGACTGCCCGCATTGGCACAGTGCGAATGCGGAGAGAAGTTCCGGCTCTATAACACCTATATGGGAGCAAGCCAATGTCCGGATTGCGGACGCTGGTACAACCTGTTCGGACAGGAGCTTTTGGAACCGTCGGAATGGGAGAGGGACTTTTAACCTGTGCGGTTTTTCCGCAGAAAGGAGTTTTTATGGGCAAAAGACGCTCAGAAAGAAAGCCTTCCGCAAATTACTATTACAGCGACCTGCGCGACAACCCGCTTTACGGGTTGTGCGGGGAAGAAAGCTGCGTGACGGAAGGAGAAGTCAGCGAGGAAGAACTTTTGGAAGCAATCGCTGATATTCGAGACATGATACAATGCGATATTGCCAGAGGAGATAAGGAGAGCATCGCATCGTGGCGCCGCATGCTTGCGGCCAACGAGGCGGAATTACGACAGTTAAGGAGGACGCGCATCGCTTAGCAGGTCAGCGATGGTGAGTGGCGAGCTAAAGGAGAAGCCCCTGCGGGACGGAGAGCCTTTTTTTAAGGACGCGTTCTAATGGTGATCAAGATCCGCTTGTTACGGCAGATGCCGATAACTCCGCTTGTCAACTCCGAAAACTCTGGTCGCCTATTCCGGCGGCAAGGACAGTACCGCGAGTGTCATTCTCGCACATGAACAAGGGATACCGCTTGACGAGATTGTCTTCTGTGAAGTCATGTACGACAAACACAGAGGAATCTCCGGGGAAAATCCAGAGCATATCCATTTTTTATATGAGACGGCTTTTCCGAGGTTTCAGTCGTGGGGTTACAAAGTCAGAGTGCTCCGAAATGCCGATTGGGACTATGTAAGCCTGTTTCATAAGACAATCGAAAAATCCTCGTATCCCGACCGGATTGGTCAGATGCGGGGCTTTCCAATGGCTACCATGGGAAGGTGTTGGGTGAAAAGAGACCTGAAGACGCGCGTGCTGGAACGCTTTTATGAGGATGATGCCAAAGATGCGGTAACAATCGTCGGAATCTGCGCGGACGAACCGATACGGCTCCGTTCGTTGTACCGGCAGCCGAATAAGCGTTCCCTTCTGGCAGAGTATGGGATTACCCAGGCGGAGTCCAAAATGATCTGTGAGGATTACGGTCTTTTGTCTCCTGTATACGAGCTGTCAAATCGAGGCGGCTGCTGGTTCTGCCCTTGGGTGAAGCCGGCGGAGTGGGCAGCGGTTCCGAAGGAGCTGCGTGCGGAACTGATCGCCATGGAGGAATCCACGGAGAACATTTCCGGGGCATCCTGGAACCCGCTTCGAGGACGGTTACGTGAATTTCATTAAAATTAGAGTGCTTGCTTCGGCAGGCACTCTTTTTTATTGCTTTTTTTGTGAAAATATGCTATTGTTAATGCATCACAGATTGATGCGTTCGGCGGATGCCGAATAGGAATGCCAAGTAATGGCCGTTTCAGCACCCCTCGGTGTGCAGCGCATGGCGCTCTGTGTTTTTATATTTTCCGCACATCTTTTTGATGTGCAGCTGCTCGGGAGGATTCTTTCCTTCCTTTTTTTTGTGTCTGCCCGCAGGTAACAATCGTTGCTTCGGGCTATTTTTTATGCCAAAAAGGCAGAAAGGAGTTGCGTATGGCAACAGCAACAAAGCTTCGCTCGGCGGAGTATTACCGGAATGGGAAGCGCTTGCGTGTGAGATATCACCGCAGCGCGACTCAAATTGAGGCATTGGTCACGCTTGGCGCTGTGAAGGCACCAAATGACTGGCTGCCGGCCGTTGAGACCTCAGCTGTCTGTTCGGTTGCGGAAGCGGCGACCATCCGGAGTGCGTTTCTTTCCGGAAGACCGATTCGTCTTCCAATGCGGAAGGAGGTACTCGTATGAGTAACGCGATCAGTGCCAGACCGGCGATTGCCGAGATGTTTAATTACCACCGCGGGATGGGGCCGCTTTCCGAACGTGAGGAGGAGCTTGTCAGTCTGCTTCGGCAGAAGGCTCCGGACTGGCGAAAGATTAAGAGTACATTGTCTTGGGTGGTAAATGCCTGGTCGACCAATTACGGTACGATCTGAAGGGAACTCTATCAGGATTCGGACAAAACCGGATGGAAGAATATCGTCAAAGCCGCGTTTGCGTGGCTCTATTGGTATTCGAATACGGACAGTTACGATGACCGAAATGAGAGATCCCTGTTCCTTACAAAGGAACTCCGTAGAGAAGGTTACCTTCGGGAGCCGGGCGATAAAGGTGTGTTCAAGGAGTTCGGCCCGTTGTTTTACGGCGAACACAAGACGCTCCTGCAGAAGGAAGCACAGTTGTTCTTCGTCGTTCTGGACGTGGAGGTTCCAAAGCTTCATAAATCCAGACCCGAAGATTGGTGGCGGTGTCCGTACATTTAGACACTGCTGGAAGACGGGGCGGAAGCTTCGTCTATTTTACTCCATTACGGAAGAAAGGAGTTTTTTATGGCATGCGCCACAAGACCGGGGCTCCCGTCCTACTGTTTTGGGTATGACGTGGAAGACCATCACCTTGTCGTTTTGCGACGCGGTGAACACGGGTTCTTTACTTCGGATGAACTGGAACAGGACCGTTACGACATCGCTTACAGCGATCTGTTCGTTCGGGATGCTAACAGAAGCATCGGGGTAACGCCCGCACAGGCTGCGGCAATGTACTATGGGGCGACGCTTTCCTGGGACGTACCGGAAGCCGATCCGGCATCCTATACGGAAGACGGAAAGCTGAAGCCCGAATTCGCCAATGATACCTGGTAGGGTATCGGACCTGTCTTTTCCCGCCGGGCATAAGCCCGGCATCAACGAGACCCGGTTGCCGTTTCGTGGCAGCGGATCTTCTTCGGCGCTCCGACCGAGGGTTGTCATCTTAAAAACATGGCAGCCCACGGAGGGGCTGCAGAAGGAGAATCAAAATGATTAGAGAAATGTTAGTGAATGAGGCGGTAAAGCGCATGCGGATTCTTGGGTTTTCGGAAGAATCCATCACGGAATTCGTAAAATACGGAAGGAGGCAAATCAGCAGACCTTCCGTAGGGAATCCGGGAGCGACGTTTTACCTTACGCCCCAGGAGCAGGAGCTTGTTGACGGATACGAAGAACACTGTGATGTTCTTATCTATCATGTTCTGGAACATTGCATTGGAGAGTATCGAGTGTATTCGTTCTTTTTTGTTGATTATAAAAACGGCGACAAGTGGAATGAGGAGCGGGGCGAGCTGATGAAGTGCCGGACGGGTTTTTCTTGTTTCGCAAAGGCATATGTGGACATTCCCAAGATGCCTGAGTACAAGGACTATCAGGTATGGGACATCGAGGTTCGTCCTGTTGACGGCGGCCTGATGCGTATGGACGTGTAACTTTCCCGGCTGAGCCGGAGGTTGACTGATTTTTTAGCAGCCTCCGTGCGAGGCTGCGGAAGGGAGCGAAAGCATGAATGAAACAAACGAAAACATCTTCCTTGAAGAGGAAGAAGAGCAGGAACTCGCAACACGCGAGGAGATGATTGCGGAAGCGGTCGAACGCATGAACTTCCTGTCGATTACCGAGCAGGCAATCGAGGAGTTTCGCAACGGAAAGCTCAATAAGAGCGAGCGTCTCGATGGAGTGTTCCGCGGAATCCTGTACTGGCTTACGGAAGAGGAGCAGAAGCATGTAACTGAGTTTGAGAAGGAGCACGGATGCCTTGTGTATCATGTGATCCTGACGCATACGAAGTTCGGCGACTGGTACACGTACCTTTATGTAACCAGAGCAAAGGAGGAGTGGGTATTCGATTGGGAAGACCTTTCGCCCATTGACCGCGAGGAGGAAGCGTATGTCATGGCGTATGTGTATACGGGTGACTACAATTCCGAATTCGGTTCCGTCGGAATTGAACCCGTGAACGGAGGTGTGGACCGCGTAGCATAAAAGACGAAACATTTTTACCCGGACACCAATATGATGTCCGGCAGGCAGTAACCGTTAGGTTTCGGCCGACAACTATTTCATTTAATAGTGTCGGCCGGTGCCGACACGGAAAGGAGAAACATGATACCGATTGTCTTGAATATCTATGAAGACTCATCGGCTTTCCCGGATGAAGCTTATGAAACACAGCGGATTCTGTATCTTTCGGATGATATTCCGGAAGCAGAGCGTACGGAAGCAAAAATCGATGACTTGCTGCGACAGGTCAGTGATTTGTATTGGGATGTTGATGACGCTGTTGCGTTTGACCGGAAGGACGACCCGCTCTATAGCCTCTATGATGATTGGGAGACCGTCGGCTGGGAAGGGCGAATCGACCTGTGTCTTGAAACGGTTGCAAGAAAAGTATTCGCGACGCATCTGGTTGGCATCCTGAAGCCCGTAAGTTCGACAATGCAAGTCGGTTAAAGGTTAAATTTTTACTCCGCGAAAGTGCGGAAGGAAGGAGAATTTATGTTTCAGAAACTGAATGACAAGCTCGAGGGAATCCTCGAGAAGGGTGACCATCTGTATTCCCCGCGGTTCTGTGATATCGCGATGGAAGAGGTTTACAGCTCCACGGAGGAACTCTCCAGGGCGGGATACAACGAGTGCACATATATCAAGAGTGATAACTGGGATGTGAGAGGAAAATCCCTTGATCAGTATCACATGTTGTTCGCGGCTGCCCCGAAGAAGCCGATCTTTGAGGTCGAGATCACGGAAACGAGTCAGAAGACGTTTAAGGTGCTGGCGAAGAATGCTGCCGAGGCGGAGTATATCGCGGAACAGCGGTATTATGACCCGCACAATTACGACTACGTGCTGAAGCCGGACGACCTTGTCGCCACGGAATTTCATACGGTCGCGGAAGGAGGTGAGCGCTCATGACAGGGGCGATCAATTTCCTTCAGGACGCAATCAAGGTCTGTGATTCCCGGCGCGACTGTGACGGCTGTCCGTGCGTACCTCTTTGCAGACACAAGGAGAGTCTGGCGGTTTTGCCGAAGGAATCCCTCGCGACTTTGGTTGGGAATGTAAGCGCCGCTGCAAGAGCGGTTTCTGACGTGCCGCAATCCGGCAAGGCTTTGTTTGTTACGCGCTACAACGAGGAACAGGGCTGGGACGGCGAACCCGGAAACGGCGGAAGGCAGACGCGGGGCGTTGTTGCAAAAAAAGAGGAATCCGTTCGGATCCCCGCGCGAGAGGTTGACGCCTATCTTACCAAGAAGTGCGAAGAACTTCTTGAGAGGTTTCATCTGACAGACGCGGACCGTGTTCCCGGTGATCCTTATGACGAGGTATGGGACGATGGCCTTTACCGCGTTCGTATCCGGAGAACGAGGGGAACGACTTATCCTGTGTCCGACTGGATTCCGGGAGTTTTTTCGACGGACGGAATTCCGCATGAGAAATTTCATACGGAGCTGGCTGTCAGCTTGAGACGTGACGGCGGATGGCTTGACGAAATCATCAAGTACGTTCCGGAATCTCTTTTCGGGATTCATGCTGAAGCGTTCTGCTGATTAAGACGTAAACCGGGCCCGTGACCGGTTACCAACCCAAAGGAGGGTGTCATTACATTAAACATGAGTGGCAGCCTCCGCGGGGAGGTTTGCCGGAAAGGAATAGTATGGGTCAGTTTAGTTGGCTTGATTGTATTACAAAGAAACAGATTGTCGATAATCGTTGGAGAGATGTCTATGTTCTCGTTCCGAAGGAATTCGGTGGCGGGCATATCGTGGAGCATTGCTATGACGGCTATGGCAATTTCGGAGGCCATGACATTTATGATCTGGTAGCCGCTTGGAACCGCGAGTATCTTTCGAAGCACCCGGAGCATGTGTTCCCGGCAGCTCAAAAACGGAAAGAGTGGCTTGAGCAGTATCATAAAGACCACCCCGAGTATCAGGAGCATGTTGAACTTACTGTTGCGGAAAACAAATGGTACCCGGCTTATGCGGACCTGACGAAGACGCGCGAAGAGGTTGTGGAGTATATGAAGGAAAATAATTGCGGATATTTCCCCGAATGGCGTACAATCGGGATTGAGATTGCGTGCTATGAAGAGGATAACTCGGCACTTCCTTTTCCGATTAAGATTACCCACGACCCTAACGCAGTCTATGAGGAATGCGGCATCAGTCCGTACGATCCCGACCAAGGTTGGGAGAGCTATGATGACGAAGATGAAGACGAGCTGTGATTTTTATTCTGACAGAAAAAAGACCTTGACAATATAGGATATATACTATATTCTAAGACTGGAGGAAGAATGGACGATTTTGAGGTTTTGTTTTATGACTGCCCGGACGGGCGTAAACCTGCAAAGGAGTTTCTGGACGGGCTCGATACCAAGATGAGGGCAAAGATGTCTATGATGGTTGCTTTGCTGAAGAAAAACGGAAACCGGCTTCGGCTTCCTTATTCCGAACATCTAGGCGACGGGATCTTTGAACTTCGTGCGCAGGCCGGTTCCGATATTTCACGCATTCTATACTTCTTCTTTGTCGGAAGGCAGGCTGTTCTTACGAACGGGTTTGTGAAGAAGACGCAGAAAACCCCTCCGGGGGAGATTGAACTTGCGAAAAAATATCGGAAAGAATTTTTAGAACGAAAGGAGCGTTCGATATGAGCACTAATTTTGATGACTTTCTCAAAGAACAACTGAAGGATCCGGAGTTTCGGAAAGAGTACGAAGCGCTCCAGCCGGAGCGAGCCTTGATTCAGGCGTTTATTGACGCAAGATGCGAGTCCGGACTTACCCAGAAACAGCTTTCTGAGCTTTCCGGGATTGCGCAGGGTGACATCAGCAAACTTGAAAAGGGAAAATCGAACCCTTCTGTTCGTACCCTTCAGAAGCTGGCTAAAGGAATGGGTAAGGTTCTTCGAATCGAATTTGTTCCGGAAGACCAGGTCACATATGTTTAGTTTTTAGTTTTTTCCACCGCCGCCCTTCGGGGTGGCGGTATTTTTTTTGTCCTTTTAGTCGAAATCGAGACGATTCGACCGCGTCCCTCGATTCGAGGTTTTGAGAAGAAAAGGCATGATTCCGAAAAGTGCCGCCGCAAGCGGCGGTGGAATACAGATTTTGCTTGCTTTTCTATAATAGAAGTGCTATGATATTGCCATAAACATCGATGCATGCGACGGAGTCGCGCAATAGTCTGTCTGAGACAGATTTAGTTGCCACGTTCGTCCATGCGGTATCGGTGTTTTTTTGTTGCCCAAAAACCTAAAAACACTAATACAAAGGAGGAACGAAAAATGGCAACGAGTTACAGTATTTCAAAGAAAGTGATCGAAACGATCACAAGTGTTAAGTCCGATTACTGCTATGTACGGACTTCTATCCGCGGTCAGATGGCGATTGTTACTGTTGGAGCATCTTCCGAACACGAGATGGTTGAGTTCAACCACAAGTGTCCTGCAGACGGATGCCAGGCAATGACCGCCAACTTCGCAGCTAGCGAGGTTAAGGCAGCGATTGCCGAAGCGGGCCTTGATGTGAAGATTTCGCTTGACGGCGATACCGTTACCTTTGGGGACCTTGCTCTTTCCGAAGTGGAAGCGCCTGCCATGTTTTACGGGCATGAAGCGGTCCGCACGGGAGCCAAGGTTATCTACGAAGGCGAAGCGAGAGGCATCACCGAGGAAGCTGCCGGTCTGGTAGGCAAGGATGTGTGCGAGCTGTTTGATGCAAACGTGCGTGTCATGACGGCTACCGAGGGAACCATTATCATTGGTACCAACGGTCTGATGGTAATCAAGGAACGCGTCAATATGCCGGAGCCTGCGGTGGAATTGGACGAGGAAGCCATGTTGGAGATTGACCGCGCCATCTTGTCTGGAGCCGAAACCTTCCCGAAGCCTGCGGAAGAAGAGACAGAACCGGAAGAGGTTGCGGAAGCTCCGAAGGAAACCGAGGCCGATTCGGAAGTCCCGTTCGAAGGCGGCACGGTGGTAACTCCGGAAGCCGAGACGGAAAAGCCTGCGGAGGAGAAGAGTGCGAAGACCAAGACCAAGAAGGAGGAAGCGAAGGTGGATGCGGTTCCGACAACAAAGGTTCTGAAACTGGAAGAAGGCGAGCGTGCGGCGTTTCTTGCGTCTCCGAAGTCTTTGAGTGCGGCGCTTGAGAACATGCAGGCCGTTGCATCCGGCGCAAAGGTTCTGATAGCGCTTGGCGGTGAAGGTAAGGACTTTGTCGGACTGCAGGCGTACAAGGAGCCGGTACAGGCAAAGTTTGTTGCGCCTGTTACGAAGGTGTCCGGTGCGGTGGTTGCGGTTGCCGTTGACCTTGACCGTTTGACGATTCTCGTTAAGAGCCTTGTCGGAATCGAGGACGAGGTGCGATTCGGTGTCAAGGACACCAGGCTGTGCCTGACGGGATCCGAAACCAACTTCTTTGTTCCTTTGGTCGAGCCCGACGCGATGCTTCCCGATAAGGTGGACGGTGACGGTGTTGCGGTCGCTCTGTATCCCGCATCGCTTACGACTGCACTCCGTGCAAGCGTTTGCGCCGCAAAGGATAAGAGTAAGGCAGCGGCGCTTACCGATCTTCTGTTTACGATCACGGACGGAGGCGAGAAGATTACGGTGTATTCTTCTGACAGCTATTCGATTTCCGCGGCACAGATTAAGGGACGCGCAAACGGTACTCCCGAGGACCAGCGTTTCACGGTACCGATTGTCATCCGTAACATCAAGTGGCCGGAAGACAACAAGGTACCGGTATTCTTCAACTTCGGTGAGAAGCTCCTTGCCATTACCTGCAAGGCCGACGGACGGCAGTACATCATCCGCTACAAGGCGGATAAGTTCCCGCCTCTTGAGACCATGCTGAAGTCGGAAGGCAAGACGCGTGTCGTTCTTCGCGGTGAGGAGATCAAGCAGAGATTCGGACTTCTGTTGGCTGGCGGAGACCCTGCCAATGAGAAGAAGCCGGTGATTCTTACGATTGACGGACCGAGCGTCAAGGCGAAGCTCGGGGAGAGCGACGTTTTGATCGGCACCTACGGAAAGACCACCGGCCCGGCACTTACGATTGCCGTCGCAGCGAAGCTTACGCTTCGTAACGTGAGTGCGTTTGCGCCGGACGAAAACCTTTTCGTTTCCTTTAACGGCGAGAAGGACGCTTTTTACTTGACCAATAAGGACGGAAGCCAGGTTATCCTCCAGCTTCCTGTTCGGACGGGCAAATGATGACCTTTAGTGGCCAGACTCAGTACATATCTTAGGATATGTACTGCGATGTGACCATTAAGTCACGGACACACCTTGACACACTGTCTGTTGTGTCGTAAAATCAAATTGAGCGCGGGCGCGCTCGGCATATTATTAACCTATTTCCTAAAGGAGGAAAACATTATGAAAAAGTCTCTTGTAACCCGCACGGCGCTTCTGCTTGCAATTATCAGCATCGTGCTCTTTGGCAGTGTCTGCGTGGCAAGCGCAGCGGATGACAGCAACAAAGGCAATTCGACCACCAATGTCGACTACCTGAACGAAAAGGATGATTCCGGTCTTTTGGACGCGCAGACCAATACCGTGAAGAAAGTCGGTAGATCCGTCGTAAAGTTTCTTTTGATTGTGCTTGACACGGTCGGCGTTATTGCCATCATCGTTCTTGCGATTTCTCTTGCGTTCGGACTCGGAGATCCTACGAACCGTCAGAAGATGAAGAACGGTTTGATAATCCTTGTCGTCGCACTTGTCTTAGGTAACTGTGCCGTATTCCTTGTAAACTGGTTGATCGGAATTGCGCAGAACATGCAATAATCCGGAGTTGAGAGGAGGCTGTTATGAAAATACCATGGTTAAACAGCGCCCCGACTCCCGCAGGCCGTCCTTATGATTGGCTTGAAAAAGCAAGTAATGATACAGGTGACAGTTTGTGGAACAGGCTTTTCAGAGGCGGTATAGTTGCTGGACTATACCGCTTGTTCACCGTGGGAGTGATTCTCGGGTTTGTGATCATCTTTATTGTCCGGTGCATTCGGGCAATTATGAATGCCGGGGATCCTGCTGCAAAAGCAGATTTTAAGAGATTTCTTTTTATCTGGGCCATGTGCCTGATTACCTTTTTGCTGGTGAGGAAGATCGTTTCCATTTTCTTGGGCTTAGGGGGGGCGCTGTTATGAGAAAGAAATTTGCTCGTGTTTTTGTGTTGCTCTTCCTTGTGATTTTTTTGCTTCCCTGTTTTACTGGGCTTGCTTTTGCCGGAGAGGACGAGTATGTTGAATTTCCGTCGAGCGACAAAGACTTTAAGGGTTATGCTGGCGTAGAGGAGGTGTCTTCCACGTGGGGACTTCTTCGGGCTGTTTACGGCAGTGAGGAAAGCGTTGGCACCGGAACGGTGACGCATCGGAAGGGCTTCTTCTGGTCGCACGGGATTACCGTAGGTGCCGGAATGAACTATCCGTTGTATTCCGGTCTGTGGAGCTGTCATCCGGCCATCTTTATCACGGTCTTGCCGGAGGCGCAGCTTACAAATCTGCCTAAAAAAAATGGATTAAATGCATCGAGGCCATATTTAGGGGCAAGCGGGTGGAATGCCAGCGATTCCATGAGCATGAACTATTGGCTTGCATTGGCGCAATCCTTTCGCTATGGGTCCGACAGTTATAATTTTTATGCTGATGTAAAAAATGGTGAAATCAAAGCCTACATTACTTTAAAAAAGGCTCCCGCCGGTTCAAATGCATTTAAGGATGTGTGTAAAACGACGTTACTTATTGCATCCAACCAACAGCATACGAATGCCATGACGGAGGACTTTAAATCAAAAACGATGACGAGTCGTTTTTATAAAACTGCCGGACTTTATGAAGACCCGTTGAACGGTCTTGGCCCCGGCGGCGACTACTATTTCTATACGGATGATATTAGAACTGATACGGCAGCAAAGCCGGCAAACAATTCCGTTCTTTTTTATGACCTTGAGGCAGGAGCGAAGTATCAGGTTGTCATTGATGTGAGAGTCTCGTACACGGACAGCGCCGGAAGATCATACGGACAGTCATTATTTCGTGATGAAAGTATCGTGCGGACATTCTCGGATGTTGAAAGGGAAGGGAAAGTTACAGCGACCCTTTGCGGATATGCGGTCGGCGGAAATGGTGGAGGAAGCCTAATGCTTAAAAACCTCGGCTCCAAGGATAGAGAGGTTAGTTTAATGGAAGCATCGAGATATGTTGACTCCGGGTTGGATATCAGCAATGACGATCCGATGGCCATCATGCAGGATGTAAGCCTATTTCAGGTGAACCCCTCTTCAAAAGATGCGGAAAAGCTTTCGTCGGTATTTAAATTGCTTCGAAGATTGGCGATTACGGCGAGTATCTTCGGTCTTGGGTGGGCAATATTCCGTGTGGTTTTGATTGATGCAAGCGGTTTTATGCTTATGCGATTGAAGATGGAGCTGCAGGGGTGGCTTGGTCTGATTGTAATCATTGGTGCAAGTGTTTGGGTGCTCTCAATGTTGGTGACAGTCTTGTTTGGAATATAGAAAGGAAGAGATTATGACTTTTGAAATTCCCGAGGAGCTTCGCGAAAGCAAAGAAACCTGGTTTAAGATTTTTTCTACGCAATCCTTGATTGCAACGCTTTCGTTTGCTTCCGTTGGATTCATTTTTAAGGTTCTTTTTTCTGCTTTCGGGCTTGATTTGGTCGGTTGGGGCGCACTTGTCCTGTTCGCCCTTGCCGGATTTCTGTTGTTCACAGTACGCCTCCCGGGTACGAACACCCTTCATGGAGGCCGGCTTCTGCTTTCGCAGAAGATCTGGCGATGGTTCCTCCATCATGGGAAGCGAGGCGTCTATATTCCCATTTATAATGATGACGACGAAGAGCCGGAAGTTGAGAAGGTGCAGGAAGAAGAGGATGATGTTCCGATCCTTACTTAATATAATGTGAGGTTGCAAATATATGATAAAGAATATCGTTTCGTTTTTGACATCGGCGAATTCGATTGATAAGGCTTCAGACCTTGTTTTGGTAGTGTTGGTTGCCGGTCTGTTTATCGGCTCGCTGATTTTCTTGGTCTTATTTCTTCGTAAGAACAAAAAAGATAAGAAACCCACTAAAGGGAATGCGGGAGGAAAGAAAGGCGCCGCCGTGGCTTATCCGGCGACGCAGCTGCTTCCGGTTGATGGTTTTTTCTCCGGTATGATTGTACAGAATAACGGTCTGCGGTTTACGGCAGGGGTTCGGTGTTACGGGTTTGATTATTTTTCATCCGACGAGTCTGTTCAGATGAACTGCATCGGGCAGTATCGGACTTTGATTAAGAGCATTGCCATGCCGGTCAGCCTTTATTCTTCGTATCACAGCTTTGATATCAGCAAACAAATCACGAAGCATGAGCAGGCGCTTGAGAGAATCCACAAGGAGTTTACGGATACGAAGGCGAGACTGGATGCTTTTGATGTAAGCATTACGGAAATGCCTATGGCGGAGGCCATGCAGCGTCAGGAGGAGATTGAACAGAGGCGCGCGCAGTTTCTGTCCGCGATCGAAAGCCTTGAAAAGCAGGAGCGGCACATGAAATCTATGATTGCTTACCTGAACGGCTTTACGGAGGGACAGGAGGAACAGTTCCAGGATTATGCGTACTTTGTCAGTTATGATGTTCCGGCGGACGAAATGAATGAGCCCTTTGAGGTTCGTGCGGACAACGCAAAACATGAACTTGAGATTGCCATTCATAACCTTCGTGCAAGACTTAACTCCGCAGGTGTTTCGGCAAAACGATTGTCTGATGAAGACTTACAGCTTGCAATGTACCGTCACGCACACCCGTCCGGAAGAAACGTCAGCGACGAAGAGATTCTTTCGCTTCTCGGAGAGCGCCGCACGGTAGGACATGACGGCATTGTAAGGACGGAGGTTTGATATGGATAAGAATACTAAAGCAAAATCTGTTCCGAGCCTCAAGGAAAGACAGAAAAACGTGGTCGCGGGGCTGCTCCCGAACGGCGTTGCGGATTTCAGTGAGTCGTATATAACGATAAATGATGGCGGTATTGATTATTATTGCCGTGCCATGACGATTGCAAAGATGCCCAAGGTCAGCGTATTTGCGCAGACATTCGCGAATATGACTACCTTTCCGAACGTTGATGCGGAGATTTATTTCGCTCCTTTGTCCAGCGACAAAGCACAGCGGCAGCTCGACCGGAAACTTACGGCTATTGAGGCGGATATCGGAGTCGAACACAATACCAATAAGAGAAGACGTCTGCAGGAGGCTTATCAGTCCACGGTTGCCTGGCAGCAGAAGATTGAGACGGGCGCGATTAAGCTTTTTGGCGTGCGGTTCCTGTTCCTGATTTATGCGAGAACCCTTAAGGACCTTGATACCGCAACGAAGAAATTCGTCAATGAAGTTCGTGGCAGCATGGAAGTCGTCAGCTGTTATGCGGCGCAGGTTGAGGCGTACAAGTCCTGTTCCCCGCTGAATTCGATCTTTGAACTGAAGCGCGGGCTCCTGAAATCGGACATCTGCCCGATGCACGAAATGGACGATGCGAGCCTTTGTACCATCTTTCCGCATACCAGCTTTTCCTACTCGCACGAATCCGGCATTCCGGTCGGAACGGTTCGCGGAACCGGTGGCCCGTTCTTCCATGATTGCTTTCACGGGACCCACGAGGGATTTTCGATGCTGTTTGCGGGGAAAACCGGAACCGGTAAATCCGTGTGCGTTAAGGTTTCAGCGGCCCGCTACCGCGAGTTGTACCGCACGCGGTTTGCGTGTATCGACACGAAGCCTGTAGGCGGACGGGGAGAGTATTCGGTTCTTTGCGAGGAAATGCAGGGTGTAAACTTCGTGCTTGCTCCGGGATCCTCGAATAAGCTGAATCTGTTTGCGGTTGATTATGAAGAAGTGGTTGATCCTGCGAGCGGAAACGTTGTTCCGGTCTTGAACCTTTCTGCTAAGATCAACTCCCTTACCCAAAGCATTTTGAATCTTGCTTTTGCCGGACGTGAGCCCGAGGTCGAGATTGCTGCGGCAGCGGAAGCTATCGTGCGGGAAGCGGTAATGAACACATACCGCCGTTATGAGATTGTGGACGGAGCGCCGGAATCTCTTTACTATGAGGACGAGAACGGGGAGGTTCTTCGGAAACCGAATCCTGTTTTTTCGGACTTTTATATGGAAATGCTTCGCCTGGGTGCGACGGATAACAGCGATATTCACCGGCGCGTTACCGACATCTTAAAAGACGCGCTCGGTTCTTATGTGGAATGTCTCTGTTACGATGCCCGTTCGATGGAGCGCATTTCCGAGGAGGAATACTACCGTCATCAGAACAACAGCTCTTACCGTTGCGTTCGCGGACCTCGTCCGTATTTTGACGGGGAAAGCGAAATCTTCTTCGACAATGCCACGCCGTTCGTGAATTTCGACATCTCGTCTTTGTCAGATGCCGAGAGAGATACGGCGCAGCTGATTGTTCTCGAGTACATCATGGACAATATTGTTCGGCAGAACGGAACGGACAGAAGTTCCAATCGTCTGATTGTTCTCGTCGACGAGGCACACAGAACGCTTCGTCAGAAAAGAGCGGCGGTCCTCTTGGACGATGCAATCCGGACCGTCCGTACCAGAATGACAAGCATCTGGCTTGTTCTGCAGTCGGTGAAGGATATTTCAGACCTGCAGAACTCCGAGTCCATGCTCCGCAACATGGCGGCCATGTATCTGTTCAAACACGAGAGGGCCGACCTGGATTACATCCAGCGAGTGACCGGACTGACGGATACGCAGTGCGCGCAGATTTCCTCTCTCGGTGGCGGCGGGAATGACCCGAAGTCTGTCCGCAAAGGTGAGTGCTGTGTCATTGACAACCAGCGTCCGCTGTTTGTTAATGTTGCCTTTCTTCCCGAGACGGAGTGGCGGTTCGCCGAATCTGACCGTGATAAGAGGGCGCAGTATGAGGCGCAGGAGCGCGCGATGTTACAGAGGGGGTGACGTATGTGTATATAAGCGTAAAGACATTGCCGTTTCTGTTTGACCTTGGTAAATCTATCAGCGAGGTTCTTGCCAAACTGATTTATGGGATTGCCGATTTTGCGTACGATTTTCTCGACGGAGCTGACATCACGATTGATAAGCTGATGATCAACACGTCGAATGAACGGACCAATGCATTTTTTAATCTTGGCAGAGGAAATGTTTATGGCGTGCTCGGTGCGAGGCTGTTTGTTGCCACGCGGAACATCTTCCTTATCATGATTGCGTTGACGTTTATGTATGCGCTTCTTCGAGCTGCAATCAGCCCGGGGGCGTCAAAACGGATCGAGGCAAAGGCGGCGCTTGCGAATGTCTCTGTCTCGCTCCTTGTGGTTGCGTGGGTGCCGGGAATTCTGAGCTTTTTCCTTTGGCTTCGGGAATTTTTCTTGAAAACCGTGATGTCATCGGTTGCACTTTCCGGCAGCAGTCTTTATGACGTATATCGTGATGGGGCGGACGAACAGGTAAATCAGGCAATTCTGTTTCTTGCTTTTGTCCTAGTCGGTATTTATTTTGCTTTCTTCTATATAACTATAGCTATCATGCAGACGGTCATGCTCGGGGTCCTTCCGATCATAGCGCTGCAGTCCGTGAATGAAACGGAACGGCTGAAGGCTTGGTTTAAGACGTTTCTCGGCTGGATGCTGATTCCCATGGTGGACTTCGTTCTGTTCCTTGTCCCTATCGGACTCTTAAATCAGGGCGCTGGCGCGCTGGTTATTCTGATAAGTATGTTTGCGTTACTTCCCGTTCGAAAGTTTGCTTTTGCAAAGCTCGGGATTGAGGGCGCGGATGTTGCGGGAATCGTCGCTTCCGGTGCAACTATGGCGATGGCGGCTGCCGGAAGAGCGGCCGGAAGAGGTGTTGCCGGTGCGGCGAAGAGTATCAAGGAAGACCATGATGCAGATAAGGAAGACAAGGAAAATGCCGAGCTTCATGATGATCTTGCAAGAGTAGACACAAAGCAGGGCGACACAACCGGCTACAGCAACGCCGGAAGACTTGGTTCTGATGATGGAGGCGGGACGGATTCCGGCACGAAGGCGGCAAGCGCGATGCCGGAAGGTGCCGGAGGACGGATTGATGCGAATGACAGTGCCTCCGGGGAAGGCGGCGCGGATGCAGACGGAACGTCTTCTGAGTCCTTGGCGGGCGGAATGGGTTTGCCGATTGGAGGTTCGTCCTTTGGAAGCAGCAAGGAAGACGATGCGGATAAGCCGTTCATCAATGCCATGTACCAAGCGCATGCGAATGTTAATAACTTTGATAAGGACGGATACAAAGGACACCTTACGCACGAACAGATGGCAAACTTTTACCGTCAAAGAAAGGCCGAGAGACATACGTTGTCCCGAGCGGCAGGAAGAGTCACCGGGCAAATGGCTGCGGCGGCAGGCGGCGGCATGGGCATGATGGCCGGAGCCATGTATGGACCGGTCGGAGGTATTGCTGGTATGAGCATGGGGCGTGCCATCGGCGGAACGGCAGGCTATGTTCCCGGATATGCCGGCGGAAGGGTTGTCGGAGCGGGGGTATCATCCATGGCGGAAGGTCTTCGGGGGAGGGCTGCAGTACATGCGGCACAGATGCCGATGGATTGGATGCCGGAGCCTACACAGACTCCCGTACAGCCTGCATCTGTCGGAACTTCTATCGAGCCGTACCCGTTTGATTCTTCTCAGGCCGGGCCTGTGGACTATCAAAGTATTGCTGACAGCGCGGTTCCTGAATCAAACTTCTCTGCAGGAAGGGAAGCGGCGCAGTGGCTTACCAATACCTATACGGATAAGACGGCGTTCTCGGTTACGGGCGGTATCGGCTCCGACTTAACGGAATCGGTTGCCTATAACGACCGCACGATTTCGGTTCTTGACATGTTTGCGGGAGCCGGTGTTGCAAACGGCATGATGCCTGCTGATGGAATGAGCATGAATTTCTCCAATTCCTATCAGGACGCGACCAGTCCTCAGCTGATGTACGGCAATGTCGGAAGGGCGCAGGTGGCGGCGGCGTATCTGCGAAATCCTGACGGTTCCGCGCTTGCGACGGACGCGGAGGCGCTTCGTGTGGAACGAGAAAAACTCCGGAAAGCAAGAACGGTTGCGATGTCGCACACCAGCGTTGAAGGCGGGCAATTTATGTTTACGCCGTGGTCGGCACAGGAACTCAGCGCGCATCGTGAGGTTCTGCAGCGTTTCACTGGACAGGGGCAGGGCTTTGCTTATCTGAACGCCGCAAAGGCGAAGATGCGTGCAGAGAACAACGGCACTGCGCCGGTGATTAACTACAGACATCAGCAGACCGATAAAACGACCGGAGCGAAAACGACGGTCGGGCGGAAGTTTCATAACCGCGCAGCGGACCAGGTGACGCAGAGACAGCCGTCTTCGTCGCAGGAACAGAGAGCGGAAGCGGTATCCAAGTTCTTTAATAACGGACAAAATAACAACCAGCAGTAAAGAGAACGGGCCTTTGGGACTCTAAAATGAGTCCGGAGGCTCGTTTTTTGTAGTGATTTGAGGTAAAATCGGCAGATTTTCTGCTGATTTGCGTACTTTTCGGCCTCAAACCTTGACAAATCATATAAAAGTGATTTATGATGTCTTAAAGATTCGTTTTCGTCTGCCGTTATGGGAGTTTCGGCAAGCGAGTGAAAAGAACGGATCCGGCAACTTTCGACGGGCATTGGCTTCGGATTTCTGCCAACTCTGCGACGGCTACGCAGAATGATTAGGAAGGGGAACTATCCCCTGTTTTTCCCAACTCAACATCCTACGCTTGGTAGCGGAGGCGGTAGAAGAGCCGAAGACTCTTGCCGAACTGAATGGCAATGGAGTTTTCATTATGGCTAGCAAAGTATTAGTCGCATTCGATTCTTTCTATCAGGATGCAAATTCTTTAAGAAAGATGTTGGTGACTGCCGCGAGAACGGCCGACCACGATGTGCAGGTGACCTGTGTGTCCGATGCAAAGGAAATGGTCGATTATCTCAAGCAGTCCGTCGACGACGTCCATCTGATCCTGTCTCAGGTGTTCGCCGGAAGACGTTTTGAGGTTGATGCCTTGGAACAGCTCCGACGATATTCACCGAGCGGAAACATCCGAATCATAATCATAATCAATCGTCCGCGCGAGGAAGTAAGCGATGAAGAGCTGCTTCTGTTCCTTCGTGCGGGCTTTTTTGATGTTTATTTTCTTTCCGATGTGGAATCGGCATCAAAGCTGATTGCCACTTCCTGGCATGTGAGGACGGCAGAAGAGGCGTACAAGTACCTTCGTATCACGCCGCCTTCCGAGGTTCGCCCGGTTACCCGTGTCCCTGCAAGCGATATGCTCGCCGGCATGGATGCAAGGAGCAAAGCGAAGCGCGGAAAGAACTTCTTCTTTGAAGCGCCGATAGCCAGAAGCCGTGTTCCGATCGGAAGACGGAGGGTTGTTGCTGTCTGCTCCTGCAGTGCGCAGGTAGGCGCATCCCAGCTTGCCATGAACCTTGCGCTTGCGATTGCCGCAAGCGGACGGAAGGTTGCGTTCCAGGAACTCCCTCCCGAACAGGGATATTATGTAGAGAAGCTTCTTGCCAATGTCGTTACGAAGCCGATTCAGCATGCGGCGCTTTTGTATCAGGGGAATCGCCCGCCGGAAGGCACCAATACCTATCGTGGTGTTGACTTTTATTACGAACAGAGCAACGGCATTTCCATTTCCAAAGACCGCGTGGACGCGTCGTTTCTGATGCGCTACCTGCTCCTCCCCGGAGAAGATACGCCAGCCATCCTTGATGTAGGTTCGTCCTTCTTCCGTTTGGTGCAGAGCGACGAGGTCAGCGAGATGATCACGGACGTTGTGATCGCTGTACGCAGCGACCGCTTAAAAGACGATGCCATCACGAGAATGGAGCGCCTTCTTTCCGCAGTGCAGGCAATCGGGATCCGGCCGCTTATCGTATTTCTGAATGAGGAACCGCCGAGAAAGCCGAACAATCTCTGGAAGGAGTATGGCAACCTTCTGTTCTATATCAATCCCGAGCATGTGAACGGGTATGGCATCTATGAGGGAGGAGAGGAAGAACTCTCCGGCGTAATCCGGGCGCTTGGTTTGTATGATACCCGCGTTCCCGATGCCCCGCTGCCAAGTGCTCCGGTACAGATGGAAACGGTTAATTACCAGCCGGCTCCCGCAGAAGAAGTAACTTTCGACGAGTTTGCCGTTGAGAAGCCGAAAACCTTCGTGCCGCTTTCCGGAAAGCCGTTTCCTTTTAATAAGAAAGGAAGCGGGAACAGTGAGAATGGCTCTACCATCGGGGACAGTCCGATGTATGCTTCGTCTGAGAAGATGGTAGATTCGACGGCAGCAGTTGTTACGGAACCCACACAACCTGCGGAACCGCAAAGTCCCGCTGCCGTGAACGGCATGACGGAAGAGGAACGCGCGGAGATGCAGGGCCGGATATCAGAGCTTGCGGTTGCGAACAATGACCTGATTGCACAGCTGAATCAGGCAAACCTTAATATTGAGCAGCAGAACAAATACATCAGCGAGCAGTGTGTGTCCCGCGCGGATTATGACGTGATGCGTCAGACTTATGACTCTCTGCGCGAGCAGTATGAAGCGTTGATGCATTCGTCTGAGGCTGCGGGACGTGACCGTGAAACCCTTTCCACCGCCGCGACCGAAGCGGAACAGCGGGTGGCACAGCTTTCGGAAGAACAGAACCGTCTGATGGCACAGATTACATCCTTGCAGTCTGCCATTACGGAAAGAGATTCTTCCATTGCTTCCTTACAGGAAACAGTAACGGGTAAAGAAAATGTGATAGCATCCCTTCGTGACGGGTCCACCGCCGCGTCGACGATGCTTGAGGATATTACCAAAGAGCGAGACGAACAGAGATCCCGTATCGCATCGTTGGAACAGGCTCTCGGTCGTGCCGAATCGAATCTCGAATCGACGCACGGGGAGATCGAATCGTTATCGAATGAGAACGCTTCCCTTCGGGAGAGCTTATCCGCCGCGGAGAACGCGGCGGTGGAAAGCCGGAAGGAATACGAGCGGAAACTGTCGGAGACCATGTCCGCATTCCGATCAGAAGCCGACGGTGACCGCAGCGAACTTCTTCGTGAGTTAGAGAATGCCAGGGCGGAGAAGAGGGAGTTTGAGTCACAGCGAGAAGAGTTCATCCGACAGGCAAAGGCTGATGCGGAGAGGATTCGTATCGAGGCAGCGAAGGAAGCGGAGCGGAAGAAAGCGGAAACGCAGCTGGCAAATGACGCAGAATATCGGAAGCTTCTCGAAAAGCAGCAGGAGCTGGATGCACTCCGTTCCGAGGTGAACGAGAAGCGTGCGCAGGCGGAGGTGGAAGCGGAGCGGATTATCGCAAACGCCAACGCCGATGCCGAGAAGAAACAGGACGAAGCGGCTTCCGTATATGCGGAAAAGGCAAGGGAAGTCCGCAAGAAGGAAGAGGAATTTGAACTCCGCATGGTGGAAGAGCGCAACCGCATTAAGGCAGCGGAGGCGCAGATAGAAGAACGCCGTGAGGAATTAGAGAGCAAAGAAAATGACCTGAAGCTGATGCAAGGCATGCTTGACAAGCAGAAGCGTCAGCAGGATGCAGAGAGAAAGACGATTGAAGCAGACCTTTCCGATCTGGAAGCGCAGAAGAAAGATTTTGTCCGCCGCGTAAAGGAGCTGAACTCTCAGGAAGAGGACGTGAAAGACCGTGAGGCCAGACGGGCAGAGAAGGAGCGCCGAGCCATTGCGAAAGCGGAAGAACGTGCCGACCTTCACCGTCTGAAAATGGAAGAACGGAGAAAAGGCGGGGCGAGCGGTGTTACCTTTTTCGTTTGCGTTTTAATTCTGGCACTTGCCTTCGGCGGACTGCTCTATTTGGTATATCGTCAAGGGAAGGACGAAACAGACCGGCTGAAGCAACAGATTACGGAAACGGAAAGCAAGATGATTACCGTTCTTGTTGCGAAAGATTCGCTCCCGGAGAATGCTATCGTTACCATGTCCGATTTCGTGGCTACCGAAATCAAAACGGACGAGGCAGTCGGAGCGGAAGAGAATTATGTCGGAAGTTTCAGTGGAACGCTTACCTTAACAAGGAGCTTATCCAAAGGGCAGTGCCTGATGGTTGATGATGTTAAAAAGGGGGAATGACGGGTGAAGAAATCGATTATCGTTTTGACGTCGGTTGCCGTACTTGCGTTTATACTCGCAACATTTCTTTGGTTCATTCCTTCCTTGAAGTCGGATAATAAGCCGACCGATGCGGCAAAGAAGGGAACGAGTCTTGAGGGAGAGTCCGGGAAGATTGCACAGCGGAATCCTATGGGGAACCCGGCAACGGCGACTCCGACAGACGGGGTGACGCCGACGGATAGTCCAACGCCGGTCCCGAGTGATACGCCCACCCCTGTTCCGTCCGAAGAACCGACTCCGAGTGGGGAACCGTCTCCTACGGGTGAACTGACACCGACAGGCGATCAGACACCGACGGTTACGCAGGCGCCGACGAATGCACCGACCAACACGCCGACCTTACAGCCGACGAAAGAACTGACGAAGGCGCCGGACAAACCTACGCAGACTCCGACAAAAGCGCCGACGCAGGCTCCGACAAAGACGCCGACACCGGTACCGACCAAGACGCCGACGCCGATACCGACGCCCACAAAGGAACCGACGAAATCGCCGACTCCTACCCTGGAGCCAACGAAGGAGCCCACAAAGGCACCCACGCTGACACCGACACCGATCACGGATCTTGCCGACCTTCGCGTGAATGTGCATTCCGACCAGTATACTAACAAGTATGCTGCCGTTTCATTCCAGGGCACGGGAGAGTTTTACGGATTCGTGAGTATGGTCGGAAGACAGCCGGGGGACAATGCCGTCTACAAAATGGATAAGTCGGTGGCCGTTTCCAATGCAAAGAAGATGTTAAAGCAGCTGTTCAACGCGGACGGCAACACGTATTCCTCGATGTTCTTCGCAGCCGGCGGGGTATCGCTTGGAAGTCAGCCTTTCCTGTATACCGGCGGAAAGCATACGACCTTCGGAAGTTATGTTTCCGGAGTCAAGAACCTGTATAAATCCCAATATATTGATTCCGAGATTCTGGTCGTTGCGGATACGAACTGTGTTTACTTCGAAGAAGCAGCGATTGATGACATGGTAATTCTTGTTCCGGTTGTCCGCTGCCGCATCATATACGATGTACGGATCAACAATGCGGGGAGCCTTTATGGGACGAGCGGTCTCTTCAAGGGACTTTCGAACGGAGCGGAGAGATATTACCAATTCGTTGATGTCTGTCCCGTATGTATGACGGACAGCACGGCGGCCTTCGGCAGCGGAATTGTCGCACTGACGGAGCCGAGACTGTTCCGATAGGAGGAGTTTATGACGGAAAAAGAGCTTTGGCAGCAGTACACAAAAAATCGAAGCGGGCATGTGGAATTTGCACTTGATTTTGAGAAGAACGGAAGAGTGGCATTATCCGCAGTTGAATTGAACTTTATCGCGTTTGCTGTCAAAGAGGCAATCGCATCCGTTATGGAGGGTAAGGTTGCGGTTCCGGTTGAGGGCGGTAAAGATAAAATTGAGCGCGTTGCGGTCGGCGAGCCGATTTGCCGGTTTTTGGCAGCAGTCGACCAGATAAACACCGCGCCCCAGGGGCAGATGTTTGAACTCCGGCGGATTGATTTATAGGAGGTTTCCGTGAGAGAGAAATTTGAAAAGTTGCGAAAGGCGCTTCTTACCGGCGGCGATGCCGCATCCCCTCCCGAACTATTAAAGCTGTATGCGGAAGGAATCGCCTCCGTATTCGGAAGCGATGCGCACGGCGGATTGATTCGCTTTGCGGGCGGGACTTACGAGGCAACGTTCGGAACGAGCGGTTCTTTATGTGTCAGTGTAGCGAATGATTGTCCGCTTACCGGTGGGGCATTTGAACCGATTACGGTCGATGCGGATACCGTTCTTCGGTTCCGTATCGGGAAGGGTTCCAAAAAGGACGACCTGGTCGTTGTGGTTGTCGGGAACCGGTTTCTTCCGATGCGTGCGAGGCTATCCTTGAAGAAAAACCATGTTTACGAATACACGGACTGGATGTACTGGTCGATTATCGGAAGAGCGAATCAGGCGAGTGTTCCGAGAAATTGGAAGGAAGCGCTTTCTGCAGGACTGGTCGGATTGTCGGAGCAGGGAAGCGTGTTGTTTTTCGCTCCCGCAGAGGAGCGGACGTTCCCGGATATCTGGGCGTTTGAGGAGCGACTGGACGTGTGGATTTCCGATGCGGTTCTTCCGCGGCTTGACGGCGCAAGGAAGATGTATCTTACGAACGGCGTATATGCCGTGTTAAGCGGTTATCCTGCCGGGGATGCGAGGGCATTTCTGAACGATGCCTACCGGGAAGCAAGCTTCCGTGATGGAAGGCTGGATTTCCGGGCCGCGATTCTTCCGGTTCCGCTGTATTTTCAGGAAACCTTAAATCCGTTTGTAGTGATGTGCGCGGATGCAAAAAGACTGCTGGCGACCTGCGACGGGGATTCGATTGCGTGCTCTCTTGTGAGGCCCGAGGAGAAGGGAGGAGTGGAAGAGTGAAAATGAAAAAGATAAAAATACTGGGGGTTCTTCTGATGTTCCTTGCGGTTTCCGTTCTGTGCTTTCAGAAGACGGAAGCGGAAGAAGGTGATTCGTCTGGAGAGGGAACGAATGTGACGGTAACGGAAAACAACGAAGAGCCTACGCCTTCGGAAGAGCCTGCGCCGACAGAGGAACCGACGGTAACGGAGGAACCCACTCCTACACCGACTCCTGAACCGACTGCTACGCCGACACCGGAACCGACTCCCGAGCCTAGTCCGTCTCCGACAGAGGAGCCGGACCCTACGCCGGAGCCAACACCGACACCGGACGAAAACGGGACGGGGGCAGTCGCAGAGGAGCCTACTCTGACGCCTTCGCCGGAACCGAGCAAGCGTGACCGCATCTATGTGGACTTCCTTATGGAAAAGGACGATATTGAGAACAATGCGAAAACCGTGTTCGGCAAGATCCGCAAGTGGATGAACATCCGCGAGGAAGATATCGAAAAACTGCCGCGATGGCTGCGGACGGGGTACCCTGTGTTTTTGGTCGTTGGCGTCTGCTTGATTCCGTTAAGCCTGGTATTCGGAATCATTCTTGCAAAGTCGCATAAAGAGAACAGGAAATGGGTAAAGAGAGGGTACATTGGATTTTGTATCGTAATCCCGGCGGTCATCACCGCGCTATTGTTGGGGATCCCGGCGCTCTGCCTGTTCTTATCGAAAGCATTTTAAATTTTTAATCGGAAAAACCGAGGAAAGGAGCCTGAAATGGCAAACAAATTTGAACGTTTTATGGACATTGATATCCCGATGTTGGAAAAGTACAAGGGAGAAAAAGGTGCTGCCGTTTCCGATACGGATGCATTTTTGGCGCGATACACCGAAATCATGAAGAAAGGCAACCCGATACAGTTTGTTGTGGAAACGGTCGGCCCGGACGGTTCGCTTCATCAAAATCTTCATGGATGCGACCTTGTGTTGAAGCCGGAAGACCTTTATGAAAACAAGACCATCACCCCTTCGGAGGCAAGGGGCGTGATTGGGCGTCATTTTGTGGCGGCTGTCACGGGAATCGACGGTAATACGGTTTATGTCTCAAGAGTAAAGGCCGTTATCGGTGACGGAAGTGTCCGTGACCGGGCAAACCGACGCATCCGGACGATGATCAATGAGATGCAGCGCGCCCTTACACCGCACCTTGAAGCCTTGCGTGCACAAGCCGAAGCTGACGGAAAGGAATACGAAGAGTCCTTCCGTGCGAAAGGACAGAGCCTTCGCGATGGACAGCTTCAGACCTTCATTAAAAACCGCTATGATGAACTTGTTGAAAAGAAAAAGAACGAAGTAGGCGTTCAGCGCTGCATCGTTCCCGCTGTCGTGGAAAGTGTGAAGGGCAAGCGAGTGATCCTGAATCTCTTCAACCTGGAGATTGTCGGCGTGTGCCGGCAGGATAACTGGTCCAGAAAGCCGAGAACGGTGCGGCTTGAGGAACAGGCGCATCCCGGAGATGAGGTCGAAGTTGAGGTGTTGTATCATGTTGACCCGAAACTGATCAAGGATCCGACGATTAACACCGGATGGGTGGTTTCTCGGAGAAACACCATGGACCGAAACGATGTCAGTTCCTTTCAGAGCAAGGTCAAGAATTATCCGATTGGATCCACGGTGCAGGTTGTGTGCGAGAATTTCCTTACGAACACGGCGGGGCTGAACGGATACACCCGCTGGTACGGACACATCAAGGGTACGGACGTTCGCGTGTTTGTAAGATTCGGAAACCGTCGTGTCGGTATCAACAAGGGTGGTGTGTATGTCGTCGAGATTCAAAGAATGAACGAGGCCAGACTCCAACTTGAGGGAAAGGCGTTGGGGGTTGTTTTTGATGACGGCGGAGCGTATCTTCCGAAGCGGGAACGTAAAAACGACCGGGTTCCGGAAGTAACGGCGGATGACGAGGCCTATGATTCGTTGCGGGAGAAGGAGCATCCCGTGACGGAGGGATTTGAATAAACAGGAGAAAAGAAATGGCAACGAATAATAACGCTTCGCCGGTGGGAACGGCGGAAGTCAGTAAGTCTGAAATGTCTCTTGCGGATATTCTCCGCCTAGGAGACTGCCTGCATGTGTTTCGTCAGGGGTACGGCCTGTATTCCCATGACAAGAACCGGTTCCATTCCGCGCAGCAGGTGGATGCGCTTTTGAACACACCGCTTCCGGATAACAACTATTCCCCGACGGATCCTTCCGCGGAAACACTTTTAATTCTTATCAATGATTTTATTTATTCGGACGTTAAGACGATTAGGTTTTTCCTTCCGCTCGTGAGAAGGGTGTACCAGATTTCGATGCCAAGCGATCCGAACACGATTGATTCTCTGATTCAGAAGTATCAGATTCTGAGTCTTGTCTGCAAGCGCGAACAACGTGCTGGAAAAGCGGATTATGTGCGTCCGTTCCAAAGCGTGCGGGTGGCGGCTGTCTGCCTTACGGCAAATGGTGCGAGATACGTGACTTCGGCGTTTCGCCATCAGGGCGTGGACCTTCGCTCGATTTCGCTGCCGCAGCTTGACGAAGCATCTGTATATGGATTGGTGGCGGCGAACTTCGTTCAGGTAGCGTTTGCGAGAACCTACATTCCGGAAAACAATCTTGATCCGTACTTTGCCACGATTGAGTATCATTTTCCGAAATACAAGTACATCCGTGAATTCGCGGACGAGCTTGGCGGAATGTCGCTCACTCCGGGGCGTATCGTTTTTCCTTCGCGCCAGGTCGGAGAGAACGGACGGACTCGGAAGAAGGTGTGCATCTTCACGTCGCAGCTTACGAGCTACAATATTGCCTTGATTAAGGCGGACGATTTTGCGCGCGTTCGTAAGAACCAGCTTGCACTTGCCAAGTGGAGTGCAGGAAAGGCAAAGGAAACGGCCGACGATTATGAAGTTGTCGAAACTGCGGTATTTATTGCCATCGAGGATATGAGCGCGGCGGCTCGGTTGAAGGAAGAAATGATTGAGCTTCTTGAGAGCAGCGAGGTTGACCATGTTTATCTTACCAGCGAGGCCGCGGTTGAGGAGTTCTGTATCAAGAGAAGATGTGTTCTCGGAACGGCTTTGATGGAGCTCCGTCAGGAATCGAGTGGCGAGTATAAGTATAAGACGCCGGATCCCAGCTTCTTTCGCTAATCGATAACCCTTGACAGACTGTCTGAAGGGCGGTATGATACAGGATACACCACTCCTAAACAGACAATATACCGATAACATGCAGGAATGCGCCTGTAAGCGCCCAGAATGCGATTTAAGTGCATTTTACGACGAGAAATACAAAAGTGTTGACAAAAGTCTTATGTCGTGTTATGTTTGTTTTAGAAAAGCATACAGCGATTGGAGAGACTAACATCAGCGCGGGCCGCTAAAAGCACGTTAGTCTTTCTCCGATCGCTGTTTTTTAGTGATGTGTGGAGAGAAGGGAGATAGAAATGAAGACGAAATGGAAAATCATAATTATACTCAGTGCGGTTGTGATCGCTGGTGTTCTTGGTGTCGTTATTTGGAAGATGAACGATACCTCCCCGCCGGAACCGACCCCTCCGGTTGTGAATACTCCGACATCGGTTCCGACCGACAGCCCAACGCCGGCACCAACCGACTGTCCGACTCCACTGCCTACTCCGACGTTGTCGCCGACTCCTATTCCAACGGAAACGCCGACGCCGGCACCGACGCCAACGGAAGAACTGACACCTACTGAGGAACCCACGCCAACGGAAGAGCCTCTGCCTACGGATAGCCCGACGCCGGCACCGACTGATAGTCCTACACCGGTGCCTACGAACACGGCAACTCCTGTTCCAACAAAGGAGCCGACAAAGGCCCCGACGAACACGGTCACGCCAAAACCGACCAAAACGCCGACGCCTACATTTACGCCTACGCCTGTTCCTACACCGACGGAAGCGTCGTTGCTTGCAAATCCGATTACCATGTGGATCGCGGTCGATGATTTCTGCGTGTATGACAAGGCCGTTTATATGTCTACGGATCCTCATAAGATGCAGAAGATTGATAATCAGGGGAAGAAGCGCGGGGATACGGTTGTTGTAATCCGGCGAAATGTCAATTTTGCCACGTCTGAACAGAGTTATATTGATGAAATTCAATGGGGCAGTGGGACTGCACTTGTACGGGAAAATCATTTAAGTAAGACGAAGGTTGAACCCGTGTGGGCGGAGCCGCGTGAGCGGACGGATATAGCGAATGCGCTTGCTCGGCTTATTGATAATTATCGTGCGCAGAATGGCATTCGGAAGGTGGAGAATCCCTACATTTATTATGATGTAAACAATCCTGGAACTGGTGACCGATTGAACTCGCACGCTTTACGCGTAGCAAAGAAGTGTTGCTTGGAAGGTACAGCGAATCATGAGGGCGGGCAGATAGGAACAGGCATTTACGGAAACACGCACGTGACACCGATGGGCGCAGAAGAGTGCGCGAATGCATTGTTTCAAAACTGGTATAATTCTCCGGCGCATCGAGCTAATATGCTTGGCACTGGTGGAAGCGAACAGGAATGGGTAACTGTCGGTGTTGTAAAAGTTGTCGAATGGTATAATGGAAATGGTTATCAATACTGTGCAATACAGGAGATTGTTTATATACCTATAAGCAATCTGCCGGATGGTTTAGAGTGAAAGCGCATGGTGCGCTTGCGATATTGTGAGAAAGAAGGGTTTTATGAAAGTCTTTTTGAAACGAACGGTTGCTTTATTGTTGGCTTTTGTGCTTGTCTTCGGTGTTTTGCCGGAAACGGGACTGGTTAAGCCTGTTGTTACGAAAGCGCTTGCTGCGGAGGGTGATCCGTTTACGGAAGCGGAGTTCCGAACCTGCTATGCGAAAACGCTTCTGTCGATGGTTGGCAGAGGCTATGCTGCTGGCGGCTCTGCCAGCGGATACTACGTGAACGGTACGTACTACTCCTCGCAGGGCAGCCGTGTCACGTCCGGCACGCCGTATCATCCGACGGTTATCAATGGCACGACAAACGACTGCTATGGTATGGTGATTACCGCTCTTATGGCGATGGGTTACGACTATTTCTACGATGACCATGGGCATACTTATCCTCTGAATGCGTACTTTGGCGGCGGGATTTTTGATCCTCACACGAGTTCAAACTCTATTTTCCGTTATAATGGAACCGGTGATATCATTCATCTGCATCACAGTAATAATTCGAAGTATACGGCTCACTTTGAGATTGGAAACATCGTTGACAAGGCGAGTTATGGGAGTGGCGCCGTGACCGGAGACCTGCTTTTTTCTTTGACGGAAAATGCCGGTAACCCGACAACGCCAGGTCCGTTTGCTGCCAATGCGATTAAGAATGTCAATCATTCCGCTGTTGCGTTGTTCAATCTTCCGCAAGACGATCCTTATGACATTCCGAATGCTGCCTATGCGAATAATCACGGAAATGAGGCGAGGGCTGTCCTTCATAATTCTTACGATCGCGCTCGTCAGGCGTTGATTACAAAGTTTGGTTTTGATATGGAAACCGAAAAAGGAAAGGGTAGTGTTCGGCAGGGTGAGTCGAACTGGACGCCTTTTCTTTGGGATGCCCGAGGACGAGGCTTTGGTTCTGCATCCGCTTCGGAGTGGAGAGAGGGCTTTGCGGATTCCACTAACCCGCACTTTAACACTCCGTATAATTCAGTTTGGCAGATTGAATCTATTGGCGGGACGGGTGTTTCTGTCAATAACAATCCTTATGGAAAGTCCATGTATCGTCTTGCTGTCGACTTGAAGCCGACTCATGCCAGAGGCGATATTGTAATCAATAAGACCGAGGACGGCACCGGAACAAAACTTTCCGGAGCGCAGTTCGCCCTGTATGAGTGGTCGAAGGCATCAAACTCGTGGAAAACTTCAGTGAATTATAAGATTGCTGAAAACGGTACGACGGGCACGTATTATACTTATAATATGAGTAATGAGCGCCAGCCCATTGAGGTTACCGAGGACAATGATGGTAAGGTGCGTGTCGTAGAAACGAAAGCGCCTCACGGTTTCAGTAATATCGATACCGGCACCGGCCAGCCGTATGCTTGGGAGCATACCTTTTCGAAAGATGACTTTGAAACGCAGAGTTATACGATTAATGCTGTAAATAAAGGTACGTCTGTCGGCTTCGTGGTATACAAGCACCTTGAAGGTGATACATCGACCGCCGTCAACGGCGCTGTGTTCCGTCTCTATAGTAATGATGGGTGTACTACGCTTGTGAATGACGCGACGGGTATTTCGTCTTTTACGACCAATACAAGCGGTAAGTTCAATCTGAAGTTTGACCTGAAGAGTGCGGCACAGACGTTCTATTTTAAAGAATATACCGCCCCGTCTGGCTATGCTCTGAATACTGATACCTTTAGAATATCCATTGCGGGCGCTGCAACGGGAACTATTACGGTTGACCGCAGACCTGCAGGCGGCTCGTCTTGGACGAACGTGGCAACCGTTTCGTATGATAATGCGATTGCACTGACGAATGGACAGGTAAATGTGGCCGATGCTCCCCTTTCCGGCAATATTTTATTGAAGAAAAACCTTGACAGACTGCTTCCCGAGGCGCGGACGTTTTGGTTTATGATAAAGGGGCCTGTATCGGGAAACGACCATTTTCCGGCGAAGACGTATTGGAAATCCGTAACGATTCCGGCCGGCAGTACGGGCGCTCAGGAGCTTCTCAGAGATCTTCCAATCGGTAACTATACTGTTGCAGAGGTAACAGGCAACGGCAGCACCACGGCGGTTTCCACTACAGATGCGTTTCCGTTTACAGCAAGCGGTATAGGCAGCGTAACCGTAACGGGCGGCGAGACGGCTACGGCGACGTGGACGAACGAGGTGGTTCCCACCTACTTCAAGATTACCAAGAAGCTGTCGCAGGCTTCTCAGGTTAACCGCACGTTCTGGTTCCGAATTACGGATCCGTTTGGCGCAAAGAGCTGGACAAGCATAACGATCACTGCGGGAAATACCGAGGCGACCACGTCGAATATTACGTGTGCTGTTCCGGGAACCTATCTGATTGCGGAAGTAACTGCGGACGGAAGTGATACGGAACTGACTCCTTCCGAAGCAATGCCTTATGAAGCAACAGGAACCGCATCCGTTGTAACTAAGCCGAGTGAAGTGCCTGTGGCGGAGTGGATGAACACTCTGAAGGTTGGGAAGCTGAAGCTTTCCAAGTCGATTGATAAAGCGCTTGATGAAGATACGACATTCTGGTTCCTGGTTCAGGGACCGACCGGCGGTGAGTCGGCTGACCACTGGGTTTCTCTGATAATTACTGCGGGTAATCTGACGGCCGAGACCGTAATCGAGAACCTTCCTATCGGTGTTTACACGGTTAAGGAAGTTGACGGTGACGGAAGTAGTGCCGCTCCTGTGCTTGGGGAGACGTTCCCGTGGAATGCGGCCGGCGATGAAACCGTGACAGTTGTTGCGGATTCCACGGTTTCTGCGGCATGGACGAATGAATACCGTAAAGGAACTCTTTCCCTTGTAAAGACGGACGGGGACGGACCGCTTGCCGGAGTTGAGTTTACAATCTATGACGAGCCCGCCTGTGCGACGGAACTCGCCAAGCTGACCACCGGAGTTGACGGAAAAGCTTTGAGCGGGGAATTCCTTATCCCGCTTTCGGGAAGAAAGGTATATATAAAAGAGACCAAGACCGATAAAGAACATGTTCTCATTGATACGGTATATGAAGTAGAGTTGGTTCCGAACGGAAACGCTACCGTGAACGGCGGCAACCCGATTGTGAACACTCGGATCTACGGAAGAATCGGTGTCAAGAAGACCGGCGAAACATTTGTCGGTTATACGGAGACGACTACCGAGTACGGCACGTTGAAAACCCCGAAATTCGCAACAGGGAGCCTTGCGGGTGCAAAATTCCTCGTATTCAAGGCAGACGATGTGACAGTTTCCGGAACGGATGTTACATATAACGTGTCGGACGCAGTCGCAACGCTTACCAGCACGGATTCGGAAGTCTTTACGGACGACCTTCCTCTCGGAAAGTATGTTGTGGTTGAGGACGAGGCTCCGTCGGGCTACGTTAAGGTGCCTTATGTCGGAACCGTGGAATTAAAGAAGAAAGACGAAGTGACCACCATT